>NZ_QPJT01000085.1 GCF_003337415.1 Anaerobacterium chartisolvens | reverse complement strand
GGAATGTCCCCATTTAAATTAATGACTATCTTTTTTTAAGGAAAGAACCGCTATAATAAAGCTGATTGCACCTAGGACAAGGAGAAGTACTACCACGGAGGACAATTGAAACCAATCAATTGCCGCCCCCTGTGCCAACATTCTGATAGCATTTATAACATGGGTAAACGGATTAATCATTGCTGCAATTCGGAACCCGTCATGAAGCTGTTCAAAAGGTATTAGCGCTGAACTGACAAAAAACAATGGCAAAGTAAAAGTGTTTATAAGAGCGATAAAAGAATTTTCATCTGGTAGCGTAAGGCTGATGATGTAAGACACTGCCGCCACGAATGCCACCATCAGGAACAATAATACAGCTATAAGAAGCACTCCGCCTATTCCTGACGCAATTCGAACAGACATGAGAAAAGCGATAATCATTAAAATTGTGATTTGGATAAATGATAGGACAGAGGCATCTAAAATATGAGCCAGTATAACTGAGCTTCTTTTCACAGGAGAAATCATAATTCTGTAGGAGCTTCCTCCTGTTTTTAAGGAATAATTGGCAATTCCGCTTACGCCGGAACTAGACAGAACCCCAATAACTAAGATGCCGGGCAAGATAAAAGCTGTATAATTTCCTTCTGCGTTACTGCTGCTAAATATGGTGCTAAACAGTAAAAGCCATATGAGCGGCTGAACCAATGTCATAATAATAGTTACCGGGTTTTGAAAGCGCCATTTCACGCTTCTCCAAAAAAGATTATAAGTTTGCATTGTGAACGACCCCTTTATTTTTTTGTGTAAGAGATAAAAAGATTTCATCAAGGCTGGGTGTTGCCACTCCAATTGAGGAGTAAGGAATTTCTTTGTCCAACATCAATTGATTCAGAGTGCGAAAATCCCTTTTGGCGTCATGTGTGTTTACATAAATGCTATTTTGCTCTTGCCGTATTCCTTTGATAAATGGCAGAGATGATATCTGCGTTATTAATTCCTGCGGCCTTTTGGGATTATCCAAATTAATACGAACAA
>NZ_QPJT01000084.1 GCF_003337415.1 Anaerobacterium chartisolvens | reverse complement strand
AACTCCCATAAAGCCGTTAATCATTATTGTGGAACCGTCATTTATAAACTTGACGGCTTCGCTTATGCTTATTAATTTATTCATTTAAGACCCCCTTTTAATTATCTTAACAGTCACAATTCTTTGCTTTCTTATATTTACATAACGCTGATATGAAATTTATGATTTGATTTACAATAGCATATTTAAATTTTAACAATCTTATTTGAAATACAGAAATACCTTGTAAGAATAACCCTTATTCATATAGGCTATAAATGAATATTAAACTTATATAAATTAGGATACAGACAAGGTCGCGCCCATGCCGGGCGCACCAAAAAAAAGGCATTCATATGCCTTAAAACATATGAATGCTTTTTTTAAAAATTTTATTATGGCTTTTTTGCATTTACTTTTTGCATTTGGCTGTTACAAGGCAGAATTCCTTTTTAACGGTTGCAATGACTTCAAACTCAATCAGTACGCATACCTTTATTATTCCGCATGTATCTATATTTTCAAATTTTACCTGCTTGCACTCTGCCTTGCATATGACAAGATGAGGCTTGGATTTCGCAAAATCTACCAGCCCATAACCATCGCATTTGCAGTCTGTAAACGGGAAGGGAATGCACTTGTCAAAGCTGAAGGTTTTGCATATTACATGCTTGAAGCCCCATACGGTAGTATATTCCACAGTAACCTTATAGCAAATGGTGGCAATCCATCCCTTGCTTCCTGCATGTGCGCATATATCCTTGCTTATTATATCGACTTCACACTTGTTGACGCACTTTATGCATTTCCATACCTTTGCCGCATTCTCAATAACATGGCTCTTAAAATCCTTAAATATTATCTTGTCAACCAGAGCATCTACTGTGCAAGGCTCAGGAATTTTACAGTCATCTTTTTTGAAGGGCACATTACATTCCGCCTCACACCATTCATCCCCGCATATATCCTTGCAAGGGTCCTTGCAGAAATCGTCCTTGCAGGGGTCCTTACAGAAGTTATCCTTGCAGGGGTCCTTGCAGAAGTTATCCTTGCAGGGGTCCTTGCAGAAGTTATCCTTGCAGGGGTCCTTGCAGAAGTTATCCTTGCAGGGGTCCTTGCAGAAGTTATCCTT
>NZ_QPJT01000083.1 GCF_003337415.1 Anaerobacterium chartisolvens | reverse complement strand
TAAAGCAAGCAAGGCCCGGCAAAAGCTTATATAATTCCTTGAAGCTCACAAATAACATGAGCACAAATTAATTAAATCCGTTATATTTTTTATACCTTTCTTTTTCTTTAATTTATATCAATTAATGAATTGAAAGCCTCACAGTATCGCACATTCCTTCCCAGCAGCCTAAATCCCTCATTCGACAGCCGCGATATCCCCGACACCGACATATTTCCCACATACCTGCATATCCTTGCATATGTATACCCGCATAACGCACGCATTATGTATGTTATAAAGGCTCTTACCTCTACCGTGTCCCTGCTGAATTTTGTCCTAAGTCTCTGAGGCAGGGCTTCTCCCAAAAGCTCACCCAGCTTTTCTATCAGCTTCTCCGGCGATTCATGCCTTATAATCCGTTTTTTCCCGCTTTCGTAGCAATTTTCGGTATACTCCTTCATTATTCCTTCGTCTACTTCCCTCATAATGCCCGTCTCCCTCATTGACTCGGTGAAATACCAATATTTCCTCCTCGCCTCTTTTTTGTCCCTGCTAAAAAGCTGCAGCAGAAATTCGGTATCTACAATTCCTTCCATATCCTTCAGTCTGCCTGTATAGATTCCATACGAGGAATACGGATAAAGCTCCTCTCTGCCTGAGTATCCCGGCAAGTCCTTTGTATTATTATGAATATATGCCGATAGTGTCAGGCTATAAGTATCATTATCAACTATTTTGCTTGCAAACCGGCCCTGAAATAAATGCCCGTGCCGACCATAACGTCTGTTGTAATATGTAACATATGCGGTATTGAGCCCAAGCATGAACAATGAAATATCGAACCCACAGGGATTTATATATAAGTGGACATGGTTATTCATAAGGCAATAGGCATAGATTTTACAGCAGTATTTATCTATGTAGCGCTTTAGCAGCGCAAGATAATACGCTTTATCCTCATCACATCGGAAAAGCTCCACCTCGCTTATGCTTCTGGACATAACGTGGTACATGGACCCATCTGACTTTTTTCTGGCTGCTCTCGGCATAATCATCACCTCAGAATATATTGCTTTATGAGATATATTATACCTCCTTTGTGTAATAATTGTCAAGAACAAATGTTCTAAAA
>NZ_QPJT01000082.1 GCF_003337415.1 Anaerobacterium chartisolvens | reverse complement strand
TCAGCCCGCTTACGTCTATTCCCGTCACCTGCTGGGTTGCCGATGACACTGTTCCACTCCCCGTAACAGCCGTCCCACCTCCGCTGCTGCTTATACTGTAGCTGTATGTAGTGCCTATCTCTGCTCCCGCAAATGTGAACGACATGAAGTCTTTATTTGAATTGTTTATATATGCCTGATCTATTTCTATTGTATAGCCCATGGGTGCGGAAGCATCCTTTTCCACCGTATCCGAAGCTGCTGTTCCAGCATTTCCTGCGTCATCGGTAAGTATTACGCTTACCGTAAGCATCCCGTCAAAAAGACCGCTTACGTCTATTCCCGTCACCTGCTGGGTTGCCGAAACCACCGTTCCGCTCCCTGTCACAGCCGTTCCGCCTCCGCTGCTGCTTATACTGTAGCTGTATGTGCTGCCTACCTCCGCTCCTGCGAATGTGAAGGACAGCGCAGTCACATTTAAAGCATCTATGCCGGGTTGATCTATTGCTACAGTATATCCCGAAGGCGCGGCAGTATCCTTATCCACAGTATCCGTAGCCGCCGTACCTGTGTTTCCTGCCGTGTCGGTCAGCGTAACGATTACCGTTAGCTTCCCGTCAGTCAGCCCGCTTACGTCTATTCCCGTTATCTGCTGAGTTGCAGAAGTCACCATTCCGCTCCCCGTAACAGGCGTTCCACCTCCGCTGCTGCTTATAGTGTAGTTATATGTGTTGCCTATCTCTGCTCCCGCAAATGTGAACGACAACGCAGCAGCACTTGAACTGTTTATATAAGTCTGATCTATTGTTACGCTATAGCCCGAAGGTGCAACAGTGTCCTTAATTGCAGTATCGGTATCCGTCGTCCCTGTGTTTCCTGCCGCGTCGGTCAGTGTGACACTCACCGTAAGCGTCCCGTCATTCAGTACGCTTACATCTATTCCCGTTATCTGCTGGGTTTCCGAAGTCACCGTTCCGCTCCCCGTAACAGCTGTTCCGCCTCCGCTGCTGCTTATACTATAGTTATATGTGCTGCCTGTCTCCGCTCCCGCAAATGTAAAAGATAGCGCATTAACATTTGAACTGTTTATATAAGTCTGGTCTATAGTTATAGTATAGCCCGAAGGTGCGGTGGCATCTTTATCCACAGTATCCGTAGCCGCCGTACCTGTGTTTCCTGCCGCATCAGTCAGGGTAACACTTACCGCTAGCGTCCCGTCAGTCAGCCCGCTTACATCTATTCCCGT
>NZ_QPJT01000081.1 GCF_003337415.1 Anaerobacterium chartisolvens | reverse complement strand
TATAGCTTTGCTCATGCTCCGCTAAAGTCGATGGTAAGTAAATTTTTGGACGAAACAGACCGATAACAAAGGGGGATACAATGTGGTCGGCAAGAAAAATGTTATCGTGCAGTTTTACTGCGCCTATCAGTTTTTTGCGTAATCGCAATAGAGAAATGATGCTATAAATCAAAAGCACAACTATCCCCATAATCCAGAGGCTTTCACCGATAGTCGCCGCTATCAGCAACGGATTATCGTCACTTGCGCCGTTTGCAGGGGCAGGCAATATGGGATTGATTGCATTGTCAACAGTCGTTATACCTGTGCTTATCTGTGGTGTTTCTGAATAAATGGTATTGGTTGAAATGGGACTTGCATTGATCGGCAACAAGCTAAACATACTTTCAAAGGAGATCGGACAAAGCAGCCGAAAGAACACAACGCTCCACAGTGCATAAGAGAAAATCTTAGGAGCCTTTTTCAAAAGCAGTCGTGCAACCAGCACTAAAACAATTATGATGCTTGCGGTTAAACTCATATTGAGGACTTGTAAAAAAGTATCAAGGATTTTCGATTGAATAAAATACGGCATAGATTCACCCCCTGTTCTGGCGTATTAATTTTTCCAACTCGTCAATTTCTTTATCAGTGAGCTTTTTCCTTGTCGAAAATGCTGCTAAAAATTGCGGCAAAGAGCCGTCAAAGGTTTCTTCAATGAACTTTTCGCTCTGCAAAGCATGGAACTCTTGCTTGGATAGAATAGAAGAAACCAAACCATCTTGATTTTTGAAAATATTACGTTGGCACAGGCGGCGCAGCATGGTATAGGTAGTAGATTTTTTCCAGCCTAATTTCTGTTCACATAATTTCACCAAGTCACCGGAGGAAATTGGCTCATTCTCCCACATCAAATCCGCAAACTTCATTTCCATAACACCTAATTTGTACTCAACCATATCAAGGCCCTCCCTAGTTTAATGACGTTAAATCTGTTTTTAGTTTAACACCGTTAAACCATTTTGTCAATATAGGAAGGATACGAGAGTTTCAGTGTTCCGCTAAATAGCAAGCAGGGACGGTTCTTGACTTGCGCTTTTTTTACTCAAGATTATGCTCACCCTTGATTCGCTTATGCCTCCAAAAAGCTTATGAGGCAATCCCACTTCTGTCAAACCGTCAGCCGCAATCCATTTACAAAACTTTGTTTGCAAATAGGGCAAGCCAAGAACCGTCCCCACTTGCTCC
>NZ_QPJT01000080.1 GCF_003337415.1 Anaerobacterium chartisolvens | reverse complement strand
TCCCTTCGGGGAAAACTTCTATCTGGCCGTATTGGAACAAGATTTTTTGTAATGTTTTTCATCGCTTTATCAAATAGCATTGTTCGGATTTCCGCATCATCTTCATAAAAACACTCTATTAATGTTCGTGTCATTTTTGGTATTAATATATTCATGTTTACTTTATATTCATATTTCAAACCTTCTTTATTTAGTGCTGCATTCTCATTAGCTTCAGCTTTTGCCATAGCCATAAGGTTTGATAAATATATAGTTGCATAAAAATCCTGCATTATAGCTATTTGATTAACTCCTGAAAAGTTTTCAAGTTCATATCTACCTTTTAATTGGCTATACTTAACTTCTATGCCCCAACGTTTAAAATATAGAGCCTTGAAGTCTTCAGTAGTAAATGCCGCGTCCATAATATTTGTAACTAACTTCTCTATTTCACCCGTTGGCAAAACAACATTAATAATCCGAAGTGTTAAAGAGTTATTTTTATGAATGAGTGTAACTAGCTGGTCTGGCTCATTTGCATTATCCAACTCGGGCTGAAACTTATTAACCTTTACCCTCATTAAGTACTTCAAATTCTTGCTTTCTAAAAAGTCAAACATATCTTTTGACGGGTAGCCTCTATCAAATAATAGCAAATCATTTTTAAACCCTTTTGACTCAAGTCTTTTAATAAGTTCTTTTGCCAAATCTCTTTCCGCTGCTTTCCATGTTCGAATGTCTGATTCAAGTATATAATCATTTTCTATGTCATATATTACAGAAAACATAGCCCTGGCCTGCTGCCTATCACTCTGATTATGATAGTATCCAAAATAATCTCTATTACTAATAGTATTTGGAATTTCCGTAATGCTACCATCAATTGAAAGCAATCTATAACCTTTATATTTTTTAAAGTTATCATCATTATAAAACCAGCTAATGTAGCTATCATTAAGCTGCATAAAGGCATCAGGCTTAATCTTTTGTCTAAGTTGCGAAAATGCTTGCTTTGTCATAGTAATCTCTCCACCTAAAAGTTCAAACCATTCATCTATCTCTATCTGCAGAGTTTTTTTCAAACCTTTTAAAATAAAAAATATTGCATCCCTAAAACTCATTTTAGCAGATTCTTTTATAAAATACGAACTCTTCGCACGGTTTTCCATCATAAAAATTGGATCATTTATTTGCTTTCTAGCTATTTCAAGAGAATTTATGAAGTTCTTAGACATCTTTGTCACCCAATACTTAAGAAGATATACCTTCAAAAAAAGGTATCCATCTCAATTATT
>NZ_QPJT01000078.1 GCF_003337415.1 Anaerobacterium chartisolvens | reverse complement strand
ATTGTGCCCCTTTCAAACAGCCCCGTCCAGTAGCTTATGTCAATATCAATTCCGTCCCCCTGCTCTGTGGCTATAAGGGTTAAGTCGAACTGCGCCATTTTGCGGCTGTATGCGTACCTCGACACCTTAAGACCCTCGGCCTTTATATCTCCAACCTCCATGTTCAGCAATATAAACATTGCGTCAAAAACAGGGTTCCTGCCGAAATCCCTCCTTACCGCAAGCTCCTCCACAAGCTGCTCGAAGGGATAATCCTGATTGTCAAATGCCTCCAGAACATTCCCCCCGACCTCCCTTAAGAACTCCGCAAAGGTCTTTTCGGGCATAACCCGGCTTCTCAATGCCAGTGTGTTTATGAACACGCCTATTATATTGTGGACGTCGGCATGTCTCCTACCGGCAGTAGGCGTGCCTATCACAATATCGTCCTGCCCGGTGTACATCCACAGCAGCACGTTATATGCCGCAAGCAGCACCGAATACAGCGTAACCCTGCTTTCCCTTGCCATTGCCTTCAGCCTGCCTGCAAGCTGCCGGTCTATCCTTAAAGCCACCGTCCCGCCCCTGTAGTCAAATACCTGCGGCCTCTTATAATCCGCCGGAAGGTTTAATACAGGCATCTCTCCTCCAAGCCTCTCCTTCCAGAACTTTCTTTGTGCCTCCATTGCCTCGCTTGACAGAAGCCTGCTCTGCCATCCCACATAATCCCTGTACCTTATTTTCAGCTCTGGGAGGCTTCCTCCGGCATAAAGCGTGTTGAACTCCCTCACCAGCACACCCTCCGAAACACCGTCGGAAATTATATGGTGCATATCCTGAACCAGAAAGAATATGGGCTCGTCCCCGCACAGCTCTATAAGCTTAAACCTCAGCAAGGGGGCACGGGACAGCTCAAAGGGACGCACAGTCCCCGCTATGGCAGCCTCCAGCATTTCCTCTCCCCCTGACAGGCTCTCATATTCCAACTTGAATTCCACGTTTGTGTGTATTTTCTGCATGGGCTGGCCGTCAATCATATCAAAGGAGGTTCTCAGTGCCTCATGTCTTTTAATCAGCCTTCCAATTGCTCCGGCTATCCTTTCCCTGTCAGGCCGCCCCTCGATTTTAAGCACCTGTGTAAGGTTATACGCGGTGCTTTGCCTCTCCATCCTGTCAAGCAGAAACATTCTCTTCTGCGCGGCGGATACGGGATAATACTCCCTCTCCTCCACCCTTTCTATTGTGCCGCAAAAAATATTTCTATCGTCTCTTTTTCTCAGATGCTCTATAAGCTCCTTTTTCCTGCTCTTAAGGCTCTCCAGCACCTCCCCGGAAACGACGCCGGCAGGCGCCTTATACCG
>NZ_QPJT01000077.1 GCF_003337415.1 Anaerobacterium chartisolvens | reverse complement strand
TTCGGATTATTGTATAGTTGATTGGAAAGAAGGTGGATTTGTGGGGTATATTGAAGGTATTAGCAGAAAGAGAAGAATCACTTTCCCTGAGTGTATAGATGAATATATAACTGATAACAACCCTGTAAGAGCAATAGAAGCTTTTGTTGATTCGTTGGATTTAGAGGAGTTGGGATTTAAAAACAAGGAAGATTTAAATACTGGCAGACCCGGATATAATCCTGCTGATATGCTCAAGTTGTTTTTATACGGATATCTCAATAGAATTGCATCTTCTAGGAGACTTGAAGCAGAAGCGAGAAGAAATATAGAATTAATGTGGTTACTTAGGAAGTTACAACCTGACTACAGGACAATTGCGGAGTTCAGAAAGCGGAATAAAGAAGCCATACAGAGAGTATTCCGCCAATTGGTGTCCTTATGCAAGGATTGGGATTTGTTTGGTATGGAAATAGTTGCAGTGGATGGTTCGAAGTTCAGGGCAAGTAACTCAAAAAAGAATAACTTCAACAAAAAGAGTCTTGAACGAAAAATCAAGTATATAGATAAGAAACTGCAGGAATACATGTCTGAGCTTGATCAAAACGATGGCAGTGAGGTAAGTAGCAGAGTGGCTGACAAGGAAGAAATCAGCAAGAGGATCAGGGAATTAAGGCACCGCAAAGAAACTTATGAAAATTATCAAAATGAGCTTAAAAACGATGGAAATACTGAAATATCAACCACTGATCCAGATGCAAGGCTAATGGTTACAAACAATAACGGGCTTAATGTCTGCTACAATATTCAAACCGCAGTAGACAGTAAACATAGCTTGGTAGTAGACTGCAATGTCATAAATAATCCAGCCGATCAGGGTCAATTAAGTGTAATGAGTGGTTGTGCAAAGGACATTTTTGGAGTAGATAGTATTAAAGCTTTAGCTGACAAAGGGTATTACAATGCGGACGACCTTAAGGAATGTGAGAAGAAAGGTATAGAAACGTATGTTCCAAAACAGGTTTTTGCAAATGCCACAGGGGAAAGGGACTTTTACCCTGATAAGTTTGTGTATGACAAAGAAAAGGATGTTTACATCTGCCCTGCTGGATATGAACTGATATGTACTAGAAAAAAAGCTTTGAGTGAAAAAACTAAGAATCTGAATTACAAAAATAACAACGCATGTAACAGATGTGAGTTTAAAAAACTATGCACAAAGAATAAAGAAGGCCGAACTATTACGAGGTCTATAGATCAAGAGTTCCTTGATACTGTTGATTATAGAACCAGTGAGAACAAGGAATTATACAGAATGCGCCAAACGATAGTGGAGCATCCATTTGGCACAATAAAAAGGGGATGGGGA
>NZ_QPJT01000076.1 GCF_003337415.1 Anaerobacterium chartisolvens | reverse complement strand
CGGAGGTTATGAAAATGAGACAGTCAAAAAACATTCTCACAGAAAAGGAAATGGAACTTGTAAGCCTGCTGATGCAGGACTGCCAAAGCACGGGTGATATTCAGTCAAAATTAAAACGTCTTTTTGCCGGGACAATTGAGCAGATGCTGGAAGCCGAGATGGATGGGCATCTGGGTTATGAAAAGAACAGCTCTGAGGGAAAGAATTCTGGCAACAGCCGTAATGGCTACAATCACAAGACCATTATCAGCGATTACGGAGAGAGCGAAATAGCCATACCACGCGATCGGAACGGCGAGTTCGAGCCGAAAGTCTTGGAAAAGCGGCAGACCAGGACGGATGAAATCGAACAGAAAATCATGGCAATGTATTCCAAAGGGATGAGCCAGCGGGACATTGAGGATAATCTGCGGGAGATTTATGGGGCAGAGATACCGCAGACACTGATTTCCAAAATAACGGACAAAATCCTACCGGAAGTAAACGAGTGGCAGAACCGGCCGCTGGAGTCAGTTTACCCGATCATATACTTTGACGGGATCGTGTTCAAAAGCCGCAAGGACAGCCAGATCATCAACAAATGCGTCTACTCGGTGCTGGGCATTGATATGAATGGGCAGAAGGACATCCTGGGCATCTGGATCAGCGAAAACGAGAGCGCAAGCTTTTACGCATCCATCTGCTCCGACCTGAAAAAGCGCGGCGTACAGGATATTTTTATCGCCTGCCACGACAATCTGAAAGGCCTTGGCGATGCCATAAATGCAGTTTTTCCGAAGACAAAGCAGCAGCTTTGCATCGTCCATCAGATCCGAAATTCTACCAAATTCGTGCAGTACAAGGACAGAAAAACAATCTGCGCAGACCTGAAGAAAATCTACGGTGCGGTGAATCTTGACGATGCAGAGTATGCAAAGGAGGAATTCAGGGAAAAATGGGATAGGAAGTACCCGTCCATTCTACGGTCCTGGGATGCGAACTGGGCAGAGCTTACAACGTTTTTCAGTTATCCCGAACAGATACGGCATTTAATTTACACGACAAACGCAGTGGAGGCGTATCACAGAATGGTGCGAAAATTCACAAAGGCAAAATCCATTTTCCCCACTGACGACTCGATACGGAAAGTGGTATTTCTTTCGGCTAAGGAAATTACAAAAAAGTGGACGCAGCCGTCAAGGGACTGGGCAATGGCCTATAGCCAGATTATGATATTCTTTGCGGATAGGCTGGTGGCGTAAGACCTTGAGGGCTCTGCCCTCAAACTCCCGAGGTTTATCCGCTTGGAGCTTACCGATGAATAGAAAAACGGCGAACAATAAAGTCCGCCATTCATCGTATAAGCTGCAGCAAGCGTTGGGTC
>NZ_QPJT01000075.1 GCF_003337415.1 Anaerobacterium chartisolvens | reverse complement strand
GCGGAAATCCGAACAATGCTATTTGATAAAGCGATGAAAAACATTACAAAAAATCTTGTTCCAATACGGCCAGATAGAAGTTTTCCCCGAAGGGAACCTTCGAGGAAAAACAAATATCCAGTTAACAAAAAACGTTCCATGTAATATTCTGTAAGTTAAGCTTTATGACATTGGACGGCAGAGTGTGCTAAAACGGCTAAAAATGCCATTGACTTTATAGAAAGTGGGAGTACTTTTAATAAAATCGATACCCGATCCCAAATGATATCCATTTTAATCGCATAAGTGGGGCTGACATAACCGCGCAAATGAGTTTTAGCACAGTCTGACGGGGTTGTTGACATCACATCTTGTGGGAACGGGGACATTCCAAAGTAGAAATGTCCCCGTACAGAAAAGGGGACGCTCCTGAATTTATGCCATGCAAGAGTCCCTGCCTCAGCTTCGGAAATTCATTAAAGTAAGGAGCGTTCCCATAAGCTGGGGGGAGAGATGTTCCTAAAACCAGAAGCGTCCCCCTTAGGTGGTCCCCCTTAGGTGTTTGGGGATAACAAGAGTATAGAATGGGAAAAGCATTCCCTTCCTATCCATTGAAATGGTTCCTAGTTTCTTAAAAAAAAAAGATTAGAAAGTTGAATAAAAAAATGATATATGGAGGGGTCTCTATGGTTAAAGTATTTAAGAGTAATAAAGGAAAAGAGCAGGTCTTAAAATCCTACGATCAGCTGCTTACATTATGGGATACCCATATTAAAGAGGTCGATCTGGTAACAAAATATGGGACTACTCATTGTATTATTGGCGGAAATACAAAGAATCCGCCTTTACTGATGTTTCATGGTGTTGGGGATAATTCTGCTGTCATGTGGCTGCTAAATATGAAGGAATTGTCCAGACATTTTTATTGTATTGCAGTTGATACGTTGGGCGGACCGGGTAAAAGTGTTCCAAATGAGGACTTTTCCACAAAGGACTTTGACCAGATAGGCTGGATTAATGAAATAGCTGCTATTTTGAAAATAAGTAACTTCAATATAGTAGGTGTTTCTAACGGAGCTTCTATTGCTTATAGATATGCTGTAAATGAATGCTCAAAAGTTAATAAAGTAGTTTGTGTAGAAGGTGGCATTATAACCAGCCCGATAAAATCAATGATAATTACCCTGCTGCTGCTTTTTCCAGAAATACTGATCCCAACCAAGAAGAACCTTATTAAGTCAATGAGTAAGCTAGTTTCACCTAAATCGAATATTTTCATGAAGCACCCTGAGGTTATTGAGCATATGGTTCAGGTAATTAAAGTCCACAACAACAGAGCTATGTTTGGATATAAGCCTGAAAAATATAATAAGGAAAAGGCTCAAAGAGTAAAAGAAAAACTCTATTTTATAATTGGTGATTATATGGTTGCTACTACAAAAAGCAGGAAGGAATTTGTTGAGATTTTGAATGATGGTGGATTTAAGTATGATATAATTCCTAATGCCGGTCATGCTGTAAACCACGAACAGGCTGAAATTGTAAATAATAAAATAGTCCATTTTTTATTAAGTTAAATCATGCTGCATTTACTTATTTTAACCAATAGACGAAAGCGGTGATTGATAATGAAAATAATTGGAATGTCCCCATTTAAATTAATGACTATCTTTTTTTAAGGAAAGAACCGCTATAATAAAGCTGATTGCACCTAGGACAAGGAGAAGTACTACCA
>NZ_QPJT01000074.1 GCF_003337415.1 Anaerobacterium chartisolvens | reverse complement strand
AGGAGAAACCAGCATACAAAACTCAGGAAATCGGCGCAAATACGCGCTTTTTTTATTCCAAAAACACTTGAAAAAATAATATTTTTAGTGTATAATTAATGGTGTTAAATGGTGTTTAGGAGGGAGAGATTTTATGGCTTATTTCCTTAAAAAAACAAACCTCAAAAGAGGAATCTATCTTCAAATTTATGAATCTTTTTACAATCATGATAAAAAGCAAACCGCTCATAAATCCTATAAGGCGGTTGGCTATGTGCAGGATCTTATCCACTCAGGTATTTCTGACCCGATTGCCTATTATTCCGATGTCGTCGCTCAAATGAACATTGAGGCAAAGCGTGCTAAAGAAGAAAATGAGGTAAAGCAGATAGGCGAATCCCCCGAAAGCTACCTTGGCTATTTTCTTTTGCAGAGCATTTATGACAGCTTACACGTCTCCAATTATCTGGATTTGATGCAGTCTGTCAGGGGCTTCCGCTTTCGTCTCTCTGCACTAATTGAAGCCCTCACCTACAGCAGGGCAGTTGACCCATGCTCCAAGAATAGAACTTGCCATGATGTACTTCCTAAGCTGTATGAATCCTATGATCTCTCCTATGACCAGATTCTTGATGGTGTTGAGTATATGGGCAATGAATATGAAAAGATTATCGAGATCTTCAACCATCAGGTCAGTCTCAAATACCCCTTAGATACATCTACTACATATTTTGATTGCACTAATTTCTATTTCGAGATCGACAAGGAAGATGAATCCAGAAAAAAGGGGCCTTCAAAAGAAAATAGGCATGACCCCATAATCGGCCTTGGGCTACTACTGGACGCAAACCAAATCCCCATCGGTATGAAACTTTACCCCGGCAATGAAAGCGAGAAGCCCGTTATCCGCGATGTCATAAAGGAGCTCAAGGATCGGAACCAGATATCAGGCAAAACGGTACAGGTCGCAGACAAGGGCCTAAACTGCGCAGACAATGTCATTAATGCCCTAAAAAACAAGGACGGCTATCTGTTCTCAAAATCAGTGAAGCAACTCCCTGAGACTGAAAAGACATGGGTCCTCTTAAATGACGGCTATAAAAAAGTCATTGACAGCGATGGTACGCTTCTTTACCAGATCAAGGAATGCATCGATGAATTCCCTTATACCTATACAAACGAAAATGGGAAGAAACATGTCGTAAGACTAAAAGAAAAAAGAGTCGTCACATACAACCCCAAGCTGGCGGAGAAAAAGAAGTATGAGATAAACAAGATGGTTGAAAACGCTAAGATGCTAAAAGCCTGTCAGGCCAAAAAGAGTGAATTCGGCGAATGCAGCAAATATGTCACTTTTGGTTGTGCCGACCAGAAAGGAAATGTCATTGATGGCAAGGTAAGGGTAGCTATTAATCAAGATGCCATTGACAAGGATTTAATGTTAGCCGGCTACAACCTTCTTGTCACATCAGAAATTAAAATGAGGGCAGATGACATATACAACACCTACCATAACCTATGGAGGATTGAAGAGTCGTTCAAAGTGATGAAAACTTACCTTGACGCACGTCCCGTCTACCTACAGAAAACAGCATCAATCCATGGGCATTTCCTGATATGTTATCTTGCCGTACTCCTCATCAGGCTCCTTCAGTTCAAAGTGCTGAAAAACAAATACTGCACGGAAAAACTTATTAATTTCATCCGTGAATTCCGGATTGTGAAACTAGAACATAATAAATACGTGAATATCACGTCTTCTTCTAAATTTATAAAAAGTCTGTCAGATGAGCTGAAACTCCCAATTACTAATTACTTTCTTAATGACTCACAAATAAAAATGATGCTAAACTACGCATTTTGAGGTTTAGCACCATTTTTCTCTTTTTACTCCTAAAGACAGGT
>NZ_QPJT01000073.1 GCF_003337415.1 Anaerobacterium chartisolvens | reverse complement strand
CCTCAGTTGACAAAGTAAATGCAACCTTGGCGAATAAAGCTAGCTGCATTATGTCTTACAAAGTGGCAAAGTGTATTTAGTATTACAAATAATAATCTCTCAACTGGATATACGATATGTCAAAACCATTATTCTTGTAAAAGCTGAACCAACCCAAAATGTTTTTTGTAGGTCTAGCCGCGCGGCAATGAGCGTCGGGGTTTGGGGCAGCGCCCCAAGGTTTTGTGTTAAATTATATGGATGAGGAAGTAGTTGTATTTAGTGTGACTAAAACTCCAGTCTTTTGTCTAAAATTCATATGGCAGAATTGCCATCTGTGTCTTGCGCAAATAAGAAAACGGAGGAAATTGTCATGCCAAAGAATAAACATTTAGCATATACGGAACGTCTACAAATCGAACAGTGGCTGAGAGACAGAGTATCTATAAAGCAGATTGCCCAGAAACTCAACAAGAGCACATCAACTGTTTCGAGGGAGATTCGTTCCCATGCCACAGCCAGCAATAAGTTTCCACCATACCGTATCCACAATAGGTGTGTGAAACGAAATGATTGCCAAAAGCACTATCTTTGTGTCAACAAGCCGAGCTGCACAAAACGTTGTTCTACATGCAGTCTTTGCAATGAAATGTGTGAGGATTACCAGGAGCAGCAATGCTATAAGCTTTTCGAACCGCCATATGTCTGTAACGGCTGTACGGACGAGTACCAATGCGTAATGCAGAAAAAATATTATATTCACAGCAAGGCTCATGAGGCATACCGTGAAATGCTTGTGGAGTCACGTGTCGGCGCAAACATAACAGAGGATGAGTTACTGGCACTTGATGAGATTGTAAGCCCACTGGTCATGCGTGGGCAGTCGGTTCATCACATAGTCACGCATAACCCGGACCAGTTCGAGGTAAGCGAAAAATCCATCTACCGTTATGTAGCAGGCGGTCTGCTAAAAGCCAGAAACATTGATATGCCGCGTGTTTGCCGTATAAAATCGCGAAAATCAAAGCCGGTAGAGCACAAGGTGGACAGCGGCTGTCGGATTGGACGCACATACGCCGAATTCCTTGCGTTTATAGAAACTTCAAGCCTTCCAGTTGTAGAAATTGACTCGGTCATCGGCCGCATCGGTGGAAAGGTTTTACTCACTATGATGTTCAAGTCCTGCGACCTGATGCTAGCTTTTATCAGGGACCGGAATACATCCCAGTCGGTTATCGACGTTTTCAACTACCTGGACGAAACGCTTGGCAGGGAGATGTTCAGTCAACTTCTCCCAGTCTGTCTCGCCGACAACGGTTCGGAGTTCTCAAACCCAAAGGCATTGGAGTACAACACGCAAGGTGACCGCAGAACCAGGCTGTATTATTGCGATCCCTTCTCGTCATTCCAGAAGCCTAATGTGGAGTTGAACCACGAGTTCATAAGGAAAGTGTTGCCCAAAGGCAGATCTTTCGATGACCTCACACAAAATGACATTTCCCTAATGATGTCGCATATCAACTCCTATTCAAGAGAGAAGCTGAACGATAAATCTCCTTTTGATATGTTCAGCTTCCTCTATGGGTTCGGCATCCTTGAAAAGCTCGGTATTAGCAGAATATCGGCAAACGAGATATTGCTCAAACCATCCCTGCTGAAGAAATAATTAACCACTAATTCCTGCGCAAGACATATCTAATTTAATAGTGATTTCAGGGGGCGCATTTTCTCTGACCGAAAAATCAGGTTTGTCTTACCCTCAGCGTAAGCTTGCCCTTTTTTATCAGTGATAATACTTATTTTGGATAAAATACCATGCGAAACATATATTTTTTATGTTTTAAATCTTTTTCTAACCATCTTCGGAATAACTAAATGCTACCCAGTTCCAGTTACTCTGTCAATGGTTGCATTTACTTTGACCGCCCACC
>NZ_QPJT01000072.1 GCF_003337415.1 Anaerobacterium chartisolvens | reverse complement strand
TTATACACTAAAAATATTATTTTTTCAAGTGTTTTTGGAATAAAAAAAGCGCGTATTTGCGCCGATTTCCTGAGTTTTGTATGCTGGTTTCTCCTAAAAAATTATGGTGTTAAAGTCTAAAGACGGGAAAAACTGGGATTTGATGTTGACATTTGCATAAAAGTGTATAATAATGGAAGTGTTGATGGGTTAGATATGCTATCCAAAGTGGACATTTAGGCTATTCTTTAAATATGATTTGCTTAGAAGGCAGAATTAGTAATGGTATAAAAATGTAAATTAACCTAAAAAGTTACAGAGTAGGTTAAAAATAGCTGACTGTATAAGTTAAGGATGAGTTGAGATATGAAAATGCTTAATAGGATAAAAATAAGAAATAAAGTTGAATTATTGTGTTTTTACGGCAAATATATACTTCTTATAGGTGTTCCGGTCTTGATTTTAATTTTTAAAAACGTTATTTTTGACTCTATTACGCCGATTATTATTAAGTTATTTCCTCAAATTGTAGACTCTATTATTAGTAACGCAAAATCTATAAATGATGTGTCTAATATTCTACTTGGTGCATTTATTCCTTTTGCTGGAACTTGGGCATATAATTCAAGTCAAACAAGAGGTAAAAATGCTTGCTATAAAAAAGAAATATTCTATAAAGGTATACATGAAGATTTACTATATTTGAATAAATTACCTCATGATATAGTTTGTAGAAATACTTTTAGGTTTTGGAGTAAATATAAAAATTCTATATCTATAATGTGCATTAATAAAACTCTCCGAAAGTTCGTTGATAATCACTATGACAAGCACTGTGATTTGCAGGAATTGAAAAAAGAATTTAATTTATTTTGTGAAAAAAAGATATTTGAGTACATAGGGCAGGAACTTGAAAATAATGGAAAATATCCTCTTTTACATTCAGTATATGATCTAATATTCGATAATGATGAGAAGTCCATCAAACGAGAAATTGAATTGCTCTTGAAGTGTAGAAATACGAAATATGAAAATAGTGATATCAATAAAATCTATAATGATGTATTTAAAACGATTAATCAATGTCAGGAGTACTATAACATTAAAAACAATGCCATTTTGTTCAAAAGAAATAACGCTGACTTGATAAATACAATAGAATATTTAATAAAGTTTATTAACAAACACTATGAAGCTAGTGATAATCTAGCATAATGGGAGGAAAGCATGGGGAATGATTTTAGTTCTTATAGCATTAAAAATAGGATTAGAGATAAGCTAGAACAAAATCCGGAATTAATGTACCATATTAATAATCCGTTTTTACAGAAGTATATAGATATAATAATTGAC
This sequence comes from Anaerobacterium chartisolvens, assembly GCF_003337415.1. Lineage (GTDB taxonomy): Bacteria > Bacillota > Clostridia > Acetivibrionales > DSM-27016 > Anaerobacterium > Anaerobacterium chartisolvens. The sequence goes on along the minus strand of NZ_QPJT01000072.1, from coordinate 632 downwards.
TCAATTTGTGAAGAAATATCTAAGGCTCCTAAGGAAACAATACATGACCTATATAACTCAAGTTTCTAACTGTAATTTTGCTAGCTTTTTCTTAAATAAGGGGGCAGGGAGACAATAAAGTGTTCCGAAAACTCATTGATCGGCTGTCTGGTGAGAATCAATTTTTCCACAAATATAGATTTGAGCAAATTTGTGATAAACTGCGATGTCTCAATGAATTTGATATCATGAAGTTCACCGTAGCAGAGGCCGTGTATGTACTATTTCCCCAAACCCCATCCCATTCCCCCACAAAAATTTTACCACTTTTGATAAAAACCTCTTGTTCTTCCATCCCAAAACCTATATAATTACCAGTAGGAAAACAAAATAGTGCAGCATCCCGTAGAGCTGCGAACCTCTACGGGCTTGCGCAGGTGAGAGACCACCCGACACAACGGCCATAAGGCCGTGCCACACATACATTATTATAAGCGCTTTCCGCCCCCATGGCAAGAGGGGAGGAGCGTACATTTATTGTATGGTTATGGTTGTGACGCGCACTCCGATTATGAATTATTCGGTGTCGTGTATGGGATGAACCCTGCACGACGCTTTTTTGTTTTCCTTGAAGCATGGCGCATGGAGGGACG
>NZ_QPJT01000071.1 GCF_003337415.1 Anaerobacterium chartisolvens | reverse complement strand
GAAAAGTACAGGGCTTTTACCGAATCAATGAGAGAAACAGGAATAATGAAGGAAGTGGATGACAGCATTATAAAGGCGTACACCGAAAATGTGTATAGCAGTGAGAAAAGCTATATTGTGAGGAATAGAGCCCCGGAGGAGATAATACAAAAGGCAGGCCGATTTCTTGGAGAAAGGCTTGAAGAAGGCTTAAGAAGGAAGCACAGCCGGGAAACCAGCAAAAACAGGGCCTTCATAACTTATATAATGAGGACACTGTGCGGGTATACATATAAAAGCATATGCAAATATATAGGCAATATATCGGCGGGCGGAGTATCCAGACTATCAAATGAGGGGTTCAAGCTGCTTAAGGAAAATATGCGGTATTGCAACGCTTTCAATTCATTAATTCAAATGGGATAAGCTTTTAATGGATATGATTTATAAATAGGTCATGCACAGAGTGCAGGGGCCTTTTTCTGCTATGCATGAAGCAGATTGTCGGAAAATCAAGATATACAAGCATTGCCTTAGCTATATAAATTTTACCCGCACAGCTGTTTAATAAATTAGCTTTATTTATATGTTGTATGCAAACTAAAGCAGAAGCGTCCCTATTTCCCCTATTTCCAAGTATTTCAAGTATAAATACAAGTAACAAATTAGGGTTATTCAAATAACAGATCGCCTCTGATTAATTTCATAACAGGCGGTAAACTTTAATTTCAATTTAGTTGTCCGGCAGTCTCCCTTCCTAAATATATACTCGTGCTGGAAATGCTAAGCACTAATAAGACTGCTATATGTTTTATGCTGGAATGTGTCAATATGTTTTCAGCAAATATTTACAAAAATATTAATTTGAATTATGATTGAATGATAACGTTGATATTGTCTAAGGCGCAGTAGTTTCCTTATCTGCGCTTAGTGTTTGATGTTGTATAAGAGTTGAAAATTTATATCAGGCGAGTTAAGAAATAAAATATATCCTCTCTTTTCCGCAAGTAAAATCAAGCAATGCAATTTCCATTACTCTATAATGACTATAGAGCGGTTGAAACGAGGTGAACACACAAATGTACGAGTGGCACAAGCAAATCCAAATAATCGTTGATGAAATTGACGAGAGTATTAAAAATCGTAACGGCGAAGCAATAACGCTAAGATTTCTTTCTCGCAAGTTAGGTTATTCCGAATTTCATACTACGAGAAAATTTAAGGAAATATCGGGTATGCAATTTAGGAATTATCTGCGGCATAGAAAATTAGCCTTTGCACTAAAAGAGGTTCGGGATAGTGAAAAAAGCATTTTGGATATTGCTTTTGATTATGGTTTTTCATCACATGAAGCTTTTACCAGAGCTTTCAAGGGAACATATGGTGTAACTCCAAGTGAATATCGAAAAAAGCCTATGCCTGTCGCCCTTCGTACAAAAATAAACCCTTTTGACCGCTACTTTTTCGGATTTGGAGAAATTGGCATGATGAAATCTACAGATGATGTTAAAATTTATTTTGTAACCATTCCCGCACACAAATTTTTGCACATTAAAAACTATGAGAGTAATGGGTATTGGGATTTTTGGCAAAAGCAAAGCCTTATTCCTGGACAGGACTGCGAAACAATTTGCGGCTTACTTGATAGTATCAAGGGCAAATTAGATGACGATGGCGGGAGCGAATCTAACAGCGGCAGCGGTCAGATTATGGCGTATATTAATGACCCGGACGGTAGACTCTGCGATTGGGGTATTCCACGTACAGAGTGTTATGGTGTACGTCTTCCTTTTGATTATAAAGGCGAAGTACCACCACAAATGCTTATGATTGCTGTTCCCGAAGCCGAGTATATTGTTTTTGAACATGGGCCATTCTATTATGAGCAGGAAAATCGTAGTGTGGAGGAAAATCTGGAAAAGGCAATGGCAGCTTTTGATTTTGTGGGCACCGATTATTGCTTTGATACTTCCCCTGGTAGAATAATTTACTTTTATCATGATCCGGAGCGATTTTGGAAGTATATCAGGCCAGTCCGGAAGTCCGGAAGTCTTAGGGACGCTCCTGCCCTTAGAACATTTGTTCTTGACATATTATGCCTAATCTTATATAATAGACCCAAGAGGTGGGTATAATGCCAAGAGCAGCAAGGAAAAAATCTGAAGAAT
>NZ_QPJT01000070.1 GCF_003337415.1 Anaerobacterium chartisolvens | reverse complement strand
CTTCTTAATCTCATTGAAGCTTCCAAGATATTGAAGCACCTCTTCCGCCACCTGTCCAGCGGCTTTCCTAAATCCGGCTTTGCCCTCCTGAACTTAGGCAGCTCTATAAACCTTACCTCCATTATGTCTGTCAGCTTGCAGTCCTTATGCCTGTCTTCCCACAGGTGAAACACAGTGCTGTAGCTGTCCACATCTATATAGCTAAAATCCAGTATGTTTATCGTTTAGATCGGCCTCTTCCATTTATATTATACTCTCAACCTCTTCAACTGTAAGACCTGTAAGCCTTGAAATCTCTTCATCTTTTACGCCTATGCTTCGCATATTCCTGACTATGCCTGCCTTCATCTGAAAAGTTCCCTTCTCCATCCCTTTCTGTATACCCTTCTCTATACCCTTCTCTATACCTTCGCGCAGCCCCTCTTCTCTCGCGCCTGTAATCCTTGTTATCTCATCATGCACGGCCATTTCCCGCGCTTCATAGTACCTTCTTATCTCATCGAAACTACCAAGATACTGAAGCACCTCTTCAGCCCTTGCTATTGCAGGCTCTTCTCTCATTGCCATCTCAAGCACCTCCTCCGGCGAATCTTCAATAAACACCAGCCACCTGTCCAGCGGCTTTCCTAAGTCCGGCTTTGCCCTCCTGAACTTGGGCAGTTCTATAAACCTTACCTCCATTATGTCCGTCAGCTTGCAGTCCTTGTGCCTGTCTTCCCACAGGTGAAACACTGTGCTGTAGCTGTCCACATCTATATAGCTGAAATCCAGTATGTTTATCGTTATTGTAAATATATTATTATTTTACCAGAAATCATGACGGATTAACATAGATTTGTTTGTCGGCTGGCGTAAGAAATGAGTGGGACTTTTGTGTTAAGTAGCCTGAAGTGTCAAAGGCATCCTTACTTTCATTATTTCTTATTTTCATCTATTACAGGAAAATTTATTGTTAATTTTTCTGTTTTTATCCTTGTTCTAATGGAACTTGCTCTTAAACAAAATTATTTTGAAGGAGTGTTTAATATGTATAACGGTTTCAATCCTTGTTTTAATGGAACTTGCTCTTAAACACACTACCACACCATGAGCCAGAGAAGTGGGCTTTATTGTTTCAATCCTTGTTTTAATGGAACTTGCTCTTAAACAACACGACCATCCTGCCCAAACATATTAAAATTGGTAGTTTCAATCCTTGTTTTAATGGAACTTGCTCTTAAACCTATACAATTTTCCTCTCCATACTGTTTCGTCTGCACGTTTCAATCCTTGTTTTAATGGAACTTGCTCTTAAACTAATTTTGTTTGGGGCTTATCGCCCCGGAAGGATGAAGTTTCAATCCTTGTTTTAATGGAACTTGCTCTTAAACATGATGTGCGGTATTTTGTGCCGGATGGGGATTCTTGTTTCAATCCTTGTTTTAATGGAACTTGCTCTTAAACAACAAATGACACAATGTAAGCGTTTATCTCTGGAGATGTTTCAATCCTTGTTTTAATGGAACTTGCTCTTAAACCCAATGATTTTGCTTATTACCCAGTACGATAACAAGCTGTTTCAATCCTTGTTTTAATGGAACTTGCTCTTAAACGCAGTTCACTAATGACTTTAACATCGACTTTTTCCTGTTTCAATCCTTGTTTTAATGGAACTTGCTCTTAAACATCTTGACAGGCCCCGGCAAACATAAAAGAATTGTGTTTCAATCCTTGTTTTAATGGAACTTGCTCTTAAACAGCATTACTTAATACTAGCATTTTGACAAATGCTGGGTTTCAATCCTTGTTTTAATGGAACTTGCTCTTAAACATTTCACGGAAGGCTCTATGACTCCAATGTTTATCCTGTTTCAATCCTTGTTTTAATGGAACTTGCTCTTAAACAATTCTGTAGGTAGACCGTATTTTGCAAGAATAGATTTGTTTCAATCCTTGTTTTAATGGAACTTGCTCTTAAACGCAGTTCACTAATGACTTTAACATCGACTTTTTCCTGTTTCAATCCTTGTTTTAATGGAACTTGCTCTTAAACACCGCTTTATGCATTGGGAGTTTGGGGATAATGCGAGTTTCAATCCTTGTTTTAATGGAACTTGCTCTTAAACGTTCTGTGATTTCTGCGGATTCCATAAGCGGACGTAGTTTCAATCCTTGTTTTAATGGAACTTGCTCTTAAACAAAAGTATTACACAAGCTATGGGATGGGCATTTAAAAAGTTTCAATCCTTGTTTTAATGGAACTTGCTCTTAAACATTCTCCGCAAATGGAAAAATGAACTTCAAAACCTTGTTTCAATCCTTGTTTTAATGGAACTTGCTCTTAAACAGACCTTTTGATCAAAATCCTCACATATCAGTCATTACAGCATTTTCTTGGCCCCTTGAATATTGTACTTTTTGAACATGGTATCGGGACATACCTTTTCAGATTCACGGGTATTCCTTTTGCGATAAGGAATGTCCCGGAATTAATTCTCTTTCACCCCGTTTTTTACCCATTTTCTAATCAGTAACAGGGCACTTAAACCCTACAGCCATATGCCTTTGCGGAGCTAGATCCGTAAAACTCCGATAATTTCTCAAGAACAG
>NZ_QPJT01000069.1 GCF_003337415.1 Anaerobacterium chartisolvens | reverse complement strand
AAAACGGGACACTCCTTTTGCAGTAAAGCTTATCTTCTTGCCTTTATGCCGATTTTACCATATATACTCTTATTTATCAACATATGTTTTGCCTTACTCCCATAAGCCGGGTGACCTCATCATGCACGGCCATTTCCCATGCTTCATAGTACCTTCTTATTTCGTCGAAGCTACCAAGATACTGAAGAACCTCTTCCGCATACAGGCATTTTCTCTTTACTTTATGGCCTTTATCTCTTGGATCGTCAGTCCTGTAAGCTTAGCTATGTCATCATCCTTTATTCCCTGACTCCGCATATTTTTTACTATATCAACCCTGCTCTGCAGTACTCCTTCTTTCCTGCCTTCCTGTCTGCCTTCCTGTAAGCCCTCCTGCCTTGCGCCTGTAATCCTTGTTATCTCATCATGCACAGCCATTTCCCGTGCTTCATAGTATCTTCTTATCTCATCAAAGCTGCCAAGATACTGAAGCACCTCTTCTGCCCTTGCTATTGCAGGCTCTTCTCTCATTGCCATCTCAAGCACCTCCTCCGGCGAATCTTCAATAAACACCAGCCATCTGTCCAGCGGCTTCCCCAAGTCCGGCTTTGCCCTCCTGAACTTGGGCAGTTCTATAAACCTTACCTCCATTATGTCCGTCAGCTTGCAGTCTTTATGTCTGTCTTCCCACAGGTGAAACACAGTGCTGTAGCTATCCACATCTATATAGCTGAAATCCAGTATGTTTATCGTTATTGTCTTTTTAAGCTCATTAAAGGGCTGTCCCTCCTTAAGCTGCTCCGTGAATATTTTAGACCAGTAAAATATAGTGCGTTTATCCATATTGTACTGGTTTACAAGCTGAACCTCTATATTTATATGCTCTCCAAGCATGGTTTTGGCCCTTATATCCAGTATGCCCAGCTTGTCGTTTATCCCTTCCTTTTTTAAGCGTGTATTTTCTATTATTTCAATGTCCTCAAGCTGTTTATCTCCTTCAAGCTCCAGTACGGCGTTTAAAAAGCTTATCAGTATTTCCTTATTTTCAGGCTGCCCGAATATCCTCTGGAATATAAAGTCGTTCTTTACCTTCAGCCTTTTCATACAACCTATCACATCCCGCATACCGTTATTTTCAATATATTATTATTTTACCAGAAATCATGACGGATTAACATAGATTTGTTTGTCGGCTGGCGTAAGAAATGAGTGGGACTTTTGTGTTAAGTAGCCTGAAGTGTCAAAGGCATCCTTACTTTCATTATTTCTTATTTTCATCTATTACAGGAAAATTTATTGTTAATTTTTCTGTTTTTATCCTTGTTCTAATGGAACTTGCTCTTAAACAAGTTGAAGCCTTTCTCAAAAATGTAATCGAGAACGGGTTTCAATCCTTGTTTTAATGGAACTTGCTCTTAAACGAAAGCCTTCGGCAAAAACACAGATATAGACATGATTAGTTTCAATCCTTGTTTTAATGGAACTTGCTCTTAAACTGAAATTAAGGGGCTGGAAAAGGAGCTTGAGCAAAGTTTCAATCCTTGTTTTAATGGAACTTGCTCTTAAACTGATTCTTACAACAAGAAATTATTAGTTTTCTGTGAAGTTTCAATCCTTGTTTTAATGGAACTTGCTCTTAAACCGACAGCATCAAGCAGGGTTTTGATAAGGGCAAAATGTTTCAATCCTTGTTTTAATGGAACTTGCTCTTAAACTATATACGATAGGAGTAGACCATAAAGGAGGATTGATGTTTCAATCCTTGTTTTAATGGAACTTGCTCTTAAACAATCACTTATTTTTTCGAATGGTATATTATACTCACAGAGTTTCAATCCTTGTTTTAATGGAACTTGCTCTTAAACATTTTATTTTGATATTCAGATAGTTTCAAAAATCTCCAGTTTCAATCCTTGTTTTAATGGAACTTGCTCTTAAACAATCCTGAACCTATATAGGCAGGTAGATTATAAAAGGAGGTTTCAATCCTTGTTTTAATGGAACTTGCTCTTAAACAAATCGCATAACTCAATATCTTTCTTTTTACTTACTTGTTTCAATCCTTGTTTTAATGGAACTTGCTCTTAAACATTCAGCATAAGTTACATGCGGAGATGATGGCACTCAGGTTTCAATCCTTGTTTTAATGGAACTTGCTCTTAAACACCAAACACAAAAGAATTTTATATGGGCGAACCTATTGTTTCAATCCTTGTTTTAATGGAACTTGCTCTTAAACATATTGAAGATAAGCCACCATATAGAATATGTAGAAGGTTTCAATCCTTGTTTTAATGGAACTTGCTCTTAAACGGTGATTTTAATTGCTTATACAAGTGATTCCTAAAAAGTTTCAATCCTTGTTTTAATGGAACTTGCTCTTAAACCAAGTCCAGCCATACAAAATTTAGTTAACAACATAGGGTTTCAATCCTTGTTTTAATGGAACTTGCTCTTAAACTACCTCTGTCCTTATACGCAACCACTCAGCCGACGTAGTTTCAATCCTTGTTTTAATGGAACTTGCTCTTAAACCGAGAAGCTTTTGACGAACTGATTAACGTAAGATTGTTTCAATCCTTGTTTTAATGGAACTTGCTCTTAAACAGACCTTTTGGGCAAAATCCTCACATATCAGCCATTACAGCCTTTTCTTAGCCCCTTA
>NZ_QPJT01000068.1 GCF_003337415.1 Anaerobacterium chartisolvens | reverse complement strand
ACAATTATTTACAGTATGTACATTAGAGAGGTTGAAAGAGTCCTTTAAACCTTTCAATCTCTTTAATATTTCCTTGGTTCCGACAATGTTTATCACTCTTTTCAGGTTATAAGCTAAAAAAGCCAAGCAGGTCTCCGTTTTTACTGACTCTATGCCTCTGGTCAGAAAATACGAAAATCCCCATCCCCTTTTTATTGTGCCAAATGGATGCTCCACTATCGTTTGGCGCATTCTGTATAATTCCTTGTTCTCACTGGTTCTATAATCAACAGGATATATTGGGGACGCTCCTGTTTTATGCCTCAGTTTTTCGGCAGTCCGCTTCATACATATCAGAAAGAGAAGTCAGTCTCCGGCTTGCCTTATGCCTATCCCATTTGGATTAATGCATTAAAAATGCTTAAATAAACAGGAGCGTCCCCTACCCTTTTGCCCTAGTTACCCCTTAAGAGTTATTATCTTTACTCTCTTTTATCTATATATTTATTCCTTACTTGGTCTAAAAATTTTGCAGCTTCAACACACTTTTTTTTAACTGGATGATCTTTCTGAAAACAACTAACAAATTCTTTAACAAGCGTATCTAATAATCTAAAACCATATTCATTACCATTAAAACCGTTAGAATGCTCAATTATTATATCCCAGAATCTTATGTCTTCAAAAACATCCATAAGCTGGTCTACTGCTACATTTAATTTAATTCCTTCAAAATTATCAGTTTTCCCTATAGAGTAAAATTCATATACTTTTTTGTATTTAATTCGATTCTTAATTTGCTTATAGATATTATACTCATCATTTATTGCAAAACCAGAATAACCAAAAAGTTCATAAATAATTGTTCCGTAGTTATCTTGTTTATTTATTTCAATGCCAGTTTTAGCTACTATTTTTTCTAACAAACATTTTACATTGTTGATTGGAAGAGACGGACTATTAATTTGTTGTACAATACAAAATATATCCAAAATCAACTCATTAGAAAGGTCTTTTAAATTAATATCGTTTATTATTCCATCATGTGCTACCTTATTTCTTATTTCAGGAAATTCAAAAAGATAATAAGGTGTAATCATATGATACAGATATTTATTATATTTATAAGATTTTTCTACTTTTTCTACTAGCGTACCAATATTTTGCTCAGCAACTCCACCATTTAATTCTAAACACAGATCATAAAAAAGACCCTCAACTTGAATTACTGCTAAATTGACGAAGGACTGATATTGTTTACTTTGATGTAGCTCTTTAATTGTAGTAAATATTTCTTTCCTTAAAACAAGTCTATGATGATTATTTATAATATCTATAATCCTTACAATTAGATCTTTCTCCAATATTACAGTATTGATCAACTCTCTGTATTTTTTCGTGTCACTTCTCTTCAGGTTTATAATTTCATTTATCTCATGAGCACTTAAGTAAATATTAAAAAATTTGATATATGTAGCGAAGTCAAAATCAGGATTAAAATAGTCATTTAAAAATCTAAAATCTATCTTGCCTTTATCGAATAATAACTCTAAAGAATTTCTTTCTTTAAAAACTAATGTCTTTCGTGACATTTTTTCCTTAAGGTGCTTTGTAATCTTTTTACGTAAGTATTCATCAATTTCTCTTATTGCTTCTTTATTAATATTTGAGAAATGCTTATACTTTCTATTCTCATAGCTTTCTTTTTTAGCTTTTTTCAGTCCTTCTTCACAAACCTCAATATTTTTACTAGCCTTTCCAAAATCATCAATCACTTCACTTATAAGAAAAATAAAATTATTAAGAAGTAATATCATTTCTTGTTTGAGATCATCTTCACTATCGGAATGTATTTCAAAGTTATAATTTTTTGTAAAATATTCTATTATTTCTTCTTTTGGTACTTCTTTATGGTCTATATATCTAGCAAAATTGCTCAATGTATCATAATGGTCATAAATCATTAAAACATCCCTCCTTTAAATAGCGAATTATATAATCTGTCCCCGCCACAAGACGTGGTCAGGCCTTGCGTGTGATTTCGGTTAACGTTTCCGTGCTTACAACATCCCTGAGCCGGACCCCAAGAGATAAACATTTGGGGCCGTCAGACTGGGCTAAAACAGCTAAAAATGCCATTGGCTTTATTGAAAGTGGGAGTACTTTTAATAAAATTAAGTGTTTTTTGATACCAAATCCCAAATGATAGCCATTTTAATCGCATAAGTGGGGCTGGCATAACCGCCCAAATGAGTTTTAGCACAGTCTGACGCTTCTGTTTTTTTGTTATCTTGAATAAGATATTTATTACATAAAAAAACAGAAGCGTCCCCTACCCTTTTTTTACCTAACAGTCTGATAAATCAACATTTCAAGCAATGACAACAGAATATTGCCTCTGGTTATTAGCTCAAAATCAGGCTTGTCCTTACTTCTATCAATTCGGAGTGCCTGCAAAACTGCCATTCTGCATCGTGTCTCGGGCTGAAGCCTGACCGCATATTCCACGCCGTTGACTGTCATATTCACGGTATAGCTGGCCTCTAGGGGTTTTGCGTGTGCCTTCTTCAGTAAATTCTTATGAAGATGTTCATATTGTCTTGGCTTTAATTGGCGTATAATCATAAAATCACTTTCCTTTCAAAATCGTACAACCCTTGAAAGAAGGTACAACGCATGATACAATATTTACGTTGTGACTGTCTTTTAGAT
>NZ_QPJT01000067.1 GCF_003337415.1 Anaerobacterium chartisolvens | reverse complement strand
TTCGGTCTCAGGCACGCCAATAAAGAACTGGGCCGGTGCCAATAAGGAAAAATTTGTGTATGGAACAGAGGCAGTGCCGGAGGATGTTTATATTACAAATAACTTCTTGTACAGGAACTGCTACGGATTCCCGGGCGCCAACTCACTGACCTCTTTCTACACAACTAACATGCAGGTACTGCACAACTACCTGTATGACTCCACTTACGGTGCTATGAGCATCGGTTGGGGCTGGTGCGAGTACGATGGGTTCGGTCATACCGCCCAAGGTACTGTTAAGGACGGCGGCCCTTACGCTGGTACAAGTGAAGGAAGCCTAGCAAGGTCTCCGGCAATATCTACCACATCCAGAAATAACAAAATAAACTATAACAGGGTAGAGGAAATATGCACCGTAGTAAATGACTCCGGAGCCATTTACTCACTGGGACGTCAGGGAGATCCCGGTAATTTGCTGGGCGGAGGTACATGGGACACCGTCAACAATTTGACAAGCAGCCCCGTCACCGACGAGACCAGTAACTGGCATCCTGACAACTGGACGAATTACACCGAGATGAACTACAACTTCCTTGACCCAAATCCCAGTAACAAACCCACTACCTCCAACAACTGGACGAACGGGTTCCATCCCGACGAAGGAAGTACGTTTATAAAGATGATAGGCAACGTCGTGCAGTCAAAGCTGTCCCATTCCCCTGGACGGAGCCGTCTTTATGAGTTTAACAACTGGAAGCGCAAAAGTGACATGATTGCCATCGAAGGTTACGTGGACGGGGATAACGACCAGAATGGCGGCCCCAGAATTACTTTTGACAATTACAAAAGCGCAGATCGCATTTGGCCGGCTGAGGGTAACCAAATCGTTTTGAATTCGGGACTTACCGATGAATACACTCATATGATACCAAGGAGCCTCATTGCCGATACCGAATTTGAGCTGGCTTCCAACATCATCATGGGTAAAGGTGAAAAGCTGAGCCGCAGGGGTCTGCTCGAACATGGAGATACTGTTTGGCTTGCACCCGCGGGCACAACCGAATTTGTAGAAGGCAATACTATGACAAAAGCTGCCGGAGACGCAAAGACAATCGACGCTCCGTCTGCTCCTGGAGAATACAAATTATATATCGTGTATGCAGACAGCAGCAAAGGAACGGCTACTTCCAAGTATACGGCATATGTCGACACCAGCGCGACAGCGGTCAATGTGAAAAACGGAGAAAGTTACGAGGTTTCAGCAGTACAGCCTCTTAAATTGACTTTGAGTGAAGACTACACCTATACGCTCAACGGCAATCCCGTGGTAGATGGGTACGAAATCGCCACCGAAGGAAGTTGGGACTTGGTACTCAGCACTCCGTCGTCGCCGAATGCTACAACCATCAAGTTTACCACCACAGTATCGGAGGCAAATAAGCTGCTCGCGGCTAACAAGACAGTAGCCCCTGGAGAGACAGTCAGATTTGCGTACGATTTAAACGACAAATCAAAAAAGATATGGATTTCCTCGCCGGCTGGTGGACATTTTGATGGAGGCGACGATGAAACAATGGTCTACGGCGATAAGCTCGGCATAACTGCGCCTGAGGTGTCTGGTACATATGCTATTTTTGTACTGTCCAAGGACGACGAAGTACTCAGCCAGTCGCATGCTCGTGTTGTGGTGAGTGAAACGGCACCTGTCGACCCATCGGTTGACAAAACACTGCTGACCGCCTTGATTGACGCAACTGATGATCTGGACAGTGCGGTTTATACAACCAATTCATGGAACACTTTTGCAAGCGCCTTAAGCGAGGCCCAAGCTGCCGCCTCTAATAATGAGATCGGACAGGAAGCAGCGGACAATGCATATTTCGCGCTGCGTAACGCGTTCAAATCGCTTCGTGTAGCAACCGACATTTTTATTGAGGCAGAAAGTGCTACTGTATATGGTCCCTTCAGCGGCCGTAACTGGTCAGTTGTCAAAGGACAGTACACGCAAGCTATGCACGCCTTGCCTGACAGTGGGTATGTACAGTCAAGCACCAGTGCAGCCAATCTTGCGAATACTCCAAGACTTTCATATACAGTCAATATTCCGGTTGCGGGGAATTACACTGTATGGGTACTGGCCAAGACTCCTAGTTACGATAGTGACTCCCTGCACGTAGGATTGGATAATACTTATAAATTCAGTGCAAATAGCATTCATGATGATAGCAACGGTGCGTGGAAATGGGTAAATCTCTCGAATAGAATATCAGCGGGGTCTGCCTTGCAGAATGTTACCGCCGGACAACATACATTAGATATCTGGTTCAGGGAAGACGGTTTTGCAGTCGACCGCATATTCTTGACCCAAAGCACTTTGACTGCGGACCCTGTCTGGTTCGGTCAAACAGCAGTGCTTGACAAAAATTCGCTAACCTTGGCAGAAGGCTCAGCAGGAACACTTACAGCAACAGTAACCCCTGAGGATGAAGCTGACAAGACTGTGACATTTAGTTCGAGCAATGAAGCGGTAGCTACTGTAACAGGGAAAGTTTACGATGAAGAAACAGGAGCCACAAGTATAACTGTTAATGCCATAGCTGTAGGAACGGCAAGTATAATTGCCACAACTGCAAATGGAAGCCAAACGGCATGTGACGTAACAGTTACAGAGAAGCCCGCACCGAATAAAAATATCTATGTTTCTACAACTGGTGACGATACCACCGGAGACGGAACTCAAGCGAAGCCGTACAAAACTCTTGCCAAGGCAAAAGAAGTGGTAAGGACTCTGCCTAAGACCGGCGGCGATATTGTAGTTCAAATTGCCGATGGGTTCTATC
>NZ_QPJT01000066.1 GCF_003337415.1 Anaerobacterium chartisolvens | reverse complement strand
CTTTTATTACCAAGGATCTGAGAATACAGGCAAGAGCGGTGAGGATATAGATCCAGAGGCTACGGGAGTTATAAAGGCGGATGATATGGGCAGTGAAAAATTTGATGTGGAGGACGGAATACCGTGCACCGAGGATCTTTATGTATCGGTAAACGGCAAGGACTATCTGTACAGCTATAATTTTTTGCAGATAATAGATTACAAGGAGTACCCCATAAACGTGACAAAGACCTTCAATCTTAGCTGGGAGGAGCAAAGGGTAGGTTCATATGAGGATGAGGACGGGAATACACATTACTATACATACTGGATTACGATGTATGATACTGAAGAGAGAGAGGAAACGGTAGATGTGGTCAGGGATTACTCATACTGGTACATAGACAGGCTGGAGGTATATTATGCGGGACAGGCTGAGGCTTGGAACTATGCGCTTCCTAATGAAGGCATCGTGATTGGGCAGCCTTCGTCAGGCTATGATGTGCCGGAGCTTGATGTGGAATATCTTGGGCATGATAGCCTTCATATAAAGGAGCCGGATATCGAATATAATATGGATATGGGATCTGAGAGCCTATCGGGAGGCAGGAACGGAAGGCCGTCCGTGCCGGACAATTTCGGCGCCAGGGGATTTGCGGAGAGCAATGTAGGAAATATACTGGCAAGGAATGATTCTGTAAAATTTAACGGACGGACAGTAATGTCGGGAGATTGGAGAGAGATATCTACAGAAGAACCGGGCGATATAAATTCCGGAAGGCTTGTGGAAAAGCTTTTTTATGTTGACGGGCAGACCATAGACAGAAACAAAAGAAACGGCAGGGAGGAGAGCTATGGCGAAGTAACATATCGCCTTATGGATGGAAGCGTTAATGCATTGGCGTATGATATAGAAGACAGCATAGATGGAATCAACCCCGTGACGATACATACCCCCGTTGTATGCTATGCAGAGGTAAAGGATGACGCGGCATACAACCAGATGCTGAGCCCCGACACAGCAAGAGCGTCGCTGATACTGGGAAGGCCTTCGCACGTAAGCATTCCCACAGCAGGACAGCATAGAAATATAAAGGGATATGGGAACAGAGACTATATTAAGTACACGGATGAGAAGCAGATAAAATTCCCGTTTGATACATATATAAATACTACCTGGCGGCAGGCGGGCAAGTATGTAAAAGCGAATACGTGGCATACTGTTTCACTTGAGCAGGATGAGGTTGACTTTTATTTGCCGGAATGGGTGGACGAGGGGGACTACACCATAGAATTCAGGGAAATAGCAATAAACGATCCGGGATACGGGTACATGCAGAGGGATGCAAATACCAGTACGGAGGCATATGTTGCGTATGACAGCCGGGATGTAAAGGTAATAGGAAGGCTGTATGGGCTGAGGATTAGTGATATAACGGACTACCCGCTGTGGGAGGAAGTGTTCAGGCAGAGTGAGAATACCGTAAAGCACTCGGGAAATTACTACAGGTCGGGGAAAAATGATGAGAACGGTAAAGCCAGAGATTTAGGGGGAACAACTCAGAAGGTGTTTGACAAGCTTGTTCTGCCCATAATGAATGGGAGCCATATCCAATACAGGAACGCAGGAGCATTAAAAAGAGGATATAAGTTCAGATTTGAGCTGGAGACTTTGGGGAATTATTTCAATGACGCGGATTGTATATCTATAACTCCAAGCTTTTATTATGTACCTTACGATGGAAGCAGGCGTGAAAAGGTAGATTTATGGTATAACGAAAGATTTAATGGGGAAGAAAACTCCATGGTAAAGGTACAAGGAGCAGGTCAGAACCGTAATAACCCAAAGTACATGAATCTTGGAAATGTATACAGGAGTGTGCCGGAGATTGAAATAGAGAGTACCAGTATTATAAGCAGGATAAGCGAGAGGAGTCTTAAGGAGCACAATACACTGATAGGGTGGCTGGACAGAGTAATACTTGGCAGATGGGTGAGGACATACACAGGCGATGTATCGGAGCTTCCGCAGGGAGTGGAGCAGGAGAGAGCGAAGGTATCAAAGCAGAAGTGGTACGGTGAATATTATCTTCCTGCTGAGCTGTTTGCGGCACCGGAGGGCTATGATGTTGAAAAGCAAGCAAGGGAAGGCTATGGGCTGACAGGTAAGGAGGATTTCTGGAAAAAGGAAGGGTATATAATAGTAGGGTTTAACATAAGGACTGTAAAGGATGAAAGCTCAGAGGGCGGGGCTCTTGGTTATAAGGGGCCTATATGTAATATGTGGGAGATTGAGGCATTTAACTTAAATAAAAAGGATTATGAAGGAAGGAGCTTTCCTTTGCAATATGGAGACATAGTATTCTACTATACCGACAGGAGCGTAAAGGATGACTACAGTGAAGGAGGTACACATTAAAGAAGACGGTATGGAGTGAGTGAAAGGGGCGGGACTGAATGAATAGAATATATATGAAGCCGGATGAGGTAATAAGGCTTGGGGGAAGTATTAAGTCCATAGTTGCTGAAATAGAGCCTATGGGCAGGGAGGTCGGAAGCATACTTGGCAGTCTGGAGCCGGAGGTTAAAAAGAGGCTGGGAGGCACAGAGTACCGAATTACAGATGACCTGTATATGCTGTATAATATGGGAATGGACTTAGGCACTATGGCTCAGAAGGCAGGCCGGAGCTTTATGGATGAGGACAGCTCTCTTTCCCGTGATATGGATGCCGCATTAAAGGGGCTCCAGAGTGTAGCGAGAGAGGTTGCATGGCTCAATTCATCTGACAATACAAGAATGTGTGCCAGCGGGAGCGCTATGCAGCAGTTTTATCGTAATGTGTCGCTTGAGATGAATGAAA
>NZ_QPJT01000065.1 GCF_003337415.1 Anaerobacterium chartisolvens | reverse complement strand
ATCTAAAAGACAGTCACAACGTAAATATTGTATCATGCGTTGTACCTTCTTTCAAGGGTTGTACGATTTTGAAAGGAAAGTGATTTTATGATTATCCGTCAATTAAAGCCAAGACAATATGATCATCTTCATAAGGATTTACTGAAGAAGGCACACGCAAAACCCCTAGAGGCCAGCTATACTGTGAATATGACAGTCAACAATGTGGAATATGCGGTCAGGATTCAGCCCGAGACACGATGCAGAATGGCAGTTTTGCAGGCACTCCGAATTGATAGAAGCGAGGGCAAGCCTGATTTTGAGCTAATAACCAGAGGCAATATTCTGTTGTCATTGCTTGAAATGTTGGTTTATCAGGCTGTTAGGTAAAAAAAGCGTAAAAAGAAAAAAAGGGGGACGCTTCTGCTTTTTACAAACATATACATATATAATGAAAGTTTTATTTAAGATAACAAAAAACAGGAGCGTCCCCTAAAGTCTTACAACTTCGAGCCAACTTGACCGGAAGTGAATACTTTAATATTCCTTTTTATTAAACACAAATATTGTTAGAAGATAAGATAGTGCAAACAGAGAAACAATTATTCCCATAAAAACAGATATAAACAAATAGTATTCGGGGTCAGCAAGCGATTGGAAATCATTCCCGGCATTGATAAGCCAAATAATGCCGAACGCTATACCAACCGCACCAAGCAAACCTGTTATAATAAGAACTTCGCTCTTATCTGCTCCGAAAAGGTATATTGCAGGATAGTAAAGCGCACCCAACAACAGCGCTATGCCAACGCTTAGACAAAACAGTGTCAATGGGTCACGAACCACATGGTAAAAATACCGGTCGCCATGTACAAGTAATGTAAAACCAACAAAGACAGCAGCAAGCACAATCCCCACGATTATCCAAGAAACATGGCCAATATATCTACTTTTCACAATGTCTTTACGCCTAACTGGCATCGTTAGTTCGTATTTATTCCATTTTGTTGCCGCTTCTTTTCTAAAACCAGCAATAGCATTGAAAGAGAATGCAGTTCCGGACAATATAACTAATAAATTGAGTAGCGACGGATTTCCAGTAATCAAAAGAGCTAACCCGGCAGTTACAAAAACCGCAAAGATAAAAAACGCACTTCCTATTGCTCCATAAAAATTGTTTTTCAAAAGTCCAATCATAACCTTTCCCCCTTAATTAACAGCAAAGTAATTTCATCAATAGAAACTGTGTCTATTACTATGTCTTTATATTTGCGTTCGGCCTTACTTTTATCAGCAACTAAAACGTCAATCTGATAATCTCTTTTTCTATAAGCTAAAATATCATTCTTGTCTAATCGGGTAAACTGTTCAGATTTACAGCGCATAATAGCATAGTTATACAACAAATCATCTTTCTTCGCAGATAAAAGAATACTGCCATCGTGAATAAAAGTGATATAGTCCGCGACCTTTTCCAAGTCGCTTGTTATGTGTGATGATAAAAGAATAGAGTGCCTTTCATCTTGAACAAAATCCAAAAACACTTCTAATATTTCCTCTCGCATAACAGGGTCTAAACCGCTTGTCGCTTCATCTAAAATTAGCAACTGCGGGTGGTGAGCGAGGGCGACTGTGATTGCTAACTTCATAGACATACCTTTTGAATAGGTTTTTACCTTCTGTTTTGGGTTTAGCTTGAAGTTTGCAAGATATTTCTGATAAAGACTGTCGTCCCAATTCTTGTACAGCCCTCTCATGACATTTGCCAATTTTTCAGCAGTCAAATATGTGGGAAAGTTGTCACCGTCATAAACAACACCGATGTCTTGACGAAGCATAATTTCGCTGTCGTTCATTTCCTTTCCGAAAATAGTTATTGTACCGCAGTCTTGAATAATCGTATTGAGGATACAGCCTATTGTCGTAGTTTTTCCTGCTCCATTTTCGCCTATATAACCCATAATAGAGCCATAAGGCAACGCAAAGGATATGTCATTCAGCGCAAAATTAGATTCACTAAATTTTTTTGACACTCCATCCAATTTTAATATGTAGTCCATGTTATTCCTCCTCAGCATAGAATATTGTCAGTAGTTCTATCAGTTTATTGAGTGGAATATTGCTTGCCCTGCCGATTTCTGCGGCTATCTGCAAGTGTTCTTCCGCTTGTCGTTGTTGCTCTTCCTGATAAAAATCTTTGTTTTGAGCAGATACAAAACTCCCCCTGCCAACGGTTGTTTCAATGAAACCGTCACGCTGTAAATCTTCATATGCCCTTTGAACAGTAATTACACTTACATGAATTGATTTTGCCAGTGAACGCATAGAAGGAATGAGATCGCCCGTCTGCAACTCCCCACTCATAATCATTGCTTTTATTTGTGATGTTATCTGCTCATAAATTGGTTTGTTTGTATTGCTACTTATAATAATTTCCACACAGTCACCTCCGAACCTAAGTGAACTTATTGTATAAGTACATTATAGTTCAGTTGGCTTTTAGTGTCAATAGTATTCCAAACATACTAAGGCAAAAATAGGTTTTTTTGCTTTTTCACTAAACGGCAAGCAGGGCAAGTGTATTGACACTTGCACATTTTTAAGGTTTTCCCTTGCGGTCAAATCCTAAAAATTGCTTGTTGGGGCAAGCCGACCCAAACCCCCCAATGTTCGGGCCAACTTGGCCCGAACATTGGGGGACGCCAGACTGTGCTAATACCCCAAGAATTGGTTAACATAATTCGAACGATATGTGTTACAATTGACTATACAAATTAGACTTCGGATTATTGTATAGTTGATTGGAAAGAAGGTGGATTTGTGGGGTATATTGAAGGTATTAGCAGAAAGAGAAGAATCACTTTCCCTGAGTGTA
>NZ_QPJT01000064.1 GCF_003337415.1 Anaerobacterium chartisolvens | reverse complement strand
TATCTAGCAGAATGAGGCACTGGAAAGTGCAGACCATAGAGGGTAAAAGTCCCGTATGCGAAAGATATGAAGACAGGCCGGAATCCAGAGTACCACGGGGCACGTGAAACCTTGTGGGAAGCAGGGAGGACCACCTCTCAAGGCTAAATACTAACTGGTGACCGATAGTGAAGCAGTACCGTGAGGGAAAGGTGAAAAGAACCCCGGGAGGGGAGTGAAATAGAACCTGAAACCCTATGTTTACAAGCAGTTGAAGGGCGTTAAGGCCCGACAGCGTACTTTTTGTAGAACGGTCCGGCGAGTTATAGTATGCAGCGAGGTTAAGTACTAAAGGTACGGAGCCGAAGGGAAACCGAGTCTTAACAGGGCGAAGCGGACTCTTTGAGTCCGAAATTAGTTGCATGCCATAGACCCGAAACCGGGTGACCTATCCATGGACAGGTTGAAGCTAGAGTAAAATCTGGTGGAGGACCGAACCACATGACCGTTGAAAAGGTCTGGGATGAGCTGTGGATGGCGGAGAAATTCCAATCGAACTCGGAGATAGCTGGTTCTCCCCGAAATAGCTTTAGGGCTAGCCTCAAGGGAAAATCATACGGAGGTAAAGCACTGAATGGGCTAGGGGCCTTACCGGGTTACCGAACCCTATCAAACTCTGAATGCCGTAATGATGTTACTTGGGAGTCAGACAGCGTGAGATAAGTTTCGTTGTCAAAAGGGAAACAGCCCAGACCATCAGCTAAGGTCCCAAAATCACAGTTAAGTGGGAAAGGATGTGGGTTTGCTAAGACAACTAGGATGTTGGCTTAGAAGCAGCCACTCATTAAAAGAGTGCGTAATAGCTCACTAGTCGAGTGAGCCTGCGCCGAAAATTACCGGGGCTAAACTGTGTACCGAAGCTATGGATGCTAGAGACTAGAAACGAGAAACTAGAAACTAGAGAAAAGCTGGAGGAAAGAATGATAAAAGATTTTAGAGACTTAATTGTGTATAGAAAAGCATATCAGATATCGCTGGATATACATAAAGTGAGTTTAAAAATCCCCCAGTTTGAAAAGGATGAACTTGGAAGCCAAATAAGGAGAGCGTCAAAATCAGTAGCTATGAATATAGCGGAGGGTTTTGGGAGAAATTCTTCCTTAGCGGATTTTAAAAGATTTATGATAATGGCACAAGGTTCATGTGATGAAGTAAGAGTGCAGCTGGATTATTGCAGGGACTTGGGATATATAACGGAGGCAGAACATGATGCATATGAGAATGCATATGTAGAAGTTGGGAAGATGCTGACGAAGATGCTGACGAAGATGCTGACGAAGATGCTCAAGACATGGCAAAAACAATCTGGTATCTAGTATCTGGTTTCTAGTCTCTAGTATGGTAGGGGAGCTTACTGTAGTAGGCTGAAGCACGACTGGAAAGACGTGTGGACGAGGCAGTAGTGAGAATGCCGGAATAAGTAGCGAGAGTAAAGTGAGAATCTTTACCGTCGAAAACCTAAGGTTTCCTGGGGAAGGTTCGTCCGCCCAGGGTAAGTCGGGACCTAAGCCGAGGCCGAAAGGCGTAGGTGATGGACAACAGGTTGAAATTCCTGTACTGCCGTTACTCGATAAAAGAGAGGTGGGGACGCAGGAGGATAAGTTAAGCGAGCAGCTGGAAAAGCTCGTCCAAGGGAGGTAGATAGCGTGGTAGGCAAATCCGCCATGCGTTTCGAAGGCCTGATGGGGAGGGAAAATAGAGTACCGAAGTAACAGATTCCACACTGACAAGAAAAGCCACTATCGAGAGTGAAGGCACCCGTACCGCAAACCGACACAGGTAGGTGAGGAGAGAATCCTAAGACGAACGGGAGAAGCATTGTTAAGGAACTCGGCAAATTGACCCCGTAAGTTAGCAATAAGGGGTGCCGATTCTAGAAACTGGATACGAGAAACTAGAAACTGGAAGAAGGAAGGCGTAAAAGCTGGACAGTAATCTGGTATCTAGTGTCTGGTATCTGGTTTCTAGGATTGGCCGCAGAGAATAGGCCCAAGCAACTGTTTATCAAAAACACAGGTCTCTGCTAAATCGAAAGATGAAGTATAGGGGCTGACGCCTGCCCGGTGCTGGAAGGTTACGGGAATCTGTTATTCGCAAGGAGAAGCAGTGAACTTAAGCCCCAGTAAACGGCGGCCGTAACTATAACGGTCCTAAGGTAGCGAAATTCCTTGTCAGGTAAGTTCTGACCCGCACGAATGGCGTAATGACTTGGGCACTGTCTCAACAATGTACCCGGCGAAATTGTAGTACTTGTGAAGATGCAAGTTACCCGCGACTAGACGGAAAGACCCCATGGAGCTTTACTGTAGCCTGATACTGGGTTTCGGTATTCTTTGTATAGGATAGGTGGGAGACTGAGAACTGCTGGCGCCAGCCGGCAGGGAGTCAACGTTGGAATACCACTCTAAGAGTACTGGAACTCTAACTGGACGCTGTAAACCAGCGTCAGGACACTGTCAGGTGGGCAGTTTGACTGGGGCGGTCGCCTCCCAAAGAGTAACGGAGGCGTTCAAAGGTTACCTCAGCGCGGTTGGAAATCGCGTTAACAGAGTGCAAAGGCATAAGGTAGCCTGACTGTGAGAGCAACAACTCGAGCAGGTACGAAAGTAGGACTTAGTGATCCGGTGGTATGAAAGTGGAATTGCCATCGCTCAACGGATAAAAGCTACCCTGGGGATAACAGGCTTATCTCCCCCAAGAGTCCACATCGACGGGGAGGTTTGGCACCTCGATGTCGGCTCATCGCATCCTGGAGCTGAAGAAGGTTCCAAGGGTTTGGCTGTTCGCCAATTAAAGCGGTACGCGAGCTGGGTTCAGAACGTCGTGAGACAGTTCGGTCCCTATCTGTCGCGGGCGCAGGATATTTGAAGGGATCTGTCCTTAGTACGAGAGGACCGGGATGGACGAACCTCTAGTGTACCAGTTGTCATGCCAATGGCACGGCTGGGTAGCCAAGTTCGGCAGGGATAAACGCTGAAGGCATCTAAGCGTGAAACCCACCCTAAGATGAGATATCCCTGTGCTAGAGACTAGAGACCAGAAACGAGAGACTAGAGTGAAAAGAAAAGCTTAAAGAATAGAGGTTTTTAATGTAACTCTGGTTTCCGGTATCTAGTTTCCAGTCTCTAGCACGTAAGACCCCATGTAGACTACATGGTAGATAGGCCGGGTGTGTAAGTGCAGTAATGCACTCAGCTGACCGGTACTAATAGGTCGAGGGCTTGACCAAATGAACAGGAAGTA
>NZ_QPJT01000063.1 GCF_003337415.1 Anaerobacterium chartisolvens | reverse complement strand
TGATAAACATTGTCGGAACCAAGGAAATATTAAAGAGATTGAAAGGTTTAAAGGACTCTTTCAACCTCTCTAATGTACATACTGTAAATAATTGTCAAATAGTATGGTAATCTACTGCTAAATTTAATATAAATACAATTAACATTTTTTGCTATTTTAGCACAGTCTGACGTCCCCGGCAAGAAGGATTTTTATTTTCTATGGAGAATTAAGGTTATTATGAAGAGTCTTTATCTTTGTGGTGCGAATGTGAAGCGATCATAAAATCCCACGGGACATTCGCACCTGAAAAAATGTCGGATCATGGCGCAATTCGGCAGGTATACAGGAGTATATTGCGGAGTTGCGCTAATTTTGCCATGACACTTGTGCATATTGCACAACAAGCGCAACATGCATTTGTGCAATTTGGCTGTCGCTTCCCGTATGGGGAGCGTGGATTGAAATGGGAGTGCAAAGAAAGGTTTTAAAATTACCTGTTGTCGCTTCCCGTATGGGGAGCGTGGATTGAAATATGTGTTAATTTTATACCATCATCGAAGAAACTATGTCGCTTCCCGTATGGGGAGCGTGGATTGAAATTTTATTGCCACCGCGTCCATACGTAAATGAGTGCCGTCGCTTCCCGTATGGGGAGCGTGGATTGAAATCGTCATCAATTTTTACCTCCAAGTCAGTTGTTTTGTCGCTTCCCGTATGGGGAGCGTGGATTGAAATAGTGATTTTTTAAAACTACTCATTTATAACCCTCGTCGCTTCCCGTATGGGGAGCGTGGATTGAAATGGGCTGGGACTACCGTCCACAGAGGCATACAAAAGTCGCTTCCCGTATGGGGAGCGTGGATTGAAATCTTTTGCATTGATACTCAATATTAAAAACGATAGGTCGCTTCCCGTATGGGGAGCGTGGATTGAAATGCCAACGACAACGGGTAGAATCAGCCGCCCGGTCAGGTCGCTTCCCGTATGGGGAGCGTGGATTGAAATCTTATTAAAACTAAAATTAATCACAATCATTTTTAGTCGCTTCCCGTATGGGGAGCGTGGATTGAAATAATATCCGCAGACTCAATCCATGTTGCACCCAGCTGTCGCTTCCCGTATGGGGAGCGTGGATTGAAATTGCCGTCCGTCCCCATAAGGATTTTAATGCAGGGGTCGCTTCCCGTATGGGGAGCGTGGATTGAAATGTTTTATAATATTCGTAGAGGTTTGGGGGCGGAAAGTCGCTTCCCGTATGGGGAGCGTGGATTGAAATGCAATATTTGCGAAGGACTAGAAAAAGAAGGTGCAGGTCGCTTCCCGTATGGGGAGCGTGGATTGAAATTTGAGGCCGTATTGGAGTATTGTAAAGCGCAGACGTCGCTTCCCGTATGGGGAGCGTGGATTGAAATATTTGTGGATTACCCCACGCAGACACCGGGACACGTCGCTTCCCGCATGGGGAGCGTGGATTGAATTGGGCAAGCAGGGACGGTTCTTGACTTGCGCTTTTTTTACTCAAGATTATGCTCACCCTTGATTCGCTTATGCCTCCAAAAAGCTTATGAGGCAATCCCACTTCTGTCAAACCGTCAGCACATACTCCGTTTTATTTTATCATGGCAAATAGGGCAAGACAAGAACCGTCCCTGCTTGTTCTTAATAGATATAGATTATTACCGCTAAAATGATGGCGTTGGTTTTATTGTAACCTTTTCAGGATGTGACTTCTCATAGCGATGTAGTTCCTGTCCTCCCATTGGCCCACACCGTCCAAGGTATGCGTATTTGATGTCAACATCTGATCATCAGTCATACCAGTCGTTCCGTAATTATTGCGAAAAAGAACTTAATTGTCATTTTTCTGTTCCAGCAAATCTTTTACTGCTGCCTCTAAACCCCCGTTTTTCTCTGATATTTCTGCCGTCCAAAGGAAGCCGATTAATTCCGCTTTACCTTCTTCCTCAAATGCGACAATTAATGGTTGACCCATACTGCTACGTTCTGTAATCCAGCCTTGTTCGTCTACATCCATGCCTCCAGCTAATACTACTTTGCTTAAATCTTTTGGTAACAGGCGGTATTCCAAGAAAAATACATAGATGGTTCTATCGGCAAGATTATCAAGACCTGGTCTTGTAACCAGTTCTAAAAACGATATTTTGCTATCAATTATTTCTACTCCGGGAGTTTGTTCATAATTAACAATGTTATCATTTATAAATTCCCAGGCAATAGATTCAATAGTCGAATTGCTACCATTTTCATTATCTGATTTTTGGATGAAATCGTCGATGCTTTCCTGTCGAATGTCAATATACTGTTCCGTCTCGGTAGAATATAAGCGAACATACATGGGCGGTTCTCCTGGCACCCCGCCAACCATAACATAATAGGGCGGCTCCATTGGATAGCGCATAATATACAGCCCCGAACCGACATCCTGCCCATGGTAGGACGCAAAATCATCCCACGAAATAGCATCACCCTTTTGCGCAATGAGCTTCAGTTCGTCAAGGGTTAGGAAATTCTCATTGCCAAAGAGGAAGGGTTCCGGCAGAGGGGCGTTTCCTTTTACATTGCCCCACGATGAAAGCCAATGATGTCCGGCATCATAAGAGTCCCCATCAATAAATAAATAGCCGTTGTTACTGAATATATGGCGCACCCCATCTGTGGTGGTAATATAGTACGTTACACCACTGCCTGCCAGACTTTCCGGGTTTGGAAGATACCCGCCCCGGCTTTTATTAACTAATGCAACGACATCGGAAAACTCGGAACGGTCAAACAGGCGATACCGCGCATCTTCATCGCTCGCCATTACAACCAACTCAATTTTTACAACATCCTCGACACGTAGCTTTTTAGCCCATTCCATTGATGTACGCGGCGGGTTGGACGCAAATGCAATACAGATTGCAGATACGACAATCAATGCTGCCAGCATGACCCACAAGGCAGGCTTTTTGTAGCGTAGTACATTCTTTATCCTGCTTTTCGTATCACCTTCTCCAAAGGCCAGAGGAGTACCGGCAATGATCTTTCTGCCCGTTGCAAGGCTTAAAAGCAATGCAGAATATTCCTCTCGAATGTTGGCCCCCAGCCGTTTCATTACGCTTTCATCACAGGACATTTCCATATCCTTGATCGTAAGCGTAAACGCTATCCAAACGAGCGGATTAAACCAGTGGATACACAAAGCCGCAAACGCCACTATTTTCATTACATGGTCAAAGCGCCGAATATGGGTTTGCTCATGCAGGATAATATAGCTTTGCTCATGCTCCGCTAAAGTCGATGGTAAGTAAATTTTTGGACGAAACAGACCGATAACAAAGGGGGATACAATGTGGTCGGCAAGA
>NZ_QPJT01000062.1 GCF_003337415.1 Anaerobacterium chartisolvens | reverse complement strand
TACACTCAGGGAAAGTGATTCTTCTCTTTCTGCTAATACCTTCAATATACCCCACAAATCCACCTTCTTTCCAATCAACTATACAATAATCCGAAAGTCTAATTTGTATAGTCAATTGTAACACATATCGCTCGAATTATGTTAACCAATTCTTGGGGTATTAGCACAGTCTGACGCTCCTGCTTGAATATTAAGCAGGAGCGTCCCCAATGTCTTACTGCACACGCCACCGAACATTCACGAAACCGCAACGGACGATTGCGCCGAAAGATTATAAGCAAAATCAAACGAGCGTACATAATAGGTTCCCTTTGCACTGACCTTGACTCTGGCTGACCCGGCGTTCGCATCTAAATAGACCGTTCGGTACAGGGAACCGTTCGAAGTATAAATATTGAAGCCTGCGACTCCGATGTTATCACTCGGTTTATAAACCGTGATGATTTTCCCTGATTTCGTCAACTTGGGTGCAGCGGGCGCGATGTCATCCAACTTCCCGTTTTTTACAAAGTCCAGATATGTATCGTTATATCCTTCATTCGCATTCGCAAGCAGTGGATTGATATAATGGTTCCAGGAAAAAACAATATTCTGCGCGGCGTATTTGGAGGTAATCTTAACCTGGGAAAAATAGCGGTTCAGAAGCGCCGTGCCCCCGTCTGAGGTGAAATTCTCGTTGTTGCTCCAAAATTGAAGACCCGGTTTGCTGTCGGCCGCGGCTTTATAGTGAGCCGTCCACTCATCCAGGTTCGTAATTTGATCGGGATTCCCGCCAATGCTGTCCTGCGGGCAGAAAATGTCACCATCTCTGAAATTGACCAGTGTGAAGAGGTCCTTCCACATTTTTTCGTATTGAGACGTGGTCGTCAAAGAAAAATTGCAGAAGGGGCTGAAAAGAAACGGTTTGCCCGGAGTGATGTCGGAATAGCATTCCAATTCTGAGTTAAAACTATCGGCAAGGATTTCGGTCAGAACTCCGTTATCCTCTCCCGTACATGCCATCGGCATGTTCCAGAGCTCGTTGTAATAATACCAGCCATAAAAGACCTGGTCGTAAACGGCTCCATATTTCTGCCAGATTTCCCTGGCAACCTGATTATTCAGATCGGCGTTTTCAGCGACCCATTTGCCGAAATAGCTTTCTTTTACAAGATCGGTCACGCCGGCCGAGGCTTGCGGTTGATCCCACCCGTACAGCCACCAGCGGTTATCATCCAGCGGCCCGAGCATAACCTTCATGCCTGTATTAACTGCCGCTTCGAAACAGTTTCCAAGAGAATCCGTCCCGTTGTTCCCGTTTGCCAGCAGCGGAATTTGGGATGGATACAGCGAATCCACGCTCGTTAATTCATATTGTGAATAGTCTTCCTCGTATTTGCTCCAATCCGCATCCGTCGAGTATCCGACGTCGACAACGGATTGGATGATAACGAACTGAAATCCGGAAGCCTTCATTGCAGAAAGCTCCTGTTCCCATCGGGTCTGGGTCCAGTCCCGGACAGCCCATGACTGTATGAAGCTTGCGATTGGTTTTCTTGACAAGGCAATGCCTCCATTAATAACAGGTTCGGTCGAACTTACCGACACCAGTTTGGACGGTGTTTGCTGAGCCTGCCTGAAAACCGTAGTGCTTGATAACGCAGGATTTGCATTACTCATGTTTGAGTTCTGCGACTCCGCACCCAACCCGGAGCCCGAAGATGCAGACACGCCCTTTGCACTCTTTACGGTGGTTGTGCAAAACGCTCCGCTTGCCATCATGACGCAAATCACGAGAGTGATTGATATAATCCTTCTGCTACTTTTAATGCCTTTTTCTGTTCCCACAACTACATTCTCCCCCCTATCAAAAATTATAGTTTTTTATTATATATATTTAGCAATAAAGATTTTACATGGAGGATATAATTTGATGTAAGAAATTTTTTTGACCCGTAAGGAATACATCTTTCGAAAAGCGCCTGATGACATACCCGTGAGACATTTCCCCGCAAGGCGTCTTTTCGTTGCTATTAAAAATTTCTGTAAGCAATTATATCCTCCATGTTTGTAAAATCTTTATTGCATCCTATATAGCATGCCCAATCGGTGAAAAAGCAGAAAAAATTGAAGCACAAGGTTACTCAGCGTTAACTTTCCATTCAGGACAAAATTCTCAATCTCAAATGGATCTACTGTAATATTTTACCAAAACGATCGCCTTCTTCAAGTCCTGCTTGTTCATCCCCTTATCAATTAACAACTTCCATACCTTGTTATAGCTAATTTCCATGTGTAGCCCTCTTACCGATTCGGAGTACCTATATTTTACATTTTATAGTATAACACAGATTATACGAGTAGTTCAAACGATATATCTGCGAACACAAATAACATCTTTGAAATCTATGATATTTTTGTACCTAAAACATGTTTTTAAAAAAAGGCAATAAGAATGATTTGCGGGCTTTTTATATCTTTCAAGTGTCAAAGATAGGATAATAACATACGGATAAGCTGCTGTAAAATAAAAAATATCCTATAAGCCGTTAATTTGTTTTATTTAAATGAAAGCCCTGCAGGAGCCGCAAACAAGCAAGAATGTCAAGCGGATCCCGCAGAGCCTCATATGTCCGTGCAGACCTATGCACTGCGGCAGAATTCGTATCCAGAGATCGGCTTCCCCGCTTAAATTATGGGAAATTTAAAATACACATACAGCCTATATAGATTATCGGCATCAAAGCTCCCGTCCCTGCCTACAACCTTCAGATAATATGTCTGTCCTGCGGTAGTTCCGAGAATTACTGCCGTTCCCAGCTTTGCCGTCATGGAAGAGCCAAGCAGGTTACTATCCTTGTCTTAGGGGGACGCTCCTGCTTTAGAACATTTGTTCTTGACAAATTATTCCCAATCTTATATAATAAATCCAAGGGGTGGGTATAATGCCAAGAGCAGCAAGAAAAAAATCTGAAGAATGCATGTATCATGTGATGTCCAGAAGCATAAGCGAGATAGACCTTTTCCAGTGCGACGAGGATAAGGACTATTATCTTGCACTGCTTAAGCGATATAAAGATAAATACTACTGCAGAATATACGCTTATGCTCTTATGGATAATCATGTACATATTTATATAAACCCTTGCGGATATGACATATCGTTATTTATGCGCTGCCTGAACAATGCCTATGTCGCATACTTCAACAGGAAATACAACCGCCATGGGCATCTGTATCAGGGCAGGTTTGCGAGTTCGATAGTAGACAGCGACACATACAGTCTGACGCTGTCGGCATATATCCACAACAACCCGAAGGACCTGCCTGAATACGCCGGGAGAGAGGAGCTTTACAGGTATTCATCCTACGGGATATATACGGGGCTCAGGAAGGATCTTGAAGAAGTAATTGACGTAAGCTTTATACTTGCTCACTTTGGCAGGGACAAAAAAGCAGCACGGGAAAAGTACAGGGCTTTTACGGAATCAATGAAAGAAACGGGCATAATGAAGGAAGTTGATAATAATATCTTAAGGGCATATACTGAAAACGTGTACAACAGTGAAAAGTCCTATATTGTAAGGAATAGGATGCCGGAGGAAATAATACAAAGGATAGGGCAGTTTCTTGGAGAAAGGCTGGAGGA
>NZ_QPJT01000061.1 GCF_003337415.1 Anaerobacterium chartisolvens | reverse complement strand
AAGCCCGCTTTCTCAAGTGCCTTTCTTGATGAAGGAACGGGGCCATAGCCCATAACCTCCGGGGCGAGACCCGCCGATCCGTAAGAAACTATTTTCGCCATTGGCTTAAGCCCTAATTGTTCCGCCCGTTCCTTTGACATTACAATCAGCATTGCCGCACCGTCATTGATACCTGAAGAATTTCCTGCCGTAACCGTACCGTCCTTTTTAAATGCCGGCCTTAATTTTGCTAAAGCCTCAGAGGTTGCACCGAATCTTGGGTATTCATCAGTATAAAATGCTACCGCCTCACCCTTCCTTTGCGGAATCATTACGGGAACTATTTCATCCTTAAATCTTCCCGCCTTTATAGCCTCCTCAGCCTTCAACTGGCTTTGCACGGCAAACCTGTCCTGTGCCTCTCTTGTTATACCCCACTTTTCAGCTATATTTTCCGCTGTAATGCCCATATGATAGCCGTTAAAAGCATCCCACAAGCCGTCATTTATCATTGAGTCCATTAATGTGTCATTGCCCATTTTGTATCCGAACCTTGCCTTATTCAGCAAATACGGAGCATTGCTCATGCTCTCCGTTCCTCCGGCAAGAACAGCATCCGCGTCTCCTGCCTTTATCATTTGCGCCGCAAGGCTTATAGCTCTTAAGCCCGAGCCGCAGACCTTATTTACCGTCATAGCACTGACTGTATCAGGCAGCCCTGCCTTGATCGCCACCTGCCTTGCAGGGTTTTGGCCCTGACCTGCCGACAGTACGTTTCCAATAACAACCTCATCTATTACCGATTTTTCGATTCCTGCCCTTTTAATTGCTTCCTCGGCGGCTATCTGCCCCAGCTCAACCGCAGAGAAGCCTGCAAGCATGCCTCCAAAATTTCCTACGGGAGTTCTGGCAGCACTTATAATTACTACTTCTCTCATGAAAATTCTCCTTTATTCATGTACCGGCCGTCAAAAGCAAATGCGGACGCGCGCCCATGCCATTTTGCACAACCGTATGCAAGTTAATTTGTTTAGAAACCGCCATATTTATAATCTCTGTCGGGAACAGCATTCATATCGTCTTCATCTATTTCCGCCACGCATCGAACCATTGAGCCATCACCTAAATACCAGCGTATCGGGAAGCAGAAAAACCTGAAGCGTTTATTGGCAAGCTTGTCCAGATCTCCCCCAAGGTTTTCGACACCAACGATTCCGTGACCCAGCAGCTGCTTGTGACAAGGCTCCCAGGTACCCCAGCAGCCTATAGCTTCCAGGTCTCCGAATTTTTTGTCGTATGCTTCCTTACCATGCAGCTTGATATAGGCTTCCTTGTCAAATTCGGCATAGGCTTCTTCCCCAAACTGCTCGGCATACTCTTCGGTTATGGGCTTTCCTGAAGCACCCACAAGGTTCATGCGCGTCATCCCATTGTTGCCCATAGCGGTATGGAGAGGATGATCCAAAGCCTGACTGTCCATAGCGACACACTTTACCTTGTGCTTTACAAACCATTTTCCCGCTTCCACACCTGTACCGCAGGAATAATGATAGTACTCCTTGGAATCGTCAAATTTACGGTGCATTCCAGTGTTCAGGCATACAACCATACCCTCAAGCTCCGAAGGCTTGATGTTGGCGAGCTTACAGGCATCCTCAATATGATGCGGCAGAATAAGCCCCCAGCGTTCAATCTGAATATCAAGGCAAACTGCATCGCCGGTGTACGCATCGACAGGCATCTCATGGGTATAGCGGGCTCTTTTGCCGTCGAATTCCGTCTCCATAACATGACGCGGTGCGTCGGCATGAGTACCGGTGTGCATGGTGCAGGTGATCTTTTGCGTCAGAACACCTCCCTTGGCCATGGTGTGTGCATTATCTATTACCGGCTTGTCAAAATAAGGCCAGCGGGGAATTTCTGCGCTGAAAGGGTGTGACAGATCAACAAATACTTTCTTTCCCATTACTTTGTTCCTCCAATTTTTTATTTAAATTATTTATTAAATACCATCTTAATCAAATGCTCCGTAAGTCTTCTTCTGGACTCCTCCATATCTTCCCCGGTCCACTCCAGAAAGCCCTTGCCGGTTTTAAAGCCCAGCTCGCCCTTTTCCACCTTTTCTTTAAGAAGAGGCGAAGGCTCGGTTGAGCTTTCAAGGTGCTTTAAGATGTAGCTGTGAATGGACAACGTCAGATCATTCCCTATCATGTCGGAATTCTCCATAGGCGCCAGTACGGGGAGCCTTAACCCAAAGCTCATTTTAATTGCTTCATCCACTGTCGCGGCATCCGCTATCCCTCTCTCAACTATTGAAATGGCCTCTCTCCACAAGGCATGTTGAAGCCTGTTTGCAACAAAGCCGGGAACATCTCTGTTTACCCTGATTGGTTTTTTGCCGGCTCTCTTAAGAATTTCCATTGTGGCATCCATAACGTCATCCGAGGTGTAGTCAGATTTTACCACCTCCACCAGAGGAATGAGGTACGGAGGATTCCAAAAATGAGTTCCTACAATTCGTTCCTTGTTTGCCGCTTTTCCGGCAATCTCGGTAATACTCATTACTGAGGTGTTTGTGGCAAATATGGCTTCCCTTCCGCAAAGCGGCTCAAGCTCCATAAAAAAATTCTGCTTGAGCTCCATGTTCTCAGGTATGCATTCCACAATCAGCCCGGCATCCCTTACCGCGGCATCAAGCCTGTCGAAGGTATAAATGCCGGAGACAATTTCGTCTGCACTATACTGTGTGAATACCTCCTTATCAACAAGCATACTTAAGTTGGATCTTATGCGTTGATATATTTTTTCCCCCGGAACAAAGCTGTCATATATATTAACATTGAGACCGCCGCAGCTCGCAAACACCTGAGCTATACCGCAGCCCATAAGCCCTCCGCCTATAACCGCTACATTTTTAATTTCCTTCATTTTGTTAACCTCCGTCAGTTGGCCCAATATCCGCCCTCTGTAGCTACATTTGCCCCTGTCATAAAGTCGCTGGCACAGGATGCAAGAAAAATACAAGGCCCTATGAAATCTTCCGGCTCACCAAGCCTCCCAACGGGAAGACGCCTTAAGAAGTTCTTATAGACCGCGCTTTCGGGGTCAAACATCCACTCGGTTAAATCCGAACGGAATACCGTCGGGTTAATGGTATTGACATTTATTTTATACTTAGCAGTCCATTCACAAGCAAGGGCCTGAGCCATAAGATCAATGCCAGCTTTTGCGGTGCAGTAGCCGGTGTAATTGGCCATACCCATCTTTGAACGCGCAGAGGATACCAGAATGACCTTTCCGCCCTTACCCTGCTCAATCATCTGTTTGCCTGCGTATTTGCAGAACAGCCACGTCCCCTGAACATCGGAGTCCATTATCTTTTTCCATTCTGTGAGTTCCTGCTCTACAATAGGCTGAGGATGATTATAGCCTGCCGCCGTAAGCAATACATTGATTTCCCCAAATTTTGCGACAGCATCATTAACTATTTTTATTACATCCTTTTCAACCGCGGGGTCTCCCACAGAGTACCCGCATTCAATACCCTGGGCTTCTAGTTTTGAACAAAGCTCCTTGCATTTTATATCACTGCGCCCCGTAACAAAAACCTTCATCCCTGCCAGTCCGTATCCCACAGATATAGCTTTTCCCAAAGCTCCTGTCGCCCCGGTAATCAGCGCAACCTTACCCTTTACATCGAATAAATTATTTACAAATTCCTGATTCATAA
>NZ_QPJT01000060.1 GCF_003337415.1 Anaerobacterium chartisolvens | reverse complement strand
AAGCCCGCTTTCTCAAGTGCCTTTCTTGATGAAGGAACGGGGCCATAGCCCATAACCTCCGGGGCGAGACCCGCCGATCCGTAAGAAACTATTTTTGCCATTGGATTAAGCCCTAATTGTTTGGCCCTTTCCTTTGACATTACAATCAGCATTGCCGCACCGTCATTTATTCCGGAAGCATTTCCCGCTGTGACTGTACCATTTTTTTTAAATGCAGGCCTTAATTTGGCTAAAGCCTCATAGGTTGCGCCAAATCTTGGGTATTCATCGGTATCAAATGCTATCGCCTCACCCTTTCTTTGCGGAACCATTACAGGAACGATTTCATCCTTAAATCTTCCCGCCTTTATAGCCTCCTCAGCCTTCAACTGGCTTTGTACCGCGAACCTGTCCTGTGCCTCTCTTGTTATGCCCCATTTTTCCGCTATATTTTCCGCTGTAACCCCCATATGGTAGTTATTAAAAGCATCCCACAAGCCGTCATTTATCATTGAGTCCATTAATGTGTCATTGCCCATTTTGTATCCGAACCTTGCCTTATTCAGCAAATACGGAGCATTGCTCATGCTTTCCGTTCCTCCGGCAAGAACAACCTCCGCATCCCCTGCCTTTATCATTTGTGCCGCAAGGCTTATAGCTCTTAAGCCCGAGCCGCAGACCTTATTTATCGTCATAGCACTGACTGTATCAGGCAGCCCTGCCTTGATCGCCACCTGCCTTGCAGGGTTTTGGCCCTGTCCTGCCGACAGCACGTTTCCAATAACAACCTCATCTATTACCGATTTTTCGATTCCTGCCCTTTTAATTGCTTCCTCAGCGGCTATCTGCCCCAGCTCAACGGCAGAGAAGCCTGCAAGCGTGCCTCCAAAATTTCCCACCGGAGTTCTGGCAGCACTTATAATTACTACTTCTCTCATGAAAATTCTCCTTTATTCATGTACCGGCTGTCAAAAGCAAACAGAAGCGCAATGTGCGCCCTGCTTTTTTGTACAACCACATACCGATTAATTTGTTTAGAAACCGCCGTATTTATAAACTCTGTTGGGAACAGCATTCATATCATCCTCATCTATTTCTGCTACGCAGCGAACCATTGAGCCATCTCCAAGATACCAGCGGAGCGGGAAGCAGAAAAATCTGAAGCGCTTATTGGTAAGCTTGTCCAGATCGCCTCCAAGGTTTTCGACCCCAACGATGCCGTGGCCCAAAAGCTGCTTATGACAAGGTTCCCAGGTACCCCAGCAGCCTATGGCCTCCAGATCTCCGAACTTTTTGTCATAGGCTTCCTTACCATGCAGCTTAATGTATGCAAACTTGTCAAATTCAGCATAGGCCTCTTCCCCAAACTGCTCGGCATACTCTTCGGTTATAGGCTTTCCTGAAGCACCCATCAGGTTCATGCGTGTCATCCCGTTGTTGCCCATAGCGGTATGGAGAGGATGATCCAGTGCCTGACTGTCCATAGCAACGCACTTTACCTTGTGCTCGACAAACCATTTGCCAGCTTCTACACCTGTACCGCAGGAATAATGATAGTAGTCCTTGGAATCGTCAAATTTACGGTGCATTCCAGTGTTCAGGCATACAACCATACCCTCAAGCTCCGAAGGCTTGATGTTGGCGAGCTTACAGGCATCCTCAATATGATGCGGCAGAATAAGCCCCCAGCGTTCAATCTGAATATCAAGGCAAACTGCATCGCCGGTGTACGCATCTACAGGCATCTCATGGGTATAGCGGGCTCTTTTGCCGTCGAATTCCGTTTCCATAACATGACGCGGTGCGTCGGCATGGGTGCCTGTGTGCATGGTGCAGGTAATCTTCTGAGTCAGAACACCGCCCTTGGCCATTGTATGTGCATTATCTATTACCGGCTTGTCAAAATAAGGCCAGCGGGGAATTTCTGCGCTGAAAGGATGTGACAGATCAACAAATACTTTCTTTCCCATTACTTTGTTCCTCCAATTGTTTATTTAAATTATTTATTAAATACCATCTTAATCAAATGCTCCGTAAGTCTTCTTCTGGACTCCTCCATATCTTCCCCGGTCCACTCCAGAAAGCCCTTGCCGGTTTTAAAGCCCAGCTCGCCCTTTTCCACCTTTTCTTTAAGAAGAGGCGAAGGCTCGGTTGAGCTTTCAAGGTGCTTTAAGATGTAGCTGTGAATGGACAACGTCAGATCATTCCCTATCATGTCGGAATTTTCCATAGGCGCCAGTACGGGGAGCCTTAACCCAAAGCTCATTTTAATTGCTTCATCCACTGTCGCGGCATCCGCTATCCCTCTCTCAACTATTGAAATGGCCTCTCTCCATAAGGCATGCTGAAGCCTGTTTGCAACAAAGCCGGGAACATCTCTGTTTACCCTGATTGGTTTTTTGCCGGCTCTCTTAAGAATTTCCATTGTAGCATCCATAACATCATCCGAGGTGTAGTCGGATTTTACCACCTCCACCAGAGGAATGAGGTACGGAGGATTCCAAAAATGAGTGCCTACAATTCGTTCCTTGTTTGCCGCTTTTCCGGCAATCTCAGTAATACTCATTACCGAGGTATTTGTGGCAAATATGGCTTCCCTTCCGCAAAGCGGCTCAAGCTCCTTAAAAAAATTCTGCTTGAGCTCCATGTTCTCAGGGATGCATTCCACTATCAGCGCGGCATCCTTTACGGCAGCTTCAAGCCTGTCAAAGGTATAAATGCCGGAGACAATTTCGTCTGCACTATACTGTGTGAATACCTCCTTATCAACAAGCATACTTAAGTTGGATCTTATGCGTTGATATATTTTTTCCCCCGGAACAAAGCTGTCATATATATTAACATTGAGCCCGCCGCAGCTCGCAAACACCTGAGCTATACCGCAGCCCATAAGCCCTCCGCCTATAACCGCTACATTTTTAATTTCCTTCATTTTGTTAACCTCCGTCAGTTGGCCCAATATCCGCCCTCTGTAGCCACGTTGGCCCCTGTCATAAAGTCACTGGCACAGGAGGCAAGAAAAATACAAGGCCCTATGAAATCTTCCGGCTCACCAAGCCGACCAACGGGAAGACGCCTTAAGAAATTTTTATAAACCGCGCTTTCAGGGTCAAACATCCACTCCGTTAAATCCGAACGGAATACCGTCGGGTTAATGGTGTTTACATTTATTTTATATTTAGCTGTCCATTCACAGGCAAGGGCTTGAGCCATGAGATCAATTCCGGCTTTCGCGGTGCAGTAGCCGGTATAATTGGCCATACCCATCTTTGAACGCGCTGAGGATACCAGAATGACCTTTCCGCCCTTACCCTGCTCAATCATCTGTTTGCCTGCGTATTTGCAGAACAGCCACGTCCCCTGTACGTCGGAGTCCATTATTTTTTTCCATTCTGTGAGTTCCTGCTCTACAATAGGCTGAGGATGATTATAGCCTGCCGCCGTAAGCAATACGTTGATTTCCCCAAATTTTGCGACAGCATCCTTAACTATTCTTATTACATCCTTTTCAACCGCCGGGTCTCCCGCCGAGTACCCGCATTCAATACCCTGAGCCTCCAGTTTTGCACAAATCTCCTTGCATTTTATATCACTGCGCCCCGTAACAAAAACCTTCATTCCCGCCAGTCCGTATCCTATAGATATAGCTTTTCCCAAAGCTCCTGTCGCTCCGGTAATCAGCGCGACCTTACCCTTTACATCGAATAAATTATTTACAAATTCCTGATTCATAA
>NZ_QPJT01000059.1 GCF_003337415.1 Anaerobacterium chartisolvens | reverse complement strand
TGGTAGTACTTCTCCTTGTCCTAGGTGCAATCAGCTTTATTATAGCGGTTCTTTCCTTAAAAAAAGATAGTCATTAATTTAAATGGGGACATTCCTCAAAAAATCAATAAATTGTTGGATAGTTGAGGAATGTCCCTTTTTCTACTTATTGTCATTACCGGATTGCAGACGAATCATATTCCTCTATTGAAGACAAATTATTGGTGCTATTTTGCCCCCCGATAGCATATATTTTCCCATTGACCACCTCTGTTTTAAAGCCATATCTTGCATCAGACATTGCTGCTTTTGATATCCAAGTATCAGATATAGGATCATACTCTTCTGTCGTATTCAAATAATCCCCGGTATAGCCACCTATGGTATAAATTTTTCCATCAAGTACTTCTGTTTGAAAATAAGCCCTTAAAGCAGTCATAGGTGCTTTTGAGGTCCATGTATCGGTCACAGGGTCGTATTCTTCTACCGAAGATAAATAATTATCATAGTTATATCCTCCAATGGCGTAAATCTTTCCATTAGTCACTTGTGTCTTAATGTCATGTCTTTTATCAGACATTGCTGCCTTTACTGTCCATGCATCACATATAGGATCGTATTCTTCTACTGACGATAAGTCCCCGCTGCTACCGTTTCCTCCTAGAATATAGATTTTCCCGTTAACCGCTTCAGCTTGTGAAGAGGCTCTTGTAACAGACATTGAATCCTTTGTAGTCCATGTATCGGATACAGGGTCATACTCTTCTACTGAAGATAAGAAATTTCTATTAACCCCACCAATAGCATAGATTTTCCCATTAACTACTTTAGTTTGAAAATAAATCCTTGGACTAGACATTGATTCCTTTTCTGTCCATGTATCAGTCACTGGGTCATATTCTTCTACCGAAGATAGTATACCACTGTAACCCATTCCTCCAATAGCGTAAAGCTTTCCGTTCACTGCGTCCATTTGAAAAACTGCTCTCGGAGTAGACATTGGTGCCTTTGTTGTCCATATGTTGCTCACAGGATCATACACTTCTACTGAAGATAAATAACCCGTACTGTTTTGGCCACCAATTACATAGATCTTTCCGTCAATCACCTCTGTTTGAAACCAAGATCTAGGACTAGACATTGATGCTTTCATTGTCCATGCACCTGCACTACCAGCAGATACAATTTGTAGTGAGCATAAAAGCACCATCAATACTACGAAAGTAATATAATTCATTTTCAAAAAAATTTTGTTTTTCATGTAATATTCATCCAATCTAATTTATTATATAATTAAATTATAGCTTAATGTATTAAATTGTCAATTATAATGAACACATATAATGATATATCCTTCCGATAAATGTGGCTCCTGCCAAGCCTAAAAATAGTGCAATATTGCTAACACAAACAAACGTACCAAGGTATGCTTGAAATTTATATCTTAGAGCAGGTATTGTAATCAATATAATTACATAACAGGACTAAATATCAATCAATTCAGCACAAAGGTGTTGACTGTTGTGCCCTGTATCCTAGGGGGACGCTTCTGGTTTTATGAACATCTCTCCCCCCAGCTTATGGGAACGCTCCTTACTTTAATGAATTTCCGAAGCTGAGGCAGGGACTCTTGCATGGCATAAATTCAGGAGCGTCCCCTGTTCTCCTGTTTTTAAAGTATGTTGGGTGTAAATTCACAAAAAGGCAGGCCCAAGACGAGCCTGAATCTTGGATTTAATGGGTGTCTGTACATAGCATAGCAAAAAACAGGACTGTCCCCGTTCCGATGTGACGTCGACAACCCCGTCCCCTTATCACCACATCATCTTCCTATGCCCTGAGACTGATCCTCCTCAGCAGCATTCTCTCCATTGCAGAAGCCCGTCTGGCTGGACTGTAAGCTTGAAGCCTCCCGGCCCGTGCATTGTGACTCGATATTCCCTGACGATTCCTGCTTTGACATAGAATTTAATTTTTGATTAAAATATGCAAACCTTTCGTCGAAGTAGCTGTTAATCTGGCTTTGACTTATAGAATCAGCTTCATCCCTCATGTTCTCCATGTTTTGTCTCATTTCCTCCTTTACCTTTTTGGCTTGCTCTCTTCCAAAGGCAAAGGCATCTTTTTCAACAGGCTGATTCCTGTATTGCTCAGGGTTTTGCTTTGGGCCTATATATTTGCCCTTTAGGTTATCCTCCCATAGCTTAACCTCTTCCTTGTTATCATGGTTAACCCTGCCTTCCACAGCGTCATACTGATATGCATGTCTGCCCTCATGAATTACGGCCTCAAGCATCTTATCAGGGTCATCCCCATATTGATTGCTGTTAATATGTATTATCCTGTCATCATTCGTATACTTGCCCCGTAAAAAAAAACCATTGTCCTGCCCTCCCATGTCGTACCGCATCACAAGGCAGGGAGCCCTGTTCTGCCGTGAAGCCATTTCATTTTCTATGGCCTGAAGTGCCTGTTCCTTTTCCTCATTGTTCAAATTCTTCCATGTGCTTTCCTCCAAGCAGCATAAGCTATCATTATATTTCATAGGCCTCCTCCAATAATACAGATCAACAACATTACATTACACTTCCATGCTTAAGGAATTCCAGAGCTTGTTCAGGCTCCCTTATAGCCCAGTCAAGGGAAATAAGGGCAGCAGGATATGCCAATCCCCTCTTTTCCATCAGCTTAAAGGCATTTAGCCCCACAACCCCCACATCGGTTTCTGTCCTGTCGCAAAGCCACCTGTCAAAGGCTGCCTTCAGGCGCATGTCCAGCCTCATAAGGCCATCAGCCGTTACCTCCGCCTCGTAAGGGGTATATCCCAGTTCTTCCGCCAGTATCTTTTTTATCCTGTCCTTCATAAACCGACCCTCATTCCATATAAAAATATTTATCCTTATATAGCCTTATGCTCCTGCCAGCATCCATGAGGGAGCACGGCAAGGGAGCATATGAGCAACATTATAAAATAGCAAACCGCCTTATGTCCTGCGAAAAAGCCAAAGTTCATAAATATTCCGGGGGTAATAATTGTCCTCTTTTAACCCATTGAGGAAGGTATCAATGCTTTCTCTGAAGCCCATTTTATCATTCAATTATCAAAATTCTACAAATATTTACTTTATTAAACCACATATAATTACAGTTGTCTAGTGTATGGGGACATTCCTCAAAAAATCATCAAATTATTGGATGGTTGAGGAATGTCCCCATCCCTACTATGCATAAAGCGCGCCTTGATAGCTGTCCTTTATCTTGTTCTATCTCTCTCAAAAGCTTTTGAGAATAAATATAAATATAAAATTGTTGAAAGAGATAAGGTCACTCCACCCGACATATATTGCCCAGCAAAGACCTGCCCAAAAGAAAGTATGAATATTATTAAATATGCTATGAACACAATTGTACGTTTTACCTTTAACCTCATCCTTTTTCGCATTATACATTCTACAGAAAAAACTATACTGATAGGGCTTATTATATAACAAACGAGAGTCAGCGATATGCCTATCTTTGAATAAATATCAAAAAAAGCAATAGTCGCTAACATCATAACGATTACAAATATTATAACTACAGAGAAGATAGTATATATGCAAGGCCAAAATAGGAGATGGGGACGCTCCTGTTTTTAAAGCATATTTGGATGTAAATTCACAAAAAGGCAGGCCCAAGACGATCCTGAAGCTTGGGTTTAAGGGGGCTCTTTATATAGAAAAAACAGGAGCGTCCCCTAAATCGTTGTTCGTATTAATTTGGATAATCCCAAAAGGCCGCAGGAATTAATAACGCAGATATCATCTCTGCCATTTATCAAAGGAATACGGCAAGAGCAA
>NZ_QPJT01000058.1 GCF_003337415.1 Anaerobacterium chartisolvens | reverse complement strand
CACTGCCCATATCATCCGCCTTTATAACTCCCGTAGCCTCTGGATCTATATCCTCACCGCTCTTGCCTGTATTCTCAGATCCTTGGTAATAAAAGGAAATACAGGCCGTGGAAAATGAGCCATCGAATGACAGTGTTATGCTGTCAGAGCTCTGCATAGAGCCCTCGGCACTTTCACCATATTTCACCTTTACTCCTATGTATTCATGGCCCGCTATCTGTCTGGCAGTATATTGATGCTCCCCGCTTTCCACCTTCTCTGAGTAATCATACCTGCTTATTGCACTGCCATTCATGAGGAAATGTTTTACTTCAACATTACCGTCCAGCATTTCAGGATGCTCGTCAAGATATACCTTTTTATTGAAATGACTGTCAAGGCTTCCGGGGCTTCCCCAGCCACGGGCATTTTTGATTCCGTCAAGTGTAAAGTATACCTCCCCAACATAGCTGTCCCCCCCGTTTGTAAGCTGGCCTAACCGCCTCTTTTCAACTTCTCCATCATATTCAACAATGGTAAGCACACCGTCAAAGATAAGGTATCCCCCCTCGCTGTACAGCTTCTCCTGCCATTCCTTATCCACTGCTCCTATTCGGTTGAATATTGTATGTTGGTCTGTCTCAAAATATGTTCTCACATGCTCCTTATATCCATCTCCATCCTCATCTATATCTTCGCTTTCCGACTCCCACAACTGAATTACTACAGATTTACTCCTGTCCGCACTGTAAATTGTCCAGCCTATCGTTCTGTATCTTATAGGTGTTGTCGCTTTTATGTCATACGTTGTCATTATAAGCGAGCCGTCAGGCTCAAATTTCAACTCTTCATCTGCATAACTGCCTGTATAGACTATATAAGCCATAAAAACCATTATGCATATAGAACATACGCGTTTCTTCATAATCAATGCGCCTCGCTGATTCCTGTAAGCAGGTATTCATTGTTCATTACTCTCAAGGCATGTTCCCATCCCTCTTTTAATTCCATGTTTACTAATTCCACTTCAAACACACAAGTATATTCCTTGTTTAAGCTCACATTTCCCAGTTTGGTATAATTCCTTAACCATTGCATGTCATTACAGCTTTTCACTGAAAAATTTAGTTGTCCTCTTACCATATCCCCGTGCGCCGCATATACCAGTGAAGGATCTGTTATAAATTTACTCTCTATGGAAATATTCTTTTCCTGTATCATATCACCCCAATATTGTATATGTTCTTCTATTGGCCTTGTTATCCCGTCATCTGCCGTCCATCTTGTCTGAGGCATAAAAAACCATTTAAGCTTTTTAATATATTGAGCTTTGTCATATGTTCGATAATCCACATTGTAAAAAGTCTCAATATACTGCTTTCCTATATTCATAAATTCAGTTACTTTTTTTAACCCGTATCTCTCAACACTCCATTTATTAGAACCAACAAAGCCTGTAATTTTACTTTTCTTATACTCATACTCATAAAGCTCCTGAGGTATGTCGGGATTAATTCTGTATACCAGATCGCTCAAATCAGGCGTATTATTCGCTTCAACCCCCTCAAGATCCAGCTTGAGCCTTGCCGAAGGATCTATAAACCTTCTTATAATCGCCACCGCCTGAGCCCTTGCCAGATTATCCTCAGCCCCGAAGCTTCCGTCACTATAACCTCCTATAAGCCCTATATCATAAACCTTTATCACGTAAGGCTTATATTTATCCGGTACTGCATTATAATCCTTTATAAATGTT
The DNA here is from genome assembly GCF_003337415.1 of Anaerobacterium chartisolvens. Taxonomy (GTDB): domain Bacteria; phylum Bacillota; class Clostridia; order Acetivibrionales; family DSM-27016; genus Anaerobacterium; species Anaerobacterium chartisolvens. The sequence goes on along the minus strand of NZ_QPJT01000058.1, from coordinate 2,377 downwards.
TTTATCTTGTTTGCCTCACGGAAGCTGTATTCCCCGAAGGCCCTTACCAGCAGCATTGACATTTCTCCTCTTTTAGCCGCTCTTTCATAATCGCTCAGCTCAAATTCTCCTCCGCTCAGCCATCCATTCATTATTGCCGTTTTAACATAAGGGATATACCACTTTTCTCCATTGCGCCTTTCGGGTATCTCATCATTTCTGGCAACCGCTATGCATTTCATAAGCTGAGCCAGTGTAAAGGGATTCTCCGGCTTAAAGGTTCCGTCGGCAAAGCCCTCAAATATTTTCCTTGAATCCTTCATCATATAATCCAGATCATTTTTATAATATGCGTTGTCCGGGATATCGCTGAAGCTTTCTGCACCGAAAGCAGATGTTGTAATAATGCCTGAAAGCAGTATAGATACAAGCACCATGGATAATATTTTTTTCATTTTGGGATCCTCCTGTTTGTTAATATTTTTATGAGGAGGCTGAATGCTTTTCTGTGTTTATTTTATGAATTGTATGCCAAGTAATTTATAGCAGTATTCTATATAATATCCTCTGCTTCAATTATATAGCAGCCTGTCCATGAGGTAAAGATGGTTTTAGCGGAATTTTACTTTACTTAGTGGTGAAGAAATTGACTCTATACTACTCCTAAATAGTTTTCCTTTTGCAATATAGCTCAGTATATATAACAAAACAGGATTAAAAATATTAATAAATAAAGTGATTAATATAATCCAAAAAGGTAAACCACTATCTATAACTTTATTGCCAAATTGCATTATCACCACTATTAATATGGTAAACAAGGTCATTATTAATGGTTTTATTGTAACTAGTTTATTAACTTGTTTAGCTATCAAGCAAATAAACAATAATGCTGCAAGTACAGATTGAAACACTATCTGAACCTTTGATATATGAAAGACTAAATCATCCACAAAACTTGGATAAGTAAAACTAAGTTCATATAGAGACAATGCACCACAAACTAGAGTATAAAGAAAGACTATTTTGAAAAGAATCTTAATAATTCTAATCTCTTGGTTTTCTCTATGGACAGTATAAGTTAGTATCAATTGTAATATAATTGGTAATCCAAGCTCGAAACGTACCATAATGTCTGATTTAATAAATAAGGTATTAGATACTTCAAATATTATAACCAAAATGCTACATATTACAACATACGCTATAAAAAATATAATATAGTTTGTGTCTTTTATAAGCTGGTAAAGTCTATTATTTTTTTTCAAATTCATGACTTCATTTACTTTCTTCATATTTTTCCCATATATCATTTTGTATATTTTGTTTTGCTCTTGTAAACCAGTCTGTTGGTATTGTATTTGGATTTTCAACATCAGCAACCCAATATCTATATTTGTTTTCACCAGCAATCCAAAACCAATTAGTATCATTAAGTCCTGCCGCGTGTCCGTATATTTCACCTAACACAAACGCATTGTTTTTTTCAGGGTAGCCTTCCGTTGCCTCATATACTTCTCCGAAATCTTTAGCTTTTCCTGTGTTATCATAATCATCTCTAGTTGTATCTAGACCTTTCACTAAATTATTAATAACATCAGAATCACTTTCTAAATTCTTCCAAAATATATCCGCTGTTTGAGTAGCTTTATTCTCATAAAACTTATACTCTTCATTTGATAACTTTTTATTTTCGTTTAAATCTTGATCCAAGCCAGTAGTTGGTAGATAATCATTGAAAATTGAATCTGCATCTCTTTTGTCAAATATTTGACTAAAGAAGTCTGTATTTGTAATGTCATAAAATCCAACTTGCGTTTTATCTCTACCTACTCTAATTAAAGTAATTTCACCATCTACCATTAAAACATAAAAGTTTGCATAGGATGATACCCCATTGTATTTAGCTTGATATTTAAAGTTATTTCCTAAAATATAATTAAGTGATTCTAAAGTGTCACGTGTTTCAGAATTTACAATACTTTGAAAAACTTCATATGTAAAATCAGTAATCCCATGCTCTTCGATAATTTTTAGTAGTTTTTGGTAATTAGTGTTATTAGGCTCAGACTTTAATCTTTCAATAAGAGCATCATTCCTCGCCCCCTGACCAGTCCACTCTGATGGAGGCGGCCCGTAGTATCCCCAGGGTGGAAGATTACTCGCCCCCTTAATCAGGCTTTTGTCTGCTTTAGCGCCCTCTGTAAACCACCCCAGCACCACCTGCTTTAAATCTGTAAACCACCCCAGCACCACCTGCTTTAAAGAGGAAAGCAAATACTCTCCTACAGGATTCACTTCAATTTCATTCATCTCAAGCGACACATTACGATAAAACTGCTGCATAGCGCTCCCGCTGGCACACATTCTTGTATTGTCAGATGAATTGAGCCATGCA
>NZ_QPJT01000057.1 GCF_003337415.1 Anaerobacterium chartisolvens | reverse complement strand
GCTATTTCAAGAGAATTTATGAAGTTCTTAGACATCTTTGTCACCCAATACTTAAGAAGATATACCTTCAAAAAAAGGTATCCATCTCAATTATTGAGGCGCTTTGAAAAAGTCAAGTGCCTTTTTCTATTTTTGTATTAAGTTTGTGTTACAATTATAGAGAATGGCTAAATACCAAATTTTGTATCTATAGCTTTATGACATTGGTCTGCCGTCCCCTTGTCACGCGAACCTTTAGAAGCAGCGCAAGTCAAGAACCGTCCCTGCTTGCTTTTTGTTCTTAAATTATATTTAAAAATGTTGCGTTTTAGTTGACCAATCAATAGATGTTGTATTAGAATAAATATGCGGATTGTGGATGTTATGTTTGCCGTATTCAAGAGGTAAGGGGTTCGATCTGCTTCATCTCCACCAAAATATGCGTGGAAAAGTAAGACTGTGACTAGCTTTATTGCAAAAAGACTTTTGGTTAAAATCTTTGATAATGGCACTTGTATATATAAAAGTCCAAATCTAAGCTAAATGAAAAGCTGCTGCAATGGGCAACCCAACATTCGGTAAAATAGAACGGGGCATTCCTCTGATTAAAGTAATGCTGGCTTTTTTAGAAAGATATGTCCCGTTTATCTTTGTAATAAGCATTTTTTAAAATGTTCATAAAAAGTTCATGCTTTCATAAAAAATTATTCATAAGATTATGGCAGATCGCAGCATATCTGTAAGCTCAACATGCATTTAGTGTACATAGGATGAAAGTGCTTTCGACTCTATATCCAAAGGGAGGTGCTTTTGGGGATTATTTTTTGCTACTGTGATTTGGTAATGGAGGTATTTATACAGGCCTGTAAAAGAATTTAAAGTTAATTATGTAGGAAAGGGACAAGCTGAGCCTTAAGCCCTTATTGCTGAAACCGAAGGATGTTTGAAGTTTTAAGTGTGATAATTTTGTATAGTGAGGTATCAGAATGGATTTATTTCTTGTTATAGGTATTATTGTTGGTGTAGGCGCAGTTGTTGGCGGAATGTTTGTAAAGGGAGCAAACATTGCAGTGCTGCTGAATCCGGCTGCTGCAATTATTATTTTAGTTGGAACTATGGCGGCTGTAATGAATTCTTTTCCAAAGAAAGAGTTTTTAAATATTCCCAAAGTGCTGAAAGTGCTTTTTAAAAACAAGAGCCAAGAAGATTCTTCCGCAGTAATAAAATTTATTATTGAGATGTCACAAAAAGCACGAAAGGATGGGCTGTTGTCTCTGGAGCAGGAGATTCAGACAATGGACAATGAGTTCATGAAAAAAGGCTTGAGCATGGTGGTTGACGGGCTGGAAGAGAATTCAGTCCGCGGAATTCTCAGTCAGGAAATAGAGTCTATGGAGGAGCGGCACAGGGCATGTGCTCAAATATTTACGTCTGCAGGCAGCTATGCGCCCACTCTCGGAGTTTTAGGAGCCGTAATTGGTTTGATCGGCGCACTCGGAAATTTAGAGGATGTAGAGAAGCTGGGGCATATGATAGCTGCAGCGTTTGTTGCTACCCTTTATGGAATATTTTTTGGGTATGTGGTTTGCCATCCAATGGCAACGAGGTTAAAAAGAAAATCGCATGAAGAAATCAGCAACATGAGGATTATAGTTGAAGGGATACTATCTATACAGACCGGGGAGAATCCACAAAGTATTAAAATGAAATTAAGCGGACTTTTGGAACCCAAGCATAGAAGCAAGCTTGATGAAGGAATTACGGAAAACTAACATAAGAGGAGAAAATTTCAATGTCAAATAAAAAAAAGATCCATCATGAGGAGCATGTTGACGAAACCTGGTTGATTCCGTATGCAGATATGCTCACCCTGCTTCTGGCTCTTTTTATTGTTATGTTTGCAATGGGACAGACCAACAAAGAGAAATTACACCAAATCAGTGATCAATTTAATATAATCTTCTCTGGAGGGAGCGGTTTTTTTGAAAAGGATGGACAAAGCCTTGTCCCTCATTTGAATCACGGAGGATCTCTTTCTCCGCAGTTAGTTGAAGCAGATAAAATGAATGAGATTAAATCAATGCTGGATAAGGAGATAGAGCAGGAAGGCCATTCGGATAAAATCAGTCTGGTGCTGAATGATGAAGGACTTGAAATCTCCATACAGGACACAGTGCTTTTTGAACCGGGTGATGCCACTATATTGGATAAAGCCTCACCGATGCTTAATTTTGTGGCTAAGGTGCTTTCGACGATAGATAATAAGGTCAGGATAACCGGCCATACCGATAATATTCCCATCAAAAATCGTCAATTCCGTTCTAATTGGGATTTGAGTGCCATTCGGGCCATTAATGCCATGGAATTTTTGATAGATACAGGAGGTATTGAGCCAAATAGATTCTTAATCCAAGGGAATGGAGAGTATTCGCCTAAATTTGACAACTCCACGGAAAGCGGACGTGCAAAGAACAGAAGAATAGAGGTCAGCATAATTCGTAAATATCCTCTTGATGAGTAGTGTGACAGGAGCATGGGGTTATTGACACCACATCTTGCGTATATAGTGATATATGCAAGATGTGGTTTTTATTTTAAGAGTGTCAACAACCCTGTCCCTTTGTCATGGTTTATTCATAACAACTTTGGAGATACTTCTATTAAGGAAGGTGATAGTTATGGGAAATCAAATAAACTTGTCCAAAAGTGTATATGAGATCTCTAAGGAACATCCTGATGTTATAGAAATAATGAAGGAATTAGGGTTTGAAAGCATTACTAATCCAGGTATGCTAAATACCGCAGGAAGATTTATGACTATACCAAAGGGAGCAGCAATGAAAAGCATCCCCTTGGATAAAATTAAAGAAGCTCTTAGGAATAAAGGGTATGAAATCATTGAATAGGGAGTGGATATAATGAGTGAAATGATTAATAACCGTGAGTATCGCCAAAAAATATTAAAAGAGTTGATTAAAGAACTTCATAACGGCAAAAGTGTTGAGGAGGTCAAGCCTAGATTTGAGAAGCTGATCCAAGGCATTTCTGTGACGGAGATTTCCGAAATGGAGCAGGCGTTGATTATGGATGGAATGCCTGTGGAACAAATTCAGAATTTATGCGATGTGCACGCTGCTGTTTTCAAAGGCTCCATTGAGGAGATTCACCGCCCTCAAAAGCTAGAAGAGGTGCCGGGACATCCAGTACATACTTTCAAGCTTGAAAACCGTGAACTGGAAAAACTGGTGAATGAGAGAATAAAGCCAAATCTTGAAAAATTTAAATCTGTTGATAACAGTGACAATGTAAAGAAGCTTGTGGATGATTTTAATTTACTGTGGGAGATCGACAAGCACTATTCAAGAAAAGAAAACCTGTTGTTTCCTTTCATGGAGAAATACGGCATTACAGCCCCGCCAAAAGTTATGTGGGGTGTAGATGATGAAATAAGAGCTGCTATTAAGGAAATAAGAAGACTACTGGCATCTGATGCTGTGAATAAGGAAGAAGTTGCAGAGAAAGCCGGTGAAGCAGCAAACAAGGTTATTGAAATGATATTTAAGGAAGAAAATATACTGTTTCCGATGGTGCTTGAAACACTGGCAGAGGACGAGTGGGTAAAAATCGCCGAAGAAAGCGCAGAAATAGGATATACACTCGTTGAACCTAAGGAGAAATGGAGCCCGGTAAATCTAAATGCAGAGAAAAAGGTTATCAGCCAGGGACTACAGCCTTCCAATAACGGCTATATTAAATTTGACGCCGGGATTTTGACACCGGAAGAAATTAACGCAATGCTTAACACCTTGCCTGTAGATATTACCTTTGTGGACAAGGAGGGTGCTGTGAAATACTTCACACAAGGGAAAGAGAGAATATTTGCAAGGCCAAAAACAATTATTGGCAGGCAAGTGCACAACTGCCATCCGCCGGCAAGCGTACACATTGTTGAGCAGATTGTGGAGGATTTAAAGAGCGGTAAAAAAGACAAAGAAGATTTTTGGATTAAGATGGGGGGCAAATATGTATATATCCGATATTTTGCCGTAAGGAACGAAAAAGGTGAGTATCTAGGAACCATGGAGGTTACGCAAGACATCAAACCGATACAAGAAATCACAGGAGAGAAAAGGTTAGCTTCAGAGTAAAACGTGACAAGGGGACGGTAGACTGTGTGAATACTCTGATTTGCAGTAACTCTAAATAGATCCCATTTTTTGTAGTTGTCCATTAAACCCCATTTTATCGGCCGAATTCTCAAAAAAAGAGCCGGTATTGTTATTATACCAAT
>NZ_QPJT01000056.1 GCF_003337415.1 Anaerobacterium chartisolvens | reverse complement strand
AATTACTTTCTTAATGACTCACAAATAAAAATGATGCTAAACTACGCATTTTGAGGTTTAGCACCATTTTTCTCTTTTTACTCCTAAAGACAGGTCCTATAACATATTATTGAAATAAAGTAAATGTATTTTTTTTCAAATTAGGCCGAAACCGCTTTTATTTTGCATATTGACAAAACAGGTTTATTGCTATAAACTTATACCAAGGTCTATTGTAATAAACTTTTGTATTGAGGTGAGATAAATGAAAGCATTTAAGCTGTTTGATGCGGAATATAAATTCGTATCTCTCATTTGGGAAAATGAACCTATCAACTCAACTGAGCTTGTAAAGCTTTGTTTTGAGAAATTAGGGTGGAAGAAATCAACTACCTATACTGTTTTAAGAAAGCTTTGCGAACGAAATATTCTGCAAAATCAAAATGCCAATGTAACAGCCCTTATTAAAAGCGAAGAGGCACGGAAGTATGAGAGTGAAGCTTTGATCGAGAAATCTTTTAACGGTTCGCTGCCGAAATTTCTAACGGCTTTCTTAGGTGAAAATAGGATTACTAAAAAAGAAGCGGAAGAACTTAAGCGGATTATTGAGGAGGCAATAGAATGATAAAATTATTTACTACCGTACTCAATATGAGCATTACTGCAAGTTATATCGCTCTTGCTGTTATTGCAATCAGGCTGCTCTTAAAAAAAGTGCCCAGGTCTTTTTCGTATGCATTATGGCTGGCAGTACTCATAAGGCTTGTATGCCCTTTTAGCTTTAACTCTGCTTTTAGCTTTTTAAGCTTTCTGAGGCCAAATGTTCAAGCAAGTACAGGAACAATGGAATATATTCCATATAATATGGGTTTGATGCAGAAGCCTGAAATTGATGTTGGAATCAATGGTATAAATGATGCTGTTAATTTCTCACTTCCGCCTGCAACACCTACGGCAAGCGTCAATTCAATACAAATCCTCATGGAGATTTCAAGCATTTTTTGGATTGTTGGTATTGGAATACTGCTTATCTATTGTACTGTTTCCTACTTAAAAGTAATAACCAATGTGAAGACGGCAACCCTTGTCAAAGACAACATCTTTGAAACAGACAGAATTACCGGACCGTTTTTATGCGGATTTTTCAGACCTAAAATATATGTTCCCGTTGGAATAAGTGATAACGAGCTGTCTTATATTCTTGCGCACGAACAGACGCACATACAAAGGCTGGATTATCTTATTAAACCATTTGCGTTTTTAGTGCTTATTGTTCACTGGTTCAATCCTATTATGTGGGTATCCTTTGCATTAATGAGCAAGGATATGGAAATGTCTTGCGACGAAAGTGTTATTAAAAGGATGGGCAATAAGGTAAAAACCGACTATTCAAATTCTCTTCTTCAGCTTTCAGTCAGAAGAAGCGGTTTATTATTAGGCAGTCCGCTGGCTTTCGGGGAAAGCAACATCAAGTCAAGAATTAAAAATATCCTGAACTATAAAAAGCCGGAGTTCTGGGTAATTATTCTTGCTGCTGCTGCAACCGTTTTATTAATATTTACGTTTACAGCAAATCCAAAACATGAACACAATGCTCAAAACACATATTTAGGATACTCAGTGGAAACTTTAATCAACAATAAAACTCCCTATGTGGGCAATAACAGCAAAGTTGTTGCACTTATTGATGCCATGCCCTTGCCTGAAGGCATTGTACGCGATACCATAGAGCTTCAGACAACCGTTTCGCCCTATGAAATAACTATTAACTATATTATGAAGGATTCTTCCGGCGTTGTGGTAAATGAAGCTGTGTGTGGTGATACTTTTTACCAAAATTCCATAATTCTCTTCAGCTTAATTGACAACGTCGATGTAATAAACTGTAAAATCATTGATAAAACCGGCAAGTATAACGGAGCATCCTATGCCTTTCCTTATACAAGGGAAGCGGCAACTCAATTGCTTGGCGAGGATGCGCACAGCTATGCAAGAAGTGCTGATACGCTTAAAGCCCTTATCAACAAGGTAAACAGTGTACATTTAATAGAGAAATATTTAGAAATTATTATTTCCTCTCCACAACCATCCTCCAACCCTTCCGACTATATTAAGGCTCACTCAAACGAATACGAAAGCATATTGAAAATGGGGGATGAGGCGCTTAATTATCTGCTTGTGCAGTTCAAAAAAGGTGGTAATAACGGTCTCAAAGGGCATATTATGGCAGCCTTGTGCAAAGACCTTTTGGGCGACAGAAACAATGTAACAGATGAAAGCCTGTTGCCGCAGCAATGGTTTGACAAGCTTTCACCCTATGAGGAAGTAAAGCTGCCCGACTTTAAGGCAAATACTTCCGACCCAATAGAGCAGCTTGTTTATGATGCGGCAGTAAAGCAATACTCCAGACCGGACGATGGGTTTACTGTTGTTGCCCCTACAATCTTCGGCAGCTACGAGGAAGGAAACAAGCTGAAAATTATTGTAACCGTCTACAGCAACAGGTTTAGGCTTTATAATAAAACGCTCTCAGAGGTGGGCGGCAGTATTGTTCCCGGGGCAATCACATATATCAAGAATGATGACGGGCAATACATATTGCAGGAATATAAAGAATGTATGGATGGAAGTTATTTTAACAAATCAATTGAGGACTTTTGTACTATGCCTGTATCCGGCAATACCATTAAAGGACTTTATTCCGAAATTATAAAGGATTACGGAAGCAATAAAGGACGCAACGAGCTACTTGATAAAAACCTTAAAGAGCATCTGGAAGCCAATAACCAGAAGGGCATTAAACTTAAGTCCAGAGGCCTGAGCAATGAATTGGTACCATTAACATAAACATTGGGGACGCTCCTGCTTGAATATTAAGCAGGAGCGTCCTCTCTGTCTTATTCCCCTTTTTCCAGTTTCCACTTTATGCTATAGCTTCCGCCCGCCTTACTGCCTTTAACTACCACCTCATAGTCGCCATCCTTTTTTATCTCTATTTTTTCAGTACCCTTTTGGTTGGGCTGAAGCTCCATAATAGTCTCGTTGTCAGGGTCAATAATCTTTATAGACAGCTCTCCCTTCTCTACTTTGAATTCATAGGTAAAGGAAATGCTATCCCCCTCTTTAGCATTAAATTTTGCGTATCTAGTTCCGTCAAAGTACATATAGCTTGCCTCCATATTGCCGGGATAATTGTTGCCAACCCAAAAAATACTCGTCTGGCAGGCTGAAAGCATACCACAAATAATAATTACTACTGTACAGGATATCAATGCTTTAATTTTTCTTTGCATTCTATTCATACCTTCGTTCACGCCCCTTAATAAATTAAAGTATTATTGTCACACAGCCCTACTGTATATCATTTCTGCAGTACGGACATACTTTCCAGTCAGCCAATACCTGCCTCCCGCACTGCCGACAATGCTCAACAAGCGATGTGCTGCAGTAGGGACATATATTGAATTCGCTTTTTATGCTTTTTCCGCAGTTGAGGCATTTTATACCATTACTGCCTCTGATGATGAAGTATATTATAAGTCCTATAAGATTAGGAACAAAAGCCGCTATTGTCATCCACATCCATCTGTCCATGCCTCTTTTGGGAGCATCCCTGTATACAAAAACAGAGATTGCTGTTAATGTGGCGGCAACAATAATAATCGGAGCCAAAAGCCACACCATTGTATATGCCGTCAGTCTGGTCGCTTCCATAAGGGTAAGCCCGATTCTCAGCATCATCAGAGATATACACACAAGAACAGCAACGGCAAGAATCCAGAATAAAGCCTTGAAAAATTTGCGGTTGTTCATAATAAGCCTCCCTGTAATTTTTGAAAAAATTTGCTTATGCCTTCCCGGTATCTGTAAGCCGCCAGCACAAGAGAATTATATAAGCACGACATAACTGTATAAAGCATCAGCTTATGCACCAGGCTGTATGGCGCTGCTATAATAACCCCCAGAAATACCATGAATATGACAAGATTAATTGAAACCGCCAGTGCAATCATATACACTGCAATCATGCTTTCAGACAGCCTTGCCCTAGTTTTTTGTATCAGTTTTTCTGATGCAGCAATATCCTGCGAGTAAATTTCCCCCAAAAGACGCTCAAGCTCTTCTTCACTCAAAGTATTCAACCTCCATAAGCTTCCTCAACTTTGATTTTCCCGAATTCAAACGGGATTTTACAGTACCTACCGGTATATCAAGTATTTCCGCAATATCCTCATAGCGCATCTGCTTAAAATAAAATAAAATTACCGGTATTCTAAAGGTATCATCTAATAAATTTATACAATGCACCAAATGCTCCCTCAATTCATTATCAACAGCCTGTTCGTCAGAGGGAGGAGCATGGCTTGGAGCATTGTGCAAAGCTGCCTCCTTTTCTTCGTTAGAGAAAAAGTCTGTTAATTTGTTAAGCCATCGCTTTGTCTTGCGGTACCGATCCCTGTAAGCGTTTAAGGCAATAGAAAGCAGCCAGTTGGAAAACGCTCTTTCCTCATCACAGCTCGCTATACTCTGCATGGTCCGGACCCATGTGTCCTGAAATAAATCATCGGCATCAAGCTTATTTTGCGACAAATGATAACAAAATTTATAAAGGGAATCCTTATGTCGGTCAATCAATATTTCCAGCATATCAATATACCCGGATTTGCAGAGCTTTATTATTTGTTTATCTTCCAGCATATCTCCCCCTTCATATATGTTTTACGTTTGAGCGTCAAAATTGTTCAATATATCGTAAAATTATTTTTAATAGCAATCAAGCAGGGACGGTTCTTGACTTGCGCTATTTTTTGCTCAAGATTCTGCTCCTCCTTGATTCGCTTATTCCCCCAAAAAGCTTACCCAATTCCTTCAACGTTAGAGAAGAGCTTCTCCTCATCTCCTTCACAAGTTCATCCCTTCGTTTAATTTGCGATAGCATCTCCTCATACGTAAATCTTTCTCTGGATAAAATATCCTCCAATCTCCTTAGAGTAAAATTATCGTAGGCAAAATTAAATAAAAAATAAGAGAAGAATTTGTAAAAACTCTTCCCTTAATCACGATTATCCTGTACACTAGGGGGACGCTCCTGATTATAGAGCATTTGTTCTTTAAACATTGGAGACGCCAGACTGTGCTAAAATAGCAAAAAATGTTAATTGTATTTATATTAAATTTAGCAGTAGATTACCATACTATTTTACAATTATTTACAGTATGTACATTAGAGAGGTTGAAAGAGTCCTTTAAACCTTTCAATCTCTTTAATATTTCCTTGGTTCCGACAATGTTTATCA
>NZ_QPJT01000055.1 GCF_003337415.1 Anaerobacterium chartisolvens | reverse complement strand
GTCAAGTGCCTTTTTGCATTTTTGTATTAAGTTTGTGTTACAATTATAGAGAATGGCTAAATACCAAATTTTGTATCTATAGCTTTATGACATTGGTCTGGCGTCCCCAACAACACTTTTGTTGTTGGGGAAGAAGTGAATACTTAGCCAATTCCAAGCCATTTAGTAAAGAAATTTCCAATAAGATATAACTCGCTGGAAGAAAGTGAGCTGCAGAACATCCATGTGACAAGGAAGGTATTTAAAAACGTTCCAAGCCATATACTCCCTGTAAACTTATACATTTTTCTGCTTATATACGCAGTAAGCGGAATGGTGATGAGCAGCGTCCATGTTGTCACAAAAGCATACAAAGGTGTATAATTGTTTGCCCCAAGATACATAACACCATAGCTGACGATTGCTACAAGATAAACAGGCAGACATGCCAGAATAACATTGAGCGCAGTATTTTTGCCCTCACTCATATCTTTCATCCTGCCAAAATTAATGATAATCCCGCTCAACAAGAATGTCGGGAAAATAACGAGGCCATATCGTAACATCAGCATGAAATTCTGAGGATTCATTTTCGTCATGACTGCCATCCAAAAACGATAATCCTCGTTAAACATAAATTTCAATATTGACATTGAAATATACGCTGCCAAAAAGAGTATATAGCTGAGCAGTAATGTTTTTGCGAATGTGCCGAATTTCATTCTGATATTGAAGGTTTCAAGATATTTTATTTCTGCTTTTTTTCCAGATATTAATTTGTAAGCAGCTAATACAATGAGTGATGCAGCAGCCACAAAAATTAAGTATGCAATAATGATGTTAACGGTGAAATCCAACGAGAAAAACGTGGATGTAAATCTGAATTTCAGACCATTGCTCCCAACCCAGGCTATCGCCCAGCAACTGAATGCAAAAATAATTGCTGAAATAATCCAGAAAGGCTTGCTTCTTTTTTCACACACAGGCTCTGCTACATTTAATTTGCATGCTTTAAAGAAGGCTGTATCAAGTAATATTGATGCAAGTGCAATTAATGCCAGAATCAGTGCAATCATTGCAATGCCGTTAAGTATCTCACGTAATAGGAAAATACTGTTTTTTGAATCGAGCGGAACGGTATTTTTATCAGTAAGCTCACCATTATTATAGCTCATTGTTTGCTCAAAAAACTTTACAACATCAGAAGTAGCCTCAGGTGATAAAAAGTCCTGGGAATGGTGATCAGCCGGAGCAAAAAATATCCTTGCGCTGCGGTTATTGATTGCATCTGCTAAAGCCTGTGAAGACAACACCGATGTCTCCCACACATTGCCGATCTTTTCGCTGGATGGAGTTGCATCACTGGTATAGGGGTGAATCTGATACCATATGTCCCGTACGATATTAGTGTCTCCGGTTTGATATATTTCGCGTAATTTGTCCGAACTTTCGTTTTTTATAGCGGGTCCTGCAGTTCCCTCATTATATATACCAATAAGGAAGCCGCCATTAACCTGAGGGGTACGGATAACTTCGTGCCCGCCGACAGTTACTTTTCGGGGTGCAAAGAAGTCCGTAGTGGCATCTCCGAGATTTAAAACGCCTTTGATCCTGACAGACAAGTAGTCCTCAGACTCTTTTTTCAGTTGATTGTACCATGGAAGCTGATCCTCAGAAAGTCTTTGCTTTGCCAGCATATCAGCATCAATATTGATTTCATCCTTTGTAAACTGTTGACCAAAAGTATCATGAAGCGTATTAATCATCATATCGTTCAAAGAAAGATAGCTGCCATCCAATACAGCAGCAGCAGTAATGCGTCTTCCTCCCATGGAATGCCCGGTAATACCGATACGCGTTTGATCGACATATTTCAGAGTACGTAAATACAGTACAGCATCATATACCCCCTGCGGGGTATCGAAACCGCCCCTTTTACCTGACTCCACAGTATCCGAATTTTCACTGGAACCAGATCCGTATGCACTTACATTTAAAACGACAAATCCACGGCGTGCCAGCTCCTCCGCCGTTCCTGCCATAACTCCATGCGATACGCCCGAACCGTGTGCTATAACAACTGCAGGAAGCTTGTCATTTGCATTGACCCCAAGAGGAGTATATAATGTGGCGTCAAGTATTGCTCCTTCTGCATCAAATCTAATGTCTTTAACATTTACTTTTCCGAAATCAGTACTCAAACACATCGCGATAAAACTGCTAACAACTATTATTAAAACAATCAACCCCAGCAGCTTCCATTTTCCTTTAGAGGTCTTAAACAAGCCTCCAAACCTTGATCTTTTGTCCACTGCAATTTCTCCCATGTAATTATTCCTCCTTTAAATTTTGTGTTTTACAGAATCTGGGCCATACACTTTTCCTATTCTGTCATAAACATTTAATGTGAGTTCATAGGTTGTTATCAGGTCAAAAACATCGTGGGGTTGCATTGTTAATCTGCCGGTATCATTAGTATTCCTTAATGATACCGGCAAAAGCTTGTAATTTAATTGGCAACAGCTCCTTAATTTAATCCTTTAACCGCAATAAGTGCTTCTTCCGGTTGTCAATTGAAATCAGTAAAGATAATCAGGAAGCATCATGACTGCAGTCGAGAAAATAGTTGCAATAGTTCCAAAAATAACCGGGCCTACGAATACATTTTTTGTTTTAAGGTATACCACACGGTTGATAATCGTACCTGATATTGCGATGGGGACAAATAGAAGCATAGTAGTATAGTATTTCCAGTTGAACGGGGTACTTAATCCCACTCCTGTACCGAAAAGCTTGCTGTAGTAGATAGTCAGAACAACAACTATTCCTACGATATTAAGACCTATGCAAAGCAGCAGGTTCTGCCACTCCTTCATTCCCTTTATCCTATTGAGCGCATTCATATTCATTGAGTTGATGCACCAGAAGAATATTATGAAAGGGGCATAATGCATACATTCCAACAGATGCTTCCATGTCAATACAGGGAACGTCAGATCCTGGAGCCTGAAGTCGACTTTAAGTGTATAGTCTGCAAAGCACACGACAATATAGCAGATGCTGAATACCGTTATTGCGAGAAGCACCGTTCTGAGGGCTCCCCGCCATGACGCCGAGATCCCCATGTCGCGTAAGGAAATACCGCTCTTTTTATAAAAGATGAAATAAGCTGCCATGAATACTGCGAGAACTATGACTGCATTGACAAACAGCCAGAATACAATATTGTTTTGCCAACTGTTCAGGAAAAATTTGCTTACTCCCGCATGTCCATTGAGAGAAAGAAATTTTGAAGGGCCGGTACCAAATTTGGTTGCAGTAAGAGGCAATATGAAGCTCAGAATAAGCCCGGACAAAATAAAATAGACTCTCTTTACACGTGAATTGAACTCAACTACAGGCTCGCCCGTATTCTTATTAAGAGGGCTGAACACTTTGAGGCCGAGCAATAATATCGTAAGCGGAGCTATCATTATGATAATTCCGAGCAATCCTACTGCTGCGAAGAATTTATGCCACCCGCTTAACTGATTGGACGGGTCAATATAGTTCGGAGCACCAAGAGCTTTACAGAAGAAGTCGACGAAATCCCTGATGGAGTTCTTGGAAAAGACCCCTGAAGCATGTGTTGAGTATTCCGGATTGTACACCAGACGTGCATCTCCTTTTTCAAAGCTTCCATAAGCCGTTCCTAATTTAACTTTTACGTCTGGATTGCCCATGTCGGCTTCGCTGAATGTCCCCGGAACTCCGTCGTTTACAAACTGCTTCATCTCAGCCTTGACGGTGAGGTCTCCCGGAATATAACCATCAACCGGTTTAAAGCTGATTCGACTATATGGGTCATGTGTACCGCACGCAAAGCCGACATTTATGCCGGTAGCAAAATTTTCCGTGGTACCAAATTTCGGGTCTATCATCAGTGCGGAATTCACGCGCTGTATATATTTATCGGGGGCTTGGGCTTGTTCCTTCCCATATGCGATCATTGTGTCGTAGACATTGTTTCCGCCCTTTGAATAGCCCGCAATTCCTATTTTCTTGTTATTAATGTAATCCAGATTATAGTATACGTAATTGACCAGATCGTACATTCCAAAGCCTATCGTGCTCGCATCCTGCACTTGCGAAGAATGGCCTGCGGATGTAATATCAAGTGCAAACACCACAAAGCCGCGGCGTGCCAGTTCAAGCGCATAATCCTGATGTGTTTGCAGAGTGCTGTCATTGCCGTGGCTGAAAACCACAGCAGGCGCGGGATTATTCTTTGTCGCGGTGTCAGGACGGTATTCATACACTCTGATCGTCTCGCCGCTCGGTATTGCAATATTGAGGTCATTAATCTTAACTTTTTTTCCTGAAGTCAGAAGCAGGTTAGATGCTATCATACTGATGAGGCATAGAGCCAGTGCTATACACAACCATATTTTTGCAAGATTCCTTTTGCTTCCCATATAATTTACCTTCCTCTAAATAAATTTACATTTTACCCCTCCGTTTTAAAGCTTGCAACCCCTCCCCCGTTACATTTTTCATCTGTCATATTTGTGGTGGTTTAATTAAAAGATCTTCCTATAACTGAATTATATCAACATTTCTGTGCACACATATAGAAAAGTAATGACAGGATGTTGTAATTGGCAATCGTAATATCTTGTCATTCTTGATTTAAAATAGTATAATTTTGTTCATAGGATTGTTTTTATGTAAATGGTCATACCCATATTGGAGGTTAAAATGAAAAAAGTACATTCATCACTTAATAATGTTCTGGATTTGGAAAAATGGCAAAGGCTCCAGGATTCACTCGCAGTAGCTGCAAAAATGGCTATAATCACCATAGACTACAAGGGTATACCAATTACTGACCACAGCAGCTGCTGTGACTTTTGCAGCCAGGTCAGGCAAGACCCAAAATTTCTGCCCTATTGCCTGAAATGTGATTCGCGAGCTGGGCTTGAGGCAGTAAGAACTAACAAGCCCTATATCTATTTTTGCCATTTCGATATTATTGATGTCGCTATTCCAATCATTATAGATGACAAGTATCTTGGCGCAGTAATGGCTGGACAGGTTAAGCTCCCTCCAAATGAAATTACTGAAGGTCTGGAGCGTATGTCCTATATTTCCGACTCAAAACAGGCATCAAATAAATTATCACTATTGCGGAACGAATATGAAGCAATACCCACATTATCTTATGAACAGGTTAAGTCGGTTTCCGAGATGTTATTTCAGCTATGCAATTATATAATTGAAGCGGCATTGGAAAAGCAGCTTGCAATTGACATGTACTCGAGTGTAACGCAGGATGACCGTATTAGCAGCAGGTCGGAAAAAATTGTAGGCTATGGAGTTGAAAATATTAAGAAAATTAAAAAAGAGATGTCTGATACACTTATTGACGCATATATTTTAGGGACCTTTGATAAAAAAATTACTATTTTTTCACCGTTATTACGTCCTGCTATAGAATATATATTTATGCATAAAAGCGAAAAAATTTCATTAAAAACCGTATCAGAAATTTGTCATATAAGTCCCAGCTATTTTAGCCGCATGTTCTATAAGGAAACAGGCGAGTATTTTTCAAAATACCTTGTAAAGCTTAAAGTTATGTTTGCCAAGGATCTCCTTGAAAAGACAGAAATGCCCATAAATCAAATAAGTGAATCCCTGGGCTTTGATGAGGTAAGCTACTTTATTAAAAAGTTTAAAATACAAACAGGCGTAACACCTTTAGTTTATAAAAAGAACTTACCAAAATAGAGTAAGGGACGCCCCTGTTTTTAGAACATTTGTTCTTGACAATTATTACACAAAGGAGGTATAATATATCTCATAAAGCAATATATTCTGAGGTGATGATTATGCCGAGAGCA
>NZ_QPJT01000054.1 GCF_003337415.1 Anaerobacterium chartisolvens | reverse complement strand
CGTCCCTCCATGCGCCATGCTTCAAGGAAAACAAAAAAGCGTCGTGCAGGGTTCATCCCATACACGACACCGAATAATTCATAATCGGAGTGCGCATCACAACCACAACCATACAATAAATGTACGCTCCTCCCCTCTTGCCATGAGGCGGGAAAGCGCTTATAATAATGTATGTGTGGCACGGCCTTATGGCCGTTGTGTCGGGTGCCTAATCACCTGCGCAAGCCCGTAGAGGTTCGCAGCTCTGCGGGATGCTGCACTATTTTGTTTTCCTACTGGTAATTATATAGGTTTTGGGATGGAAGAACAAGAGGTTTTTATCAAAAGTGGGAAATTTTTTGTGTGGGGTAGTTGTATCGAATCATATTATGAAGACTCTTCTTTAAATAGTGTCTGTAAAATATAGTCAAGGCTACAAATTACATTAAATAGCTTAACACAATCAGCCTCGACAACTTTTCTTTTGGTTAATCCATGCATAAGCCAATTTCGTTCTAAAAAATATGGTTCTTCCTTGTCTCTATTCCCTTTGTCTTTACCAAAATGATATCCACTGTCAAAATAATTATTTATAAATCCATCAATAGCTGGCAGTAAGATAACTGTTTCGATATACCTATTTAAAGGTTCAAGATTTTTATTATAATAATCCTCTATTTTATTATGAACAGCTTTATCGAAAAAATTTGTAACTTTATAGAACCATCCCCCAATAGGGCTTTTTCGTATACTTTCTTCCAAGACTGCTGTTAATAACATTGCACAAGAAGTATAATAATGCTTTTCAAAAAGAATTTCTGCTTCATAAAACCAATCAGGCCTATTAACTCCATAGCGTGTACGTTCATTTATTCTTTTAAGTAACAAATAGTCATTTTCTAAGAAGTAGTCATTTATTTTTTCAGACTGATTATTAAATACCAACCCAAACCATGTATCATACCATTTTTCATTTTCACGAGGACGCCAATATGGAGAAATAACCCATCCTTCTTCGCCCAAGTATTTGCATTTAATACGTATTTCACTAGCCTTTTTATTACTCAAGCTCTGACCGATACCAGATAATTTTAATAACTTCTTTTGCTTTTTGATAAAATCTTTATTAGATAAATTTTCGTTGTTATATTCAAATATCATCCTAAACTCATGCAACGAAAAAACATATTCCTTTTCATCAACGAGGTTCATAGTATTTCCTCCTATAAAAAAATAGAGATGTATCTGCTTTATATGAAAACGGGGACACTTCTCAAAAAAACAGGCAATACGCTCACATGTTAAGGCAACAAAAAGGCTGGGCAAGCCTGATATAGCATGTGGTGTTGCTTTTCCGTAATCTCCACTTTTTGAGGAATGTCCCCGTTTCTTTAGATACCATTTGTTCAATGAACAGAGCATCTAAAAGAATTCTATGGGTTTAGCCAATCTCTATCAGGCCTAGTAATTAGCCTTGCATCTATATATGCCATATCCATTGTTAAAACAGTTCTGGCAAAATACTTTTTCCTTTCTTTATCCTTGTCCACAACCAAAGCGAGATCTGCGTTGTTATCACTCAACAAATTAAGTGGTAATAAAAGTTGTATCTTCCCTTCATACCAATGTGGAATAGCAATTTTATAATTACGCCTAATCCTATCTTTTAGTGATTCAATTGAACCTTTAAGAGCCACTAGCGCTAAGCGATCGTTGCTTTTCAAAGCTTCTGGCAACCTCTCTTTATTTTGCTCTATAATGTGTTTGTAATTTACGTCAATATCTCCCAAATTAAAATCAAATACTAAATCGCTTGGATCATCAATATATGTAGCTATGTCTGGACAAGGTTCAAATGGTTTTAATTTCCCTGAATATGATTCTGCAAAAGTGTAAAAAGTCCAATCGGGACTATCATATTCATTAGATTTCTTATTTTTGTAGAATGTTGCAAATATATCTTTCTCCTCATACGTCTGAAGTCCAGTGTTAAAACAAGATTTATCCCCATCGAAAGAATAAGAAATTAAATTTAGCTCCTGAGCTCTTAAAAAAGTATAATTTAGAAAATTAGTTAATATAGGGTATTTTTGATTAGAATACTCTTTTTTAAATTTTTCTGTTGCAAAATTCCAATCTTCCTTTTTACATATGGTGCCGTTAGCAATTGCTTCAAAAGGCGTTTCCCAATTCTCTCCATTCTTCGAATTAAATAAGAATGACGCAAATACTTCATTATTAGGTTGATCCTTATATCTTTTGAATAAGCCTTTATAAATCTTCATTTTATATTCCTCTCTCCAACCATAAATATAATAGATTCCTAGACATTATATTTAATACACCAACATTTCTACTATACTTTCATTATTATATTTCTTCAAACAAATGTCAACTCCGAATCCCAGTTATTACCCTGCACCCCACGCCTCCCCAGCCCTTATCAATTCCACCCGTAGCATGGGAGCGGCACGGACGCCGCTCCAGCCCGCATTGAGCAGGATGCGAATTGGGAGCGATAGCGGAGGCAGCCGTCCGGCGCTTGAGGACGCGGTGGAGGGGTGCCTAAGGAACATGGGCAAGAGCTGTTCCCCGACAGGACCCCGTGAGGCCGCTCACATAGCCCGCTTATAAGGAATACAGCAAAAAAGGCGACAGTAGAAAATAAGCGAAAACCCGCCCAAAGGCTACGGCCTGCCGCCGCTCCGGCATCATGGGGTACGGTTCCTCCGCTTTCCCTCCGGTCCTTCGCTCCGCTACGGAAGCGGACGAATCCGTCCCCAAGATTCCTCCGCTACTTTTATGGAACTTGACAGGCTTTCAAGCCCAAGAAAAGCCACAATGAGGTACACCAGGAAGGCGGGGACACTTCTCATAGTGTCTAGGAACAAGCAGGGACGGTTCTTGACTTGCGCTATTTCTTGCTCAAGATTCTGCTCACCCTTGATTCGCTTATGCCCCCAAAAAGCTTACCCAGCTCCTTCAACGTTAGAGACGAGCCTCTCCTCATCTCCTTCATAAGTTCATCCCTTAGTTTAATTTGCGATAGCATCTCCTCATACGCAAATCCTTCTCTGGATAAAATATCCTCCAATCTCTTTTTAGCTTGACTTAGAGTAAATACTGAGTCGTTGTTTTCTTCTCCATCTTTGCTTTCCTCTTCTATATCCATGACCTTTATACCCGAGTCCTCTTCTTTTGTAACATATTCAATGTAGCTTCTTACTGCTACACTTCGATTATTAGAAACAAAATCAAGTATCCTGCCCTTATCTACCAAACCTTTACTATCCTTTACCGAGCCTGTAAAAACTCCGCAGCTGCTCCATTTGTATTCAGACGGATCACTAGCCATTCCAGCCTTAACAGGGTTATTGTGGATATACCTGCTTACTTCCAAGAGATAATTATCATCATCAACCCGTTCGCTCTTGAATCGGTCTTGGAATAAATGGCCGCACCTTTTGTACGTATGATTGAAATAGTAGGCATAACTTATGTTGATGCTTTTAATAATCTGCGATATATCGTTTCCATTGTCGTTGATAAGCAAATGTACATGATTATCCATTATACAATAAGCATGCACCAGAAAGCCATATTTGCTTTTCATTCGCTCAAGCGTTTCTAAAAATCTCAATTTATCACTATCGCACAGGAATATATTCTTTCTCTCATTTCCTCGATGAATAACATGGTAAGTTGAAAATTCCCCTTTTACTCTTGCCTGTCTTGGCATTTATGTCACCTCCGTTTCATTTTGTCCATTTTATCATGACAAACAAAGCAAGTCAAGAACCGTCCCCACTTGCTATTGACGAAAGTATGATTTCGTACTATAATAAAGGTACGAAATCATACTTGGAGGTGTAGTAATGAATCAAAAGAGATTTGACGAAATCCATCGAATCAATTATTTGACTTCTGAAATGGAAGCACTGTATCATCAAGCATCCTTAAAGCTGGGCATTACAGATAGCGTTTCTATTGTCTTGTATACTATCTACGACACAGGCGAAATTTGCTTGCTCAGCGATATTTATAAGAAATCGGGAATCAGTAAGCAGACGGTAAACTCGGCTATTCGAGGTTTAGAGACTGATGGCATTCTATATCTGGAACAGTACTCAGGCAGAGCAAAAAAAATTGTCCTAACAGAAAAGGGTAAGGAATATGTGAATAATACTGTGGCGAAGCTCTACGAAGCGGAAGTACAGGCTTTTGAATCCTGGTCAACAGAAGAAATCAATACATACATCCGTCTGATGGAAAAATATGCGGATTGTTTTCGTAAGCAAATTGGTGCTTTATAAAGGAGAGAAATTATGAAAATTATTACTATCAGCCGTGAATTCGGATCCGGAGGGCGTGAACTCGGAAAGCGTCTTGCGAATATTATGAACTTTGATTATTACGACAGTGAGATTATTGCTGCCGTTGCTAAAAAAAGCGGGCTTGATCCAAATTATGTAGAAGACAAGCTAAACAATCACGGTTGGCATAATTTCCCTATTACTTTTCGAAGTACTATCGGTTCTGCGACATATATGCAATCAAGCAAGGTAGCTCTTCTGCTTGAGCAAAAAAGAGTGATTGAGGAAATTGCCACCTTGGGCAAGAATTGCATCATTGTAGGAAGAAATGCCGATGTAATCTTAAAGAAATACAATCCATTTAACATTTTTGTCTATGCCGCTGTGGAGGCAAAGATAAAGCGTTGTACGGAACGTGCTTCAGAGAGCAAACAACTTACAGAAAAAGATCTCGTTCAGAAGATGAAAGAGATCGATAAGATTCGCTCTCAGACAAGGGACATCCTTTCAGGCTCCGATTGGGGACAGCGTGATGCGTACCACTTAACAATCAATACAAGCGATTGGGATATTAAGGATTTGGCACCGGCTGTTGCAGCCTTTGCAAACAGTTGGTTTGGGAGGAAATCATGACGATACAGCTTTCAGATCGTTTTACCTACGGTAAACTAATAAAATTTACACTTCCGTCCATTGCTATGATGATTTTTACATCCATTTACAGCGTGGTGGACGGTTTCTTTATTTCTAATTTTACAGGCAAGGTGGCATTTTCCGCAGTCAATCTGATCATTCCCTTTTTGATGATCGTGGCAACCGTTGGCATCATGTTTGGCACCGGAGGAACCGCCATTGTTGCCAACACCTTTGGGGCTGGTGACAAAGAGAAGGCAAACAGATATTTTTCCCTGTTTGTGTATGTGGCTTTTGTTCTTAGCGTCCTATTCGCTATATTAGGATTTGTATTTATTCGTCCCATTGCTACACTGCTTGGCGCAAAAGGCGAGCTTCTTGGGCATTGCATTGTTTACGGACGAATCATTCTTATGACATTACCGTTTTTTGTGTTGCAGCTTCTGTTTCAGAGCTTTTTTGTAGCAGCGGAAAAGCCTCGGCTCGGCCTTTTGGTGACGTGTGCAGCCGGTGTTACCAATATGGTTTTGGATGCGGTTTTGGTGATTCTCCTGCCGCTGGAATATAAGCTGGCAGGAGCAGCTATTGCCACAGCTTTCAGCCAATTTATAGGTGGTGTTATTCCTCTTGTCTATTTTTATCGAAAAAACAGCAGTATTCTTCGCCTTGGCAAAACCAGCTTTGATGGCAAGGCTATTTTCAAGGCTTGTACCAACGGATCTTCGGAATTTATGAGCAATGTTTCCATGAGTATTGTGGGAATGCTCTATAACATACAGCTTCTGAAGTTCGCCGGAGAAAACGGCGTGGCAGCCTACGGTGTCATGATGTATGTCAGCATGATTTTCTCGGCTACCTTTATAGGCTACTCTATCGGAGCATCCCCTGTAATCGCTTATCACGATGGCGCAAGAAATCACGACGAACTCAAGGGGCTTTTGAAAAAGAGCCTTCGTCTACTTGGTGTCAGTGGAATCGTTATGGTAACTGCCGCACAGCTGCTTGCTGTTCCGTTGGCACAAATATTTGTGGGCTACGACAAGGAACTGGTGGATCTGACTGTTTCCGGGTTCCGTATTTTCGCCATTGCATTTCCCTTTATGGGTTTTGTCATTTTCGGTTCAGGCTTCTTTACTGCTCTGAACGATGGACTAACATCCGCTTTGATTTCCTTCTTGCGTACATTGGTGTTCCAAGTCAGCGCCGTTTTGCTTCTCCCAATAATTTGGGGAATTGATGGTATTTGGATTTCCATTGTTGTGGCTCAAGTGGTGGCGGTTGTGTTTACAGCAGTATTCCTTATCGTAAAGCGAAAAAATTATCATTATTAAGCAAAAGGAGCGTCATATATGAATTTTAAGTTATTACCTGTCAGTCAAGAAGATTTACCAAATTACAAAAAGGATATGCAAGAGGCTTTCCAAAAAGGAGCAGCAGCGGAATTTTCTGATTTGGACACAGAGATACTTCCTGAAAAGGAAATTGACCTTGCATTATCAAAAAAAGGGGCATTTGCTTACAAAGCGGTTGTGGATGGTGAAATGGTCGGTGGGGCTATCGTTGTAATTGACGAAGAAACACAACACAATCATCTTGATTTTCTCTATGTAAAATATGGAACACAGAGTCGTGGTGTGGGACAGGCTACTTGGAAAGAGGTTGAAAAGCTGCACCCTGACACAAAGGTTTGGGAAACCATTACCCCATATTTTGAAAAGCGAAATGTTCATTTTTATGTGAATCGCTGCGGCTTTCACATAGTAGAATTCTTTAATCCCCAACACAAAGACCCCAATACACCTGAAGATATGGTAGGCGGAGATTATTTCTTCCGTTTTGAAAAGAAAATGTAAAGACAAGCAGGGGCGGTTCTTGACTTGCGCTATTTTTTGCTCAAGATTCTGCTCACCCTTGATTCGCTTATGCCCCAAAAAGCTTACCCAACTCCTTCAAAAGCGGGGCCACTTCTCAAAAAAACGGGTAATACGCTCACATGTTAAGGCAGCAAAAAGGCTGGGCAGGCCCGATATAGCATGTGGCGTTGCTGCTAGATAATCTCCGTTTTTTGAAACCGGCATTGAATCAAAGCTTATTATTTATTAAAAAAGCTTCCAATTCTTCTATGGTCTGCCTGCCGACAACATGCTCCATCTGTCAGGCATCTTTTTTGGAAGCATAATAATCAACTCCCAGTATTCTTATAAGAAATTCTTTAATAATAATGTGACGGCTTCGCACTTTTATGGCGTTAACTTGTCCAATTGCTGTCAACTGTACGGTTCCATATCTTTTTTTAGTCACCATAAAAACCGGGGACACTTCTCAAAAAACGGACAGAGAAATGTCCCTGTTTCCTTTTGTGTCTCTGCCGTCCCTTGCCGCTTTTGAATGACCAAAACTGGCGGAAAAGTCATCATTCAGACGCCATGAAGGCTTCCGCCGCTAGCAGCCCCCAATGCGTATCCGTGCGCAATGGGGACTGCTCCTGCATCCGTGCAGTCGCCACGCTATGGGATGAATTTATGACCCTCCTGACCTCCCTTGCAAGCCTTATTTTTCCATGCAGCCGTGCTTCATGAGCCCGAGGCGTATGAGGCTTGCTGCCGCCATCCGGTCTGTGACGGAGGACTTGTATCCGCTGCTGTAGCATTTGTCCTCCACATCCAGTATCATGTCCTCCAGCTCAAGTGCCGCCTCAGGATTGCC
>NZ_QPJT01000053.1 GCF_003337415.1 Anaerobacterium chartisolvens | reverse complement strand
TGCTCTCGGCATAATCATCACCTCAGAATATATTGCTTTATGAGATATATTATACCTCCTTTGTGTAATAATTGTCAAGAACAAATGTTCTAAAAGCAGGAGCGTCCCCTACAAAATTATACTATTTTAAACTAAGAATGACAAGATATTACGATTGCGGATTACAACATCCTGTCATTACTTTTCTACATGTGTGTACAGGAATGTTGATATAATTCAGTTATAGGTAAATAAAATGCGAATTGGAGGGTTTTACTGTGAGAAAAGCATTTATTAGCCCAAGCAAGTATGTGCAGGGGGAAGACGAACTTCTGAACCTGGGGTATTTCGTTAATTTATTTGGTAAAACAGCACTGCTTATAGCTCATTCGGATGATGTTTCAAGAGTCAAAGACAAGCTGGATAGTACGAAAAGGAAGTTTGGGATCGAATTTGTCGAGAGCGGTTTTAGAGGGGAATGCTCGCGTCAGGAGGTTGCGCGGTTAAAGGAGCTGGCAAAGGACAAATCCTGTGCTTGCACAATAGGCTTAGGCGGAGGTAAAGCCATCGATACAGCAAAATGTGTAGCGGAGGGCGAAGCGCTTATTATCGTTCCTACAATAGCAGCAACGGATGCGCCAACAAGTCATTCGGCTGTTTTATACACTGAAGACGGTGCGTTTGACGATTATGCTTACTTCAAGCAGAGCCCAAGTGTCGTTCTTATCGATACATCTGTTATTGCCAATGCACCTGTCAGATTTCTTGTATCCGGTATGGGCGACGCACTTTCCACTTATTTTGAGGCAAGAGCAACATCGAATTCTTATTCCAATGTCAATGCAGGACTGCCATGCGGATACCGTGAGGGTGTCTGCGGTGAAGCAAAAGGGACAAATACTGCACTTGCACTTGCGGCTTTGTGCTATCAGACACTTATGAAGGACGGGTTAAAAGCAAAAATTTCATGCGAAAACAAATGTGTGACGCAGGCACTTGAAAATATTGTTGAAGCAAATATCCTTCTTTCGGGCTTGGGCTTTGAAAGCGGAGGCCTTGGCGGAGCACATGCAATCCATGACGGGCTTACCATACTGGAAGGTACTCATAAATATTATCATGGTGAAAAGGTCGCGTTTGGAACATTGGCACAGCTTGTGCTTGAAAATGCACCTATGAGTGAAATAAATGAAGTTTTGAATTTCTGCTTGGAAGTAGGATTGCCTGTATGCCTTTCCGATATCGGAGTTGACCGGTTATCACAGGAGGATCTGATGGCAGTGGCCGCAAAAGCATGTATTCCGGAAGAATCCATACATGCTATGCCTTTTCCGATAACGGTTGAGTCTGTGGCTGCAGCAATAAAGACTGCAGACACGATTGGAAGCAATCATAAGAAGAATCGAGGGGTTTAGCATGAAGAAGATAATAAACAGGCCGGAAACGGTTGTAATAGAAATGTGCAACGGCATAGCTTCAGCTCATCCGGAACTGGAGTTTATAGCTAAGTATAAGGTTATCAAGAAGAAACAAGTAAATGCTGATAAGGTTACTTTGATTAGTGGCGGAGGAAGTGGTCATGAGCCTGCTCATGCAGGGTTTGTAGGAAAAGGTATGCTAGATGCGGCGGTTTGTGGAGATATCTTTGCCTCTCCGTCTCAAATTCAGGTGTATCAGGCTATTAAGGCTACAGCAAGTGAAAAAGGAACACTGCTTATTATAAAAAACTACAGCGGAGATATGATGAATTTCAAAAATGCTGCTTATCTCGCAGGTGAAGACGGTATTCAGGTTGATTACATCAAGGTAGAGGACGATATTGCTGTGCAGGACAGCTTGTATACAGTTGGAAGGCGTGGGGTTGCAGGTACTGTGCTTGTCCATAAAATCGCCGGAGCAATTGCGGAGCAGGGGAAAAGCTTGCAGGAGGTCAAGGAAGCAGCACAGAAGGCTGCCCGGAATGTACGCAGCATCGGCTTTGCGTTAAGCTCCTGTACAGTACCTGCAAAGGGCACACCAACCTTTGATATTGGCGAAGACGAGATGGAGTATGGTGTTGGTATTCACGGAGAGCCGGGAAGAAAAAGAGAAAAGATTATTTCCGCAGATGAGCTGGCACATAGAATGGTAGAGGCGCTTCTGGAGGATTTACAGATGGTGGAAGGCTCAAAAGAAGAAGTTGCATTACTGATTAACGGTTTTGGAGGAACTCCACTGCAGGAGCTGTACCTTTTGAACAATGCAGTAACAAGAGAGCTGTCCCAGAAGAATATTAAAATCAATAGGACATTTGTAGGAAATTATATGACAAGTATCGACATGCTGGGTGCATCTGTTTCAATCATGAAGCTGGACGAGCAATTAAAAGAGCTTCTTTCCTGCAAGAGCAGCGCCCCGGCATTTAAAGTGGATGGACCGGTAGAATGGGTTCAGTACGTGGATTTGACGGCAATAAGTGAGGAAGCAAGGGAAGCTTCCTATAAGGTCCAGACAAATGAAGCTTATGCAATCATACAAGATAATAAAATATCCGTTAATAATATGATCTATATTGTAGATCAAATGAGTGAATGTATTATAAGAAATGAAATTCCGTTCTGCGAATTGGACTCACACGCCGGCGACGGAGATTTTGGAATGAGTGTTGCCAAAGGCTTTAAGCAGTTGAAAAGAGAGTGGAAGGAAATTATAGAAAACAATACACAATCCATAGGAAGCTTTTTGGGCGCATGTTCTTTGGTGATTATGCAATATTGCGGAGGTGCTTCGGGCCCCATTTGGGGGTCTGCCTTCAGGGCGGCCGGAAAATATGCCGAGGGAAAGCAGAAGCTCTCAATCAAGGATTTTGCGGAAATGCTGCAAATGGCGGTTAAAGGTATTCAAAATACAGGAGAATATTCTTTTGGCAGAGGTGCAGTGGTGGGAGATAAGACTTTGATTGATGCTTTGGTTCCTTGTGCTGATTCATGGACTGAAAGTTCCGGAAGTAATGCAGATATTAAGACCGCGTTTATAAATGGCGCAAGAGCTGCAGTGGCTGGCGCAAAAGCAACCGAAAATATTGTGGCGAGAATGGGAAGGGCTGGAAGCGTGGGAGAAAGAAGTCTGGGCCACCCTGATGCCGGGGCTTATGCTTTGGGGGTAATCTTCACCGAAATATGTGAAAGCATAAGGGTAATTTAGCATGAAGAGGTGCAGTCAGGCATATTTAAGGCAATTGCTCTCTGCGTGGCATGTGCTGTACACCGCTGTAAAAAGCTTTTTGTTCCTAAATTTTCTGAAATATGAAGATAGATAAGGAGGAAAGTAAATGATAAAATCGGGAAAGCACAATCTGTTTGATTTGAAGACGGCTGATGGATGCAGGCGTCTACTGTCTCTATTCATTGTAGCAATTCTTGTGTTCAGCTTCTTTGCAGCGCTGATTTCTTCTGACGGCGGGAAAGTAAAGGTTTCCCGCTTGACGATTGATGCCCGGGGTGCTGAGTTAAATATTGACCAATATGTTCCTGCCGGTATATCAGACTCTGACAAGCTACCCTGCGTGCTGCTGGCACACGGCAGAGGCGCAACTAAGAATGTACTCCGCGGTATCGCGGAGGAGCTTGCTCGCCGTGGCTTCGTGGTGCTCAATGTCAGCGCCTACGGTATGGGGCTTAGCGAACAGCCTGTCAGTGACGATGGGGGACAGGGAGCTGAAAAATTTATGTTCTTTGCCGGCCCTTTCGGTGAGCTGGATGCACTCAACTTTGCGCGTACCCTGCACTATGTGGACCCAACCAGAATTGCTATGTACGGGCACTCAATGGGAAGCAACCGCATCGCGACAGCTGCCATCGCGGATAGCGGCTACTACACTTTCAACGATATAATGATAAATGAATTAGTAAATACATTCGGACAGAGCTTATCCAGGGATGAAATCTCAAAAAATGCTGACGATCTTGCCGCCGCCCGCCTCAGCGCGGAACAGCTCGCCTACTACAAAATTGTCCGCGCTGACAGGAAGGCTGTATATGACACTCGCTTGAACACGATTGTACTTACCGGAAGTACAAGTGCCCCAAAAGCTGATAGTGTATTGGTCGGCGGCTATAAGGTGATGAGGGAATGCCAGGTCAATGTGATATTAATCAACGGCAAGTACGATGCCTTAGGGCCCGGTACTACATGGAATATTGACGGAACCACTCAAAAAAGCGTATTCGGTGGTGTAAAGATTGGAAACTGGTACCAGGTAGACAAGGAAAATTCTGAATACACAAGCATAGGCTCACTGGAGGATACTACTATTTTGAATTCGCAGGCTCTCGCCTCAGCCATCAGTCTCCGGAGCTCACGCATCGCCTGCTATTCCAACACATCCCATTCTGAACAGTATTTTTCCAATGAAAATAATACTTATTTGGTCAAAACACTGTCTCAGACACTTAACTATAACCGAGGCAATCTGACGGATTCGACTACACAGCCTCTTGATCCAAGCAGCAACATATGGCTGCTTCGCGCTTTCTGCAACTTGATTTCCATGGTATGCATGCTTGGTATGATGTTCCCGATCATAGGGCTTCTAACCAAGACGAGGTTCTTTGCTCCGTGCATAGCAGAGCAGTATGAGAGCAAGTCTGGTGGTGTCAATAGGACTGCATATTGGATCTTTTCAGGACTCACTGTAGTATTTACAATCCTGGCTCTATATAAAGCGAATACCTTGGGACCGACTTGGGCAAGCGGAGCACATAAATTTCCGCCTAATATTTTTAAGCTCGTCACTACCAGTGCTATTGCCGACTGGTTCATTATCATGATTTCAATTTCTTCCCTGATCATACTCATCGGCAAGGTGCTTGTCTCAAAGAAGTCTACAGGTGAGTCAGGTCTGCGTGAAATGAATATAAAAATGAAGTTTACTGTTTTTCTCAAAATGCTGCTGATCGGTATTATTGTGATTGCCTCAGCCAACGCCATGCTGGTTATCATCGAGCGCCTGTTCAATCAGGA
The DNA here is from genome assembly GCF_003337415.1 of Anaerobacterium chartisolvens. Lineage (GTDB taxonomy): Bacteria > Bacillota > Clostridia > Acetivibrionales > DSM-27016 > Anaerobacterium > Anaerobacterium chartisolvens. Next base: position 2,895 of record NZ_QPJT01000053.1, on the reverse strand, counting down.
CTTCCGTTTCTTCCAGACGATGTTCTCCGATATGAAGATAAAACAGTGGGTAGATGCCATACCATATATGATCGTATTTTTTGTAATGTTTTTTGTTATCAGCCTTTCGATCAATCACAGTACCCGGACTAACATTTCTGAGCGCAAGGAGATGTTCCTTACTATCATCATCAATTCCATCGGTGTTTGGTTGCTGTTCATAATAAGCCAATTGATGACGATAAATTGGAATGGCGTACCTTTTAGCGATTTTACACTGTCCTACTCAATGCTGTTCTTCGTTCCCCTGACGGTATTTATCAACCGCAAGGTGTACAAAATGACTCGCAGCGTTTGGCTTGGGGCTTTGATTAACGCCATGCTGCTGTCGTGGATATTGGTTTGCAGTACGGGTACGGCGGATGGTTACTACGGCCAGAATTTATTGGATATTATCTTCGGTATCTGATTCCTGATAGAAAAATTGGCACTTGTGTAATGCTCGCTAGAAAAAGGTGGAAAACATTTCGTAAAAACGCTTGGTAATCAACTGATCTTTGAGCCTTTGACAAATGAAAATCATCCTTTTATAGCACTGTAGCTTAATCTGGTAGACATACATAAGTTCTCCCTCCGGTTTCCGGTGTTAGTGTTTGGTTACATTTACATTAATAAATCAATCGGAGAGAAAATTTATATTAATCACCAGGCAGAGCCCAATAAAATAAACGGGCTCGGGCATTTTGTAAATGCCTGTATAATTTATAAAATTAGGAGGAGATTAAATGGATATTATTAAAAAGAGGGCGCAAAAGTGGTTATGTATAGCAATAGCTCTTATGCTGATAAGCATGGTAGGCGCTTCTTTGGTTCAGACCTCCGGAGGTTCAGTCACAATAAAAGACCTGCGCTGGGAGACAACAATCGGTTACCAGATGAGCGGCCTGTTATTTGTGCCGCATGGGGTTTCAGAGAAAAACAAGGCTCCTGCGATCGTAGTCAGCCACGGTATGTTCAACAACCGAGAAATGCAGGATGCGAATTATGTAGAGCTGTCCCGACGTGGCTATGTCGTCCTGTCGATGGATATGTTTTCGCACGGTAATTCTGAAAATGTCCCAAACATAGGTGTCCTGACAACCGGTATGTATGAGGCGGTCAAAATGCTGGCTACTCTCAATTATATAGATACGGAGCGCATTGGTATCACAGGACATTCTCTTGGAGGCATGTCGAGCAATGCTGCAATCGCACAAGATAATGCGGCCCCTAAAAGGCTTATTTCCGCAGTCCTTCTGAACTGTGCCGACGCCACATATGCAGATGCAAAAACCAAGGAATTTACAGATGTTTACGGCAGCCGCAACGCAGGGATTGTAGCTGCACAGTATGATGAATTCTTCATGCGCGATGTGGATCAAAATGGAAATCCAACCTCCTCTAAGGATTACATTAAATATTCAAATGCCCAATCTTTCCTTCATTTCGGCATAGATCCCAAAGAAAGCGATAATCGCGTTGCCGATACAATATACCGTCAAACCATAGACGGAAAGGAAGCGATACGTGTAATATACAACCCTCCCATTACTCATCCGTGGTCGCATTTCTCCGAGCGTTCTACATCTGCGACAATCGAATTTTTCAATGCCGCTTTAGGCTCGCCGAATTCAATTCCTGCAGGCAGCCAGGTATGGCAGGTTAAGGAGTTGTTCAATTTAATAGGACTTATAGGATTTACAATGTTTGTTTTATGTCTTGCAGTTCTTATGTTGTTCACTCCATTTTTCTCCTCGCTTCGCTCAAACGAGGTTGTTTCTGTCAGAGATGCCACGCACGGAGGGAAATCCTGGTTTTGGGGCATGCTTTCTGCAACTGCAGCTTTTGGGGCCTTAACATATGTCCCGGTTCTGACACACGTTAAGTCATTTACAATGAACAAAGACCCATGGCCTCAAAGCTCTCCGTATGGAATCAGTGTTTGGGCACTGCTGTGCGGGCTGTTTACGATACTGCTGCTGGTACTCTTCTATTATCTGTATGGCAGGAAAAACGGATTTAATCTTGCAGAGCGCGGAGTCAGAATGCCGTTGAACAAAATTTGGAGGACTGTTGTGCTGTCTATAGTTGTTATAGCTATATCTTACTCCTGTGTCTTCTTTGCGGATTATTTCTTCAAAACGGATTTCAGGTTATGGGTTCTCGCTGTAAAAGCGTTCGGGCCTGATAAGATATTAGTTTCCATATTCCCGTATGCAGTCTTCTTCCTTATCTTCTATATTGCGAATTCCGTTGCTGTCAATAGCTTCAACTTCATCAGGATCGGTTCAAAAGAAGGCAAGCAGAACGAATGGGTCAACACTGCAATACTTGCCTTGTTCAATACTCTGCCGATAGTAATTCTCCTGTTGCTTCAATATATCGATAAGTTCAGCACCGGTTTTCTGCTTTTCGACAATGCCAGAATGCAAATCGTTTGGACCTTCCCGTTGTTGGTTATTCTTCCAGTTACGGCAATACTGTCGCGGAAGATTTACCGCATTACCAACAATCCATATCTGCCAGGTATAATAAACGGTATAATTGTTACTTTGGTTGCATGTTCAAATACATTAACCTGGGGGTAATACCTCAGGGAGATATTCATGAAAACAGCGGGTGTACTGTGAGTACACCCGCTGTTTTTTGGGGACGCTCCTGTTTTTTATAGCGTGAAACGCTCTATTTTTTTATGTGCATGTAGCAGTCATTTTTTTAAGTTTGTATCCGTCTGATTTCACACATAGCACATAGCAAGACACAGCAAAAAGACCTTGTCTCCTAAAGCAAGCAAGGCCCGGCAAAAGCTTATATAATTCCTTGAAGCTCACAAATAACATGAGCACAAATTAATTAAATCCGTTATATTTTTTATAC
>NZ_QPJT01000052.1 GCF_003337415.1 Anaerobacterium chartisolvens | reverse complement strand
TCTCTTTTTCTCAGATGCTCTATAAGCTCCTTTTTCCTGCTCTTAAGGCTCTCCAGCACCTCCCCGGAAACGACGCCGGCAGGCGCCTTATACCGCAAAGCTCCGTCCTCTGCCCATAGCCTTATTTTCATTGCCTCAAGCTCTTTTACAAACTCATGAATGGTATTTACAGATTCCTTCACTGCCGCCGCCCCTTTCTGTTAATTGTATTTTATACGCCGCTTATTCATCCCTTTTCACATTTGCCCATAGCCTTACTCTCTCAAAAGGATATACGGGCAGATGAACCTTGTTGAAATTCCGTTCCCCGTATATCCTGCCCCAGCTAATGTCAGCACCCTTAACATAGAGCTTGCACAACTCGTTTAACAGCTCTCTGTCATTCATATCGTAAATGGTTTTGTCCGAAAGAAATTCTTCAGCAAGCCTGCTTGCCTCAATCTTTTCCGATTTTGACCCATCCCCCTGTTTTGCAGCGTCGGTGTTTTGCGGTACAGCGTTGTGATAGCCGTAGAACACACCCTCCGCAGATGTAAGCAATCCATTTTGCTTCACCGCCAGAATTTTTGCTTTTAATTCTTCAATGCTTCCCGCCACAAATGCCAGCCTGTGTGCATAGTGTCCTCTTCCGGTGTTTGCCGTAAAGCATGTGTCCATAAAACCGCATATGTCTGCGCCTTCAAAGAATTGTATATACCTGTCTATATAATCATATAATACACTTTCTTTTATAGCAGACATTGTAAATATATTCAAGTCCTGCTGCTCATGGTCATGCTTGCTCGCAGCCTCCCCAGCCTCCTCCAGAACAATATGGCAATTAGTTCCGCTAAAGCCGAAGGAGCTTACTCCGGCTCTTCTGGGCTGTTCTCCCGACTCCCACAGGCGGCGGCTGTCATTTACATACATGGGAGATTCACAAAAATTTATATACGGATTTGGCTCCTCAAAATTTGTTATGGCAGGGACCATTCCATTTTTCATTGAAAGTATTACCTTTATAACAGACGCAACGCCCGACGCGGCTACAACATGTCCTATTGTAGTTTTTACCGAGCCTATTGCACAAAACTGCTTTTTACGCGTATATTTTGAGAATGCATTTGAAAGTGCCTTAACCTCAATGGGATCTCCCAGAACCGTCCCCGTGCCGTGAGCTTCTATATATGAAAGGCTTTCGGGATTTATCCCGGCTTCCTTCCACGCCTGAATTATAACCTTCTCCTGAGCATGAGCATTAGGAGAGGTTATTCCGTTGGAGGCACCGTCGTTATTAACTGCGGAGCCCTTTATTACCGCATAAACGTTGTCCCTGTCTAAAACAGCCTTCGATAACGGCTTCAGCATAAGCACTCCCACTCCCTCGCCCCATACCGTGCCGTTTGCCCTTTTGTCGAAGGTTCTTATTACTGAATCCCCCGATTCAACCATTGACAGCATTGAGCCCTGTCCTTTTATATCATGCTGTATGGAAAGGTGTACGCCTCCTGCAAGCGCATAGTCACATTCTCCGTTTTTCAGCGTTCGGCATGCCTCATGTATTGCAGTAGCACCCGAGGAGCAAGCGGTGTCTATTACCATTCCCGGCCCGCTGAGATTTAAAAGGTATGAAAGCCTTGTCGCAAGTATTCCCGTCCATGAGCCTGTCAAGTGCATGGCATTCTGCTCGGTGGCAATGCTGTAAATGGAAGAATTGGTGTAATCCCGTCCCACATATATTGCCGTCCTTGTTCCATAAATCTTTTTCCCTCCATACCCGGCATCCTCTATCGCCTCCATGGCAATCTCCATAAATACCCTCTGAATGGGATCAATAAACATCGCCTCGTTTTGGGATATGCGGAAAAAATCAGCGTCAAATTTATCTATCTCGTCAAGATATCCCGCCTCCGCAAACTCCACCCTTCCCTGCCGGACATCCTCCTCGGTAATTTGGGAATTGATCATGGAATTCCTGAAGGATTTGTTGGCAAGTATGTCAAGGTAATCCTTCCTTCTTAAGGGTGAAAGCTCCCCTATGCAATTCCTGCCGTTTATTAAGTTTTCCCAGTACTGCCCTATGCTGTTAGCCCTCGGAAACCTGCATGCCATGCCTATAACCGCTATCTCGTTCTCTTGTGTCTGAGGCTTCGTCTTAAGCTCAGCCAGCATTTTGGAGGCTTCTTCCTTGGATAGGGCATTAGCGGCAACCTGCCGGATAATATAGCTTTTAATCAGACTCATCTTCATCCATCCCCAAATTAATCAGTTTTTCGGCTTCCTCTATTGACATTTCACCTTTTGAAAGCTTTTCAAGCACATCGTCCAGGCTGCTGTCCGGCTCGTTGTCTCCGTCATTTCCCTCATCTTCCATTTCAAGCTCTCCCGCATTGCCGTTCCTGCTGTCTATGTACTGTGCCATTTCATTTATAGTGGAATATGTAAACACATCCGATATATCAACCAGCCCTCCGTATTTCTTTTGCATTTCCCTGAGCAGTCTGGTAGCAAGTATGGAATCTCCCCCGACATTACTAAAGTTGTCAAAAATATCCACATCCTGTATTCCCAGCACGGTACTCCATATGCCCGCAAGCTCATATTCGGTTTGGGTATAGCTCTGCCCCACCCTTCCCTTAAGAACTACTCCCGTACCGACAGCCGCTGCCGGCGTTACAGCGTTGGGGCTCTTACTGCGACTGTTTTTTTCAACCTCGCTTTGTATTTCCTCGGACAGGGCAACCGGAAGCTCTCCCTGTGCCCCGGCAAGGATTGCATAGTTTATTTTTGATGGAATTACTCTCGCCATGCCTGAGCTTATAAGCCTTTCAAACGCTTTAATTGCTGCGGCCGTCGAAATGGGCAGAAAAACGTCATCCTCTCCAACAGCATTATAGTCAACCGCCATTCCTGTTTCGCTCCACGCAGGCCAGCCTATTGCAGCAGCCCTTCTGCCCTTTTTCAGCATATACCCTGCATATGCATCCATATAGGTGTTTGCGGCGGTATAATCACTTTGGCCCGGTGCCGCAAGCAGGCTTGATATGGAAGAAAACATGACGAAGAAGTCAAGATTATCTTCCTCCGTAAGCTTTGCTAAAAACGCTGTTCCCGCTATTTTAGGCGATATCACCGCATGAAGAGCTTCCTTCTCCTTATTGATTATAAACCCGTCTCCCGCAACTCCCGCTGCGTGTATAACGCCGTTTATGCTTCCAAATTCCTGCCGTACCTCCGAAATCACTTCTCGCAAAGCCCCGATGTCTGCAACATCGGCACTGTAATGCACCACCCTTGATCCCGATGCCTCGATTTCCCTTATGGTGTTTATCAGCCTGCACAGCTTAAAGTGTTTATTTTCTTCCGTGATTCCGTCCCATTCGTTCCGCTCGGGTATTGGGGTCCGGTTTATCAGGCACAGCCTTACATTGTTTTGAGACGAAAAATACCGGGCTATCTCAAGTCCTATTCCCCCCGCCCCTCCTGTGATTATGTACACACCGTCCTCTTTAATTTGTACTCTATTGTTTCCAATAGCCTCGGCATCTGCCTTCCTAAGCTCCTCAACATATCTAATGCCATTGCGGTAAGCCGCAAAGCTCCCCGCGCCGGAGCTGTCCAACAGGTTTAAAATGTCCCCGGCAGACATACCGTCATCTATATCAAGGCCTCTTAATCCCAAAGCCTCATATTCGTTTGCCGCAACCCTCGCAAATCCCAGCAGCGCAGCGTTATGCGGCTTTATGCACGGCTCGTCTCCCGAAACCTCAAACGCATAATCAGTTATAACCGTTAAATTAATATTGCCTGCCTTTTGACCTATCAGGGCTTTTGTCAGAAAGAAGAGGCTGTCTATCCCCCGCTCAACATTTTCGCCGTTTTTATCGGCAGGATCAAGGTTATGTGCTTCATCTATTGAAAGCATGTGCAAAACGGTGCCGACTTTTCCGGCTGTGGCTGAAATCAGCTTGTCATAGTCCTCCTGAGCCTGTCCTACAGCATACCTGTATTCATCCTTCGCCGCATATCCGTCCCCTGCTTCCACCTCATATACCTTAACACCCTTATTTCTTAAAATATCTGATATTTCCTCCGCCAGCCCCCGGCTATCCTTAAATACAAGCACAGCCGCGCCGTCCGTCAAAAGCCCGGTATGCTGTGCCGGCTCAGGCATCCATCCCGTATAATAGAAATCCGGCTCTTTCTCTACCGGCTTACGCGCTTCGGCAAAATGAACCTTTTTTACGGTATAATAATCTACCCTTGCAAAAACATTGCCGTCAGTGTCTATCAAGGCTATTTCAAAGGTACCTGTTTCACTGCTTTCTTCTTTCTGTCCCGATTTACGGATATAGCTATAAATTTTTGAGGGCATTCTTCCATATATTTTGAGCTTTTTATACGACAGAGGCAGGTAAAGCCCCTCCCCGACCTGATCATTGACCATATTTACCGCACTGTCCATAATGGCGGGATGAAGGTAATACTCATCCATATCCCCGCTGTAGGCTTCGGGAAGCTCAAAATAGCCCAGCGCCTCTTTATCTCCTATGTATACCTTCTTCATATTCATAAATCTGGGCCCGACCTCTACCGCCTGCATCATATCGGTATAATCAATGTCCTGTTCGGAGGAAAATCTTTTTTTCAATTGCTCCATATCATATTTGGGAAGCTTTTCCTTTCCGGCAAAGGAAAAGCTTCCCTCAACATGCCTTACCCATCCCCCCTCATGCCCCGATCTGCTTACCACTGCAAAATCTCTGCGGTCCTTGCCTTCCCTTACAATAATTTGAGCCTCAACAGGAGAACCTTTCTCCGCCGCAAGAGGCGTAATAAAAATTACCTCTGTTAATTCAACGGCATCCTGAGAATTATACCTTGAGGCTATTTCTCTCGCTATTTCAATGTACGCCGTCCCGGGTACAACATAGTTCCCCGCTATCTTGTGCTCATTGAGTACCCAATGCCTGTCAACACTGAACATGGTGGAGTATATGTCCGAATCCATCGAGCTTACCAGACACGCATCCAGTATGGGATGGCCTATATGTTCCGCACTGTGCGATTGCGGCACTATATGGAAATTCCCCGGCTTTACCCAGTGCCTTTCCTTTAAAAAGGGATACGCAGGGAGACTGACTTTTTTATATTTAGAGCGTGAATAAAGCCTTTCCCATTCTACGTCCGCTCCCATAACGTAAGCGCCGCACAGCCTTTCCGCCATTTCCCCGGTGTCCTCAGAACCTTCGGCCTTTAAAATGCCTTCCACCAGCCTCCCGGCCTCTTCGCTTAAAGCCTTTTTGTCAGACTCTGTAATTTCCCCCACATCTTTTACGCTCTTAGAGGCTGAAACTATTTTATGCTGTCCGAAAAATATTCCTTTTGAGCTTATATCTGCCGGGTTACAGCCTTTAATGCTATTAAGCCTGTCTTTTAGCTCCCATTCGTTTTTAACTGCTATCGCAAGCCTGATGTTATAGTGTCCCCTTCCCGTGGCGGAAGTAAAGCATATGTCCTCCGCCTTAAGCGCTGAAGGCTTTTGATACAGCTCATTATACCTGTCTACCAGCTCGCTGAGGCTGTCAATGCTTCTGGCGGACAGCACGAATATATTAGGATAATGCTTTTCCTTTAAAGCTTTTGTCGCGCTGCTCTGTTGTGCATTATACTCCTCCAGCACCATATGGCAATTTGTACCGCTAAGCCCGAAGGAGCTTATTCCGCATCTCCTTGGAAATTCTAATCCTTCCCATGCACTCAGCGTGTCATTTACATATACAGGAGAATCCTCAAACGGAATTTTTCTGTTCGGCCTTTCAAAATGCAGGCTCGGGGGAAGCTCGCCATGCTTTAAAGCCATAGCCGCCTTTATAAGTGAGGCAATTCCCGCCGCATGATCTAAATGCCCTATGTTTGTCTTTACCGAGGCCACCGCACAAAACTGCTTTTTGTCGGTATAATGCTCAAAGGCTCTCTCAATGCCTCCGATTTCTATAGGATCTCCCAATCTGGTTCCCGTTCCGTGAGTTTCTATATATGTCACAGTTTGAGGGTCAATATCGGCATTTTTCCATGCCCTGAGTATTACCTCCTCCTGTGCCGCCATGTTGGGAGCAGTAATTCCTACCGAGCTTCCATCCTGGTTTGAAGCACTCCCCCTTATCACCGCGTATATATTATCCCCATCCTCCATAGCCTTGCTTAGAGGCTTTAGCAAAACCGCACCCGCGCCTTCGCCTATTCCCGTACCGTCCGAGCTGTCGTCAAAGGTTCTCGCCCTTGAAGTTGACGAGCCTATGCCTATATTTCCCTGCCCCTTATTCTCTCTTATGGGTACAACCAGCACCTTTGCCGCACCAGCCAGAGCCATGTCGCATTCTCCCAGCCTTATAGCCTGACATGCCGTATGAACTGCCATAAGAGCCGATGAGCACGCAGTATCAATAGTAATGCTGGGGCCTTTCAAGTCCAGTATATACGCTAGCCTGCTTGCTATGACGGATCGTATATTGCCGGTAACGGCAGCCTCCTCATTTGAGGATGACACCATTCTGCTGTACCTCTTATATTCCTCTCCGAAATCCGTGCTATGGCCGACATAAATCCCCGTTCTGCTCCCTGACAGCCTTCTTCCCCCATACCCCGCATCCTCAACGGTTTGCCACATAACCTGCAACAGAATCCTCTGATGAGGGTCCATCAAATCGGCCTCCATTGGCGAAATGTTGAACATGCGGCAATCAAACGTGTCTATTCTGTTCATGAAAGCACCCTGCGGGTACTCTATATCTTCACTCGGCACTCCCAGTGTTCCAAGCACGCTTATATAGCTTTCACATTCCTTTTTTCTCTCCTCTGAAACTTCACAAACAAAGTCCTTGCCTCTTTTTAAACCCTCCCAGAAAGCCTCTATGTTTTCCTCACTGCCAAACACTCCCGACATGCCTATAATCGCTATGTCCTTCCTTGAAATACTCTCCAGCCTTTGTCGGGGCTTTATATTCTCATCAGGCCTGTCCCGGCCTTTAAATTCAAGAATTTTCTCCATACGCTTTATACTCCTCATGTATTAATCCCTTGCCTGCCGCTTCTTTTAACCGTCAACTGCCGAAATGACTTCTATGATATCCATATAATAAAATATAAGCTCTTCCATCTTTTCTTTGGAGATTTTAGACCCGTCATATTCAAATATGAAATTTATGTCTCCTTCTGCTTCCTCCGCCCTGACAATTATGTCGTAAAGCCTTAAAGCATTATCCTGAAAGCCTTGAAAATTATAGGTATAAAGCACAAGCACCGAGCCTTTGTCCTTATCAAGCCTTATCTTGTCTAAATATCTAATGGGTATAACATTGTCTATACCTCTTGATTCCATTTTCATTGAAACACGGTAAATTAAGTCATTAATATCGTGAATTTCCTCAAGATTAAAGCTTTCGGCGCGTATCTCCCTATCCTTGCCGGAAATGTGTACAGGTAATTTCTGCACACCCGATACCTCTGAAAGCATGTAAATGAGTGCAGAAATGAGTATATCCTCTTCCTTCCTCCCAAGCCTGTATGCCATTGATTTAAGCCTTCGGTATAAATCACATCCCAAAACAGTCCGTATTACAGTTCCGTCATTATATCCCCCGGCACAAGCAAAAAAATCCTCCGGCATTTGAAGCCTGTCTATTTTAAGATCCTTTATTTTAAATACATCCCTGTTCTCAATAATGCCCGCCAGCTTTGAGACGGTGGGGTATGCAAAAATGTCTGCCACACTCACAAGTCCCGGATAACGCTTTTCCAGCTCCCAATGCATTCTTACAATTAAAAGGGAATTCCCTCCCAGCTCGAAAAAGTTGTCCTCCACTCCCACCAAGTCCCTGTTCAAAACCCTCTGCCATATTTGTGCAATAATGCTCTGCGCCTCCGTGTCGGCCTCTTTATAGCTGCTTGAAAGCTTGGGCCTCACATAACCCGGCTCGGGAAGAGCGCCTCTGTCTATTTTGCCGTTGGGGGTTAAAGGAAGGCTTTCCATATAGACAAACATTTCGGGCACCATATAATCGGGAAGCTTTGCAGACAAGCTTTCCCTCAGCACGGCAAGAGAAGCTTCCTCCGGCGCGGAATAATATGCGGCAAGATACTTATCTCCCGCTTCATGGCATTTTGCAATTACTACGCACTCAGTTACTCCAGCGCACGCCTTAAGATGCTTTTCAATCTCCTCCGGCTCTATCCTGTAGCCCCTTATTTTGACCTGCTGGTCTATCCTCCCAAGGCACTGCAGCCTTCCGTCGGGCAAATATTTTGCAAGGTCTCCCGTCCTGTACATCCTATCGCCCTCAAAAAACGGATCGGCCAGGAATTTTTGTTCCGTAAGCTCTCTCCTGCCTAAGTACCCTCTTGCAACCCCGTCTCCCGATATGCAAAGCTCCCCGTGTACACCCACAGGCTTCAGCCTGCCGTGTGCGTCCAGTATATATATCCTTGTGTTGGCTATTGCACTGCCTATGTCTATAGGCCTTTTTACGTCAAGCAGCGATACCGATGACCACACCGTTGTCTCGGTCGGGCCGTACATGTTGTATATCTCCGCTTCGGTATGCTTTCTAAGCTCGCTTACGAGACTCTCGGGCACCGCTTCCCCTCCTATCATTACAGTCCTCAAGCCCTTAAGGCACGACAGGCTGCTGCTCCCCGTAAGCAGAAGCTGCATCCTTGAAGGAGTCATTTGCAGCATGTCCACTTTATTTATGTCTATTAC
>NZ_QPJT01000051.1 GCF_003337415.1 Anaerobacterium chartisolvens | reverse complement strand
TCCTCCAGCCTTTCTCCAAGAAACTGCCCTATCCTTTGTATTATTTCCTCCGGCATCCTATTCCTTACAATATAGGACTTTTCACTGTTGTACACATTTTCAGTATATGCCCTTAAGATATTATTATCAACTTCCTTCATTATGCCCGTTTCTTTCATTGATTCCGTAAAAGCTCTGTACTTTTCCCGTGATGCTTTTTTGTCCCTGTCAAAGTGAGCAAGTATAAAGCTTACGTCCACTATTTCTTCAATATCATTCCTGAGCCCCGTATATATCCCGTAGGATGAATACCTGTAAAGCTCCTCTCTCCCGGCATATTCGGGCAAATCCTTCGGGTTGTTGTGGATATATGCCGACAGCGTCAGACTGTATGTGTCGCTGTCTACTATCGAGCTCGCGAACCTGCCCTGATACAGGTGCCCATGGCGGTTGTATTTCCTGTTGAAGTATGCGACATAGGCATTGTTCAGGCAGCGCATAAATAACGATATGTCATATCCGCAAGGGTTTATATAAATATGTACATGATTATCCATAAGAGCATAAGCGTATATTCTGCAGTAGTATTTATCTTTATATCGCTTAAGCAGTGCAAGATAATAGTCCTTATCCTCGTCGCACTGGAAAAGGTCTATCTCGCTTATGCTTCTGGACATCACATGATACATGCATTCTTCAGATTTTTTTCTTGCTGCTCTTGGCATTATACCCACCCCTTGGATTTATTATATAATATCAGGCATAATTTGTCAAGAACAAATGTTCTATAAACGGGAGCGTCCCCCTAATGTTGAATCAAGCCATATCATCCCGTAGCGCGTCAATGATATTTTCCCTTTTTAGCTTGTGAATGGCATACAGCGTGGTAATGAACACTACAAGGAATACGCCAAGCATACTGATTCCGATGCTGCCCCACGGGAATATAAAATCAAGGTCACCACCACCAATAACCATCCCCTGATAAATCAACCAAGAAAGGATTCCTGAGAGGGGCAAGCCCCAAAGCATCGTTCGTGCTCCATAAAGAGCACATTCAAAGCGCATCATCTTATTGAAATCCCTATCGGACATCCCCACAGAGCGGAGCATGGCAAGCTCCCGTCTGCGCAGCTTGATGTTGGTGGAAATCGTATTGAACACATTGGCAACCGCAATCAGGGAAATCATAATGATAAAAACAACAGTAAACAGATTTACGATGAACAGGATATTTCGGTTTTGCTCCAGCATTGCATGAACATTGTACAAAGTATAGCTGGAGGTAATGCCAGTTCCCTCAATCATCGCCTGCATTTTCACCGTTGACTGTGCAGGATTATCTGACCAGAAAGTCAAGCCCATTTTCGCAGGTGCATCCAGAGCGTCAAACTGCGACTTCATCTGGTGAGGGGCAACCACCATCAAAACGTATCCTTTCACCTCAGAACGTTCTGCAGGCGGTGGATCTAATGGGTAGGTATCTGCAAAGGTTGTGTGAATTATTTTCGTCTGTTCCCCGGATGGGGCACTAAGGATAAAATCCATCGAGCGGTCTGTAAACATATCAAGCCCGCCGTTATATTTCCCGACGATAATCATTTTTGAGTTTTGACCGTTATATTCCGCTGTGGGCAGACCGAGGCTTTCGATAAAGTTCTTATAAATGCCATCCTCAATAAACTGAACATCCATCGACAGCTTTACCGTTTTACTTGGTGCATCTAAATCTGCGGACTCCCGGTAGCTATCCCAAAAACCACTGGTAAGATTACTTGTATTGACCTCGCAGGTATAGGTTAAAACAGCCTGATCGGTGCTTTTGGTAACTCCGTCAGCGGTTTTCAAAGCATCATAAAGCTGGGACAATTCACTTTCGGTCATATCCCGTGTATAGAGCAGTATATCACCGTCCATTTCAACAGCTGACTGCCCCGCCACCTGATCCAAATAGGTCCCAAACGTGCTTGCCGATACAAATAGCACTACACTCAAAGTAAGGGACAGGATAATACTGCGATAACGCCGCTTGTTTCTCTTAAAGTTTTTTAACGCAAGTGTTCCCTCTAAACCATAAAGGCGTTTTTCGAGTTTTGATGTTTTTACCGCTTTGGATTCTAACTTGACCTCGTTTGTCTGGCGGATACACTCCATCACAGGCGTACCGGCTGCTTTCTTTGCCGGAATATAGGCTGAAATCAGAATGGTGATTATACTGATAACCGCTGCTGTAACAAGAGAGGGAACAGATACCTTTAAAGTCAACGGTACGTTGCTATAAAGAACATTTGCGAAATTCTCTGCTACAAGAGAAAGTACAAGCATGATGCTTGGGATGCCAATCAAAATGCCGATGGGAATGCTAATCGCACCGATGCAAAGTCCCTCAAACAGCACAGAATTGCGCAACTGCTTTTCTGTGGCACCTACGGACATTAGAATGCCAAACTGGTGTGTACGCTCGTTTAGGGAGATGTTGAAAGAATTGTAAATCAGGAACACCGACCCAAGCATAATCAGGGCAACCAAAATTCCCCCGATCGAGTAGAGCAGTGCATTAAACATCTTATCTTCTGAAAGCCCCATAAAGCGTAGCACATCATCGTTCAGGACATAAGCGTGGCTCTCGGCCTCGCTACCTGCATACGAGCGAATCTGACTCGGCTTTTCCAGCGCAACAAACGCACTGAAGCTGTCCGACGGAGTCGCTGTGTCTGCTGTTGTAATCAACGTATATCCGGGAGCAGAACGTTCCTCAAAGGCGGGTCTTTGGCATATGCCGACGACCGTGTAGGTCTTCTCCGCAGTGGGTGTCAGTGTTTCTTCCCCGGAACGATACGAGTTGTGCTGACATAGCGTTTTGTTTCCAGCCTTACGGTTTCCGACCGCAAGGGTAAGGGTATCGCCAACCGAGATTTTCACACCACCGTTTGCCGCAACGTGCGCCGGAACCATAATTTCGCTACTGTTTTCCGGCAATCTGCCGAAAAGAATTTCAACAGGCAAAGTGGAAAAGACTTCCTTATTAAATCCAGCAATAAATAAATATGGTTTGTCGGGATTTTGTCCGCCTTTAAGCGTTGCATAGCCGATATTTTCAAAGGATGCGATATTTGCAACTCTGCTATCATCAGCCTGTTCCTGCACAAAAGAGGTATCTACATCGGGAAATTCAACGTGCCAGTTGCCGTACTTCATTATCGCTCCGTTGACCATATAGGTTTGCAATGAAACAGAAAAGGTAGCAACTGCCGTAATCAGAGCAGCAGACAGAACAACTCCGACGATTGTTACAAGTGTTTGTGTACGGTTCTTTTTCAGTCCTTGCAGGGCAACTTTATTAAAGATGTTCATTATCGTGTCACCTGCCTCTCATCCCGCACCACTTTCCCATCCGCAATGGTAATAATGCGGTCTGCCTGCAAGGCGATATTTTCATCGTGGGTGACAAGAAGCAGGGTCTGCCCATATTTTTTATTGCTTTCTTTCAGCAGCTTAATGATTTCCTGTCCGTTACGGCTGTCCAGACTGCCGGTCGGTTCATCGGCCAGCATGACTGCCGGAGCGTTCATTAAAGCACGCCCGATAGCAACACGCTGCTGTTGACCACCCGAAAGCTGATTGGGCAGATGGTTTTTGCGTTCCTGTAGACCCAGTAGCTCCAGCAGATCATTTAGCCGTTCCTCGTTAACCTTGCGCTTGTCCATCAAGATAGGCAAGGTGATGTTTTCCACAACATTTAAAGTGGGGATAAGGTTATGAAACTGATAAATCAGCCCCACCTGCCGCCTGCGGAAAATGGCAAGTTTTTCGTTGCTCCCCGCATATATGTCCTGCCCGTCTAAATATATCTTTCCACGTGTCGGCACATCAACACCTGCAATGACGTGAAGCAAGGTCGATTTACCGGAACCGGAAGAACCGATTATCGCAGTAAAATCCCCCTTTTCAATAGTAAGGGTAACATGGTCTAACGCAGTGATCTGGTTATCACCCTTGCCGTAGACCTTGCATAAATTTTCAATTTTCAAAAACTCCATTATGTGAGCCTCCTTTCTCGTGGTTTACCCATATAATAAAACTTTTAACTTACATCTCTGTGACTTTCAGGTGAGAGATCCGTCACTTTGAAAAGCGAATAGAAAATATTGCGCCGCCCTGAGAGTGGTTTTTGGCGGTAATCGTAGCGCCATGCCGTGTGATAATCGTCTTGCAGAGAGCAAGTCCAATTCCATATCCGGCAGCACCTGCATGTTTACCTCGATAGAACCGGTCAAACAGGCGTGGTAAATCTTCTTTTGCAAAGCCTGCGCCGCTGTCGCGAATCGCAATTTCGGTAAACAGCGGATTGTCCTCGCAAGCAATCACAATCTTTCCGTCATCTCCGGCGCTTTCCAAGCAATTTTTGAGGATGTTTTGAATGGCTTCTGAAAGCCAACCTAAATCGCCCTGAATGATTATCCCTTTCGGCATGTCTATTTGCAAGGTTATATTGTGCAGCTCTATTGGAATCAAAAACTTATGAAGCGCACCGCTTATCAAAGTATTCACATCAATTTTATCGTTCTGAAATACAACAATACCCGCATCCAAACGGGATAATTTCAGCAGTGAAGTAAGCAGCCAATCCATCTGTACAAACAGTTCCTTTGTTTCCCGTATCATTGCTTTGCGTTCATTTTCATTACGGCTATTCTCTAACAATGATAAAATCAGGTTCACAGATGTGAGGGGGGTACGGAGCTGGTGTGCTATATCGGCCATCGAATCAGCAAGATGTTCTTTTTCTTTTTTTAGCGCGTAATTTTGCTCCCGAATACGCAACGTCATTTTTGTTATCTCGCTTTGCAGAATGGACAGTTCGCCCTCATGTGATTCAGCAATATACAAACGGTCTGCGTTATGAAGCACAAGGTCGATTTGATCTGAAATTTGTGCAATGCTTTTATATCTTTCTTTAGTGAATGCATAAAATGCCATGCCAAAAGCAGCGGCAGAACAACCGGACAGGATTCCAGCTGCCGTATTAATTGCAAATCCCAGCGCCACAGCAGCGGCAGTTATGCAAGAGAACAAAATAGCAAACTGACGAAATTCTCTATTTCGAAGCATATCCATCCCCCAATCGATATCCTGTCCCACGAACGGTTAGAATGATTTGCGGGTTTGCCGGGTTGTACTCGATCTTCTCCCGCAGGCGTTTGATATACACGGTCAACGTATTGTCATTGACAAACTCGCCCGCAGCATCCCACAATTCGTCAAGCAGCTTGCTCCTTGTGATAATACTTTTTGGGTTGTTAATAAACACCAACAACAAACGGTATTCTAAAGCGGAAAGAAAAACCTCATTGCCGTTCTTTTTCACAACGCCGCTTGCCGTATCGACATGAAGCCCAGAGATTTCAAAAGCCGATGGGGAACATCCGCTTTTACGCAGGGAGGTTCTGATCCGTGCAATCAATTCACGTGGACGAAAAGGCTTGGTGATGTAGTCATCTGCACCCATGTTTAGCCCGGTAACCACACTCGACTCATCACCGGAAGCTGTCAGAAAGATAACGGGTATATCCACTGTTTCCTTGATTTCTGTACAAACTGTAAAGCCATTTCCGTCAGGCAAGGAAATATCAATCAGTGCCAAGTCAAATTTATTCCCGGAAAGAACTGCAAGAGCTTCTCCACGTGTAGAGGCGTGGGTTACAGTAAATCCCTCCGAACGGAGCAAAAGTACGAGGTTTTTAGCGATTGCCCTATCGTCCTCAACTAAGAATATCCGTTTCATTTATGTTCACCATCCTTTTTTAGTAGTATCATGAGTTCCAAAATCCATTCAATCATGAGATCGCGTCGATTCCAACCATTTTCGCAAATCATCAATATCCTCGGCAGTTAATCCGTCGTTGCTTCCCATGCACGTGATGAGATTACTGATACTGCCTTCATGCAATTCATTTAGAAAGGCTTGTGTTTCTTGCTTCTTATAATCGCTTTCGCTTATCGTTGGTGTATAGCTGCGAAGTTTACCATTCTTTTCTGTTTTTAGAAGCGCTTTTTCACATAAGCGGTTTAGAAAGGTCAACACGGTGGGCTGCTTCCAATTTCGTTTATCTGCAAGTACATTCATTACTTCAGAGCTTGTTACTGTTTTATTTATTGTCCAGATAATTTTCATAATCTCATATTCAGATGATGATATCCTCATTTTCAACTTCCTTTCAATCATCTTTTACAACTTGTCGTTATAAAATATTTTATATCCGTTATAATACAAAGTCAAAAGATTATAGGGACGATCCTGTTCCTTCTTAACCCTAAAAGCCCTGTACTTTTCGCGGGATGCTTTTTTGCCCATTAAAGCTCATCTCTCCCGGTGTATTCAGGCGAATTATTGGGATTGTTGTGGATATACGCAGACAGTGTCAGGCCGTAAAAACAGAAGCGTCCCCAAATTTAAACAAACTGCATAGGATGGAATATGGTGTTCTTTGATTTCCTGATTTTTGGAAGGGAGTAGAAAAATGAAATCATATATTTACAGAGGCCTTACCGGTAAGGTAATTACGCGATACAGCCCGGAATATGAAGAAGCTAGACAGGAATGGAATAGGGCCATACAAAAGTTTCCTTTGGCAATTGTATATTGTCATAATACGGAAGACGTAAGCAACGCCATTTGCTGGGCAAGAAGCCGTGATATTAGACTTAGAATACGATCCGGAGGGCATCATTATGAGGGATACTCTACAGGTAATGATGTTCTCGTGATAGATGTGAGTCAAATGAATCATATCTATCTGGATGAGGTGAGCAATACTGTACAAGTACAAGGTGGTGTTACCAATCATCAGCTCTATCATCGAGTTGCGGCAGAAGCATATCCCTTCCCAGGAGGAACTTGTCCGACGGTAGGTGTTATAGGCTATACCCTAGGGGGAGGATGGGGCTATTCCAGCAGAATTTTTGGCCTTGGGTGTGACAGCTTAATAGAACTGGAAATGGTAAATTCCATGGGAAAAGTGATAAAAGCAAATGAAACACATAATTCCGATTTGTTCTGGGCATGCAGAGGGGCAGGGGGAGGGAACTTCGGTGTTGCTACCGGCATGACTTTTCGATTGCCGCCCAAAATTGATAAGGTGACCTTGGTGGAGTTAGAATATCTCCAAGCTTCGACGGAGATAAGAATACAATTTCTTAGTGCTTGGCAGCAATGGTTAATGGATTTGGATCAAAGAATTACAATCAATGTAAGCATATATAATTCTGTAGTGGATGGCATTGGTATTTATGGGAGAGGTTTGTTTTATGGAACGGCTAAAGAAGCAGACATGGTATTACAACCGCTGCTACAGTTAGAAGGAGCGCGTTTTGATTTGAAGGAAATGACATTTTTTGAAGCGATACAAAAGATTGAAGAAAGCTATCCGGATTCTGAGAAATTTAAATCAACAGGAAGATTTGTCAATAGACAGTATACCATGGCGGAATTGAAAAATATTGCGGACTTGATTGGATGGAGGGCAGAGGGGTCGGTATATGCTGCTGTGTCGCTATATGCACTTGGGGGAAAAGTAGGGGCAGTGAATAAAAAGGATACGGCATTCTATTATAGGGATGCTGATTATATCATGGGTATCCAATCAGTTTGGAAGGACCGGCGGTATGAATCCGATAATACAGATTGGGTGCATAGAAGATTTAAATATTTAGAATCCATTACCGATGGCTCGTATATTAATTTTCCATACAGTTGCTTATTAAATTATGAAAGAGAGTATTACGGAGGAAAATGAGAGTGTGAAATAAATTCTGTAAAATAGCTTTCTATGATAATTTTTGGGGCATGAGTGTTTGGATATCGAGTATTCATGCCTCGTGTTTAATATAAATTATGTTTTTGCGTATGTCAATAAGACCCTGTTCAAAAAGGGATTATTTTTATTAATTATAAACGACCTTCAAACATGATTGATAGTTCACCATAGACCTTACCCCAGTTTCTGATTGGCAGGCTCCACTTTTTTGTTGCTTCAAAAGTTGCCAGATAAAGAGCCTTTAGCAGGGCTATATCACTTGGAAATACGCTTCGTGCGCGGTTTAGTCGACGGTATGTACTATTCAGACTTTCAATTGCATTTGTCGTGTAGATGACCTTCCGTACATCGGAAGAAAACTTGAAAATCGGGCTAATAACGTCCCAATTGACCGACCAGCTTTTCATGGCGTTTGGATAATAAGCTTCCCATTTTTCAGTAACCTCAAGCATTTGTTCATGTGCAACTACTTCTGAGGGTGACTGATAAATAGTTTTTAAATCCGCTGCAAATTTCTTTTTATCCTTATCAGCTACATATTTAAGGGTATTTCGGACTTGATGAACAATACAACGTTGATATTCTGTTGCAGGAAATGCGGTATTTACTGCTTCTTTCATTCCACTGAGGCCATCTGCACAAAGAATCAGGATATCCTGTACCCCTCTGTTCTTTAACTCGTTTAATACTCCAAGCCAGTATTTACTACTTTCATTTTGCCCTATCTGTAGACTAATCACCTCTTTTAGCCCATCTTCATTAATTCCTAGAATAACGTATGCAGCAAGCTTTTTTATTACATTATTGTCTCTAACGGAAAAGTGAACGGCATCAATAAAAATAACTGGATAGATTCGGGATAATGGGCGGTGCTGCCAGTCCTCAATTTCAGGAAGGAGTTTGTTGGTAACATCTGAAATCATACCTTCACTAACGTCAAAACCGTAAATATCCTCGATCTGCTCTGATATCTGCCTTGTTGACAATCCTTTCGCATACATGGCTATAATCTTATCATCAATGTGAGAAATATCCTTCTGACGTTTCCGAACTACTTGTGGTTCAAAAGAGGAATCTCTGTCCTGAGGTACTTGGATATTCATTTCACCATATTTACTGCGTATGGACTTAGGTTTTTTACCATTACGGGCATTTGAATTACTTGTGCGTTCGTAAGCTTCATAGCCTAAGTGGTTATCCAACTCAGCTTCCATCATACTTTGAATAGTGCCACCCAACAAATCTTTTAAAGCGTCCTGAATGTCATCGGCTGTTTGGATATCATACTCTTGTAAAAGAGCTGCGATAATGTTTTGTTTTCCTTCTGATAAATCTGATTTTCTCCGTGCCATAAAAATAGCCTCCTATGATTTTTTATTGTACCATAGAAAGCTATTTTAAAAATTATTTATTTACAGAGTTTTTTTCATAGGCTCGAGAAAAATTCTTATAGGCTAAGGCAGATCAATGAAAAATACGATCCGTTACAAGTTTTTTCTTTTCCACAGTCGATCGGGTAAAGTTAAGAGCCATCATCCGTCATATAGGGACGCTCCTGTTTAATATAAATAAAGCCAGCCCATTTAACGAGCCTTGTAATTAAAATTTAGAAAACTAAGGCAGCATTTTGTGTGCCTTAG
>NZ_QPJT01000050.1 GCF_003337415.1 Anaerobacterium chartisolvens | reverse complement strand
GCGGAAATCCGAACAATGCTATTTGATAAAGCGATGAAAAACATTACAAAAAATCTTGTTCCAATACGGCCAGATAGAAGTTTTCCCCGAAGGGAGCCTTCGAGGAAAAACGAATATCCAGTTAACAAAAAACGTTCCATGTAATATTCTGTAAGTTAAGCTTTATGACATTGGTCTGCCGTCCCCTTGGCACATACACCCGACTATATTACGCGCACCGAACCGGCGCACCTTCTGTTTTATTTTATTATGGAAAATAGGGCAAGTCAAGAACCGTCCCCGCTTGCCCTCTATAGGGACAGCCTCACCGTCCCGGCTCTTGCCCCTGCCCCCCCACAAGCCCCGGCCCAGCCCCTCCACGGCTGCTGGGGCTTCTCCATGCCCCTTCCCGCGCATCAGCCGCCTCACATTCACGCTCCCCCGCACAGCCGCCCCCGCGCGTCCCCGCCCCCGCCGTCCGCGCCCCGTGCAGGCAGGCCCGACGCTGCCCGGAGCGTCCGGCATCCCTGCGTAACACGCACATTCCGGCATATCGGCATAATGCGCGTGGGCCTTGCTCTGCCGGGGTTGCTTGGCTTCTGCTGCCGCAGATTCAGCCTCCACACGCCCTATGCTGCCGCCAGCCCCCGCAAGGCATGTCCCCAACGCGGTGCAAGCCAAACAGCCCGTTTATCTCCTGCCCTAAATGCCGCGTTTACTGCAAATCCCCTTGCAAGCCTCCACTGCCCTTGCTTGCTATGCTGACAAAGTGGCTTTCCCCATGTGCCTCATTTTTTGCCCTTCCCTGCAATATTCGGATAAGACGGCCCTGCATGTACCGCTTTTTGTGTTGCGCTTCCTTCTGCCTTCAAACACAGGCGGATGCAGAATAGGCATGGAGGGAAACAGTAACGCGCACGGCATATATTAAATACGGGAAAATGGCTCTATATAAAAAGGACATTGTGCCTTAAAAAGCTATGCCCCAGCTTGCTTGGCGGTGAAGGGATAAAAGAAAAATCATGCCACGGAATATTCAAAACAAGAGGTATTCCCTTTTTGCTGAGTTGTTTTGAATGCATTCAGGGGCGATTTTACGATTTATCCTCTGCCGCCCAGCCAAACAAGCCGGGATAGCTTTTTTAGGCACTGTCCTTTTTATGAGAGTCCTTTTCCCATTTAATATATGCCGCGCTTTACGTTTCCCTCCATCTGCCATTCTGCAACCGCCTGTTTGAAGGCAAAGAAGGAGGCTGCCAAAAAGCTGGTACATACGCACGGCCTGTCTTATCCGCATATTGCAAGCAGGGCAAAAATGAGATGCACGGGGAAAGCATCACTTTGTCAGCGCAGCAAGCAAGGGCGGGAAGGCTTGCAAGGGGGAATTTGCGGTAAACGTGGCATTTGGGGATATGGGGATAAACGGGCAGTTTGGCTTGTAGCATGGGGGACATGCCTTACAGGAATTGGCGGCAGCAGGGAGCTTGTGGAGACTGAATCTGCGGCAGCAGGAAAGCAGCGGCCCGGCAGCGCAAGGCCCACGCGCATTATGCAGATATGCCGGGACGCTTCCGGCAGCGTTGGGCCTGCCTGCACGGGGCGCGGACGGCGGGGGCGGAGACGCGTGGGGGCGGTGGTGCTGGGGAGCGTGAATGTGAGGCGGCTGATGTGCGGGAGGGGGCATGGAGAAGCCCCGGCAGCCGTGGAGGGGCTGGGCCGGGGCTTGTGGGGGGGCAGGGGCAAGAGCCGGGACGGTGAGGCTGTCCCTATATACCACAGTCTCTTTGCTTAGGAATGATGTACCTATCCTCTTGTCCCCTTTTATGATGTAGCTAAATTTAACGCTTCTTTTACAGCTTGAGCTAATTTCCCATATTCAATATTCTTACCCAACATAATAATTTTATCTTCTTGGTGAACATAACCTCTTTTAGGTACTTTTTCGGTAGGTATAAGATAATAGCCATCATCTATATCCCATCTAAAACAAATATACCTCTTATTCTTAACAGCCTTAGAGTAACCTTTTACTTTTAGATGTTTCGCTATAGGTGAAATATCACCATCCGCATCTGGATCTTTTGAATAGCATAACTCCATTGCATTAATAAGAGCCTTTTCCAAATCGTCATCAGAATAGGGAACTAAAATTTCATTTACAATATCAATTTCAGCGGTTGCTCCCCCCCATTTCTGTGATTGTCCATTTGGTATAATTATAAGGTTATTATTTGGATCTGCATACACACTAACGCACTTATAATCGTATACCATAATTATTCCTCCATTTACTTAATATATTTAATAACTACATCAATTCCCTTTTTCCCAGCCTCAATAATCGCCTTATCTATTTGCTGCAACTGAGAAGCAGATACATTAGTTGGCAATGCTACTTCCAAAATACGCTGAGTCGAAGAATTAACATTTACAGTAATCTTGTTCCATGTTGTACTTTTGAATCCTGATAAATCATTGGCATATTTCATAATTGTATTGTATACTGCATTACCCTTTTGATATGTTTTAGCACCTAAGTCCATTGATTTTATACTTGTTATACTTTTTGCAAAACCTTTGGAACTATTTACAAATTTATCTATTACTGGAAAATTATTACCCATACCTCCTAGCAGCTTTTCAATTTCCCATCCTCGGTCGAAAGCTTTCATCGTCCATACACTTGCTTTAGAACCCTTACTAAACGTACTTAAAAGCCCAAATTCAGGACCTAATGCCATTAGGTCATCCCAATTTTCTAAGAAATAACCTTGGAATTTGCCATCCTTTGACCACCATGAATCTGGAACCCAGTTGGGGTCTTTTTTTAAATTGTCTCCAAATATACATATTCGTATAGGGCCTATTGTAATGTGTCCACTGGGGTCAAAGAAATCAACAGGGTCATTGTGGCAATACGTATACAAATTCAAGCTCAGAGGATCATTATCTTTCCCCCAATAGCTATCCTCCGTAATAAACCTTCCCACACTTGGGTCATAATACCTTGCCCTCAGGTAGATCGTCCCGGTTTCCTTGTCAAAATACTCTCCGCAGTACCTGAACACATTGGTGTCTTCCGGGTCTGGCTCATTCTCATTTCCAAATGCATCATACTCATAACTCTTTATAACATCTCCCGATGCATTAGTCAACTGCACCACATCTCCATGGGCATTGTACAGGTAATATTTCCTTGTCCCTGCACCGTCCTGAGCATATATCAGGTTTATTCCCCTGACATATTTGTTTGTTACGTTTCCTCCTCCGTCAAGCTCAAGCACCATCTGGCTTCCATCCCATATGTGGCGGGTAGTGGCTCCATTTACTATCTTACCTGTTCTAAGTCCATCCCACCTGTAGGTGTAGAGTATGGTTTTGTCGCCTACGGCAGTCTCTATAAGCCTGTTCAGGCCGTCATAACTGTTGAAGGTTGCCTCCGGCGTTTCCGTGCTTTCTCCCAATACCGCGGCTGAGTACCCTTCTGTCTCACCCTCGCTGTCCGTCTTTATTGTCTCGGTGGCCTTATAGATCTGATTCCCGTTGTTGTCATAGGTGTACCGCGTTATCTCCGTTACTTCTCCTGCTGTCTTTGTCTCGGTAACAAGCCTGTTGTTTTTGTCATACTCATAGACTGTTTGGGATACTCCCTCTACCGTCATCGTTTTTCTGTTGTTGCGGTCATCGTATGTATAGTTTATACCAGGATCGCCGTCCCGCTGTTCTTTGGCAAGCCTTCCCACCCCGTCATAGGTGTAAGTTGTCCTCTTGTCGCTTATTTTGTCTTTCTCATATATGCGGCTTCCATCAGAGCCGTATTTATATTCGTACTGGGAAACTATTTGATTACCCTTTTTATTTGTAAGTAAATCCAGTTTGTTGGATATGGTGTATGTATATTCAGTGCTGTCCCCGTTGGTATACTTAAGGCTTGTCCTGTTTCCATTCGCATCATATCCGTACGTAGCCGTAAGCTGCCCGTTTTCATATACTTGGTACAGCCTGTTCATTTTGTCGTAGGTATATGCCGTATTGGTCTTTGTATGTCCATTTAACTTTATAGTC
Source organism: Anaerobacterium chartisolvens (assembly GCF_003337415.1). GTDB lineage: Bacteria > Bacillota > Clostridia > Acetivibrionales > DSM-27016 > Anaerobacterium > Anaerobacterium chartisolvens. The sequence continues at coordinate 7,098 of NZ_QPJT01000050.1, read as the reverse complement.
ATTGATACCCTGTTGTCCGCCAAGTCATAGGTATACTGCTTTACTATCCCCTCAGGCTCTGTCTCGGATATAAGCCTTCCCAAACCGTCATATGTATAATTTATTTCCCTTCCATTGTGAATAATCTTGGCGGCTTTTCCTGTAAGTACGTATTCATATGACGTAACTTGTTGCTCTTCTGCCATAGTTGTTACCTTGTTACCAAGAGGCCTATTAAGTCTGTCATAGGTTACTGCAGTTATATTACTATTCCTGTCAGTTTTTTCTATCATGTTTCCCAGAATGTCATATTTATACATTTCCGATTGTCCCATAGGATCCGTCATTTTTGCAAGTTTCCCTATACGGTTGTATTCATACCTTGTTGGAGAAGTTTCTGTTCCGCTCTGCATGGTGAGCTTGTTTCCACAAAGGTCATACGTGTACTGTGTAACGCTGTCCTGTATACCGTTATTGTATGTTATTACCTTTTTAAGCCTGTCCCTATTGTCGTATTCATAACCTATCTCAACATATCCGTTATTTGTTAAGGTTTTCTCTTTTATTACATTGCCATTGGAATCGTAGTAATATTTTTTGCTGCTGTAAGTATTATTAAGGGAATCAACTCTGGCACTTTCTTCTAAAAGCCTTCCCAATGCATCATATTTATATGTCGTCATGCCAAACCGCTTATCTATTTTCACTATGACCTTACCCTGAAGGTTATACTGTTCAAGCATATAGTTTCCATTAACATCTGTTTCTTTTCTATACATTTTATCAGGTTCTTCATACTTTGTTGTATATGCTTCAGTCCAACCCTCAGCGTATGCCCTTGCCGATTTCTCCTCCATCTTATTTCCAAGGTAATCATACTTGAAGGTGTCATTATATTCTTCTCCGTTATGTATTTCCCCTTGTCTTTCCAGCCATCCGTACTTGTTTATATATTTCGTTTCTACTACTGAAGGTGATGTCGGATTACCTTGTATGGTTTTCGTTTCCTTCGCATATTTGATCGCTGTAATAGGATCTACATATACATCGTTGTATGCATATGTTTCCATGTAGAGTCTTTTCTCATCTTCTACGGCTTCTTTGCTGAGCAGTCTCCCATCACTCGTATACGTATAACACATATCCATGTATCTGAAGTTATTCCTTGTCCTTTCTATGGATATTCTGCTTTTTGTGTCATATACGTATCTTTTTATCTCAATTAGGTTTTCACTGTCAGGCTCACATATATTTTCTACTATTAGATTCCCAAGCTTGTCATATATATACTTTATCTGAGTCCCATAGGAAGAATATTTGCTGCTGTTCCAGTTTTCGTCAGTAACTACTACATTGTTTGAAGATGTCGTAGTAGTATATGCCCAATGTTTATATCCTCCATCAGGATTTACTTCCTTAACCTTTCTTCCAAGCTTGTCGTATGTATAATTGTATATGTTCCCATTGGCATCCTTATGCTCTGTTATATCTCCAAACCAGTTGTATTTGTAAGTCTCTTCTATTGTACCAGGTACCGCAGAAACAGCTGGATTGCCATCTGCATCCTTTATATCTTCTATCCATTTTCTAGTAACATATGCATCATTTAATTTCTTGTTTCTCCTTGTGGAGTCATTGTCAGCATAACTATAATTTGTTATCAGCCGTACACTCCCAGAGTTTTTACCTTCTGTATCCTGCTCCTTCCTTGTAATATTCCCCTTATTATCGTATTGGTAGCTTACATCGTAAAATTTATATCTACTAATATTAGGAGGTGTTTTATATTTTGCAGCTCTTGCCACTGCCTTCTTATCAGAAGTTAATGTATTTATTTCCTCTATCACCGTATTTGCATCCTGTTTATATGTCTTGCTTGTGAGGATATGATATACCGGATCATATGTATATACCGTTTTATGATCGATATTGCTTGTATTTCCTTCAGCCTGGATATCCCAATATGCTGTAAGATCCCCATAATCCCCCTTATCATATTCATAGTTCTCTATATTTTGCACGTAATTGCCTGTAGCTTTATTGTATGTCTTGATTAACGATCTGGTAAGGAGTCTGCTTTGAGGATCATAAGTGTTCTGTATCTCATTCTTATGATTTGTTCCTTCGGACAGCTTTCCGGTACACATGAGATTTTTATTGCAAGAGTAGACTTCACTGCTTCCAAGGTCATCAACTACACGGGTTTTTGTAATATATCTATCTGGAATATCTTCTTTTCTATTATATGTACTGTACCCGTCATATTCTCCGGTACCGTCGTACCTGTATGTATATTTTTTGTAGTTATACTTTTTGTCAGCATAGTCATATCTTTCGCTCACCTTATATATCTCCATTACTCCATCTATTCCGCAATTTTTTATATGCCCGGAATAATTGTATTTAGTGTAGCCTCCGGTAGGATATGTTATGCTGGTCAGATACTGGTTATAATTAGTGCAACATATATACTCGTTAAAAGTAAGCCGAGTTCTTATTTCCCCGGGTAACTCCTTATCTCTGAATGATATCCTCTGTAATTTGTTCTGATAACCATAATTTGTTGTCCTTCCTTCGGAATCCGTTACACTTCTTAGTAAATATTTGTCTTTTTGAGCGGAGGAATGGAACGTAGTAGCCTGTTTATTATATGTTATTGTTCTGGTATTTGCCGAATTATTAGGGTCAGCTACAGTTACAGTAACTTTATCTGTAGTGTATCTTATATTTATTTCCCTTCCCACACTATCTACTATCTTACTGATCAAAAGGTTCCCCTTGTCATCAGGCTGGTAAAAGAACTGTATCTGGTTCCCGAACCTGTCCTTTATTCCGATTACCCTTCCTGACTCTTCAAAATATGTTTCTCTTCCATCCTTTTCAGTCATTTGATACCTTGCCCTGTTCCCGTCTACAACATAACTGCTGTTTATCAATTCCTTGAACTTTATATCCTTTAGTGGATAGTCGGGTATGGCATACGGAATGGATGTACTGTCTCCGTTTATATTGCTGGGTGGTATTTCAAATACACCCTTACTTCCGTTATGCAGGTATATGTATTGATCCAGATATCCATTATCGTCCGCTATATACCTGAATTCTAAAAATGGCAGGTCAAAAGCCCAGCCTGTTCCAATATTAAAGTATTTATCCTCTACTTTTTCGTTCTTTAAAGAATACTCATAATTATCCCAATTTTCCTTCACGTAACAATTGGTATAGTCTACCACCATACTACAATCTAGATTGTAATCATCATAGACAGAATCACGACTACTGCTGTTCAGAGAATCCGCAATTTGCTGGGACCAGTCTTTAATTAGACTTGCACAGGCAACCACGTTATATTTTGTTTCCATGAGCTGTTGATATTTTTGGCCGTTTTGTTCATATTCCTTATACAGCTTCCTAGTCCCTACCACCTGGTAAGTATAAAAGCTGCTTCTGTTATATATTGCACTGGGCTCATAAAGGTTTGCCTCTGAGGAGGTATAATACCTTGTCAGGGAAAAGTCCAGGCCATTTACACCCTTTAGAAACAGGTCCCGCTGTCTTACCGTCAGTTCACCGGTCGCAGGATTTATTTCTTCATCTACAGCATCTGCTGCTTTAAACGACGGATCGGTTATCTTTTTGTATGCTGCACTGGGATATATACGATTATTGTAAAAGCTGCTCATATCTCCATCATCGCTGGAAGCATATACAGCAGTCATACTATTTGCTGCATCTTGCTGAAGTGTCTCTCTAGCATGAACTTTCCCTTCAATGCCAATCTCCTTCTCCACCTCTTCCCATGTCTTCCCGTCTGGCACCAGATTTGGTGTAACCCCATCTTCAGCTTCACTCAGCTTGAATTTGGTCTTCCCCTTTACCTTCAATATTTCCTCTGGAGTTTTGCCGCTTACTTTGGACAATTCCTCAGCCTTTTCTATGTCCTTTATTCCATAGCCCTGATCATACAGCTTTCTAACCTCTTTCAGGGACAGCTTGCTTCCGGTTGCCGTGCTTCCCGGCACCTGAGCTTTGCTTTCTGCAAATGCAGGCATTGAAAATACAAATGCTGCAATCAATGTAATAACTATAATTTTAATCCACTCTATTTTCCTTATCATTATCGTTTTTCCTCCCACTACATTAGTTCATTGCATATATTATCTTGGTTTCTCCCGTACTCTTCCTGCACTTGAACCTTATCGCATTTACAATGCCCGACCACTGCTTGCCGGAGGGTATTGATTTGTTTACGGTAAAGGTGATTGTACCCGGAGAGTATTGCTGTATTGTAATGTCTGTGCCGGTAATTGCACCCGCCGCGGTTTCTTTCGCCCAGGTCATGGAGCATAGGTCAGTGATATCCAGATCATCGGCGATGTATGTAACGGTAAAGGTGCGGTCGGAAAGGCTTCGCATGTTCGCTGCCTTTAGAACAAGATTGAAGGTTTTGTCGGCTGCACAGGTGATTGAGACAGCAGGATCTCCGGGAGTACCGAAGGCCCATTTGGGATTTGTTACAACCCCTGCTTCCCCGTTTCCAAGCTGCCCATAGTAGTTATAACCCCATGTCCATACTGTACCATCTTCTTTTACCACCGCTGTATGATAAATACCTGCTGCAACTGCTGTTATTTCACTTAGTTCGCTTACCTGTACAGGAGTTGATCTATTTGTAGTTGTACCGTCCCCAAGCTCCCCATAATAGTTCTCTCCCCACGTCCACATCGTACCATCTTCTTTTAACGCTATACTATGATAACCTCCTCCTGCTATGGCAGTAGCATTACTTAAGCCCCTTACCAGTACAGGAATCAGCCTATCCTCGGTAGTCCCATCACCCAATTGGCCATTGTAGTTAAATCCCCAGGTCCATACTGTTCCGTCGTTCTTCAGCGCAATTGTATGCGCAGCGCCTCCTGCTATCGCTGTTACTCCACTTAAGCCGACTACCTGTTCAGAGGTTGTCCTATCTGCAGTAGTTCCATCTCCCAATTGCCCATCGCTGTTACTTCCCCATGTCCATACCGTACCGTCATTCTTTAGCGCAATTGCATGATAAGAGCCTGCTGCCACATCCTTTATCCCACTTAGCCCTCTTACCTGCACAGGAATTCTACTGCCTGCACTACTAGTCCTATCTCCCCATGTCCATACTGTTCCATCATCCTTTACTGCTATTGTATGATAAGTTCCCGCCGCAACTGCCGTTATTTCACTTAGCCCATTTACCTGCACGGGGGTTGTCCTATTCGTAGTAGTCCCATCACCCAATTGTCCATAGTAGTTATATCCCCATGTCCATACTGTTCCATCATCCTTTAACGCTATACTGTGCCAAGTGCCTCCCGCTATCGCTGTTACTCCACTTAAGCCGGTTACCTGCACCGGAACACGCCTGTCCACTTTAGTTCCATCACCTAACTGACCATAATAATTGTAACCGCATGCCCATACCGTACCGTCATCCTTCAATGCAAGGCTGTAATAGTCACTCGCCGCCACCTTTACAAACTGGCCTTCAACTGTCGGAGCAGAGAACAACTTAAAGCCATCCGAACTTCCATCAGCCCCTGCATCCTCCTGCACCCCTGTATATGCCTCTATCTGTATAACCTCATCACTTATGGTATTCTCCACAGCATTGGCACAGCTTATCTTATTCCCGCCCTGCACCTTGCCTTCCAGTGAAGACAAATGATCCGAGGTCTTAATAATCCTGTCCTTTACTCCCGCTGCATCCATACCCTCGCCCAACGCAAAAAGAAGCGCGGCCTCTCCCGACACAAAAGCCGCCGCCATGGAGGTGCCGCTCTCACTGCCGTAGGAGTCTGACGGAAGGGCAGAGTATATATCCTCACCCGGCGCGGCTGCGTCCACGCTGTTTTCTCCATAGTTTGAGAAGGAAGACAGAGCGCCGTTCCGTCCGACAGAGGCTGCGGTAATAATGTTGGGACAGTCAAAGGCTGCCGGGTATACCGGACTTTGGTCTATGTCTGCTCCGCTGTTGCCTGCCGCGCACACAAACAGCATCCCCGAGTCCCGTATGACGTCCTCAAGCGCCCGGTTATATTCGCCGCTTCCCCAGCTGCAATTTACAATTTGCGCCCCCATCTTTTCCGCATACTCTATCGCGTTTAAAATATCGCTTGTATAGGCTGTGCCTTCGTTGAACACCTTAAGGCTCATCACCTTAGCCGAAGGAGCCACCCCGGCTGTGCCCTTCCCGTTGTCCTTGGCAGCCGATATGATCCCCGCAATGTGCGTCCCGTGCTTTTCACTGTCCGGACTGCTGCCGTCATAGACCATGCCACTGTTGTGGCCGAAGCTCCATCCGTTTACGTCGTCTATATAGCCGTTGCCGTCATCATCCACACCGTTTCCGGGGATCTCTCCAGCATTCACCCATATGTTATCCGCCAAATCCTCATGGTTAACGTCAATTCCCGTGTCGATTACCGCAACGGTAACGCCTTCACCCTCCGACCGTTCCCACGCGTCGGTCACATTGGCACTGCATGAATACTGTGCCGGGACTTCAACCTGATCAATCCTCTGCATTAAGGCCGGTTCATGGGCAAGCTCAAGCAGTATGTGCGGCGGTATGTCTCCCTGCACATCTCTGGCCATCAGCCTGTCCCTTAGTTCCTCCTGCGGAGTGTCCATAAGCACATCCCTTAATTCGGGACTTCTGTCTACGGCATCCTTCAAATGCGGCGGAAGCATTTCCAGTATTTCTTCCATGGGTATGCGGTATGAAGTGCTTTCGTTGCTCCCTCTCTCCTCCGCTCCATCCCCCAGTCCCCACTGGCTGCTGTAATATGTATCCCCGGACATAAGGCTTATCTCATAGTCGGGCTGTATGTACTCTATTTCACCGTCAAGCTTTTGCTGCCTGATGTCATCGGCGAAATCCTCAAGCCTTTCCTTTTTATCCAGAGCTATAATACCCATGTTTTTGCCCAAATTCTTCTCAATCAAGCTTTTTTTCGACGTTGTGAGCCTGTTTGTTTTTCCAAAGGCTTTCTTTAACTTTTCCATGCCTTTTTTATCTTTATATTTCACAATAAACCTGTCTGTTTTAAAATCTGCATCCCCGTCTCGGTCCTTATCCCCTTCAGG
>NZ_QPJT01000049.1 GCF_003337415.1 Anaerobacterium chartisolvens | reverse complement strand
ACACACCCGTTCCCATACCGAACACGGCAGTTAAGCTTCTCAGTGCCGATGATACTTGGCTGGTGACGGCCCGGGAAAGCAGGTCTCTGCCAGATTTATATCAGGCCTCTTTAGGGTTGCTCTCTAAAGAGGCCTGTTTTCATATATAATGTATAATAACTTTTAAAAGGTGCATTTTATTTAAGAAATGTGTCGTAATGTTTCTTTACAAAAACGGCTCAAAGTATTAAAATAGATGAAAGTGTGAAATTTTAAACAATTATAGGCCGTAAAATAAAAACTTTTATCGGGTAGGTAGGGATAATGGACAAAAATGATATTATTCGGAAAATTTTGCAGCTAAAGAAGGAAAAGGATGCTGTCATTGTGGCGCATAACTATCAGGTGGACGATGTGCAGGAAATTGCGGATATGGTCGGAGATTCCTTTGCTTTGAGTAAGTATTGTTCATCGGTTGACTCTCAGGTTATTGTTTTTTGCGGAGTGCATTTTATGGCTGAAAGCGCCAAAATATTGTCACCGCATAAAACGGTACTTTTACCGGAGGCCGACGCAGGGTGCCCTATGGCGGATATGGTTACGGCGGAGGCTTTGAGGGAGGAGAAAAGAAAATATCCTAATGCGGCGGTGGTGTGTTATATAAATTCCACGGCTGAGGTGAAGGCCGAAAGTGATATATGCTGCACCTCTTCTAATGCTCTCAAGATTGTGGAGGCGATAGATAAAAAGGATATTATTTTTGTACCTGATCAAAACCTTGGAAGTTATATAGCTAAGGCCGTCCCTGACAAGAATATTATTCTATGGAAGGGATTTTGTGTTACTCATCATAGGGTTAAAGTAAGTGATGTACAGAAGATAAAAGAGCTTCACCCTGATGCCCTGCTGCTTATACATCCTGAATGCAGACCTGAGCTGGTGGATATGGCGGATTTTGTAGGGAGCACCAAGCAAATAATTGATTTTGCTTATAAGTCCGAAGCTGAAAAGTTTATTATAGGTACGGAAATGGGAGTTTTGTACAAATTAAAGAAGGATAACCCTGACAAGATGTTTTATCTCATGTCTCCGGGCTTGCTATGCCCAAATATGAAAAAAACTTCTTTAAGAAGCATATATGAGGCTCTGGACAAAATGCAGAATAAAATTGAACTGGATGAGGATATAAGATTAAAAGCCAAAAAAGCCCTTGATAGGATGCTTGAGATAGGGTAATGAAAGAAGGAGTCCATTTTGGATAATTATAGGTACTTGAGGGACTTTAATTCTGCTGAAATTGAAGCCGAACATTATGATATTATTATAATAGGAAGTGGTATTGCGGGGGTATATACGGCACTTGAAATGCCCGATAATTACAATATTGCAATACTTACAAAGGAGACAATAGATATAAGCAATTCTGTTCTGGCTCAGGGCGGCATAGCTGTGTCTCTGGACAAGGGAGATTCTCCCCAGTTGCACTTCAACGATACTATCTATGCAGGCGCCGGCCTGTGTAATACCGAGGCTGTATGGGTTCTGGTCAATGAGGCAGCCGAAAATATAGAATGCCTTTGTAAGTTTGGAGTAAACTTTGATAAAAAAAGCTCCAATGAGCTGTCCTTAACCCGCGAAGGAGCCCATAGCATGAATAGAATAATCCATGCCGGAGATACTACGGGAAAAGAGGTATGCGATAAGCTTATATCAGAGGTAAGGAACAAGCATAATGTAAAAATAAAAGAAAGAACGTTTGCGATAGACCTTCTGACGGAGGATAAAAAGTGTGCGGGCGTATTGGCGTATGATGAGGACGAGGGCGTATGCAGGATATACCTGTCAAGCATGGTAATATGTTCGACCGGGGGCTTCGGGCAGATTTACAATAATACTACAAATCCTGAAGTCGCTACAGGCGATGGTGTATGCATGGCGTATAGAGCCGGTGCTGAGCTGACAGATCTGGAATTTATTCAGTTTCACCCCACCGTGCTATATCATCCTGAAAACAAAAATTTTCTTATATCAGAGGCTGTCCGAGGAGAAGGGGCTCTTCTTAAAAACATAAAGGGCGAGAGGTTTATGCCCGCATATCATGAGCTTAACGAGCTGGCTCCCAGAGATGTGGTTTCAAGAGCCATATTTGCTGAAATGAAAAAGACAGGGTCGTCCTGTGTATATCTGGACATAACCTTTAAAAGCAGGGAGTATCTTGAGAATAGGTTTCCTAATATATATAAAACCTGCTTAGGGTATGGAATAGATATATCCAAAGATTATATACCCGTATCCCCTGCCGAGCATTATTGCATGGGGGGAATAAAGGCGGATGTCTTCGGAAGGACGTCCATAAAGGGATTTTATGCTTGCGGAGAGGCTGCTTGCAATGGCATACACGGCGCTAACAGGCTTGCAAGCAATTCCTTGCTTGAGGGTTTGGTATTCGGACACAAAATAGGCGATGAGGCGGCAGCAATATTAAAGGAAAGAACAACTGCATGTAATTCCATGTCCTTTGCTTCGGACCGTAAGGAAAAAAATTTGGACATTGAAAGCATAAAAAAGCAGACACAGGATATAATGACGGCATATGTAGGTATTTTAAGGGACAAACAGGGGCTTTCATATGCGAGGGAAAAAATAGATGAGTTTTACAAGCTTGCTTTTGACATGAAGAATAAGGGAGTTAAAGACTTTGAGCTGCAGAATATGCTTTTGCTTTCAAGGCTTGTTATAGAAGCGGCTCTTGAAAGAGAAGAGAGCAGGGGGGCGCATTTCAGATCTGATTTCCCCGACACCGACGATGTGAACTGGAAAAGACATATAGTAAAAGGAGTAGAGAAAAATGCTTGATAAAATGTATATTGATAGGCTTATAATGACGGCGCTTAAAGAGGACATGCCTATGGGCGATATAACGACCGACAGCCTGATAGCATCTTCGGCAGTTTCCAAAGCACAACTGATAGCAAAGGAAAACGGAATAATAGCAGGACTTGACGTAGCCAAAAGGACTTTTGCTTTTTTAGATGAGGATATTAGCATTGCTCTGAGCTTCAAAGATGGGGATTTTGTAAAAGCAGGACAAATAATTGCCGTTATAGAAGGCAATACAAGGGCAATTCTGAAGGCCGAAAGAACCGCGCTGAATTTTTTGCAAAGGCTTTCAGGAATTGCAACTAAGACAGGAGAATTCTGTGAAAAAATAAAGGATTTGCCTGCAATAGTTGTAGATACCAGAAAAACGACCTGCGGGCTCAGAGTTCTTGAAAAATATGCAGTAAGAGCAGGAGGCGGTCAAAATCACAGGTTCTGTCTATCGGACGGTGTTTTGATAAAAGATAATCACATAAGGGCGGCCGGAGGAATAAAAAAAGCTGTGGAAACAGCCAGAGGGCATATACCGCATACTATAAAAATTGAAGTGGAAACCGAGACAATAGCTCAGGTTAATGAAGCTCTCGAAGCAAGGGCCGATATAATAATGCTTGACAACATGGATTACGAAACTATGAGAGAGGCTGTAAGGCATATTAATAAAAGGGCTTTGGTAGAGGCTTCGGGAAATGTAAGCTTAGACACCATTTATGATATCGCGGCGTTAGGAGTGGATATTATATCGGTAGGGGCTTTAACTCATACTGTAAAGGCATTGGATATAAGCTTGAGGTTTATTTGAGCTGTGAGGCAATATTGTTAAGGTGTTAGGTTGTAAAGACGACTTGTGGATAAAACGGAAAGATATCCACAAGAAAATAAGCATTTTTACACAATTACATAATATAAAACTGGTTAACCCTTATGGTATAAGGGTTTGAGGAGTTAATAAGTTTACAAAAGATATCCACATGCGTGTGGATATCTTTTACCGTATTTTTTGCTTATTTTTTTTGTATAGGGTATGGAAGCTGCTGATTCAGCATCGTCTGGAGCTTTTCAAACACTTTTTTATTGCTGAGTATATTTATATGGTTGGTGCCCTCCGCAAAGTTTCCCTTTAAAAGATTATCGAAGTTCAAGCTGGTTTCTCCTACAAAAAACACCTCGGTATTTATGTTCCACTCCTCCAGAGAAGCACTTTCGGGGCTCACTACTTCATCATACTGTCCCACGATGCTTCCTGTCTGAATGGTGTTGTTCAGTCCATTATTAAGCATGGAAGGGAAAACCTTTGTTAAAAGAGCATTATCAGGTATCAGATCCTTTATGCCTTGATCCGAATAGTATTTTGCGCCTATTGGAGCCCATGGAGATCCTCTGTGAGGTGTTGAGATAAATATAATCTTGTTTACATCATGCTCTAGTATATAGTCACTGCTGCAGGTATAGTATCTTGCCACCAGGCCTCCCATGCTATGGCCTATCAAATCGAACTTCTCAACCTGTATCCCCTTTGACAGGCAGAGAGCCTTTGTTTCCTTAAGAAAGCTGTCCAGCCTTGAGGAAGAGTCAACCACGCCGTTGCTAGAATCATAGTTAAAAAGGCTGCAGTTAAAGCCTTGCGACGAAAGATACTCGTTAAGGTTCTCAAAAACATAACCACCCGCTCTGTACCCATGTACCAGAACAACGGGATTGCGCGTGAGGCTTATGCTAAGGGAAGAGGCTGAGTCCCCGTTACGGATTTCAGCCTTCAGAATTACCCGAGGGTTCCCTTCCTCGAAAAGATTATTGCTATAAGAGGGAGGGATATATTTAACAATACATTCTCCGTTTTTATCGGTTCTGGCTTTTAAAGGCATTATGCTGCCGATATCGGTATCCTTTAAACCGGAGGCCTCAACCGAGAAGGCTACGAGTGCTTTATTTACGGGGAACCCCTCACCGTCACGCACATCAGCTTTAAGAATGAGGCTGTTTGAAGGATCGCAGGCCAAAAGCTTTACGGAGGGATTTACAAGACGCAGGCTTAGCTTAAGCTCAGATTTTTTAACCGCCTCATATTTTATATAATACATTAATTCCTGAAGGCTTACAAAATTATGCATAAAAATGATAAAAATTATCAGCAGAGAAAATATAAAAATAATGAGCCTCTGCCAGGATCTAATAATCATCTGCATCAATCCTTTTTAAAAGCATTTATGTATACAGGATGCAATAAATATGTATATATGTAGCGATAAAGATTTTACATGGAGGATATGACTTGATGTAAGCAATTATATCCTCTATGTTTGTAAAATCTTTATCGCGTCCTATATAGTTATATTATATCACCGAGCGGGGACTTATATAAAATAATTTATTGTGGGCAAACTAAAGCTTGATGCACATTAATACAAAGCCGGTGCAATTAATTATATAAGGAGATGATATTTTATGAAGGTAAGGGATATAATGACAAGAGATATCGCTTATGTAAGTCCCACAAGTACGATAGCAGAAGCAGCGCAGCTCATGCAGAAGCATAATGTGGGCTCGGTTCCCGTCTGCGATCAAAGCGGAGTTGTGGGCATAGTGACAGACAGGGATATAGTGGTAAGAAATGTCGCGCATGGCACAAACCCTCAGAATACGGCAGTGAAGGATGTGATGACCACGCAGGTTGCCACAACCTCGCCCGACGTGGATATAAATGACGTATCTCATATAATGGCACAAAATCAGATAAGGAGAATTCCCGTTGTGGAAAATAAAATGCTTGTGGGAATGGTGGCATTAGGAGACATGGCCTCGGATAGGAGATTTGATACTGAGGCGGGAGAAGCCTTAAGTGAGATAAGCAAGCCTTCAAAGCCTGTGTAGAGATAAAAAGGTCATTAAATCATACAGCCTGTTTAAAGCGTAAAAAGCCGAAACAGAAGGGAGAGCATCAAAACGGGCTCTCTCTTCTATATTTAAGCTCATGGATTTGTATAGGGCTATTTGCACATTATATAATCATTATATAAAATATAATTTATGAGTATTTTAAAATAAATCAATTAATAGTGTCAAAAAAATGTAACAAACTTAATTGAATACAAATCACACATGGTTACGGAGCCGAGGGTTTCAGAACGTAATAAAATATAGCTCGTTCCTACACCCACCAGTATTCCGCTCCTGTCGGTAAGAGTATTTGTTCCTATAAGAAAATCCACTCTTACACGCTTGCCTATCTGGGTTTTCAAAAATCCTGCGGTAAATTGAGGACTTTGAAGTGTCTGGGTAGTCTGGCCGGCAAGCGATGATGAGGGAGGAAGGCTTGGTGTTCCTCCGGGAGCGGGACCTAACGGCATACCCGTCGGAAGCGAGGGAGGAGGATACATGGATGCGGAGGGAGCGGTATGCCCGTACATTCCCTGAGACATTTGCATACCTCCGGGAGCCGGCATTTCTGAAAAACCTTGTCTGAAATAATTGTTCATTGTAAAGCTCCTTTCTTTAATTTCAATACTTATTATGTCTGCCAGTAAAGGTTGGTAGGAAAATAAAAGCAGTGCTCACGCACTCTGTTATAAAGGCTTCCTGAGCCATTTCGAGGGAAAACGGCTTCACAGGAAGGCATAAAGGGATTGTAGTACCATAGGCATTCATCCACGCCCACAAGCTTATTTCCTGATAGTGCCCAATCTGCTACATCATAGTGAATTTGCTCAGGATCGCTTATCCAGATTGTCTGGGGATTTACCTCGCCGTAAACCAAGCCCATAACACAAGTAAACTCACCCGGCTCTTCTATCGCTCTTCTCAAGCTGCCCTGCACCGTTCTTAGGTATTGTCCCCCCGTTACATGCACCCTGTTCATTATGACGGTAGCCACAGCCTTCATTCCTGCTTCTCCCTCTCCGCCTGCTTCACATTTAATCAGTCTGGCAAACAGCTCTCTGTCTGAGTAAGGCATATAATAAAAACACCTGCTTCGTCGTGAATTTCATACTACAGTATATTAACATAACCGATAAAAGGTAACCTCAACAAATAAAACAGCAAATTTGAAAAGAAAAGTTGAAGGCTTCGGCTTTGAAAAAACAGGAAATAGTGTTTGTAAATTTATATTCTCAGATATGCATATACTAATAGCGTTGCTAATAAATTCAGGCAGGCAAAGCCTGTCTATTTTAAGGAGGCGGTAGTGTTTGAGTAGACACAAAGGAATTATGTCGGAGGCCCTTAAGGCGGAGATAGCTAAGGAGCTTGGAGTCTATAACACGGTTGAGTCCGAGGGTTGGGGCTCCGTATCATCAAGAGATTGCGGAAATATAGTTAAAAAGGCCATAGAAATGGCTCAAAGGAGCATCGACAGAGGATAAGACAAGCCACCGTTAGCAAACAAAGGCCGGCGCAATGCCGGCCTTTAAATATGCACATCTTTCGTGAATGTTGTCTTTAAAAATTTTGGGTGATATAATTATAGATGCTTGATATAAAAAATATAAATAAAAGGATGCTGCTCCATGGAAGATAAAATCTTTGATTTGATGAGCAAAATGTATTGGAAACTCACCGATTTCAGAAAAGAAGCAAAGCAGGGCATAAAAATACAGGTCATAGAGGGATGCCGGAAATAGGCATCTTTAATATTTCCCGAGGCTTAAATCCTTATGAAGGGCAGTATTCCCAGCAATTCATTGATATATTCAACAGTTTGTTTCACTACTGTTACAATTTCTTTACACTTAAAATCAATTTATTGACTCTAAAAAATCCCGATGATATAATGGGTTTGAATTCAAGATAGGTGCAACTCGCTTATCTTGAGGAAGCAGTAAAAATAGATTGGGTTATACAAAAGCGGAGTGGGCGTAACCTGATCTTGAAACTAGTTTGGGCCTACTACCAAAAAATTACAAGGAGGATTTGAGAGCATGAGAAATCTCAAAAAGTATTTGGCAGTAATAGTAGCTATCGCTGTTATGATGACAGCTATGATACCTGCTTTCGCAGAGGAAGCAACAACTACTATACCTGCCGACGCAAAAATTTGCGCAGACCTTGGAGTCCTCAAGGGTTCTGGTGACGGAGTTACAGTTGAATACCTTGCAGGTTCCGTTGACAGAATGCAGGCTGCACGTTTGTATTTAAGATTAAAGGGCCTTGAAGCTGAAGCTTTGGCCACAGATGAAGACGCAGAGAGCTTCCCGGATGCAGATGAAACAAACGCAGACGGAAGGAAGATAATGGCTTACCTCAAGGCTCATCCTGAGCACGGCTTTGCCGGCGGGGCAAGCGGAAACTTTGGACCTAACGACCAGATGGAAGCTCAGCCTTATTACAAGGTACTGCTTACCGCTCTTGGTTATGCACAGAAGAATGAGGCTGGTGTAGGCGACTTTGCTTATGCTGATACTCTTACTTTTGCAGCATCCAAAGGTCTTTCAAAGGTTGCAACTGTAACAGACTTTACAAGAGCTGACTTCGCTACTGCTTCAGTAGAAGCATTGAAGGCAACTGTAAAGGGCGGAACAAAGACTCTTGTTGCTACTCTGGTAGACGCAGGAAAAATTGACAAGGCCGCTGCTATAGCTGCAGGCTTGTATGTAGATGTACCTGCTACCTTCGAGGTTGCTTCGGTATCGGCTACAAACCTTAAGGAAGTAGTTGTAGTATACAATCAGGCGGTTGACAAAGCTTCGGCAGAAACTGCAAGCAAGTACAGAATAAACAATTCGATACAGGTAGATAGTGCATCGCTGGCTGATGACGGCGTTACCGTTACCGTTTCATTAAAAGACGGAAATGTTGCTGGTTCTACTAAGTTTGTCAATCAGAAGGAATATGAAATAGACATTAAGAATATAAAGGTTGCTGACGGCTCATCCACATCCAGCTTTGATGATATAAAATTCACTCCTAAGGATGTTGGGGTTCCCTCAGTTACAGAGGTTAAGTCCCTTGGAACCAAGGCTTTGAAGGTAACCTTCTCAGAACCCATGAACAAGGTTACAACCTCAATGTTCAAGCTTGACGGCAAATCCTATGTCGGTTCTATAACCTTTGACAGCGGAGACAAGAGTGCTACTCTTAAGCCTTATAATTCTTCGACTACCATTGCTCCGGGAGCACACACCCTGACAATATCAGGTGCGGAGGACTTTGCTCCTTTAAAATCCGAGGAACAGGTTATTGACTTTGATGTGGTAGAAGACAAGACTGCACCGCAGATAGTTGAAGTTACAGCTACTCTTGAAAAAGCGGTTGTTACTTTTGACGAGGATGTAGATCCCGACACGGTAAGCAAGAACGATTTCTACTGGTTGTCAGGTACTGTAAAGAAATATCCTAACAGTGTAGAGGTTGATGGCGCTAAGGTTACCCTTAAATATAATGATGGAAACAGGTTGCCTGCATACACAATCACAATGTATATATCTGGAATATCTGATTATTCAGGAAACACTCTTTCTGCATCTGAGGTTTCCGTTACTCCTGCAGTTGATCAGTCAAGGCCAGAGGTATCAGATGTTGAGCTTGCTGATGACCAGAAGTCAATAAAGGTAACATACAGCAAGGATGTTACAGGAAGCAAAAGATCCGACTATTCCATAAAGGATAAGGACGGAGACACTGTAAGAATAAAGACCATAAATACTGTTGATGCTGACGAGTATACTATTGATCTTTATGAAGAGCTTCCCAGTGGGGATAACACCCTTACTATAAGCGGAGTTCAGGATAAGACTACATTAAATAATACAATGCTTCCGTTTACTACTACTGTTACCGCTGAAGATAAGAGTGCTCCTGAAATTACAACTGTAACAGGTAGTGTGCGTCAGATTATAGTGTCCTTTAATGAGGCAATGGATATAGAAACAATCACAGACCTTAAGAATTACACCATTAAAATGGGAACTACACTAAGGTCATTGCCTAGCGATACTGAAATTACTGCAATATCAAATGCTAAGGCTGCACTTATTGTGCTTCCGGAAAAGATAAGCGATGTCACGGTAAATGTTGGTGTTGCAGGGAATGTCACTGATATAATAGTGTTTGCTGTAGAGGATGTAGATGGAAATACTCTTAAGGCAGGTCACTATGGCAAAGAGTGGGATATTGATACAACAAATGTTACAACAAAAGCCTATGACGACGATACTGCAGAGCATGCTCTTTATGAAAAAAAGGATGTTATAAAGGTTAGAATGAGTCAGCCTATAGTTGATGCTAAGAAAGAGGCTTTCACAGCAACTTGGGCTGCAGGTGGAACTAATCCTGTAATAGACAGTGTTGATGTAGATAACGATTTGATTATTCTTAACTTTGCAGAGGGAGCCTTGGGTACAACCACAGATGGCTTGCGCCTGAGTATCACAAATGGAAGTAAGATAGAGACTGTTACTGAGGCTACTGTATCTACTGCTACTAATATAACTATAAAGGATAAGGTTGCTCCTGAGGTTGACCTTGACCTTGATGACAACCAAAAAGCTCCGGTAAGACAAGTTGCTGGTGTAACAACCATAGTAATTCCGTTTACCGAAGATATTACAAGTACTTCTGCTTCGGGTATCGCGGCTATCGCATCTTCTCTGGTAATTATAAACAATTCAGATTCTTCTGATCCTCTTGAAGCGATGGATGATTATCAGACAAGTATAGGAACTGGTGCTGACAGCAATAAGCTTATAGTAACAATTACACCGGACGTTATTGATGAAGATACTGACTTTACAGTAACTGTTAAAGCTACTAACTTAATTAAGGACGCAAGCGGAAACAGCTTTGCGGCTGATTTTGGAAGCTTTGAAACTGGAACAGCTCTTGTGAGTGGTCTTGATAAGACAGCTCCTGTAGCTACACTGTCTGGTACCTTAACTGAAGGTGACACAGTATTAACCATAGCATTTGATGAGAATTTATCTACTGCAACTAAAGCAATTACTGATTCTGCAGCTTTGATAACATTAAGTGGCGCGGCTGCTCCTGCTGATGCTTCGGGAACTGTAGCATGGGCTGGCAATACTGCTACTGTTACCTTGGCTAATGCTCTTAAAGTTGGAGCTTTGCAAATAGGTTTTGTAGCTGACGCTGTGAGCGATGTTTTTGGAAATGCAATTGCTACGACTACAAAGCTTAACGCTACTGTTGCTGCAGCAGATACTACTCCTGCAGTGGGTACTGCTAATATAACTGCTGGTACTGGTGTTACCTCCTTTACAATCAGCTTTAATGAAGCATTGGCATCAAGCACGTTAGCTATAACTGATATTGCTGATTTGCTTTCATCTATAACAAATGATGTTGGAGGTGCTGATGCTGCTGTATCAGTAGCATCATCTGCTCCATATGCTTCAGTAGCATGGAGTGGAACAGCAAATGCTCCTGTAGCGACAATAACAATAGCTGCGACTGATTTTGTTTCGGGCCAAGATGTTGAAATAGCATTTGCATCTGGTGCAGTGGTTGACTTGAACAACAATCCGACAACTGGTTCAGTTACTGTAACTATTGACTAAGTTATTTATTGTAGATAATTTAAAAAGACCCTCATTTATGAGGGTCTTTTTTTATCTGTAGTTGTATTTTCTTAAACTTTTTATTAACACTTCAAAAGTTGATTTACAAGGACAGTCCAAAAGTATATAATCAATCTATATACATATAAATAACATTTTGCAGGAGGGTAGAATGAAAAAATTAACGGTATTTCTGGCAGCACTGCTTACAGTGACAGGCCTTAACAGCATACCTGTACATATTGACGCTGCCCAAACGGACATATTATCCGTCGAGCAGACTCAGGACAAGGCGTTGATTCAGGCACAGCTTGATGAAAAACTTCGGTGGTATGAAGAGGACTGGGAGGATACTCTGGATGATGCCGGGAGGACGCAGGATCAGTTGGACGACGCTTCTGAGGCGGATGACGATATCCGAAGGTTCAGGAATTATCTTGCCACAGATGACTACAAAAACATGAGACTTGAGATAGATGATCCTGATAATATAGAGACTGCGCTTGGTTTTTTGTATCTGGAGGGGTATGTTAATCCCATAGAGTATATAGTTCTCAGTGAGACGCACGATACATATAAAATCCTTACATATTTTAATGATGATAAGGTGGTAAAGAGGTATTATGAGTATATTCTAGCCTTTTATCCTCAGAATATCGCTTCACCGGAGGATAAGATAGATCTTATTGAAAATACTCAAAATCTTATTCAAAAAACTGAGGCTGGTATAAAGCAGCAGAGGACTGCACTGGAGGGCGAAAAGGATCAATTGAGGGTGGATGTCTATAAGGCTTATACTGATTACATAACTGCGCTCAAGAGCATGGATAATGCTTCAAAAAATTTGCAGGCCGCCCAGAAGACATATGAGAATTATGAAAAAAAATATTCTCTTGGCGTTGTTTCAAAAACAGAGCTGATGGATGCACAGCTCCAGAGAGATACTGCTGAAATTGACAGCCAAGGTGCTCAAAGAAATGCACAAAGTGCGGAATTTGCATTGAAAAGCCTTATAGGAATGGATATGTCTCAAATCCTGAACATTGATAGAGATTTTGAGCCCGTAGAAATAGATAAAATAAGCTCGGTAAAGCTAATTGAGAATATGGAAAAGGACAATATAAACTTGTTTATATATAATGAAACAGTCGTAAAGCCGGCTGTTGCACGCTTTGATATTGCTCAGACCCAGACCTCAAAAAAGAGTGATCTCTATAAGGACTTAGAGGATGAAAAAAATAAGGCTGAGCTTGAATTTGCACAGATGAAGGATAAGCTGAAAACGGCTATTATTAGTCAGGTAAGAGGCATTAAAACTACTCAAAGAGCCATAGAGGATAATGTAAGGAAGCTGGAAATAATGGAGAGACAGAAGGAACTGCTGAAGCTTCAGGTAGATCAGGGTCTTGCTACAGACTTGGATTTAATGAAGCTTGAAAATGGATATAACACATTGAATACGGCTATAGAAAACATGAAATATGTGAAGGCATACCAATGGTACATGCTTCAGCATACTATTCTTTATTAGGAGGGGAGTTCTATGAAAAAAATTATACCGCTACTATTGGCACTTTGCCTTTTAGTTAGTTCCAGTTCAGTATTTGCTGATGACGGGGATGTGAGTAAGCTTACAGTCAATGACGTTGTGTCAAAGGCTCTGGAGTATGACCAGCAGGATCAGGTCAAGGCTATTGAGATACGCTTTAAAGGCGGAGAGGTGGAAGATGCTGTTAAAAATGCAGAAAATCCATATAGGACAGAGGCTGTGGAGAAGGAATATAAAGCCCTTTCTACTGTAAAGCAGAAGATTTGGAAGACTGTTATTCCCGATGAGGAAAGGTTTGCTCTTGAAAAGCTGAGAAAAGAATTTGAAATAAATAAAAAGCGGGTAGAGGCTGAAGCAGTATATCTGTACTACAAAGCGCTGCTTTTAAATGAAAGAACAAAGCTGCATGATGAGGAAAGGGCTTTTGCGGAAGAGAAATATAAAATATTGCAGGATAAATATAAGCTGGGTCAGATTTCTCAAGTTGCATTGAAGGATGGAGAGATACAGTATCTTCAGAAGGAATCCGATATAGCGGCAGAGCTGTCTGACAGAAATTATGCCTACGATGATCTTAAGGAAATTATGGGAGTAGAAGCAGGAGAGCTTAACCTTGCCTACGCGGAGGTAAAAGAAAGTACGCTTCCTGAGTATGCCAAAGAAGCTCTTGTTGACTTACTGAAAAAGAATGATCTGACTTATGTAGCTGCCTTAAAGGATCTTGAATTTAAGCAAAGAAGATATGATTTATATCAGAGTACAATAACCACAGGCATTGACAAGGAAAAAATTAATGCTGAGAAGGATTTATCGCTTGCCGGTATAGAATTGAAAAAGGTTGAGCGGGATGAAATAGTGGCTTCTTATGCTGAATACATGAGCCTGCAGAATGCAAAAGCAGATTTGGAAAAGCAGAGAAAGTCTCTTGAGCTTGAAAAATTGAAATTATCTCAGAACGAAGTAAAGTATAAGGCCGGAATGATACCTTCCATAGACTACAAAGAACCTATACTGGCCTATAAACAGGCGGAATTGAAGCTTAAGCAGGATATAAACGAATATAATTACAAGATATCAAGTTTTATGGTTAAGATAAAAGCATAGAACTGTTTACCACACTTTTAAAGTTAATAAAGCTTGAATAGCTGTCTCTTCGAAAATAGTAAAAGGCGGCATTCAGGCTTTATTTTGATCTGTAAATCATGTCATAAGAAATTATAAGAATCTTATATTAATATTTCTATACAAAAAAAGTAAAATAATAAATAATATTGTTGACTATCCAGAAAATTAATGTTATTATATGCCATAACACGCGTGTAAAATAATACAAAAAATAGTTATATGAAGGAGAATTGTATATGAAGAAAATATTATTGGGTGGGCGGTCAAAGTAAATGCAACCATTGACAGAGTAACTGGAACTGGGTAGCATTTAGTTATTCCGAAGATGGTTAGAAAAAGATTTAAAACA
>NZ_QPJT01000048.1 GCF_003337415.1 Anaerobacterium chartisolvens | reverse complement strand
TTAAGGATAGATTATGCGCCGGGAGCTTTCCGGCCCGGCGTATGGATGTATCCTTGAAGGATGCATATTGAAGGGAGGGTCTAAGGGAATGAAAGGGGGAGCTTTATTTTATAATCCGGAAAATGACCGCATGGGTATTTATTTTGATGATGGAACAACAGAAAGTGGTTTGCATTGTGGCGATCCTATGGAAGTGAAAGTAGATGGGAAATGGGTTTCGACAAGGCTTGAAATGTCTGAACAATGGTATCTTGTCGGCATAAAAGATGTTGATTCAATTGATGGATTGAAGGTAAGATTATAAAAGGGACAATCAAAAAAATATTTAAGATTGGAAAAATTGTGATATAATATATTCAGGCTATTTTAAAAGGAGGGTTGTTTTGTGGAAGAGATTTTAAAGCAGATACTTGGAAAGCTTGACAATGTTGATAAAAGGCTGGATAGTATGGATCAAAGGCTGGATAGCATGGATCAAAGATTTGACAGCATGAATACAAAAATAGACAAACTGGAAATAAAGCTTACTGATAGAATTGACGGTTTGGAGAAGAGGGTGGACAGCCGCTTTAATAAGCTTGAAAGCAAGGTTGATGCAGTATATGAGAAGACAGCAGAGCTACTGGAATTTAAAACGGAGGCTATCCAGAGGCTGGATATAGTAGAATCCCACAATAAATAGATTAATAGTGCAATAGTAATAATGAGTGCTTGATGAGGGCACTTTTTTTCATACGCTTTACTGTGAATATTTCACAAAAATAATATATGAAGGGGTGTTTTACATGAAAAAGGTTATAGGCTTTATTATGACATTTGTCCTGATAGCGGGACTTTTGCCGGGGAGCTGCCGGGCGGCAGGAAAGAAGTTTTCCGATGTCCCGGACAGCCAGTGGTACGCGGTGTACATCAATGAGCTGTCGGGGCATAAGAACCAGATAATAGGCGGGTATCCGGGAGGCAGGTTCGGCCCTGCCGACGATGTGCTGGCAGCGCAGCTCATAACAATGGTGCTTCGGTCAAAGGGCTATACCAACTTAAAGTATTATCAGGGGTATGTTGACAAGGCTCTGGAGCTGGGGCTGGTGAAGAAGGGTGAGTTTGACAGCTACACAAGGGTAATAACCAGAGCGGAGATCGCAAGGGTGATAGCAAGGGCCGTCAAGGGCGAGAAGTTTCCTGAAAATCTGACAGACTACAAGGCGCTTATAAAGGACTTTGACAGCATACCGGAGGCTTTTAGGGAGGACATATTAAAGGTATATTATCTCGGCATAGTGGAAGGCGGGCCGGGAGGGTACAATCCCGGGGGCAGCACATCACGGGCAGCGGCAAGCAAGATGATCCTTGCAATGCTCGAGCCTAAGTACAGGGCTACAGTTACACTGAGGATTGATGACGAGTATATTCTGCACGATGGGTATAAGATTCATATGAATAAGAACGGAAACAGCTATTATATTGGGGTTGCTATTGATAAGGATTTTCTATTTGAAGGAGAAGAGCTTAGAGTAAGCATTAGTCTGTATCGTAACGATCTTGATAAGCAATGGGAAGAGACAGAAAAGCTGCTTGCAAGCAAGTTTGGCGAGAATGCCGCAAAGCAGATTGTTGATTATGCAAGCCAGAAGAATTTGGAGAACTATAGGACGATGCGGATCAGCAAAAAGTTTACATTCGGTGGTCAGGATATAAGTGTTGGCAGCCTTGAGGGTGATGATATTTTAACTGTTACGATATATGAGCCTAAATGATAAGAGGGTGGAAGAATGAGATATAAAAGCAGAAAGCTTGGAAAGCTTCTTCTTGCAACGGCTACAATTTTTTGCACTTCTCTCTTTACAGTAAATGCGGCAGTGCTGGATGAAAAGCAAAGGGAGTTTTTAGACGGTGTAAATGAAGAGCTAAGTATTAATTATGGCTTTCAGGAGTATTACGGACTGCAAAATGCCGACGGAATGGGTATACGGGCCGGGCTGCTTGTACCGGGGCACCGCATTGTATATGGCAGTCCACACGACATAAACAATGGGGTATACAGGAACTGGGGGTATACACGGGAGGGCGACAACTATCCAAATGAGGACTATCCTCCCGACAGATGGGCAATGAAAATACCTATGGAGCAGTGGCAGTGGGTGGAGGCTCCCTGGTATAAGGTGATGTCGGGCCATGCCGATTATAATGCTGCTTTAGCAAAGCAGACGACTATAGCCAATCTTCTTAAATCAAGAAGGTTTGACTATACAGAAACTTTTATGGATGGTTCTGAGCGTATCTTTATAAACGACAAGTACCAGCCCAACATAGTAGAGGGGCTGAGACGTAAATACTACTACAACCCGGACGGAAAGACAAGAGTGCTGCTGTCCAACGGCAAGACTGCGCTTGACGGCAGCTTTGAGCAAAAGGACGCTTCGGGGAACTATGTAATACCCTGGTACAAATACGTGCATATCCTTCAGCCGCCGACTAAGGAGGCATTGGGGCTGGGCGTGATGGTACATTACAGCTCAGGCCAATACTGGTATGTGACGCTGCCGATAGCCCCCACTAAAGCAGTAGAAGCTGTAGCAGGTGTTTACAAAGAGATAGACCATGCCGGCGGCTGCTTTCTGGACAACCCCAAAAAGAACGGGGAGGCTATGGAGACATACATAATAAGGGGGCTTAACTACACTATAACGGAACCTGAGGCGGTGAAGCTCTCGGTGTGGCTTGTGGAGAATCTGGATCAGGAAAAGCAGCTCGCGCATGACTCGCTGCCCAAGAGCAGTTGGGGCAAGCTTATACTGGACAAGGAGCTGGTGTTTACGCCCGAAAAGCCCTATGCGGTGGAGAAGGTAACGTATGACGTGCCGCAGAAGGGCCGCAAGAGCGGGATAATAGTGCAGACGGGAACAAAAAGCACGGTGGAGAGCTACACATGGCACACACCCGGAGGGAATCTCTGGTATGGAAGCCACACGACATCGAAGGAAAGCATAATGGACTGGCTGCCGTGGGACAGCATCAAGGCGGAGTATGGGATCAGCCGAGGGAAGTAGAAGGGGAATATGGAAGGGCAGGGGAGTGATGGGACATTTGGGTGTCCTTTTTTTGTTGCTATAATACAGAATATATTGAGTTAAAAGGTTTAATGTGGTTGAATAGGATATCATTTTATGATAACCTTATGTACAGGTAATCGGAAAGAGCAGGTGTGATTGTCGCCTCCATTCTTACAAAAGAAGGGAGGTGAGGCCTATGGATACATACCAGATAATGTCTTTAATGATAGGATCGGGGATGTTTGTCCTGACGCTTATCTCCTTGATTATTGTGCTAATAAAGGCAATAGCTAAGAAAAAAAAATAATCACCCTGCCTGACCCGCAGAGTGATTATCAAAACATAGTCACTTAGGCGGCAATCGCATTCATGCGAATCCGATTACCTCTTACCATTTATTATAGCATAAATTCAATAATAGTAAACCGTCGGTTTCATAAAATTTCTAAAAAGCACTGAGAAACAATATTTGCTCAATATTTAAGGACATTTAGGTGTCCTTTTTTTGTTATTTAATTTAAATATAGAAAGACAGGCAGGCAATAAAACAAACGGTAATATTTTTAAAGACAGCTCAATATAATTTACAAATATAAAAAACAAATACAAAGAGGTCAATTTAATGTGTAAAGAGGGGGATTTCTTATGAGTATGAATATGAACATCATATTTATCAACCCGAATGAGGAGGAGGATGCTGAAAAGTATCTCCCAAAGGTACTGGCCCAGTCGGTTATAAGCAAAATCATGCGTGATGCCTTTGAAATATCGGATACATATGCACCTACAACCCATACGGCATAATTCTGTATAAAGCATAGCAAATTGCGAAAGGAATCCATTTTGATGGCAAAAAAAGTACAAGCTTCAAAACCCAAAGTGGCCGCCTATTGCAGGGTATCTACCGATAAAGAAGATCAGCTTATGAGCCTGTCGGCACAGCAGAGCTTTTTTGAGGAATACGCCAAAAGCAACAATTTTGAGCTTGTTCCCCTTTATGCCGACGAAGGAATCAGCGGTACAAAGCTTAAAAACCGAAGGGCATTCAACCGCATGATGAAGGACGCGGAGGAGGGGCTTTTTGAGCGGGTGTATGTAAAGGACATATCACGCTTTGCAAGGAATGCGGTTGACTTCTTAAACAGCATACGCAAGCTTAAGGCTATGGGTATAAAATGCCAGTTTATCACGTCCAATCTGTCTACAGAGGACGGAGAATTCACTCTTGGCATTCTTGCCCTGATGGCGCAGGAGGAAAGCGCAAATCTTTCTAAGCGTGTAAAATTCGGAAAGGAGAGGAATGCAAAAGCAGGAAAGATACCCAATATAGTTTACGGATATGATAAAACCATCGGAGAGCTGTTTGAGCTGAAGATAAATAAGTCCGAGGCCTCTGTTGTGAAGCGCATCTATAATATGTACTTAAATCAGGGCTACGGCGCGAATAAAATAGCCTGGATACTGAACAAGGAGGGCCTGAAAACAAAAAGGAACTGCCGCTGGAGCCAGAATGCCATATCCCGTATCCTTCAGAATGAGCTTTATATCGGCAGGGTTATAAATGCTAAGGAGTATGTTGAGGATTTTCTGACGGGGATCAGGAAGAAGAATAGTGAAGAAAGCTGGTTTGTAACCGAAAGGCCTGAGCTTGCAATTATTACTCAGGAGGAATTTGACAAAGCCCAGAAGCTTCTGGGAGAGCGTAAAGACGCATTTAAGGCAAAATCGGAGCGCCAGAGCTGTAAATACCCGTTCAGCACACTCATTAAATGCGGCTGCTGCGGCTACAGCTTCCGAAGGATCAGCAGAACCTATGTAAATGAGTATAACCGATGGGCGTGCTCGGGGCGCAATGCCAACGGTGCGGACTTTTGCAGCAATCATACGCTGGTGGATGAAAGGGAGCTGCTGGATTCTATCCGAGAGTACATGGCTTCCATCATTTTAAATAAGGACAAGCTGCTGCAAAGAACCATATCAGAGTTTAAGAGGAAGTATGATCCCGGATGCTATGAAAAGGATGAGCAGGCTGTAACTGCTGAGCTTAACCGCTTGAAAAAGGCCAAGTCAAAGCAGACACAGATGTTTGAGGTGGATGCAATTACGATAGAGGAGCTGAAGGAACGTACCGAAGAGCTGAATGCCGCTATAAGCAAGTGCGAGAAGGAGTTGGCTGTTTTGAAGGGAAATACCTCGGCATATGACCGTATCGGGGATACGGTGAAAAAATACTGCGGAAGCATAGACAGGCTGCTTTCCGCCGAAACCTTTGACAATGCCATGCTGAAAAGGATAATTGATAAAATAGTAGTGTCAACGGACGGGGAAATAAAGGTATACCTTAAGCTGTTTGCGGATCTGGATATTGAGGGCAGTATGGAAAGCTTATAAAGCATATGATATTCTGACGGCCATAAAGATTTTCTTTAGGCCGTTTTTGTTTTGTACAGGAGGATATTTAAATTGTATAGCCACAAGATCAAATAAGTACGCAAATGCTGTATGCTTCTTTTAAACAAAGAATTCAGAAAATTCAGATTAAATAGCAGAAATGTGTCAATAATATCATAGTAATAGTAGCGTTTTTACGAAAATTTCGGAAATATTGTTGACATCCGCAGAACTGCAAAATAGAATATACTAAGAGGTATAACGTTTTGTGGGGAAGAAGGTGCTTTATGTTAATCATGTTTAAAGTTAAAAATTTTGCATCTATAAAAGATGAAGTGAGGCTGGATTTAAGGGCTACTACGTATAAACAGCATATGTCTCATTTGTTACAGGTTTCAGAGGACTTAAAGCTGCTTAAGACAACTGCAATATATGGTGCTAATGCTTCTGGGAAATCAAATTTTATTGCAGCTATGTTTTTTATGGAAAAGTACATATTTGAGCAGTTTATTTCTAAGACAAAAGATGATACTGAAAATGGATTGGAGACTGCAGCGGAAATTGATTTAGATCCTTTCATCCTAACAGATACGCCCAATAAGGTATCCGAATTTGAAATTATTTTTATATATAACAATAAACAAATACAATATGGGTTTGAATGTACAAGAAATTCTGTTTTAAGCGAATGGTACGATATAGATAACCAAGATGTATTTTATAGAGAAGGGGACAAAATAAAATATGGGAAAAAGTACGAAAGACTGCTAAAAGTGTATAATAAAGTACCTACCGAACGATTATATCTATCTGTACTTGAGTACTTCCTTGAAGAGGACAATAAAAAGGAACTGCTGCAGGACTTTATTGAGTTCTTCCAAAAGGAATATAATGTATATCTTGAGGTATTTCTTGAAGTAAGTGTAAAGAAGCTTGGCGGCTCCGCAAGAATTAATAGTAAGCTGTACCATAATAAAAAATACAGAAGCAAAATAGAAAAATACTTAAAACAGATTGACGTTGGAATATGCGGGTTAGAGGTACAGTCAAAAAATATACTTGACCCGAAGACTGGGAAAGAAAAACCCCAAAAGATAGTCAAGACAATACACAATGTCTATGATGATGCCGGAGCAGTTATCAGGAAGGAACCTTTTGACTTGAAGCAGGAGTCTACAGGGACATTACGGTTTCTCTCTTATATACAGGACATTGTTGATATGACCGAGCAGGGCGGCGTATTTATTGTGGATGAAATGTCTGCAAGGCTCCACCCATTGCTTACAAAACTGATTGTTGACATTTTCCAGTCGAGCAGCAACAAAAAAGCGCAGCTCATATTTACTACACATGATATATCATTACTGAATAAAGAACAGTTCAGACGTGATGAGGTTGTTTTTATTGATAAGGATGATATGGGTATATCCCGTATTTATGCTCTTTCAGACCTGAAGGTAAGAGAGGACGCTACTTTTAACAAGGATTATCTGCAAGGGAAGTACGGAGCGATTCCCATATTTGACTATGATGCGATCTGGGGTGATGAGTAGATGGGAAAGACGACCCTATCGCCTGAGCGCAAAAAAGCTATTAAAAAAGAAAATATAGGCAAGCAGATTATATTTTGTGAGGGAATGACAGAAAAGCACTATCTGGACTATTTTATCAATATCATTAATAAGAATAAAATTTCATAGTTATTAAATCCACCGTTCATTTAGCATACATCAGTCCACAAGGATGTAACTGAAAGGCTTTTGCAAATAAGGCCTGTCATGGCTGAAAATGTGAGGCTTGTGCTTGAAGAAAATAAGGCTGAAAGGCATATAAGGGGAGGACAGGCGACAAAAGCCAAGTATCAGGGAGGCTAGCACCCTGTACCTTATTAGCTCATAAAAATGTGTCATCCATTAAAAAAAGCTCCCGGACAGAGAGCGTGTCCGGGAGCTTATATTTTTTTATGGAGTCCATTAAAATCCGTTTACCGGCATTTTATAGGTTGTACTTCCATACATCCATTCGTTGGGTACTTGGTAAAATACCTGAGCGCCGTTCATTGTTATTGCTATTGAATAGAATTTCCAGTCGTCATTGAGCAGGCTTTTTTTTCTTATCCAGACACTGGTGATGTTTGGAGCGGAGAACTGCGGGTCATTGCACGTAAGTATATAGGTGTCAGTCTTGTTTCTCTCAAAGTCATTATACCCGGATTTATCAAGCAGATATTCTACAGCCGAACCGTTACCCATCTCCATTCCGAAGTAAATGTCGTCGTCTGTACCGGCCCAGAGAGCGTCGGCGGTTTTGATTGTTACGTCAAATCTGCCTATAACCGCGCCGGGTACAAGTCCGTTTACGCTCCAGCTGTCTGTGACATTTCCCGAATACCATTTATTAAAGTACCTCGAGCTTACAAATTGGTCGTCAACCTCTATTTCTATTGATTCCAGCTTCCAATCGCTTGCCACACCCATGTACTGGCTTTTTCTTATCCAGCAGGAGGAAACGCTGCCAAAGTCAAAATCTGAGTCGTTTATATAGAAATTGTAGACATCATTGTTTCCCTGCTCAAAGTCATTTTCAAGATTAATGCCATATATGCCTCCAAGTATGTCGGTGGTCTTGTCCAGAAGAAACTCCTTTGAATACCCGTTGGGCATTTGCATTCCGAAGTAAATGTCATCATCTGTACCGGCCAGAAGGACATTTGCTGTTTTAACTCTTATGGAAAGCTTTTTTGAATGCTTAAGCTCCTGCAGAAATCTGTAATAGATGAGTGCCAGTGCTGTCTGAGAATTTTTAATCGTTTCCGACGCAGCGGTATTCCATGTATCGGTGGTGCCGGGATTACAGTTGGAAAAGAAATAGTTCTTTGAAATTTTCCCGTAATAATTGGCCTTGGAGGTAATAAAGCTGTCAATGGTGCTGTAGCTGTCAGCCTCAGAATAAAGCTCGCTTGCCGTACCGCCGGAGCCGGCAGCGGTATATACAGCATAATTATGGTGCATGGATTGTGCAAAGTCTTCAAAATTGCTGTGGTTATATGGTTTGTCTAGCGCTGTATTATTAGCGGCGTGGTGGGGAACACAAAGATCTGCAAAAAAGTGGGAAGCATATCCGAGCTTATAGACGGCAGCATCATAATTACCGTTATTAAAATCGCTTACAGCTATTTTAATAAATCTCCGGGTTTGATATTCGGCGTGTATGTAGGGAGAGATGCGTGAATAATTTTTGCCGGTATCGGGATCATAGAAATGGCTTGACCACCAGTCCGACTCAGTCAGGCCACCAAGAGCGACATTTTTAAGATTATCCGGAGCTGTTGAGCCCATTTTGAGACGGGACAGGCGATTTTTAATAATGAGGAAATTTGAATCTGAAGAAACCTCACTTCCCAAATCATTTTCGATAATTTGAAGGGCCCGCTCCACTATGAATTCATGTGTGGATGACTTTGTTGCGGGATTTGACCCCGAGCTTTGCCAGGCTGATGCATAAAGCGCGGCGGATAACATAATCGACAAAGGTATTATACAGCATATTGCAAGTTTTACAGATTTAAGCATGATTAAAAAACCTCCTTTAAATTTATACAAGCAATAGTAATTTAAAACAATTAAGACAGGATTTAATTCATGTAAAAAATATGTTTATATAAAATAGGTATTCTTTCAATTGATTTTTCTTAGATTAGAGAGAGTGTTCATAATTTGCCTTGCAAATTCGTGTGAATTACGGTTGTAAAATAAGCGTATTCTGTTATAATATAAATTGAGATGTTCCGGTGGCCTAATGGATAAGGTAGTGGATTCCGGTTCCACTGATGCGGGTTCGATTCCTGTCCGGAACGCCAAAAAATAAGGGTGACATTCCTCGAGCGGGGAAGGGGAGTGTTCCATTAGCAAAAAAGCGGATGAATTCTTGTGCAAGGATTCTTCCGCTTTTTTGCAATAATAATTATCCCATACATGGAATTTAAAAGAGACTATAACAACAAAAGGACTTATCCTGTAAATCCCTTAATTCCGTAATCATGTTCAGACAGATGAAGAAGCGCAAGATGGATCATTCCTGACAAGGGCTTGCCCATAATCTGAACAATAATATTGAAGCTTTAGGCGGCTATTCGGGGAGAATAATGTCAAACGAAAATGGAAATGTTTCCGCCTTATTATTCTTAAAATCAACGTTGTATCCCGTACCGTCTTTATGGAAAAAACCTTGCTGCAGCTCAATCCTTACATAGCACATAGCCTCATCCTCTTCATTGTTGTGTCTGAAGTACCAGGGCTCGAAAACCTGTATAAGCTTTTTGCGGATAGTGGAGTTTTCAGGGGCTAGAGGATGCCCTATATTGCGGGCAACACCGTCAAACCGATATGCCTGACTGCATAGCGCTACCTTTTCGTTGGACTCCAATTCTTTCACTTTAGCGGAGCGTGCATAGGTAACAACATAAAAAGCACCGTCCTCATAATACGTATCAATCATTCTTACCGACGGCTTGTTTCCGTTTACAGTCGCCAATGCAAAAATACAATCCTTTGAAAATAATTCAGCCATAACATCCATTGCAGTTCCCAAATTACTCCTCCTCCCCATTCTTCTAAATTTATGTTTATATTTAAGCTATATAGGATGCAATAAAGATTTTACAAACATGGAGGATATAATTGCTTACAGAAATTTTTAACTACAACGAAAAGACGCCTTGCGGGGAAATGTCTCACGGGTATGTCATCAGGCGCTTTTCTTAGATGTATTCCTTACGGGTGAAAAAAATTTCTTCCATCAAACTATATCCCCCATGTAAAATCTTTATTGCTAAATATATATATGGATTTATTTTACCATATAAGTACTAAAGAAGCCAACTATTACAATCGACTATACCCTCTCAAATTAGGAAAAACTACTTGACATTCATAAACGCAAGTGATAGGTTTAAGTATCAGGAGAATTTCCGAATAAAGTGGATTGAGTGAGGAAATATTTTGTAATACATCAATCCTTTCAATAAAAATCATTGTCGCAATGAATGAAGATTAACTTTAAAAGATATTGGAGATGAAAATCAGATAAATGAACTGTTTGGTTTCTAAATTCAACGACATTTCCTTAAGGACTAAGATATTTATTTTCTATGCCGCTATCCTTCTTGCGTCATTATCTGTTTTTGCCTTTCTTACTATTGGTATATCAAATCGGACAATAGTGGAAAAGGCTACAAAAAATGCAGAAAGAGAGCTGGCGCTGATTAACAATAGTCTTTTGAATTTAGCCCAAAGCATGGAGGATTATGTAAGAATATTATCTACAGACAATAGATTGCAAAATCAGCTCGAACGAATGAAGGGCAATGAATTAGACTCACTTGACAATATTGAGGTTGAAAAAACCTTTTCAACTGTAATAAGTAACGTTACACAGCCGACCACGCGTATTGCCGCCGCAAGCATTATGTCATCAAAGCAAAAGCTGTTTGAAATTGGGTTTGTTGACAATTCAAGCATATACCCTGTTTTTGACAATGATACGGTGGATTTTATAATTGAAAACAAAACTCCTGTCTGGATAGGCTTGATAAAGATGAAATATAAATATGTTGGGAATGAAAATGTGTTTGCAATCACCAAGCCAATAATAGGCTTGGATACGGGGCATATTTTAGGGACAGCAATACTTTATTTAAAGGAAACAGATATAGCGGCAATATATCTGAATAATATAGTAAACAAAGATGACAAATTCTATATAGTAGATGAGCAAAACAGTATAATATCTACTCAGGACAAGAATGAATTATATCAGAAGTTTGATAATGAGAGGTACTTGGGCGAATATAAGCTTCAGGAGATTTCCCATAATAAAAGCCTTATCAGAAATATTGGAGATAAGCGTGCCCTGATTGCCGTTCAGGATTTTAAAAAGCTTAATTGGAAAATAGTCAGTGTAATTTCTCTTGATGAAATTACACATGAAAATAAAAGAATGACCCAGCTCATTATTGTTTTCGGAGCAATATGCCTGATAAGTGCATTTATTGCTTCATATTTATTATCATATACCATATCAAAGCCGATACTAAAATTAGTTAACATAATGAAAGAAATCAAGTCCGGCAATTTGAAGCTGAGAGCCGATTTCAATGTCAAGGGTGAAATCGGTATGCTTGGAGATGGCTTCAATAGCCTGATGGATAAAATAAATATTTTACTTGAGCAGATTTATAATGAACAGAAGCTGAAACGGGAAAATGAATTCAAGCTGCTGCAGTCACAAATTAAGCCGCATTTTTTATACAATACCATTGAAACCATTATTTCCTTCATAAAGCTGGACTTAAAAGAAAACGCGGTGATGACGGCAAAATACCTTGCAGGATTCTATAGAGTTTCGCTGAGTAAGGGCGATGATATTATAACAATCAGAGATGAAATTCAACTTATTGATAATTATCTTTCGATACAAAAGCTCAGGTATGTTGAATATCTGGATTATAAACTGGATTTTGAAGAAGAGATATTAAAATATCGAATACCTAAATTGACTCTGCAGCCTCTGGTAGAGAATTCGATTTATCATGGTTTGAAGCAGAAAGATACAAAGGGAATACTGACAATAAGGGGCTATTGCGAGCACGACCTTATAAAGATTGAGGTTATGGATGATGGAATAGGGATGTCCCAGGAGCAGATCAACAGAGTGCTTAACCGGCCGTCAAAGCATCACAAGAGTACGGATTTCGGAGTACACAGCGTCGACTCAAGGCTGAAGCTGCTGTATGGAGACCAGTATGGGATAAGCATAGAGAGCAAGGTTCAGGAGTATACAAAGGTTATTGTGAGGCTGCCGGCCGTTGCAGAGGAGGGAGGTTAATATGCTGAAAATTATGATTGTAGATGATGAATTCTATTTCAGAGAGGCTCTCAAGATATCTCTTCCTTGGGCTGAGCTTGGCTTTGAGATTTGCGGGGAAGCAAAAAACGGCAGGGATGCTCTTGAAAAGGTAGGGGCATTGAGTCCGCATATAATAATAGTAGACATAAATATGCCTATTATGGATGGGCTGGAATTTGTACAGAATATAAAGGAAAGGAATATTAACAGTAAAATTATCATCCTGACAGGGCATAGCGAGTTTAACTATGCAAAACAAGCCGTTCAGATGGGTGTTCACAATTATATATTGAAGCCTGTAAATGAAGAGGAATTGACTAAAACATTGCTGGATATAAAAAATGTCATCGAGAAGGAAACAGATATAAAAATTGAGATTGACAGTCTAAAACGTCAGGTTAAAGACAGTATGCCTATGCTAAAGGATAAATTTTTAAATGAGCTGCTTCAGGGGAGGATAATAGGAAGGGGAAAAGAGCTTTTAAAAAAAATGGAGTATCTCAATATTAATATTTATTCGGAATATTATCTGGTAGTCACAATTGAGCTGGACTATGAAGAAAATCCCGACTGGAACCAAGAGGATAAGCAGCTTTGGAATTTTGCTGTGTCAAATATTTCAAACGAAATTCTGGAGGAACAGTTTGTTTTTGACATATGCAGCGACATTGAAGACAGGATATGCATAATTATAGGCAGAAACAGCATGGAGGACTACAATTATTTTAATTTTCACCTTGAGAATAGTCTGGAATTGGTCAGAACCGCCATTCATAATCATTTGAGCTTCACTATTACCATTGGTGTCGGGAGTGAAAAAAATGAATTATTTGACATCTCTTCATCATATAAGGAATCCATAATAGCTTTAAAAAACAAGATTGCAGTGGGAAAAAATAAGATAATCCTATATGGCTCGGTAGAAGATTCAGGAATAAAAGGAAACCTGTTCACCGGCGAGCATAGAAGCCAGCTTTTGCTGAATATGCGTATAGTTGATGAGAAAGAGGTTCAAAAGCTGATAAAACAAATTTTCATGAACATGCGCGGTGAGAATATCCATCATGAGATACTTTTTGTCGTCTGTATTGAAATTGTGGCGGTATGTCTGGAGTTCATTGTGGAAGTGGGGCTAAGCTTCAAGGATGTGCTGCCTAATGGACATTTTAATATTATTGAAGAAATTCAGTCAAAAAAATCAATAGATGAAATGGAAAGCTGGATTAAAGAAATTTTTAAGCACACTATGGGAATTATTAAAAAGAATAAGAGTTCAAAGGCATCAAAGCTTATAGAAGAAGTGAAAAAGTATATAAACGACAACTATCATAACGACGAGCTCAGTGTCGATGAAATAGCAAAGAGCCTGTTTGTGAATTATGCCCATCTATGCTTTGTCTTTAAAAGGGATACAGGTGCTACCATTAATGAGTATTTAACGGAATTCAGAATAAAAAAAGCAAAGGAACTTTTCGATATAGGAAACACTTTGATTCTTGATGTTGCACGCAGGGTAGGCTATGCTGATGCAAACTATTTCGGGAAGTGCTTTAAAAAACATTATGGTCTGGCGCCAAGTAAATATATCGACAACATTTCTTGAAAAACCAACTTTTTTCCTCTTTATCCGACAAAATTCCCTTCATTTTGCGTTAAGAACGCGTTAAGATTGTCATGTAATACATAGAGTAAGCCTTTCGAAAGGGAAAAAATTCACCTAAAATCCAATGCTTAGGAGGTATAAATAAATAGTTTAGCTAAACTAAGGATTCCTTATTTGACGTTTGTTATGCTTCTTTCTATTGCTGCTTGCAGCAATGGACAAAATCAGACAGAAAAAGCGGGCACAGCTCTTGCAAAAATTGATGTGCTTATTTTTACATATGTTTTTTTCTGTGGTAGTTTTAAAATTTTAGCATTTAGGAAAGGAGTTTTTCTATGAACGTAAGGAAGAGAGCTTTGGCGTGGGTCATGACACTGCTGATGATATTCAGCATGATTTTCGTCACGGACACGGAGGTTATGGCCGGCGACACTCCAAGTGCAACTATCTATGTTGCCACAACCGGTGACGATACTACTGGAGACGGAACTCAAGCGATGCCGTACAAAACTCTTGCCAAGGCAAAAGAAGTGGTAAGGACTCTGCCTAAGACCGGCGGCGATATTGTAGTTCAAATTGCCGATGGGTTCTATC
>NZ_QPJT01000047.1 GCF_003337415.1 Anaerobacterium chartisolvens | reverse complement strand
TGTTGAAGTATAAGGAATAGACGGGAAAAGATAAGACATAAAAATATATGGTGTGAAGAGGCTGTCAATTGTTCAATTCCCCTCGCCTCCACCAATGAAAGCCGCTTAAATGGCGGCTTTTGTCATGTAAGAATGCTTTTGGTAGACACACAGGTAGACATTTCTGAAAATTAATGCTAAAATATCACTATGATTTGGTAGACTTTTTAAAGGAGAATAGTGATGTTATGGCACGAACAGTAATTGAAAAAAATATTGCCTTTGACGATGTGAGAAATCTTTTCTATGTTACCATGGACTATGGAAAGGACAGTGCAGGGAAAAGGATAAAGATAACAAAGACCTTTGAAAAGAAGAAAGCGGCACAAATAGCTCTTAAAACTTTTCAGGCAGATAAGACTAAGGGAACGCTTGTTTTTCCGTCTATATTATCGGTAAAAGACTTTTGTATATACTGGTTGGATGACATTAAATCTTTGAACTGCGAGGAAACCACTCTTTATGGATACCGAAATATAATAAATAGGCATATTATTCCTAATATCGGCGATTATAAGCTACAAGAATTGAATACCTGTATGATTAATAAGTACTTTAAGAGTAGACACGAGGAAGGTTTAAGCAATAACACGATAAGAAAGCATTATGATTTGCTTAAGGATATTCTAAAATATGCAGTTAATGAGGACAAAATACTTAAGAATCCATTAGATAAAATTGAACCCGTTAAAACACAAAGGAATGAGATGTGTTTTTATTCTATAAATCAACTTAAAGAGTTGTTTTCAAAAGTTGAAAATGATCGCATGGAAATAGTTGTTAAGCTGGCAGGAATACTGGGACTAAGACGTGAAGAAATTGCGGGACTTAAGTGGGATAATGTTGATTTTGAGAAAAAAATAATTACTATTTCACAAGCAAGAACTCAAGCAGGAAAAAAGACTATTAAAAAAAGAACAAAAAACAGAACATCAAATAGGATGCTTCATGCCCCGGATGAAATCATCAACCTACTACATTCAATTAAAAGCGGTCAAGATAAACAGAAGATATTATTAGGCGACGCTTATATAGATGAAGGATATATAATGGCATGGGAAAATGGAGAGGCATATCGTCCTAATTATTTGAGTGATTTATTCAAAAAAATTATAGACGATAATAAATTTCCTCCCCTTAGGCTGCACGATTTACGCCACACCTTTGCCAGTATAGCAAACGAACTGGGTACAAATTTATATGATATTAGCAAAGCACTGGGGCATAGCCAAGTGGGGACTACAAGTCAGATATATACTCACGTGTTCGATAAGACACACAAGAAAGCTATAAGTAAAATTGCTGATGCAGTAACCTCTAAAGATGGAATAAGCTAAATGCTTTTATATTTTCACTAATTACATTAATTTTCAAGTATAAATGAGCATCTTTTAAAGGTGCTTTTTTTATATATATTACGCAAAGCACGGGAGGAAGAAATAGATATGTTGTATAGAAGTAGTCAGACAGAACTGGAACTGGAAAGGGACAAGCTGCACAGGCTGCTGCTTTCGGAAAAAGCTTGCACGGAAGAAATATTAACCCAGTCACAGGTGCTGGATGAGCTTATAATTTTGAACATGTACAGATATAAAAATGTAGCACAATGTAGCACGTTGTAGCACATTGTAGCACGGGTAAGGAGCGGGTAGAGATGGTTATTAAGGAGCGAAAGACGGTAATAGGGGCTGTAGACTTAGGCTATGGCTGGACTAAGGCAAAAATTGAAGGGGAAAAGGCATGGAGACAGCCCAGTGTGGTGGGAGAGCCTAAAAGAGTATATCAGGCCGATATACGGGAGGATGATGTGCGGTACCACACGTTAATACGACCGGAGGATGCAGATCCGTGCCTACAGGCTAAATACTTTGTGGGTAACTTGGCTTTAATGAAGTCCACAATAAAATATGCCGGGGTCGGTAAGGACAAGGCAAAAGACTTTCATACAAGGGTACTGCTGGAAACGGCACTGGGAGCTATAGCGCCGGATGTTTCTGTTAATTTGGTTACAGGTCTGCCGTGGGATTTCTATAACACTCAGAAGTCCGATATGGAGGAACTTCTGAAGAACTTTAACAAAGGAGATATCTTTGGAGTACAGCATGGCCACGCAGCTCCGGTACAGGCGAGGCCGCACATAAAAAATTATAAGATAGTGCCTCAGCACTTAGGCGGCCTTATGAACCATATTCTGGATGATCAGGGCAATGAACGGGAAGAGGGTCTGCTGGTAAAGCATAACTGGCTTGTTATAGATCCGGGGCGTTTCACATTAGGGCTTCTTGGCATGGAGAGAGGGCAGATAATGAAGGAAAGCCGCAGCCCGGATCAAGGAGTGGAGGTAGCGTACGACATCATTCAGGAGGAGTTGCGCGTGCAGCTCGGCAGGACACCTGACAGGTTCCTGCTTGACAGCTATGTGCTTTCCGGAGAGTATGACGGCATAGACCTAAGGCCGTTGAGGGACTATGCCTTTACAGCCTGGGCCAGCCAGATACAGCTTGAAATTGAAAGCTTCAACCGTAATTTCAAGGGATATATCATTGTAGGAGGATGGGCCGGGGAAATAGCCCCCAAGCTGAAGACACCTAAAGACAAGACCTATATATATGACCAGTGGGCCAACCTCGAAGGATATATAAAGATAGGTAAACGGACATGGCGGGAGAATATGTAAGGGCGAGGCTCCGGCAGAGGGACTGGGATTTAAGGGACTGGATCGACGGCATGAAGGCTGAAGGCCATGAGGAGGGAGATCTTGTCCGGGCAGGGCTCAGGCTGCTCATGGAACAGGAAAGGGCTGCATCTATATGTGCGGAGCCTGAAAGAGCTGCGCCAAGGCTTTCCGGACAACTGCCGCCAAAGCTTGTGACAGCAAAAACAAAAGAGAACCACGATGCAGGAGCCAATGCTAAAGAAAAGGGGAGCGTTGATAATTTTTTAGAACAATTTTAAAGGAGGGAACCAGTGTATGGATAAAAGCAAAATTCCGTCAATTAATTTAAAGAGTGTGTTTTATGGACATTCTGTTAAAAAAATTGTGGAATGGCTGGAGCAGCTTAGCCTTATTTCGGATGCGGAAATTTATGATATGAGGCATATAAGCTGGAATGAGGCTGTGGATGTTATTGCAAGATTCTATGAGGCAGCGGAAACCCGCACATTAGTCCATGCCCGGCTTATAAATGATTTTCCGGAAAAGAGCTGCATAGGCCCTGCAAAAACGGAGGAGATATTAGGCTGTAGCACTACAGAAAGAAAACGGTGGGAGGATGAAGGCCGTCTTCCCGCACTTGACTATTTCAACGTGGGAAGCAAGAGGAAGCCGATATGGGCTTCCATGTACTGCCGCAGGACAATAGAATCCCTTACGGATGAAACTGTCGAAAGCTGGAGGGAAGAGCATAGCGCAGCCCTTCGTGAGAGCCGTATAAGCAAGATTAAGGAGGTCTTTAGATCCAGAAATGTTATAGTTCAGGCACTTAGGCCCAATGAAAAGGTATACCCCATACATGGGCCTGTGCTGGTGGACAGCGGGAAGCTTGATGCATTCTGGGAAGAGTACAGAGATAAGGTGCCGTGGGGATGGGATGAAATAAAACATATTGTAGTTATGCTTGATTTTAATACAAACGAGGTACTTCATATTAAAGTTAACAAGGGTCAAGCCAATAGGGGAGACCGCAGCGGGCCTGACCATGAAACATCAGCCGGGTCTGCTGCTGTTTAGAGAGGTGATATTAGATGGCTGAAAGTTTAGGATGCTGTCGGGCCGGGCAGGAACATAGCGTTAAAGAGGTATATATTTCGGCGTTTCACCAGTTTTTCAAGGTGTTCAGAAAGCAAAAAAACGGATTTTCATGTGAGCTTAGCTGTGATGAGGCAAATATACTCAGTACAGTGTTTAATGACAATGGAATACCCTTTGAGAATGATATCTCCATGCTTCGCTGTCATAATTTCAATCGACGCGGTTCCATTATAGATGAGGCTCCCTGCAACAGCAGAGCGGTAGTTGAGCTTTGCGGACAGGAATATAATGTACTCAATTTTAACGGGTATCTTATCCGGGAGAACCATGCGGAAAGAATTTGCCTGTCCTTCCGTAATAAGAAATTCAAAAGCCGTGTAGAGATTGTAAGCCTCCAGCATGTTACACCGGCAAAGTACAGGTACAGGACGGAACTGAGGCGGGAAGCTGGGACCGAAAAAGGGGATACCCCAGTATTAACGCCAAGGTCTAAGCCGTACAAGCAGATTACACTGTCTGAATATATGAGAAGCACATAAACAAGATATGTGAGGGAGGAAAGCGTTATGGATAATAGACGAAAGAGCGCAAAAAGCCTTTTGAAGCACTATATTACAATGGGCATAGATAATCTGGGCAGTGATTGCCTAAGTGAAATAGAGGGTATTGTGGACGATATAATAGACGCCGCTAAAGCAGAGCTGCAGGAGCCTCAGACAATAGTAACAATGGGGATTAGGGAATATGCCTCTTTAACTGCGTCTTTAAGCAGCTCTATGGAAAGGATTAAGCAGCTGAATATGCAAATACAGCAGCTGCCCGAGGATATAAGCAGTGAGTACATAGAGGAGACGGATATTCACAAGGCCACTATTGTTATGAGCCGTAAGGCCATTGAAAGCTTTATGCTCCCCAGAGTTTATATATCCGAGGATTGCCCGGCCCGCGATATTCCACCGGAAAACCTCACTATACAATGGAAGGATTAAAAGGATGCGGAGAGGGGAGCGTTAAAGTGAATATAAAATTAATAGAAAAGATCCAGAAGCTTTTAGCATTAAGCGAAAGCAGTAACAAACATGAGGCACAATTATCTATGCTGAAAGCTCAAGAGCTTCTTGCAAAGCATAAGCTATCAATTAACGAAATCAAAGAGTTTAAGGCTTGCAATACCGCTATTAAAGAACAAGAAAGCAAAATATCTTTTACAAAGGCGACGAAATGGAAGGCCTCCCTATCCCAAGTTATTGCTGATAATTTTGGATGCTATCGTTTCTTCATGACAAGGAATACTCATACTATCATCACTTTTTTTGGAAGAGAAGAAGATATAGCCGTATGCAATATTGTTATGGAATACGCCGTTGATTGGATAAACAGTGCGGTAAAAAAATTGAAATATCAGTATTCAAAAAGTGGATGTAGTACAAAAGGACTTGAGAATGATTATGGGATAGGCTTTATTGCCGGTGTAAAGGAAAAGTTTGAACAGCAAAAAAACGCTAATCCTGAATGGGGGTTAGTTCTATACAAGAACGTATTTTCAGGGACATACCGAAGCTTACGGCAAAGGTAAGGAGGAAGGTAAAAAGTTCAGCATTTCTGATAAGGTCGCGGAAGCTAATACTGATGAATGCTTAGCATTAACGCCATAAACATGGGGAGGTGATTTGATGAAAGCACTTACTTTTATACAGCCATGGGCTACACTTATAGCCTTGGGAGAAAAGCAAATTGAAACCAGAGGTTGGTATACCAACTATAGGGGGCCTGTTGCGATACATGCGGGAAGGAAGCTTGATCTTGAGGCCTGTGAGCAGACTGAGATAAAGGCAGCACTCCTTAAGCATGGAATATGCAGCCCAGAGGAACTACCTTTAGGTTCTGTTATTGCGGTAAGCAATATTTTTGATTGCGTTAAAATGGTTGGAAGTACTGATGAGAAATTTAAGGCGGCAATTCCGGGGTACAAGCTGACGTACAAGGAATACTCTTTAGGCGATTACAGGCCGGGACGCTATGCATGGATTCAGGCCGGTGTTAAAAGGCTTAGCTGTCCCGTACCGGCAAAGGGAGCGCAAAGACTATGGCAATGGGAGGGGGTGGCATGATGCCGGAATCTAAAGATTATAAGCCGCGTACTGAAAAGTCTGACTGCAGGTGTTGTACAAAGGATATGCATATAGGTGAGCAAGTGACTCTCGTTGAGCGTGGGAATGGAAATGAACACATCGAGCTTGAAAAAGCTTTTGCATTAGCATGCCGGTTTTTATCGGATGATATTGGTTGTCCTGCTGTTGATGGTGATACGAATTTTCCAGAATGCAGCAGAGGAACTGATAAATGCGAAGATAGTAAAATGTGGAAATGTTGGCAACGATATTTTATTGAAAAAGCCAAGATTGAAGCTGTTTGCCGGATATGTGGTTGTACATGGAATAATGCGTGTCTCGGAGGATGCTCTTGGGTTAAAGAAGATTTGTGTAGTGCTTGCGCCAGTTAATAAAGACTGAATTACGGGAGGAGGGTAAAATATGGGCAGAGGGTATTGCCCGGAGCAGTTAAGCTACCTTGAGGAAAAGATAGGGCAGATGAGCATAAAATCAATAGCCAGACAACTGGGGAAAAAGCCTAAAAGTCTGGATACATACAGAAAACGTAAAAACATACCTTCCGGAAGGATGGCAGCTGATGGAATATCGGTTGCCATTTTTTCTGAAGCAGCATTATGATTATCAGGCTCATAAGCAATTGAGCCTATTTTGCGGGGAAGGAGGATAAAGAAATGGCCAAGCAAAAGATTGTAAAGGGAGGGTTGCAGATTGTTGGATATTAAGCTTGAGACGAAGGGTGATCTATTTGAACTGCTTCGACAATTACCAGAACAGGAGCGATGGGCAGCTATGGGGGTTATAAACAGATTGCAAGACGGTAAAATTGATGTGGACAAGGCGACTGAAGAAATAAAACAGTTATTTCTGCGAAGTGGAATGGCACACGAATAATAACATAAGTGAGGGGATTTGATGAGCCAGCCGAGCAAGCTAAAGAGAATAGTAATTAAAGAGGAGTTTGTAG
Organism: Anaerobacterium chartisolvens; assembly: GCF_003337415.1. GTDB lineage: Bacteria > Bacillota > Clostridia > Acetivibrionales > DSM-27016 > Anaerobacterium > Anaerobacterium chartisolvens. The sequence goes on along the minus strand of NZ_QPJT01000047.1, from coordinate 8,919 downwards.
CACTCACGGGGGACTATGTTGATGCCGTCATATTGAATCAGTTCCTTTACTGGTCGGAGCGAGTCCGGGATTTTGACGTATTCATAGAAGAGGAAATGTCTGTGGCAGCCATACTTGGCGGTCAGGTACCGGAGCTTCAGAAAAGAAACGGGTGGATATACAAGTCCTGTGAGGAGCTGTCTGAGGAGATTATGATAAGGCTGTCCCCCAGCAACATGAGAAAGCACATTAAAGCATTGGTTGAAAAGGGATGGCTGGACGAAAGAAATAACCCTTCCCGGAAATGGGACAAGAAAAAGCAGTACAGGGTAAATCTCCTGAAAATAAATAAGGATTTGCAGGAACTGGGATATTTCCTGCAGGACTACAAGATAGATATGACGGAAATAGAAAATCGAACTTCTGAAACAGAAAATGCATTTTCTAAAACAGAAAATGGAGCTTCTAAAACAGAAAATGCATCTTCCGAAATAGAAAATGGAATTTCTAAAACAGAAAATCGAACCGCACAAAACAGAAAAGCAATACCAGAGATTACTATAGAGACTACTACAGAGAATATACCAGAGACTACAAAGACTGATACCGTCAGTCCGTCTATAGGGGACAAAGATAATAATTCCACCGAAGGACGGACGTATAGTATATCGTTTCATAAATCAGAGGAATGGGGAAAATCCAGAGATGCTCCCACTGTTGAAGACGATCTTCCGGGCCTCGAGAGAGTGAAGGAGCGGTGCGAGCTGCATGTGTTTACAGACCCGGATACTCATAACATGCTTTCACATGTCCTTGAGCTGATGTGGTTCTCGGAAAAGCTGAAGGTAGGCGAGGCGGTGATTCCCCGCGCCGTGGTAAGAAGCCGGATGCAGCTGCTTACCGGAGCTATACTTGCCTATGCTCTGCATAAAGCCCACAGCCCTGAAATCAGGAACACTACAAGCTACCTGATAAGCTGTATATACAACGGTATAAGCGAATACCACTCTGACGTTGCCTTAACCTTTAGCGGATAGGGCGGGGAGGTGAATTTATTGATATTGGTTTTAGCTGAGAAATCCTCAGTGGCTCAGGATATAGCAAGGGTAATGGGCTGCACGCAGAAGGGCAGAGGCTTTTTTGTGGGGCAGCAGTACATAGTCACATGGGCTGTAGGCCATCTGATTACACTGTGCGAAGCAAAGGAATATGACCCTGCCTTAAAAAAGTGGTCTTTAGCCACTCTGCCCATAATCCCCAGACAGATGCAGATTAAAGTCATACCCGAAACAGAAAAGCAGTTCTGGGTAATAAAGGCACTGATGGATGACGATAAGGTGGACAGCATAGTGTGCGCTACCGACGCAGGAAGGGAAGGCGAGCTCATTTTTCGCCACATATACAGCATGGCCGGATGCCGCAAGCCGTTTAAACGGCTGTGGATCAGCAGCCTTACCGATGAGGCGATAAGGGAGGGCTTCTCCGAACTTCGCCCCGGAAACGATTATGACAATATATATTACTCTGCCCTGTGCAGGAGCTACGCCGACTGGATAGTGGGCATAAACGCCACAAGGGCATACTCCATAAAGTATTCCGGCAAAGAAAAGAGAGTAACGCTCACGCTTGGAAGGGTGCAGACGCCTACACTTGCCTTAATCGTAAACAAGCAGAAGGATATTGACGCCTTCCGGTCAAAGGAGTATTGGGAGATACAGGCCGTCTATGACAAGGGCTTTTCTGGGCATTGGATGGACAGGCATACAAACGAAGCTCGGCTGTATGACAAGTCCAAAGCCTATGAGATAGCTGCAAGTGTCAAGGGTAGGATAGGTTTTGTAAGAGATATTCAGGAGGATGAAACCGCCGAGCCGCCGCCGTTGCTCTATGATTTGACAGAGCTGCAGTGTGACGCAAACAGGAGGTTCGGATTTTCCGCACAGGAAACCCTTGAAATAGCCCAGAAGCTCTATGAGTCAAGAAAATACATAACATACCCAAGGACAGACAGCAGATATATTTCAGAGGACATGATCCCCACCCTCACGGAGAGGGTTGAAAGATTGAACATTGAGCCATACCGCAGTCTGGCAGGAAAGCTGCTGGCTCTTCCGCAGCTCCCTGTAAGCAAAAGGGTAGCCGACAACTCAAAGCTGTCTGATCACCACGCGATCATCCCCACACCTGTAAGACCCGACATGAGCAGGCTGTCAGAGGATGAGGAGCAGATATATGACCTCATAGTAAGGCGCTTCTTATGCGTATTCTACCCCAAATACGAGTATACAACCAAAACAGTGACGGTTGAAATTAACGCTGAGAGCTTTGTATCACGGGGAAAGACGGTTAACAGGTGGGGGTGGATGGAGTGCTATATTGAGGCACTTGAGGAAGAGGACAATTCGGATGACAAGGCTGCAAAGGACGCTGTAGGGACTCAGAAGCTTCCAGAGCTGAAGAAAGGTGAAGAGATTACGGCTGTTGACGTCCGGGCAACGGGTAAGAAAACGAGGCCTCCGCCTCCGTACACGGAAGCCGCGCTGCTCTATGCAATGGAGCATGTGGGACGGTATGTGTCCGACAGGGAAATAAAGGAGAAGCTTAAGGAAACAAAGGGACTGGGCACACCGGCTACTCGGTCGGCCATAATAGAGAAGCTGATTGGCACGGGGTACATAAAGCGTAAAAATAAATACCTGATCCCTTGCGATAAGGCTATGAAGCTCATTGATATTGCCCATGACGAGCTGAAATCCCCTGAAATGACGGGGCAATGGGAAAAGGCTCTGTCACAGGTTGCGGAGGGCAGTATGACAATGGACATATTCATGAACTGCATTGTGGATTTTACACGGCAGGTAATAGAGGAGATAAGGTATAGCGAAGGGGGGGATATATTTGATTGTGAAGATCCCGGTAGGCGAAATTACCATAGGGGAGAGGTTCCGTAAAAACATAGACTCTGCTAAGGTAGAGCAGCTTGCCGAATCAATCAGGGAAATCGGATTGCAGCAGCCTGTCAGGATTACAACAGACAAAAGGCTTGTTTTCGGGATGCACAGGCTTGAGGCGGTAAAGCTAAATGGCGATACGGAGATTGAATGCAATATTTGCAGCATTGATGATGAAAAGGAGCCTTTAAAAATAGAGCTGGCCGAGATAGACGAAAACCTCATGAGAAATGAGCTTCATTACCTTGACAGGGGGCTTCATCTGGCAAGAAGAAAGGAAATATATGAGCAGCTGTATCCTGGAAGAACTGCTGAAAATTCGGGTAGCCTGAAAGCCTCCGGCGAAATAATTTCGTACCAGCCAAAGCCCTTTACCGAGGATGTAGCGAGCAGGCTGAATGTATCCCAGAGAACAGTGCAGGGGGAAATACAGATAGCAAAAAACCTTATACCGCAGATGCAGCAGATTGTGGTGGAAAAGGATGTAGGCAAGGTGGATGCGCTGAAGCTTGCACGGATGCCGCCTGAGGAGCAGAAAAAGATAGCCGACAGGATCAGCATAGGCGGTGCCGGAACAGTAAGAACCGCGATAGCCGAGCTGAAGCGCGAAGGCACGCTGGACATTCCGGGAGAAAAACCATCAAGGGAGGCCGAGCTGGGAATGGGGGAGGACTTAAGGGACTTCCTTCAGACAGCAAGGGTATTAAGCCGGCAGCTGCCGATGCTTTTTGAGTCGGATGTGGCAGCCGCACAGAGGGAATATGTATGTGAATGCCTTGAGAAGCTTTATGCGGAGCTGAAGGAGGTGATGTCCAAAATACACAGTCAATAGGCTATACAGTCAATAGACTGTGAGAGCAATAGGTTCTAATGGTTTACAAAAACGGTTGACTAATACATTCAACAAGGTATAATGTATAATAGTAATTGAAAAATCATACCGTTTTTGAACTATATGGGACGTGATATTATCTTGAGCCGCTGCTGTGACTGTGAAAACTGTATATATTACAATACAAGATGCTCGGGCTGCTCCATGTGTGAAGCACCCCTTGTCTGCAATGAAAACTGTACGGCCTGCAGCTATACATGCAGGAGAAGGCCGGGGGCTTCATACTACTACGGACTTTTATCAGGACTGGATACAGAGCTTTTACGCAATGCAGCATATCATGCTCCGGCGTATATACCTACTGTTCCTTCACGCATTAATACAGGCTACAATGCGGAAGACCTGCAGGTGGCGGCGGTACACGGGGGCAATTTCATGTCGGCGTCAGGGAGAGCTGTCTCAGGAGTATATGCCTCAAAGGGTGTGCATGGAGCGCTGGGGCTGAATCCTGCCACAAAAACGATCCTGCATTTTTATGTTCCCGACAGGACACTTGAGGGCTTCTGGGATAACAGGAAGGATATATACGGGCATTTAAAGCAGATGGGTTTTGAGTTTGTAATAGCTCCCAACTTCTCTGTGTATGAGGATTCCCCAAGGATGGAGCATATTCTAAATATCCGCCGAAGCATGATAGTATACAATGAGCTTATGGAGGCAGGCGTAAAGGCCGTTCCGGATGTAAGCTGGTATGAAAAAAAGGATCTGGAGCTGTGGGTGGGACATATAAAAAATGGGGGCCTGAAGCTGATATCCTTTTCGTTTCAGACGGTGGGGCCGCAAAAGAGAGCCACAAACGCATGGAAGGGCTATATGCTTGGCTTAAGGTATTTGTGTGAACGGATACCCGAGGATGTGGGGATAATCATTGTTGGGCTGTCGGGCCGGGGCAGGCTGAAGGAAGTGGCGAAGATTACAGGAAAAAGGAGCGTTACAGTAATCAATACCTTTGCCTTCATGCGTGCCAAAAGCGGCAGGCGTTACGGGAGCAGGGAGCTGGCTTTAGGAGTTACACATGATGAGCTTTTCATACAAAATGTAAAAGAAATGAACAAAAGATATATGCTGCTATTCGGAAAGACCGGCTTAGAGCCGGAGTGAAGAGATGTATAGTAGCTTTAGAATGTTAAAGGGATCTTGAAAAAGGTCTTTTTTTATTTTGGCAATACCAGAGCATTTTAACTAAAAAAGTGTTATGTATTCGCAACTAATTCAAAGCTATGTTATCAGAAATGTTATCAGCTATTATTATAAAAATGAAAGCAGCGCTAAAAGCAAAGAGAACCTTAAGACAAGGTTCTTTTTCTTTTTGAAAGGAGAAGACAGAAAGGAGAAAACATATGCCGAAAGGAAGGAGTACAACAAGCAGCTCATCGGGAGCAACGATAAGTGGGGGAGCAGGCGGGGCCGTGGCAGGAGGCGGCGGTATAACAGGAATGGGTGGAGGCGCAGGTGCCGGGGGAGGTGGTGGAATTATGCCTGCCGGAGCAGTAGGCCCGGTAAACGAGACGGCAAGCAGGACGATAGTAATACCTTCACACTCAGGCAGCAGGGGTATGGAAAACCTGACAGTCCGGTTTACTCACCCTGATCAGGCCGAGGTTACATCAGGCAGCGGAAGGACATATGAGGTAAATACAGGGGAAGGTACATGCACGTGCATAGACCACAGGATAAGGCAAAGGGAATGCCGACATATTCGTGCCGTAAATGAAGCTTCAGGAAGAATGTCACGGGAGGCTGAAGCTTCAGACGGCATTATGGATGTTGGCCGGGAGGTGGACAGCCTTGCGTCATTTGATGCCAGAGAGCTTTTAGAGCAGCAGGAAAGGCCCGAAGATGACGGCAGGTATATTTCCGAAATGGGTGAAAATGAGTTTAGCAGCCTCCTTACAGAGGCTGCCGGGGAAGGGCTGCCATATGAATATGAAAATGTACTGAATGGCTCTCAGGCTACCTTTGGAATAGAGCTTGAGCATGTGGGAGGAAACAACAACGCAATTGCCGCGGAGCTTAAAAGGCTTGGACTAAACGGCAGCGGGAGGGTTTTGGGCTATACCGAAAGCCATTCCAGAATACCGCTTGAGGACAGGGACAAATGGAGGGTTACGCTGGATTCCTCCGTGGGAGGCGAAATAGTTTCGCCTATCTTAAGGGACACTCCCGAGACTTGGAGGCAGCTTGAGAAGGTATGCGAGGTAATAAGGAGGCACGGAGGAAGGGTAAGCGCACGCTGCGGGGGACATGTACATGTGGGGGTGGATGTTCTGGACAATTCAAAGCACCGGTGGAGACGGTATAAAAAGCTCATTTCCGGCTTTGAAAACATACTGTACAGACTGTCTACAAACAGAAACTTGCCCACCCACAGGGGAACACACTATGCACGCCCCGTCGGCGATTCGTACAGAGATCTGATGGATCATACAATAAACGTTGACCAGTCGGGCGGAACGGAAGCTCTTCAAGCAGTGGCGAGGAGATTTAATGTTTTTGGCCACTCCTCCGGCGTAAGCACAAACAATATTGCCGACGGCTCAAAGCCTACAATAGAATTCAGAACATTTAACGGCTCTCTCGACCCTGCACAGGTACAAAACAATGTAAGGGTGGCCGTGGGGATTATACAGGCCGCTAAAAATGCCCGCACCCGGAGTGAAAGCACAAGAAAAAGAGGAGAAATGCTGAAAGCGCATACATCATATATACAAAGGCCTTCGCTGGATGACCACAGCCATATAAAAAAGTTTCTGGACATAGTTTTTACAAGAACGAAGGATAAAAGAGCCTGTCTGGGCGCTTACGGAAGGTCGCAATGGCAAAATATATAAAATTCGCTTGACACATCCATAATATTGTATTAATATAAATGTATATACAAATAAATTAATACATATTGAGCGAGGGAATTTAATTGAAGAAGGATGATAATATAATAATAAGGGTGGACAGCGACTTTAAGGAAGAGTTCAGGCTGTATTTTAACAAGGTATCTAAAAAAGTGCTCGGATGGATGGAGGAGGAGCTGGAGAAGGAAAGGCTTCTAAGGCTTGGGCCTGTTATGCGGGAGCTTAAGGGAAATAGATATGCTGCGGCTGCCATTGATACGGCAATTAACGATATAGTATTCTATAAGTCTGAGGGTCTGGACGAGGAATGTATTGAACAAAAAGTAAGTGAAATGTTAAAGGAGAAGTTTGACGTTGAAGGCCAGGCTTCATCACTTTTTTTTCAGAGGATTTACAGGGAAGTGTACGGCTGTGATGCCGAGCTGCTATTTAAACACAGGGGCAGCATTACCCGGACTATAAATGAGCATGTGAATGGGGGCCGGATATAATGTATGTATTTGTGTACGGCTCTCTTATGCGGGGATATTGGAACCATCCCTTGCTGGACAATGAGAAATATGCAGGTGCAGCAACGGTAAAGGGTTACGGCCTGTACAATGTGGCTTCCTATCCGGGGGTTGTAAGGCGGGAAGGAGTCGGAGTAAGGGGCGAGCTTTACGATGTATGTGAAAGGACTCTTTCGGTATTGGATCAGCTGGAGGATGAAGGCGATATGTACATAAGGCGTGCGGTGACAGCGGAAACCGATGAAGGGGAGGCGGAGGCATTTATCTATGTGTGGAATGGAAGCGTAAGGGAAGATGACTATGTCCCTTTGGAGAAGCTGCCGTGGAAGCCCCTGAAAGAGAGGCTAGAAAGGAGAGGATTGCGATGACTGAGGAATACAGGATATTTTTTAATACGGGGAATGAAGGGGAGAAGGCTGTAAAGCCTGAGCTTCCGGTTATACTTGCCCTTAACGGCCTTATATATGAGGCTGCGTCGTTAAAGGGCACGGTGGCCGTCATTGTAAAGGAAGCAGTTAATGAGGATTACTTGGATGCCGGGAGTACGGAGACGGAATGGCACTTGCGTGTGCAGGCTGCAAGGAGTCATGTAATGCTTGCCGCAATGATGGACAAGGAAGCCGTTGTGTGGAGCAGCTCCTATGGAAGGATAAAGGAAAACTACTCAGCAGGAGAGGATGATCCCGACTATGAGGATGATTTCACAGGCGAGCCGGTGAAGATCACCGTTGACGATGATCTGGCCTTTGTGAAGTCATTAGCCGGGCTGGGAACCGTCGGGGTGTGGGTCAGGGATGGCTATGATTTGAAAGCAGGAGAGAAGGATAGCGGGGCTAAAGAGGAGGGAGGCCGGTATACAAGCATAAGCGACGGTCAGGGGTTGATATTTTAAAAAGAGCAACTAAACGCAATTTGTAAAAAGCGCGGGTGGAAAGCGCTTTTTTTGTTTACTTAAATTTACTATGGAAAGGGGTGTTTTTTAATGAGGAACATTTTAAAAGGAAGAAAATTGCTGCTTTTTGTTGGTATAATGATAACACTGGCTCTATACGCCGTCCCCGCTTTTGCGGCAGACAGCATATGGGATGAGCTTGAGACTTATACGAGTGATCCGGCCTTGCAGAAGGAGGCAGCACAGACGGTAGCGCCGGTTATAAGGTTTGCGTTTTTCATCTTTGCCGTGCTGGCTACACTGGGCGCGGTAATTGTAGCCTTCAGGATACTGATTCAAGCCTTAAAGGTGAGAAAGGGGAAGGAAAGCTTTGAGAAAAGGTGGATACTGGAGACGGCGGCGGTGCTGCTTATCTTTATCATTATAGGCAGCGGCACCTGGGTGCAGTTCTTTAAAACAGGGCAGAAGCTTATTGTTGAGCCTGCAACGGATATCATCATTAAGGAATACGATGGCAATAGCCCGGCAGCTTCAACTACTACAAAATAATCAACGAGGTGGAATGCAAACATGATGGGTACAACTCACTACAGGCTGGGGGCTCTGTATTACATACTGCTGGGAGCCGTTGCGGGCACGGTTCCCCTGCTCGCGGCTGTCCCGGTAATAGGGGATATCGCAGAGGATGGGATCAGCCTCGCCGGGGTGCTGGTTGCGGCACTGGCCGCGCTGATGCCGGACATGGACAGCCAGCACAGTAAAATTAATCGGCTGAACCCTGTTACAGGTCTTGCAAATGAGGCTATTGACATGGTAACAAGAATGCTAGGATTTTGCATCAGGCTTG
>NZ_QPJT01000046.1 GCF_003337415.1 Anaerobacterium chartisolvens | reverse complement strand
GTGCTTTTCACGGGATTTTCTGGGCATATTTGACTCCTTAATATACTATTTCCTATATTTTAACACAGAACATGCGTTTGGTAAAGAGGTTTTAAGTAAATTTTTGAAAAGTTTTGCTAATTTGTGAGAAATGTCCCCCGAATGGGCAAAATAACATTGGGGGGGCATTTCTAAGAAAGGAGAAGGATGATGTCTTTTGTAAGTTTTCTGAAGCTGGTGGAGATACAAACCAAGGTAGCCAGCGTTATTCCCTTTTTATCGGGTACTTTTTATGCCCTATACCGGTTCAATGCCTTCAGCCTTAAAAATTTTCTGCTTATGTTCGGTTCCCTTATGTGTATTGATATGACCGTTACAACTATAAACAACTATCAGGATTTTAGAAAGGCAAATAAAAGGCATGGGTATGGCTACGAGAGCCATAATGCAATAGTGAGGGATAGCCTTAAAGAGTCATGGGTTTTGAGTATCATTGCAGTGCTTTTTTCAGTGGCTGCGGTGTTGGGCTTTTTATTATTTGTGAGTACAAACATCGTAGTTCTTGCATTGGGATCCGCGTCCTTTGTTATAGGGATACTGTATTCCTTCGGGCCTGTCCCCATATCCCGAACACCCTTTGGGGAAATTTTTTCCGGTGTGTTTATGGGATTTATAATTCCTTTTATAGCTATATATATACATGCGTTCGACGGGGAACTGCTTAATATAATGCTTCAGGGCAAAACCATGAGCTTTGAAATGAATGTGCAGGAGATGTTATATATAGTCTTAATATCCGTACCTTCTGTAACAGGGATTGCCAACATTATGCTGGCAAATAATATTTGCGACATTGAAGATGACACCGAAAATAAGAGATACACCTTGCCGATTTTTATTGGAAGAGATAACTCTCTGAAGCTTTTCACAATACTGTACTGCATAGGGTACTCGGCTCTGGCAGCGCTTGTGGTGCTTGGAGCGGTATCTCTGATTTTAATGCTTGTGCTTGTCACTATTATACCCGTGGGGAAAAATATAAGGATATTCTATGAAAAACAGATAAAGGAGGATACCTTTGTATTATCTGTTAAAAACTTTATAATTGTGAACGGAGCCTTGGCTTTTATATTGGCTGTACAGGCAATTATAAATTTTATTCTATAAACTGTCATGATAAAAATGAGTAGTGAAACAGGTTAATTCCCTATAACAAATTTGTCATCTTTATAGACATTTTCTATAGACGGTCAGAGGATTTTACTATATAATTTCCATATAAATTTTACTTGAATAGGAATGATAGGAATGTGTCGATACAGAGACGAGATGGAAAAGATAACAAGCGTTCTGCTGGAGCCTGAAGATAACTATGGTGAGATTAGAGAGACTGTGATACGGATGTATGATCTGTTTCTGGAGGCATCAGAACTCGGTGAGTGTGAAGACATAAGCAAGGAGGATATATATCTTCCCTATGGTAAGGCAATAGGCCCATTCTGGGCTGCGGCGTGCATTAAGGAGCTAATGAGGACAAAAAATTTTATCAGGGGGATATATAATGGCATAATAGCAGCCCAAAAGAAATTTCCGGGTGAGACTATTCATATAGTTTATGCCGGCACGGGGCCGTTTGCTGCTCTGGCAATGCCCATGACGACAGTATTTACTCCCCGTGAAATTAATTTTACTTTTCTTGAAATCAATCCTGAGAGCGTGAGTATTTTAAAGAATACCATTGAGGCATTAGGTGCCGGGGAATACGTAAGAGAGATAGTTATGTGCGATGCGGTAAAATATAAGTATGAAGGCGGCGGGACAATACATATGGTTATTACTGAAACCATGCAAAACGCACTTCAAAAGGAGCCCCATGTTGCAATAACCATGAACCTGCTTCCGCAGATGCACAGCGAGGGGGTATTTATACCTCAGACTGTAAAAATTGAGGCGGTGCTGTTAAATCAGAAAAAAAACATAGATCGCATGACGAGCATGGACGTATACACGGATAAATATTATCACTCTGTGGGGACGGTCCTTGAAATAAGCAAGGCCTCGTGTGAAAATTATATGTGTGACAATGTGCCGGAAGGCCAAGGATATGTGTTCCCGGAGGTAGTGCTTGATATTCCCCCAGACCTTGAAGAGGGATACAATGAGCTCAACCTTTTTACATTTATTCGGATTTTTGAAGAGATTACGCTTGAAAGCTGGCAGTGTTCATTGACTATGCCGCGCAAAGTGATGCTTATTGACAATTTGGAAGCTCGTGTAGACAGAGTTGCATTCCAATATATTGTTGATTCAAGCCCCCACTTTGAGTATAAGCCATTTTTGACGGAAGCAGTTTAGAAGGCGTGCTTTTTGAATATAATACTCGGATAAGGAAAATGAGACTATTTCAAAAATTGAAATAATGGATGCAATGCAGGCTTAAACTGTAAACAAATTAAAAGGAGCATTTCTAAAAAAGTGAGCTCCTTTTAATTTGTGTTATTTTTTGATATGAATTAGTACCGCATGGTGTTAATCCATTAAAAGAACATAGTCTATTACATCCGAACTCTCCGTATAACAGTTGTATGAACGGTATGCCCCTATAAGATTGAAATACAGGGCACTATACGCATTACAGTCAACTATATCCCTTATTACGTATTCATCATTTTCAATAAAGTCCTTAAGAGTGCAGATGTTCTTAATATCGAGCATACATTTTACCTCCCTTAAAATACATATTACCTAAATTTTATGTCTTTAGTTATTAAATAAGGTTAAAATATTGTTAATTTTTAAGGAGGAGGTTATAAATATTAAATTGTAAGGCCGCAATTCTTCATAACATCAATTGCCGTCTTGATTTTTTCAATAGGCTCGATCAAAGCCATTTGCCGCCTTCGTTTACGATATATTCACGCTGTCTCCCTCATTTAAAAAGCTCTGACCCTCTGTTACCACATATTCTCCTGCTTTAATGCCGTCTGTTATTTCCCAGGATTTTTCGTCGGATATGCCTGTACTCACAAGCCTTTTAACAATCTTATTGTCTTTAACCACATATACATATTGTACTCCGTTCTCGCTCACAACAGCTTCATTAGGCACAATTATAATGTTATTCCTGCTATCCACTGTAAAATTGACCTTCACCAGCATCCCCGGAATCAAATCAGGGGATGTGTTTTGTATTTTAACCTTAACGGTATATGTATGAGTCTGGGGATCTGCCGAGGGGCTTATTGTATCAACAACTCCTCCGTACACAGACTCAGAGGCTCCTCCTGCCTTTACAGACACCTTTTGGCCTGCCAAAATTCTGGAAACTATGGCGTTGGACACATTCACCTCTGCTAAGTAGGCCGAGCTGTCAATAATGGTAAAAACGGGGATGCCTGCGGATAAAAGCTGTCCCGCATCAATGCTACGGGCCGAAACCCTGCCCGAAATAGGAGAAGCTACCGATGTATTGTCAAGCCGTATTGAGGATTGCTTTTGGGCAGCCTTTGACTGCTCAAGCTGTGCTGAGGCGACGGCGGCAGACTGTGGGCCCACCTTGTTATTAAGCAGCTCTAAAAAGTTTTTGGCTGTGTTAAGCTGTATAAGGGCGGCGTCCATTGCCGATTTGGATTTATCCATATCCTGCCTGCTTGCCGAGTTTGATCCGTATAGCTCTGCCATCTTGCCATACAGCTCTGCAGCATCATCATATTGAATCTGTGCCTGAGCCAATGCCTTCTCCGCCTGCAATATCTGCTGCGCAATTGTCGACTCGGAGGTCAGTGTGAGATTGGTCTCCGCGCTGTTTACCGCTGCCTTAGACTGATCATATTGCGCCTGTACCTCTTTTGGGTCAATTGTGAAAAGAATATCTCCCTCCCTTACCTCCATACCAACATCATAATTAACCGATTCTACCGTGCCGGGAAGCTTTGAGGCAACAGGAATCTCCTTGAGAGGCTTAAGCTTTCCCGCGTAATCAACGCTTGTGGCTATGGAGCCGGCAGATACCTGCAATGCACTGACATTCTTGACGACGGGAGCCGATGAGGGGGCTTGCTGCCCGCAGCCTGTCATGGATGTCAGCGATATAACCGATATAGCTATGCACAGCAGCTTGTTCTTTTTAAAAAAATTCATTTTATTGCACCTCCAATGTGATTTTCTCAGGGCCGGACTTCCGGGAAAAAATTGCTTTAGCATCATCCATCATTGTATATACGACAGGAAGAAGAATGGGGGAGAGCAGTGTGGAGGTTATCATTCCCCCTATCAATGCGATTGCCATACCCGATTTAATCTCGCTTCCTTCTCCTATAGCAAGTGCGGCGGGCAGCATTCCTACAATCATGGTAATGCTTGTCATAAGTATAGGCTTTAAACGGGTTTTTCCAGACTGCAAAAGAGCCGCTTTTAGAGGCATTCCTTTTTTCATAAGGGTATTTGTGTAATCAATTAAAAGAGTGCCGTTCTTAGACGCAAGCCCGTCGAGCATTATAAGGCCTATAAGTGTTACCGTGTTAAGGGAGTTGCCTGTCAGGGCAAGTGAGGCAAGCGCGCCTATTATACCGCACGGGAGAGATAGCATACGTATCAGGGGAGTCATAAAGGACTCGTATAAAACAACAAGTATCATATACACAAGAAGAACTGATGCAATTAGCGCTTTTATAAGCGAATCAAAGGAGTCGGCCATGTTGGACTGATCTCCTCCAAATTTTATTTCATAGCCTCTGGGGAGGTCTATTTCTTTAAGCTCATTTTGTATGTCCTTGTTTACCGAGCCCAGAGCTCTTCCTTCTATGTTGGCGGAGACAGAAACCATATTTCTGCGATCCTGACGCATAAGCTCCTGCGGAGCATCGGTAATGCCTATGGATGCAACCTGGTCTAAATATATTTCCCGCCCCGAGGCGCCTACTATTTTTACAGAGCCTATTTCATCCGACGTTACAATCTGGCCTTCTTTAAATTTTACCATAATATCGTATTGGTCTCCGTCTTTGCGGAATACCCCTGCCTGTGTGCCGTTAACGGCAGTTCTCAGAGTGCCTGCTATGTCGGCGGCTGTTATTCCGTATTCCGATGCCGCAAGGTGGTCTACATCAACATAAAATTCACTGATCGACGATTTGGAGGAGTTGCTGACATCCGTTATTCCGGGTATGGATCTCACAGCCTTCTCTATATCACCCGACAACTGGCGGAGTACCTCTGAGTCGGACCCGGTAATATTAAGCACAACAGGCTTTGCGCCATCGATAGAGGTAACGCCTACAATGCTGGCCTCGATTACCGAGAAGTCAATACCCGGAATAGCTTTGCCCCATGCCCTTATTTCCTTTGCCATCTGACTCTGGCTTTTTTTACGGCTGTTTTTATCCACGAGATTTACGGCTATCTTCCCGGTAGAGCTGTCGTCCTCCTGTCCGACTGTTGACAGAAAGTTTTTTACCCCGGGAAGCTCCTTTAAGTAGTTTTCAACAAGCTTTATTTTATCGTCCGTCTGCTCAAGGCTTGTTCCGGGAGTAAGTGACACATTTAACGTCAGCGCGCCCTGGTCTGTGGCGGGAAGAAATTCCGTACTTATGAATTTAAGGGGGATCAGCATACAGGATGCGGCAATACCCGCGGCTACAACGCAAATTACCTTCCAGCGGTTATTAAGCGACCAGGAAAGGAGCCCTCCGTAATATTCCGACAACCGCTCCACAAATTTTGAGAAAACGCCTTTTTTCTTTGCATTTAAAGTTTCTTCAGAGCCACCGGGCTGATTTGACTTTAAAAGTCTTGATGCCAGCACCGGGGTGAGCGTGAAGGATACCACAAGTGAAAACAGGGTTGCGCTTACCACTGTAAGTCCGAATTCCTTAAAAAACTGCCCTATCATTCCCGACATAAACGCAACAGGCCCGAATACGACAACATCGCAAAGCGTTATTGCAATAGCCGCCATTCCAATTTCCTTTCTGCCTTCAAGGGCAGCCTTCATTGGATTCTTCCCCATCTTTAAATGCCTTTGTATGTTTTCCAGCACCACTATCGAGTCGTCAACAAGAATACCTATACATAAGGATAACGCTACCAGAGACATAATGTTTAAGGTAAAGCCCAGCACATACATCATGAAAAAGGTTGCAATTAGTGATGTGGGAATAGATACAAGAACAATAAGGGAGGAACGCCAGCTTCTTAAGAAAAGAAGCATAACAATGCAGGTCGTGATAATGCCCTCTATAAGATTCTTTTTTACCTCGCTAAGCGTGGAGTTAATAAAGCTTCCGCCATCTGTGGCAACTGTTATTTCAATTCCCTCTGGAAGTCCCTGCTTAAAGCTATCAAGCTCCTTTTTTATTCTGTCGATAGTTTCCACTATGTTTGCATCACTCTGCTTTTGGATAAATAGACCTATTGACTGCTGCTGGTTCAGCCTGATTATTCTATCCTGATCGGGAGGAGCAAATTCTATGTCGGCCACATCTGCCAGGCGGATTATTCCGCCTCTGGGAGTGAATATTCTTAAGCTTTCAATCTCGCTTATGCTGTCAAATTCACCTATTACCCTAAGAGTCTGTATTTTTACGCCCTGCTCTATTTTCCCGGCGGGGCCGTTGAGATTTTCGGAGAGGAGCCTGTTGACAATGGCATTTATATTCAGGCCGTAATAATCGAGAGCGGCCTTGTCAACATTTACCGAAAGTTCCTTTTGAAGTGCCCCCTGCATACTTACATTTCCCACTCCCTTAAGCTTTTCGAGCTCCTTTTTAAGGTTATCGGACTGATAGTACAGCTCTTCATACGGTGCGTCTCCCGAAACAGTAAGCATCATGATTGCTTCGGAATTATTGTCCACTTTTTTCAATATCGGCTTAGAGGCTTCGTCGGGAAGCTTGTCAGAAATATCCCCCAATGCCTGCTGTATGTCCATGAACGCTTGCTCCATGTTGGTTTCCATTGAAAATGTAATAATAGAATACCCATACCCCACGCCGGAAATGGAGCGTATGGAGTCTATACCGCTCAACCCGCATACAGCATCCTCAATCGGCTTTATTACCTGCTTTTCCACTTCCTCAACCCCGGCGCCCTGATAGGCCGTCACAATTGTTATAATGGGAATATTATTTGAAGGCAGAAGGTCTGCACCCAGATTTAAATATCCTATTGCTCCAAGGCTCAAAATTAAAATTACAACCATTACAACCGCTGCTGGTCTTTTAATAGACAGCTCCGTTATGCTCAAAATCGTCTCAGCTCCTTTCAATATAAAGGTATTTCATAGCGGCCTTGCAGTAAAATCTATCCATCACATCCTGTGGAAGAAATGATTTATTTTATATATGGTGCTGCTTGTTTCGCTAAAAGTACCTAAAAGAGGGCATATGTGCCCTGTTTTTATAAATTATACATCACCTGTATAAATATATCACCTGCCATATTAAATAAAAATATTCGAAAAACTTAGAAATATTAAAGTTATCAATAAGTTTTATTAAAATTTATTGAATGAAGCAAGAAACGGGGACATTCCTCAATGGGGACATTCCTCAAAAAAGAGAGAAACGGGGACATTCCTAAAAAAATGGAGATTATTGAGCAGCAACGCTACATGCTATATCGGCGTTACTCAAAACACCCAAGAAGGCTCTCAAACAAATCAGGACGCGGAAAAAGAAGAAATGAAAGCGCCTGATTTTACGGTTTTGGATGCGGATGGCAATTCTGTGAATCTGTCGGACTTATTTGGCAAGCCTATAGTGCTGAACTTTTGGGCAAGCTGGTGCCCTCCATGTAAGAGTAAAATGCCTGAATTTAACGAGGTATATGAGGAAGTTGGAGAGGATATCACATTTATGATGGTGGATCTTGCGGACGGGCAGCGCGAAACAAAAGAAAAGGGCGCGCAGTATGTAAAGGATCAGGGCTTTTCGTTTCCTGTATACTTTGATACAAAACAGGATGCGGTAAGTAAATACGGCATAGCGTCCATACCTACAACGATATTTATTGACAAAGACGGTTATATTGTAACAGGGGCAGAGGGGGCTATTGGTGTGAAAACCTTGCAAAAAGGAATCGATTTAATAAAATGATAAGCAGTTATACCCCCTTAGATCACGTTGCATATGACGGCGAGCTGATATATAAAATCGAAAACAGTGTTTTTCGGGTACGCATTTTGGTTTGAGAATAAGGCAAATGCTGTTTGTCAAGAGTTAATTTAACATAACATAAGTTTTTTAAGTGTAAAAATGAGACTTTTAAGTGTAAAGGCTCATTTTTTCTTTTTTGGGGGTTATTCTAAGAGTAGAATTTTGTAAAATATTATCGAATTATAGGAGGAAACGAACATGAAAACAAAAATTCTCTCTTTGCTGCTGGTGGCCGGTATGTTAATTTCTTTGGCTTTGATCACCATCGGCTGCTCGACGAATACCGATGCATCAGTGTCAGACACGCCGAAAGGTGCCACAGCTTTGTGGGATGCCGGGGGTACAAGAAACAAGATCGTTGTCATAAGCGATATCCATATTGGAATTGACGACAGCTATGCCGAAATGGTGAAAAACCGCCCTCTGCTGATTGAGTTTTTGCAGCGGCTGCAAAGAACAACAGATGTGAGGGAGTTGGTGATTGACGGTGATTTTCTGGATGAGTGGTTTTTGCCCGTTTATTACCCCAGCTATACAGATCAGGGTAAGTTTTACAAGGATGTAATTGCAAACAATCAGCGCGTTATCGACGAACTGAATAAGGTGACAAACAGCGGCATAAAGCTTGTCTACATACCCGGAAATCATGACATGACGCAGGATAACGCTGTTTTACAGGAGGCTATTCCCAAAATCGTACAGATCAGAGATGCCAAAGGGCTTGGGACCTATTACACAGGCGACCGCAACGAAATAGCAATTGAACACGGACATCGTTATGATATTTTTTCCGCTCCGGACACCGTCACCAACGCGAAGCTGTGCGGGAATGACGACACTATCCTTCCGGCAGGCTATTTCTACGCACGCTATGCCGCGACATGGGTGCTGGAGGGATGTCCAAAGGTTGAAAAGAATCTTCCGGTGGTAACGAAGCTGCCTGACAAATCCGACACAGACCAGTACGGAGCTTATATTTATTACTCCCTTCTCAAGAACATTTCTGCGCGCATGACGCCTAATGAGAGTCTTGACGAGAAAATATTTGATATGCACATCTCTGGATTTGACGATGCATATACCTATCTGGATTTCTATCCGGCTCAGCAGGCGGACGGAACAATTTCCGCACCGGTGCTGTTTAAGAATATTCAGCGCACATGGGAGGAGCGTCAGAAAATTAATAAGGTTAAGGTACCCAACAGCTTCATTGAGGCAGTTTCCGGAACGCTGGACTGGGATTACTTTTTCAAACAGGCAAGGACACAGTATCTGGAGAACCCCGACGAAAACGTGGATGTGGTTGTGTTCGGGCATACCCATGTGCCCCAATATACCGCAATGAATAACGGAAAATACTATATAAATGAAGGAACCTGGATCGACCATAACGCAGACTATCCGGATGCTACGAGAACCTTTGCGGTAATTACAACCGGAGAAAAGACCACGGCCGGGCTGTACAAATACGGAGAAGATGGCTCTGTTCTTGATATCAGCTCAAGCGTTGGCAAGGAAAATGACGAAGCCGCTCCTGCAAAAGAGCCTTCAGGCAATGTGTCTTTTGACTATAAAACAGTTGAAAACTACGGCGATGACGAAACTCAGGCACGTTATGTTGAAGTAAGCGGTTTAGCAGACAGTGCTGTACAAGGAAAGCTGAACGGGAAATTAAAAGATTTCTGCATTTCGCCGACTTCGTCTGCTGAGAAAGACACCACATACAACATAATGCCTGTTTTTGAAGTGGTAGGCGGCGATTTGCTTAGTATACGGACATATAACACCGCGTATACTAAGGGAGCGGCTTATCCCGTAAATTCAATACGGACACAGATTTTCAGCTTGACTACCGGAGATAAGGATGCAGGGAAGCTGTGGGATTTTATAAACAATAAAAATACTTTTAAACAGATGGTGCTTGACGGCAAGCTCGGATTTGCGGCTGCGGGCGTGGAGGGTGAAATGCCCCAAGAGCTCAAAGCAGGGGCATATAAAAAGCTTGCGGAGAGCATTGACACCTCCGAATTTGCAGCGCAATTTTACTTTAGCGACGGCGGCACACTGAATGTGTGGTGCAATGGTGAAAACCACGCTACAGGGGACTATTGGCTGTTTGATATACCTGTTACAGAGCTGGGGAATCTTGCAACCGACCGATTACTCCCAATTATTGAACAAACAAGTAGGGACGGTTCTTGACTTGCTCTATTTGCTATTATAAAATCAAACGGATAGAATGAAACGGAGGTGACATAAATGCCAAGACAGGCAAGAGTAAAAGGGGAATTTTCAACTTACCATGTTATTCATCGAGGAAATGAGAGAAAGAATATATTCCTGTGCGATAGTGATAAATTGAGATTTTTAGAAACGTTTGAGCGAATGAAAAGCAAATATGGCTTTCTGGTGCATGCTTATTGTATGTTGAAGGAGCTGGGTAAGCTTTTTGGGGGCATAAGTGAATCAAGGGTGAGCAGAATCTTGAGCAAAAAATAGCGCAAGTCAAGAACCGTCCCTGCTTGTTCTTCCCTGCTTGTTCTTCGGTTTTTTTAAAAATATAGAGGATATTTATTGAAAAATATAGAATGTTTATATAGCGTAGATTAAATTGCCTAGAATTACAATATATTATAGCGAAAATTATTAGATATGGAGGTTTTATTATGCTTAAAAGGAAATTAAGCAGGCTGCTGCCATGTATGATTATTTCGTTCACCCTTGTTTTTTCAGCCTCATCGGGTTTTTCTGCTTCTGTAGCCGACAGTCAGCAGCTGAAGAGTCAAATTGATAACAGCAAGAAAATCAGCTCATTTGATTCTGCAAAGTCTGAAACAGCTCTGTTCAGTTCTGTGGAAAATGATGTAAAAAAAGTAATTAAGGCCAATACAGATTTTGCTTTTGATATTTTCAAAGCAATAAATCTGGAGGATTCTGAAAAGAATGTTTTGATATCCCCACTGAGTATTTCCACAGCTCTTTCAATGGTTTATCAGGGGGCGGGAGGCTCCACAAGGGGAGAAATGGAAACAGCCATGAGATACAACGGACTTGACATCAATACCATAAACCGGGCCTACGGCAGCCTTCTCCCATACTTAAGAAATATCGATCCCGATGTAAATCTAGGCATAAGCAACTCAATATGGTATAGGAACAGATTTAACATAAACAGCAGCTTTCTGCAAATCAACAGGAATATTTTCAATTCACATGTCGAGGCAATTGATTTCGGAAGTCACGGTGCGATAAACACGATAAATTCATGGGTAGCAAATGCAACAAACGGAATGATACCGCAAATGCTGAATGCTCCCATACCAAGCCAGACAGTCATGTATCTAATTAACGCACTATATTTTAAGGGACGATGGACGAATGTTTTTGATGAAACTCTCTCCTTTAACGGTAACTTCAGGACGGGAAAAAATGAATACAAAAGTATTGTATATATGAAAAAGACGGATACCATGGATTACGGGCAAGGCGAGGACTATAAGGCAATAAGGCTTCCATATGGCAGCGGCAGTACGGCAATGTACTGCATACTTCCTGACGATGGCGTGTCTATTAATGATTATATAATCAGCTTAAATACCCAAAAGTGGAATCAAATAAGGCAGAGCATCGAGAATACGGAGGATGTGAAGCTCATATTGCCGCGCTTTAAGATCGAGTATGGGGAGATATCTCTTAATAATGCATTGGCTGCGCTTGGAATGGAAGAGGCATTTTTACCGGGAGCGAATTTTTCCGGGATAGCGCCTGGAATTTTTATCAGCCGGATAAATCATAAGGCATTGATTGAAGTGAATGAAAATGGTACGGAGGCTGCCGCCATAACAGCGGGTGTTTTATTTGGAAGCACACCTCCGCCGGACAACGAATTTATAGCAACCAGGCCGTTTATATTTGTGATTGCGGATGAGGGAAAAGGCAATATACTGTTCATGGGCAAGGCGTTTGAACTGAGCCAGTATTAAGAAGCACGGGTAGAAGAAAGAGAATAGAGCTAAATGGGGACGGTCCTGTTTTTACTGTACACGGGGTAGATTTATACATCCGGTGTCGTGTGACAGAGACGATTATATATACTGGCCCATAGTTACTTTCGGGCTAACTAAAAAAGGAGATTAAAAGGGCTAAATTGCCTTTTCAATCTCCTTCTTAGCGCGCGTATTTATAAAGTAAGTGTCTTTTTGTATGATTGTGCCTTAATATGCACATCATAATCTTTGGTTTTCTTAACAGTAACAAAAAGGACCTTCTTTACTTTTACTTTTACATGAACGTTAATTTCAATTGGAACTAAGGTTAATGTTGACTGATTACCGCTTATTGCAACAGAGCCTGCTAAAACCTTAAAAAGGTAAGAGTTTTCACTCCCGGATTTTGAACTATAGATGATGTAATTCGAGGAACTTATATGAGTATTAAAGGTGTCCTGTATTACCTTAGAAATAACATTTCTGGCGTTATCGGACAGAACGCTGCTCAGTCTGCTTTCAAACAGTGTATTTATCTGGGAAACAGCATAATTTACATTGCCGGAGCCCTGATTTATACTGTTATCGATACTGCCGGAATGTGTCATGCCGTTACTGGTTGCTATTTGAAGAGCTTTATTGAAGTCAAAGCTGCTTTGATTGATTGCAGCGTCAAATTCGTTGAATATTTCAAAGTAATGTTTTGCGGCATTGACATCTGCTTTAAACAAAAAGTCCTCTCCCAGATCCAGCTGCGTTAAATTAGCATTGTTAGCCCCTACAGCCCAAGCAGGCGTACAGAGTATATTAAAAATAATAATAATACATATTAGCTTACTGATTTTATTTTTCAATGTATGTATATTATAAAGCTTCATACTAACCCTCCTTATTCAATTGTAAGCTGCAGATAGTTTAATGATTGAATATCTGCAGTATACAGGATCTTTTTCTTATCTATTTTATCATATGCGGCACTGATTTTAAGATTTATAGGCGTATATGAGATAAAGAAACCGGTATTTTTGTTCTGAATAGCAATTAAAATTGTATATGAAAGGGTATCACCGGGCTTTATCGGCTTGTTCAAATACTCCTTCAACAGCTCGTTGAAGCTTTCCTCGGAATACTCTGTGAGCTTCTTGCCGTATTGTGAATACAAAGTATCATATACCCTGTTTAATAAGTCAGTGTATTTCATATTATTATTTTCGATTTTTTGATTAAAGATGTTAGATACTGTTAGTTTTTTATTTGCCTTCAATTCTTTTATGATACTATTAAGGTCAAAAAAATATTTATCAGTATCGTGTATGATGTTTTTTTGCAATAATGCTATATTGTCAGCTATTTTATCAGAATATTGGGTATCCTGATTTTCCTTTATGACAATATGGTTTTTATCGGTTAATTCATCAGTATTATAAGATTTTATTGCGGGCTCGGAGATTGTAGAATTATTCGTATCGACTTTTGCCAGAACCGAACCGGCCAGCAGCATACCCACTGTAAAAATAACGATTATAGCCAATGCTGTCTTTCTCATCATTATCTACCTCCATTCACATATTTATCCATTAACTTTACAATTTGAAGTCCTTGTATATTGCATGAATAGTTACTCTTGTCTTTTACTGTCATTCCCAAGAATTTTGACTTGGATTTGTCAACCGTAACTGTTAAGGCTAACGGTAATGCATAGATGAATGCCCCGGTATTTTTATTTTGTATGGCAAATAATAGCTGATATACGTACTGGCTTTGATGCTCGGTATTTTTTGACCATAAAACCCAGTGCTTTTGTTCATCTTTTTCGGTATCTGTATAGCACGACTGAATTAGATTTTGAAATACGTTCTTTGTCCCGTCGTCTATTTTTGCTTTAAGTACACTTAGTATAGTTTGTGTTACAGCTTCACTCATTTCAACATAGTTTGCATTATTTTTGGTAATGTTGCTGTTTAATATTCCCACTACAGATATTCCTTTATTGGCTTTTACAATATCGATAGCCTTTTGAAAATCAAAAAATGCATTGTTGTTTTTTACTTCAACCGCGTCGTCAAGAATATCTGCCAGATTCATAGCCTCAATAATACAATCCGGGTCTTCGATACTCATTATCGGCTTGTAATCCAGAATGTCGTCATAGTTTAAGCTAATGGAATTAGTGGCCTGATCATAGTCTAATACTACAGGTATTATTTTGCTGTGAACAACATTACTTTCCCCGCTGCTCTGTGCAAAAGCACCAAAGGTACTTGACAGTATAAGTACTAATACCAAACCCAAGCTTACCAGAAACCTACTTCTTTTAATCATAATTAATTCATCCTCTCTTTTTATTAGAATTAGTTTATTTACATATCGTAACATTAAATACCATATATGGGAATAGATTTAATTTAAAAATTACACATTTTTTACATAATATAGCATTGAAGGAGCTGGGGGGTGGGGACGAATTTATGAAAGGGGTAAGCTTTAAGGCAAGCTTGAAGCAGGGCTTTAAGGAGGCCCTGTACATGTCAGAAAAACAGATGCGTCCCCAATACTATAATCTCAGTAATACCACATGAGAACATCTATATATAGACCAGGAACCCCGGAGCAGGAAGCTGGCTTCGTGGTCTTTTCATATTCAGGCTGAGGCTGCCGGGTTTAGGCCTTGCCTTCCATGCTTGTTGCATTTTGTTGTATTATTAACCCTCTTTATTATTTGTTTATATATGTAGAAATTTATTGTAAATTTTGCTTGCATTTTGAAGGAATCTATGTGTGAGGCAGAGAATTTAATAATATAGCATGGACTTTGTAAACGCTAAAAACAAACAAATAAGTGCAGCGATAGTACCTACAGCCTTAAAACAAAACATATATTAATCGTTAGGAGGTATATTATGCTCAATACTAATGGTATTTCTAAAGCCGGGGAAATTCTTTCACTGGAAGAAGAACTGAAAAGAGCAAAGGAAATTGGAAACGGAATGGACAACGATGACTTTATCAGGTTTGCAATTGTTGCCATGAAAAGTGCGGAGCAGCAAGGAGGCCCTCTGAAAGTGAAAATTAAAATATTCAGAGATGTACTGATTAAACTATGCGAGGCCAAGGATGTCATTCTTCAGGGGTATTATGTATCGGTTGCGGATAACTACGTCATCACAAGGATTTCGCAAATGAGCAAAGGCTTTGAATTTTATACTGAAATTCCGAGTGACGACTTTAGGTCACACTATTTTGCCGCAGCATGCCAAAAAGATATTAAGCCGCACAAGATTACCCAAAAGCAGTTTTCTACTATAGCAGCCGCCGCCATGGATTTAGCCTATGAGGAAGCTACAGTGCAGAATAAAAATGCAAAATTCGCCGACTATATCGATGGCTTTTCAAATGTTTTAGGAGACAGGGCGAACACCCGCATCACATACGTTTGCCCGGAGTCGGTTGAAAACAATATTGAGATTCTTGAAGACAATAATCCTTACTCTTTTTACTATAAGTACGTCAAGGAAAGCAACATTTACTATGCAAAGGTTTTATGATATGCATCGGCTGGAAATACCGGCGGATAAAGATGTCTTTGCAAATACGTGAATATGGGATAGGAGGATAAACATGATTGACAGTAAAAATATTATCAATGTAACCACTGCCATGACAGTTGAAGAAGCGCTGGAAAAAGTTAAGGCAGACTTCAGCGGCAGGCTCACGGAGGAGCAATTCATAGAACTGGCGGCATCTGCCATGTTTGAAGCTGTTAAGGAGCAGGACCAGAGGGGAAAGGCTGCCAGGTTTGATAAAGTTCTTGAGAAATTGTGCAAGGCAGCCGCACCTAGTGATTCTATTGAGAACCGTGTCATAATTGTGATAGAGAAAAAAGAGCTCTGGTATAAATATACTTTTCCTGTACACGGCGGCAGATTTATAAATTCGATATCGTGTGACAGAGACGATTATATATACTGGCCCATAGTTTTTGAAAAAAGCTGATAAGCGAAGGCTTTTTGTACTGCAGAGTGTCGGGCCCATTTTAATAAAAAGTTTCCAAAAGCCGGTATGTACAGCATAAAGGAAATAGGGACATTCCTCAAAAAACGGAGATTACGAAGCAGCAAGGCCATATGTTATATCGGGCTTGCCCAGCCTTTTTGTTGCCTGTTTTTTTGAGAAGTGTCCCCGTTTTTGCGTTTTTGAGGAAAACTTAATTGACTTTTTTTTACTTTTAATATATTATTAGCGTGTAATAATATTACAAATTATTATAATAGATGCAAAATTTAAACATCAAATGTATACTTGCTACAGGGCACTAG
Organism: Anaerobacterium chartisolvens; assembly: GCF_003337415.1. GTDB lineage: Bacteria > Bacillota > Clostridia > Acetivibrionales > DSM-27016 > Anaerobacterium > Anaerobacterium chartisolvens. The sequence goes on along the minus strand of NZ_QPJT01000046.1, from coordinate 1,993 downwards.
CTCACTCTATCATGCATTTCATATAATCCGACCGTATTATAATGTAAAAGGGGAGTATTTTTATGATGGTTTCGGTTTTGACCATAGGGACGAGAGGGGATATTCAGCCATTTCTGGCATTAGCGGCAGGGCTGAAGGAATCGGGATACACTGTCCGGTTCTGTTCCCCCTGCAATTTCAGAGAGTTTGTCGAAGGCTATAAAATTGAATTTTTTCCGCTGTGTGACGATATACAAAAATTGATGGAGAGGAGACAGGCAAAGGAAATAGTGGAGAGCGGAAATCCATTGAAATTTGCTGCTTTTAGAATAAAAACGGTAAAGACGTTTTTTGCGGAAATGTATAATAATGCTTTAGATGCATGCAAAGATGCGGATGTCATTATTTATAAAAACGCCATTGCGATAGGACATAGTGTTGCGCAGAAGCTGAATATCCCGTGTATTGAGGTTGGGCTTCAGCCCTACACGCCAACTAAGGATTTTCCCAGTTTTGCCTTCAGCAGAAATATGAACAGGGGAGCGTTTTATAACAAAGCTGGGCACATATTGATGGAGATGTTCCTATGGTTTTCTTCCAGAAAGGCTGTGAATAATATAAGAAAAAATGTATATGGGTTAAAACCACTGCCTTTTTTTACTGCGATGAATCGCCAAAAGGCTTTTAACGTTCCTATGCTGTACCCCTTTAGTGAGGAATTAATATCAAGGCCCTCAGATTGGGACGAAAATAACTATATTACGGGCTACTGGTTTTTGCATTCCAACAAACAGTGGCAGCCGCCGCAGGAATTGATAGACTTCCTTTCTGAAGGAAGCAAGCCGGTTTACATAGGATTTGGAAGTATGACAAACAAGAGCCCTGAGGATTTTTTGAAATTGATTGTCAGTGCTTTAGAGCTATCAGGCCAGCGCGCTGTCCTTTTATCTGGCTGGGGTGGCTTGGGAAAGGGTGTTTCACTTCCTTCAAGTATATTTTTGATTGAAAATGTTCCACATGATTGGCTATTCCCCAAAATGGCGGCAGTCATACATCACGGCGGAGCAGGAACAACAGCTTCGGGACTCAGAGCAGGAATTCCTTCAATAATTATACCACACTTTGCAGACCAACCTTTCTGGGGATACTATGTAAAAAAGTTAGGGCTAGGGCCTGAACCGATTTCATATAAGAAGTTAACAGCAGAGAAGCTGGCCGAGGCAATAACGGCAGCAGTTACCGATGAAGAAATGAAAACGAGAGCTGCAAAGATAGGGGAGCTTGTTCGCGCAGAGGATGGAGTTGCTAAAGCTATCGGGATTATAGACAGTATTGTGGGGATGAATACAAGTGAAAATGTGCCGGTATAAATATAGTTAGAAGGAAAAAGGACATTCCTATGAGAAGTGTCCCCGCCTTCCTGGTGTACCTCATTGTGGCTTTTCTTGGGCTTGAAAGCCTGTCAAGTTTCATAAAAGTAGCGGAGGAATCTTGGGGACGGATTCGTCCGCTTCCGTAGCGGAGCGAAGGACCGGAGGGAAAGCGGAGGAACCGTACCCCATGATGCCGGAGCGGCGGCAGGCCGTAGCCTTTGGGCGGGTTTTCACTTATTTTCTACTGTCGCCTTTTTTGCTGTATTCCTTATAAGCGGGCTATGTGAGCGGCCTCACGGGGTCCTGTCGGGGAACAGCTCTTGTCCATGTTCCCCTACACCCCTCCACCGCGTCCTCAAGCGCCGGACGGCTGCCTACGCTGACGCCCGCAATTCGCATCCTGCTTAGGTGCGGGCTGGAGCGGCGTCCGTGCCGCTCCCACGCTGCGGGTGGAATGGATAAGGGCTGGGGAGGCGTGGGGGCTGTGGGGACGGTGGGGACAAAAAACTGGGATTTGATGTTGACATTTGCATAAAAGTGTATAATACCTGTCTTTAGGAGTAAAAAGAGAAAAATGGTGCTAAACCTCAAAATGCGTAGTTTAGCATCATTTTTATTTGTGAGTCATTAAGAAAGTAATT
>NZ_QPJT01000045.1 GCF_003337415.1 Anaerobacterium chartisolvens | reverse complement strand
TGATAAACATTGTCGGAACCAAGGAAATATTAAAGAGATTGAAAGGTTTAAAGGACTCTTTCAACCTCTCTAATGTACATACTGTAAATAATTGTCAAATAGTATGGTAATCTACTGCTAAATTTAATATAAATACAATTAACATTTTTTTGCTATTTTAGCACAGTCTGGCGTCCCCTAAAGTCATACATGAGTTAATTCAAGTAGTAAAAAAGCAGGAGTGTCCCCTAAAGTCTGTGTCCCCTAAAGTCTGTGCATCATTTTTTTATTTTAATGCCTAAAGGATTTTAATGTGTTATAATCTAATTATACATTTTAGGAATATGTATATATGATTGCGGGAGTGTTTACATGAAAATATTTGAGGTTGTAAAAATTTTGAAAGCAGATGTCCTCACAGGAACGGAAAATATGGAGATGGAAGTGTTCTCAGTATGCGGCTCCGATCTCATGAGTGATGTTATGGCATACGTTAAAGAAAATGTACTTTTGCTCACAGGACTGGCTAATATACAGGTTATAAGAACGGCTGAAATGATGGACATAAAGGCGATAGCCTTTGTACGGGGAAAAAAGCCCGATCAGGCTATGCTGGAGCTTGCCGGAGAAAAGGGCATTATTGTTATGACAACGCGGGATCCCATGTTTATTTCATGTGGAAAGCTTTATAGTGCAGGTATCACAGGGAGAGGTGTTTGGGATTGATGGATAACCGTATTACGCTTCATTATATTATACCCGGAGATGATTTTTCGGTGGCGGGAGAGGCCTCAAGCAGTGTTAAGAAGACTCTTACCCATCTCGGTATACTCCCCGGAATTATTAAAAAGGCAGCGATTGCAATGTACGAGGCTGAAATAAATGTTGTAATTCATGCCGGAGGCGGAGAGGCGGATATATCAATAGATGCCGAGAAGGTGACTATACAGCTTAAGGATCAGGGACCGGGGATCCCCGACCTTGAAATGGCAATGAGGGAGGGATATTCCACGGCATCTGACAGCGTCAGGGAAATGGGCTTTGGAGCGGGTATGGGACTTCCCAACATGAAAAGATATGCAGACAGTCTGGATATAGACACCACGGTTGGAAAGGGTACTACCGTTACAATAATAGTGTATATCAAATGAGCTTGTTAAGTGAGGTGAGGGGCCTTGGAAAGATATTTTCATTCGGTTACTCTGGATGAGACCAAGTGCAGGGGATGCACCAATTGCATCAAGCATTGCCCTACGGAAGCAATAAGAGTCAGAAAAAGCAAAGCCAGAATAATAGCTGAGAGGTGCATCGACTGCGGTGAATGCATAAGAGTATGCCCATATCATGCTAAAAAGGCTATAAGCGATTCTATGGATGCTATAAACAGCTTTAAATATAAGGTTGTCATACCCGCGCCGTCACTTTACGGGCAATTCAGGAGCAATGCATCCAGAAATATGCTTTTGACGGCGTTAAAGCATATCGGCTTTGACGCCGTTTATGAGGTGGCGAGGGCGGCCGAGATTGTGACGGAAGCAACCAAGACGCTATTAAATAAAAACAGTACCGTTAAGCCGCTCATTTCCTCAGCATGTCCCGCCGTTGTGAGGCTGATACAGGTAAGGTATCCCAACCTTATAGACAATATAGTAAGGCTGGAATCTCCAATGGAGGTAGCGGCTGAAATTGCTAAAAATAAAATTTCCAAAACGGAAAATATGCCTATTGAGGATATCGGGGTTTTTTTCATTACACCGTGTGCTGCAAAGGTAACAAGCGTTAAGGCCCCGTATGAAAAGAAAAAGTCTTTTGTCGACGGTGTCATTTCTATAAAGGATATTTATCTCAAGCTTTTAAATTCTTTGGATAAGGTTAAGACTGCAGAGGATCTCGAACAGGCGGGCTATGAGGGAATACGCTGGGCAGGCCCGGGAGGGGAAAGCCTTGCCCTCGGAACCGATGAGTTTTTGGCTGTAGACGGCATACATAATGTTATTTCCATACTTGAGGAAATAGAAAAGGACAGACTCGAAAGGGTTGAGTTTATAGAAGCATTGGCATGTGTCGGCGGATGCCTTGGGGGGCCTCTTACCGTCGAGAATGCCTATGTGGCAAGAAGTAACTTAAAAAGATTCGTGGATCAGGCGCGCCAAAACGGTGTGTCAAAGGAGCATACCGAAGAGGGCGAGAATGATTTAATGTGGACTGCAAGCATAGAGTATAAGCCTGTAATGAAGCTGGATGAGAATTTTCACGAGGCCATGAAAAAGCTTGAGGCTCTTGAGCTGATTAACAAGGATCTTCCGGGGCTTGACTGCGGTGCTTGCGGTGCTCCAAGCTGCAGGGCTCTTGCCGAGGATATAGTCAGAGGCAATGCAAATGAGGCCGATTGTGTGTTTAAATTACGGGAAAAGGTGCGGGAGCTTGCCGTACAGATGATGGAGCTGGAGGCAAAAATGCCCCCGGTGCTTGATAAGGATTGGACAAACGACTAACAGATACAGGGCTTAAGGTCCGGAAGCACAGTGTGGGGATCACATTAAAAAAAGCTCATATTTTAAGGGGTGATTGTGATGAAGGTGAAGGAATTTGCCCAAAGCATGGGGATGAAGGTTTTAACGGGTGAGGACGGAGGAGATAAGGATATAACGGGAATATATGCATGTGATCTTTTAAGCTGGGTCATGTCCCATGCGTGCAAGGGTGACGGATGGATTACGGTGCATACTCATTTGAATGTAGCTGCGGTGGCACTGCTAACTGAAGCTGCATGTGTGATTGTTCCGGAGGGCATCGCGGTGGAGGAGGCAACTGTGAAAAAGGCGGCGGAGGAGGGAATCTCCATACTCAGCAGCGGCTTAAGCTCTTACGAGATATGCTATAGGGCTCACCGCCTTATAGGAGAAAATGAGGCATAGTCCCAAAAGGAGCTTAAAAGCCTTATTAAAACTGTATAACAATAAAATGGCGGGGTATTTAAGAAAATTCAGTACTACGCCGGAAATGGAGCTGTAAATGAAGGCGTATACAGATCTTCATATACATTCCGCACTGTCTCCCTGTGCGGAAAACGACATGACTCCAAACAACATAGTAAGCATGGCTGTGATAAAGGGCCTTGATATAATTGCCATCACCGATCATAATTCTGCTGAAAACTGCACGGCAGCCATAAAAGCCGCCGCGGGAAGAATTCTTGTTGTTCCGGGAATGGAGCTGGAGACAAAGGAAGAGGTGCATATTCTCTGTCTTTTTCCCTCTGCCGACAGTGCCATGGAAATGCAGAAAATAGTTTATTCTCGCCTTCCTCCCATTAAAAACCGCACGGATATTTTCGGACAGCAGCTTATAATGGATGAAAATGACAGCGTTTTAAGGCATGAGGAAAGAATGCTTATTACTGCCGCGGATTTGGGGATAGATGAAGCCTTCGATATAGCAGAGCGACTCGGAGGGGCTTTGATCCCCGCCCATATAGACAGGTCATCGTACAGCATATTATCAAATCTAGGAATGATACCCGAGCATTTAGATTTTAAATACCTTGAGATATCGGCAAATTGTTCGGTTAACGAGTTTATTCTTAAAAATACCAATATGGACAGATACACTCTTATCAAATCCTCCGACGCCCATTCTCTGGGGAATATAATGGAAAGGGAAAGCTCTGTCGAATTGGAGGAGCTTAGTATAAATTGCCTGATAAAAAGCCTGCGCAAAAAATAATAGCTTTGCAGCAAGGCTTTTATTTTTTTGCGCTTGACACATACTAGACAATACGGTAATATGTTTGTATATAGACAATCATATTAAGGATGTGTTTAGAAATGAAGCTTTCGGATATGCTTTGGAATGCGGCTCCTGCGGAGCTTGCAAGGGGATATTTAGAGGAAGGGGATTTTTATATATGCTTAGTCTGCGGGAAAAAATTTGAGAAGGGAATTATTTATCCGCAGGGAGGAGTATTTTATGAGGCCAAACGCTATATAAGAGTTCATATTGACACAGAGCACGGCCCGGTATTTGAATACCTTATTAACCTTGACAAAAAGCTCACGGGTCTTTCGGAGCATCAGAAAGCACTTTTAAAGCTGTTTTATCAGGGCAAAAGGGATTGTGAAATTCAGCAGGCTATGGATATAGGAAGCAGCTCAACTATAAGGAACCACAGGTTTGTGTTAAAGGAAAAAGAGCGTCAGGCCAGAGTTTTCATAGCCATAATGGATTTGCTGAAGGAAAACATCAAAAAAACGTCTGAGCTTGTTCCTCCGCATAACACCGCCACAATGAGGGATGACCGCTATAACATTACTGCAGGCGAGTATCAGGAGGTGTTGAAAAAATATTTTCCCGACGGGCCCGGCGGAGGGCTGAAAACCTTTTCCATGAGAGAAAAGAGTAAGCTGGTGGTTTTGAGGGAGATAGCAAAAAGGTTTGAGCCAGACCGTGAGTATAGTGAGAAGCAGGTGAATCAAATACTTGAGGGTGTTTATGAGGACTTTGCGACAATAAGGAGATACTTGATTGAATATGGATTTATGGACAGAAAGCCCGACGGCAGCCGGTACCGGCTGAAGGAAGAGCCCGACGGAAGAAAGGAGACAGAGATGGATCGCAGAAAGCAGCTTATAAGGGAGTATAAGGAGACCAAGACTCAAGCGGGGGTGTTTCAGATAAGAAATACAAAGAACGGGAAGGTTTACGTGGAAGCTATACCAAACCTGAAGATGATGAACGGAAGGCTTTCGATACTTCGCGGAGGAACACATAAAAATGCCCAGCTTCAGGAGGAATGGAACAGGCTTGGTGAGGAGACCTTTGTGTTTGAGGTGCTTGAGGTATTAGAGGAGAAGGAGGAGGGCTTCTTTGATAAAAAGGATGAACTGAAAAAGCTGGAGAGCAAGTGGCTGGAAAAACTCAAGCCTTATGGAGATAAAGGCTATAACAGGCAGAAGGATTAATGAAGACGCTCTTTACAAAGAGCCCGTACCCTTTAATATATAGGGGTTGCGGGCTTTTCTGTTTTTGTATCTGTTGAAATATTTTTAATTCCTCCAATTCACCATTTTTAAAATTGAAAGATCAGAAATTTAACAGAATGCCGGGTAAAATTTATGTTAACCATATTGAAGTCTACATAAACGGTTGCTAGAATGTATCTGAATTCAATAAAGTCTACGCCGGTTTAAAATGCATTTAAGTCAGACACAGCTACAACGAAAGTAAAGTTTAGGAGGATTAATGTATGAAAAAAACAAAGCAGTATATTGCGGCATTTTTGATAATAATGATAATGATTATGTCTTCGTCGCCGGTATTGGCAGCAAGTGTGCAAAAACCAAAATTATACGTAACCGCAACAGCACACCTGGATACTATGTGGAATTGGCCTATTGACAGCAGCATTAAGCAGTACTTGCCAAATACTCTTAATTCGAATTTTTTATTAATGGATAAATATCCCAACTACAAATTCAACTTTGAGGGTGCTTTTCGGTATCAGCTAATAAAAGAGTATTATCCTGATTTATACGAAAAAATGAAACAGTACATACAAGCGGGGAGATGGCATACCACAGGCGCGGTATGGGAGAACGGGGATGTAAATGTTCCGTCTCCTGAGGCCTTAATGAGGAACATACTTTATGGAAACAAATTTTTTGAAAAAGAGTTCGGAGCTGTGAACACGGATTTGTTCCTGCCCGACTGCTTCGGCTTCGGATATTCTCTTCCTACAATCGCAAGCCATATGGGGCTTAAAAGCTTTTCGTCCTCTAAGCTCGTATGGAGCAATGTAAACTTCCTTCCCTTTGACCTTGGTGTATGGAAGGGCGTGGATGGGTCAAGCGTAATAGCTTCGTTAAATCCCGACAGGTACTTAAATGGTATAGCGGCATCCATACAGAATGACTCGGGAATGCTTAATAAAATAAAAGGCGCCTACAACGATTCAAAGCTGTCGGAATATGATGTTAAGAGAATGATGAAATATTACGGAACGGGGGATCAGGGAGGAGCTCCGTCCGAGGATTCCATAAAAAACATGGAAAGTGCTGTTTCTGATGCCAATGGGTTAATAGAGGTCATAAGTGCCTATCCCGGACAAATGGAGGAGGAAATGACAGCATCGGAAATAGCTGCATTGGGCGAGTATCAGGGTGAGCTTCAGATGAAGTTTCACGGAAACGGTACTTTCACTGCGTCCGCTGTTTCCAAGCTTTTAAACCGTAAAAACGAACAACTGGCAGATGCGGCTGAAAGAGCCTCGGTTGCTGCAGGCTGGCTGGGAGTCAGGGAATATCCTGCGGAGAATTTGAGGGATGCATGGCTTAGGGTAATAGCTGCACAGCACCATGATAATCTAACTGGTACTTCTATTGCAGCGGTATATGCGGATGCAATCAATGACTATGTTATTGCCCTTAATAAGTTTGCAGGCGAATTGAAAACCTCCGCATCCGGTGTAATTTCAGCCATGGATACAAATGTAGCGTCAGGGATCCCTGTTGTAATTTACAATCCCGTTTCCGCAGACAGGCAGGATGTTGCGGAGGCTTCGGTGACTCTGGATGAACCCTCTGACTATGTAAGAGTATACAATTCTGCTGGGCAGGAGGTGCCTTCACAGGTATCGGGAACCGACGGGAAGAATGTAAAGCTTGTGTTTTTAGCAGATGTAAAGGCAAACGGCTATGCCGTGTACAGCGTTGTGCCTTCGCAGGCGCCCTGCAGCATTGACACAGGTCTGTCGGTAACCGCATCATCACTGGAAAACCACAGATACAGAATTGAAATAGATGATAATGGAGATATATCGGGAATTTATGATAAGGAATATTCAAAGCAGATACTTGACGAACCTATAACTCTCCAGCAATTTGCCAATACATATACGAATTACGGGATCTGGGAGATATCGTATAGCGATTATATAAAGGGCCCAAGCTCCGTTGTGGGAAATCAAAATAAAAAAGTTACCGTTACTGAGGATGGGGCTGCAAGGGTGTCTCTTCAGATACAGAGAACACATAATGCATCCGTTTATACGCAAACAGTATCTTTAGCTGCCGGTGAAGGCGGAAACAGAGTGGATGTCAACAATGATGTTATGTGGGGAGAAAAAACTTCATTTATGAAGGCTTCTTTTCCTCTGACGGTATATAACAGAAACGCAACCTATGATCTGGGAATAGGAACAATAGAGAGAGACAACAGTGATCCTAACCAATACGAAATGCCTGCCCAGCAGTGGGCCGACATCACCGACGAGGACGGGACATACGGAGTGACTATCTTAAATGACAGCAAATACGGATGGGACAAGCCTGCGGACAATGAAATAAGGCTTACGCTTTTCCATGTGCCGCAGGAGGAAAGAGCAGACAACTCAAAACAAAACACCTTTGACTTTGGAGAGAACAAATTTACTTATTCCATTATGGGACATGCAGGGGACTGGAGAGACGGAAAGTCACAGTATGAGGCTGCAAATCTGAACCAGCCGCTGCAGGCATATCAGACAACCTCCCATTATGGGTCGCTGCCGAAGGATTTTTCCTTTGCCTCGTTAAGCACCGGACAGGTTATGATAAAGGCTATAAAAAAAGCGGAGGATACGGAGGAATACATTGTAAGAGTTAATGAGCTGCATGGCTCATCCGCAAAGGGAGTAACACTCAAAATGGGTGATGGCATACACAGCTTCAGGCCTGTTAACGGATATGAGGATCAGATAGAAGACAGCTCGGCTGAGCTGGTAAATGGAGAATTGAAATTTGATATAACGGCATATGCCCCCAAAACCTTTGCGGTTACATTGGAAAGCCACAGCGGTACGGTGGTGAAGCCCAGCATACAGCCGGTGGATATAAGCGCGTTGTTTAATATAGATATTATAAGCTCTGACAGAAATAAAAGTGACGGAGGATTCGGATCGTCAAGGTTTACCTTCCCAAGTGAGATACTGCCCGATGACAGAAAAGTGGTCAGCGGAGGAGTGGAATTCATGCTTGGAAGCTATTCCGACGGAGACAACAACGCCGTAAAGGCAAAAGGGCAGAGCATTGCCCTGCCGCAGGGAAGCACAAGGGTATATCTTCTGGCAGGCTCACAGAGACATGACAAGGATATTCCGGTGTGGCTCGGAGACAGAAAGCATATTTTAGATGTGCAAAGCATGTGGGAATATGTGGGGAGCTGGGATCAATACGGCCTTGCCAGATATGGGTCTATTAAAAGGGGAGATATAGCACTTGTTGCCAACCATACTCATGACCCGTCAGGGGATATGGTATACGACAAGTCATACTTATACAAATATGAGCTGGATATACCGCAGGGTGTGAGCTCGATGACATTACCCGATGACAGTGACCTTATTATCGCAGGTATCAGTGTTCAGACAAATGATACATATACATCAAGCAGCATTTCGGCTCTATATCCGGAGAAGGAAGTCAATAAGGGATACATGCTTGATGTGGTTGATGGCAGCAGTAAGGGAGTTTACCATTACGGAAATCCTGTTGCAATTAATTATACAGGCGGCGAACTCGGACGTGTGATATGGAATGGGGATGACGGCTCGAAATATTATGGAGAGTCTATAATGATAAACATGCCCGACTATAATTTGACTCTGACTCCAGAGGTTACGTCATATGGAGAAAATCTTGCTCTTAACAGGCCGGTGCAGGTGAGCGGGGAGAACGGGAATGAGCCGGGGTGGAAGGCTGTAGACGGTACGGTTGAAGACAACAGCAAATGGTGTACGGGGTCTGATAGCTGGCTTATAGTTGATCTTGGCGAGGAAAAGGCTGTTGACACCTATGTCCTCAGAAATACAGGAAACGGCAGGGAGACAGAGGAATGGAACACGGCCGATTTCCAGATACAGGTTGAGGATGAGAACGGCGAATGGAGAAGTGTAGACAGCGTAATGGCTAACAGGCTTAATGTATATACGGGCAGCTTTTCACCTGTTTACGCAAGATATGTGCGCCTCAATGTGACAAAGCCCACACAAAAGTCTGAAAGAAACAATGCTACAAGAATTTATGAATTCGAGCTGTACAGCACCGTCCAGCCTGCAGGGGAGGTAATGGTGTCAGACCCTGTTGTAACCCTTGACGGATTGAAGGCCTCGGTTCTGGCTTCCGCATACGGGGGAAATGCAGGAGGGGAGATAAGCCTTATAACACGGATCAGGGAAAAGAATGGTACATTCAGATTTACTGATGAGAAAAAAATATCACTTACCGCAAATGCATGGGGAAGCTATACAAGCCTTGTGGATTTCTCATCGGTATCCGGTGTCCTGGAGCAAAATGACGATATTGAGGTGTATTTTGCCGATGCACAGGGCAACAAGCTCTCAAAAACAGTAAAGATAAAAAATATAGGAAGCGCAGCCATAATTAACGGCCTGGAAAAGCTGGAAGCGGAGAACATGACGAAATGGTCGGAGGGCGGATTGAAAATTGAAAGCTCGTCTACCGCAGCAGGGGAGGCACTGGTTAATGTGGGCGGAACATATAACGGGGCATGGCTTGCATACAGGAATGTAAACTTTGGGGACAAGGGAGTAAATGCATTCACTGCACACTATGTCAATAATTCGGGGAGATGCGCGTCAGATGCCGTATTGGAAATACGCCTTGATTCGGTTAACGGAACAGTGGTCGGTACGGTACAAATCCCGGCGACAGGCTCTTCGTGGATCAGCTATAGTGAAATAACAGCATCTCTTGATCAAAAGATAACAGGTATGCATGATGTATATATTATTATGAAGGGAAGCACAGATTCGGGACATCCCTTTATTGCAAACCTTGACTACTTCAAGTTTAACAATTTCAGAGGCGATTATTCCTACCTTGAGCTGGAGAGCTATGACGAGTGGTCTGGAGGCAACAATCCAGTCAATGGACAGCCCATAAAAACAGAGGGCGGCAAGAGCGGCCAGCAGATTGCAAACACATATGACGGGGCATGGCTTGCGTATAAGTCGATGGATTTCGGAGCCGAGGGAGTGGATCAAATAGCGGTGGAATATTGCGGAAACAGAACAAACTGTGCAGAGGACTCTGCGGTTGAGGTGCGCTTAGGTTCGGTGGACGGAGAGCTTGTGGGAAAGGTAGAGACTCCTCCTACGGCAGGCGGCTGGGGAACATATGCCGTTGCGGCTGCGGAGCTTAACAAAAAGATTACAGGGGTGCAGGATGTGTACCTTGTGCTGACAGGCTCTACCGATGCGACTTACAAGTACATCGGCAATTTCGACAACGCAAGCTTTTCTCTGAAGCCTGTTGAGGAAGAGCCGGAGACACGCGGCGACTATTCTTACTTTGAGCTGGAGAGCTATGACGAGTGGTGCGGAGGCAACAATCCGGCCAATGGACAGCCCATAAAAACAGAGGGCGGCAAGAGCGGACAGCAGATTGCAAACACATATGACGGGGCATGGCTTGCGTATAAGGCGATGGATTTCGGAGCCGAGGGAGTGGACCAAATAGCTGTGGAATACACAAGCAACAGCACAAGCTGCGCAGCGGACTCTGCGGTTGAGGTGCGCTTAGGTTCGGTGGACGGAGAGCTGGTGGGAACGGTGGAGACTCCTCCTACGGCAGGAGGCTGGGGAACGTATGCCGTTGCGGCTGCGGAGCTGAGCAGAACGATCACGGGTGTGCAGGATGTGTATCTTGTGCTGACAGGCTCTACGGATGCGACTTACAAGTACGTGGGCAATTTCGACAACGCCAGCTTTTCCCTGAAGCCTGTTGAGGAAGAGCCGGAGACACGCAGCGACTATTCCAATCTTGAGCTGGAGAGCTATGACGAGTGGTGCGGAGGCAACAACCCGGCCAATAATCAGCCCATAAAAACAGAGGGCGGTAAGAGCGGACAGCAGATTGCAAACACATATTCAGGGGCATGGCTTGCGTATAAGTCGATGGATTTCGGAGCCGGGGGAGTGGATCAAATAGCGGTAGAATACACAAGCAACAGCACAAACTGTGCAGCGGATTCTGCGGTTGAGGTACGCTTAGGAGCGGTGGACGGAGAGCTTGTGGGAACGGTGGAGACTCCTCCTACCGCAGATAGTTGGGGAACATATTCGGTTGCGACTGCGGAGCTTAACAAAAAAGTCACGGGAGTGCAGGATGTGTACCTTGTGCTGACGGGCTCTACGGATGCGACTTACAAGTACGTGGGCAATTTTGACAACGCCAGCTTTTCTCTGAAGCCTGTTGAGGAAGAGCCGGAGACACGCGGAGACTATTCTTACCTTGAGCTGGAGAGCTATGACGAGTGGTGCGGAGGCATCAACCCAGCCAATAATCAGCCAATAAAAACAGAGGGCGGCAAGAGCGGACAGCAGATTGCAAACACATATTCAGGGGCATGGCTTGCGTATAAGTCGATGGATTTCGGAGCCGAGGGAGTGGATCAGATAGCGGTAGAATACACAAGCAACAGCACAAACTGCGCAGCGGACTCTGCCGTTGAGGTGCGCTTAGGTGCGGTGGACGGAGAGCTTGTGGGAAGGGTAGAGACTCCTCCTACGGCAGGCGGTTGGGGAACATATGCCGTTGCGGTTGCGGAGCTTAACAGAAAGGTCACGGGGGTGCAGGATGTGTACCTTGTGCTGACAGGCTCTACTGATGCGACTTACAAGTACGTGGGCAATTTTGACAACGCGCGCTTTTCTCTGAAGCCTTAAAGCTTGAAGGCATGGGGCGGACTGATGGAATGGTTTTTTAGCAAACAAAGTTAATTTTCAGGAGGGGAATATGAAGAATTACAGACGAATTATAACGGGCATATTTGCAGCTTTTATAGCTCTATCAGTTATAACTGCCGACATCGGTACGGCTTATGGAGCCAGTGGAAATAACAACTCCGGCGCAGCGGTGTCAGGCAGCATCAATTATGACAACTATACGCAGATCTCACTGACACCGGGGGAAGACGAGACTAAGCTAAACCTTGCATGGTACAGCATCAGCGCAGTTATCGGTACACCGCAGGTGCAGATTGGGAAAAAATCTGAGGTTGGAGACAGCTTTACAACCGAAAACTCAACAACCTTTGATGGTACTTACTCAAATGCAATAAGCGGGTACATATCCAATAAAGTAACTGTTGAGAGCCTGGAGGAAAATACTGAATACGTTTACCGCTACGGAATAAACGGCAGTTGGAGTGAAAGGCTGGAGTATTCTACAGAACGAAGAGACAGGTATAATTTTATATTTGTAGGAGACCCTCAGATAGGGGCAGGAAGCAGAAATTCAGATTCGCAGCAGTGGAACGACACCATGAAAAAGGCTGTAAAAATGCGCACTGATACGGCATTCATGCTGTCGGCAGGGGATCAGGTCAACACAGGGAGCAATGAAAATGAATATGCGGGCTATTTAAGCCCGCAGGAGCTCAAGGCGCTGCCTGTTGCCACCACCATCGGCAACCATGATGCAAATGATGCCAATTATACTTATCACTTTAACAATCCCAATACTACAAATTACGGAAAAACAAACGCAGGGGGGAACTACTATTTCAGCTATGGAGATACATTGTTTATTATAATTAATACAAACAACACAAATGCGGCACAGCATGAGGCCCATATTGATGAGGCGGTAAAAAGCCAGCCTGATGCAAAATGGAAGGTTCTCATGTTTCATCAGGATATTTACGGCTCTGGTAATCAGCACTCAACCAAGGCATACATAATTGAATTAAGAAACAAGCTTTTCCCTATTATTGATAAATATAAAATTGATGTGGTGCTGACAGGACATGACCATTCATATACCAGATCATATCAGATGCTGCACGATACCCCTCAAAAAACACAAAAGGAAGCCGGCATCAACCGTGTAATAGACCCGACGGGAACGGTATATATTACGGCAAATTCAGCCTCGGGAAGCAAATATTACGATCTGGAAAGCTTTACCGGACTATATGCGGCTACAAGGAGTCAGTACAGAGTACCTACATTTTCCTCTGTAACGGTAGATAATGTGAGCTTTACAATAGACACCTACAGAACCGACACCATGCAAATGATTGATCACTACTCAATCATAAAGAAATTTGAAAAGAAGTATTTGCTGGATTTAATTGCGGAGGGTAATGAAAAAGCCGCACAGCAGCATAAATATGAAGAAGCATCCTTTAATGAATTTAAGGATGCATTGGAGAATGCAAAAAATATAAGCAGTGATACGGGAGCCCAAGAGGAAAAAACGGCAAATGCATACTTGACTCTGAGCCAGGCAATAAATGGACTGGCAGAAAAGACAGAAACTCCTGTAGATTCGCTTGTGGAATTTGAAAATAAAACCATCTGGACTTCTGCTACCAATCCGTACGCACCCAGTGACGGAAAGCTGAAGACAGAGAGCGGAAATACAGGCACTGTGGTAGCGGGAACCTTTGACGGAGCATGGCTGGGATATGATAATCTTTACTTTGGGGATCAGGGAGTAAATGAAATAACAATTGAATACGCAAGCAATTCATCCAGATGTGCAGAGGATGGAGTGGCGCAAATACGTGCAGACTCTGAGGATGGAGAATTACTAGGTGAAATTCCAATACCTCCGACGGCAGGCAGCTGGGGTACATTTAAAAAGGTAACCGGCCCACTTGCAAGGAGACTTACAGGGACTCAAAGCATATATGTGGTATTAAAGGGGACTACCTCGCAAAGCCAGCCTTTTATGGGCAATTTCGATAACATGGTGTTTACATACAACCCTGATATTAAGGACCCTGAAACACCTGTAACAGGAATAAAGCTTGAAAAGGATAAAGCATATATTAAGGCAGGGGAAACAATAATATTGGAAGCCACGGTAGAACCGAAGAATACGACAAATAAAAACATAGTGTGGACAACCAGTGATCCGCAGGTTGCGGCAGTCGGCACCAAGGATTCGTATAATCCACAAACGGGAAAAACCAGCATAAGTGTTACAGGAGTAGGAGCGGGGTCAGCAGTTGTAAGCGCTGTAACCGAGGATGGAGGGTATAAGGCAGAATGCAGCATAACGGTGAGCAAAGCCGAGGAGCCGCCGGTTTCTGTAACAGGCATTTCACTGGATACATCATCTATTGAAATCACAGAAGGGAGCACTGCTTTGCTGACTGCGGCAGTAAGCCCGAACAACGCTGCAAATAAGACGGTGCTGTTTACTTCATCCGGAAGCGGCATTTCAATATCTGATGCTGTGTATAATGGCGATACCGGCAAAACAAGCGTGACAATAAAAGCTCTTTCATCAGGACATGCATTAGTAACAGCAGCTTCTCAGGATGGAGGCTTTACAGCGGTGTGCAGTGTGACGGTAAAAGCAAAGAGCCCGAACCCGGGAAACAATGATCAAAAGACCGGCAGTAGCAACAATAGCGGCACAAAAACTAATAATGTTCCCGCAGTCGTCGGAGAAGGAAGCATAAGGCTTGAGTCGGGAATAGATGCAAATGGAAATGCGGCTGTTGAGATTAAGCCGGACGACATCAAAAATGCTTCCGGCAAATCAAAGGATAATGTCCTGAGCATAATTATTTCTGCACCTGAGAATGCCCAAAAGGTGTCTGTCGTTATCCCTGCACAGGAAATAAAAGGGATAGGTGAAAAAGGAATAGAGTTAATATCCTTTGATGCAGGACTTGCATCGCTTTCCGTCACGCCCGGGGCACTTAACAAAAAAATAGGGACTAATTCCAAAAGCATAGTGGTGGCTGTGGAAGTGGTCCAGGAAGAAGCTCTGACGGAAAAAGCAAGAGCCGCCGCAGGTGGCAGGACTGTGTATGAAGTGTCAATAGATGTTGACGGGAACAAGCTTGATACCGTAGAAAGCGGCAGTATGAATATAAGCACAAAGTATACTCTGGCGCGCAAAGAAAGTCCTTCCAAGGTTGTAGCATACTTCATTGATGAGAACGGCAATATGAAGGTAATAAAAAGCAGCAAATATAGCCAAGCTGACGGCAGCGTGAAGTTTAGCAGTGAACAGACGGGCAGATATGTTGTTGCATATTCAGATGTATCCTTTAAGGATATGGGAGAGGCTGAATGGGCGAGAGAGGCTGTTGATGCACTGGCTGCAAGGGAAATAGTAAACGACGCGGGGGATGATTTGTTCAGCCCTAAGAGAGATATTACGAGGGCGGAGTTCCTGAAAATAATAATGAATGCCTTCTATACTCCTGATGCAACTGAAAAGTGCACATTTACCGATGTTTCTCAGGATAGCTGGTATTATAACGAAGTGGCGCTGGCACAGAAGCTGGGGATTATTAAGGGCAACGGTCAAAACGGTTTTGGCGGCGGCACTAAGATAAGCAGGCAGGATATGGCGGTAATTGCATACAGAGTAGCCCAAAATCTTAATAAGGATCTGGGGCAAAATGGTACTGTGGCAGAGTTTTCCGACAAAGCGGACATAGCGTCATACGCAGCCGATGCTGTAAAAGCCATTCAGGAGGCATCTGTTATGCGGGGCTTTGATGGCGGAAAGTTTTCACCCGGAGAAAAAGCCACAAAAGCACAGGCGGCAGTTATTGTATACAGAATGTACAACCTGATTTATTGATTATAAATTAAGACGGTATTAAAATAGTTATGTGACTTGCAGGGGGGCTTGTACGGACAGTGCAGGCTCCCTTGCAGCAATTTTTCAATATATCTTTTACGGAGTTGAGGCAAAGTGATTTTAAAACAAGCTATGCACAAAAGCAGGCTTATACTGGTTATTTCAGTTTCAGTATTAATAATACTTTTTTGTGTGCTTTTAGCAGTAATCAATCAAAATGAGCCCACCGACTTAATTAACCGCGGGGGAACGGAATTTGAAAAGGCAAAAATTTTAGAGGTTTTAGAAGAGGACATTATAACAGGAACCGACTATAAGGCAGGCTCGCAAAAGGTGCGGCTTGAAATAATGAGCGGAAATTTAAAGGGCCGGATATTTGAGACTACGAACTATATAAGCTATCTTTCGGGTGCATACTGTGAGAAAGGCATGACTGTTATTGTAACGGCATCTGTCTCGGGAGAATTTATAGTAGTCTCTGTTTATAGCAGCTACAGGGCGCCTGTATTATACGGATTTATAGTGTTGTTTTTACTGATGCTGTGGCTTATTGGAAGGAGAAAAGGCCTGACCTCCGCAATAGGCTTGATATTTACATTCGTATGTATTATTTTCATGTTTATACCTATGGTTTATCAGGGGTATCCTCCTTTTATAGCAGCTGTTGCAGTCGTTATATTAACCACGGTTGTAACCCTTTCACTGATGAACGGATTTAGCGCAAAATCCGTATCCGCTATGATCGGGACTGTAGCAGGAGTAATTATAGCAGGTATATTTTGCGCACTTGTTTCACATTTAGCCGGGATATCGGGTTATAATGTTTCGGAGGCAGAAGAGCTTGCGGTTGTAGCAAATCAAACCAATATGCAGGTGGGAGGCATACTTTTCGCATCTATATTAATTGCGTCATTGGGGGCAGTAATGGATGTCAGCATGTCTGTAGCCGCCAGCATTTATGAGGTACACATTAATAACAAGGCGTTATCAGGGAAAAGGTTGTTTATTTCGGGGATGAATGTCGGCAGGGATATGATGGGTACAATGTCAAACACTTTAATTTTAGCGTTTACAGGAAGGTGTATTAATACGCTTCTTCTTATGTATTCCTATAAAACACCCTACAATCAGATTATAAATACATATTCCATAGCAATTGAAATCATCCAGGGCATTTCGGGAAGCCTGGCGGTCATACTTACTGTGCCTATTGTAGCAGCCATATCGGTATTATTAATAAAAAGAAAATGAAGGAGGGCGGTTCCCGTAAATTAGATCGGGACAAAAGCGGCCTTCCACAGCATTATGTTATTTAAAACATTTCAGAGAATAGGCAGGAGTTGATTTTAAATACAGGGATTACTTAATAGGGATAAAATGGATGGTTGATTTCTTTGGATTTTGCCCTGAATTTAAATTGAAAATAACATTGATTGTTTTTGTTTATTGTAGTATAATATGACTTGCGCAAAATTGTGCAGCATTATATTTATGAGAAGCAAGGTGCTTTCGGAGGGATTATAAAGAGCTTTGGACGAGCAATTGCTTAATGAAGGGTATATGCGTCAGGCCTTAAAGGAGGCTGCTAAGGCATATGCCAAGGGGGAGACACCTGTTGGAGCGGTTATTGTCAGGCAGGGTAAAGTGATTTCCAGGGGGCATAATGAGAAAGAGCTCAAGTGTGACGCTACAATGCACGCTGAAATTGTGGCTTTAAGAAAAGCCTTTAAAAAGCTTGGCTCATGGAGGCTCAATGACTGTGAGATGTATGTCACCTTAGAGCCCTGTACAATGTGTGCGGGGGCTATAATACAGTCAAGAGTCAGAAAGCTTTTTATAGGAGCGCTTGATCCTAAAGCCGGAGCTGCGGGCTCGGTTATAGATGTCCTTGGCGTTGAGAGGTTTAATCACAGAGTTGATGTAAGCTTTGGGTTACTGGAAAAGGAATGCTCGGATATACTGAAGGACTTTTTCAGAGAGCTAAGAGCGAGGAAAAGCAGTAAAGTTTAAATTTATTTAATATGGAAGAGTATCGAAGTGGTCATAACGGCCCTGACTCGAAATCAGGTAGTCCTCACGGGCTCGTGGGTTCGAATCCCACCTCTTCCGCCAAAATTTGTACGAAAAGTCCGATTTTATCGGACTTTTCGTTTTTTTGAATAGGGACGCTCCTGTTTTTACATAAAAGCCCTGTACTTTCCCGTGCTGCTTTTTTGTCCCTGTCAAAGTGGGCAAGTATAAACCTTACATCAACTATTCCTTTAATAAGGAGCGTCCCCAATATTTAAGTGCAGTACCTCGCTATTCTTCATTTAAGAAAAAAATATCCTCCACCTTCAAATTTAATAGTATGGCAATTTTCATTGCCAGTTCCAATGTGGGATTATACTTATCATTTTCTATGGCGATTATAGTTTGCCGACTTACGCCTAATTGTGTTGCCATGTCCTCTTGTCGTAATCCGGCTTGTTTTCTAAGCTGCTTTATATTATTCCTCATATGCTCTCCTGTTTAATTATAGTTCAACATTAAGTAGGAACCTATAGATAAAATGATGGCAATAGCTGCAATGAACATGATACTCCACCATAGGATTTTATTTGGTTCTTTGTATTCTTCATCTCCAGAAATCATTTTTCTTTTCATAACCATTTCAGACAATCCTTGAACACACAAGGTAACTATTAGAATTAGAGCAGGTAAGTGGTTATAAGTTCCTCCGTTAAAAAATCCTTGCCAGCATTCATATAATACCCAAACCGCTAATATAAGCACCGCTGACTTAAAACCTAATTCCTCGGAACGTAATCTAATGTTCCTGCCCATTTCATCCATTTTTCGCATTAAAATATACCTCCTTGAAATGTTAAAAAATATTTACATTTATAGTATATCATGACCTCTCAAAATGTCAAGACTTCTTTACTTTTAAAAGGGACGCTCCTGTTTAATATAAATAAAGCCAGCCCATTTAACGAGCCTTGTAATTAAAATTTAGAAAACTAAGGCAGCATTTTGTGTGCCTTAG
>NZ_QPJT01000044.1:520-19527 GCF_003337415.1 Anaerobacterium chartisolvens | reverse complement strand
CCTGAAGGGGATAAGGACCGAGACGGGGATGCAGATTTTAAAACAGACAGGTTTATTGTGAAATATAAAGATAAAAAAGGCATGGAAAAGTTAAAAAAAGCCTTCGGAAAAATAAACAGGCTTACAATCTCAGAAAAAAGTTCAGTTGAGAAGAATTTAGGCAAAAACATGGGTATCATAGCTCTGGATAAAAAGGAAAGGCTTGAGGATTTTGCCGATGACATCAGGCAGAAAAAGCTTGACGATGAAATAGAGTACATACAGCCCGACTATGAGATAAGCCTTATGTCCGGGGACACATATTACAGCAGCCAGTGGGGGCTGGGGAACGGGGCAGAGGAGAAAGGGAGCAACGAAAGCACTTCATACCGCATACCCATGGAAGAAATACTGGAAATGCTTCCACCGCATTTGAAGGATGCCGTAGACAGAAGTCCCGAATTAAGGGAGCTGCTGCTGGACACTCCGCAGGAGGAAATGAGGGAGAGACTGATGGCCAGAGATGTTCAGGGAGACATACCGCCGCACATACTGCTTGAGCTTGCCCATGAACCGGCCTTAATGCACAGGATTGATCAGGCTGAAATCCCGGCACAGTATTCATGCAGTGCCAATGTGACAGGCGCGTGGGAACGGTCGGAGGGTGAAGGTGTTACCGTTGCGGTAATCGACACGGGAATTGACGTTAACCATGAGGAACTGGCGGATAACACATGGGTGAATACGGGAGAAATCCCCGGAAACGGTGAGGACGATGACGGCAACGGCTACATAGACGATGTAAACGGCTGGAACTTCAGCGGCAACAGTGGCATGGTCTATGACGGCAGCAGCTCGGACAGTGAAAAGCACGGGACGCACATCGCAGGGATCATATCGGCTATCAAGGACAACGGGAAGGGTACAGCCGGGGTGGCTCCTTTGGCGAAGGTGATGAGCCTTAAGGTGTTCAAGGACGGTACGGCCTATACAAGCGATATTTTAAACGCGATAGAGTATGCGGAAAAGATGGGGGCGAAAATTGTAAATTGCAGTTGGGGAAGCAGCGAATACAACCGGGCGCTTGAGGACGCCATACGGGATTCGGGGATGCTGTTTGTGTGCGCGGCAGGCAACATCGGAGCGGACATAGACCAAATCCCGGTATACCCGGCGGCCTTTGACTGCCCCAACATTATTACCGCAGCCTCTGTCGGCCGGAACGGCGCTCTGTCCTCCTTCTCAAGCTATGGAGCAAACAGCGTGGACGTAGCCGCGCCGGGTGAGGATATATACTCTGCCCTTCCGTCAGACTCCTACGGCAGTGAGAGCGGCACATCCATGGCGGCGGCTTTTGTGTCGGGAGAGGCTGCGCTTCTTTTTGCGTTGGGCGAGGGTATGGATGCAGCGGGAGTAAAGGACAGGATTATTAAGACCTCGGATCATTTATCGTCACTGGCGGGTAAGGTGCAGGGAGGCAATAAGATAAGCTGTGCCAATGCTGTGAAGAACACCATAAGTGACGAGGTTATACAGGTAGAGGCATATACGGATGTGCAGGAGGATGCAGAGGCTGATGAAAGTACGGATGGTTTTAAGCTGTTCTCTGCTCCGAACGTTGAAGGCCAGTTTGTAAAGGTAGCAGGAGGAGGCCGCCATACTTTGGCATTAAAAGATGATGGAACAGTATGGGCATGCGGTTACAATTATTACGGTCAGTTAGGTGATGGAACTAAAGTGGACAGGAGTGTTCCGGTGCAGGTAACTGGCTTAAGCGGTGTCACTGCCATAGCGGCAGGGCAATACCGCAGTATAGCGTTAAAGGATGATGGAACAATATGGACATGGGGATATAATTACTATGGCCAATTGGGAGATGGGACTACTATGGATAGGACAACCCCGGTGCAGGTAAATGGCTTAAGTGATATTACGGCAGTTGCAGCGTGCTATTACCACACAGTAGCACTAAAGGATGATGGAACAGTATGGACATGGGGAAATAACGAAAATGGGCAATTGGGTGATGGAACCACTATAAATAGGACAACCCCTGTACAGGTAAGTGGGCTAAGTGGGATAACGGGTGTGGCAGCAGGCTCTGGGCATACGATTGTGTTAAAGAATGACGGTACGGTGTGGACATGGGGACGCAACAGCTATGGACAATTGGGTGATGGAACTACTACAAGCAGCAGAATTCCTGTGCAGGTAAGTGGGCTAAGTGGGCTAAGTGGGATAACGGATGTGGCAGCAGGCTCTGAGCATACAATTGCGCTAAAGAATGACGGTACGGTATGGACATGGGGATATAACAGCTATGGACAACTGGGAGACGCAACAACCACAAACAGGGCTACCCCTGCGCAGGTAAACGGATTGAATGGAATAACCGCTATGGCTGAGGGGAATCGTCATACAATAGCAGTAAAGTATGATGGAACAGTATGGACATGGGGAGATAACGCTTATGGACAATTAGGGAATGGGACATCCGAGAAGAGTACAATCCCTTTGCAGATAATCGGTTTAAAAGGGACAAAGGATATTGACGGAGGCGATTCCCACACAATAGCAATAAAGGAAGACGGCACAGTATGGACATGGGGATATAACTATTATGGACAACTAGGGGAAGGGAGTAATATAAGAGTTAGAACTCCTATTCAGATGCTTGGGCTAAGCGGTGTCACATCAATAGCCGGGGGTAATTCCCACACAATAGCATTAAAGGAAGATGGCACGGTATGGACATGTGGATATAACTCTAGTGGGCAGCTTGGGGATGGAACAACTGAGCAAAGGTTGACCCCTGTACGGGTAAGTGGCTTAAGTAACGTTACTGCCATAGCAGCAGGAGGATATCATAACATAGCATTAAAGGAAGGCGGCACAGTGTGGACATGGGGAGATAACAGATATGGACAGTTGGGCGATGGAACTACTGCGAATAGGACAACCTCTGAACAGGTAAGTGGCTTAAATGGGATAATTGCTATAGCTGCAGGCACTTATCACACCATAGGGTTAAAGTCTGATGGAACAGTATGGACATGGGGACATAATCTTTCTGGTCAATTGGGTGATGGGACTAACATTGATAGGCTGACTCCTGTACAAGTAAAGGGGTTAAACGGCATTATTGCTATAGCCACAGATGAACTCCATAATATAGCATTAAAAGAAGATGGTACTGTGTGGACATGGGGAGATAACAGATATGGCCAGCTTGGGGACGGGACAACCAGAAATAGGACAACTCCTGTACAGACAAGTGGACTAAGTAAAATAACAGCCGTTGCGGCAGGAGTTTATCACACAGTGGCGTTAAAAGAAGATGGAACAGTATGGACATGGGGAAATAACAACTATGGACAATTGGGAGATGGGACTACTACATATAGGACAACCCCTATGCAGGTAAATGGCTTAAGTGATGTTACGGCAGTTGCAGCGGGCTCTCATCATACAATTGCGCTAAAGAATGACGGAACAGTATGGACATGGGGACTTAACATCTATGGACAATTGGGTGATGGGACTACTACAAGCAGAAGAATTCCTGTGCAGGTAAGTAGGCTAAGTGGGATAACGGGTATAGCAGCAGGTGATTATCATACAGCAGCGGTAAAAGAAGATAGTACAGTATGGACATGGGGATATAACATGCAGGGGCAGCTTGGAAACGGGGAAGCAGGGGTTGTAACACATCCCAAATGGGCCTTCGGTACTCCCGGAGATCCTGCTGTCTCAATTACCTGTGCCGCCGACAAGACCTTCAATCTGGTTCTAAAGGCAGCGAACATGCGAAGCCTTTCCGACCGCACCTTTACCGTTAAATACATCGCCGATGATCTGGATATCACTGACCTATGCTCCATGACCTGGGCCAAAGAAACCGCGGCGGGTGCAATTACCGGAACAGACATCACAATACAGCAATACTTGCCGGGTACAATCACCTTTACAGTAAATAAATCAATACCCTCCGGCAAGCAGTGGTCGGGTATTGTAAATGCGATAAGGTTCAAGTGTAAGAAAAGTATGGGAGAAACCAAGATAACATACGCAATGAACTAATGTGTGAGGAGGTATACTACAGCAATAACCGTCATTTCGATTGAATAATTTATATAAAAATCAACAACTTATGGATTAACTTAAGGGGGGCTATTTTTGAAAATAAAAAGTTTTTTAAACAAGGCGATTCTGATAACTTTAATTGCGTGCTTGTTTTTTGTACCGAGATATATTCAGGCGGCAGATGGAACCATGCTCAAAGCTGGAGTTGGCAAAAACGGCGGTATTTCTTACAGTGAAAGAAAAACCGACAGATTTATAATAAAGTATAAGAATGAGAAGAACAGGGCAACTGAGGCAAGAAATACAAAAAATGGCATCATGGCAGCAAACATGCCGGAGCTCAAGAATTACGATGTAGTAACGACAAAAACCAGGATGAAGAGCTCGGAATTGCTGGCTGAAATAGAGAATAAAAGTACTTATGGAATTGAATACATACAGCCCGATTTTGAAATGACAATTTCATCGGAGGATCCGCAGTATACGAACCAGTGGGGTATGTACAGCAAATACAGTGCCATTCCTGATGTAAATACCCTGCCGGATGATGAGAAGATACGCCAATTTATACTTGAGGATGCAAAATCCATGGGATTGCCTTCGATCAGGATTGACGCGAATGTACCTGCCGCATGGGAAAAAGCTGATGGCAGCGGAGTAATGGTTGCTGTTTTGGATACGGGAATTGATATCACACACGAGGATATTTCCGGCAATATATCAGTAAATGTGGCAGAAATACCCGGAAATGGAATAGATGATGACGGCAACGGTTATATCGACGACGTGTCAGGGTGGAATTTCTGTGACAATAATAACACTGTACACAGCAAAGAGACAGAGTGCGATGAATGGCACGGCAGCCACGTTGCCGGTATAATAGCGGCATCTAAGGATAACGGCAAGGGGATAGCGGGAGTGGCTCCGGCAGCTAAGGTTCTTCCCCTGAAGGTGTTTAAAGGTGGAAGAGCTTATACCAGTGACATAATAGCAGCAATTCAATATGCGGGAAAAATGGGGGCTAAGGTCGTAAACTGCAGTTGGGGAAGCACGGAATACAATCAGGCGCTTAAGGATGCAATAGAGCATTCGGATATGCTGTTTGTATGTGCTGCGGGTAACAGTCATACCGATATAGACAATAACCCTGTTTACCCTGCGGCATTCGACTGCAAAAACATTATTACGGCAGCTTCCATTGATAAAAATGGTGTACTCTCGGGCTTTTCAAACTACGGAAAAGCCTCTGTGGATATTGCGGCTCCGGGGAATGAAATAATAAGTACTCTTCCTGGAAATGCATATGGCAAGAGCAGCGGTTCGTCCATGGCTGCGGCCTTTGTATCTGGAGAGGCAGCCCTTCTTTCGGATATGCTTAAGGGAATAAGTATTGCCGACCTGAAGAACAGGATAATAAATTCGTCGGACAGGTTATCGTCGTTAACGGACAAGCTTGGAGGTGGAGGTAAATTAAACTGCGGAAATGCTGTCAGCGGAATAAACAAGGATGAAATAGTTCAAATCGCATTTTCGGATAACGATCCATGTGATTCAAGCTCCCAACCAGAGCAAGGTTATGAGTTGTTGGCGACGGACAGCTGGGCAGGCAAGGCATCTATGCCAACTGCCAGACACAACTTTGGTTCAGCGGAAACAGGAGGCTTTATATATGCCATAGGAGGGAATAAGAGCACCTATTTAAACACTGTTGAGGAATATGACCCTGTACTGAATAATTGGAAAACAAAGGCTGCCATGCCTACCGTACGTGAGTGTCTGAGCGTAGTTGCAGCATATGGAAAGATATACGCTATAGGAGGATATAACGGTAATTACCTTAATACAGTTGAAGAGTATGACCCTGCAAGCGACAAATGGATAGCTAAAGCCGGTATGAATACGGCCAGACAGAGTGCGGGAGCATGCGTCGTAAATGGGAAGATATATGTAATAGGAGGATATAACGGTAATTACCTTAATACAGTTGAAGAGTATAACCCACTCACAAATTCATGGAGGACTTTAGCTTCCATGTCTGCGCCCAGATCACAGCTCGGTGTGGCGGCGGTTAACGGAAAGGTATATGCCGTGGGCGGCTATTATCTTAACCAGTACTTAAATACAGTTCAGGAATATGACCCCTCCACAAATGTGTGGGCCGGTAAGAGAGCTATGCCGACTGCCAGGGGAAGCTTCGGCGTGTCGGTGGTAAACAGTAAGATATATGCGGTAGGAGGAATTTGTGGGAGTGGTTGCCTGAACAATGCAGAGGAGTATAATCCCGCACTGGATACGTGGATTGCAAAAACTCCCATGCAGATAGGCAAGTGCAATATCAGCACAACCTCTGTAAATGGCAGGATATACATTATGGGAGGGTATAATGCAGGCAGCTTAAGCTCTACGGAGGAATACACACCTGCATCGGATGTGTGGGTAACCAAAGCGCCCATGCCCACTGCAAGAGGGTTCGCAGGCGTAGCGGCGATTGACGGCAGGATATATGTAGCCGGAGGAACCTATGAGGGAAGCTCTGCGCTTGAATATAAAGCTATAAATACATTTGAAGAATATGACACCGAAAAAAACACATGGTCTGTAAAACCGTCCATGCCGACCCCAAGATTTGGAGTTGGAGGTGCGTCCGCTTATGGAGAATTCTACGCTATCGGGGGATGGAATTGGGATATTAATGGGAATCTAGATATAAATAGCATTTCAAAGGATACTGTTGAAGCATATAACCCGGCAACCGGAAGGTGGGTGTCAAAAGCCAGTATGGGTAGCCAGAGGTTCGCTCCGGGAGTAGTCGAGCTTGACGGCAAAATATATGCCATAGGAGGAGCCGGACAAAAATCGGCCGAAGTATACAACCCTTTAACGAACAGGTGGACACCGATTGCGGATATGTCTGAAGCAAGGTACGGACTTGCCGTTGCGGCAGTGAACGGTAAAATATATGTCATGGGAGGATATGACTATATATTTGATAAAAACCTTTCGGACACGGTAGAGGAATATAACCCTTCCACAAATACCTGGACAAAAAAGGCAAGCATGCCGACAAAGAGAAACTATATGGGAGCGGTTGCGGTAAACGGAAAGATTTACATTATAGGAGGGAATTCCGGCAAATATATTAACAATGTTGACATATATGACCCTGCCACTGACAGGTGGACCACTGGAACAGGAATGTCGGTCGGAAGGATGCGGCTTGGTACGGTTATGGTAAATGGCAGGATTTATGCGATAGGAGGATATAACGGAAGTTATCTTAGTACGGTAGAGGAATATTCAGCCGAATATGACAGGTATATAATGCAGACACATTTTGGGGAGGACGGGACAAACCCTGCCTCGGGAAACTTCTCCAGAAGCTATACCGATATGTCGATGGATGTTCCAGGCTTTAAGCTTAATATCGGCAGAACCTACAACTCAAGAAATGACAAGTCCGGCCCTCTGGGGAAAGGATGGACCTTCTCATTTGAAGGCAATATAAAGGATGACCCAAATGACAGCACATTAAAGGTAGTTACTTTGCCGGATGGAAGTGTACAGACCTTTAAAAAGAGTAAAGATGCCGGCAGCAACGACATATTTACCGCCAAGGATTCCAGAAGCAGGCTTGAACTCAAAGCCGGAGGAAGCTATGTGCTTACCACAAAGGATCAGTACAGCTATACCTTCATAAACGGCTGGCTTACATTGATGCAGGACAAGTTTGGGAATACTGTTTCAATCAGTGTAGACTCCAATGGTAAGATATCAAAAATAACAGATATTGCAGAACGATCTATTACGGTTGACTACTCCGGCACAAGCTTTATACGGTTTGTGAAAGATGTATCGGGAGGCAGGACTGTGGAATACCAGTATGAAAATAACCAACTGGTAAGAGCTATAGATCCTGCGGGAAACATTACAAGATACAGCTATGACTCGTCAGGATACATGAATGGTGTAAAAGATCATAATTCAAACCGGATAGAGGATCTTGTATACAACCACTCGGCAGGAGATAACCAGCACAAGGTAAGCCGGATTACGGATGCTTACGGAAATATATTCAAGTATGCCTATGACAACGCAAACAAGGAAGCCTCAATAACTGACTCAAACGGAAGGCAAACGGTGCAGCATTATGATTCTTACATGTACACGTCAAGCTCAAGGGATGCCGAAGGAAAAGAGGAAATAACGGAATACAATTTGGATATAAATGGTGGGAACAGATTTGGAGAGGAGCGGGCGGTAACCGACCGCAACGGAAATAAAACGGCATACGATAGAGACGGCAGAGGCAACATAACGAAAATTACCAATCCTGACGGCAGTACTATAGAATATACCTATGATGCAAAGAATAATGTAATAAGCGAAAAAAATGAACAGAACAAATATACGTTTTACATTTATGACGCCGGAATGGTTTATCTTCTGAAGAAGATTGAGCCGTTGAACGGTACTGATTTGTATTATCAGGGCTGCGATGAATCAAAGTTTGCAATTACCGGGTATACATATTATACATCTCAGGAGTGCCAGTCAAATGGTTATAAGGCAAAGGGGCTTCTAAAGGAAAATAAAAGTCCTGAGGGAAAAATAACTGCTTATACCTATTATTCAAATGGCTGCTTAAAAACTGAAAAGGATGCCCAAGGCAAGACAACCGTCCACAATTACAATAGTATCGGTTGGGAGACCAGTACTATATCCCCTATGAAATTTAAGACAGAGTATTTCTATGACAACAATGGACGGCTTGAAAAAACCGTTGCTAATGATGGTGATGGAAGTGCTAAGCCTATTACGACAAGCAGTGTTACCAGAACCACATATAACATCATGGGGAGAAAGACGCAGGAGGTGTCTCCAAATCTCTATGATCCGGCCAAAGACAGCCTTACAAGCCATACCTATACAGGGAACCATGGCTACAGGTATGTATATAACGCCGATTATACCTTAAAAAGGGTAACCGACCCAGAAAACAATGTGACAGAGTACCTGACATACGACATGTATGGGAATGTTTTAAAAGAAAAAAAGCCCAACGGAGCTGTGTACGAATATGCATATGATGCTTTAAACCGAATTAAAAAGGTATACTTCAGGGAAAATGCGTCAGCTTCATCTACCCTTCTTGAGGAATATTCGTATGATATTGTAAACGGAACAACACTGCAGAACGGTGCAATATTGAAAAATACGCGCAAGACCCGAACTGTTTACCTGAACGATAAAGAGGCGGCGGTTACAAAATATATATACGATTATGCGGGCAGGCTGATTAATCAGCAAAATGCAGACGGGACAAGCAGCTCCATAGAATACTACCTTGATGGCAGGGTTAAAAGTACCACCGATGAAAGCCTGAATAAGACATATTATAAATATGGCACATATGATTCCGCCAATAACTTCAGGTATGATGAAAAATGGGCTTTAATCGAAAAATCCGGAAGCGATGCGTTATACACTTACTCGGCGGTTGTATATGACAAAACGGGAAGAATTAAGTCGGAAAAGACAGGAAAACAAAAAGTCAGCCTGTGGAACGCGCCGTCCGATTTTGTCACTAAAACATACGAGTATTACGGAAATGATAAAGTATATTCCATAACATTTAATGACGGGAGAAAAACACAGTACCAGTATGATGACGATGGCAATGTCAGCAGAGAGGAAGTGTATACCGATTCAACAAATAAAAGAACTACATTATATGAAAACAACCAGTTTGGGCTGCCCTGTAAAAAGAAGGTTTATGTTAAATTAGGTGATATCTATGATTGTGATTTCTCAAGTACATTCGAAATACTACCTACTACGGAGCTTGCCTATGACAAAAATGGGAACCTGAAGTCTGTTAAAACCCCTGAGTTTGTAACTACTATATATGAATATGATAATATGGACAGACGGACAAGCACCAGCCAGTCTGGGTATGACGAGTATATGAATGCGGCGGTTATAAGCGCATCTACCCTGTACAACTGGGAAGGAAAGCCCATAGAAGCTACCGACACGAAAGGTAACAAGACGTTTTACCATTACAATGCGAGGGGCTTCCTTGAAAAGGTGGAGGAAACGGCAGCCGTAAACGGGGCGGACGCTAGGCTATACACGCTATACGGTTATGATAATGCGGGAAGGAAAATATATGAAGTATCACCTAAAAATTATTTTCCCGGACAGTCCGTACAAAGTATGGATAGGACCGAATATACGTATGACCTTATGGGCAGGATAAAGACACAAAATGAGGTGTTCCGGGAAAAAACGGTTGATCCCGGGGATAATTCCAAATGGATAACCTCGTGGGTTACAATAACCTCCAAGGCGTATAAATATGATAGCATGGGAAATATAGTAAAGGAGCTTGACTCACTGGGATATGAAGCGGGGACCGGCACAACCGCAGACCAGAAGATAAACACCGGCTATGGTACGGTATACACCTATAACTGCCAGGGTAAGGTCCAGACGGTGCTGGATCCGGTATCAAAGGACAGAGGACTTGCATATTCAACAAAATATGAATATGACGGCATGGGAAGAAAAGTATACGAAATATCGGCAAAGGGCTCCGGAAGCGGTACATATTACTCTTCAACCGGGTACGAATATGACGATGCCGGAAATGTTACGGAGGTAAGGACAAAGAAAAATATAAATGATACCGGCAGCTCCGGACAGCTGGTTCAGGTGTACACATATGACCTTATGGGCAACCTTCTGACCCGTAAGGACGGGAATTCAAATGTGACAACATTTGAATACAATGCTATGGGAAAGCTGCGGAAAGTGATATATCCCGGTGATGCTTCCATACCTTCCGATATAGTGATCTACCAGTACGATCTTGTAGGCAATCTAAAAAAACAGCAGAATTCTCTGGATACTGTAGATCTGTACACATATGACAATCAGGGAAGAGTGCTTTCCCATACGCAGAAAAAGAAGGATTCAAGCCAGACAATAACCACGTCAATCCGTTATGACAAAAACGGAAACAAGCGGTTTGAGACTGACGGAAACGGCGTAAAAAGAGAAAATACCTATGATCAGGCGGACAGGCTTATATCCACGAAAATAACTGTAACAGGTGAACGTAACCGGAAGACACAAAAGGTTACCTCCTACGAATATGATGCCAATGGTAATGCTACGGTAACTACGGACTGGAGAGGAAACAGGTATACAAGTGAATATGATCCTATAAACAGGCTGATTGAGAAAAGCGGCCCGTATGGAGTCATTCAGAAATTGGAATATAACCATAACAGCTCACAGAAAATATCATATGATGCCCTGTACAACATTACAGCGTTTGAGTATGATAAGGACAACAGGCTGATCAATACCATAGACCCAGAAGGGCATATCAGCCTCCAGTCCTACGACAATGCGGGAAATATCGGCACCAGAACCGACGGAAGAGGCAATAAAACCACATATGCTTATGATGAGTTCAACAGGCTTGAAAAGGTAACTGATGCAACGGGACAAGAGACTTCATATTCGTATGATTTAAATGGCAATATGCTTACCCAAACCGATGCAAAGGGCAATACTATTGCATTTGAGTACAACGTGAGAAACAAGGCTGTAAAAAGGATAGACGCGGGAGGAAGAACGGGAGAACCGGGAAGCTATACCTATGACAGCGCAAAGGTTGAAAAATATACATATTATGCGGATGGAAGCCTGTACACTAAAGAAGACAGGAACGGAAAAATGACAGCTTATGAGTATGACTGCCATGGGAGAATGCTGTCACAGTCGGTAAATGGGGAAGCTATTACGTACACATACGATAGGAATGGAAACCAGTTGGAAATTACCGACTCTGCGGGAAAGACCACACGTACTTATGACGAGCAGGGCAGGGTCAGAACAAAGGCTGTGCCCAATATAGGTACAATTGAGTTCCGGTATGATATAATTGCAGATATGGACCCGGGCTGCTGGGCCGAAACCTCCATAGACCCAAAAGGAAACACAATAACCAAAATATACGACAGTGAGGGAAGGCTGTGGAAGGTTGCTTCGGAAGGAAAGGAGACAATATACTCATATTACGGCAACGGGAGCAAAAAGGGAGTGGAATACTCAAGCGGGGCAAGGGAGGAGTATACATACTATAAGGATGGAATGCTGGCTGCATTGAAAAACTATGTGATGCAGAATGGAAGTGAAAAGCTTATAGACTCGTATGCTTACGAGTATGACGCAGCCCGCAATCAGATTTCAAAGGACGAATACATAAACGGCAGTGCGAAGGGTACTACAGTCTATGAGTATGACAGCTTAAACAGGCTTAAAAGTGTCACAGAGCCGGGCAGCTCCAGAACAACCGTCTATACATATGATGCAGCAGGCAACAGGCAAACAGAAAAGGTAACGGAAAATGATGGTACGGTATCCACGCAGTACAATTATAATCCGCAGAATAGGCTGGACAGTACTGTCACTGGGTACGGCGGTGGAATTGAAGAAACGGTCAGGTATTCATATGACAACAATGGAAATATGACATACAAAGGCGTTGAAACAACAAAGCCTTACGATGAGACAGGAGAAGAGAAAATAGAAGTCTATGCAGGGGAAGAAGATAAAACAGACACTGATATTGCATTTTATATGTATGATGACTGGAACCAGCTTGTAGAGATTTCGGCAGGTGGTCAGACGAGCAAGTACTTATATAATGGAGAAGGACTGAGAGTAGGAAAGGAAATAGGAGGTAAGACAACAAGGTACCTGTATGAGTATGACAATATAATACTTGAGGTGGATGGAGAAGGCAATCAGACGGGCAGAAATGTATACGGAACAAACCTGTTGATGAGAGAGGTTGAAGGAGAAACCCTATTCTACCTGTATAATGGGCACGGGGACGTGACATCGCTTGTGGATACGGCAGGGCGGGCTAAAGTGTCATACTACTACGACGCATTCGGGAATATACTCGAACAGAGCGGAAGCGCAAGCAATAGCATAACCTACGCAGGCTACCAGTACGACGATGAAACAGGGCTGTATTACCTCCGAAGCAGGATGTACGACCCCGTAACGGCAAGGTTCATGCAGGAGGACACGTATATGGGTCAGGCCAGCGACCCGTTGAGCCTGAACCTGTACACATACTGTCACAACGAGCCGATAATGTATGTAGACCCGACGGGGCATAAAGAAGAATTGGACAAGATGATTAAATCATCAGCTACCAAAACAGCAATTGATAAAGCAACAAAGGCATACGAGCAGGCTAAAGCCAAGAATGACAAAGCCGGAATGGCTAAAGCCCATGATGATGCTCAAAAAGCCCGTTCAGAATATGCAAAGACGTCTAAAGATGCGCATTATATAGAAGCAAAATATGGAACAAGCGCGCTAGCTTCATATTTAGGCAGTGGAAGTTCAGGTAAGTCAAGCACTCAGGGAACGGGTAAAGATAGTTCACCTGCACCTAATAAAGGTAATGATGCCCTCAAGCAGCAGATTAAAACAGGTATGGACAAACAATTGAACAATATAGCCAGTACTCAGGGGACGGGTAAAAGTGGAACGTCTCAGGGGACGGGTAAAAGTGGAACGTCTCAGGGGACGGGTAATCCTAAATTAGGGTTTGATAGTTTAAGTAATTATAAGACAAGAGACCAATGGGGAGCTAATCCAGTTAATGAAAAGGTTGGCGTTGAAAGGATTAAAAACCCAAATCAATATTTTGACTCTGTAGTTATTCATCATACTGAGCGAGCTACAGATGAAGAAATAAAACACTTACAGAAATACTTCCAAGACGATAGAAAATATCCAGATATAGGATATCATTATATAATTGGTGGAGGTGGTACAATTTATGAAGGTATGCCTATTAATTTAAAGGGTTGGCATGTTGAAAAGAATAATACTGGAAAAATTGGCGTAGTATTAACGGGTAACTTTAACGATGGTAGCGGAATATCTGGAAATGTAAAGGATGCAATAAACTGGTTAAAAGGGGAGGGTCATACAGAACCTTCTAAAGAACAGATTGAAAGTCTTAAACAACTGATTAAAGTTCTGGATTCGCAATATGGAATTGATAAAGTTGGTGGACATAAAGATTTTGCATTATCAACCAGTCCATCGGAATGTCCAGGAAATATTGCGTATCCCATTCTTGAAAAAGAAGGAATAATAAAACTAGGGAAGTGATGGTATGCTTATGAAACTTAATATTAATTATTTGTTTATTGTATATGTTTTTGTTTGCGGTTTGTTTGCGGGTTTTTTACACAAGGTTTTAGATATTAACAATGCAAAGGTGTTTGACAGTTATTACTTTCTTTTAATGATTATTGCTATATCTCTTTGTAGTATATTATTCAACGAAAGTAAATTTATACATTTGTTGAAGAACATCTTATTAACAGGAATAACTGTATGTGCTGTTGCTTCTATAGTGTTCTATATACTAGATAAAGCAAATTATTACTTCACATTTGAAATGGAAGGTTATACTTGGGTGGGGTTATATGGAATGATTAAAATCCTCATATACTTATTTATTTCATCTGTAGTTGGAACAATATTATGGGGTTTAAAGCTTTTGGTAATAAGGTTAACATCAAGATAGCTAAAATATAGGCATAGGCGGTTGTCTACGGATAGCCGCTTTTTCTTTTCCTGAAATTCCCTGTGCGATATCGACATACACACGGCAGAAGCAAGGGGACGGTTCTCTTGCTTCTTTTGATTTTCTATGATATACTATAGAAAAAAGATAAGGAAGAGCTATATGCCAAGAATAGCAAGACAAAAAAGCGAAAGTGGAATATATCATATCATGCTCAGGGGTGCAAACAGGCAAGAAATTTTCCATGATGACGAAGACTGCCGGAGATTCCTTGAGACACTGGACAGGTATAAGAAAAAAAGCGGAGTGAAAGTATACGGCTGGTGCCTGATGGGAAACCATGTACACTTATTGCTGGGAGAAGGCAAAGAAGATATTTCAATCACTATGAAGCGCATAGGAGTGAGTTACGTCTGGTTTTATAACTGGAAGTACAAAACCATAGGACATTTGTTTCAGGATAGGTATAAGAGTGAAAATATTGAAAAAGATGAATACCTGATGGCAGCAGTCAGGTATATCCACCAAAACCCGGTAAAGGCAGGGATAGCAGCAAGGATGGATGAATGGAAATGGAGCAGCATTCAAGGTTATTATGGAAAACCGTCTTACCCCGCGATGCTTTTAGATAGTGGACTAATACTGGGTATGCTGTCTGAAAATAAAAAGACAGCCATAAAAAGGTTTAAAGAATACAATGAAGTAGGAAATGAGGATAAGTTTCTTGAGGATACACCAAGAATACGTTTAACAGATGATGAGGCAAGGGCAGAGATAATTAAACTATCTAGCGGCTATGGAATTGCGGGAATTAAGAACTTGCCAAAAGCTCAAAGAGATGAAATAATAACGAAAATAAAGGAAGTGGAAGGTTTGTCGCAAAGGCAGGCGGCACGGATCTTAGGTATTTCACCTAATCTGA
The DNA here is from genome assembly GCF_003337415.1 of Anaerobacterium chartisolvens. Lineage (GTDB taxonomy): Bacteria > Bacillota > Clostridia > Acetivibrionales > DSM-27016 > Anaerobacterium > Anaerobacterium chartisolvens. The sequence continues at coordinate 3,910 of NZ_QPJT01000044.1, read as the reverse complement.
TATTCAAGACCTGAGGGAAGCAGAAGAACCGTCCCTGTGCTTATAAAATACAGTATAAGGGAAAGCCAATATGTGTACTCCGACGCAAACATGCTGTTAAAGCTTTCAGAAGGCATGAAGGATGCCTCGGGAAACGAGGTGCTTCAAAAGACAACAAGCTTCTGGTATGATGACAACGGAAATCAGATAACCGAAACATCGGAATATGTGGCTCCTGAGAATGCCGACACACAGGAGAGCTATACTGCCGGGGCATTGGATAATGGAACAGCACAATATGATATTGGTACTGAAATGACGACCAACAGTTATGATGGCTTCAACAGGCTAAAGAGCGTGGATACCGTAAAGGGAGGCACAAGGTCTGTTACGGAGTTCGTGTATAACGGAAATGATCTGAGGGTAAGGAAGACGGTAAAGAGGGCGTCCGCAGGGTATACCCCAGAGGTTACAAACTACCTCTACGACAGGCAGCACGTAATACTGGAAACGGACGCGTCGGAAAACGTGAAGGCCAGATATATAAGGGGAATAAACTACATAGCCATGGTGGATGCAATGTACAGGCTCAGCAACTTCCTGTACAACGGTCATGGGGATGTGGTGCAGACGGTCAGTGAAGCAGGGCAGGTAGAAAACAGGTATGACTATGACATATTCGGAAGCCCCACACTCAGCATAGAAGAGTACAGATGCGCCATAAGGTATGCGGGAGAGTTCTATGACGAAGAGACAGGGCTGTACTACCTGAGGGCCAGGTACTATGACCCGTACATAGGAAGGTTCATAAGCGAAGACACCTACACAGGCAACCCCAGCGACCCGTTGAGCCTGAACCTGTATACATATTGCCACAACGAGCCGATAATGTATGTAGATCCGACGGGGCATAAAGAAGAATTGGACAAGATGATTAAATCAACAGCTACCAAAAACGCAATTGATAAAGCAACAAAGGCATACGAGCAGGCTAAAGCCAAGAATGACAAAGCCGGAATGACTAAAGCCCATGATGATGCTGAAAAAGCCCGTTCAAATTATGCAAAGACGTCTAAAGATGCGCATTATATAGAAGCAAAATATGGAACAAGCGCACTAGCTTCATATTTAGGCGGTGGAGGTTCAGGTAAATCAGGCAATCAGGGGACGGGTAAAGACAGTTCACCTGCACCGGACCCCCAGCCCAAACCTAATGTTTCCTCACTGGAGCAGGCAATTGCAGCTTCTAAGGGGAAGGGGAATAGTGATATATTTACAACAAGACTCACTAATAAAGACTTCTTAAAAATTGTTGATGGTAGCATAACATATTATGGTGGTGACCAAGATTGGTTTAAAAGGTATACCCAGAATTTTGGAGGCTGTGGTCCTACATCTGCAGCTAATATATTAGCTTATATGGCAATGACTGATCCTGAAATTGCAAAACTGTATGGGTATGATACTAAGAATATTACTAAAGCAGATTTTGCAAAGTTTATGGAACAAGTATATAAATATGTTACTCCTCTAACAGTGCCTATTTCAAGTAATATGAGCGATAAAAAAGGCAGTCAGGTAGGAATTCCATCATTAGGAATTACCAGTTTGTCTGACTTTACTAGAGGAGTCGAAAAGTTTGCACAAAGTAAGGAAATAAGCTTAAAATCAAATTGGAGTAGTGAAAAACCAACCTTTAATAATGCGGTAAGCTACATTCGGGAAGGGTTGGGGAAAGATAAACCTGTTGCTCTATTAAATATGTTTAATCCAGTTGATATGCAGTGGACAGATCCATCAACAAATAAGACTAAAACAACAACATATGAACAACATTGGGTAACTATTACTGGCATAACTGAAAATAAAAAATCAGGAGAGGTAACACTCGAAGTGTCGTCTTGGGGTGGAAGAGCAACGTTGAGTTTTAATTCTCTATACAATAATATGGATTGGAATGAAAAATTCTTTCCGGCAGGGATAATGTATTTCGAACATAAAAAATAGTATATATTGTGCAATTTATATTAAGGAGGATGTTAATGAAAAATAGAAAAACAGCTATTTGGGTATTTGTAGGTGTGTTTTTAATTTCAATAATTACATTAATAATTATTAATATGAACAGTAATCCACAAGTGGAAGGGTGGAATGGTTTTAAGAAAGCTGCTATCAATAATTATACATTCATTAAGGATGTAAATATAAATAGTATTACACCTCTCGATATTCGTATTAACTATACTTTAAGTAAAAAAATAGATTTAGAAGAAGTAAACAACGTATTTCTTATGACGAAAAACTATATATTATCGGAAAAGGTATTTGAAGATTTACAAAAATACCATGCTAAAAAATATAAGTATAGTTTTGGTAGAATCAAAATTATTTATACATATGGGGACAATAATGATAGTTTTGAATGTAAAATTTTTTCGTCACAAGATGTAGATGGTGAGCCAAATTATAATAACTTTAATACATGGTATATTGAGTATAATAATGAGCCTGCAAAAATGTATAATCCAATATTAAAGTAAGTGGTAAATTAAAAATTATGTAAGGCGGTTATCTATACGCGATGACCGTCTTTCTTTACAAGAGTGACAAGAGGACGGTTATTGACACCACATGTTGCATATAATAGAAGCAAGGGGACGGTTCTCCTGTAGATTTACTATGATATACTAGAGAAGCAAGGGGACGGTTCTCTTGCTTCTTTTAATTTTCTATGATATATTATAGAAAAAAGATAAGGAAGAGCTATATGCCAAGAACAGCAAGACAAAAAAGCGAAAGTGGAATATATCATATCATGCTCAGGGGTGCAAACAGGCAAGAAATTTTCCATGATGACGAAGACTGCCGGAGATTCCTTGAGACACTGGACAGGTATAAGAAAAAAAGCGGAGTGAAAGTATATGGCTGGTGCCTGATGGGAAACCATGTACACTTATTGCTGGGAGAAGGCAAAGAAGATATTTCAATCACTATGAAGCGCATAGGAGTGAGTTACGTCTGGTTTTATAACTGGAAGTACAAAACCATAGGACATTTGTTTCAGGATAGGTATAAGAGTGAAAATATTGAAAAAGATGAATATCTGATGGCAGCAGTCAGGTATATCCACCAAAACCCGGTAAAGGCAGGGATAGCAGCAAGGATGGATGAATGGAAATGGAGCAGCATTCAAGGTTATTATGGAAAACCGTCCTACCCCGCGATGCTTTTAGATAGTGGACTAATACTGGGTATGCTGTCTGAAAATAAAAAGACAGCCATAAAAAGGTTTAAAGAATACAATGAAGTAGGAAATGAGGATAAGTTTCTTGAGGATACACCAAGAATACGTTTAACAGATGATGAGGCAAGGGCAGAGATAATTAAACTATCTAGCGGCTATGGAATTGC
>NZ_QPJT01000044.1:0-422 GCF_003337415.1 Anaerobacterium chartisolvens | reverse complement strand
ATGAGGATAAGTTTCTTGAGGATACACCAAGAATACGTTTAACAGATGATGAGGCAAGGGCAGAGATAATTAAACTATCTAGCGGCTATGGAATTGCAGGAATTAAGAGCTTGCCAAAAGCTCAAAGAGATGAAATAATAATGAAAATAAAGGAAGTGGAAGGTTTGTCGCAAAGGCAGGCGGCACGGATCTTAGGTATTTCACCCAATCTGATATTCAAGGCCTGAGGGAAGCAGTAGAACCGTCCCTGTGCTTCTCCATTTGTGCCCATTTAGAGAGGCTGAATATCAATCCGTGTAAATGACAATAATCTCCATATAAAACAAACGGAGGTTATGAAAATGAGACAGTCAAAAAACATTCTCACAGAAAAGGAAATGGAACTTGTAAGCCTGCTGATGCAGGACTGCCAAAGCACGGGT
>NZ_QPJT01000043.1 GCF_003337415.1 Anaerobacterium chartisolvens | reverse complement strand
CTATCCATTAAACCCATGCGCTTTTCCACCTTTCCATTCTATTATACTATTTGATAAAATGGTTTTGGTAAAAGCACAAACTATTTTACACTCTCTCCCCATCTGCGATTATATACATTTCCATCCTTTTGAGATCAATTATAAAGCCTGCTTCCGTCATTACATCCAATCCGAGCAATCCATTTATATCTTCATATAAAAAGTCTGATATGTCCAACTGGAAATTTGTAATAGAAAATTCGGCTACGCTTATCTTATCCACATATTTTACAAACGCATGCTCTTTTCCGCCGATACCGTATGAAGTGACAATTTCGTCGTCGCCTTCAACTTTTATTCCTATGTCGCTGACGCTATCTTGCGATATCAAGGATTGGGACGCTCCGGTGTCAATTACAACGTTTTCAACTATCTTGCTTTTTCCTCTGTAGGTTATCTCCACTGAAGTAAAAAGTAGTCCGCCTCTGTTTTCTATTTTCATTCAGTTTATTCTCCTTAATGCTATCCTGTTTCGGATCTTGAGGATGATGTTCTCCTTTGATGTATGGAAAACCAGCAGGTTATCTTTTGATTTCAGCAATTCTCTGGTTGCATCCTGCTCACTTACAGGACTAATTATTGCAATATCATCAACATATTCAGCATCATTTTCTATATGTGATTTGAGAACTTCAAGTTTTATAAACTGATTCGGGTAAAGATTTCTAGCTTCCTCCCATTTCATAACAAACACCTCTATTCTGAATCTTTATTTTTATTATACCACTTTGTAAAGCATAAAAAAACATACAAAAAGAAGCGCCTGACTTTTGTCCGATATAATTCTCTCGACAGCGCCGAGAGTTTTTCATCATCGTTATAGGCTGCATAAAATCGCTTCATTTTTTAGCATTTATTATTCAACACCATCCTGGCATATTTCAAACAAATTGCCTTCCGGGTCTCTTCATGACAAGGGGACGGGGTTATCGACACCACATTTTGCATATCTTAAGGGGGACACTAATGTGAAAATAAAAAGCTCTTATAAGTAAAAAAGTGCAGAATTAGGAAAGCTCTGCATTGAAAACGCTGCTCATTTTTTATCACCTGTCGTAATCAAGATTTTTGCACTTTATAATACTTCCTAATAAATAGTAAGTGTATTATTTAAAGTATTGTAATCAAAAAAACTACATTCTATAGCCTCTAGCATATCGGCACTAGACATATTGTAAATTACTATTAGCCGTTTGAAGTCATGTGGTTTACGTTTTAGAGTAATAAACTTTTCCTCGTCTATGTAAATGATATGTTCGTGCGATATAAACATATTTCTCTTATCTTCAATATTAAATACATGTGTAGCTTTTCCCTGCTGCTTAAATCCAAATAGCTTTTTATTTGAATATATGACGTAATCATAAAGCAATTTATCCTTAACGGTTTTTGTTTGAGTAGTTTCCAAATCATAGCTTATGATTTCTGTTGCAATCTGTTTGAATAATTGAACCGAATAAATTATTTTTCTATTATCAACTGATACCACGCTTAAAGCACCTTTAAAATTACAGTCGCATAAAATAATCTTATTAATTGTAGCACCGTACTTAACATCATTTATCAAATTATCTACTTTATACAATATAAGCTTTTCAAATTGGTCAAAATATTCTGCGTTTTCTCCATATTTCTCCATATCATCCCAAAACCGCTTTTTTTCAAATGGTCTTATTCTTCCTGTTTTAATAAGAAGGTTTAAGCTACCATCATTAGATTTGCAAGTCCACGCTTCATCCATGCAGTGTAACGAATCTAAGTTGCCAACTTTCTCGGTAATGGAATATTTTTTCTTTTCCAATGAATCTATCAATAATAGATTTCCGAAAAAAGGTTGACCGTATTTGGGAAGGAAATTAGGTATTGCCATTATACAATATCTATCGTCCAATCCAATAATAACACTGTCTTTTATAAATAACGGAGTGTCAGTGTCATTGATTTCTAAACTTATTGTAATTACATTCTCTTCATTCCATTCCATGCAGTTAAATTTGTTAAGACTTATAAAATAATTACTCTCTTGCTTAAAAACAGAGCTATAGTATAGTGTAGCACAAGCACTAACGTGACTAATTATATCAGCAGGATAATTAAACGCATAACTACTTACGGAATGTGTAAGTGTATTTAGCTTTTTTATCCCAATATATTGAATAGGTTCACCAGAATTGCTTAAATAATCATTTTGTTCAATAAAAATCAAGCAATTCCCAAGGGATAAATTTGTTTTCATATAATTTCCATTTAATAAGCTATGAAGATTTAAAACATTAACCATGTATCCTCCTTTAAATCCAATATCCGTGGAGCTAATTGTAAAGCCCCACGAATAAGGAAAACATTCTATGTACCTCTTTTTTAGTAGAAACAATGAGCGTATTGAGACAATGAACCATACTTTGGATGATAATGATAATAATACCCTGAATCGCCATGACATTCTGGACCTCTAAACCCTGCGCCAACTGCGGAAGCCATTCCCATAGCTAGAGAACCATCCCTACTGAAAATATCTCCACCTATTGCCACTCTGTCGTATGCTGTCCAATAATCTATTGCAGGTCCAATGTAAACATCACCTTTTGTTATGGTAGCCATGTAATAGTCATATTGGTTTTGTCTTCTAATTGCCTCTACAACCTTTGACGCAACATAGTATGTAGCCCCTGCTATTACTACAGTTGCAGCAGTTGCAAGTAAAGCCATAATCAAAGCATCAAGAAGTCCAATTGCAATAGGAATTGCTATTACGAATTGAGCTTTTGCCTTATCGGACTTACCTATTTTGTATTCCTTTTTTGCTTCTTTGTCGGTAACTATTGCAGAGAAGTTATCTCCGTCATAGTCTTGAACTTTTACACCGTAAGTAGTTTCTTTCTCCGCAACACTTTCAGCTAAAGCTCCCTTTTTATTTTTCTTCTTTTCCACTACTTTAACAGTGATTTCACTAGTCTTTTTATCCAATGTTGCGTATATTTTGTCACCTTCATATTCTGTCATTACCTTGGTAATGTTGCTATCATCTTGTACAACTTTAATGTTTTTGTCGAACTGTCCTTTTTCTTCTGCAAATGCTACGCTATTAAAACAGAAAGAAACAACAAAACATAAGCAAACCAATAAGCATATTATTTTTCTAAAATTCGCCTTCATTGAAATATCTTCCTTCCATATTCACGTTATTTGATTAATTTATTTTTAAGGAAATAAATCCTTCCCCATAAGTACTGTCCTTACCTTTATCCCCTAAATCTTTTGATAATTCCTTCAAGATACTATATATTTCACCATGTGAAACATTCCTGCTATTAGGCAAACCAAACTTAGAGGGATTTTGAAGTATTAGTGCTATCAATCCAGTAACATGTGGGGCTGCCATTGATGTACCGCTGTATACCTCATAACCTCCATTACTTGAAGTTGAAACCACATTGACACCAGGCGCACAAAAATCTATCTTTCCTCTGGGTGCGTTCCTGGCTATCTTGTATTTTTCGTCTACTGCTGTAACAGAAATTACTTTATCGTAGGAAGCAGGATAGCCTACTTCCCCACCGTATGTGTTACTTGCTGAGGCAACAATTATGATACCTTCGTCTAACGCTTTTTTAATTGCAATTTCCAGAAAAGGCTTGTTGTCTGGTATTGCAAAGCTCATGTTGATAATCTGAATTTTATTTTCGATACACCAATCAATACCTTTTACAATATCTGCAATATCACCTTCCCCGTACTTATCAAGCACCTTAACAGGATATAATTCAACATCTGGAGAAACGCCGACAATTCCGATTTCATTGTTACATGCTGCAATAATTCCAGCAATTAAACTCCCATGGCTAAAATTGTCTAATGCTGGCTCTCCAGGCGTTACAGCGTTAAAGCCATTCTTAATATTCTCCCCATAGTCAGGATGCTTGAAATTAATACCACTATCCATTACTGCTACTTTGATACCCCTTCCAGTTGTTTCAGACCAGAAAGCAGGGGCATTAATCTTACTTGTACCCCAAGGGATTATTTGCTCGCTTTTAAGAGCCTCTGTGTTGATAGTTTTCTCATGCACATTAGTGCCATTCCAAAAAAAGAACAGAAACCAAAAGGTCATAAGAGCAATCAATAGCACTAATCCCAATAAAACCTTTCTTTTCATTTACATGAAAGTCCCTTCCGAGTTAAACTTAGTATAAATGCATTTATATATATATGCGTACGCATTTTAATATCTTTAAACCTTTCGCTTCCTTGCTTACTACTTAAAGACACTAAAATCATTATAAAGTACCAGATAATTGGTAATTTACTTTTTGATTATTATAATCAAATCATTTTTGAATGTCAACCTTAATTTTGATAAAATATTACATACATAAGCATCATAGACATATTTCATTCATTTTCAACATCAACCGACATAGATAAAGTATTTCCAGCAAATTACCTTTTCTTGATTATTTTCTGGTATGGTAATGGGGACATTCCTCAAAAATTAAAGCAAAGCGGTCCCAGCACAATGCAATACGCTGTGAGCCTTTGCTCTACTTTTCAGATGTGCTTTTTGAAGTATTCCCTGAAAAATTCTCCAAAGTATTTTCAACGGAATGTTGAGAAGCGTCCCCCATAAGGAACTGCAAAAACAGGCAGTTGAATTTCTCCAGCTCATCATAGAAAACACCGTGTCCCGCGCAATTAAAGCTGTAAAGCTGAGAGCCCTTGATGTTTGCGTTTAAAATGAGTGCAAAGGTAAATGGGCACACTCTGTCCTGCATCCCACGGAGATGGGGACATTCCTCAAACTTAATGTGCGTTAAGTTTGAGGAATGTCCCCAAATTTTGTAGGGAACATCCCCCGTGATGTTCCGCCCCCGTCAGGAATCGGGGCGCCATGGGAGAGGAACGCCACAGGGGGCGTTCCGTACAAATCGCTTTCATGCATTCTTCTGTGCCGGAAAGGGTATGATTGTCCTGCTTTTCTTCATGTTTCAAGCGAGAAAAAAATAAGCGTACCATGTTAAATGTAAATGGGGACATTTCTCAACCATAATGCAGAGATTTTGCTTTATTGTTGAGGAATGTCCCCAAATTTTTTTAGAAAATTTGCTGATTTGCTGAGAAATGTCCCCGGCAAAAAAGACGGGTATTAGCTTAATATTGTTGAATTATTACATTTTATACATATAAATACCTTGTATGTAAATTTGTGTATTGACAAATAAACATAAATATAATACAGTGTCCACAGAGCTAATTATAAATATTACGATATATGATTATGTTGAATTATGTATTTTTGATTTGGGGGAGGAATGAAAAAATGGGATATTTCAAAGACAACCGCAAGGTATTTATTCTCCTCAATATTACTCACGACTGTAATATGAGATGTAAATATTGCTATTACCAACAGGAAATGAATGAAAAGCCCGGAAAGATGAGTTATGAGGTTTTGGAGGCTGCTATAAAAAGGGCTGCGGAAAGTTCTTTTGAAAAATTGATGTTTACGGCTCATGGAGGAGAACCTCTGACAAGGGGTATGGGTTTTTTTACCGATATGTTGGACATGCAGAAGAAACATTTAGAGGGAAGAAGTTATTCTAACTTTGTGCAGACGAACGGTACACTGCTGACCAGGGAATTTATAAGCTTGTTTAACGAGAATGATTTTGGAGTAAGCTTATCACTGGATGGACCTGCATCTATGCAAGACAAATATAGAGTATATAGCAATGATAGAGGGACATTTGATGATATAATGAAGAATATAGGTATAATGGAAGAAATAGGGTTGAGGTTCGCAGCTCTTTCGGTGTGCAGCAACGACACCGTAAAAAATATGCTTAGCTATTATGATTTATTTAAGGAATTTAAGAATTTTGACGGAATGGATCTTGTTTGTCCACAAATTCAATATACGCCCGATATGATTACGACCGGCTATTACGGAAAGGGATTAATCGAATTGTTTGACCGATGGTTTTACGACACGGAATGTATGTTTGAAATACGCGTTCTGTCTTCATTTGTTTTTAGCATCTTACTTTCAAGACCACGCATGTGCTTTTTTGTAAATAATTGCTTTTCAAATTACGTTATGGTTTCGGTTGAACCTGACGGAAGTGTTTCTCCTTGTGACAGCAATCCTGAAATTAAAATTGGAAACATATTGGATGATTCTCTAGAAAGTCTGATATTTAAAAATCCAATTAAAAAAATGTATAGCGTCGGTGAACAGAAAAGGCTGGAGGATTGCTTGTTTTGTGAATGGTATAGCTGCTGCAACGGCGGTTGTCCATCCCTTCTTGATAATAACGGAAAACAGCTTTATTGTGAGGATTATAAAATGGTGCTGTCACACATAAAAAATACGTTAGAAAAGGTTGGGGTGTGCAGAGAGGAAATCCTAGGTGAAGAGTCTTTTAAAAACATACCAAATCCGTGCTTGAGGATGCAGTTGAAGAAAATATACAAGGAGATTCAGGGTGATAGCCCGGATGCCTGCAATCTGGAAGTTAAGAACCCCGCATAGCGGCGTTTATGAAGTATTTTTCAATATGCCTGATTTTATGAGTAAATAATGTTTAGCTTTATGGTATGGCAATAGATTGTAATTTTCGGAAGATATTTGTAAGTATGCAAAAGTAAATCAAAATAAATTACTAGGGGGTGAAAATATGAAAAATGTAAAAATCTTAAATGCTTCTGCTTTAAATTTAAACGTACAAAAGGCTTCTAAGGCTATGCCGTGTGATGTTACTGTTTATGCAAGATGGACATACAGATTCTAGTCAAATAAGATATTAAAAGAATGACTTTAAACTGATATTACAATTTGTGCCATACCATATTTATATAATTTTCCATATGGATGGAGGCTGGTTTTATGATAGAGAATTCTCTTGATACAAGAGTTTTTCCGTTTTTTAATAAACAGGGAACGGAATATATATATTCCGGATTAAGCGGGCTGATACTGGAATATGACGAGCTTGTCAAAGAGGCCGTGAGTGAGTCCGGTAAAGCAAGCGACGAAATATATGACTATATATTTAGTGATCCTTTTGTAAACACGGATTTTACTTTTTTTGAGGAAGAACCATTTATAGACACTTTGACAATTTTCACAACAAACCAGTGCAATCTTAATTGCTCATATTGTTTTGAAAAGGTAAATCAAATAGATAAAAGCTTAAGGATGGATATTAAAACTTTCAGAGATGGAATCAATTTTTTCATTTCAAATTTTACATATGACTCTGTAATTAATATAGCGTTCTTTGGAGGAGAACCTTTGCTGAATTTTCATTTTATGAAAGAAGCTGTTGACTTTTTAGAGGAAATAGAAAAGCGCAATAAGGTTAAGTTTACATATTGTGTAACCACCAATGGTACTTTGCTTAATCAAAAGGAAATCGCGGATTTTTTGATCAGTAATGATTTTAATGTTACCATAAGCATTGACGGAAATCAAAAGGAGCATGATAAGAACCGACATTTTTTAAATGGAAATGGAAGCTATCAAATGATTACCCAAAATGTAAAAGAGCTTTCAAAATATATGGATATAACGGCAAGGACAACTATTACTTCCCCTCATACCGATTTTGTTGCCTTATATGAAGACCTGCATAGCACAGGAGTTAAGGGAATCATTTTAGATTTTGTATCGGCAAAGGATAAATACAAAAAAGAGGATTATGAGGCTTTGGCGGAAAATCTGAAAGCTTTTGCGGACTACTGCATAGATAATATTAAACAGAAAAAAGTAATACGCATAAAAAATTTTTTAGAAACCCTTCACTCTATACATTATGGGAGCAGGAACGGTCCTAAATATTTTCCTTGTGAAGCAGGTGTTTCATATTATTCGTTAGTCCCCGGAGGGGATATTTACCCCTGCCACCGTTTCAATAACGTAAAGGAGTATTGGTATGGAAATATATATGAAAGCTTCAATAATGACAGACGAAGGGAATTCTCAAGCAGTCATATGGTGTTTGTAAGAAATGCGGGAAAATGTATGGATTGCTGGGCAAAGTACCTTTGTGGGGGGACTTGTTATAATGCTGCTTACTATTCCGAAGGCGATTCAATTTTGAATTCTGAAATTCACTGTGATTTCAAACGTGAGATAATTAAAAGCTGCTTGTATATCTATGCCTCTCTAAATGAGAATGACAGAGTTTTTTTAGATAATATTCTGTAGCTTTATAAAATTATTTTATTTATAAGCTGTATAAATAAATTGAGACCGAAAAACGCATATATTTGTTTTGCCTTCTCAAAGAGGTAAGGAGATTTTGAACAATGTGTAACCAAGATGGAGGTATTTGCAGAGAGGAAACGGAATTAAAATTTTACCCCCGGTACAATGAAAATGAATGGCCTGCCGAATGGATAGAAGAGGTTGGCAATTACATGCATCACAGTTACCGTATAATATCAGATTACACTCCGCTGTCCGGTTTGCCTGAAATAATATTTGTACAAAAGGAATACACTGTTGAAACTCTTGAAAGGGTAAATTTACCGGAATGGGTAAGTGCTTTTACAATAGAAGGGACAATCTACGCGTTGTTTAATGACAAGAATGCAAGGTGGAGGTCTGTTATTGATCATGAAATGTTCCATGCAGGGGTAAATATGTTTCTTGGAAGCAAGGATGATTTGCCGGTTTGGTTTAATGAGAGTATCGCATACTTTGTGGGAAACAACTATGCTGTTGATGCATGGAGCTTATGCCACTACGTGGTTGAGCATTTTAACACAGTATCCGGATGGATTGAGAAGGATCATGTGTTATCACACGAACATATAGGATATGAGATTGTAAAATCCTTGGGAGAGTATATTTGCAAGACTTATGGAGCCAATAAAATAAAGTGTCTGATAGAGGAGATGAAAAAAGCAAATTACTTTAATACGGCACTCCATAAGGTGTTTAACATTGATGTGCCAACACTTGTAAAAGGTTGGCGCGATAATCTGCTGCAAATTTGTTACACATGAAGGAGAGGAGCTTTACATTGAATGAAATACTAAAAATGGTCAAATATTTAAAAGTTCATTCAAAAGAAACAGTCTATTCCATTTTAATCATTATTGGAAGTACTGTAACTATGGTATTCTTGCCTCTGGCATATAAAAATATTGTGGATAGGGGCATTATGCAAAGGAATCTTTCCAATATAGCCTATAATCTTCTTTTGGTAGTACTCCTTATTCTACTCAAAGAAGGTTTTAATTTGTTTCAGACCATAATCTCTTCCGATATCCGGCAAAAAGTATTTTCAGAAATAAGATTTGATGTATACCGTCACCTACAGGAGATGTCCTTGAATTTCTATTCAAAGAAACAAACGGGGAGCTTGATTTCAAGGATTGTAAATGATGTGGATGCGCTTGAACACTTAATGACGGAAAAATTCGTATTCCTGTTAAGAGATTTTTTTATAGTTTCCGCAATTATTTCGATTATTTTTTTCTTTAGTTATAAATTTGCACTGTTAAGCTTGCTGTTTATCCCTATTTTTGCGCTTGTTTTTAGGACATTTAAAAAAACTGTATATAATATGGGCAAAAAGGTGGTGGAAAAACAGGAAAATTTAATGGGGAATTTACAGGAGACCATCGCAGGTGTGGAGACCATACAATCTTATGACACTAGTAAAAGCAAGCTTAAGGAAGTAAACCATAGAATAGCTGATACGGAAAAAACAAAAAAACTTCTATATATAAGACGTGCGCTTGCACAATCTTCATCGGTCAGTATTTCAATTTTTTCAATGGTCTTGTTATGGGGATATGGCGGATATGAGGTGCTGGAAGGCAGACTTTCAATGGGTGTTCTCATAGCAATTTCCTATTATGCTAATAATTTAATAGAATATATCACCGATGCCTTCAATATCATCATTAACATGCAGATTGCTCTTCCTTCGGTACGAAGAATCTTCGATATGCTGGATACTGAGCCTGAAATAAAAGACAGAGAAAATGCTGTGGAGCTATATAACCCTAAAGGGGATATTTTATTTGAAAATACTTGTTTTTCATATGAAAAAGGAAGATATATTTTAAAAGATGTTAATCTATCATGTAGCGCTAATACCTTCATTGGTATTGTAGGGGAGAGCGGACAGGGTAAAACTTCTTTTGTTAAGCTAATACAAAGATTTTATGATCCTGTAAGCGGAAATATATTTTTAGATGGGATTAATCTGAAGAATATTAAGATTGAATGTTTAAGACGACATATTGCAATGATAAATCAGGAAACATTTATTTTCAATGCAAGCATTAAAGAAAATATATTGGTGAGCCGCGGCAATATACCGATGGAAAGAGTGATATGGGCCGCAAAGATTGCAGATGTACATGATTTTATCATTTCTCTGCCGGAGGGCTATGACACAATTGTAGGTGAAAGAGGGATGGGACTTTCCGGGGGACAGAAAAAGAAAATAGCAATAGCAAGGGCTGTATTGCTTGATTCAAAGATAATTATTTTGGATGAGGCTACAGCCGATCTGGACGAATTTTCCGAGAAGTCGGTTCTTAACTGTATTAAAGAAATTTCCAAGGATAAAGTTATCTTTATGATTACACATAAATTATCGAACTTAAGCTTTGCAGACAGAATACTTGCAGTATCGAATTCAAAAATACTGGAATATAAAAGTTTGCAGGAATATAGAGCGTTTCTGGAATCTACTGCTTCATAAGAATGGAGGCTAATCGGGTATGGATGTTTTCTTTACGGAAGAAATTTTAAAAAAAGGTGAAATTCTACTTGTTATACCTCCCTTTTCAATGATAGAGACACCTTCGATAGGTGTACACACGTTAAAAGCGTGTGTAGAAAAAAGGGGCTTTCCCGTTGAGATAGCTTATGTAAACCTTGCTCTTGCTTCAGTGCTTGGGGAAGAAAACTATCAAGCTATAATGGCTCCTTCCGACAGGATGTTAGGTGAATTATTCTTTGCTAATGCCGCTTATGGTACACAGCCCTTCCAACAAAGTGGGAATTATCTTGAAACATTCTTTGAAGTACACTCGCCTGTGGATATAGAGCACATAAAAGAAACCTTACGAACACTTGAGGATTGGATAAATCAAGTTGCAGATGAAATTCTCCAATTCGGCTATAAAATCATTGGATTTTCAACTACCTTTTCACAGACAGCTTCAAGCATAGCCCTAATCAACAGGGTTAAAAGCAAAAATCCTGAAATTGTCACAGTCATAGGGGGAGCTAATTGCGAGGGGGAAATGGCAGAAGGAATTTTATCCTTGAGCGGCAATATAGATTATGTTTTTTCGGGGGAGGGGGAAGAGGTATTTCCCGGATTTATAGAAAGGGTTTTGAGGGGAGAATACATAGAGAATAAAATTATAAATGGAAGTCCGTGCATGGATATTAACCAAATCCCTGTCCTTGACTATACATCATATTATAAACAAATAAACCGTTTTATTTCGGATAGCAAATTTTTAAAAACAAAAAGCCTCCTATTACCTTATGAAAGCAGCAGGGGATGTTGGTGGGGACAAAAGCACCAGTGCAATTTTTGTGGTCTGAACGGAAAAAATATTGGGTTCAGGGAAAAAACTACAGATAAAATTGTAGAGGATCTGAAGGTGCTTCTCAATAAACACCCGTCAAACAACGTATTTATGGTAGACAATATAATGCCATACCACTCAATGAATATACTTATGGACTGCTTCAAAAATGAACTTTCCGGCACAAGCTTTTTTTATGAGGTGAAGTCCAATTTGACATTAGAGCAGCTTGATACTTTAAAAAATGCAGGAGTTGATCGGGTTCAGCCTGGTATAGAAGCCATTTCTACTAAGCTTTTAAAACGGATGAATAAAGGTGTTCAAGCAAGGGATAATCTCAGGTTTTTAAAAAATTCAAGGATACTTGAGATTAATGCCGCTTGGAATTTATTGTATGCATTCCCGGGCGACACGCACGGAGAATATGAAGAAACCTTGAGACTTATTCCCCTTATTGTACATCTTCAGCCCCCGAATGTTTTTGGACAAATGACATTGCAGCGATTTAGTAAATATTATTGTTCTCCGGATGAATTCGGAATAAAAAATATTCGTCCTGTGGATACATATAGGTTATTTCTTCCCAGACATGCGGAAATAGCAAAGTTAGCATATTATTTTTGGGGTGAGTATGAATATTTTTCGCGGGACGATGAGGAGTTAATTATTAAAATTAAAGAATCGATAAACCGGTGGAAAAAATTGTGGAATAGAAATCCTGTGCCGAAGCTTCAGGCTAATAGGATTTCTAAGGACAGGTATCTCTTGATGGATACAAGAGGACTGCAAGGGACTAAAACTATACAGGCTATTACACACAAGCAGGCAATGGCGGCACTGACGGATACCCGAGCGCCAGCTGCAGAAAGCTTGCCGGAAGAAATGGAATGGGCTATAAAGCAAAAGCTTATTGTTGAGGTTGACTCCTGGTATGTTTCACTTGTTACAGCTCCTGTGGAACTAATACTTGAGCTAAGGAGGCAGGGAGGGAACGCCCCCGGTGGCGTTGCCGCTTTATTTTCAAGCTAAATGTCCCCGACAACTCGGCAAAATATTTTGCTTTATACTTGTATATCCTAAGGAAATATGTTAAACTTAATAAGCTAATCTTAATAATGGGTTGATTTATTTTTGACAAAACTCTCTTTAAAATTAATTTGGAGTGAGCTTGCCTCAGGAATTTTTAAATCCAAATAATTTAAGGAGGTATATAGATATGGCAGATAAGACTATTACATGTAAGGATTGCAATTCAACTTTCATTTTTAATGAGAGTGAGCAGGCTTTTTACAAGGAAAAAGGTTTTGAAAACGAACCACAGAGATGTCCCGACTGCAGGGCCGCAAGAAAGCAGCAGAGAGGGAATCGTGGAGGCGGAAACAGAAGCTTCGGTGGCGGAAATAGGTGGTAATTAAAAGGAGAGTTATAACTCTCCTTTTTTCATAAGGCTTTGAAAATAACAGGTTTTCATATTGATTTTATAAGAGTAATTGTTTAAATTATGCAACAAATATTTGAGGGAGGTATGCTGTATTAAAAAAAATGAATTGCTTGTCAATGAGGATATAAGAGATAAGGAGATCCGACTTATTGACGCCGACGGTTCTATGCTGGGGGTCCTAGCTACAGCGGAGGCTCAAAAGCTGGCGTATTCGAAAAATCTAGATCTGGTAAAAATAGTACCCAACGCAGTTCCGCCGGTATGTAAGATAATAGATTACGGGAAAAGTGTTTTTGAACAGTCAAAAAAACAAAAAGAAGCAAAAAAAAATCAAAAGGTTGTGTCTCTTAAGGAAGTGAGATTGTCTGCGACAATTGAAGAGCATGATTTTAAATTTAAGGTAAAGAATGCATATAAATTTTTGCATGATGGAGATAAGGTTAAAGCAAGTATCCGGTTTAAAGGAAGAGAAATGAGATATACGGTGTCAGGACAAGAGGTGCTTTTAAATTTTGCCGAGGCAGTAAAAGAGGTTGGGATAGTTGAAAAACAGCCGCGGCTTGAAGGCAGAAGCATGACAATGATATTAAATCCTAAAAAAGTGTTATAGCGGTATAAAATTTGTACATGCACAAATTTCAAATGATTTTCATATATCTATAAGGTAGCCTATTTTTAGGAGGTGCCTTGATTGTTTTCAGTTTTTTTCTCGTCAATAATAGATGCAATCAGCAGTATAATAGTGCTTTGCGGCTATGTATCAAATCCCAATTCTTTTCCCCAGCCTCTTTCACCTGAGGAAGAACAGAAATACATCGAAATGTATAAAAATGGCAATGAAGATTCAAGGAATATACTTATAGAAAGAAACCTGCGGCTCGTTGCCCATATTGTGAAAAAATATAATTCCTACGGAAGCGATTGTGATGATTTGATCTCTATCGGGACGATAGGACTGATTAAAGCCATATCCACGTTTGACCAAGACAAGGGAACCAGATTGGCAACTTACGCTGCAAGGTGTATTGAAAATGCTATATACCTCCTCGCGGAAACATCTAACTGCTTTCATCACTGCCTCATTCATATAGAGTATGAAGTTTAGCTGCTGCCAAAGATAGAGTGGGGCAGCATTTTAAAGCTGTAAAAGGATACGCCCCATAATAATTGCGTATCCTTTTACTATATTAGCTGATAGGTTAAAACGTAACTGCTACAGTAGAACTTTAGTGCTGTGATTAGCTTAACAGGTGCATTTTTATCAAAGCAAGATCCAGCGTATTTACCGAACCGTCAGAGTTATAGTCTGCAGCCTTCAATGCATCTCCTGTGAGCAGCTTGACCTCGAGAATATGCATTTTAAGAAGGGCGAAATCCACAGAGTTTATTGAGCCATCATTGTTTATGTCACCTAATTTAATTGTTGTGCCGTTGTCGGGTTTGGTTCCGTCGGGCTCAGTGCCGCCTACAAGAACGCCCAAATCATAAACGCAAATATAATCTGTCTTCACCGGTGTTCCGGTCCAGCTATCATCTACAATGCTCAAGTCCTGATGGCTCCAGTCATCTGTAGGGTTCCAATAATTTTGCCATGCGTAGGTTCCAAGGGCAAACTGGTATTTTTTATTTGAATTGGCTATGGCATAATTCGGCCAGGTTACTTCTATGTAATAAATATTATTGCTGTCTTTGTACTTATGGGGCCCTGAAAGAACTGCCGCGTAATTTGTCTCTGCCGCTGTCTGGTCATACAACTGTCTCAGCTCAATTTTATTGGGATCAAGTGAGGACATTCCGGTAGAGTCAAAAAAGTATCGGACCGAAATATTTTTAGAAGGCACCATTACTGAATCGGAACACACATACAGGGTTACCTCTGTAGCCTTTGGACCATCGGATTGTGCAATGTCTACGCCAAAGCCTTCTACCCAGTAAGTGGGAGTTCCCCCTGGGTCATTCGGATCGTCACCTCCCGGCGCGGGAGGGAAATCCTCGGTAACCTTCATGGAGGAATCACCGAAGAAGCGGTAAAGACCGGCACATGCTCCAACAAAAGCGGCATTGTAATCTATTGCTACTTCGTTGTAAATATAATCCGCCGTTACGTCTATATGCTGATCATTTGAACCGGGCCCTCCTACCAATGCGCCGTAAAGCACATATTTGTGATCCCTTGTGTCCTCACATCTTGATAATCCGGAAGCCGCTCTGTGATGAGGATATTTTGCCGATATATCGTTGTATCCTACTATATAAGAACGTTTTATAGGGTTGTCTCCCATGAGGTAATTCATCTGCGATTTTGCCCACTGGCTGTATTTTGATGGAGTGTCCCCATGATGCTTGTCATAAACAAGGGCTAAAAGCTGTGTGGCGGTATTATACCTTGCGGAGCCCCATTGGCTGAGGAATGAGTATCCTGCTGGTGTTATGGTTGGAGTTCTGCCCTGCATCCAGTTATCTACGGTTTTGGCTATCTGGCTCCAGAAATTAATTTCCTCATAAGGACTCTTGCCTGAAGCCTTTTTATACCTGTCTTCAAACACCTGTCCGTTTTTATCGTACAAATCGTCTATTTCTGCCACAATACACATTGTGCCTGCCCAAACGTCATTCCAGCAATGAGTCCAGCAGGAGGGAGCATAATAATCCAGATATTTAAAAACAATGTCCAGATAGTGGTCGTCCTTTGTTGCTAAATATAACCATGATGCCGCCCAGCAGTAATCATCCTCCCATTTTAAGGAGTTATAATAGCCTTTAGGACCATCAGCATTACATGACTTATTACTGCATCTCTCAGCAAATTCAAATAATGCCTTTGCATATTTAAGGCTCTTTTGAGCATATGCCGGATCTTCATCCTTGAAATTCATATAATTGACTGCCAGAGAGGCTGCGGCTGCCGATACACAGTCGGTAGAAGGCAATTCGTCAGTGGCAAACCAGCCTCTTCTGAACATATCATCCTGTTCGGGTGCTTGCCAGGTCTGATGATCGATATCACCGTCTCCTACCTGGTAGCAAAATGCAATGGCCTTGCCTGATTGATTCAGGAATGTACACCTCATAAAATAGTCGTTGAAATACCTTAGAATTGTTTTAGCATGTTCATCCTGTCCGGTGGCTTCATATTGCTCCCTGAATTCATAAAATCCCCAGCCCAGGGTAGAGCCGGAATAGGCCTCGGGCATACCAAATTTTACATGGTCGCCTGCGTCATGAAAGCCTCCTGAAACATCAACTGTTCCATTTCCATCCGGGTCCAGCACGCTTCTGTTTTTCTCGATGAAGCTGCTGCTCATATTGGTGTTTATGCTATCTAACGGAAGCTCTGCATCATAAGTATGGCAGTTGTGCCTCCACTGGTACAGGTTGTTTTCATTAACGCCGGTGCCGCACATGTTGGCATCATAGAAAAACTGAGAATACTGCAATGCTTTCGCATAGTTAAATTCCAGCTCTTCAGCGTTGACCGTCATTGTGCCGGCCGAACCAAGGATCATAGTAAATGCCAAAATACATACCACAAATGTTCTGATTTTGTTTGAAAAAGCTTTTCTTTTTTTCATAGTTAACCCTCCATGCAGCTTTGCTGCAAAAAAATTCAGACTTGAAACCGGTTTTCTTTCCATCAGAAAGTGGTTTTCCAAGCTATACCTTGCTGCAAAATAAATTGCTTTTGGAATAAAATTGCATATCGGCTTACTAATTGTTGTTTACACAATATAGTTAAGCAGAATTCAATACCTGTCTATGAAATTTTCTGGTTCGTTGTTAGCTATGAATGTTGTTGATTTTAGAAATATATTGAATCTAACGCTTTTTAATATATTTCCAAAGCAGACGAAGAATTTTTAATTTGGATTTTATAGAACTATACTGTGTATAAAAATTCCATAAATTACCTTTGCCAGTCTCGGAAGATCTTGATAAACAAACTAGGCAGTGTTTGTTTTATTTATCGGCGTGCATTGATTTGTAAATTTTTTTCTTTTGACATAAGCGGCTAGCATATTTTTTCTCTCATTCATTCCCCCCATTCTTTCACATGCTTGCAATTTATAACATGCGTGTGCTTTTTTTGTATATATGTAGCGATAAAGATTTTACATGGAGGATATAACTTGATGGAAGAAATTTTTTTGACCCGTAAGGAATACATCTAAGAAAAGTGAATTTATTGCTCGGACCCTAGAGACATTTCCCTCAAATTCATCTTTTCGTTGCTATTAAAAATTTCCGTAAGCAATTATATCCTCTATGTTTGTAAAATCTTTATCGCGTCCTATATAGCTAAAGCCTATAATATAATTTTACATATAATATTTACCGCTGTCTACATTATTTAGAACTTAAATCAAATTTGGCCATGTTTTTTACTGCGATAAAAAATTTTGCAGACATGGTGATGAATATTGCTTTGAATGCAAGGTACAAGCAGCTTCAGCATAATATTAGATATAGAGGCGATTGCAAGTGAGGTGACAATATGGGCAGAAAGAAGGAGGACTATGTAATTTCGGTGCATTATCCTGAAGCAGATCAGGATATCGTAGAAATGAGAAGAAGAATGGGGGATGCATATATTGGTTTTGTGGAGGAATATATTTTGGCATTACCTGTGGGAGGTAAGCAAAAAAATGATATGTACACCCAAGTGGTGCAATACCTGAGGGCGGGGACATTCCTGCAAAAAAGGTAATTTAGTAAGAGGGTGATGCTTATTGAAGGCGGCAATTTATTCAAGGAAAAGCAGATTTACAGGTAAGGGAGAGAGCGTTGAAAACCAGATTCAGCTTTGTAAGGAATATGGAACCGTTCACCTTAAAATTGCCGAGGATGATTTTACAATATACGAGGATGAGGGCTTTTCAGGAGGAAATATCAACAGGCCACAGCTTAGAAAAATGCTTAAGGATGCCGGTGCAAATAAATTTGATGTTATCATTTGCTACAGGCTTGACCGCATAAGCAGGAATGTGTCGGACTTTTCACAGCTTATAAAGGATTTGAATAAATGCGGAGTAGCTTTTGTGTCTATAAGAGAGCAGTTTGACACCTCTACGCCGATGGGAAGGGCCATGATGTATATAGCGTCTGTGTTCTCCCAATTGGAGAGGGAGACTATTGCCGAGAGGATAAGGGATAATATGATCCAGCTTGCCAGAACCGGCCGCTGGTTGGGAGGGATACCACCTACAGGCTATAAGTCCGAGATGATAAATTATACTGATTCCAATGGAAAGGAGAGGAGAATGTTTAAGCTGTCCGCCATACCTGAAGAAATAAATGTGGTAAAGCTGATTTATGATAAATATATAAGTCTGAAATCCATAACTCAGGTTGAAAAATACCTTGCAGGGAACAATATCAGCACAAAAAACGGACTGGATTTCAGCAGGCATTCAATCAGGTTTATCCTTTCCAACCCCGTTTATGCTATTTCAGACAAGCCTCTATATGATTATCTTATAAGAGAAGGCTGTGATGTATGCTCCGGGCCGGAGGAGTTTAACGGAATCAACGGGCTGACGGGCTATAACAAAACAAAGCAGAGCGGCGAAGCCCGAAGTGACAGGTATAGACCCGTCAGTGAGTGGATATTGGCGGTAGGGCTGCACACCGGTATTATTGAGAGTAAAAGGTGGATTGAGGCGCAGGAGCTGCTCGAAAAAAACAAATCAAAGGCCTACCGAAGGGTGAAAAGCTCGCAGGCCCTGCTTTCGGGAATTTTACGGTGCTCCTTCTGCGGAAGCTATATGAGGCCTAAGGCAATGCAAAGGAAAAACTCGTATGGTGAGCAGGTTTTTTATTATATGTGTGAGCTGAAGGAAAAAAGCAGGAGGTCACGGTGCAACATTTCCAACATTAACGGCAATACACTGGACGCATCGGTGTTAAATGAGCTAAGACGGATTATAAAAAAGCATCCCCCTATGTTTGAGGGAATATCCCATACAGGGAGCCTGACTGAGGTAGCCGTAAGCAACCCGCAGCCTGAGATAGGCAAGCTTAGGGCAAGGGCAGAGGAGTTGGATTTGGAAGTTCAAAATCTGATAAATGCCATATCCAGAGGACAGAAGGAAGAGGTTTTAAATGTTATTTTAAGCAGTATTGAGGAATTGACTAAAGAAAGGGAGGATATTAAAAGAGAGCTGACAGGGCTGCAAAATGTCAAAAATGCTTATGACCTTAGTGAGCCAAAGCTTGAATTGATATCCCGCAGCCTCGCGGCTTTAAGCCCAAGCGCATGGGATTGGATGGGTGTTGAGTCTAAAAGAAGGATTATAAAGAGTGCGGTGGATAGGATAGACTGGGACGGGAAAAGCATTGATATAGTTCTGTCGGGAAGCAGGCATATAAAGAGTGACGGAATGACCTGTGCATATCGCGATGTGTTTCCGCACAGTGATAATAGCAAATGAAATTTTAATGCAAATAAGATCAACCAAGAAAATACAGAATGAGGTTTCACTGCAAGACCCTATAGGAGTAGATCGTGAGGGCAATGAAATAACATCGTCATGTTGTACGTTTTGCAGAAAGCGGGCGGGACAAGGCTTTAGGAAATACCTTTAAATTAAATTCATCTGATTTCCAGC
>NZ_QPJT01000042.1 GCF_003337415.1 Anaerobacterium chartisolvens | reverse complement strand
GCGGAAATCCGAACAATGCTATTTGATAAAGCGATGAAAAACATTACAAAAAATCTTGTTCCAATACGGCCAGATAGAAGTTTTCCCCGAAGGGAACCTTCGAGGAAAAACAAATATCCAGTTAACAAAAAACGTTCCATGTAATATTCTGTAAGTTAAGCTTTATGACATTGGTCTGCCGTCCCCTTGTCACGTTTTACTCCTGTCCCATCTCGCAGCACAGCTATTAGCTGGTCTATTTTGCCCAAAATTTCCTCATCCTCCATATCGGGCAGAATGACTTTATCAATTCGTTCAATCAGGATTGCAAAGACCTTCGCCATCATTTGCGCGGAAACGTCCCCGCGGATTTGTCCTTTTTGCTGCGCGTCCTCCGTCATACGGAGCAAAACATTTTCGGTGACCCCGCCAAAAGCATCAAGCACGGTTTGCCGAAAGCCCGTTTCCTCTGTTAGAAAACGCCGCGAAAGGGCGTTGTATCTTGGCTCCTTTCGCGCGAAGCGTATTCCCAGCATGGCCTTCTTCTTTATGGATACGAAGAAATCGTCTTCCGTATTCGTGTCGTCGTATTGCTGAAACAGCGCGAGCTTTTCCACACTAAGCCGTTGCAATAAGGACAGATATAAATCCAGCTTGTCATAAAAACGGTAGTAAAAGCTCCCTTTGTTCATTCCCGCAGCCTTGATGATATCATTTAGAGAAGCTTCCCTGAAGGAGTTTGTGGAAAAGGCATCCAATGCAGCTTCAAAAAGCATCGGGTTGCCGTTAAGGGGATTTTCAGCATTCTCCTGCCGCCATTTCATTTTCCCGCCTGTTTCCGCCATCAATCTTCATCCTCCCGTATTTTTTCGAGCATTTCCTTCTTCTCTTTTTGCTTTTTCATCCACGCCCCTCCAACCTTAACCTTTAAAAATATAATGCCTGTAAGAGCAGCAATTATAACAATCCACCAATACCATTCCATAACATTACCTCCAAGCTTTCATTTTAACTTTTTTCGTAAATATTATCATTACAGCAATGAACCATGCAAAGCCTGTTGTAAGAATCATCACAAGCGGGAACGCCGGATTTCCGTTGGCTATCACCCTGTCAACAGCAGCATATTGCCAGTACATTGGAAATACGTAATAGAGAAAAAGCCATCTTTCCGGGATAAAAACAGATGATATTCCGACAACCAGAAACAAAGGCATCACAATTTTCAGGACACCAACCGCGGCAATCTGATTGCCTGCAAAAGTGATAATCAAAAATATAATAATACCGCTCACAAAAATACTGCACAGAGCTAACAGAAGGAACTGCGGCACAGCACTCACCCGGCCCATAATCAACGCGCAGGCGGATACCCCGATCATACCGAACAGGAGGGACGGGATTATTTTTGACACAACATACCCCCAAAGTGTCATAGGACTGATTGAAACTGCATGAATCGCTCCGCTTTCCCGTTCGTTTACTCCGTTAAGTCCCAATGAGGCACCGCCGATAAACAGGGCAAGCAGATAGATGCAGGCCATTGAAATGTTATAAGCCAAGGAGGCTTGAGCTTCCACTGTTTCAGTTGTATATTGGACAGACCCGGCGGCAAGGGCGGCACTCACAAGCTGTTGCCTCGCTTCGGCAAACCCTTTAGCCTCATTTCCTTCGACTATCAGCCTGATATCGCCGTCCTGAAGTGTAACACCGGCAATGCTGTCCGCTCCGCGTACTCTTTCTTTCAGGCTTTCAAGGTCATCAAAATATTCTATATCGGCTACCGCTTCCAGCTTAGCAACCGAATCACGGGGTAAACTTTTATCCACTGCCAGAGAGATGCTTGATTCCTGAACGCTTCCAAATACCATAATAAAGATGAGCGCAAGCACTGCCGGGGAAATGGTTAAATAAATAGTAAGCCCGTCCCGGAAAATCAGCTTTAATTCCCGTGCAATGGTCATAATAATGCTCTTCATTCCTTATCCCCTCCCTTTCAGCAAAAGGTATCTCCCTACCGCAAAGCGGCTAATCAAATATGAGCCAAGGCACCAGCAGGCCACGATAAAAACCGTGGGCAGCAGACTTCGTCCCATTCCAAACAGGATGTTTTCATAAGCAAAGATTAGGGAATAGGAGGGTATGGCCTTAAGCCATAACGGTGAAAAGGACGGCTCCGAATAAGCCACGATCGGGAGCATGTTGACAGACAGCAGGAGCGACATGGAAAAGAACCAGCTGCTCATATCCCTGAAAAAGGTGGTATACGCAAGTCCAATCAGGGAAAACACCGCGGCACCGAAAAAGCTGAGCAAAACAAAACGGAGGATCGAAAAATCAAAGCCAATGCAAAAGACCGCCATTAAAAGGGCATATAGTACGGCAATGATGGAAAAAAGCACCGTCTTTGAAATTAGATACCTGTCAACCCCCATCGGAGCTATCCGCATTGCCCGAATCGTTCCTTCCTCCTTTTCCGCAAGCATCAAGGCTCCTCCAAGAATAAACCCGATAATCAGTGCCTCAAAGCAAATGAATACCGGCGTCATACGCTTGTTAAAAGGAATTGCCGTGCTGCTTTCATTTATATTTTCTATTTCCGTATCAATGCGGGAGGTGCTGTAAAGCATGGTCATAATGGCACGTACAGTCTTTTCCGACAGGCCGGGGTTCAAAACCGTAATACCGCCGTCATCGTTTCCAAGCAGGCCTATGCTTCCGCTTTCCTTGACTGCCTGGCGCAATTCCTCCTCACTGCTTACAGCGGCAGCCTGGCCGGCCAAATAGTCTGCATTATACGTAAATATGCGGTAGTTCTCTTGTGAGATGTTTTCAGGAAGTGCGAAATTGACCAGCACGATGATGAGTATCAGGGTTACGGTAATCACCCAAAAAAGAGCGTTTGTCAAAAGACGCTTAAAATCCTGAATACCCAGTGCGATAATTCCGTTCATGATTTCAGCTCCTTCCCGGTAACACTCAGGAATATTTCCTCTAGCGTAGCCTCCTGAGAATGAATCTTGATGGGATTGACGCTCAGGAGAAATTGGGCAAGCGCCGCACTGTCATTCATGTCAAATGACTTGGAGTGTTCGCTTCCGTTCTCGTCATATACGACGGTTACAAGCCGTTTTCCATACTGCCGTTTCAGTACCTCGGGTGAATCCATCGCGGCAACCTTCCCGTTATACAAAAAGGCTACGGTATCGCACAGCGAATCGGCAAGCTCCATGTTGTGCGTGGTTAAAAACACAGCCGCGCCGCCGTCCCGCTGCTCTCCGATCAGTTCCCGGACACTTGCCGCAGTGGACGGGTCAAGCCCGCTTGTGGGTTCGTCAAGAAACAAATATTTCGGTTTGTTAATCAGTGCCCTTGCAAGCGTAAGCCGTTGCCGCATTCCTTTGGAATACTCCGAAGCTTTTTTATGAGCCGCTTCTCTCAGGCCCACTCTGTCCAGCAGCTTCATTGGGTCATGTGTTGGAACGGAAAAGAGAGCGGCAAAATATTTGAGGTTCTCATATCCCGTTAGCCTTGCATAAACATTAGGCTGTTCAAATGACACACCAATTTGATTGAAAAATTTGGTTTTCAAAGCCTTGACAGAATTGCCGTCATACAGCACTTCGCCCCTCTGCAATGGGATAAGCCCTGTCATAATGTTCTGTACAGTGGATTTTCCCGCGCCGGAAGGACCAAGAAAGCCAAAAATTTTTCCGCTTTTTACAGAAAAGGAAATATCGGTCACCGCATAATGTCCCTTTCCTCCATAGTCGTGATATACGTTATTGACTGTAATCATTTAAAATCCTCCTTTTGACCGACTGGTCTAATATTAGTATAGCACGACTAGACTGACTGGTCAAGAGAAGTTTGGGATTTTTTTGTGTAACATGTGACAAGGGGACGGGAATATAAATCATCCAAAAAAATGACACCTTATCTAAAAACTGCTACCTGTATTATAAGGCTGCTCCGTTATATAATGAAGTTAAACAATTGCTCAAATGAACGGGGGACTTAAGCTTGCGAGATTTAAGTGTGAGAGCCGGCTCAAAAAGCAGAATATTAGCCGGTATTAAAAAGCTTTCCCGGCAGAAATATTTGCAGGGGATGGCATTGATTGGCATTATATGGATGATGGTGTTTGCATACCTTCCTATGTACGGAATAATAATTGCATTTAAAAAATATAATATAACAAAGCCGATTGCTTCTGCTCCATGGGTTGGGTTACAGCATTTTAACGATTTTTTTGGGGATGATAAATTTATCCAGATTCTTACTAATACCTTGGGGATCAGCCTGTTGAAGCTTGCTATCGGATTTCCTCTGCCCATTATTTTTGCAGTGCTCCTTAATGAGATTACTTCCATGAGATTTAAGAAATATGTCCAAACCGTATCCTATCTTCCTCATTTCATTTCGTGGGTGGTTCTGGGAGGAATCATGATAACGTGGACTTCGGAAGGAGGAATCATAAACCATATCCTTATGGAGCTGAAGGTGCTGAATGAACCCGTTGTTTTCCTTGCGGAGCCTCAATACTTCTGGGGTATTGCCGTTATATCGGATATCTGGAAGGAACTGGGATGGTCTGCCATTATTTACATGGCCGCCATAGCGGGCATCGATCCTGAGCTCTATGAGGCAGCCACTGTTGACGGCGCCAGCAGGTTTAACAGAATATTTATGATTACGCTTCCATGTATTAAGGGAACGGTGGCAGTGCTGTTTGTACTGGCGGTAAGCAGTATCATGGGTACAAATTTTGATCAGATTTTTGTTCTTAAAAACCCATTAAACGCACCGGCCAGTGACGTAATTGACATTTATGTATATCGTATGGGGATGAATTCGGCGAGGTTTTCCTATGCCACCGCTATAAATCTTTTCAAATCCGTGATTTCCCTGATGCTTCTTCTGACTGCAAATAGAGTGACAAAAAAGCTGACCGATGCGTCGTTGTTTTAAATTTGAGCCGGTCAACAGGAGGTAACCAAAATGAGGTTTTTAAACACCCGACAATCAATATCCGAAAATGCTTTTGAGCTCATAAACATTTTTATAATGCTCATAATTTGCTTTTTGACATTATATCCCATATGGTACTGCATTGTCAACTCATTCAATGACGGTGCCGATGCAATGATGGGGGGGATTTACTGGTGGCCCAGAATGTTCAGTATAGATAACTATAAGGCGGTATTTGCCGATACCAGCATCCTCAAGGCATTTGCCGTTACCATTTTAAGAACTGTCATCGGAACGGCTCTGGCGGTTTATTTTACTGCCATGGTGTCGTATGCTCTTTCTAAAAAGGAGCTGGCGGGCAGAAAAATCTATATGATGATTGGTTCCATAACACTATTTTTCAGTGGAGGTCTGATTCCGTTTTTTATCCTTATTAAGAAAATAGGTCTTTATGACAATTTTCTGGTTTTCATTATTCCTTCAATGTTTTATTTTTTTAATGCAATTATTTTTATAGCTTTCTTCAAGGAGCTGCCTTCTGCACTTGAGGAATCGGCCAAGATTGACGGAGCCAATGATGTGGTGATATTCATAAAAATCATTATCCCTCTGTCAACGCCTGTGCTGGCCACAATTGCCATATATGTGGGGGTTTATCATTGGAACGATTACTTTGCAGGAGTTATCTTTATAAAAAGCATGGATTTGCAGCCTATTCAAACCTTCCTGTATAAAATTATCGCCGAAAATACATCGGGACAGATGATGGGCAGGGCGGCGGGAAGCATAAACCAGGGAGCCGTTACTTCACAGTCGATAAAGCTTGCAACCATGGTAGCGACAACCTTTCCTATAGTATGCGTATATCCATTTCTGCAAAAGTATTTTGTTAAAGGGATCCTGCTGGGGTCTGTAAAAGGATAGAAAAAAAAGAAAGTAGTTAAAAGGAGGTAATTTAAAAATGGGAAATAAAAAATCCCTCAAAATTCTCAGTGTGCTGGTGGCTTTGATGATACTGGTGTTATCCGCGTCGGGTTGTTCTTCAGACCGCGGGACGGTATCCGTCGAGCCGGACAAAGCTGCCGAACAAGGTGCCGATGAAGGCACGCCAAAGGACGACGAAGGTCCGGGGTGGAAAAAGGATACGTCGGATATCACCTTTGACTGGTATATCCATTACTCCTGGTTTGGAGCAAAATGGGGAGAGAACGAAGTCACAAAATACATAACGGAAAAAACCGGGGTTAAAATCAATTTTATTGTCCCGTCGGGAAATGAGAACGAAAAGCTTAATACTCTTATTGCGTCAGCTAGTCTTCCTGATTTTGTAACGCTTGGATGGTGGGAAAATGGCGTGAAGATGATGCAGGAGGGGGATCTTGTGCATCCGCTGAACAAGCTGGCCGACCAGTATGATGCTGATTTTTATAAGGCCGCTGCAAAAAGCACATTAGATTGGTATAAAAAACCCGATGGCAATGTTTATGGGTATCCCAACTTCTCAATGGCTCCTGAGAGAATTGAAGAGGGAATGCAAATTGAGTCAAACCAGACTTTCCTTGTGAGGAAGGATATATATGAACAGATTGGGAAGCCTGACATGAGAACTCCCGAGGGCTTCTTGAATGCTCTAAAGGCTGCAAAGGAGAAGTTCCCCACTGTTAACGGCCAGCCATTAATACCTCTGGGGCTGCAAGAGTTCACCGATAGCGGGAATAAGTCCATTGAAAGTGATCTGGTTAATTTTCTTGCAATACCGAGAGAGAAAGATGGAAAGTATTACGATGCCGAAACTCATCCTGAATATCTAAGGTGGATGAAGGTTTTGAGAAAAGCAAATGAAATGAAGCTGATCTCCAAGGATATCTTTGTTGATAAAAGGTCTCAAATGGAGGAAAAGATGGCTCAGGGCAGATATTTCAGCATGATTTATCAAAGAACCGATATGGCATCCCAGCAATTAGAGCTTTACAGGAAAAATCCTGATATGGTATATATTGCAATAGACGGACCGTCCAATGAGAGCTTGGAGCCGAACAGGCCGGCATTCGCAGGTGGTATGGCGGGATGGACTCTTACCCATATTTCCACCAACTGCAAGGATTCCAAGAGAGCGATACGCTTTCTGACCTACCTGATTAGTGAGGAGGGGCAGAAGGATGTATATCTGGGCAAAAAGGGAGTTACATGGGATACCATTGACGGAAAGGATCAAATGCTGCCTGATGTAATCAAGCTTATGAACAGTGACAGAGGCGAATATGACAGAAAGTACGGAGCCGAAAAGACCTACTGGATGCTGACAGATGAGCTGGCCATTTTGAAATGGAAGCCTCCATTTGAAGAGCCCATTAAGCAGAATGCGGAATGGGGATTCGGCAAGGCAATAAGCTATGCGGCTTACGATGACATTGAACCTCCCGCAGACAGTGATGAAGGGATTATACTTAAGCAGGTGAAGGATAAGAGGGCCCTTTTGCTGCCAAAGCTGATTCTTGCAAATTCGGAAGAGGAATTTGACAAGCTGGTGAATGAGTATCAGAAAATGAAAAATGATATCAAATATGATAAGGTAATTTCATATTCACAACAAAAGATAGATGAACACAAAGAAGCCCTGGGGATAAAATAGCTGCAAAATGAAGGCATACAAAAGATGAGAGCCTGTACAGGCTCTCATCTTTTGCGTCCTTGGGAGCGTAAGGAATTAAAACCAACACTTGTATGAGGTTTAGTGTTTATATATACTGGTATTAGTATTAAGAATTGGCGGGGTATTAAAGCACAATGGCTTCCGGTAAAATTCTGTCATGGCTGAAAGGACTTAATCTTGGTCAAAAGTTAATATTGTCCTATATTTCAATTGTTGCCGTACCTGTATTTTTTTTGGGGTTCAACTCCATTTGGAGCCTTGAATTAAGCACAGAGCAGGAGGCGTTGAGAAACAGCCGGCAATCGTTGAAAATTGCGGTGGAGAGAATCCAGCGCAGTATTGACGAATGCCAAAGGGCAATGTATAACCTTATGAGCAGCAATAGCTTTATAGAGTTTATCAGCACAAAAGGAGACAGCGGAACAGAGGAATTATTGACTTTTAAAAGAGGCCCCCTTTCTTCAGTCCAGGCGATACAGAATAATAATATCGGACTATACAGCCTGCGGGTTTTTGTATATGATCCCATCTTTCTGGAAATTTGGCCTACGATATATAACGCCAGCCGAATTTCCAACTTGAAATGGGAGGAATGGGGAAGCGGCCTGAGAACGAAAGGGCATTGGAGGCTTATCCACAGGGAGGAGCCCATAACAGATGAAAAAACAGAGCTGCAGGAGGTTGTTTCTCTCTACCGCGAGGTGCGCTATCCCGGAAAGGGCACGGTTGGAATTGCGGAAGTGAATATGCTGTCCAATAACTTTTTTCCCAGCCTGTACACCAGAGAGGAACATTCATGGATGTGTGTAATTGACAAGAGAAATGAAATATATTTTGATAGTGAAGGCAGCTTTTTGAGCGGAGGCTCAATTCCATTGGAGGGCATAAGTGATATCCTGACGGAGAACAGCTCTTCAAAAGAAGGCTATTTCAGGTATACGGCCGATTATTCCGAATTTTTAGTTGTATATACCTACATGGATACCTTGGATGCTTATTTATATCACATTACAAGCACGGCCCAGATTAAGGAAGGGCTGAATAATGCAAGAAGACTTATTATGTTATTTACCTTAATAGCGATGATTGTTTTTTCTATTGTGACGTATCTGATTACGTCGGTTATATTGAAAAAGCTTAAAATGATTATTATTACAATGAGAAGGGTTCAGAGCGGAGAACTAAACGTAGAAATCCCATTCAGCGGAAAAGACGAAATAGGCGAGCTGGCATATCACTTTCGGAAAATGCTTTTAAAAGTAAATGAATTGATTTCTATCATCGTAAAAAAGCAGGTGGCTGCAAAGAACGCTGAAATAAAAGCCTTGCAGACCCAGATTAATTCACATTTTATTTATAATGTTCTTGAAAACATTAAAATGATGGCTGAGATTGACAGCAAATATGAAATATCGGATGCTGTTGATTCTCTTGGAAGCATGATGAGATACAGCATGAACTGGAAAAAGCATTATGTAAGCATACAGGAGGAGCTGGGCTATATAAGAGATTATATTGCTCTTATGAATATACGCTATGATAATCACATTTCATTGGTAATCGACGTTCCGCAGGAGTTATTAAAGCGGGAGATACTCAAAATGACGCTGCAGCCGATCGTGGAAAATGCCGTAAATCACGGCATCAGTCCTAAGGGCAACGACGGCATTATTGTTATTGGGATAACCGCTGCATCTCCCTTTATGTACATAAATATTGAGGACAATGGAATAGGGATTGACAAGGCGAGGGCTGAGGAATTGACAAGCTCATGGAATAACGATTCATCGGGCTGTGCGTCTGAGGATAATCATGGGATCGGCCTTAAAAATGTAAATGACAGGATTAAGCTGTTTTTCGGTACAGAATACGGGCTGGAATTGGAAAGTGAAAAATTTGAGGGTACAAAGGTTAGGATAAGGCTGCCGTATTGAATATTATTAAGGGTGTGATCAAATGGTTAGAAAAATGCTGATCGTAGATGATGAAAGGCTTATAAGAAAAGGGATTAAGTCAATGATTGAAAGAGCCTGTGATTCATTTGCAGATATAGAAGAGTGCGTAAATGGAGCAGAAGCCTTGGAGCGGCTGTCAAAAGAAAGGTATGACCTTGTGATCACTGATCTCAGAATGCCCGGAATGGATGGAATAGAGCTTATAAAAAGGTCTCAGGAGCTGGAAAACAAGCCGCTGTTTATAATACTCAGCGGATATGATGATTTTGCCTATGCAAAGGAAGCAATTACATATCAGGTTAAGGAATATCTTTTGAAGCCCATAAAGAGGGAAGAGCTGATTTTGGCTATGGAAAAAGCAGAAAGAATGCTTCTGGAGGAGGAGAAAATCCGTGACGAGCATAAAAGCACAAGAGAGACGCTTGAGCGCATGAGGGAGCGTCAGTTGAAGTATGCCTTGTCAAGCGGACGGCTTTCGGAGGCGGAGCTTGCGGATATTCTTATTAATGTGGATTTAACTGTGTTAAGGGAGCCCTTTTACGTTGCTGTTGAAAATACGTGCATGAGAGGAGAGGCATACGGGGCGGGGAATGCAAGCTGTAAAATAAAGTCCGCCGCGCAGGAAATATCCGGCGAATGCCGGCAAAGCATGATTGCACTGGAGGATGATGAAGGCCGGACGGTGCTTATAGTATCCCAATCCATAGACCAAAGCCGCATTAAGAGCCATCTGGCGGCGGAGGGGTGCGGCGCCGGGATTAGCGAGACAATGCATCATGTAAAGGAAATCGCAACAGCATACCGCCAGGCAAGGGAGGCGTTAAAATACACTTTTTTAAGAGGGGAATGTGATATAGTACATTTTTCCGATATCAAAAATCTTCCTAAGGATTACATATTGCCCCTTAATAAGATAAAATCCCTTCGGGAATTGATGGGAACCAATCGAACGAAGGAAATTGACAGTATTTTAAAGGACATTTTTGATTGCGGACTTCTGAATTCTTATCATATAAGCTATTGCGAAGGTATCGCGGCAAGTATATATAAGGATGTAATTATTTATGCTCTGGAGCGTATTCCTCAAAGGAGAGACTTTATTGACAGCCAATACGGCGACATAAAGGAAATATATAAATTTCACAGTGTAAACGATTTTGTAAAAATAATTGCCGGGTGCATTTTTGAGATCAATGAATTCCTGTTAATCCTTCAGGATATTTACAAAAGCCGAACTGTGATTGATCGGGCTATTGACTTTATTGATAAGAATTATAACAGGGACATAACCCTTACAGTGGTAGCAAACTATGTTTCCCTTAATTATTCCTACTTTTCATCCCTGTTTAAGGAAAGTACAGGCATAAGCTTTGTAGAATATTTAAAGGGATTAAGAATCGGCAAAGCAAAGGAGATGCTGAAGAATAGAGATTATAAAGTCATGGAGATAGCCGAAAAAGTAGGCTACTGTAATCCAAAGCATTTTTCAAAAATCTTTCGATCGCTTACAGGAATAACACCTCAGGAGTACAGGGACAAGATACTGTGAGCCGTAAAATGAGAGCAACACTGCCATTTCCGATAAGACCGGGGGATATTTTAAATTTCGACTGTATTCGTCAAGGGGAAATGCTGTAGAAAAGAAATACAAAGTTTATTGACAAAATTTGATAAATATGCTAATCTGAAATTACAGGCGAAGATTGTAAAATATGTTATTGAAAGTCTCATAGAGTACAGATGCGGAAAGTGCAGCTCAATATTGTTCAAAATTCAGCTAAAATGTAGATATTTTACTACTTTAAATCATACACTTGTCCCTATATTATCGCAATACAATTTAAACAGAGTCAATGGCCTAACATACGGAAATTGCCTTTCGCCGGTTATTTTATGATTTTTTTATCTAAAATTAAATAAATATATCAGAGAATAAGTGTATGTTAAAAAGTGTGTGTACAACAGAATTTAATATTGAATCAGCATATTATAAAATGCTTACGGACTGTTAAGTTTTCAAACCACGGCAATAGTTTGAGGATTTAGTAGTCTGTTGCTTTTTTTGAAGCTAAAAATTAAATTCAGCCACTTAATTTGCAATTATACTAAAATTATGTAACAAAAGGCAAGAAATAGACATAAGCACAGCTTTGCACAAAGAAAGAACGAGAGGCTGTTTCTTGCCATTCCCTAAGTGGACCGAGCTTTCAGGGAAAGGAGGGTTTGAGGCAATAGGAGGGAGTATCCCAAAAAAGCAGGAAAAAAACACAAAGAGGAGGTATAAGATGTTAAGGTTTAAAAAAATTCTGGCTCAGCTCGTTATTATAGTATTGATTTTCAGTATGATTGCAGTTTCAAATGTTTCCACAGTGGCAGCCGCAAATGTCAACTTAAACGATCCGGTGTTTGACTTCAATCGGATACTGTTCGTAAAACATCAGCCATACCCGGACAATAAGGGCACCAATACTTTAACGGGCTACAGTGAACAGCATATGATTGATCAGTATTTCGGCTTCAACGGTGTTCCCGGCGGAGGTATATTCATACTCAACAACGCCTTTTCAGGCACTAAGTCGGTTACCAATGTTTTAGCCAACTCGGTCTGTACAAACGGGCGTTACAGAGGGCAGAAGCTTAATGAAAGCACGGGGTCTTTTCTGTCGCCGGATCTCAGCTATGACGGAAAGCAGATCCTTTTTGCTTATACGGATTCACAGAGAAATTCGTGGGGTGTGTGGAACGAGCGCACAACCTATCATATTTTTAAGGTTAATATTGACGGGACGGGCCTTACGCAGCTGACAGACGGAAAAACAAACGATTTTGACCCGTGCTGGCTTCCCAATGGAAATATCGTGTACATATCTGAAAAAAGGGGAGGCTATGGACGCTGCCACCAGCGTATTGTACCCGATTATACGCTTACTACTATGAACCCCGACGGCAGCAACCAAAGGATAATAAGCTACCACGAAACTAATGAGTGGAACCCCAGTGTTGACAATAACGGAATGGTTATCTATACGCGCTGGGATTATGTTGATCGCGGAGCAACGCATCCCCACAGCGGGTGGATAACCACACCCGACGGCCTTGATGCGAGGCCTATAGCCTTAAATTACCCAAACTCAGGCGCAGACTGGTTCAGGAACAAACCCTTAATGACAATGTCTCTGAGGGCGATACCGGATTCAAACAAATATGTTGCCGTAGCGGCTCCTCATCATGGGCAGAACTTCGGCTCCATAATAATCGTTGATCCTGATATTGAGGATGACGACAATTTGTCATGTATAAAAAACATAACGCCGGACAATGGAGGATACCCAGAGTCAGGCAACGGTTCATTGGATTATGCCACACCTTATGCTTTGAGCGAGAAATATTTTCTGGTAGCGCATGACCCGAATAAAACCAGTATAAACAATAAAAGGACAGGCATTTATGCAATCGATGATTCGGGAAATAAGACATTATTATACAATGACTCCAGCATATCGTGCCAGGACCCTATTCCCGTCCGTGCGCGCACCAAGCCTATTGAAGTAACAATATCCTCGGCGCCTGCGGGAAGCCCTCCCGATGGAGTTGTGGGTCTGGCAAATGTCTACGATTCACTGCTTCCCATGCCACAGGGTACAGTTATAACACAGCTCCGTATCTGGCAGGTATACCCGAAAACCACACCTCTTGCGACCAACCCCAAGGTCAGCTATGAGTCTACCGAAAGCCTCTGGGCGGGAAGAAACACGAGGGGAGTTTTAGGTACGGTGCCTGTTGAATCAGACGGAAGCGCTTATTTCTATTTGCCGGCAAACAAGTGCGTATTCTTTCAGGCTGTTGCTGCCGATGGAACTGCCGTACAGTCAATGAGATCCGATGCATTTATAGTCGGAGGGCAGGGATATCTGTACTGTCAGGGCTGCCATGAACCAAGACATGAAGCTCCTCCGGTAGGCAGAGCGGAGCCGTTGGCATTCCACCGCGCTCCATCCAAAATAACACCCGATCCCGCCCCGGGTTCAAGGCCCATGAGCTTCCCAAGGCTTATACAGCCCGTTCTGGACAGCAAATGTATCTCATGCCACGGCGGAAACCGTACTCCTGATCTCAGAAAAGGATCGGTAAGCTCCAACGGCTGGTTCCAATCCTATGAAAACTTAAGGCCATATGTGTTCCTGTTCGACTCTCTGTATGCTCCCAATGCAAATTGGGATCATGTATATCCCAGAACAGAACCCGGCAGGTTCGGCGCAAAGCAATCCAGACTGTACCCCAGGCTTGCGGGCGGACATGGCAATTTAACGGCGGCAGAACTCCACCGCTTTGCTATTTGGCTGGATTCAGGGGTAGCTCCGTTCTATGGAGAATATAACAATACCTCAAAGCAATTGAACGGTGAACAGGTGGAGCCGATACTTGATTAATATTATCGGCATATGATACAGAGTGATAGGAGGAAATAAAAACATGAGTAAAAGGACATACATGAAATTCACCGCCATTGCTCTTGCGGTTGTGGTGGCGGCTGTCCAACTGTTTTACTTAATGCCTGTTTTAAAGAGTACAGCAGCGGCAATAGAGTACTTTTCACCGTATGATGTGGCTTATTCGCCTGACGGTACTATGATAGCAGTATCCGATGCTACGAAGGCAAAGCTTAACATAATAACTGCGTCTACAGGTGTTATAGCAAATACAGTTCAGCTAAATGGTGAGCCCAAGGGAATAGCATGGAGCGGGAATACCCGTGTTTATGTTGCCGAGTATGGGGCGGCAGGCGTGGCCGAAATTGATCCTGCGGCAGGAAAGGTTTTAAGCAGGATTGCCACAGGCCCTAAGACATTGGGCTTGGCTGTTGTGGGCAATAAATTAGTGGCAACGGATTTCGGGCTGAATTATGTTTCGATTGTTGATTTAACAGCAAAAACCGTTTTAGGCAAGGTAAGTGTAAAGAATTATCCTTATTTTATAGATATTACGCCGGACGGCCGGTATGCTGCGGTAGGGCATGCAACCCCGACAGGGGATGCATCGGATGTAGCAGTCAATGCGTCTACCGTAACACTTATTGATATGGACACGCAAAAGGTTTCGTCAAATATACTGCTTCCGTCCGGGTCTACAAATGTCAGGGCGGTTAAGTGCTCTCCCGATGGGAAATGGGTGTATGCTGCCCATACGATAGGCAGAACATCCATGCCGACTACGCAGATAACCAAGGGCTGGACCAATACCGACGGAGTTTCCATTATTGATGTTGCCAATAACAGCCTGTATACCACCGTTCTTTTGGACACACTTATGGAAGGAGCGGCAGACCCGTGGGGCCTTGCGGTTTCTCCAGACAGTAAAACGCTGTGGGTAAGCATTTCGGGAACTCATCAGGTATACAAGCTTGATTTGTACAACCTTCATGAATTATTGCTGGGCAATATACCTGGAGCAGGTGCTCAGGTTAAGCTGATTAACAGAACCAGCGGCAAAGCACTGGATGTTCCGGGCGGAAGCACCGCAAACGGAACACAGATGATCCAGTGGACCGACAATGGAGGCAATAATCAGAAATGGAGTATTATTGCCGATTCCAGCAATAGAT
This sequence comes from Anaerobacterium chartisolvens, assembly GCF_003337415.1. Classification (GTDB taxonomy): domain Bacteria; phylum Bacillota; class Clostridia; order Acetivibrionales; family DSM-27016; genus Anaerobacterium; species Anaerobacterium chartisolvens. The sequence continues at coordinate 6,315 of NZ_QPJT01000042.1, read as the reverse complement.
ATTATTATATACAAAGCTATGTGAGCAAGAAAAATCTGGATAATTATGGCAGTCAGGTTGAAGGTGCTCCCATAAATCAATATGATCAGTCAGGAAGCAGCAACCAGCAATGGAGCATGGTAGATTTAGGCGGAGGATACTACAGGTTTGTTAACAGAACCAGCGGAAAGGCACTGGATAATGGAGGCTCTACTGCAAACGACGCAGGTATTATCCAAAAGACCGTTTCCTCAAGCAATGATCAGCAGTGGCGCGTTGTACCTATCGGAGGAGGAAGCGGGCCGGATCTTCTGAATAGATCAAAATCAGCATATTCCAAGCCATACTCAGATATTTGGTTTACCATAAAGGCGGACCCTTCCAAGAGAACGCTGCTGGTTAATGACCTTGGAGCGCTTTGGAGCGCGGGCTTATTGACAAAGGTCAAATTGCCGGGTCAGGGGCCAAGAGGCTTAGCTATTGCCCCAGACGGCAAAAAGGCTGCGGTAGGAGCATACTTCGCAGGTGATGTATACATGATTGATACGGCTGCAAACAAGGTAACGCAGACAATACCTCTTGGAACACAGCCGCAGGAGGATTCCGTACGCCGCGGAGAGCGCATATACCACGATGCCTCAACCACCCTGCAAAAGTGGCTGAGCTGCGCCACATGCCATCCCAGCGCACGTGCTGATGGGCTTGACTGGGATATGCCCAATGACGGAATAGGAAACACCAAGAATACCAAGTCACACTTATACGCGTTTGAGACACCGCCGGCAATGTGGCGCGGAGTCAGGGAAGATTCTATGGTGGGAGTAGCCGCGGGCTTTAAGCATATCAAATTTATGGTTCCTACACAGCAGGAGCTGGATGATGTTTCGGCTTACATACAATCTCTGAGCGAAGAGGTGTCTCCTTATAGAAATGCCGACGGGTCAATGACTGCCGACGCAATTGCAGGAAAAGCAATATTTGAAAGCTCCGCGACACAATGCGCGGTATGCCATACCGGCAAATATCTCACCGACTTGAAGGTTCATGACGTGGGAACCAAAGACAAATGGGATATTGACGGCAATTATTATACGCCGCCTCTGACAGAATTATGGAGAACGGCGCCATACCTGCACGACGGTTCGGCGGCTACAATGAGGGATGTGCTTACAACAAAGAATGCAGGTGACAGGCACGGACGCACATCACAATTAACCAATAAACAGCTTGACCAGCTGGAGGCTTACATGCTGCAGGCGCAGGGTACTCCCGAATTACAGGTGCCGACTGCTCCGGGCAATCTGGAGGTTACCGGGAAAACGGATACTACTGTTTCGCTTTCGTGGACCGCATCGACAGGTGATGGAGGAGTGACGGGGTATAATATTTACAGAGGTTCAACGCTTGCCGGAACGGCTTCCGGCACTGCGTACACGGTAACGGGACTGACAGCCGATACCGAGTATACCTTTACCGTAAGGGCCAAGGATGCTGCAGGAATTCTGTCTGCCGAAAGCAATGCGGTATCGGTAAAGACCGACTCTTCATCCCAGCCTTTTATTTACGGTGATCTAAACAATGACGGAAGCGTTAATTCCATAGACGTTACTTTGCTAAAAGCAATACTGCTCGGTTCCGCGCCTGAAAATGTAAATATGCAGGCGGCTGATGTAAATACTGACGGGTTGGTAAATTCCATAGACTATGCAATCCTAAAGAGCTACATATTGGGGGCAATTGATTCACTGCCGGTATGATTGACGGGTTGTAAGAATTGAACAGGTGCAAAAGGAGTAAATATGTAAATTTACTCCTTTTGCGACGATTTGCATATTAATAATATTAGAGAAATACGACGCAGTAAAAAGTTTAAGTGAGGTAGAATAATATGGATAAAACAACATCGCTCAGGATTAAGGAGTATGATTTCGGGGATCATACTAGGCACTATCTGACGCTTGCTTTAAGCAGCTTCACAACAATGGAAGAGATTGAAAAGGGCTGCAGGGAGCTATACGAATACTTGAAAGAAAAGAGTATCAGGATAGTGTTTGAAAAGGTTTTCGGCAAGCTGGAATTTAAAAAAAATGTAAAGGACATAAGAAAATATCTTGCGGAGGCTCTAAAGCTTGAGCTAGGGCCGCTTTCGTATTTAGAGGGGGAGCCTGTGTGCCAAGCGCCTGTTTGCAGTGTTACCGTCTATGGCATATCCTCGGATCAGGGGTTTGTAGATTTCGATTATATTCATGACAAGGATAATAAAATTGGGACATCTTATAATATTTTAGGAACGAACTACTTGCACTTGTATGGACTGACATGCCAAGATAATGAGCCTAAAAGCACTGCTCAAGAATACACGAGTCTTTTTTGCCGTATTCAGAATTGCATAGTTCAAAGGGGTTTTACACCCGGCGATATTGTAAGGACATGGATATACATGGACGAAATTTACGAAAATTATTGTAATCTCAACCTTGCCAGAAGGGAATTCTTTGAAAAAAACAACATTGGCTACTCAGATACCTCCGATGCTTTGCCAGCGAGCACATGTATTGGAGGAAAAGCCTCAAATAAGTCAACGGCAGCCATTGACGTTTTTTGCATAAATAAAAATGGCGATTATCCCGAAATAACCAGAATGTATAACAGGCTGCAGAATGAAGCGGAAGGAAAAGACTATTTATTCGGACCTACCTTTGCAAGAGCTAAAAGCATTGATTATGGAACTCACTGTGAGATTCAGATTTCCGGCACTGCCAGCATTGATGAAACCGGGAGCACGGTGTTTTTGAATGATCCGTATAATCAGATAAAGAAGACTTTTCTGAACGTAGAAGCATTGCTTAAGCAGAAGGGGATGGATTTCGGCGATGTTTGTGTTTCTACCTGCTTTCTGAAGGAAAGGGAATACGATGACATTTTTAATAATGTCCTTACAGAGCTGGGACTATGCGGGCTTTTTGATACCGTTGTAATGGGCGATGTTTGCAGGAGCGATTTACTCTTCGAATTTGACGGTATTGCAATAAAGAAGAAAATTTAATTGCAGGGGGTAAGCAAATGAAATGGTCAATCCGGATTATGACAATAATAGTGCTGTTCTTAATAACAGGTTCCATACTGGTGAGCTCGAAGGCCTATGAAAAAATATTCTGGAGTCCGCTTTGCCTGATTTTGCTGGGAGTGTTTACCGTCATTATGATGGTTTGCAGCTTTAAGCAGGGCCTTTCTCTGAAGAAAGTCGGATTTCAAATTTGCCATATGGGAATTGTTGTTATACTTATAGGAGCCGGAATAGGGTATTTTGCAGGCGTGAAGGCTACTGCGGTTTTTCCGATGGACACACCATACAACCAATTACAGCTTGAGGACGGCCGGGTGGTGGATATGGGCTTCCATGTGTCGGTGATTGATTTTCAGGTTACACGCTACAATCCTGATTATTACCTTTATAAGCCGTTGGAGGGCAATGCAAAAAGCGATGATTTAAAAGATTATGAAAATTTAGGAGCGTTCGCAAGCAGCTTTGACGGAAGCTATGATCTTAAAAAATATGGCAGGATTGACGCACAGGAGCTAAGGGACAGTACGGCTCGGGACGGCTGGTGCAGCAAATACCCTCTGGAAAACGGATTGATATTAGTAAAAGCGGCTCCAAAGGACAAGCATTATCTGGCAAAATTACAGATTATAGATTCAAACAATAGAGAAATAATAGAAAAGCTTGAGGTTAACCATCCTGTGGACTATAGCGGCTGGAGGTTCTATCTGGGTTCATATGACAGTGAGAACAATTCATATGTGGTGCTTACTGCAAAGCGTGACCCGGGAACAGCTCTTGTAATATACGGGATGTGGGCCGTACTCTTCGGGACGGTAATACTTTGCTTCAGGAAGAGGAATTATTTGCAGGGAGGGGAAAGCGATGTCTGATATTAATTTGCTGGTTTTACTTCTGATAATTTCATCTGCTTCACTTTATCTATTATCCTCTATAGTGATATTTATGAAAAAAAAGCTTTTGGGCAACATATTATTAGCCGCCGGCTGGGTGCTTGGAATAATGCTTTTTATTGAAAACTGGATATTAGTAGGGTATCCACCGTTTGCCAACATGTATCATGTCCTTACATTTCTTTCGCTGTGCTTTCTTCCATTATATATTATTCTTGCGTTGAGAGAAAAATTGAACTGGCTGCTGCCCTATTTCTGCATTGCGTCCATGTTTCCGCTCATAGGAGTATTGTTTATGGAGCGCCAGGTTATATGGGAGCGGCCTCCTGCGCTTCAATCAATATGGTTTGTGCCTCATGTGCTCAGCTATATGATTTCATACGCTCTGGCCACAGTGGCGTTTATTCTGGCAATAGCCTCCGCCATCAAAGCGGATTCCGCGGCGCGGGAGGATTTCTCAAAAGCAATCTATCACGTTTTGCGTCTGGGTTTTCCTTTTATGACGACAGGTCTGTTCCTTGGAGCGGTATGGGCTGAGGAAGCTTGGGGAAATTATTGGTCATGGGATACAAAAGAGACATGGTCTTTAATAACGTGGCTGCTTTACCTTCTTTACTTCCACAGCATAAGAAGCAGGGAATATAAAAAATGGTCCAAGGCTTTCCATATCTGTGCTTTTGGTGCTTTGCTTGTAACTTTTTTAATGGTGAATCTCCTGCCTCAGCTTGGAAGTATTTTACACAGCTACACCAAATAATCCGCCGGGAGGGTGAAACATAAAATGAATATCGGCAAAACAAACAAGTATGCTGCGGCAGCCGTTGCGGCTGCCGGCATTTTAATTCTGGCTGTGCTGGCAGGCGTGCTGTTCTCCAACCCGGAAACGCTTAAGGGAATTTTTAACGGGGCTTTGGCGCAGCAAGACACGGTAAAGGAAAATGAGGGACTCAAAATAGATACAGCTCGGTATACAAAAGCGGAAAGCGGAGAGTATGATGTCGTATTCGCGCTTGACTCATGGATAGGCAGCACACCGGCAATATATGCATTGGATAAGCAGCTTGATAAAAAATATTCCCTGAAGGTGGGGATAGAAACGCTGTGGGATGAAAAAACAAAAATGCTGGGCTTGAAGGAAGGAAAATTTCAAGCTGTGGAGCTCGCTCTGCCAGTTTTCTTGGATATGCAGAGGGAGTATCCGGGGTGTGGAGTTATAGCGGCGGTTACCGATTTATCGTACGGCTCGGACGGGATCATTTCAAAGCCGGAAATAGAGGAACTGAGTGAAATAAAGGGAAAGAAGGTTGCATATTTGTCGGATGGCATAAGCAAATATTCTCTCGGCCAGTTTTTAAGCAAGGCAAACTTAAAATTCAAGGATATTGAGCCTGTTGAAAAGGCAAGCTTCGAGGATATGATGGAAGGAATATCCAACGGTGATATCGATGCGGTTGTTGCGTCGGACCAGCTGCTGTTTACCGTTTTAAACCATGTGAACAATGAAGGTACCGATTACATGAAGCTGCTTTTGTCGAGCAGGGATATCGCGGATTTTATGCCCACGGTGCTTGTTATCAGCAACGACTTTGCACAGGAAAAGCCGGATAAGGCAAAGGACTTTCTCAAAATGTGGTTTGACTCGGTTGACGGTATAATTAAAAATACTGACAAAAGCTTTTTAGATATACTTGAGGCATCAAGGAAATACCCTGAGGTTTATGGAGAAGTGACGGAGGACGATGCAAAGCAATCGCTTGCGGGAATAAAATTAGTGTCGATGAATGAAAACCTTGATTATTTTGGTATCAGTGCATGGGATGCGAGCGCAAGGGATGCTAAGCTTGCAGATATAATAGAGGATACCCAAGGCTTTATACAGTCTTCGGAAGACGCTTCGCAAGAAATTGATGCTTCAAAGCTCATTTCGGGGGCGTTTGTGGAAGCAATTTTTAAAGAAACCGAAAAGGCCCTCGGCTCTGAAGCAGAATAAGTGAATATAGCTGATATGCCACTGGCATAAGCCCTGACGGCAAACAAATCCGGTCAGGGCTTTGTTTGCCGCAGCTTTAATGAGATGTGCTTGACAAATGCTGGTGCTTACAGAAATTTTTATTATATATGTAGCGATAAAGATTTTACATGGAGGATATAACTTGATGGAAGAAATTTTTTTGACCCGTAAGGAATACATCTAAGAAAAGCGCCTGATGACATACCCGTGAGACATTTCCCCGAGGCTGAATATCAATCCGTGTAAATGACAATAATCTCCATATAAAACAAACGGAGGTTATGAAAATGAGACAGTCAAAAAACATTCTCACAGAAAAGGAAATGGAACTTGTAAGCCTGCTGATGCAGGACTGCCAAAGCACGGGT
>NZ_QPJT01000041.1 GCF_003337415.1 Anaerobacterium chartisolvens | reverse complement strand
ATGCTGCCCCGATACAAGGGCTTTCTTTGTTTTATGCTGCTGTACCCCTTTTGCCTTTCGTATCCGGGAATTACAGCTTTCTTTGTCAAGGTGCAAGTCTCTCATTTTGCCTATTGATTTCCAGTAATATCTTTTGTATAATTACAGTAGAAGTAAGGGTTTATACAGCCCTTGAATTTAATAGCTTTGTTGATTTACTTGGATACTCAGTGTTTGCGGCACTGGGTATCTTGCTTTTTACGGCTGCTGCCTTCGGCCTGCTCTTTAGCCGGGATATCAGTAGGCCCCCCATCAGGAAGCCGTGCAATATCCCTAGGATGAAGACCGTTGTTACGTGTGACTGTGTGTAGAGCTGCTGCATGTTTGTGTCACCTCCCTTCGGTCATTCGTATTAAGAAATAAGAGTTAACCTAATAGAATTTTTCAACAAGAGTTATCAAAAATACTATCTTCATTTGTTTTAAAGAATTCTTTTATTTTTCTTGAAGTTATAAATGAAGGGTTTCTTTTTCCCGACTCAATCATTGAATATGCAGGCCTAGAAATTCCTATTTTGGACGCAACATCCTTTTGTCCCAAATTCATTTTTTCTCTTAAATCTATCAATTTCTTTCTCATCAGCCACACCTCAAATTATATAGTAACTATAGGTTACTATATAATAGTAGCAACCTATAGTTACTTTGTCAATAATTATTTTAGGAAAAGTAGCTTTGAGTTACCTTCGTTTAATAATATTAGTTTTTACTATATAATTTAAATGTCTAAGGGGTGAACTTATGAGTTTTGGTGAAATTCTTAAACAACTAAGAAAAGAAAACAACGTTAAACAAAAAGATTTAGCAAAGCACCTTAATTTTACAAGAGAAGCAATATCAAATTATGAGACCAATCGCAAAGAACCTGAATTTGATACTATAAAAAGAATAGCTGAGTTTTTTAATGTTTCAATTGACTTCCTTTTAGGTCATACTGATATACGCACTCCTGTCGACAAAAAGGAGGAGGACTCTGCTTTAATGCTAAATAAGCTAATAGAAGATAATCAAAAAGAGTTTTCCTTAATCCGAAAGATTAAGGAAAATGGCATTGAGTTAGATGAAATTGAAAAATATGTAGACTTTTTGATTAGTAAAAAAGACAAATGAAAACGTCCTAGCGTTTAGGACGTTTTCATTTACTAAGACATTTAGGCTGCTTTGGCTGATACCATATTATCATTGATGCAGATGAAGTTATAGCAGCAGCGCATAAGGTTACAAACATTGCAATAGCTGTTAGAATTTTTCGCTTCATTCTTTTCGTCCTCTCAAATATTATTTTTATTCCCAATAAGCACATTAATCTTATTAATCGCTAAATCAACAGCCTCTTTATGCTTTTTAAAATCTCTAGTTTCTTCTTCAATAACCGTAGCAGTAAATTTTGATATAAATTTAAACATCAATATATTAAGAGCAACAAATCCAATACATATAAGCATGTATGTAACTTTAGTTGTCAAATCCATTATATCAATCTGCTTAATAAATGTAAATAATGAAAACATTTCTATAGCATATAGTATCAGCAAAATAATTGTTGCCATCTTTCTTATGTCCTTATACTTCTTCAAGTCAACCAAAACCACACCGCAGTTCCATAACCATATTACCGCGATAAATTGAATTATCCTCTCGGGTATGGTACATACTATGCGTAAAATATTATCATCATATATTTTTAGAATATTCTTTTGTATGAATATGGCAAGCGGAGGTATATACAATATTTCTACAGTCATTAAGAATCCCGTAAAGAAAGTAACACTCGCTAATGATTTAGTAATTTTTATTCTGTAGCAAAATTTTATTATTATAGTATAGGCTATAAAATGCAAACCAATTGTCATAATCCCTATAGGTACAAAGGTTCTTATAACATATGATGAAATAGACATAATAGCCGCTGTTGTAATCAATTTCAATAACTTTCTAAGGCTGTTAATAAAAATATATTCTTTTTGCCCGGTAATCAAAAACCCTAAAAACAGGTTAAAAATCGACTCCGGGATACTTACAAGCAATAAAACAATAATGTTCATAGTATCCATTAAACTTACTCCCTCTGACATGGTAATCTATATGGAAATATACCCCTTTCACAATTATTTAAAATTTTATATTATCTTGCAAAGGAAATCAATAGAAATGACTGCATTTTATTGTCTATCGACAAAAGAAGTGCATAAGTGACAGAATATGATAATATTCATGCTTGCTGGATGCTGTGGTAAACATGCTTTTATAGAGATTTTTTAAAGAAATTGAAACACAGGGTTTTCGTCAATAAAGGATAATATGTAATTATCGGAGGTATGGCTTATGATTTTACAAGAAAACGCAACAGGAAGACCACTTGCTGATGCTAATTGGCTAGTCTCCCATCATCGAGCTAAGCTACCTGAGAGAATAGCTTTTGCTAAAAGAATAGCGACTCTTAATCCAAAGAGCATAGTGGACTTAGGATGCGCATCAGGATTATGGTTTGAGATATTGAATCAATTTTTACCAGCTGAATGTGAGTTTATAGGAATTGATGGCGATGAAGAATTACTAAATATGGCTGCCCATAGAAGTAATTCATGGGAACGAAAGGTCTCATTTCTTCAACTTGACTTAGAACATGAGGCTTCACGAATCCCGCCAAGCGACTTAACTCTGGCATTTAACATTTTCCCATATATCGATGATCTCGACTCGTTTGTAGATGCTTTATCAAGGAGGGTTCCACGCGGAACACTTGCTATCCGTCAATATGATGGCGCTTCGATTCGTTTTGGGCCTATGCCAACATCAAGACGACAAGATATAGAGATAGAGCTCAGAATTTCAACCGAATCTAGTCAACGATTCCATCATTACGATTTAGATCGAACTTTTAATGCCCTCCGTCACTCGTCTTACCAGCAAAGCTGTTTTGAGTTCGAACTATTTGAACGGTCAAGTCCGTTTCCCATCGATTTTATACCATATTATAACGGAACCCTGCTTTGGACTTGCCAGTTTCTTTCAGAAAAATCTGCTCAATATCTTTGCACATGGATGGATAACGATTCCCTCATGCGAAACCGATATTTCTACGAAGTTGACTTAGTAGCCATACTGTCATAGTCTTGAACTGCAACTCGCCATAAACCCTTAAACTGTGCGGCAAACATATTAAATATTTCACGGTCCCTCGATAGAAGAACAATTGGATCTTGAGGTATGTCTCGAAAATCCCAATTAAATAGAACCTCAGTCGTGCCATCCTTATAAGTTAATAGAATGAAGCCTATTTGGGGCTCAGATTGCCGTATTAACTTAAATGCATAACGACCAGAACACTTATCTCCCTTAATGCAGCTCTCGATTCTTCGAAACCGCTCTATTGCCGCCGAATCTCCAATATCTTTCCACGTTAACCCTTGTTCTATCTGACGAGCAATTTTCATGGCAGACTGTTGATAATCATTGGCATTATATAGCCGTTCACTAGTCTGCTCATTCTCGTCGCCAAAATTAAATGATGTGTTCTGAACATAATCTAAGATGGGCAATCGATGGATAATATATTCCCATGTCCTCTTAGGCGTCCCGATTTTTGTGACATGTAAGTAATTTTTAACAGCCTCGTATACCTTATCAGAATCAGTGGAGACTTTTTCAACCTCTCTATATACAGCGATAATATGGCTAATGATCAATATGATCACGGAAAGGAGAAAAGCTGGTATCGCCGCTAGCGAGGATTGTGTAGTATACTTTAGAGGATTTAAAAAATAAGTCAGGACAAACGTCACAAGCGCTAATATAGGGCTTAAAATTAAAAATATCCATTGAAATTTGTGCTGTATCGGCTTTTTCATTAATACTCCCTTTCTGTCAAGAATACATATCTTCACCAAATGATTTCTATAGCCTTTTTGCTTATTGAAAAGCACGTTCCGCTTTAATAGCGACTTTTTTATATGGACGCTTTGAATGGATTTATGCATAGCTGGATGTCGTATGGGAATATAATTACATATTATCCTGCAGTACTCCCAAAATTATAGCATATAATTTTATTATCTGCACTATTTTCCCATAAAAATATAACATTATAATGTTTAAAGTATTTTGAGAATTCTGTTGGATTATAATCAATTGACAAGCTTTTGCATATAATATAAAATATTACATGCAAAAGAAAACTGTAAAGCAATTATGGCGTTCACAATATGCTATACTTATGGAGGAATGACGAATGCTCAATTTACCAGAGCTATCCAGCCGTTATCTTAATTACTGCCAGTGTCAAAAGAATCTGAACGCCAAGACCTTAAAAGCCTATAGCATTGATATATCTCAGTTTATTTTATTCATGAGCAATACCGACGGAATGTTGGGCAAAGTAAATTTATCTGAGTATTTCGCCAGCCTGCATCAGGCGTGCAAGCCTAAAACCGTAAAAAGGAAAATCGCCTCTATCAAGGCCTTCTGCGCATGGATGGAGTATGAAGAAATCATAGAGCAAAATCCTTTTAATAAGCTCAATGTAAAATTCCGCGAGCCCCATCTGCTTCCGCGAACCATGTCGCTGGATGTAATTGAGCTGTTCTTAAAAACCGCATATCAGGAGTTATCCGATTCAACAAGCTCAGCATATATGCACAATACCTCACTGCGTAACGTTGCCGTGCTGGAGCTTCTGTTTTCAACAGGAATAAGGGTATCGGAGCTTTGCTCACTAAAGCCCGAGAACATAAACCTTATAAACAAAACCATCCTCATTTATGGAAAGGGCTCAAAAGAGAGGATTATTCAAATCGGGAATGAGGAAGTGCTTTCTGCCCTGATAAATTATAAGGCTGCATATCAGGAACAAATTCAGGATACAGGCTACCTGTTTATTAACCGCCTGGGCTGTCCCCTGTCCGAGCAATCGGTTAGGTTCATGATACGGCGGCTGGCAGAGAAGGCAGGAATACCGGCACACATTACCCCCCATATGTTCCGGCACTCATTCGCCACACTGCTTCTGGAGGAGGATGTAGATATACGCTATATCCAGCAGCTCTTGGGCCACAGCTCAATAACCACCACTCAAATTTATACTCATGTCTCTACCCGAAAGCAAAAGGACATACTGGCCTTAAAGCATCCGCGCAATCGCGTTGTTTTAAGGTAGGGTAATGGGTCAACTGAATCAATTCTTCCTTTTAAGGTTCTGACGCTCCATCTTTCGGAAACACACATTTTCGTGTAGAAATCCCTTTTTAAAGGGTCTTTTATTTTAATGAGTTCAACAAAATGTGTCCATAATAATTGTCGCATCAGTGATGCGACAATTTCATTATCAGGATAGTATTCAAAAAACTGAATCATACGGAATAGGCTTGAACGGCTGAAATCTCTGCCATATTCTAAAGTAAGCTGTTTGCTAACATAGTCTATTATCTGCTTTCCGTATTCAGCCCGGTCTTGCTTTACTATTTCTTGCTTAATGATTTTTCCAAACCTCAAACAATTTTCTACCAGCTAAAGACATGTAATGCGATTATTTCCCCATAGTCAAGGTTGAAAATACTAAAAAACACGAAGATATATAATAGTGTAGAAGTACTGGAAATTTATTAACTGAATTTACCCATAATATTTGTCCGAATTTTTAATTGTCCGTTTGTCTGGCATTGTAATTATCCTATAGGGAAATCAGGGCAGACAATCAAGCCGGACAATAAATACGGACAATCTTTTTTTGTAAAACATACCTGTTTTAGCTGGAAATTATATATTAAAAATATCTATTTTCAGATAACCATTTTTCAGCATCCTCTTTACTTAAAACCACCACTGTTTTTGAGTTTTTTGTTTCGCCTATCATCTCTACCCATCCATCCCTTTTGAGCAAATTCAATATCTGCCCCGCAGCCCATTTTGATATATTCATCTCAAGCTTTATATCCCTTACTGTAGGCAACCTGATTTCCTCACCGGCTTCTTCAGCCAAAACCCTGTCACAGATATTTTTCCTGAATATTTTTTCAGGATTCTCTTCATCTTCTTCATCAGGGTCAACACTTATATCATCTTTAATGACCTCCCACTCCCCATTATCCCACTCCAGCACCTCTCCCCGGCTTTCCGTTCCCATCTCCTTCCACCACTCAACCACGCGCTCCACCTCCTGTAACACATTCTTATCCTTACCACACCATTAATCATAACTCCTGATTGCAGATACTTTCTTATCAAAGATAGCACTCTGCTGTCCTTTATCGTTCTTGATAAAATTCTCATCAGCTTGTCATGGTTTACTGTATCGAAATACTTAGCGAGGTCACTGTCTACAGTCCATTTATGGCCTGCATCTATATACTCCTTGCATTTCTTTACAGCTTGGTGTGCGCTTCTGTTTGGACTGAAACCATAGCTGAACTCTGAAAATTCTTTTTCGTAGATTGGTGTTAAAATCTGTGCAATGCCTTGGTAGTATGACCTCTGCTGACTTCTCATGATAAATCTTATTTCAACCATATTTCAAAGTTTATTTCTATATGTCCGTCAGACCAGAGCTTTGCCTCCAGCTTCCTTCAGATTCCACCTCACGATGGACACCCTTGCTATTGGCTAACGGTTGGCACTATCAACCCCCGTATCGGACTTCCACCGACCAGAAAGCGCCCATGCTGGGCGCACGCAGATAGAGCAAGTCACGAACCGTCCCTGCTTGCCCCTGCGGCTAGATTGGCTTGTTGTTTTTCACTTAAACTTTTTCACTATCTCTATATATTATGGTCATTACTAATAAACCTTTCAACTTCCTCAAGCATCGGCAAAGAAACCTGTGCTCCCCGTTTCGTCACTGTCAGGGAACCGACTGTATTTGCAAAATCAACAGCCCTGTCAATGGATTTATTATCTGTCAGCGCAACTGCAAGAGCTCCGCTGAATGAATCACCGGCAGCTGTTGTGTCAATTACCTTTACTTCATGTACAGGCTTATATAATATTTTATCCTCATTGTTATATATAACTCCTTTTGAGCCCAGTGTCACAACAACCTGTTTCACACCCTTTTGCAAAAAATACTCTATTCCCTTTTCGGCATCCTGCACCGACTTGATGCTTAAGCCTGTAATTATGCCGCATTCGCTTTCATTAGGGGTTATAATATCTATTTGTGACAAAAGTCCATCATCCAGGCTGGCGGCAGGCGCCGGGTTCAGCAAGACCTTAACGCCGTTTCTTTTTGCTGCTTGTACGGCTTTCCTGACTGAAGCCATCGGTATCTCCAATTGCAAAAGCATGATATCGCAGCTTCTGATGACAGGCTCAAGGCTGTCAATCCATTCCGGTGTAACAGAATAGTTTGCACCGGAATCTAAAATTATAAAGTTATCTCCGTCCTTCACCACAATTACGGCAATTCCGGTAGGAACTTCTTTAATTCTCATAATATTCTCGGTATTAACTCCGTTTGCTGCAAGATTATTTATGAGCGAATCTCCGAATATGTCTCCTCCCACACATCCAGCCATCGTAACTTCCCCTCCCAGCCGGGATGCAGCTACTGCCTGATTTGCCCCCTTTCCGCCCGGAGCCGTCATAAAGCCTTCTCCGTGTATGGTTTCTCCAAGGTTAGGTATCCTTGGAGTATTCACCACAAGATCCATATTTAAACTTCCTATAACAATAATTTTACCCATTTTCACACCTCTTCCGTATTACGCCAGTAATCACCCATTCAGAAGGTTTTGGGGTGTTCTGCCTTTAAAGACATCAATAATTCCCTGTGCCGTTGCCATACTGACCGTTGTATATGTTTCATAAGTTTCTGCCGCAGTATGGGGGGTACATATCATATTATCCAGCTCAAACAGTGGATTCGACGGCTTTGCAGGCTCCTCTTCAAATACGTCTGTAGACGCACCGGCAAGCTTGCCTGATTTTAGTGCCTGATACAGGGCTTTTTCATCTACCAGAGCACCGCGTGCCGTATTGACAAAATAAGCACCGTCCTTCATTGTTTCAAACTGTTCCCGCCCCATAATATGGTATGTCTCCTTAAAGCTCGGCAGGTGCAAGCTGACAATATCACATGACTTCAGTATTTCTTCAATGCATGTCATTGTAACATTCAGATCTTTTGCCTTTTCAAGATTAGGGTATTTATCAAAAGCATAAATTTTGACACCAAAGCCTTGCAGCTTTTCGGCAACTCCCTGTGCTATGGAGCCAAAGCCTAAAAGCCCGACACTTTTCCCTGCAATCTCCCTTCCCACAAACCTATCCCAATTCCCCTTTTTCAAGGAGCCGGTCAAATAGGGAATATTTCTGACAGCCCCTAAAATAAGTCCCACGGCCAATTCCGCCACTGCGTTGGAGTTCATGCCCTTTGCATTTGTAACCTTAATTCCATAGTCTTTTGCCTTATTCAGATCAATATTGTCCACACCTACGCCAAATCTGGCTATAGCCTTTAATTTGGGCGCAATCCTAAAGACCTCTTCATTCCACGTATCAACTCCTGCAACCACGGCATAAATATCCGGAACCCGCAGTTTAAGCTCATCAAAAGTCATCGGTCTGCCGAATTCATTCTCTATAATCTCGAATCCTTCGCTTTCAAGAAGAATCTTTGCCTGTGAACAATACTTTGAATAATTTGTTGCAGTTACAAGTACTTTCTTGCCCATTTCAATATTCCACCCTTCCATTCTTTTTAATTGGGGTTTATTATAACTTTGATTTCACTTCCGCCGGGCTCGATTAACTTATCAAAACCTTTTTTAATATCCTCAAGCGGAAACCTGCCCGTAATAATCTTATCCAGCTTTATCAAGCCCTTCGACAGATATTCCAGTACCATTTCCCCCTCTGCCGCAAACCCGGTCGAGCCTATAAGCCTGATTTCCTTGAAAATCAGTTCAGTAAGCGGAAAATTTATATGCGTACTGCCGTACCCAAGAGCAACAACAGCACCGCCTTTTTTGCAGGACTTTACTGCCAGAGCGTATGTGTCTGCAAAACCTGCGGCATCTATTATCACATCGGCACCTTTACCATTTGTCAATGACTTGATTCTCCTCTCAGCAGATGCGGCATCCCCGGAATTGATGCAGACATCCGCACCCACTTCTCCGGCTATGCCCAGCTTTCTGTCAGATCGGCTGACAGCAATGACTTTGCCTGCACCTGCAATGCGGGCAGTTTGGATCGCAATCAAACCAATTGCACCACAGCCCATCACTGCAACAGTATCCCCCACCCCAACACCTCCGCATCTTACAACGCGAAAAGCATTTCCTGCGGGATCAAGCATAGCGCCCTCGTTATAGCCGACATTACCAGGAAGTGATAACAGCTGTTTGTCAGAAATACACAGGTATTGGCACATTGCACCATCAAGAAACACCCTCTTGGACGAGCCTATTAAAAACATATTATCACATAGGTTGTATGCCCCTGTCCTGCAGTAGATGCATTTCTCACAGTAAATCTGCGGATTAACCGCAACTCTGTCACCTTTTTTCCAGGCGGTAACACCCTCTCCAACCGATTCAACAATTCCAGCCGCCTCATGGCCCATAATTATTCCGGGCTGCCGCCTCTGTATATCCCTGCCGGTATAGGGAGAAATATCAGAACCGCATATACCGGCAGCCATTATCTTTACAAGAACCTGCCCTTTGCCTGCCAATGGAATGTCACGGTTAACAATCTCGAAATTATAGGGTTCTTTAAACACTGCACATTTCATAGTAAACTCCCTGTCAGTTGATTATGACTTAAAAAACACTACCCCTTAACCGCACCTGCGGTTAAGCCCTTTATGATGTACTTTTGCAGAAAAAGCGAGATAATCAGAATCGGTGCGGTAATTACAACAGCAGCAGCCATTAAGCCCGCCCAGTTAACATCTGTGTATGATATAAAGTTAAATACCGCCATCGGAAGTGTTTTAGTGTCGTTTGTGCAAAGAACAAGTCCGAAGATAAAGTTGTTCCACGAAAATATAAATGCCAGAAGGGAGCATGTCAATATGCCCGGTGCCGAAAGAGGCAGCATAATTCTGCAAAATGTTCCCACCCGTGAGCATCCGTCTACCCAGGCGGCATGCTCAAGATCCTTCGGCAAGGATTCAAAATATGGAATCATTATCCAGATAATCAACGGCAGCGCAACAAGTAAATGAGAAAGGATAAGGGCCGTATAGGTTCCCGTAATATTGAGCTTCATAAAAATAATATACCATGGTACAAGAAAGGATATCGCAGGTATTATTCTGACAATCAATATTACCGAAGCAAACATATTCTGCTTCTCGCGCGCAATGGAATACGCTGTCGGCAGGCCGAAAATCAGTGCCAGACCTGTAGATACGACCCCGACGTACAAGCTGTTCCACATAGGCTTCAAAAAAGCATATTTGCTGAAAACATCAATATAGTTCTGTACCGTAGGCGAAAATACAAGCAGCTTTTCTATATTCAGCAAATCCACCATGTTCTTAAAGGATGCAATAAGCATCCACAGAAAAGGGAATATCGTGCAGAACAGTATAACTGCCAATATTATACTGAAAGCTATGTTTGAAGATATATTCCTTATCTTTTTATTGCTCAACACTAGAAGTCCACCTCCACCTTGCTTTTTATCTTAATAAATGCCAAAGCAACTGCAAGCACAAAAACAAAGAAGACAACCAGCGTTGCGGAAGACTGGCCAAACTGGAAGTTTTCAAATGCCTGCCTGTAAGCCAGAATATTCAATGTTTCCGAAGCAAAACCCGGTCCCCCCTGCGTCGTAGAATATATGATATCAAAAGTCTTCAGCACATCAATAAGCCTTAATATAATTGCAACAATAATCGTAGGAGCCAAAAGGGGAATAGTTATCTTACTCAAGGTCTGCCACCTTGTCGCCCCATCAATCATAGCCGATTCATACGGTTCTTCAGGTATTGCACTTATCCCCGCAAGGGTAATAAGCATTACCATTGGAGTCCACTGCCATATATCAACCAATGCCAGTGACATAAGCGCAGTGTCCGGAGAACCAAGCCACAGCTGCGGTGGTATACCAAAATTCCCTAGCACAACATTCATAATACCTATTGTCGGCTCGTATATCAGTGTCCAAACAAGTCCTATCGCAACAGGGGTTGCAACCATAGGCAGCAGGAATGCTGTTTTTACAATATTTTTACCCAGGAAATTCCTATTTAAGAAAAGTGCTATTGTCACACCGATAACCACTTCAAAAAACAATGCTACACCTGAAAAAATAAGTGTTCTGTAAACAGCCATAATAAACCTGCTGTCCGTAAACATATTTGTATAGTTTTTTAATCCGACCCATACCATAGGAGCATTTTGGGACATGCTGGTCTCATAAAAGCTTAATCTTATAGTATACAAGAGCGGAAATACTACCATTGCCAGTACAAAAATTATTGTCGGCAGTGTAAATACGTATTTTAAGTTTTTATCAACCCACTTTAATAACAATTTTCCATCCTCCTCACTGCTTCAGTCAGGCTGACAAATCCGCATATCCCGGAGTATACAGGATATGCAGATCCATCTGCACAGCATCAGTATTATTTCTCTTTATCGAGCAGCTCCTGTACAGCTGCGTTTGCCTTGTCAGCTGCGGCCTTAACATCCTTGCCTTCTATAGCGGCTATGATAACGGTACCGATTTGTGTCCTTGCTTCTCCGACATTAATCATATAAGGCCTGTCCGTACCGACACTTACAGGCGTGGTTTGATTAATGACATCAACAAGCTCCGAAGGGAAGTTTTTGCTTGCGTCCTTATTTGACCATGTGGATGCACGTGCGCTGGGGTTGCCCGCAAGCTCTGTCTTAACGTCCATATCCTTGCCCATTATCCACTTGATAAACTCCCAGCTGGCCTCCTTATGCTGTGAGCCGGAGCTGATACCAAGATCCCATGCGGTAATGTTGTACGGTTTTGCACCTGCAGGCCCTGCAGGAAGTGCGAAGTAACCAACCTTGTCGTAAATCAGTGATGACTTCTTATCAACGGCAAAGCCATACTGGCTGTCTGCATCAATTCTCATCGCAGCTCTGCCCTGCGTGAAGAGTGACTGGGTATCTGTCCAATCCATGTTTCCAACACCTTTAGGTCCGTAATTCCTCAGCAGATCCCCATAATACTGAAATGCCTTAATAGCTTCAGGAGTGTTGATTACAGCCTTGCCGTCATTAATGAAATCGCCTCCGAATCCCCGCAGGAAGCCTGAAAATTGTGTAACAGCAGCCGGGCCTTTTCCCCTTATAGCTATGCCGCAAATACCATTTGCAGGATCGTTCAGCTTCTTGGCCGCCTCAGTAAGTTCATCAAATGTCTTTGGGATCTTAACGTTTGCTTTTGCAAACATTTCCTTGTTGTAGTAAACAATTTCTCTTTCGGTCATGACAGGAATGCCGTACAGCTTTCCATCCCTTGTGCTAATCTCCAGTCCCGTCTCAAAAAAGTCTTTAATATCAAAATCTTGGGATTTGGACACATACTCGTCCAAAGGCTCAAGCCATCCGTTCTTTGTGTAAAGCAATGTGTTCTGCAGCGGTGCAAATGCTATAACATCCAGATCCTTTCCGCCTGCTGCGGAGCTGACTGCAACCTTATTTGCGATCTGGTCATTGGCCAGTTGCTGGAAGTTTACAGTGATACCCGTATTTGCCTTAAATTCCTCAAGACCTTTAACCATTACATCTGTCCATTTTGCGCCAAAACCTACGCAGCTTATTGCCTGGCCCTTATAGGGCTGCTCGCCGGCCTGTGCGGCTGTTCCGCCTGATTGCTCCGTACCGTTACCCGTAGCAGCCTTGCCAGCCGTATTGTCGGCCGTATTACTCCCTCCGGCTCCACAGCCTGCCAGAAGTGCCATAATGAGTGCTACTGCCAGAAAACTGCTGAGTAAACTTTTAACTTTTTTCATAACATCCGCTCCTCTTTTTTTATTTATATATAAAATGCAATGCACGTTATATATCAACGCCTTCCGCCGTATAAATACCTGATGCCTTTATAAACACTATTACAAAAGCTCCATGCATTTCCCAAATTCCTCAGAGAATGCCGCAAGCTCATCTGAGCCTATGTCAAGCAGCGGTTTTCTCATATGTCCCATATCTATGCCTCTCATTTTCAGCCCTTCCTTGAAATAAGACATATTCGATCCGCATTTAATGGTCTCGGCTCCCCGTGTTGCAATCTTTTGCAGCCTGGCCGCTTCTTCATAATCACCTGCGGTATATGCCCTGTAAACATTAGCAAAAAATTCCGGGAATACGCTCGAACACCCCGATACTATGCCGTCACAACCAATCATAAGTGAAGCAAACATCAGCGTATCTGCTCCCTGTACTACCGAAAAGTTATTATTATTTATTCTTGTATAGTGTACAGTCCTGTTCATATCAGGATAACTATACTTAATACCTATTACATTGGGAGCTCTCCTGACTATTTTCTCAACAACCTCCGGTTTAAGATCATTGCCTGACAGCTGAGGGATATTGTACGTATACACAGGGAAATCTTCCGGGACGCTCTTGGCAACCGCAACATAGTACTCCTCCATTTCACGGTCATTTACTTTAAAGTAAGACGGTGTAACTACACCGATGCCATCAGCTCCGATTTCATATGCGTGCTTTGCAAGGGCTATCGTATCGGCCTGGGACATTGCACCTGCATGGATAAACGCCGTCAGCCTTTTGTTGTTCTGCCTGACCACCGTTTCTGCAACAAGCTTCCTTTCTTCCACAGTCATTAGATACATTTCACCGGTTGTGCCAAGAGGGTAAAGGCAATTTACTCCTCCCTCAACCAAGAAATCAACATGTTTTTTAATAGCAGCGGTATCAACTTTATCATTGTTGTCAAAGGGTGTAAGCATTGCTGTTATAACGCCATGTAATTTTTTCATAATTAAGCCTCCCATAAAATGAATAATATACTGATGGAAACCTATAACCGATTTCCGTCCGATGCACCTATACTAACAGGAATTTATTGAAGGTGTATATCGTTAATTTTTTTAAAACGTCGCAACATTTAATGAAACCGCATCGTCATTTTTTATGAAACATCGCAGAATTATAAGACTGTTGTTTCTTGTACCGAATACCGAAACCAGGCTGCTTTGCTTATCTTCAGCCTGTATAAATGCTCATGGAATAAGTGATGGAATACCTTATATAGCAGTAGGTTATAAAAAATCAAAAACACGGCTATTATAAAACAGACATAAAAAAATAAGGCTTACACATCAAGCCCTATTTGATCAAAAATTCCTACCATTTCCTTAATTGTCCCTGCTTATTCATTTTTTATATATTTGTTCGATCTTTGCCTGTAAATCCTCCATTGATTTTTCCGGTGCCATCCTGCTGACGATTATATCCTGCATGGTATCGTTTACCAGCCTTAAGTCGTATACCTTGCCTGCCGCAGACGAAAAGTCCCCTTTGTATCCGAGAAACGTAAAGTCTTTAATAGATTGAATAAAAGGCTTATTCATAGGATCCTGCCATATGGGATTGCCCTCAAGCCCCGAATATACAGGACACAAAAGAGGAGCGCTATTGTCTATCCAGCTTGAATACCAGGCTTTATCCATTAAGTATTCTACCAACATCTGTGCTAACTCCGGGTTTTTTGAATTTTCGAAAATGCCTAAAGTGTTTTCTATCCCGGGTACGAAACGTCCTTCAGGTCCGCGGGGTAAAGGTGCTATCCCTGTATTTTTGTATAGATCCGGGTTATCTGTTTTAGCTTTATTTGCAATACTTCCTGAATTGAATACAGTTACAGCCTCCCCGGATAGATAAGCTTTGTTATTGCCGCTGTCGTCCCAGCCTATTGAACTGGGAGGAGTGGATTTATCCACAAGAAACATATTTGAAATCAACCTGACTGCAGCAACAGATTCCGGGCTGTCAACCGTAATTGTTTTCCCGTCTGCACCTACTTCAAAGCCGCCAAAGGACCATAGGACCGATCTCGTAAACCATTCAGCATCCGAATTGGATTTACCGTATCCGATTCCCGCGCCATAGACTCCCTTTTCAGGTTCTGTCGTTGCTTTGGCAACCCTTCTGTATTCATCCCATGTTTGAGGCGGCCGGTTAAATCCAGCTGCTGCAAGAATATCCTTGCGGTAATACATAACCGTCGTTTCCGCCCAAAAAGGTATACCATACTGTTTTCCCTGAAACGTTACCGCATTTTTAAGGATGGGATAAAAAGCTCCATTTTGCTCCTCTATCTTTTTATAAAGCGGGCTCAAGTCTGCTAAAGCACCTTTTTCATAAAACCGGCCTACTTCCTGATATCCCAAAAAACTTACGTCCGGTGTATTACCGGACTCTATTGCCTCAGCCCATTTGGGTATCAAATCCTCATATGGAATGATTTCAACGTTTACTTTAACATTATACTTAGCAGCAAAATCTTTTCCTCTTTGGACTATAATCCTGTTTGTATCCTCAACAAGCCCTTTTTTCATCCAGAAAGTAATTTCTTTTTTCCCTTCGGGATTCGTATCCTCAATTTTATATACGGATTGGCCGCTTTCCATACCGTTAGCACTTCTATCCATGCCACAGCCGATAAAAACTACTGCAAACATGCACGAAACCAATACCAAACTCAATAGTCTGCTTACAACCGTATTTGTTTGCAACATATTTTCATCCTCCACCGAGCATTATAATATAATGGCAGCAACTATACTATTTATCTTATGAATCTATATTAACAGCAGATATCAAGGTAAGTAAATCTTCTATTTTTGTGAAGTATCGCAATATCTGCCGACAGCCAATCGTCTTTTTTTATAAAACATAGTAATTTTTTATGATATAAGAATTTTCTTCTTCATTATACCATGAATAACATTAATTTACTGATTTGCGACATGTCTACGATATGGCATATTCATGACTTGTATGTTTCCCTGAACTGTCCGGGTGTTATGCCTTCATACTTTTTGAATACTTTTATAAATGTATTGGCATTTGAATATCCTGCTCTTTCCGAGATCTCGGAAACCGTCAGCCCAATCTCCCGTAAAAGTATTTTTGCCTGACTTATCCTGTATCTGTTTACATACTCAACAAAATTCATTCCCGATACTTCTTTAAATACCAGGCTGAGGTAAGACGGTGACAGTCCTACGGAATCTGAAACATTATCTAAAGACAGCTCTCTTTCGTAATTGTTTTCTATGAATTTTATTACCTTTTCATACACTTTAAGGTTATGGCTGCTCTTCTTGCTATTTACAAAATCGGTTACCTCCCCAAAGAAAAACAGAATGCAGTCCTTCTTTTCCATAATTGTATTTTTCATACTTATTTCATTATAAAGGTCACTTTGCGATTCAAATACATCTTCAATCGCAGCCTGTATTTCATAAACAGTCCTGACAAGAGTACCGACAAGAGCGTTAAAGAAGTTGTTTATCATTGCTGGAGACGCATTGCCGCTTAAGTTGCGTGAAAAAAGGTCATCGAGCATAAGCCTGATGGATTGCATATCACCGGACTTTAGCTTGTTTACAATATGCTTTTCCGACTCAATCGGGTATTCAAAAATATTTTGAGGTATGCTGCTGACCTCATCAATGTGAATAATTGTGTTCTGGCCTTTCACTACCTTGTATTTCAAGGCAAAAAGAGCTTCAATAAAAGACCCTGAGCAATTTTCATACCCGTTATAAGCTTTACCGATACCAATTGTAAAAGTTATACCGAAATTTTGACTGAAGTATTTATTCGCTTTATCAAGGAAGTCGTTAAAAGCTCCTATATCCTCACAAGAGTCTCCTTCATTTATTATAGCCGTCACCTTGTCGGTTCCTTTTTTTACTGCATAAACTCTGGCATCTTTTATAAACACCTTTGACGCAATAGATTCAATTAACTCTGTTACGCCCATATCAAACCTTCTTTTTGAATTTTTTGCCATACTTGAGTAATCATCAATCTCGAATACAATTACCTGGAACATGTTAAATGGCAGCTGCAGTCCGATGTTTTCAATTGCTTCCTTGAAATTTATATCCGCAACCTTTCCGTCCAGTAAATCGTTGAGCAGCTTTTCCTTCAGCATAGGAACACTTTTACTGAAAGACTCTCTTAAGGTTTCATTTTCACTATATACATAGTCAATTATATTATTGATAAACAGAAATTCATTATCCCCTTTTCTGCTTCCACTCTCCACTTTTCTATTATTATTAATAATGCCTAAATAGCCTATAATCCTATTTATAGGATCGTATACCCTTGTAGCCAATATATACGATAAAATCAGCCCTACAAAAAAGCTCAGGACTACTGTTAAAATTGTTATATTCCGTATATCATACACTTTTGACGCAATAAAAGAGTTTGGAATCAACGTAATATATCTCCAGTCATTCACGTTGGAAGACGTAAATTCTATTGTAAGCCTTTTACCGTCAATATTTCCGTTTATTTCACCTTCCTTATCACTTGCAACCGGAGCGTACTTATCCAATATTCCTTTAATAAACCTGTCGTCACCGCTGTATTGGTACTGTTGATCATTACAGAAAATAACATTATCCTTGGAATCTATAATGTATGTCAGTATTGGTGCATTCTGGTTCATAGCACCAATTACATTGCTTAACATTTTTTCATCAATATTGGCAGCAACTGTCGCCGTAGGATTTATGCTGCCTACAGGTATTGACCGCACAAAAGTAACAACAGGATTGCTGGCATAATTAAAATATATTTCCTGTCTTCCTATAGAACTTAAAACATAGTTTTCATGGAAAACCTTTTCCCAGTCCACCTTTGATTTATATACACACACTTCCTTTAAAAACACATCCTCACGATATACGTTCTCAAAGTTTACAATATTTTTTGACTTGTTAAATCTAATCCAGATATTTGAGGCAATATCATTAGTTTCCCGCAGTGAATTGAGAAAACCGCTGATATCATTATATATATCCTCGTTTGAAGCAGTTTCCTCATAGGACAGATAGCTTGCCTTACCTACTCGGTTATCCAGAGCCAGCTTCAGGCAAATATCGTTAATCCTTGTTAATTCCTTGTCAATAGAGTCTCTCGTCTGCTTAAGTATAAGTATATTCGATTTTTTTACTTCCTGCAAAAGCCGTTTGGAAGAATTTGCATAAGATAATGCACCCACTATTGAAATAGATAAAACAATAAAAGCAGTAAAACAAAACAGAAGCTTAATAAAAATACTGTTCATTTTGAACACCTGTAAACTTTGGGGTAAAAATTTCATTCTCTCTCCCTCTGCTATCCTAAAATTTTTATAAGGAAAGTGTTATTGACTGTTCAGTATTATACGTTTTTTCCTCTTAATATAAAAATAACCGAAAATTAGACTTGTTGGACTAATTAAAAGCTGATCCCATATACCATCCTTGCAATAGGATTAAATATTTCTGCATTGTTCCCCTTATTCATGACATTTGAACAATCATCTGTATACCTGAAGGCATATCTATTATGTCAACCATTTTATTATAAGCCTTCTTTTGAATAATATCAACTGTTCTTTGGGCCGATGGCACGGCAAAAGCATGAACCTATCTTGATCCTATTGGCATCTTCACGGAATGTTACGTCCAGATTCCGATGCATTCTTTCCACACCCAGTGTTTTCTAATCCCACTTGCATATTCTTCAACTGTCATGACACTTCCCAAATGGTATGCCCGTTCTTACGTGACCTTGCCCCTTTTTTCACACCTGCGAATAACCATCCCTATTCCTACAAGTTATGTATCAATGGGAAGAGGATTGATGGAAATTTACTCAGTATATTTTGAAGATTTCAGTAATGCTTCATCCTGAGAAAGCAGCACTTTATATTTTACAGTCCTCGAGCTGTCACCCACCTTTTCAAGCCAGCCTTCCGAGGTTAACATCTGCAAGCTCTCTAAAATGTATCTTCGGTTTATCTTTAAAAGCTCCTCTAATTGCCGTATGTTAGGCAAGTATAGCTCCTCTTCCTCTCCTGAAGCTATTTCAATAATATACTTTTTTACAATTAAAAACTCAGTGTCGCTGCTATTCTGTTCTGCCGCCTGTATGCCGGATTCCTGCTGACTTACATCAGTCTCTGCTTGTACATTATCCCAATCCAGCATTTCTCCCCGGCCTTCCGTTCCTTTCTCCTTCCACCACTCAACCACACGCTCCACCTCCTGATCCGATATATATGCCGACTGAAACCTCACTGGAGCGCCTATTGTGAGCATTTGTTCTTTCCCTTCTTTGCCACTACCATTAGATCCGCCAGCTCTAATTCGTTTATGATGTAGTCCCTAAACTCCATCTGGCTTTTGAATTCGTCTATGCTGCTTTTAAATGCAGCCGCACTGTCTGAGGAAATGGCAACGGTAAGCCATACATCGGCATACCTTCCTGACTGTATTCCCCTTAAATACAGTAGCGCGTCCAGAGCCTTTACCTCCTCTGAACGCGCTGTTTCCGCAATGTCCCCCGATTGCCGGGTGTTGATGTTCCTCTGCAGCCTCCGCAGCTTCGATTTCATCTTGAAGTCGAATTTGAGCTTGGAGGGCTTGAAGTGCAGGGAATAGTTTATTATTATCTCCGGGCCGGTGTGCTCACCGTGGGTTATAAAGTACAGCATCCCCGGTATGGCCTTCTCCGGAAAGCCGGTTATGAGGAAGGTCTTGACGTGCACGTCGTTTATGCCAAGCCTGTCCCTGCCAAGCTTAATTTTGTTGGCCAGCATGTTATCAGCTCCTCGTATAATATTTTTTGTAGGGTTTTGATAGAGGAATTTCCAGTTATTAACCCCTAAGGGATTGACCCTAAACTCACTGGAAATTTATCTTTAAGCTCCCCCTTGGGAAAGCAGAAAGTTTTCTTTACGGAAACTCATTGATTCAAATCGCCGGGGTGCAAAAAAGTTTTTTAAGTGCGGTTTACAATGAGGGGGTCCCATATGATAGCCTATTGGCTGGCCAGCCATCTATACCCCCTTAGCCCTTCTTCCTCGCGCATACATCGGGGGGTATGGAGGGATGGCTCGCTGGCAGGACCTCATATGGGAGAGGCTCGTTGTCAACTGGATTCTTGAAAAAGTTTTTTATGCTCCGGCACTGAATCAATGCTGCCCCAATACAATACTATTGCCTTTATCCAATGCCCGTGTAACAATAATCTTAGGCCATTGAGGTCAGTTCTGTTCAGCTCCAGTCGAACCCTTATGGGTTGCTTCTGTCAAAGTCAGTTCCCCTGGCCTGGTGTTAGCTTTGTACCGCTGGGTGTTTGTCCGGCCCCCTCTCTCCCGTATGGCAGTTCGAGGAGTCGTGCAAGGAGGTTTCCGGAGCGTATTCTAATTGCGAGGATGTTGATGCACCAGGTACCACGGGCATTGGTTAAATTAATGGCCTTCAAATTTTTAACAGCAAGGAGGTGATTTCATTGTCAAATTCATTACTGGTCGGTATTGATGTTAGTCTCAACGACAACAAAGTTCGTATCCTCCATCCTGATGGAACCAGTCTTTCCAAATTTGTTGTTCATAACTCCGTTCCCGGTGCTAAAACCCTTTCTCAGAGGGTTGCAGGGATTGCGGAGAAGAACAGCTTTGACTCCATTGTCATTGGTCTTGAATCAACTTCTGTCTATGGGGATCCTCTTGTTTACTTCCTTAAGCAGGATGCCTCCGTGAATAAATTCAATACCAAGATCCATGTACTTAACCCAACCCAGGTAAACAAATTTAAAATGATGTACCCCGACCTCCCAAAAACCGATGATATAGATGCATGGGTTATTGCCGAACATCTACGCTTCGGGCGTATTAACAAGGAGGTCTACATGGATGACAGGTACAAAGCTCTCCAGAAGCTTACAAGAGCTAGATTCCATACGGTTCAAAACCTTGCAAGGGAGAAAAACTGGTTCCTCAACAACCTGTTTCTGAAGTTTTCTTCCCTTTGTCAAGAGAAGATATTTTCAAACAGGTATGGAGCTACATCCAGCAGCATCATTGAAGAATTCCTTTCCGTTGATGAAATTTCCTATATGCCAATTGAAGAGTTGATTGAGTTCATCAACAAAAAGGGTAAGGGCCGTTTTAAAAATCCTGAGGAAATTGCAGCTGCTGTTCAAAAAGCCGCCAGAAGTTCGTACCGCCTCCCCAAGACAGTTACGGACTCCGTCAATCAGGTTCTTGCTGTATCCATGGCTGCCATGAAAGCATACAAGGAACAGCTCAAAATCTTTGATAAGGCCATTGAGGAGCAGATCAAGCTTATTCCCAATCCATTGACCTCTATCAAAGGAATCGGCCCTGTTTATTCTGCTGGAATCATAGCAGAAATTGGTGATATTCATCGTTTCAAGGATCAAGCCGCCTTGGCTAAGTTTGCGGGTATTGCCTGGACCAAGCACCAATCAGGCAATTTTACGGCTGCACACACACAACTGATTAAATTCGGCAACCGGTATTTGCGTTACTACTTCATGGAAGCCACCAACAAAGTGAGATTGCACGATCACGAGTTGAAACGCTTCTATGATCTAAAGTACAGCCAAACCCCCAAAACGCCACATAAACGAGCACTTGCACTAACTGCCAGAAAATTTGTCCGTCTTGTCTACGCCCTGCTGCGTGACAACCGGCTTTATACACCGCCGAAAGGAAGGTAATTTCCAATTGGCGTTCCAACTCCTACCATTTTTTACATATGACTTGTGGTAGGCTTATTAGGGGTTCCTTCTTTATGCTCTTTTGCACCAAGTCCCTGAGGTTTTTTAAAAATTTATTTCCAATTACCTCTTGACATTTTACCGCTGGACTTTTTGTTTGGGATGTATATAAAAAAACAAGGTGAACAGCTTGGGGGCTGAATGCCTTGTTTTGGGGTGGGTTGTGTAGTGTCACATTATAAGCCTAACTAGACGCTTTCTATTACACTAATAATTTTTTTATTGTCTCAATATCACATTTATCTATTTTTATTTCAATTGTATATTCAACATCATTTTCTTCTCCGTCGTAGTCAAGATACATTGCCGCATGATACGACAGATATTCACCACTTACAAAAGAAATCATTATTTCAAATAAATTGTTGTTTAAATCTTTAATCCGATTTGAAACTGTAATAAAAGGTTCATAAATATTTTCATTATACTCGTTAATTTCTAGATAATTTTCTAAATCACTAAAAGCTATTTCAATAGTAAAATCATCATCAATTGAATCTTGCTCGACAACATCGTTGTTATAGTATATGTTATCTTCAAAATATGACTTGGCCATATACACACACATATCATCAACTAGATATTGATAACTAATCTTCATAGCTTCAGCAAGTGAATTAATTCCAGTATTAATAAGAGGTACAATCTCTGTCCTATATTCATCAAGAATGCTTTGAATATCTTTTTGCATATTACTCCTAGTAATAGTAATAACACTAGAGAGGTTCTTTAGAATGCAGTTATTCAAAGTTTCTTCTGTAATTTCTTCATCTATTTCCAGAATGGAGCAAAAAAATTTTCCATCATTTTGATTTATTTCCAGAGAACAGTATTCACAAGCCCCTAATAGTCTAACATCAGTAACAGATGCAATATAATTTGAAGTAATAAAAAGTAAACTTTTTTCACAACAAGGGCATTTTATATACTTTTCATTCTCCTTTTTCTTATTAAAAATTGCTTGTATTTTATCTGGATGCGCCATTAGATAGTTACATATAGTTTTAGCTTTAAGCCACCTGCGTTTTAGATTAAGTGCTAGGTTCAAATTCAATATTTCTGCAGCTTCAGTTAATACTTCTGTGTCAGTATAAATATGATTTGCTTTAGCAAAAGGTTCAAATTCTGGAATGCACTTTGCATATATACGAAATAGCTCTGGAAGTAATAATGCTATTCTATTTTCCATTTCTTTTGGTGGAAAAGTAAATGTATAGTGTGTAAGATCATTTCTGGTGTCATTTAATCTTTTTAATCGGTTATACGTTTCCTTATCTATTGAAAGAGAGTATGCAACTATTACACAGTGAATAGCATCTAAAAATTGAATAGTGCTTTCGCAAGAATTTCTTTTCGATACAGACCATAGATTTTCTACCTCTTGTTTTAAATACTTATTTACATCCGCATAAATCAAATAAGGATTATATTTCATAACCAATGCTTTAAATAATGTTTCTGTTGAGTGATGAAGATTTATGGTAATATCTTTTAAGAGAAACTCATAATCCGGATTTGTTTCAAGCATGGTAGCAGCTTGTTTTAAGCCAATTATACATTTTTTTAGTGAATCAAAACCATTTTCTAAAAGGTTCATGACAACCCCTCCATTTAATTTATCATTTATAAAAAAGAACCGGATTAGTAGCGTTAATCTCCGTCACCTAGATATCCTTTAACAATATTCACCTTAAATAGATGTAATTTGTATTTTGAAAGTTGTACAATATCTGTACCAATTAATACTGTAATTTTTTAAAATTATTAATATTCTTCATTCCTTTATCTTCTTAAACAAAAACTTCAGCAACTTCCCATTATAGCCATAATCTCACCCTCACACCGGAAACCTATCCATGACCTTATCATACTTCTCCTGAGCCTCAGTAATCGCCAGCTTTGAGTAAACCTCCAGAGCCTGCCTGCTCTCATGCCCCGAATAAGGCTGAATGAACGCATCGTCTACCCCCTGCTTCTTCAGCCATGTAAAGAGGAAATGCCTCAGCTTATGGGGCGACAATTGCTGTTTTATACCTGACTTATTTGTATATTTCGCCATAATTTTCCGAATTCCTCTTTCCGAATACTTCTTTTTCCATGAAGATTCAAATAAATATGAGGCCCCCTTTTCCTTCATGCTCCTGTGGTGCATTGCAAGCAGCTCCTTGAAGGATTGCGGGAATGGCACCATCCTGTCCTTCTTGCCCTTCCCCTGAGTTATTCTGATCCTGCAGCTCTGGAAGTCAATCTCATCAAGCCTTATATTAGAAAGCTCACTTACCCTTGCCCCGGTGTAAAGCAGCGTTTTTATTATCAGCATATCCTGAAAATTGCTGGAGCTCCATACCGCATTATAGTACCGTTTCAGCTCCTCCTCTGTCGGGACATAGGGCAGCTTCCTTGAGCTTCCCGGCACCCGCACCTCAAGCTCTGTACGCAGCTCCTTAAACAATGCTTTAAGATAATAGTAATCCGGCCTTTCACCTCTTAAATATTTTGCAAGCTCCCTTGCTTTTTTTCTTGCCGGTATACTTATATTATTCATATTAAATTCGCTCCTTAAGAATTCTTCAGGCAGCTAAAAAGTTCCCATAATTGCAAGAGTGGGAACTTTTTATTTGATATTAAGATGCTTATTATAGAAAAGCAACATGTTTTTAACGTAAAAATGCAGAAGTTTCAATTCTAAAATAGAAAAGGGAACTTCCGCACCTTTACTAATAATTTTACTTTGCTGATAAACATTTTCCTACATATAATTCAATTTCTTCTATTACTTCATCATCTACTATGAATCCATCATCTAAAAATTGTTGAAGAATTTTATCTTCCTGAATCTTTTCAACAAAAGGTGTAAAATTTTTTTGCCGCATTGCTTTGCCCATTAGCCATACAGTATATTTTATATTGGAGCTAACAGGTTCATTTGACTCCTGTTTTTTAGACAACTTATTATTTCCCTCTTTGAGAAGAGTAGATAATTCATTTTCCGATAAATGAGAAATAATATCGTCCTGAGACAGTATGCATATAAGATATGATAATTTAAAAGAATTTTCCCCCTCCAAAGAATTTATTTCTTGGTATTTGTCCAATAGCTTTTCTTTTGCATCAGTCCGTTTCAATAACTCGGACAAACCATTAAACTGCTTTATCTGAGAGTTTATCCCCCCTTGTGGAGTATTATATGCAATAATATCCTTACTCAATGGATAGTTTAATACAGTCTCAATCAGCTCCACTGTTGACATACCTTTTAGGATATCTTCGGGTATTTGGCAAGCTTGAAGCATTTCATCATGAGAAGTGAACGATTTCCATTCCTCAGTTCCTGGCTTAATTGGAAAGTGATATTCATCAATATTGTCAGTGTTTGTTCGATTTTTTGAGCAGGAAATAATTGAACACATGCTAATTGCTATTATAAGTATAACTAACAAATTTCTCAAAATTTTTTCACCCCCTTTCAACTCATCAAAAAAATTTAAATATTTTTGAAAATTTTAATCCTATATAATATTAATATACTAACATAAAAAATCCAATGAGATGCTGAAGCTCACCTCTACCTCAAGCTGTCTCATAAATTCCCTGTCTAAGAATTTATCTCTGACTATTATATGAAAAACCGCCTGCTCTGCACCTCCCCCCTCGTTTCATAATATGGCTATACTTATACCCGCACCAGAGATCAAAAAAGCAGCGGCACATGCAATAAGGAGCAGCAGCACATAGGCACTCTCAAGCCTGTCCCCTGACTTGCTTCCCGTGCTTGACAACGGAATCCTCAGCCTTATGTCCAGCACCCCGTAAACAGCCCTGTACAAAGTGTATTTCTTCAACCCTTTGTGAACACCTGCTTTTTTCAGGAGCATAGGGATTACCGACAAGGGAATGCCCTCTTTTGTAAACATATCCGCCAGATACAAATGACTAGCATACCCTAGAAAAAAAGCATTCCCAAGGTATGCATACCCCAGCTTACCGGCCAGATAAAAGGCGCATACCGAATACAGCACAAGCCCCTCGGTGCTGTGGAGGAAGGAACGGTGCGGGAATATGGCTGTGGCGATAAGAAGCAAGCCCGCAAGGTATACCACACCGTCCCCCGTGCTGTTAAGGTTATATATGAGTATGGCTGCCCCGCAGCCCGCATATGCCAGAAACATTACAGCCCT
>NZ_QPJT01000040.1 GCF_003337415.1 Anaerobacterium chartisolvens | reverse complement strand
ATTCTTCAGATTTTTTCCTTGCTGCTCTTGGCATTATACCCACCTCTTGGGTCTATTATATAAGATTAGGCATAATATGTCAAGAACAAATGTTCTAAGGGCAGGAGCGTCCCCATTCGGTTTCCCCATTCGGTTTCCGGTTATATAAATTGCCTGTAGTCCTCCAAGTTTTCCTTTAAAAGCCTTGGTATGTCCAGCCCATAAGGACATTTGCTTTTACAGCTTCCGCAGTCAAAGCAGTCGTCAATTCTTTTCATTTTTTCTTGCCATTCATCGTTTAAGTATACTGATACCGGAGCACGTCGTATCATTAAAGACATTCTTGCAGAGATGGGAATGTCAATATCTGAAGGACACGGCATACAGTAGCCGCAGCCCCTGCAAAATTCCCCGCCAAGCATTTTTCTGTCTTTCTCAATAATTCGGGAAATATCTTCATTATATACGGGAGGCTCATTAATATAGGAAATAAACTGATCAAGCTCCTCCTCTTTCTGTATGCCCCAAATAGGAAGGACGTTGTCGTACCTTGCAATATAGGCATAGGCGGCTGCCGCATTGGTAATAAGCCCGCCCGACAATGCCTTCATCGCTATAAAGCCGATATCGCGCTCGCGGCACAGCTTCACCAGCCTTACCTCTCCGTCTGTCGCCAGATAGCTGAACGGAAACTGAATTGTCTCATACAGTCCGGATTCCGCCGCCTCTACAGCTACCGCAAGCCTATGGCTTGTAATTCCTATATGGCGGATCATTCCCTTATCCTTTGCCTCCAGCAGGGCCTCATACAGCCCTGTGCCGTCCCCGGGCTTCGGACAGAAGCCGGGATTATGGAGCTGGTATATGTCGATATAATCTGTTTTAAGCAGATTAAGTGAGGTGTCCAGCTGCTTTCGTAGCTCATCAGCATTTGCAGCCATTGTTTTGGAGGCAATATAAATTTTGTTCCTGACACTGCTTAAGGCAAAGCCTATTTTCTCCTCGCTGTCAGTATAGAATCTTGCCGTGTCGAAGAAATTAATCCCGCTTTTATAAGCTTTTTTCAGCAAAGCCGAGGCGGCATCCAAGCTGACCCTCTGTATTGGAAGAGCTCCAAACCCGTTTTTGTTAACAGTAATGCCTGTTTTTCCTAGTGTTACCCAGTTCATAGCTACTCCTTTTCTTATCTTTTCCGAGCGTAATGCATGTAAGACAAAATAATAACTTAAGGTATTTGTTAACTGCGTTATTATGAGATATCCATTATATTGTAAATCTTATTTAAGCTTTGTACAATAGAATAGTGTGTGCTTTAATATTTTGTTGACAATGAAGCAAATTGAATTTATAATTATTTTAATGGTTTACAACTTTACCATGATAAAGCGATGAAGTGAGGTGCATTCTTTTGAGCAAGTGGAAGATATACACACCGGAGGGAGTTCAGGATATACTGTTTGACGAGTGCTTCAGAAAAAGAAATCTGGAGGGGAAGATAAGAGAGCTTTTCAGGACATACGGATGCCTCGAGGTTGAGACTCCCACTATGGAATTCTATGATGTATTTTCGGCAGGAACAGCTCCCATACCACAGGAAAAGATGTTTAAGTTCTTTGACCAGCAGGGTAGGATTCTTGTTCTGAGGCCTGAAATGACGGTGCCTATAGCGAGGGTGACAGCTACAAAGTATAAGGATGCCGAGGACCCCATAAAGTATTTTTATATCTGCAATGCCTTTAAGTTTAACCAGCTTGGAGGTGGTAAGCAAAAGGAATTTACCGAGGCAGGTGTGGAAATTGTCGGTGCCGGCGGTCCCGAGGCGGATGCCGAGGTGATAGCCGCAGCCATAAACGCGGTAAAATGCACAGGGCTGGAAAGCTTTCAGATAGACATAGGGCAGGTGGAATTTTTCAAGGGCCTTATGGAGGAGACCGGGCTTTCGGAGGATGAGATAGAGCAGGTAAGAATACTGATTGACGCAAAGGACTACCTTGGGGTTGAGGAGTTGGTTGAGGCTCATGAAATCAGAAAGGATTTGAAGGAGCTTATACTGAGCATTCCCAAGCTGTTTGGCTCCTTAGATGTAATTGACAGGGTGGAAAAGCTGACCTTCAATAAAAGGTCTTTGAAGGCCCTCGAAAATTTGAGGCAGGTGCTTGAGCTGCTGGATGATTATGGCCTTAGCAGGTATGTATCGGTAGATTTAGGGACGGTTCAGAGCCTGGACTATTATACCGGAGTGGTGTTCAGAGGGTTTACATATGACGTGGGATTCCCTATTTTAAGCGGCGGAAGGTATGACAGACTTGTTGGGGGGTTTGGGAAGGAATGCTCCGCGACGGGCTTTTCACTTGGAATCAATATGATAATGACGGCTCTTGAAAGACAGGGAATCTGTGCCGAAAAGCCCCAGACAGACAGTCTTGTCTGCTATGAAAGGGCGGGAAGGAAAACCGCCTTTAGTGTGTGCAGCCAGCTCAGGGAGCAGGGGCTTAATGTTGAAATGGACATTGCAGGCGGTGGCCTTGAGGCTGTCAAGAAATATGCATCAAGGAAGGGAATAGGGGGAATATTGTACATTCCAGACAGTGACAGCATTGAGGTGCATAACATGCAGACGGGAGAGGTTTCGTCAGCGACAATAGAACAACTGGCAAAAGGCGGTTGGTGATTTTAAGGAGGAATTTTATGAGGTACCTTACCATAGCACTTTCCAAGGGAAGGCTTACCGAGCTGTCAATAGAGCTGTTTGAGGGTGCGGGAATAGATTGCTCGGAGCTTCGCGGAAGCTCCAGAAAGCTTATACTGACTGATGAAGCAAATAAAATTAAGTTTTTTCTTGCCAAGCCTGCCGATGTACCCACCTATGTGGAATATGGGGCGGCAGACATAGGAATAGTAGGAAAGGATACTCTTTTGGAGGAGGGCAGGAATTTATACGAGGTGTTGAACCTTGGCTTTGCGGCGTGCAGGATGGTTGTGGCGGGGCCGGCAGAGCTGCAGGGAAGGCTTGACCAGCTTAATAACAAGAGGGTTGCCACTAAGTATCCTAAAATAGCAAGGGAATATTTTGAGCATAAAAGACGCGAATCAATTGAGGTAATAAAGCTTAACGGCTCGGTAGAGCTTGCTCCTCTGGTGGGGCTTTCGGAGGTTATTGTAGACCTCGTTGAAAGCGGAAGAACCTTAAAGGAAAACGGGCTTGTGGTGCTTGACCATATTTCCGATATAAGCGCAAGGCTTATTGTAAACAGGGTGAGCATGAAAATGGAAAGCGACAGGATAAATGCCATAGTTGACGGAATGAGAAGGCAGCTTGAAAAGGCGGTGAATTAAAGGTGATTGATATTATTGACCTGCGCGGAAAAGGCGAACAGGAGCTTATAAATAGAATAGAGGGAAGAAACAGCACGGCGTCAGGAGACATAATGAAAACGGCGGAGAAAATTATAAGCGACGTACGATCGTACGGCGACAGAGCTGTTTTTGAATACTCCCTGAAGCTTGACGGGGTGGAGCTTTCCCCAGAAAGCATCAGAATACCGTCCTCCGAAATCGAGAGTGCTTATGAAAGGGTTAACCCGTCGCTCATAGAGGTGATAAGGAAGGCGAAAAAAAGCATTGAGGATTTTCATTATGAGCAAAAGGAAAAGTCGTGGTTTTCCACGGGACAGGACGGGGTTATACTCGGGCAGATGTACAGACCGCTCGAAATTGTGGGACTGTATGTTCCGGGCGGTACAGCCGCATACCCATCCTCGGTGCTGATGAACGCAGTTCCTGCAAAGGTTGCCGGGGTTGAGAAAATAGTTATGATAACTCCCCCAAAGGTCGAGGGAATTAATCCCGCTGTGCTGGTGGCAGCCAATGAGGCGGGAGTGGATGAAATATACAGGGTGGGAGGGGCTCAAGGGGTAGCCGCACTGGCCTTCGGTACCTCCTCCGTGCCTAAGGTGGATAAAATTGTGGGGCCCGGAAACGCCTATGTTGCAGCAGCCAAAAAGCTGGTTTACGGTGTTTGTGATATTGATGCAATCGCCGGACCCAGTGAGATTGCCGTTGTGGCGGATAACACCGCCAATGCGGCGTTTGTTGCCGCAGATCTGCTGTCTCAGGCGGAGCATGATATTTTGGCGTCGTCAATTGCCATTACAGACTGTGAGGAGCTGGCCGAGGAAATCAAAAAGCAAGTTGAAATACAGGCCGCAAGCCTTCCCAGAAGGGAAATAATTTCCCAGTCGCTGCACAGCTATGGAGCTGTTGTGGTTGTGGAAAGCATAAAAAGGGCAATAGAGCTGGTAAATATCATTGCCCCGGAGCATTTAGAGCTTTGCGTAAAGGAGCCGTTTAACCTTCTTGGAAGCGTTAAAAACGCAGGCGCCATATTTCTTGGGCACTATGCATCCGAACCGCTGGGAGACTATTTTGCGGGCCCCAATCATGTGCTGCCTACAAACGGCACTGCAAGGTTCTTTTCTCCCCTTAATGTGGCCGATTTCATTAAAAAATCCAGTGTTATATCTTATACAAGAGAGGCTCTGGAAAAGGCGGCGGAGGATGTAATACTTTTTGCGGAGGCAGAGGGGCTTAAGGCTCACGCAAATGCCATAAGGGCAAGGCTTGCCGACGGAGAACGGAAGTAAAAAGTAAAATTTGGGAGAGGTTTGCACTATGAGCAGGTATTGGAGCAGTATTGTAAAAAATATAGAGCCGTATGTTCCGGGAGAGCAGCCTAAAGACCGGAAATATATTAAATTAAATACAAACGAAAATCCCTATCCCCCTTCCCCGAGGGTGCTGGAGGCGATAAGAAGGGCTGCCGGAGAGGATTTAAGGCTGTATCCTGACCCTGACTGCAGTGAATTACGAGAAACTGCGGCAGAATATTACGGGCTGAATAAAAACCAAATTTTTGTGGGAAACGGGTCGGACGAGGTGCTGGCCTTTTCGTTTATGGCATTTTTTGACCCTGAAAGGCCGATACTTTTCCCCGACATTACTTACAGCTTTTACCCGGTATATGCCAAGCTGTTTAACATAGGCTATGAAATTGTGCCTTTAGATGATCAGCTTAATATTCCTGAGGAAAAGCTTTATAAAAGCAGGGGAGGGGTCATAATATCAAACCCTAAGGCCCCGACCGGGCAGCTTTTGCCGATTTCCTCGATAAGTAAAATCGTGGAAAACAACATGGACAGCGTAGTCATAATCGACGAGGCATATATAGATTTCGGAGGAGAATCGGCGGCAGGGCTTATTGACAGCTATCCCAACCTGCTTGTCGTGCAGACGCTGTCAAAGTCGCGCTCTCTGGCAGGAATGCGCATAGGTTTTGCGCTTGGAGACAGCAGCCTTATAGAGGCGCTGGGACGCATAAAGAATTCCTTTAACTCCTACACAATAGATCGCATAGCTCTTGCAGCGGCAAACGAGTCATTCCGGGACGAGGAATATTTCAGGAGTGTCAGCGCTAAAATCATATGCACCCGGGAGAGGACTGCGTCAGAGCTTAAGGACATGGGCTTTACGGTGCTGGATTCAAAGGCCAATTTTCTTTTTATAAGCCATCCTGATGTCGCAGCAAGGGATTTATTTGAGCTTTTACGCGACAAGGGTATTCTGGTAAGGTATTTTAACAAGCCTAGAATTGACAGCTTTTTAAGGATTACAATAGGAAATGACAGCGATATGGATTATGTATTGGAAACCATAAAAAATTTGTTGCAGTCCTGTAGAATATAATGTGATTTATTTGTTATAATTAGATTGGATTTTGTTCGGTAATATTTTGTACTTTGCTTTGGAGGTTAAAATGACAAGGGATTCGGAAATTGCAAGGAAAACAAATGAGACAGACATCGTTTTAAGGATAAACATAGACGGCAGCGGTAAAGGTGACATAGATACCGGCATAGGCTTTTTTGACCATATGCTGAACCTGTTTGCCGCACACGGGCTTTTTGACCTTTTTGTCAAGGCGGAGGGGGATCTGAAGGTGGATGCCCACCACACCGTCGAGGATGTAGGGATAGCCCTTGGACAGGCACTTAAAAAGGCGGCGGGAGACAAAAAATCAATAAAGAGGTATGGAACGTCGTATTTACCCATGGATGAAGCCCTCGCAATGGTAGTGCTTGACTTTGGGGGCAGGCCGTTTCTGGTTATGGATGCCGTCTTTGAACGTGACAGGGTGGGCGAAATGGATACCGAGCTTGTAGAGGAGTTTTTCAGGGCGGTGGCATTTAACGCGGGGCTGACGCTGCATATAAAGGTGCTGTACGGAAGCAATACCCACCACATGATAGAGGCTGTGTTCAAGGCCTTTGGGCGTGCGTTGGATGAGGCAACACGAATGGACGACAGGATTAAGGGAGTAATGTCTACTAAAGGGATGTTATAATATATTTTTAAGGAAGGAAGAACGAAATGCTGATAAATGACACTAGCTTTATAGAACTGCCGGTATTTATTAAGGGAAAGGTAAGAAATGTTTATGATTTGGGAGATAAGCTCCTTGTTGTGGTAACGGACAGGATATCTGCGTTTGACGTTGTTTTCCCGAACCTTATTCCCAACAAGGGGAGGGTTTTAAACAGCATATCGGAGTTTTGGTTTGACTACACCTCCGATGTTGTGGCAAATCATGTCATTACCACCGATGTATCGCTGTACCCCGAGGGGCTGTCAAGGTTTAAGGAGGAGCTTTCCGGGAGATCCATGCTTGTCAAGAAGGTTAAGATGGCTGAGGCAGAGTGTATTGTAAGAGGATATCTTGAAGGCTCCGGGCTTAAGGATTATCAAAAGACGGGAAGCATTTGCGGCATAAAGCTTCCGGCCGGACTAAAGCAGGGGCAGAAGCTGCCTGAGCCGATATTTACGCCTTCGACAAAGGCTTTAGAGGGTCATGATGAAAATGTTTCCTTCGACGAGCTGACAAACAGGATAGGAAGCGAGCTGGCCTGCAAGCTTAAGGATGTAAGCATAGCGCTGTACAACAAGGCCAGCAGTTATGCCGAAAGCAAGGGGCTTATACTTGCCGACACCAAGTTTGAGTTTGGAATTTTAGACGGAGAGCTTATAGCCGCCGACGAGATGTTTACCCCCGACTCCTCAAGATTCTGGGACGCATCGGAATATGAGATGGGAAGAGCGCAAAAGAGCTTTGACAAGCAGTTTGTGAGAGAATATCTCGAAAAGGTGAAATGGGATAAAAAGCCTCCGGCTCCCGAGCTTCCCGCAGACGTTATTGAAAAGACAGAGGCAAAGTATATAGAGGCATATGAAAGAATTACGGGAAAGAAGCTACAATAAGGTGCAATAAAGCTTTTGCAAACATAGAGAATATAATTGCCTACAGAAATTTTAACAGCAACGAAAAGGCGCCTTGCGGGGAAATGTCTCACGGGTATGTCATCAGGCGCTTTTCTTAGATGTATTCCTTACGGGTCAAAAAAATTTCTTCCATCAAATTATATTCTCTATGCAAAACCTTTATTGCTAAATGTATAGTTTAGA
This sequence comes from Anaerobacterium chartisolvens, assembly GCF_003337415.1. Taxonomy (GTDB): domain Bacteria; phylum Bacillota; class Clostridia; order Acetivibrionales; family DSM-27016; genus Anaerobacterium; species Anaerobacterium chartisolvens. Next base: position 23,831 of record NZ_QPJT01000040.1, on the reverse strand, counting down.
GGAAGTGAAGGGTGGGGATACCTTTTGATTGCTATAATTGATTACGGTGTGGGAAATTTAAGAAGCGTGGAAAAAGCGTTTGGGTTTATAGGTGCGGAAGCGGTGGTGTCCTCCGACAGTGAGCTTATTCTTGGGGCGGATGCTGTGGTTCTCCCCGGTGTGGGAGCGTTTGCCGATGCGATGGACAGTCTTGAAAGGTTTGATATGATAAACACGGTAAAGACTGCAATAGACCGGGGCAAGCCCTTTTTGGGAATATGCTTAGGGATGCAGCTTCTGTTCGAGTACAGTCAGGAGGGCGGGGAGAGGGTTCGGGGCTTAGGGGTTTTCAAGGGCTCTATAAGACAGCTTCCTCTGGATATGGGACTTAAGGTTCCGCACATGGGATGGAATTCCATAAAAACGGCTGAGGACTGCGCTGTTTTTGGCAATCTTTCACCCAAGCCCTATGTATATTTTGTACACTCATATTATCTGACGGCTGAGGACAGGAGCATTGTCGCGGCAACCGCAAGGTACGGAATTGAATTCGACGTTGCGGTATGCAAGGATAAGGTGTGCGCTACACAGTTCCACCCTGAAAAAAGCGGTGAAACGGGGCTGCAAATACTTAAGAACTGGGTTGCGTCCATATAAAAGTGGTTATTGGGAGGTAAACAATGATAATATATCCGGCGGTGGATATTAAGGACGGGAAATGTGTAAGGCTGTCGCAGGGAAGGTTTAACCAGATGACAGTCTATTCGGACAATCCTGCCGATATGGCATCTAAGTGGCAGGCTGAAGGGGCTGAATACCTGCATGTGGTGGACCTTGACGGTGCCAGAACGGGGGAGCCCGCGAATATAGGAGTAATAAGCGAAATGGCTTCTGCGGCGGCCATCCCGGTACAGGTGGGAGGCGGAATAAGGAGCATAGAGACTATAGAGAAGATATTGTCTAAGGGAATAAGCCGGGTTATACTGGGAACATCTGCGGTCAGAAACCCTGAACTGGTGAAGAATGCGGTAAACACCTTCGGAAACGCTATAGTGATAGGGATAGACGCAATAAACGGAATGGTGGCTATTGAGGGATGGGAGAAAACCAGTGAATTTACCGCTGTGGAGTTTGCAAAAAGGATGGCGGGGCTTGGCGTAAAGACAATAATATATACCGACATATCGAAGGACGGTATGCTCTCGGGGCCAAATTTGAATGCTATGAGCGAGATGCTTCGCGAGTCCGGCATTGAGGTTATTGCCTCAGGAGGAGTGGGCAGTCTTAAGGATATCGAGGATTTAAGGAATATAGGTATGCCGGGAGCCATAGTTGGAAAGGCGCTCTATACGGGAAATGTGGACTTAAAAAGGGCTATAGAGCTTGCCAAATAAAGCGGTGCATATGCCGTTAGCAAGGGAATGGGTGATAGATATATGCTGACAAAGCGTATTATTCCGTGTCTGGACGTACACGGAGGAAGGGTTGTCAAGGGAGTTAATTTTGTTAATATAAGGGATGCGGGAGATCCCGTCGAGGTTGCTGCGATATACGACAAGGCGGGGGCAGATGAGCTTACCTTTTTGGATATCACCGCATCCAGCGATGCCAGAGCCATTATGTTAGATGTGGTGCGGAGGGTTGCGGAGCAGGTTTTTATACCGTTTACGGTAGGCGGGGGCATACGGTCGGTAGATGACTTCAGGGAGATATTGAAGGCAGGCGCCGACAAGATATCGGTTAATTCCGCCGCACTAAAGCGCCCGGAGCTCATTTCGGAGGCGGCGTGGAGATTCGGAAATCAGTGTGTGGTTGTGGCAATTGACGCTAAAAGGAGGCACAACGGAGCGGGCTGGGAGGTTTATCTCAACGGCGGAAGAGTGAACACAGGAAGGGATGCGGTGGAGTGGGCCGCAGAGGCCGAAAAGCTTGGAGCGGGGGAGATACTGCTGACAAGCATGGACTGCGACGGCACCAAAAACGGGTATGACATAGAGCTTACCAGAATGGTATCTGAGAGCGTTAAAATACCCGTTATAGCGTCAGGCGGAGCGGGAACCATGGAGCATTTTTATGAGGCTCTTACCGAAGGAAAAGCCGATGCGGTGCTTGCGGCGTCGCTTTTTCACTACAGGGAGATGGAGATAAGGGATTTAAAGGCTTATCTCAGACAGAGAGGTATAGAGGTAAGGCTATAAATTATGATTTTGGGATTTTAAACCTTCTGGTTTAAAAGAAAGGTGTATGTAATGATAAAATCCATTCAACTTGAGAATTTTTTTAGTTTTGAAAATGCCAAGATTGAATTCAATAAAACGGAAAATATTCTTGTCGGAATTAACGGCTCGGGTAAGTCCAACCTATTGAAAGCTATCCAATTCCTCAAAGAGGGCGTAGCCGGAATTGGCCTTACGAAGCTTATAATAGATACATGGGGCGGCTTCGATGCAATGTGCTTTTGCGGGGAGAACAGCCAAAAGGAAAGTGTATCAATTACATTTGAGCTTGATTTTAATGTGCTGAAAGGTTTTGGATTTAGCTTTGAGAAGGATGTGTTTTATAAAATAGTTGTGGGCAGGAAGCCCGGACAGGATAATTATTACATTTCATCTGAAGAACTGTATCAGAAAGAAGGATTTTATAATAAAATTACCAAATTGCGCGAAGATTTTATTTTCTTAAAGTTTGAAAACGGGAGAGGAATTATTTATGGAATCAGCGGACATAAATCCAAGCCGGAGCTTAAGGTTCTATATGACAACCTTAATCCGCAGGAGCTTGCCCTGTTCCAGATTAATGATCCTGTCAGGTTTTTAATCCAGTATGCTATTTGTGAAGCTATACGTAAAATAACTGTATATAATTACTTCGATACAACACCAGGCAGTCTCATAAGAAAGCCTATGAAGTCTTCAGGAGAGAAAAGGCTGCTGCACGACGGAAGCAACCTTCCCCAGATGCTGAATACCATAAAGATTAACCACAGAAAGCACTATTTGAAGATGGTTGAGGTGCTGAATGAGGTTAATGAAAATTTTAAGGGCTTTGAGTTTAATCCCATAGGCGGAAACATAGAGCTTATGCTTGAGGAAGCAGGCCTTAACAGGCTGCTTCATGTGACGCATATATCAGACGGAACGCTCAGGTTTTTATGCCTTATGTCCATCATTTTCAACCCTGAGCGAGGGGGTCTGGTTTGTATAGATGAGCCTGAGGTCGGACTTCATCCCGATATGATAATGAACCTTGCAAGTGCTATAGCCGAAGCCTCCGAAACCACACAGTTTATAATTGCCACACATTCCGAAAATTTTCTGAATCATTTTAACTTAGACAGGATAAGGGTATTTGATAAGGATGAAGAGAACAGGACGGTTGTAAATTCCTTTACCGAGGAGGATTTTAAGGGATGGTATGACAGCTATTTTCCCGGTAAGATGTGGAGGGCGGGGGACATTGGCGGTAACAGGTGGTAGGAGGGTTTTATTTGTCGAGGGTACAAGCGATGATTCCAACGGGGATTTAAAGCAGGGGTTTAACAAGCTGCTGTCCCAGAAATTAAAAGGCAATATGCCTAGAATTGATATGGGAAACAGTACAGGGGAAACGCTTAGAAAGCTGAAGCATTGCAAAAAGGATGTGTCGGCGGTTGCCTTGATTGATCTCGACGGGGATGAACAGGAGAGAGATAAGAGATTAAAGAATATTGAAAATGAATATGGTATTGGGGATAACAGCCGGATATATTTTATGATACAGGAAATGGAGGCATGGTTTTTGTCACAGCCTGAGATACTGGATGAATTTTATGGAGAAAATATTTCTGCCAAAATCCCTGTAAAGAGTGCCAAGCAATTTAATAATCCCGATAAAGTTCTCGAGAATCTCACAGAGAAAACAAGAAGAGGGAAGTACCATAAGGTAAGGCATGGCGTTCAATTGCTTAAAAGATTGGATGCAAACAAGCTTCAGGAATATTTTTCTGATTTTGGAGAGCTTGTGAAAAGACTTGATTGCAGGTAAAATGTTGCTTATTGCAACAAAAATTATAAATGTCGAGGATAATTACAATGAATAATTTATTTAATGACTTAAAATTTGACGACAGGGGCTTGATACCTGTTGTGACGCAGGATAACCGTACCGATGAGGTTCTTATGCTGGCGTATATGAACAGAGAGGCATTAGAGAAGACGCTGGAAACGGGCACCGTTCATTACTGGAGCAGGAGCCGGCAGAAGCTGTGGCTTAAGGGTGAGACCTCGGGGCATTTCCAGTATGTAAGATCCATAAGCTATGACTGTGACGGGGACACAATACTGATAAAGGCTGAGCAAAAGGGAGCGGCATGCCACACCGGCCACCATTCATGCTTTTACAGAAAATTGGACTTTGAAGCCATAAGCGGCGGGACGGTGCCCAAGGAAGAGAAACAGTCACAGCCTGACACTGTCCAGCATAATATTATCGGTGAAGATGATGATAAAGACTTGTCAAAGATCCTTAAAGAGGTATACAATATAGTGGTTGATCGAAAGGCTAACCCTAAGGAGGGCTCTTATACAAACTATCTCTTCCAGAAGGGACTGGATAAAATACTAAAAAAGGTGGGAGAAGAGGCGGCGGAGGTTATAATTGCTTCCAAGAATCCCGACAGCGGCAATATTAAGTGTGAGATAGCAGATCTGATGTATCACCTCTGTGTGCTTATGGTGGAAAAAGAGGTTGGCATGGAGGATGTATTTGACGAGCTTAAGGGGCGAAGATAGAATATTAGTTATGTATGGCGGTGAGCTTTTGAAGAAGACAGGCTTAAAAAAAGTGGTACCATTTCGGCATGACGCTGAAATTTATTATAATATAGGCTTAAAGTATGCGGGAAGAAAAAAATTTGCCATATCGGTGAAGTTTTTTGAAAGGGCGGCGGAAAAGGAGCCCTTTGATGCCGATTACCAGTTTAATCTTGCATGTATATACGCTGAGCTGAGACAGACTGAAAAATCCAATAAAATAATGCTTGATATTTTAAAATATATTGATCCCACGCTTTCCGAATGTTATTTCGGAATAGGCTGCAACTATTTTGACATGGGAAATTTTAAAAAGTCCAGGGAATATTTCGAGGAATACGCAAGGTTTGATCCTGACGGGCAGTTTGCTGAAGAAACCAGTGATATTATATATTACCTGCAGATATATGAGGATATAGGCTATGACGGCAAAAAAGGAAAGATTGCGGGCAAGCTTGCCGCAGAAGGCAGGAGAATGCTTGATGAGGGCATGTATGCCAAGGCGTGTACAAAGCTCGAAAAGGCTGTGGAAATAGACACCGGGGCTATTGCGTTCAGAAACGATTTTTCCATGGCCTGTTTCTTTACGGGGCAAATAAATAAAGCAATCAGCCTTGCCAAAAGTGTGCTTAAGCTTCGGACGGATGACATCACAGCCAATTGCAACCTGACTCTGTTTTATGAATATGATCAGGAGTTTGATCTCTATGAGAGGCAGCTCAAGCTGATATCCAAACTAAGGGCAAAAAATCAGGATGAGTTTATAAAGCTGATCGAAACATATATAAAGCTTAAGCATAGCTCGCATATAAAGGATTTCCTGAAGAAATTTTTAAAGAACAGCAAGAGATTTATAAATAAAAAGGAAATCAGGAGTGTTTTAAACGGCATTGTTACGGATGATACAAAGGACAAGGAAATGAGGGAAATTATCAGAGAATCCCTGACTGCAAAGGATATGGGAAAGTAAAATTCCACTTGCCTTTATAGCCTTTAAGGCTTTTGTTTTCAGCCCTTCTTATGCATATATAAATGACTTTCATAGTAAAATAAAGAAAAACGATGATTTTTCAATATTTTGCTATGATAACAGTCATATTTGCTTAATTATCGCACAATTTAGAAAAAAGACATATTTGATTCACATTTGGATATTATATAATATTATAAATGTGATTAGCACTCAAGTTTAGTGAGTGCTAACAAAATGAAAGATTTTAAAGGGAGGTAAAACTTATGAAAATAAAGCCATTAGGAGACAGAGTTGTTATTAAAATGCTGGAAAGCGAAGAGACCACCAAGAGTGGTATTGTTTTGCCGGGTTCTGCAAAGGAGAAGCCTCAGGTTGCTGAAATAGTAGCTGCCGGCCCCGGTGCGGTTGTAGACGGCAAGGAAATTAAAATGGAAGTAAAGGTTGGAGACAAAGTACTTATAAGCAAGTATGCAGGGACAGAGGTTAAGTTTGACGGTCAGGAGCTGACAATATTAAAGCAGAGCGACATTCTTGCAGTAGTTGAATAGAACAGCTCTTAAGCATTTTATTGTGTATGGTTTAAAGCAACACACATTAGAGAAAAATTTTTCTTAGAAGAATGAGGAGGTTTGATAATATGGCAAAAGAAATAAAATTTGGTGAAGAAGCCAGACGTGCTCTTGAAAGCGGAGTTAACCAGCTGGCTGATACCGTTAAGGTTACGCTTGGACCTAAGGGCAGGAACGTTGTTCTCGATAAAAAATTCGGAGCGCCTTTAATCACAAACGACGGTGTTACAATAGCAAAGGAAATTGAGCTTGAGGACAAATTTGAAAATATGGGAGCTCAGCTTGTTAAAGAGGTTGCCACAAAGACAAATGATGTTGCCGGCGACGGTACCACAACGGCTACTCTTCTGGCACAGGCAATAATCAGAGAGGGAATGAAGAATGTTGCTGCAGGTGCCAACCCCATGATAGTTAAAAAGGGTATTGCAAAGGCTGTAGACGAAGCGGTGGACGGAATAAAGGAAATCAGCCAGAAGATTAAGGGAAAAGAGGATATAGCAAGAGTTGCTTCAATATCCGCAAATGACGATGTTATAGGCGCCTTGATTGCAGACGCAATGGAAAAAGTGACCAATGACGGGGTTATTACCGTTGAAGAGTCTAAAACAATGGGAACAAGCGTAGAGGTAGTTGAAGGTATGCAGTTTGACAGGGGATATGTTTCCGCTTATATGGTAACCGATACCGAAAAGATGGAAGCGGTGTTAGATGATCCCTATATATTGATTACAGACAAGAAGCTGGGCAACATTCAGGATATACTTCCCATACTTGAGCAGATAGTTCAGCAGGGCAAAAAGCTCGTTATAATAGCTGAGGATGTAGAGGGAGAAGCTCTTTCCACTCTTGTTCTCAATAAGCTGAGAGGAACATTTACATGTGTTGCCGTTAAGGCCCCCGGCTTTGGCGACAGAAGAAAGGCTATGCTTCAGGACATCGCTGCTTTGACAGGCGGAGAGGTAATTACTGAAGAGCTTGGACTGGATTTGAAGGAAACCACTATTGAGCAGCTCGGTAGAGCAAGACAGATTAAGGTTCAGAAGGAAAACACAATAATTGTAGACGGTGCCGGAAGTGAAGAGGATATCAAGAAGAGAATTGCTTCAATTAAGGCTCAGATTGAAGAAACCACATCCGATTTTGACAGGGAGAAGCTTCAGGAAAGGCTTGCCAAGCTTTCCGGCGGAGTAGCTGTAATTCAGGTGGGTGCCGCTACTGAAACTGAAATGAAGGAAAAGAAATTAAGGATAGAGGACGCGCTTGCTGCCACAAGAGCTGCTGTTGAGGAGGGCATGGTTTCCGGCGGAGGAACCGCATTCATCAACGTAATTTCAAAGGTGGCAAAGCTGCTTGATACCACATCGGGTGATGAAAAGACCGGAGTACAGATTATAGTTAAGGCTCTCGAGGAGCCGGTAAGACAAATTGCGGCTAATGCAGGTCTTGAGGGCTCTGTAATAGTTGAAAAGGTAAAGAACAGTGAAGAAGGAATTGGCTTTGATGCTTTGAATGAGAAGTATGTCAGTATGTTTGAGGTTGGTATAGTTGACCCTGCGAAGGTTACAAGATCAGCTCTGCAAAATGCTGCTTCAATAGCATCAATGGTACTTACAACCGAAAGTGTAGTTGCCGACAAACCTGAGAAGGAAGCTCCTATGCCGGGTGGAGGAATGCCCGGAGGGATGGGCGGAATGGGCGGAATGTACTAATACCCGCTTTTCGGACGCACAAGCATTGACTAAATATTCTGAAATATATAAGAAGAAAGTTTCTTGCGGAGCTCTGCTCCTTAAGAGGCTTTCTTTTTTTATTTATGTATGAAACAAGAAACCTACTTGCTAAGCAGGAAGAAAAAAGGCTTATGTCCGTTCGACAAAACAATAAATTTTTCATCAATAATTTGTCATTTATAGGGATTGGTTGTATAATGAAAATACTATAAGCAAACATATGTGATTATAAAGGCTGTTGACCTGAAATTACGGGTTATTAGCCTGAATTCCAAGGATAAAGGCGGTAAAATTGAGATGACGAATGAGGTGATGTGTATGCCATATCAATTTCGCGATCCCATACATGGCTTTATTGAAGTAAGCGACCTTGAATTAAAAATCATTGATTCCGCACCATTTCAACGGCTTCGTAATATCAAACAGCTAGCCACTACATATCTGGTATATCCCGGGGCAGAGCATACTCGTTTTGGACACTCTTTGGGCGTAATGTATTTAGTGACGGAGGCCTTTACTTCTGCATTAGACAGATATAAAGCAGCCCACGGATATGACCTTTTTGATAACACACGAAAAGAGTGGTATAAACAGCTATTAAGATTAATGGCAATAACACACGACCTTGGACATGCACCATTCTCACATGGTTCGGAAGCACTTTTCGACGGTGGGGCAGAGCATGAGGATTTTACCAGAAAGATTATTTGCGAAACTGAGATATCACAATACATTGAAGATATCGGGGCGGATTTTCGGCGAGAGCATAGTGCGGATGAGAGCTATGCAATAACGCCGGAATTGCTGTGGCTGATCTATGGAGAGAATAACCCCGAATTAAATCCGAACTACATAATGCCTGACTTTAAGTTTCTGAAAAGCTTTATGGACAGTGAACTTGACTGTGATAAAATGGATTATTTATTAAGGGATTCTTATTATTGCGGAGTCAATTACGGCAAATATGACCTTAACAGGCTGCTTTCTTCTTTAACGGTATACGTCAAACCAAATGATAATATTATGCAGTTAGCTGTTGAGAGAGGCGGTATCCACGCGTTTGAAGAGTTTGTAATCGCTAGATATTTCATGTTTATTCAGGTTTATTTTCATAAAACCAGAAGATACTTAGACAATCTTCTTATAGGTAATATTTCCTGCATACTACCTAATTCTCAATATCCTGATGATGTGCATGAGTATTTAAAATGGGATGATCTTACTATTCTGAACAAAATCAAAGAGGCTCAAGGAAACACTCCTTTAGCAGATGAATTTTTGAATCGAACAGTAATGTCATGTGTTTATGAAACATCGGCTCATAGTAACCGGGGCAATGATTACCTCTTATTCAATCTCATCAAGAAGGAATTGAAAGAAAAGCTGGGATGTGATATACTTGAAGACACGGCCAGCAAGTTGCCGCACAAAATTCCCACATTAGAGGAATATGATGCAGGTAGCGGTAAAGGAATCCCAATACTGGTTAATTACATGGAGAGGCCGTCGAGTATTTCTTCTGAATCAATATTACTACAAAGTCTTATTAAGCCTATTAACATCAGAAGACTTTATGTAGATAAACCGCATGCCGCAGACGCAAGGAGAATCGTCAGTGAACTTTTAAAAGAAGGAGATGATGACTGATGACAGGTATTTTAAACAATGCGGCTTATATAATTAAAAGAATTAATGATATATGGGGAGAAAAACCTGGTAAAAAAACTTTGCAGAAAATGGTTTTTTTGATTGAACAAAAAGGCATAAATTTAGGTTATGATTATGGCTTGCATTTTTATGGCCCATATAGTGGGGCTTTAGATGCTGCTGCTACATTTTTAAGTACTGATGGTGTTATTGAGTTTGATTATTCAGGATATTCGCATCTAATGAGTATTGATGAAAAGAACTTTGCAGTTGAGGCTGACGGATTATCTGTAGAGCAGGTAAGGCAAATAGATGAGCTGATTGAACGTTTTAAGGGGCAATCGCCATCAGAACTGGAGTTGCTGACAACTGCCATCTATGCTTATGATCATTTGGAAAATAAGTCGAAGGAAAGCGTGATTAGTGGGGTGCAAAAAATAAAAGGTCAAAAATATTCTATAGATCAGATACAGCGTTCATTAAAGAACTTTAAATACTTTGGAAAGCAGTTTTGCTGATTCTATGCTGCTGCCCGTTACCCGTTCCATTGAGGGGGAAGAGTTTGATACAAAGGTTTGCGGAGGACAGGCACTTTAAAGAAGCCCATTCCACAGGCCTTTTTTATTTATGCATAAAAAATAAGCACTTCACATTCAGTGGGTTTAAGTATAAAATATTAGTTAAAAGGAGAGGGCTGCAATGAAAATTACCATAGTAAAGCAAAATGAGCTCATGAATGTGATGCAGGATTTGAATATAGTCAAGGTGAAGTTTAGGAATGGAGACAACTGGCTTATAGCTCTTTTACTGTACGCAGACGAATCAAATATAGAGATTCTGTTTGATAGCCCTTATAGTGAAAATTTGTTGCCGTATCAAGAGGCTATCCTAAAGTTTCAAAAAGAAGGATATGAATATCTTGTCAGTGGAGAGGTTACAACCGCAAATGCGTCCAATCCAAAGGCCGCCACCTTAAGGGTTTCTATGGCACAGAAATACAGTGATTTAAGAAAATACATGCGTTTTGATTCTAATCTTAACGTAATACTAAAAACAGATAAAGGGAATACTATTGAAAGTGTGGCCAAAAATATAAGCAGGGGAGGAGCGATGATAGTTGCTGAGGCTGATATTGAGCTGGGATCGGTTATAAGCTTTCACATTGCCTCCATGTCAGGCAACTGCTTTACAGCACTGGCGAAGTTAATAAGAAAATCCCCCTACAAAGAGCCTCAGATAAGTTACGGAATTGAATTCATAGAAATATCTGAGGACAGTAACAGGGTCTTTAATAAAGAGATTTTAAAATATGAGAAGCAATATTTAAAATCCCTCAACACTCTTAAGGATTATACCAGAAAGGCATACACCAGCTTTAGCACAAAAATTGCTATTCTTTGCTATGGAAAAGGCGAGGACTATAACATACGGGAAGGTCTGATGAATTTAGGGGCGGAGAATTATGAGGTTTTCTATAATTTTAGATTTTATACCGATTTCTTCACAGAGGAGAAGCCAAAAATTGTTATAGTGGACACAGAAGAGGTAAGTGAAGATATTCACGAAATAATAAGACAGATTGATGCCGTCTTTCCTCATATAAAAATTATTTTTCTGCATCCTATATGCGAGGATGATGCGAAAAAGGAAGACATGCTTATTCCCGATAGTGTGAGCAATTTGTATAAGCCTTTGATTTATAATGAATTTGAAACTGAATTAATGAAGCATCTTTAAACCGGCTTTGCTCTGAGAAAAAATTTTTTGTTTGACATTAGGGACATTGTCTAAACTGTTAGGGTATGATAAAATCTATTTTAACGATTTTTATCCGGCGGCGTATTAAAGTCGACTTATTCCAAACAATTGTTTAAAGTATGGGAGGGCTATGAAATGGATGTGTTTATAGAGCAAATAATATCTAAAAAGAAAAATACTCAGGATGTGCTGGTTAATGCAGGAATTATTGCTGCGGGCTTGATTTTAAGCCTTGTGATTTTTTCGATACCTTACATTCAGAGCTTTGCAATATTTTTATTTGCGGGTATTGCCTTTGGAGTATATTACCTTATAACATCAAGAAATATTGAATTTGAGTATATTCTCACAAATGGCGAGCTGGATATAGATAAAATAATATCCCGCAGAAAAAGAAAGAGGGTTTTCAGTGCAAGCTGCAAGGATTTTGATATAGTCGCAAGGGTAAGCAGTGATAAGTTTACAAACGAGGTGAAGGGCATAAGGAAAAAGCTTGAGCTTGCAGGCTCAATGAGCTCTCCCGATGTTTATTTTGCCACCTTGAACCTTAAGGGTGAAAGGACACTGCTTCTGTTTGAGCCTCAAAAGAAAATGCTCGACTCCTTTAAGACTTATATTCCGCGAAAGGTTTTTGAATAGATAACAGCCATATGGAAGAGAAATAAAGGCTAAAGGGCCTTTTTTCTTTATGTCGGGCGGAATTTACACTTTCGTAATCATTTTTTAGGCAACTGTATGATATGCTATTAGTATAAAACAGAGGGGGGAGCAGAATTGAAAAGGAGAACGAGATCGACAACAAGATCGAAATCGAAATGGAGATCGAGAGCGAGGCTTGTCGTTTTACTGTTTTTATTAGGTGCAGGGGGCATATTGGGCTATTTCTTTCTTCCCAATAATATGGAAATCGCTTCCCTTGACAGAAGCAGGCTGAATATTTTGATTGAAGACAGGCTTATCTCCGAAGGCCGGGAGCCTCAGATAGTAAATGAAGAAATTCTTCTTCCTGTGGACACTGTTAAAAGACACATTGACAATAATATATATTGGGATGAAAAGGCCGATAAGGTTACAATTACCACTAAAGACAAGCTGATAAGAATGAAAACCGACAGCTTGAATGCCCTGGTAAACCACAAGCCTGTAACACTCAGCCTGCCTGTTACCAAAATAGACGGCGCTGTCTATGTGCCTATAGAATTTTTAAGTGATTTTTATAGAATTGATATAGATTATGTTAAAAACGCCAATGTGATAATAATAGATTATTCCGGCAGAGAAAAGAAGTTTGCAGCTCCTATAAAGAAGAAAACAGTAATAAGGAAAGAGATGTCCAGAAGGGAGCCAATCATAAAAAAGCTGGACACTGAGAAGGATTCACCGGAGGAGCTTAAATTAAAGGTGTTGGAGGAGCATGAAAAATGGTTTAAGGTAAGGGCCTTTGACGGCTCTATAGGGTATATTGAAAAAAGCTCTGTAGAGCTGACCGAAACCACTCCTGCAAAGCTGCCGGAGGAGAAGGAACCCGTCACGGCATGGAAGCCGGAAAAGGGAAGGATCAATATGGCATGGGATGCAATTTATAAAAACACCTCCATTTCATCTAAAATGAAGGAGGTAAAGGGACTGGACGTGCTTTCTCCCACGTTTTTTGAAATAGAGGATGCAAGTGGTACGGTACTCAACAAAGTAAATTCAGGGTATATAAAATGGGCTCATAATAAGGGCTATAAGGTGTGGGCTCTTTTAAGCAATGATTTTAAGAGCATTGAGGATACCAGCAAGCTGCTGAACGATACAGACGCGAGGGATAATGCAATAAGGCAGATACTGGCGTATTCCGCGCTTTATAAGCTGGATGGAATAAATATAGATTTTGAAAATGTATATAAAAGGGATAAGGACGCGCTTACTCAATTTGTAAGAGAAATAACGCCTCTGCTGCATGAGCAGGGACTTACCGTTTCTGTGGATGTAAACGTGCCCGACGGGAGTGAAAATTATTCTCTTTGCTATGACAGAAAGGCTCTTGCTGAGATAGTGGATTATGTAATGCTTATGGCCTATGACCAGCACTGGAGCACCAGCCCTAAGGCGGGCTCCGTTTCTCAGATTACATGGGTGGAGAGCAAGCTTGAGAAGACATTAACGGAGGTACCCGCCGAAAAGCTTATTCTGGGGGTTCCGTTTTACACCCGGCTGTGGAAGGAAGAGAAGGGAGCTGGCGGGAAAATTAAGGTTTCCAGCTCAAACGGGCTGTTCATGGCTGCCGCTAAAAAGAATATAGACGAGAACAAAGCAAAGGTATCGTGGGAAGAGGAGAGCGGACAGTTTTATGCGGAATATGTTAAGAATGATATCAGGCACAGGCTGTGGCTGGAGGATGAAAATTCAATTAATTTGAGGGCCTCTCTGGTGCTTAAGTACAATCTGGCCGGAACCTCTGTCTGGAGCAAGGATGCCGATGCGACGGGTGCATGGGAGGTGCTGCGGAAAAATTTGAAGGACGTATCGGATTATCAGGAGTGGCTTGAAAAAAATAAGGATAAGGAGTATAGTTACAAGTAAAGCGTCGCATATATGGCAAGCATTTAAAATAATAATGCCCGGAGTCCATTGGCTCGGGGCATTATTATTTTGCATTGTGGGCTCTAGTAAAACCATAAAAAAGCTTGTTAAAAATATAGCAATAATTTAATTTTATACTTTTTTAGCAGTTAAACATGTGGTATAATGTAGAAGGCTAAAATGGGGGAGGATTTTTATTTTATTTAGAGTAAAAAAAGATTCCTTTTTTGCAGATACTAATTTTGAAGTATAAGAAGTATAAATTCGAGATTGGGCCCTAAGTATTAACCGATAAAAAGTTTGCCGGTTTTTGACGTTTACGGATGCTTTTGATTATAAAATCGGCGGGCTTAATATAACCTATTTTAATTTCAGTAAAAATATAAAAGATAGGAGTGAGATTGTGAAAGTAAATATTACAGAAACAGTGTTAAGAGATGCAAACCAGTCTCTTATTGCTACCAGGATGCCTTTCCAGGACTTTGAGGCTATTCTTGAAACCATGGACAAGGCGGGATACTATTCCATAGAATGCTGGGGTGGTGCCACATTTGACTCATGCTTGAGATATCTTAACGAAGATCCATGGGAAAGACTCAGAAAAATCAAAGCGAAGCTCAAAAAAACAAAACTCCAGATGCTTTTAAGGGGCCAGAACATCTTAGGCTATAAGCATTATTCGGATGATGTAGTAAGAAAATTCGTCAGCCATTCCATAGAAAATGGAATGGATATACTGAGAATTTTTGATGCCTTAAACGACTACAGGAACATAGAAGTGGCTGTTGATGAGACAATTAAGAGAAAGGGGCACGCACAGGGAACCATAGCATATACCTTAAGCCCTATTCATAACCTTGAAAATTATGCAAAGCTTGGGAAGCAGCTTGAAGGGATGGGAGTTCATTCCATCTGCATAAAAGACATGGCGGGCATTATGGGGCCCAAGGAGGCTTATGACCTTGTAAAAACCCTTAAGGAAACTGTTAAGATACCTGTTTTCCTTCATACGCATTCAACCACAGGCTTAGGCCCTATAACCTATTTTAAGGCTGTAGAGGCAGGGTGTGACGGAGTTGATACCGCAATATCCTCATTTTCAGGCGGTACGTCTCAGCCTTCAACAGAGACTTTAAACTATTCCTTTAAGCAAATGGGATATGCAACGTCGCTTGATGAAAAAATATTAAAGGATATAAACGACTTCTTTAAGCCTCTGAAGGAGAAATATGTTTCCTCAGGCCTTTTAGACTCGTTCGTATTGGGAACAGACACCGACGCCCTTGTATATCAGGTTCCGGGCGGAATGCTGTCCAACCTTATTGCACAGCTCAAGCAGCAGAACTCAATGGATAAGCTTGACGAGGTGCTGCAGGAAACTCCGAGGGTAAGAAAGGATCTGGGGTACCCTCCGCTTGTAACGCCCATGAGCCAGATGGTAGGTGTTCAGGCGGCTACAAATGTTCTTCTCGGAGAGAGATACAAGAGCATATCAAAGGAAGTAAAGGCATATTTAAAAGGCGAATACGGCAAAGCTCCCGGTGAGGTTGACGCTGAGCTGGTAAAGAAGGTTCTAGGAGATGAAAAGCCTATAACCGGAAGGTTTGCGGATACTTTGGAGCCGGAATTTAACAAAATAAAACAGCAGGTTAAGGGCATGGCTAAAAACGACGAGGATGTGCTTTCCTATATACTTTTCCCTCAGATAGCCGAGAAGTTCTTCAAGCACAGGGAAGAAAGCACCGCCGTGAAGGTAAACTATGCCATTGCGAAGGTTTAAAGGAGGGTGTTTATGTCTATAGCCGATAGTTTGAGTATTTCTGTATTTGGTCTTGGGACGGTATTTGTTGTGCTTATTGCTTTAAGCTGTCTTGTTATGGCCCAATCTGCAATATTCCGCAATATTTCCGGAGCAAAGGAAACAAAGGCTGCACCCGGCAGGCAGGAGCCCGAGAAGCCCGTTAATACCGTATGTCAGGATATGGGGCCGTCCTCGGGAGAATTGAAGCTTTTTGGAGTTGATGAAAAGACTGCTGCAATGATTATGGCAATTGTAAGCGATCAATCTGAAATTCCGTTGTCGGAGCTGCAATTTAAAACAATAAGTGCACTTGATTAATATCTATTTTAACGGATATGGAGGGTTGATTTATAATGAAGTATATTGTTACTATTAACAATAAGAATTACGAGGTTGAGGTGGAAAAGGGGCAGGCCACTGTAGTAGGGACTACCCAGACAGTTGCTGTTGCCGCAAAGCCGGTTGAACAGGCAGCGCCTGTACCGGCTGCACCTGCAGCCGCACCTGCTGCCGCCGCTGTGCAGCAGAGCGTGGCGGGAGAGCCTGTAAAGGCTCCTATGCCCGGTGTTATACTGGATATAAAGGTGAGTTCAGGAGCTTCGGTTAAAAAGGGAGATGTGCTTTTTATACTTGAGGCCATGAAGATGGAAAATGAGATAACCGCTCCAAAAGATGGTGTGGTTGCTCAAATATCAGCAGCAAAGGGAGCGTCTGTTGTCACAGGTGATCTTCTTGCCGTGCTTCAGTAGTGGAGGTGAAATATAATAATGTCTTTTTCATTTGGAGAAACAATATCAAAAATCTGGGAGACCTCAGGCTTTGCGGCAATGACCTGGCAGCAGCTTGTTATGATTATCGTCGCGTGTCTCCTTATATACCTGGCAATTGTTAAAAAGTTCGAGCCTCTTCTGCTTTTGACCATAGCCTTTGGAATGCTGCTGGCAAACCTTCCTCTTACAGGGATTATGGCGGGTCCTCCGGAAGGCTCCACAGAGCCGGGAGGGTTGCTGTACTACTTGTATATGGGAGTTAAAAAGGGAATTTATCCTTCTCTGATATTTTTGGGAGTAGGGGCAATGACAGACTTCGGACCGCTGATAGCAAGGCCTGCAAGCCTGTTCTTAGGTGCCGCTGCCCAGTTTGGAATATATATGGCGTTTGTTATTGCAATCGCGCTTGGCTTTTCACCTCAGGAGGCAGCATCCATAGGTATTATAGGAGGCGCCGACGGACCTACCGCAATTTACCTCACAACCAGGCTGGCTCCGGAGCTTTTGCCTGCCATAGCCGTTGCGGCTTATTCGTATATGGCGTTGATTCCTGTTATTCAGCCCCCTCTTATGAGGCTGATTACCACTAAAAAGGAAAGAGAAATAAAAATGGAGCAGCTCAGGGAAGTTTCTAAGGTTGAAAAAATAGTATTCCCTATTGTTGTAACCATAATCACAGTACTGCTTCTTCCGTCGGTAGCTCCTCTTATAGGTATGCTTATGCTGGGGAACCTTTTCAAAGAGTCGGGAGTTGTTGACAGGCTTTCTAACACTGCACAGAACGCTTTGATTAACATAGTTACAATATTCCTTGGCGTTACTGTGGGTGCAACTGCGGTTGCCGAGAACTTTTTAAGAGCTGAAACCTTAAAGATAATAGCATTAGGGCTGACGGCCTTCATGTTCAGTACAATCGGGGGACTTCTGCTCGGAAAGCTCATGTGCTTTTTGTCGGGAGGAAAGATCAACCCTCTTATCGGCTCCGCCGGAGTGTCTGCGGTACCGATGGCAGCCAGAGTTGCTCAGGTAGAGGGACAGAAGGCCAATCCTTCAAACTTCCTCCTTATGCATGCAATGGGTCCTAACGTTGCGGGAGTAATAGGCTCTGCCGTTGCCGCAGGCGTACTGCTGGCACTGTTCGGAGGCTAACCGTATACCCAACAAAGGTACACCCAACAAAGGTACACCCAACAATGGGACATTCCTCGACAAAGGAGAGGAGTGTCCCATTACCTTACTATAAAGGCTGAGGGCACATATCTGGGGCCGTGCTGGCTGGAGGGGCTGTTTATAAGCCTGCCGTCATATACAAGCGTAGTCGATGAGCCTCCGTCAAGGTTTGCGGCATTGTGGGCACCGTATTCCACCATGATATCCTGAACATCCTTAAGCGTTGCCCCCACGCTTGAAATCTGCCTCCCGTCTATTGTAAGCAGAAGCACAGCTCCGTCTGTTCTCTGGCCTATGGCTGTTCTGGGAGCTATTCCCCATCCCCCGTCTCCCTTAGTGATTGTGGGCTTGCCGTTTACAATCAGGAAGGGCCGGAAGGAAACCGCATCCCTTATTTTAAGGCTTTCGATTCTGGCCTTGCCGTATTTTCCAAGCACAAGTATATTTTTTTCATTAAAGCCTATTATATAGTGCGAGGAAGCATTATCCGAATACAGTATTTTGCCGTCCTCAATGATTATTCCCTCAGGAATGCCTCCTGTGCCGTGACCGTCAAGATCGGCAAAGCCTCCGGCGTTTATGCCTGCGACGGCATTATTGCTCTTTACTATATCCTCCACCTTTGTGCCTCTTACCCCTAATTGAGGAGTGGTAGCCAGAGACACCCTTGAGGGGTCCTTGACTATAAGCAGATATCCTTTATATGTGGGGCCTTTAATATCTATTTTTTTTATACCGTCTATGCTGTCATCGCCCTCTAAAGGGAGAGAAATCTCATCCTGGTTTGTATCCTCAGTAGGGTCTATTATCCTGTATTTCTCCATTATGCTTGCTATTTCAGCATCACTGACAAGAAGCCTTGCCAGGTATTGATGGCTCATTGTATTCATGGCTGTGGTTACAAAAAGCTCCTTAAGCCTTGTATCTGGGCCATAGAACAAAAAACCGGCAGTCAGCAGGCACAAGATAGTAAACATAATAAAGAAGGCAGCTAAAAACTTCCTTACGCTTGCTGCGAAGCTCTTTCTTTTCTGAAGCCTGACTTCGCGAATAGCTTCTGTTCTGTTCATTATGACCACCCTTATATAAAGACTCTCCCAAAACAAAAAAAGTTTCATGTGAGACACGTCTGTTTTGTACTCTAAAGCAATATGTCTTCAATTAAATATACACAATAATATCAAATTCGACAGGCTTTTTCAAACCATTACTGGTTAAAGCATACAGGCACATGTTTTTGTGTAAATATTTTAAAGAACGGCTGTCAAGGTTGCGAACGGCTAAATCAGGCTTATGCGGGCATTATAGCTGTATTAAAAAGGCGCTGCACAGGGTATTTATTGCTGTGAGTTAATAAAAATTTAATAAAGCCTTTTATAGCCAATGCAGAGGATATTAAATGAAAAATATGGATTTTAAAAAAATAAGCCTTTCTATAAAAAAATATGTTATAATCTTATAGATGAAAAATTAAGCATATGAAAAATAAAGGAGAAGACGGATTTATGAGCCTGTACAATGAATGGAAGGAACTGGCTGAAGATGAAAGGAGTCCTAAGGAGCAGGAGGCCTTTTGGAAGGAGTATTTTGAAAGGGAAAAGAATAACTACGAAGCAATCTTAGAGAGCCACGAGGAGATACGCAGCGGTAAGCTGGGAGAGCTTGCGCAAACCTTTAATATGGATTCGGTTGCCTTTACGGGCTTTCTTGACGGAATCAACTCAAGCCTGATTGAGGAAATAGATCTCGAGGAGTTGAATGAGGAATCTGACGTAAAGATTGAAATAGATTTTGAAAAGCTGTATTTTAACATGCTGGAGGCAAAGGCCGACTGGCTATACAATCTGACGCAGTGGGATGCTGTGCTGTCCCCGCAAAGGAGAAGCGAAATCACCGCGGAGTTCAGGAGAACAAAAATGGCGGTCAGTACCAAGGTGGGAAGGAATGAGCCCTGTCCCTGCGGCAGCGGCAAAAAGTACAAAAAATGCTGTGGATAGTAGATAAAAGAGGTTTGGTATGTCTATTGTTTGGAGAGAGATAAGGGAAAAGCAGGAGGAAGGGTTTTCGCCCTATGCCGCCAGAAGCACAATGTCGAAGGGCAGGGTGCTTGAAGAGGAAAAATGTCCCGTAAGGACCGATTTTGAGCGGGATTCCAACAGAATACTATATTCCATGGAATTCAGGAGGCTAAGGCATAAAACTCAGGTGTTCCTAAATGCAAAGAATGACCACATATGCACACGGATGGAGCATGTCCTCCATGTGGGCTCAATAGCGGTTACAATAGCGAGGACGCTTAACCTCAATCAGGATCTTACCTATGCCATTGCCCTCGGGCATGACATAGGCCATGCGCCCTTCGGACACAGCGGAGAGAGGGTGCTGGATAAATGCTTAAAGAAAATAAACCCGGATTACTTTTTTCAGCATGAGTTGCATAGCCTAAGGGTGGTTGACAGGCTTGCGACGAGGGTTTCCAGAGAAAAAATAAATGAAAAATGCGGGCTTAATCTGACGTTTGAGGTAAGGGACGGAATTGCCTGCCATTGTGGAGAAAACTACAGTGAATACAGGCTTGAAAGAGACGGCGAAAAGGATTTGCATTCCTTAAGCCGTATAAAGCCCGGGCCCAGAAGGCCTTATACTTTGGAAGCCTGTGTTGTAAGGCTGGTCGATAAAATTGCGTATGTGGGAAGGGATATTGAGGATGCCGTGAGGGTAAGACTCATGGAGATGGAGGATATCTCAAAAGATGTATGCAACGAGCTTGGCTATACCAATGGAGAAATAATAAATACCCTGGTGTGCGACCTGATTGAAAACAGCTACGGAAAGGGCTATATCGCACTCAGCAGGGAAAAGGGCGAAGCTCTGGAGTGTCTTATCAATGAAAATGTACGATTGATTTACAAGGCCGATAAAATAAAAAGATATGAAAAGACAGCTCAGAATATTATGGAGGGGCTCTTTGAGGATCTTGTAAAAAAGGCGGGGGACCCGGAAAAAATAAAGAACAGTGAGCTTAAGGTGTACAGAAAGTTTCACAATTTTATAAATGATATAGGATACGGCGGAAACGAAATCGATGAACAAAAGGCAATAGATTTTATAGCCGGAATGACAGATGGCTTCGCACTTAGCTGCTTTGAGGAAATTTACTGGGTTTAAGACTGCAAAGGGTCTCACGAAATTACTTTTACAGAGGTATTATTTATGGCAAGGTCAAAAACTAAGTTCCATTTTTTTGCTTTTCTCGCAAGAATGAAATATATAACGCGTTGGGGGCTGATGAGAAACACGCAGCCTGAAAATATTCAGGAGCACAGCCTTCAGGTAGCTATGGTTGCCCATGCGCTTGCACTTATAAAAAACCGCTTTTATGGAGGGGATATAAGTGCCGACAGGGTGGCGGTGCTTGCCATGTTTCATGACTGCAATGAGATAATTACGGGAGATTTGCCTACTCCTATCAAATATTTTAATCCTGAAATAAGTACAGCTTATAAGGCGGTTGAAAGGGTGTCAAGGGATAAGCTGGTGTCAATGCTTCCTGATGAGCTGAAGGCCGACTACGCCTCAATTCTCTTTCATGAGGAGCAGGGGGGAGATTGCTGGAGGCTGGTAAAGGCCGCCGACAGAATTTCGGCGTATATAAAGTGCATTGAGGAGGTAAAGGCCGGCAACGGGGAATTTAAAAAGGCAAGCATTTCTGTGCTCAAGTCAATAACGGAAATAGATATGCCGGAGGTTAAATATTTCATGGAAAAATTTTTGCCAAGCTTTTCGTTGACGCTGGACGAGCTGGAATAGGCAAAACAAAAGACAGCCGTTTTAAGACTGCCTTTGCACGCTTTGCTACTTTGCTTTTTCCAGAGCCTTTTGAACGGATATTTTCCAGTTGTTGCAGCTTGTTGTTGCTCCCGAGATAATGTCTACATCATAGCTTTGCTTCTGCACCATGGCATCCGCCATGTCTATTCTGTACTGCTTGAGGTTTGGGTACAGCTTTCCCTCTATCTCCTGGCCCTTCCAGTTCTCATAGTCAACTTCCTTTCCGTCGGTGTCAAGCCTTCTTAAAATTATACTCTTTATTTTGCCGTCGGCAACTTCCACTGTTGCGTTTTCGGCACCATACTGCCAAGGGTCCGCTGCGCCCTCATAGGTTCCGTCCTTATATGCTCCCTGTGCGGGGGGCTCCTGCGTGGTTGTTTGCTGCCCATTTCCCTCCTGTGTGGTTGTCTGCTGGTTTTCGTTATTCTGAGGGCTGCACCCGCCAAGAGTGAAGACCAAAATTACTATTGCCGTCACAACCGTAATCTTTTTCATAACAATACCTCCTTAATAAAGCTCTTGTGCCTTTTTTAGTATTTGTATTTTGGAGGGGAAAATATACCTTGGCAAAAAGAGAGGTATGCAATAGCCGGAGCTTGTGACACAATATAACATTAGCTATATTGTATCCAATGATGAAATATGATAATATTTACTTATCGTGTACAACATAATTCTTTTTCAAAAACCATATCTAAAGCTTTTTCCAAAGGGTTTCATATCTTCATAATTTAAGTTATGGAATCGAGGAGGTTGCAAAAGGAGGTAAATATTATGATCTGGGATGATGTAAAAAGGGCATACCCCAACCAGTGGGTAATAATTGAGGCTATCGAGGCACACACTGAGGGCGGCAAAAGGATTATTGAGAATATAACAGTTGTTGACACATTCCAGGAAGATAATAACAGGGCATTGCTTGAATATATCAGGCTCCACAGGAAGCATCGTGAAAGGGAAATGTATGTTGTTCATACTTCCAGACCGGAGCTGGATATTATTGAGCAAAAATGGATTGGTGTGAGGGCTGAAATCAGAGGCTATGACATCAATTAGATTATTTTCTCCTAAAATCAAACCTTTCATTTGGTACATTTAATTTGTGACCATTGATGATAACGGTATCGTTATCAATCCACTCAATTTTAGCATTATCCTCACGGTAATTCCAATATATATTTTTAGGATTTTTCTTTATGGTATTAAATATTAGTTCTCCTCTGACAGCATAGGAAGTTGTTGCGTCACCATCTGATATATATGCTTTAATAGTGTATTCCCCATTGGGCGAGTGTACTTCGGATATAAGTCTACCTTCAGGCAGATTATTCATATCAAAAAAAGCCCTGTATATTCCGTAAGATAAAATTAAAATAATTATCACAATAACAGATATAAATTTTTTCATACTCTTCCTCACTTATATATTAAAGATATTGCAGACTTAATTATTAATTGTATACAAATGACGCATAAATTACAACTATATGCCAGAGGGGGGTGCATAAATTATATCTGACACAGCATTTCGGAAAATCGCCATAGGGATTACAATTGAAGCACCTTTTTCACATAACAGCATAATTATTCAAAAAAAATGGTTAAAAAGAGCCAATATATTATGGCGTTTTATTCAAATCCAGATTTTTAATAAACTCCCTATCTATCTTCCCCTCACTTCGAGGGGAAGGAAAAGAAGGTCTATGTAGGTTTTGCTGGTCTTCTAAGTAGCAATGCTGTTTTCGCTTTGCTGCAATAAAAATCAGCTATATACCTACTTATGGCATATTGCCTTAAAAATCGGTACCCTCCCAACTGTTTATTTCGGATTTTATCCCACAACTCCTGTTCTCCACTTGTAGGATGTCTCCTCATTTCTTTCGCTAGCTGCTTTACATACGCCTGCGTTGTTCTTCTCATTTTCTTCTCCAGCGCCCTTCTTTTTCTTCCCCTCAATGTGAGGGGAAGATAGAAGGGGAGTTAAAATTTGCATTTTCATTCATATTACCACAAAATATATTCGTTGGTAACATTTTCGTCACTTAAATTAAATACACCCCAGAGGGTGTTTGGTAAACCCTGCTGACGAAGCCTTAAAAGCAAAAATGCTTTATTATCTTGATTGCAGATTTTAGGGATGTGGAGGCGTTGGTGGGCGGTCAAAGTAAATGCAACCATTGACAGAGTAACTGGAACTGGGTAGCATTTAGTTATTCCGAAGATGGTTAGAAAAAGATTTAAAACA
>NZ_QPJT01000039.1 GCF_003337415.1 Anaerobacterium chartisolvens | reverse complement strand
TTATTATTTGTAATACTAAATACACTTTGCCACTTTGTAAGACATAATGCAGCTAGCTTTATTCGCCAAGGTTGCATTTACTTTGTCAACTGAGGGAAAAATATTATTGATATTAATGAGTGTTGTATTACTTATATCTTCAAGCTTTACAAGCTTTGCAGATACGGAGCAAATATCTCAGTTGCCAACAGAGGAGGCTTTTCAAGAAGAAATTTTGGAAATGGATGAATTTGAGAATGCATCTGTAGACTATTCTGCAATGCTGGCAGCAGGAGACAGTATCGACGGCAATGCTAGCGATGTAACTTATTATGTTGACGGAGAAAATGGCAATGATGCGAATACAGGGCTTACAGGCTATCCTACCAAAACCATACAAGCTTGCATAAATAAATTGAAAAAGATAAATGCCGGCCGCAGGAAAATATACATTGAGGAAAATACATATACAGAAAATATAAATATTAATAATTTTCATGGAGGAGAGATCTATATACAGGGCAATAATGTAAGTGTGAATGGGAAAATAAATATTTATGACAATACCGCAAATATAGAAGTGCTACGGATATCGCTTAACGATACAGGAAACCAATTCGATATTTATGACAATGGAAATGTTAGTTTATACAATTGCTATAAGCGATTACCTGATTTAAGCTCTTATACTAGCTCTGTAAATGTTTCTAAAACATCGCTTAGGCTAGTTAATTGTGTTTTTCAATATCAATATATTGCCATTTATGCTAATAATGGAGCTATGGTAACCCTGCAAAATGTTGATGGGCTCAGTAATAATATAGCATTATACTCAGTAAGATCAATAATTTTTAAAGACAGTGCGTCTGAAATTACAGGAACTACACCGCAAACCAAAAGCGCGGGCGGACAAATATTCTCGTAAAGCATAAAAAAATAAGGAAGAGTCACTTCAATATAGTGACTCTTCCTTGAAATATAGAAATTTTAAGATTTATTATTTTCCCTGTCTTACCTTGGCGGTTTTTTTAGTTTCTCCCGGTTTAAGCGTTATACCGGCATAATCCTTGAAATCACCATATCTTAAATTATACTCATTATCAAACCTCAGTGAATCAAATCTTACTACCAGAGTTTTATCGTCAATATATGTCACGCTCAAAGGCTTTTTTGTCATAGCTATGCCGCTGTCTGTATATTCTAGACTATAGTTCGATACTAATATATTTGGAACATCGGGAGTAATTTCGGCGGAGAGCTTTAACAATATTGTATCCTGTGAAATTATAACTGCGTCTTCAATCTGAGGGGCGTAATTATCCTCACTGCTGCCTGAAAACTCTACTTGAAGCTGGTTTGAAGACAGGCTATCACCTTCTAAAAGCAATGCTGAAGATACCCTAACTTTATATGAATACTTTGATGACATGGAATTTGCTTCAGGAAGGAAAAGCTTTACTGCATAATAGTTATCCACAAATGTATATAAGGCTTTAGAAAAGCTCATTGAGGAGGAGAACCCTGACCTGTAAAAGTTGTAATTTGATGCATTTCCGGCGGCAGAAGGATTTAAAGGCTGATTAAACAGTATGATAACGGTTCGGGAGTCTATCGCATATGCATCAACAATTTGCTGTGAGGATGAATATCCCGAAAAATCAGAAGTAAACTTTTTTTCACCTTCTGAGATTGAGGATTGCTTTGAAGCATCCTGTATAAAATTTACAGTGAGGGTATATTCCTTGGACTTTGATAAAGATTCAACGAGACCCAAACGAACAGCTATCCCTTTTTTTGCCCCCTCGTCAAAAAAGGTCGCTTTATTTACAGAAATTACGACTCCGCTGGAGCTAATGACTGAATAGTTCAAAAATTGCTTTGCATAGAAGGAGTCTATTGGCATATTAAAATAAACCTCTAAATTTTTACTGTCCAGAGAGATAATGTCCGTTATTTCCAACTGAGCTCCGTTACTTTCTCCGCCCTTAGCCTGAAAAGGAATTTCGTCTCCTGTCCCTTCATTTAACCTAACCCCATACAAGCTGTAAAGGTCACCGCTTATTTTTATTATATACTCCATGCCTTCAGTAAAGCTTTGAGACGTTAAGCTGATGGATAAAGCTGTCTTGTCAGATGACAGGCATTTTACTCTTATAGAGTTATAAACTCCTTCAGCGAACAGGCGGTCACCCTGATAGATCTCGTAATACTGAGGAAGCTCAGAATTGGAGTTTATAGGGTGAGTGAAATAAACGTTTACCGTGCGGCTGTCTACAGGCTCTATCCTGCTGATTTTAAAAAAGTCTGAAGTGGTTACTGCGCTTCTGTAGCCTCTAAATGTTGATGTAACAAGATCGGACATATTGCCTTCTTTATCTACAGCATTATAGATATTTAAGGTATATTCCTTAAGAGCGGTCTGATCTGAGGTGGAAACTATCAAGCTTAATTCGGTTTGTGAATCAATTTTTAATGTCAGCCTGTTTGTGCTGCTGCTGGATTCATATACTTCAATACAGGATTCGTCAATAGACTCGACCTTTTCGTTAAAAGTTATCTGGAGCTTGTTTTTATCTAAAGCATTAACAGAGGAAACGGATAAAGCGGTACTATCTGCAATCAGGCCCATGCTTAAGGCTTCCTCCTTAGTAGATATTCCGCTGTTTATAATACCCTGCATAACAGAAATTTTAGAGATTTTCATTTTTACTTTCAGCATATTGTATAAAGTCGAAAGAGTATCTTTTATAAAATAAACATTAGTACTGTTTTCTTTATCCTTTGATTCATAGGATTTATCGGTTACAAGTCCTATGGTATATGCGGTTTTATAAACATTTGACCAAGCAAAATCCTTATTGGTCTCATATTCAAGTGCCCTCAAAGCCACAGTCAAAAAAGCTTTTTCACTTATAGCATCCTTAGGACCAAAATTTCCGTTTGAGTATCCTCCCATAAGCCCCTGAGCTACACAATAATTTATGTATGGGGTGTACCAATCGCTGTCATTTAGGTCAGGAAAATTTGAAGAAGCATATGCGTTATCGAAAGATAGGACCTCTTTTTCCTTACCCATAATTTTAACTATGTATACGGCAGCTTCCCAGCGCTTTAGAGTCGAATTCAGCTTGTTGTCGGTCAGCTCATCATCTACAATTGATAATTTGATAAGGGCATTATATTTGCTGCTTGAATCGGAATTGGCTTGAGCTGTGGAAGATAGTACAGACATCAAGCATAATAAGAGAATTAAAAATAATGATACCAGTCTTTTATTAAGCTTCATTTGGCAATCCTCTTTTCTTTTAATTTTGTGCATATATATATAAATTATACCATTATATTTAGTAATTTTGAGGAGGAGTTTTGTATTTTAATAAAATTTTAATATTTTACCTCCAAATAAAAATTACCTTCAAAAATTAAAGGGCTTAACTCCTTATGAGACTTAAGCCCTTTATATTCTTATATATTCGTTCCCTATATCATAAGTGCATTGCGTATTCATGTAATTTTTTGTGTCCTCCATAATGCGGTTGTACCTTATAAGAACCTTGTCCAGCCTTCTGCTGTACCTTTGAACCTCTTCATCCTGAAGGTCGTAATTGCTTGCTTCGATAAGCTTATTTAGTTTAATGTGCATCTTGGATATCAGGATGTACATTAATTCTCTGGACATAGCGGCGGATACCTCCCGTATATTATTTATGCTGCCGTATAAAGGAGCCGAGTGCATAGTATTGCGGCTTTAGCAAGAATTAAGCGTAAGAATAAAAGCAGGACAAATCGGCATAATGTAATTATAGCATAATATGGAAATATTTCAACAGTAATATTGCCGTAAATAAAAAAAGCATGGTTATAAGTGGCGTAATGCCAAGTATAATGGAATAAATGCTTTAAAATTGGTGTTCAATTTTCCTTAAATAATGTTATAATAGAAACGATTAATAATTTTTATTGTTAATTTAAAATGGGGGGTGTGTTTTTGAGCAAGACAGTTCTTATAGTTGATGACGAAAAAAATATTGTTGATATCCTTAAGTTTAATTTAAAAAAAGAAGGCTTTGACACTATCGAGGCTTATGACGGAGAGCAGGCTCTGGAAATGGCGGAGCGGCAAAAGCCGGATTTGATACTGCTTGATATAATGCTTCCTAAAATGGATGGGTTTACCGTTTGCCGAAAGCTGAGGCAGTCAATGTCTACTCCGATATTGATGCTTACCGCCAAGGAGGAAGAGGTAGACAAGGTTCTGGGACTTGAGCTGGGAGCAGATGATTATATAACAAAGCCCTTCAGCCCCAGAGAGCTTATGGCTAGAGTCAAGGCAAATTTAAGAAGGGTCGCCTCTGATGAAAGCGAAAATATGCCGGATTCCTTAAAAAAGCATTCAAATGTGTTAATGTGCGGCGAGCTTAGGATAGACATTGACCGTTATGAGGTAAAGAGGGGAGATTTGGTAATTGAGCTTACGCTGAGGGAGTTTGAATTGGTAAAATTTCTTGCACTCCAGCAGGATCAGATTTTTTCCAGAGAGAGCCTCCTTGAAAAGGTCTGGGGATATGAATATTACGGCGATGTGCGTACGGTGGATGTTACCGTCAGAAGGCTCAGGGAAAAGCTGGAAGAGGAGCCCAGCAGTCCTGTTTATATAATGACAAAAAGAGGGGTAGGCTATTATTTCAATAAGATAGTTTAAAGCCGATGCCGGCAGCAAAGAGCGGGGTTATCATGTACTTGAAAAGATTTTTGTCAAGCTTAATAAGGAGTCTTCAATGGAGGCTTGTGTTTATATTTATAGCCATGACTATATTTTTAATTATTCCTATAGGTCTTTTGCTTAAAATGCAGGTTGAATCCTCATATTATAATGAGTTTAAAAACAATATAATGGATGGAAGCAAGAGATGGACTATGGACTATTCTCCGACTGTTGAAAATGTTTGGCTTGATCTGTTAAATGGAGAAAACGGTAGGAGGCAGGCCATAATTACCTTCAAAATAGCCAGTGAAAACAAGTCTTATACGATAGTCAACAAAAATGATATTAATGATTTTAAAACCACCGATCCCAATTTGCTTAAAAAGCCCGGGGTAGCGGTAAACGATCTTTTAAGCTCCTCCAACTTTGTTGCGGTAATGAGCGGAAGCAAGGGGGATTCCAAAAGCTTGGCAAGGCTTAACGGCACAAGCTTTTTTGACTATGCCTTTGAGAAGGATGGGATTATATTGTATTTCAGGTGCTACAGTGAGGAATGGAAGGAGATGTCGGATGCTTTCAGCAGTATTATTATAAGCAGTATGGCATTTGCTTTAGTAATTTCTCTCATACTGGGATACATGCTGTCAAGAACCATCACCGTTCCCATAGTTAATCTGATGCATAAGGCGCAGGAGGTGGCGAAGGGGAATTTTGACCAGACTCTCGAGGTTAAAGCGGACGATGAAATAGGACAGCTCACAAATACTTTTAATTATATGGCGCAGGAGCTTAAAAATACCCTGACCGAGATATCAAGCGAAAAGAATAAGATCGAAACAATTTTTAATTATATGACCGACGGGGTTATAGCCTTTAATATTAGAGGCAAAATGATACACTGCAACCCTGCGGCCAAGATGATGCTTGATATAAGGGAAGAAGAGGAGTTTAACGGATTTTGCAGTAAATTCGGGCTTGATATTACCCTTGAGGAGATTTTATACCTTGATTTTTCCAAAAGCAAGGAGAAGAATATAAGTACAAATGACAGGTTTATAAAGGCATATTTAGATCTTTTTACGGATGAAAAAAAGACAGAAGGAATAATTGTTGTGCTGCAGGATGTTACTGAGCAGCAAAAGCTTGAAAACATGAGAAATGAATTTGTCGCCAACGTTTCCCATGAGCTGAGGACTCCCCTGACATCTATAAAAAGCTATACCGAAACCCTTTTGGACGGTGTTCTGGATGACAGGCAAATGTCTGAGAAGTTCCTCGATGTTATCAATTCCGAGGCGGACAGGATGACCAGGCTGGTAAAGGATTTGCTCCAGCTGACAAGGCTTGACAACAAGCAAATGCAGTGGAATATGAAGCTTATATCCTTTACAGAGCTGATTAAAAGCTGCGTTGTTAAAATGGAAATTGAGGCAAAAAATAAGTCTCAGGAGCTTGAAAGCTATATAATGGGGGATATTCCTGAAATTATGGCAGACAAGGACAGAATTGAGCAGGTGGTGCTTAACATTTTAAGCAATGCAATAAAATACACGCCCGAGGGCGGAAAAGTAACGGTATATATAAGCAAGCTGTATAGTGATGTGTATATGAAGGTTGTGGATAACGGGCTTGGCATTCCCCAAAAGGATCTTCCCAGAATTTTTGAAAGGTTTTACAGGGTTGACAAGGCAAGATCCAGAGAGCTTGGGGGAACGGGTCTGGGGTTGGCTATTGCCAGAGAAATTGTAGAGGCTCACGGGGGAAATATAATTATAAGCAGCCAGTACGGCAAGGGTACCGAGGTGACGGTAAAGCTGCCTGTACAGCCTCTTTCGGCAGAGCAGAAGAGGGAATAATTACCGGAGAAATATGTGGCAGTTCATGTAACTTATTCTTAAATGGCTTGTAATGGATTTGTAACAAAAAATAATGTATAATTAGAATATATAGTTTATTAAAGAAATATTAGCGCATCTTTGTTTTCTACAGTTATTGATATGGGGTGTATGAATTATGAAGAAAATATGTTTTATGCTGGTTTTTATTATAATGGTTTCTCTGTTTGCCGCAACCTCCTATGCGGATGACGACATTCCCTTGGATAAGGCGGAGGTGGCAGGGCAGTCTGCTGAGACTCAGGAAAAAGTCATAGAAGATTTTATTACCGTCACAAGGCCTGAGGACAATGAGACTACTGATAACAGGCTGTTTGTGGTATGCGGAGTAACAAAATATGAAGGCATAATAGTGGAGCTGAAGAAATTTAACTTCCGGGATAATAAGTACGAGTCAATAACTGTCGATGGAGAGAGCAGCTGGCTAATCGGTGACGGGGGCTTTTTTGCAAAGGAAATAGAGCTCGATGAGGGTGTAAACAGAATTAAATTCATAGCATACAAGGATGCTGAGCCTGAGGTGAAGCAGGTCAGTGTTTTCAAGGTGATGGTAAAAAAGAATATAAAAAAGCAGATTAAGGACGGAATGGATAACAAACTCATAAATATTATTTAAAAACTATTGGTTCCGGAGTTATAAATGAAAAGGGTTGTAAAAGAAAGCATTAGATTTTATTTACTGGTTGCTTTAATTATAATAAGCCTGATACAATTAGGAATCCTGTGGAATTATCAAAGCTATGGGTTTCCTTTTACTTTTTTAGGGCAAAAAGTCGAGACCTCCGCCGACATAGAGAAGCGGCTTGGAGAGGACTGTATCCAACCGTTCAGAATTGTTGTTTCAAATGGGTATGAGGCGCCAAGATGGATTGTAAGCGATAGAAACGATACCGACTACAATCGCTTGTGGAGGTATGCTGTTGACAGCCTTAAGGAGGCTATGGAGGAGACTCCTTTGCAGACTGCCGGAATTAGCCTGTGGAAAGATGCTACTGCCAACAGGTCTATTATTTTTGAATTTAAGGTAAACTTAAAGGCAAACCTTCTTGAGCTGTTCCTGCAGCCTGCTAATTTGCAGCTTAACGGTATTACGGGAATAACCAAGCTTTCGGTTTCTTCATGGAATGATACAAATGCCAGCCTATACATAACCGACGGTATCAATACAAGTGTATATACCATAAATATGACGGCTGAGAAATCGAAATATTATGAGGACGTTTTCAAAAGATATAATGAAAATGGATCATTAAGATCGTTTAGAATGATGCAGGAGCTTAACACAAATGACAGCTCCAGCTTTAAATTTGATGAGGGAGTGCTCGGCATTCCGGGAACTCAATACAGCAGCTTTAAAACCGTTTCTCTTATGCCTGCTCCGGGTATTTACTCTCAGGGGCCCTATACCTCCGCCGAGGTGAGTGAAATTGCAAGCAGTATACTTGGGGTGGAGAAGGATGGATATGATCGTACTGTAGACAGCGTTACAAATACAATAGAGTTCAGGACACAAAATAAGATATACAGCTTAAAAAGCGATGGAGTTTTAGAGTATAATTCCTTGACAGGGATATCGGATTCCGATAAGGGAACTATAAAAAGTGCCTTTATTCATGTATACAAGCTGCTTTCGGGAATTAACTCACTGATATCCGAGGACAGCCGGCTTTTTCTTTCCGATATAGATGAAAGCCAAAAGGACAGATATGTTTTTTATTTTGATTATATTGTTGACGGCATACCCGTTATTTTAGAAGCTGAGGATGATGAGAGCGGAGTAGATCATGCTGTGAGAATTGACAGCAACAGTAAGGGACTCATATACTGCAATGCCGTCCTTAAGGGCTTTAAAGCATATAATGAGGAAGAGCAGTATGATGTGTATTTCGGCCATTTGATGGATGATTTGTACAAGAATTATCCCGAGCTTAAGAACAATGAAAGCTTGAGAATCAGTGATATGTTTCTGGCCTATGGGGCCGGAAGAAAGCTGTACAGCTCATACATCAAGCCGGTATGGGTAATAGAAATATCAGGAAAGCATTATGTAGTTTCTATGCGTGCTGGATGAGGAGATATTATGTATGGATTGGGCTAAAACAAAAATTGTACTGATATGGATATTTGTAATTCTCAATGTCTTTTTAACTGTAAATCTGCTTGCATATTTTGAAAATGGAGAAACTGTCAGGGAAAATACATCTAACGCATTAAAAATTATGGAGAGCAGAGGTTATGTATTAAGCGGCAAAATTCCTTATTCCAGTTCATCCTACAGCTTAAGCTATGAAAATGCGGTGTTGGACAGAGAGGCTGTTGCGTCAGTACTTTTGGGGAAGGGATTTGCTTTGCCCGCTAAAATTCAGGATGATGAGCTGCTTTATGATGATAAAATTCTGAAATTTATAAACAGCGGAGAATTTGAATATACCGATAAAAGCCCCGATGACTATATAGACAT
This sequence comes from Anaerobacterium chartisolvens, assembly GCF_003337415.1. Lineage (GTDB taxonomy): Bacteria > Bacillota > Clostridia > Acetivibrionales > DSM-27016 > Anaerobacterium > Anaerobacterium chartisolvens. The sequence goes on along the minus strand of NZ_QPJT01000039.1, from coordinate 26,964 downwards.
ACAGAACATAGACAAGGCAGAAAAATACTGCAGAAATTTTCTTTCCAATCTTCTTCTGCCGGTAACGGATTATGCTTTGGATACATATAAAATAAATTCGGATAAAACTGTGACTTTTACATTTTATGAAAAGTACAAAAGCTTTTTTATATTTTCAAACAGGGCGGAAATAACTCTTTCTGCTAAAGGGGTTACAAGACTTGAGTGCAGAGTTATAGGTAAAAAGAGCCTGGAAAATACCCGAAGCAGCATAAGCATAGTGCCCGCCTATCAAATCCTTCTAAGACATTTTTCAAAAGGAAGCAATACTGTCATACAGGACATAGAAATAGGCTTTCTGTGTACATATCTCAACGGAGAAAGCAGCTACTCGTCTATACCTCCGGTATGGAGGATTATCGTTCAGGGCGAAGGGCCCAGATATTTCAGCGCATTTGACGGGCATGAAATAGAGTCCGTCTGATCACCTCAAAAAACATTTAAATCAATTTAGTAGCACTATTTTTTTTAAAGTGGTATAATGTCAAAGGATAGTTTTCGTAAAACCAGAAATATTTGATAATTGAATATAAGTACACAATGACGTGTGTGAAATTAACCGCAAAAGACGAGAAAGCTGGGGGATTATACTTGGAAAAATTTGTTATAGAAGGTCAAAAGCCTTTGTGTGGTGAAGTGTACATAAGCGGTGCAAAGAATGCTGCAGTTGCGGTAATCCCTGCAGCGCTACTGGTAGATGGACCTTGCAGGATAGAAAATGTCCCAGACATAAGTGATGTAAGAATACTGATGGATGTCCTTTCTCAACTGGGAGTTATGATGAAGTATGAGGACAGGAATACCATAATAATTGATGCATCGGGTTTGAATTCATATAAGGCTACATATGAAATGGTGAGAAGGATGAGGGCGTCATCGTATCTGCTGGGTGCTCTTCTTGGCAGATTTAAAAAAGCGGAGGTTGCATTTCCGGGGGGCTGTGATTTTGGGTTTAGGCCTATAGACCAGCACATAAAAGGGTTTGAGGCTATGGGAGCGGGTGTTGAAATTGAGCATGGTATTGTAAAGCTTTCAGCAGAAAGGCTTGCAGGAAGCCAGATTTATCTGGACGTAGTAAGCGTGGGAGCGACCATTAACCTTATGATTGCCGCTGTAAAGGCAGAGGGGATTACTACAATAGAGAATGCTGCAAAGGAGCCCCATGTGGTGGATCTGGCCAATTTTCTCAATGCAATGGGGGCAAATATAAAGGGCGCGGGGACTGATGTTATAAAAATAAAGGGGGTTTCCTCTCTTAAAGGAAATATTACCCACACAATCATACCCGATCAGATTGAGGCCGGTACATTTATGCTTGCTGCCGCTGCCACAGGCGGGGATATTGTGGTTAAGAATGTGATCCCCAAGCATATGGAGTCGTTAAGTGCAAAGCTTATTGAAATGAACATAAATGTTGTTGAGGGGGAAGACTGGATAAGGGTAAGCTCAAAAGGCTCCATACAGAAGGCTAATTTAAAAACACTAGCATACCCGGGGTTTCCTACCGACCTTCATCCTCCTGCCGTAGTTCTTCTTTGTCTGGCTAACGGCACCAGTACAGTTACGGAAGGGATATGGGATTCCAGATTTCAGTACGTTGACGAGCTTAACAGGATGGGCGCCAAGATAAAGGTAGAAGGAAGAATGGCTGTAATCGAGGGGGTCGAAAGGCTCTCGGGGGCACCGATAAGGGCTACTGATTTGAGGGCGGGAGCAGCAATGGTTATAGCGGGGTTAATAGCTGAAGGGTATACCGAGGTATACGATATAAAGTACATAGATAGAGGATATGAGGCTTTTGAATTAAAATTGAGGAGTCTTGGAGCGGATATAAAAAGAGTTGATGATGGCAAGCCGGAGATAAACTCTTAACAGGCTTGCCATAGCTAAAAAAATTATGGGGCTTTGGCACTTAAGAGAAGGGTATGTATGATAAAGTTTTGCAGTTTATTTAGCGGGAGCAGTGGTAATGCCTTATACATTTCCTCAGGTAAAACAAATATTTTAATAGACGCGGGAGTAAGTGCCAAACGAATAATACAGGCACTTGAATCAATAGGAGAGAATGCCTCGGAGCTCAGTGCCGTGCTTGTATCTCATGAGCATACCGATCATACCCGCGGTGCAGGGATTATATCAAGAAAATTTGATATACCCATATATGCAAATGAAAACACGTGGATGTGTATGGAAAAGCAATTGGGTAATATAGGCATAAATAATAGAAGGTGTTTTAATACGGGCACTGAGTTTGAGCTGGGCGATATTTCAATAAAGACCTTTCCCATTCCTCATGATGCTTCTGAGCCTGTGGGATTCAACTTTTTTTTAAAGAACACGAAGGTAACAACCGCTACCGATATTGGACATATAACAAAGAGCTTGTTGGAGAGCCTGTATGGAAGCCAGCTTATATTGCTGGAAGCCAATCATGACATAGAAATGCTTAAGGTTGGCCCGTATCCATGGAATTTAAAGAGGAGAATTTTAGGAGATTCGGGACACCTTTCAAATGAAATGGCGGGAAAGGTAGTGGCGTATCTGGCTGAGAACGGAACAAGCAAGTTTTTTCTTGGGCATTTAAGCCGGGAAAACAATTTCCCTGAGCTGGCTTACCAGACAGTATTAAACGCACTTGCGGAGAAGAATATCTGTGCTGGAAGAGATGTTATGCTTTCTGTCGCATTGAGAGACAGGACAAGCGATGTAGTAGAGGTATAATTAAAAAATATTGGCAGCCGCGGTATTGGTTTTTGGGAAGGAAGTCTGGCAGGTATGAGGATAAGTGTGATAGCGGTAGGGAAAATCAAAGAAAAGTATTTAAAGGATGGCATTGAGGAATACAGGAAAAGGCTTTCAAGGTTTTGTGATCTGGAGCTTATAGAGGTTGAAGACTTCAGAGCGCCCGAAGGCTTAAGCGATGCGCAGGAGCAGCAGGTTAAAAGCCGGGAGTGTGACAATATATTAAAGAGAATAAGAGAAGGCAGCACCGTTATAGCACTGGATATAAGAGGCGAGAGTTTGGGGTCTGAGGAATTTTCCCGCAGAATAAACTCTTTTTTTGTATCAGGAACTTCACATATTACATTTATTATAGGAGGATCTCTGGGCTTAGATGACAGAATTCTTAGCATGGCGCGCGTCAGGCTTTCCATGTCGAAGCTTACCTTCCCTCACCAATTAGCCAGAATGATACTGCTTGAACAGTTATTTCGGGCATTTAAGATTATGAACGGTGAGACGTATCATAAATGATTGCAACCAATAGTGAACATTATTAAGATGATTTGTGCTATAATATTATTAGGTGGTGATGATATTATGAAAAAGTACAACTTTACTATTTTGATTGAAAAAGATGAAGACGGAATATATGTTGGTTCTGTTCCCACGTTGAAAGGATGCCATACCCAGGCTGAAACAGTTGAAGAATTGCTTCCGAGAATAAAAGAGGTAATAGAATTATGTTTGGAAGCAGAAGATGATGAGTTCTTTCAGAATGAATTCGTAGGAGTACAGCAAATTGAGGTTGTTGTATGAGCAAACTTACCGTTATCTCTTCAAAGGACATGGTGAAAGTATTGGAAAGCCTCGGGTTTAATGAGAACCGTCAAAAAGGAAGTCATAAAAATTTTAGGCATCAAGATGGAAGGACTACGGTTGTTCCTTTTCATGGGGAAGACTTGGGAAGGGGTCTTATTAGAAAAATATTAAAGGATATAGAAATATCAATTGATCAATATGAAGAATTACGAAAACGGATTTAGGACCTCTTTAAAGAGGTCCTTTGTTATTTCTTTTTTCCGTTTTCAGAGAATTTGTTATATTATTTTAATAGAGGGTAAATATATTGGTATAATTTAAATTTACATCGGAAAAATTGTCTGGGGAGATGAAGGATGGCATATAAGCGGGTAAAGGTAAGGCTGAAGGAGGGCGTGACCAATACGGAGTTCTGGAGAGCTACTTATTGCAGCGATTCTAACCTGGGTATAAGGCTTATACCTGACTTAAAAAACATGAAAAGGGAATATCTGGACGGCAAGCTTTATAAGTATGGGTCGCTGGAGGTAGAGGTGCCCGTGGCTTACTATAGCAGGGAGACTGAGACAGTAAACGATACTTTCATTGAATATGGGTATATTAAAGAGGGCAAGGATATATGGGAGGTAGTGGAATGAGGCTCCGGCATGAGGGGGATTATCAGCTATCCCCCGAATAATTATCTTTTTTAATAAAGCGGCTTCATAGCTTAAAAATTTTCCTGCGAGCCTATATTAGATAAATAGGCTTCGAATTGATTGATATAGAAGTATTCGTTTATCTCAAATTTGTTTATACATTTAATAAAGGCAATTATTAATTCACTATACAAATCCTCATCCTTACTTCCAAAAAGATAGCTGTATTTTATTATCATTGGGTTAAAGATGTCCCTGAGCTGGTTGAAGGCTTCCTGATCGCCAGCTTTTGCCTGTAATATCAATGTTCTTATTTTAAGCATTTTTTTTCACCCCATGTGCTGTAGAAGTGGTTAAGCGTCCGGTTTCTTATTCTGTTTACCGCCTGTCTTGTTATTTTCAGCTCCTTGGAAATCTCTATTTCTGATTTGCCGTTAATATAATAGCCGTACAAAACTGTACGCTGCTTTTGAGTCAAAGACTTGACTGCCTTAAATAAGCAAGGGTCTTCGATGCTGTTTTCAATATCTGTTTTCATTTCTTCCACAGGATCTATAGTATCTGACGAGAGTATATCGACAGAATCTATGTATGTTACTTTGTCCTTGATGGCTTTTTCCCTTATAAAATATCTCTTTTTTGTTTCAAAAAATGTTTTTTTTAAATAGCTTGTAAATGTAATAAAATAGACATTTTCAAGAAAATTTTCAGCATTAAAAGTCTCTTCTGGTTTTGGATTCCTGCTAAAATAATTTTTTATAAATTTTTTGTTATATTCCATATTAGATATCACCTCCTCTTTACTATTAGAGACAAAAAAATAAAAATTTGTAAACCTGAAAAAATATTTTACTTAAATCCATACATATGTTTACAAATGGGTGTAAAATTCGTCTCTTATTTATTGTATTCATGAATACTGCATAATCAAGGAGAATTAAAAATAGTCGTATATTGGTGAATTTTTTCAGTACATAGCTGAGAGATTGCTTTTATATAGGACGCGATAAAGATTTTACAAACATAGAGGATATAATTGCTTACAGAAATTTTTAATAGCAACGAAAAGATGAATTTGAGGGAAATGTCTCTAGGGCCCGAGCATTCATTCACTTTTCTTAGATGTATTCCTTACGGGTCAAAAAAATTTCTTCCATCAAGTTATATCCTCCGTGTAAAATCTTTATCGCTATATATAGCTTGAGAACTTTAAAAATAAACGATAAAGGAGACTGGAATATGCAGGATATTAAGAAAAATATCTATTACAGTGTTGAAGATGTGGTAATGGAGAAGGGAAAGGGTATATACCTTTACGATTCGGATGGAAAAGAGTATATAGACTGTGCTGCGGCTACATTTAACCTTATTTTAGGGTATAGCAACGAGGAGGTTATAGAATCGGTTAAAGCTCAAATGGATGATTTAATCCATGTTACGTCCTCATACCAGACAAAGCCTATAAATGATGTTGTGGAAAAATTGGTTAAGCTTAGTCCTGAAAATCTTACAAAGGTGCATTTGAAGGTTTCGGGAGGGTCGGTGGCCAACGAAGGGGCCATTAAAATAGCTATGCACCATACAGGAAAGAGGGATGTTATTTCTTTGTTCAGAAGTCACCTCGGACAGACAATGATGATGATGAATCTTTCGGGAAATGCCTTTCGCAGACAGCCCTTTCCCAGCACATGCTGCGGGGGGCTTCATGTGCCCGATCCATACTGCTACAGGTGTTTTTACAACCAGAAGCCGGAAACTTGCGGAATGCTTTGCGTAGAAAGAATAAATGATTTTATAGAATATTCCAGCAGCGGGCAGGTAGCATGTATTATTGTAGAGCCGATATCAGGCAATGGAGGAAATATAGTTCCTCCGCCGGGATACTTCAAAGCGTTGGAAAAGCTGTGCAAGGAAAAGGAAATCATTTTGATATTTGATGAGATACAGACGGGGCTTGGACGAACGGGAGAGATGTTTGCCGCGGACTATTTTGATATCAAGCCCAATATAATGACGCTTGCAAAGGGTCTGGGAGGAACGGGATTTCAGGTGGCGGCAATATTGACTGAGGAGCGTCTGGGGGGACTTGACGGCCACCATCATTCCTTTACCTTTGGAGCGAATATAATGGCTGCCGCTGCTGCAAGCAAGACACTGGATATTGTGAGCAGAGACGGATTCCTTCAAAATATAAGGGAGTGCGGAGACTACATAATGCGCCGGCTGGAGCTTATAAAAGGCAAACATGCATTTATAGGGGATGTAAGGGGCGTAGGGCTGATGATAGGGATTGAAGTGGTAGATTCAGACGGAGAGCCTGATGTTGCCTTGACAAATAAAATAGCCAAACGAGCCATGGAATTTGGCCTGATACTTCGTACGTCCAGATACGGCTACGGAAATGTGTTTAAAATCCGCCCGCCGCTAAATATAAAGAAGGACGAATGCGAAGAGCTGTGTGACAGACTGGAAAAGCTGCTGTCGGAGATATCATAAAAAAGTGTTTTTAGCTTAAATTTTGTGCGGCAAAGCTGCCGGGAGGTGTCTATGAAAGAGTATATTTTAAATCTTGCGGATTATGTATTCAGGCGTATATCAAATAAAAGCGGTATGCTTAAAAACCGTTCCGTAAGAGGATATTCCGATGCGGGGGATGCACAGTTCAATATAGACGATATGGCTGAAGAGGCTGTAATGGAATATGCGGCAAGCCGCTCTCTGGCTATGGCCATTTATACTGAGGACGGAGGCATGAAAATAATAGGGGAAGACCCCCAGTATGTTTTAATTGTTGATCCCATTGACGGTACGAGGCCCGCGGCGGCAGATCTGGAAATGTCATGTATATCTATCGCCGCTGCTCCTTTTTCACAGGATGCAAGAATTAAGGATGTCAGGTTTGCCGTTTTAAAGGAGTTAAAGTCAGGAGCTTATATGTATGCCGACTATAGGCATGATCGGATTTTTCACTATGGCTATCGGGCTTCGATACCGAACCTGAGCCTCAATACAAGTATGAGAAATATGTTCTGGAGTATTGAGTTTAACGGACATCCGGCCGGACTGATGACTCAGGCGTATGGCAATATAATCGATTATACGGCCAACAACGGAGGGGTTTTTATATTTAACAGCGCCTCATTTTCAATATCCAGAATAATAACGGGACAGCTTGATGCACATGTGGATATAGGAAACCGCATACTTAAGGATAACCCATCTCTTATGCCTGCATTTCAAAGCGTAGGAAATGGCAAGATACTTCATCTTTTTCCGTATGATATAGCGGCAAGCGTTTTTCTGGCTGAAAAAGCCGGAGTTGTAATTACGGATGCATATGGGAATTCGCTTGGTGACACTCTTTTACTTGATTTAACCTATCATAATCAACAATCCTGCATAGCGGCGTCAACCAGAGAGCTGCATCAGGAGCTGATTAATAATATCAATTGGAGCGGTATTCAAATGCTTTGATGTTCAAAGGAGGCAGGGAATGGCAAAAAAGTGTAACGGCGCTTTTGGCCATTCCCCTGTGCAAAAATTCTATATGGAGGGAGCTTATTATATGAGAGGCTTGGTATGGACAAATGAAAAAAAGCTGGAGCTGAGGGAAGTAGAGACTCCCGGGCTTAAAGGTCCTTATGACGTAAAAGTAAGGATATATGGTACAGGTATATGCGGTACGGATCTAAACATATTAAGGGGTAAGGTTGCCGCTACCCCCGGAATGATAATAGGGCATGAAGCTGTAGGCACAGTGGTAGAAATCGGGAGCGGTGTTACCAGACTTTCAGAAGGCGACAGGGTTGTCATAGACCCTACTCAGTTTTGCGGAAAATGCTATTATTGCCGCAAAGGTTTGACCTGCTTTTGCGAAACCTTTGATGACTACCAGTTGGGAATAGGGACTCATGGCACCTTTGCGGATTACTATGTAGGCGAGGAACGCTTTATGTATAAAATCCCCCACTCTATGAGCTGGGAAACAGCGGTGCTTGTTGAGCCTCTTACATGTGTAATGAATATTTTTCAGAAGTCGGGGGTTAAGCCTGATGATTCTGTTCTTATAATAGGCTCAGGCCCTATAGGCATACTGTGCCAGATGGTAAGCAGAAGATTGTCCAGACTTACGGCGGCTGTTGAGATAGACAAATACAGGGCCGATATGTCGAGGAAATATGCACACTATGTTTTCCACCCGGACGAGCTTACGGAAGAGAAGGTGTATGAAATAAATTATGGAAGAAAGTTTGATGTGATTATAGATGCTGTGGGAAACCAGCTTAAAACCGCTGCCAGCTTTATAGCAAAAGGCGGGAGAATTGTACCTATGGGCTTTGATGAAACCTATAGCTTTACTTTTAACCCTTTCAGCCTGCTGTCCAGAGGTATAAGTATAATCGGAGCAGGCGAGGTTCACCAGATGACGGAGGCCGCCCTGCAATATGCGTCAAGCCTTGAGAATGTGCATACTATGGTAACATCAAAGTATTCTCTGGAAAAATACAAAGAAGCTTTTGACCAATTAATGGGCTATGACCTTGAGACAGGAGCACGTAAGGAGATACGTGATTTGAAGGTAGTACTTCTTTCGGATTAGGGCAGCATTAAACAATAACCTTATTATAGGGGAAAGGATACTCTAAAATGAAGGGATATACATATGTAGAGAACGGTATTTATCATATTGGCGGAGAGAAGAAGCTTTTGCTTGCATCAGACTATCCTTATTACAGGGATAAAAAAGAAAACTGGGAGGACAGGCTGGTAAAGCTTAAGGAAGCAAACATATCTATAGTTACTTTTTATGTGCCATGGAGGCATCATGCAATCAAATCGGGGGATCGCATAGTAGTGGATCTGGATGGTAAAACGTGCGGAAACAGAGATGTAAAGTTTTTTATAGAGCTGTGCAGGCAAAAGGGGCTTTTTGTTTTAATAAAGCCGGGGCCGTTTATACATGCTGAGACAAATTATGACGGACTTCCCGATTATATAAGCCCGGATGAGTGCAAGGGCATAGAAAGCATGTTAAACAGCCGATATCAGAAGGTTCCTGGAAGCAGGCCTCTTCCGGCTCCTCTTTGTGAGGGGTTCAGGGATGCTGTAAGGAACTGGTTTGAAATTGTAAATAGGGAATTGATAATACCCAATATTTACCCCAGGGGAAATATAATTGCGATACAGTCTTTGAACGAAGGAATGTACTCAAATATAAACCTGTCGCCCCTTGACTATGACTATTCAAAATCAGGAATAAAATTTTTCACGGCATTTTTAAAGAGCAAGTATGAGAATATAGAATGCTATAACGCATTGCATGAGGCATCATATGAAAGCTTTGACAGTATAGAGCCTCCTTGCTCATGGGCAAATCCTTCTCACATTAATCAGGTGCTTAAGTACCTTGATTGGTCTGAATGTCAGGCGCATTATATAAAGGCACTGTATGAGGAGTATGGCAGCCTCACCGATCTGAGGCTTCCGCATTTCGCAAATATATGTGCGTATACCTCCGGGGAATCGGGTATGGAGTATTGGCTTGCAAAAGTACAGCCCGAATTGTGGAGGAATACTTTTTATGGCTTTACAGGCTGGGTTGGAGCAGTGGCATATGATAATTCGGCCTATAATAAGTATTTAACTCTCGCCAAAAGGCAAAAGGGTCCGAATCTTGAAGAGAACTGGGGATTTTCCATACTTTACGACAGTAAATACAGGTATCCGATAATACCGTATTTTCAAACGATTCTGGCAATTGCTAACGGAGCCACAGGGTTTAACGCGTACACGGGAATAGGCACTGCAAGCTGGGATGACAATCTGGACAGCCTTTATGACAGGCCATATCCTGATTGCAGCCCCATTTCCCATGAGGGAGGTGTGGGATATAAATATAAGGTTTTAAAGCTGCTGACGGGATATCTGGACAGGCATGGAAATGAGCTTTTAAACTCCTGTACCAGCATAGCCGCCGCATATGGCCTATATCCTCCCTATTCTTATGCCGCTTCATGGGACAGCTCAAAGGGGGCATGGAAGCAAATGAAGGTTAATCCGCCAAGATGCGGCATTAAAGGCCTTGATGCATTTCAACACAATATGAGGGCACTGAACTATGACTTTTCTATAGTTAACCTTCAAACCTGCGACATGGATACATTGCTGCTGAATCCCGCTATTGTAATTGTAGGAGCATTCTTCATGGAAGAGAGCGTGCAGCTTAAGCTGGCCCAATATGTCAAAAACGGAGGAAAGCTTATACTGCTGCGCGAGGTTCCGCAGTATGATGAGAAGTTTCAGCCTTGTACTATTTTGGGAGAGGTGCTGTTTACACACTCAGAGATAAAAAGGCTGGAGGAGGCTCCCCTGGACGTGTTTAATGAAAGCGCGCGGGACATTGGAATTCTTGCCGGTATACCCGGAAAGCAGCTATATACATCGTCTTCATGCCCTATAGGCTATAAGGCGGACTACTACGAAGGGACTGCTTATTTTGTGTCCTATAACCCGTTTGAGGGAGGAGAAAATGGAGATTCATATTTATTCACACACCTTATGAGGAGTATTGCAAGAAACTATGATGTTATGGCGGAAGAAACCCAAACGCAGGTGTGGTGCCACAATCATAACCTATCGGATATAAAGCATGTCTTTATATTATCGAGGTCAGATGTCACGGCTTGGCATACAGTAAAAATTAAAAATAAATTTGAAGAATATGATTTGCTCAAAATTAAATTATGTCCAAAATCCGCGGCTATATTGAGGATAGAGAACCGGTGCATAACTGAATGCATTGCAAAGGGAATAAATGAGTATGAGGAAGTTTATGCTTCTGTAGAAATCCATTACAGAGATACAAAATTAAGCAGTGAAACCCCTTGCGATGTGTTGTTTGTTAAAGAGGGCAAAAATTATACCATGACTGCATTAGAGTATGATTTTAAAGAATTTCTTGAACAGCAAGATTAATTATAAGCTAAAAATGGTTAAGTACAGGCTGTTAAAAGGAATTGACCTGTACTGGAAATGGAGATAAAATGACTAGTCTCTTGCGATTAACTCTTTACATAGGCTTTTTAACTATAGGAGCAGTATCAAGCCTTATGGGAGCGGCACTTCCCAGCATAAGGACCAGCCTTGGCATAAATTACAGCCAGTCAGGGCTGATTTTGTCAGGACAGTTTTTAGGAATGTGTCTTACTGCAATTATAGGGGGCTATCTGGCGGACAGGCTAGGAAAAAAGCCCTTATTGATAGCAGGCAGTATATTTCTTGCCACCGGGCTTTTAGGCAGCATGGCATCATATAGCTTTACGTCCTTGTTTATATGGAATATTATTGCCGGAGTGGGGTTTGGAATTTACGAGGTTGGAATTAACGCTCTGTGCTCAGATTTTTGTGACAGCAATAAAGGAAATGCAATGAACAGGCTTCATTTTTTCTTTGGAGTAGGAGCTATTCTGGCCCCCATACTGGTCACTGCGTCTTCCAAGTCCTTATTAGGATGGCGTGCGTGCTTCGGAATATGTGCAGTTCTTCCTTTAATAGTAGGCATTATGCTTTTTAGAATAAAGGTGAATGAGAATGCTAAAGAGAAAAAATCATATTTTGGTACGGCCTACAGAAATCTTTTCATATGGCTTGCAGGAGCTTCTATATTTATATATGTAGGAATAGAGACGTCAGTTTACGGCTGGATACCTGCTCTATGGGAAAAGCTTTCTCCTGGAGGATTAATACCGCCCACCCTCGTTACTACATTTTTTTGGGTTTCACTTACTATAGCACGCTTGTTTACAGGCAAAATAGCCGACTATATGGGCTTCGGGAGATACCTGACGGCCTCAGGCATTGCCGGGGTGGCAGCAGCCTTTATACTGTTAATATCGCCATCAGACATAGCTGTGTTAATATGCATAATATTGCTTGGGTTTATTCTGGCGGGGATCTTTCCTACTGTAATGGCTTCTGCAACATCACACTTTCCTGAACAATCAGGTATGGTCACGGCATTTATATCGGTTTTTTCTGCACTGGGAGGAGTGCTTATACCTACACAAATAGGATATTTTGCCGATATATTTACTGTTGAGGTTATACCACAGATCATATTTGCAGCCTCGGCATTAATGCTTGCTTTTATTTTTACGGGTTGGCATATCGTCAAGGTACCGTCCGCACGAAAATAAAGCGGAATACAATAAGCGCAAGGGAGTGGTACAATGAAAATAAACCATGTGGCATTGTGGACAGATAAGCTAGAGAGAATGAAGGACTTTTATATTCGTTTTTTTGGCGGGACATGCGGAAACAAATACGAAAACCTTCAAAAACAGTTCCAGTCTTATTTTATAGCCTTTGATTCGGGCGCAAAAATTGAGCTGATGTCAACCCCGACTGTGCAGGGCAAGTGCGGAACTGGAGGAAAGCCGTTATGCGGGTATGCACATTTGGCATTATCTGTGGGAAGCAGGGAGAGGGTAAATGAAGTTACAGAGCTTATAAGGCTCAGCGGCTACACCGTCACAGGTGAGCCGCGCATGACGGGAGACGGCTGCTATGAAAGCTGCGTTGTGGACCCTGACGGTAACCTTATTGAAATTACAATTTAAGCCCTGCCAAACACTATGTTCATTTAGAACTGACTGCTGTAAAGCTTTGCATAGTGTCCGCCTGTTTTTAAAAGCTCATCGTGGGTTCCGCTTTCCACAATGTCGCCCTGATCCATAACGAGAATGAGGTCGGATTCGCGTATTGTAGAAAGCCTATGGGCTATTACAAAGCTTGTCCGGCCTTCCATCATTTTAAGCAAGGCCTTTTGTATGCGGATTTCGGTCATTGTATCAATGCTGCTTGTAGCTTCATCCAGTATAAGCATGGGCGGATTGGCCAGCATTACTCTGGCGATTGTAAGAAGCTGCTTCTGACCCTGAGACAGGTTTTCTCCGGCGTCGGTGATAATGGTGTCATACCCTTTTGGAAGTCTTTTTATAAAGCCATGCGCTCCGGCCGCTTTGGCGGCATCAATGATTTCCTGCTCTGCTGCCTCGGGGCGGCCGTATGCTATGTTGTCTCTTATGGTGCCGCCAAACAGCCAGGTGTCCTGAAGAACCATTCCAAAGCACCGGCGCAGGCTGTTTCTGGTAATATCACCTATATCTGTGCCATCTACGCATATTTTCCCGCTGTCCACCTCATAAAAGCGCATAAGAAGGTTTACAAGAGTCGTTTTGCCGGCACCGCTTTTTCCCACAATAGCAATCCTGCTTCCAGGCTTTACACTCAGGTTGAAATTTTTAATAAGCGGGTTTTTAACATCGTATGCGAAAAAAACCTTTTCAAAGCTCAAAGCACCCGTAGGCTGCTTAATGTCTGAAGCTTCCGGCTCATCAGGCTTTTCACACTCCATATCCATTATGGCAAATATTCTTCGGGCCGAGGCTGCCGCTGCTTGTATTTGCGTTAATACCCCGGTTATTTCATTAAAGGGCTTTGAAAACAGGCTGGAATAGATAAGAAAGCTGGAAATATCCCCTACTGTAATATGGCCGAGTATGGCGTTGACACTTCCGATAATGCCTGTAATTGCATAGGTAATGTTGTTTACTACCCTGGTGGAGGGGTTTGTAAGGGATGAAATAAACTGAGCCTTAATGCCCGCCTTATGCAGCTCGCTGTTAATGCTGCCAAACTGCCGGAAGGACTGCTGCTCAAAGCCAAAGGACTGAACCACCTTCTGGCCCCCTATCATCTCTTCGACATAGCCGTTTAACCTGCCTAGGATTTTTGCCTGCTCCTTGAACATTTGCTGAGAACGCTTTGTAATAAAGCGTGCTACAAGGAATGATACGGGAGCCGACAGAATTACTACAACCGACATAAGCGGGTCTATGTACAGCATGAAGCCTATTGCTCCTAAAATGGTAAACACCCCTGTAAGCAAAGCCGATATCCCCTGCAGCATACCGTCTCCTATTGCGTCCATGTCGTTTACGAAGCGGCTTATAGTGTCGCCATGAGGGTTTGTGTCATAAAACTTAAGAGGAAGAGTATTTATTTTTCTGAATAAATCCCTGCGCATACTGTTCACAGTTCTGTAGGCAATAGAGTTTGTCAAATACGTAAGAAGCCATATAGCAAGGCTGTTGACTCCATATATAAAGGCCAGGGCAACTAAAATTTTCATAATAAAATTAAAATCAACAGCTCCCCGCCCAAGCATACTGTCTATCGACAGGCCTATGAGCAGAGGGCCTGCAAGACTTGTGGCCACGCTTAAGAAAGCACATGCGGCTGCCCCTGACACAAAGCCTTTATAAGCTGATATATATTTTAGAATTTTTTTTACAGCGTCTTTGTTTGTGTTCATTTTGATACCTCCTCGCCGGAAAGCTGGGAAAGACATATTTCCTTATATACTCCGCAGTTGTCGATGAGCTGGGAATGTGTACCTATTCCTGCAATGCGTCCGTCATCAAGGACGATTATTTTATCCGCGTGCTTTATACTGCTGACGCGCTGTGAAACAATCAATACCGTCATGCGCGAACTGCTTTTCTTGAGGGAGCTTCGCAGCGCGGCGTCTGTTGCAAAGTCCAGTGCACTTGAGGAGTCGTCAAGTATCAGTATAGAGGGCTGCATTGCCAGAGCGCGGGCAATTGTGAGCCTCTGCTTCTGTCCTCCTGAGAAGTTGGCGCCTCCGCGCGACACCTGCGTGCCGTAGCCGTCGGGAAGCCCGGAAATAAATTCGTGAACCTGCGCTGTCTTAGCTGCGTCTATTATTTGCTGATCAGTGGCATCCTGCTTTCCCCAGCGTATGTTTTCAGCTATGGTGCCGGTGAAAAGAAGGGCTCTTTGAGGCACAATGCCTATCAGCTTGCGCAGCTCCCGAAGCGAATAGTCTTTAACATTTAATCCGTATACAAGTATTTCACCCTCTGACACATCATAAAATCTGGGTATAAGGTTTATAAGGGTGGATTTTCCTGAGCCTGTGCTCCCTATAATTCCCACAGTTTCACCGTGCCGTATAGCTGCCGATACATCTGTAAGAGCCATATCGCCTGTTTGGCTGTAGCCAAAGGATGCGTTTCTGAACTCAATTGCAGGGGTATGTGCGGCAGAAGAGGAGGATTTGGCGGGATTTTCAATGATAGATGTCTGAGCTGCCAAAATCTCGCCAACCCGCCCTGCGGAAGCAAATGCTTTTGTGAATATGATTACAAGGTTGGAGACTACTATAAGAGCAAGCAGTATCTGTGTTATGTAATTAACAAACGCTATAATTTCGCCCTGCGACAGGTGCCCTGAATTGATGCGTAAGCCGCCTAGCCATAGTATAGCGATAATAGACGCATTCATAACAAGAGAGGTAAGCGGATTTAAGAGGGCGGATATTTTGCCCACATGTATTGATATGCGGGTCAGGTCATCACTGGAAGCATTGAAGCGGAGGCTTTCACTGTCTGATTTTGCGAATGCCCGTATTACTCTCACTCCCGAAAGATTTTCCCTCAAGACGCTTGCCAGCTTGTCCAGCCTGTTTTGAATCATCTGATACAGGGGTGAGGCTCTGGATATCACAAAATATAATATAACTGCAAAAACGGGAGTTGCGGCAATCAAAATAAGTGCCAGCTTAAAATCCAGTATCATTGCCATAATAATTGCGCCTATACATATGAAGGGCGCGCGTATTACAAGGCGTATAAGCATGGCAACAGCAAACTGGAGCTGGTTTACGTCGTTTGTAATTCTGTTTATAAGAGAGGGTGCTCCAAATTTATCTATCTCGGAATATGACAGCGACAATATATGCTTAAAAATAGCATCCCGCAGGGATGTGCCAAAGCCCTGTGAGGTTCTGGCGGCATAATACTGGCATATCATTGAGCTGCCGAAGCCCAGTATGGACATAACAACCATAACGGCACCCATCTTCAGCACATAGGATATATCGCGCATGGCAACGCCATAGTTTATTATAAGAGCCATGACTGTGGGCAAAAGCAGCTCCAATATGGCTTCCAGCAATTTGAATATAGGGCCTAAAATACATTCCTTCTTGTATGGTTTTAAAAATACTATAAGTTTAAACAAGCTTTTACCACCTAATTGCAATAAAAATTATGAAAGCTATATAGTGTATTCAAAAATAAACTCCTATGATTATAACATATAATGCCCTAAAGTAAAAAAATTTTGAAAAATAATCCTTCGTTTTTATATCGGGATAAAATAAGCTTCATTGCTAATACTAACTAAAGACTAAAAAATGGTTAAGGCCGCAAATTGAGGAGGAAATAGCTTTGCTTACGACTACATTATTTATTGTACAGTTTTTTTTCTCAATAATTATAGGAGTATATTTTTTAAACCTGTTAAAATCCCAGCAGGGAAATAAGAATACCATAGATAAGGAATCTAAAAAGGAGCTTGACAAGCTGAGGCGTTTGAGAGAAATAAAGCTTACAGAACCATTGTCTGAAAAGACAAGGCCCTCGACGCTTAAGGACATTGTGGGGCAGCAGCAGGGCCTGAGAGCTCTCCGGGCTGCGCTGTGCGGGCCCAATCCCCAGCATGTTTTAATTTATGGGCCTCCGGGAGTGGGGAAAACTGCCGCGGCAAGGGTTATACTGGAGGAGGCCAAGCAGATACCTATTTCACCCTTTAAGAAGGATGCAAAATTTGTAGAGATTGATGCCACTACTCTGAGATTTGATGAAAGGGGAATTGCAGATCCCCTTATGGGCTCTGTGCATGACCCTATATATCAAGGAGCGGGAGCATACGGTGCGGCTGGTATTCCTCACCCCAAGCCGGGAGCGGTTACAAAAGCCCATGGAGGAATATTGTTTATAGATGAAATAGGGGAGCTTCATTCCACACAAATGAATAAGCTTCTAAAGGTTTTGGAGGATCGAAGGGTCTTTTTGGAAAGTGCCTATTACAGCTCCGAGGATAGCAATATACCTTCACATATCCATGAGATGTTTCAAAAGGGGCTGCCTGCCGACTTCCGGCTGGTAGGAGCCACGACAAGAACACCTGACGAAATCCCTCCTGCTATCAGATCGAGATGTGCTGAGATATACTTCAAGCCCCTTATGACGGAAGAAATATCCTTGATTACTCATAATGCGGCTGTTAAGGGAGGCTTTAAGACCGAAAAGGGAGTAGAGGAGCTTGTGGCCAAATATTCGCAAAATGGAAGGGACGCCGTGAATATTATCCAGATAGCGGGCGGTGTGGTTCAGGTTGAAAACAAGGATGTGATTTCCAGAAAGGATGTTGAATGGGTTATTGAGTTTGGGCACTACAGTCCCCGCATTCAGAAGAAGGTTTGTGCCATTGAACAGGTGGGCTGTATAAACGGTCTGGCTGTCATGGGTAACAGCGCAGGGATGCTTATAGACATTGAGGTATCTGCAATAAAGTCGGAGCAGGGAAAAGGAAACATTAAGGTAACGGGCATTGTGGAAGAGGAGGAGATGGACGGAAGGGGCCACCGGCTGAAGAAAACCAGCTCTGCCAAGGCTTCTATTGAAAATGTTCTTACAGTGCTGAAAAGGTATCTTAATATAGACTGCAAGGATTACGAGATTCATCTTAATTTTCCCGGGGGAGTGCCTATTGACGGGCCGTCGGCAGGAATAGCGATTGCCTCCGCTATTTACTCTGCCATAAAAAATGTTCCCATAGGGGGAGACATAGCAATGACGGGAGAAATCTCAATAAGAGGCAAGGTCAAGCCTGTTGGCGGTGTTGTAGCCAAGGTGGAGGCGGCGATTATTGCAGGCATAAAAAAGGTGCTGATACCTACCGAGAATTGGCAGGAGCTCTTTGAGGACATGAGCATTGAGGTTATTCCTGTGGAGACCATAGAGCAGGTTATGGAGATTGTATTTAACGTAAAATACAGCGAGGTTCAGGAGCGATCTCTGCAAAAGCAGCAGAGCGGTGTACTGACAGTATCGTAAAACAACCCTGACTTTTTAGACATACGGAAAGGCATAGCCCAGTAGGGAACGCCCCCCGTGGCGTTCCGCACGCCCCCGTTGCAATGGGGACATTCCTCAAAAACAACACAGGGGTTTTGCTTTGCCTTGGCATTAACCGTCCCCTTGACAACCTTTGAGTATGGCGAAACTTATGGTAGAATATTATGTACATAATTTATAACGTGGGAAATAGAGGAAAACGAATGAGGAAAAAGAAAAAAGTTTTTACACCATTGGCAGCAATTATAATACTGTTGGCGGCTTTCTTGCTTAAGGATGCAGATTTGACAGGGACAGTGCCCGGATATTATAATGATACAGAAATTGTTTCGGTAGAGGCTCCTTATGATATTGATACAGTCAAGTCTCAGGGGATAGGCTCTAACAGGTTTATTTTTGCGAAGGTGACAAGGGTGGTGGACGGGGACACGCTTGAGATCCAATATAAAAGCAAGGAATATAAGGTAAGGCTCCTTGATGTGGATACTCCTGAAAGCGTAAAGCCGGGTGTGGAGGAGCAGGCTTACTCAAAAACCGCATTTGAGTTTACAGAAAGCATCGTCTTAAATAAGGATGTAAAGCTGGTATTTGAAAAGGGAGTCAAGGATAGATACCAGCGTCTGCTTGCACATGTTGTTTTGGATGACGGCAGCTATTTGAACGGAATGCTTGTAAGAAACGGATTTGCCAGAGTTGAGATAGTGTCGCCGAACAGCAAAATGTCGGAGTATTTTTATAGCCTGCAGGATGTTGCTGTCCAAAAGGGTGCCGGATTATGGGGACTGCCTGAAGAGGACAGGCCATTTGTAAAAAACAGTAAGGGTAAGTACGTGGCCAGGTATAAGGAAACCGAAAAAGCTTCTTGAATAAGAAATGGCAGCAGGGAATATATTTTTTTTGGGGATACTGCAGGATAACAGGGGAGCGTTATTAGGGAGGGGAATTTAAAGATGAATGTATTTCAAGGCATTGTTTTAGGGATTGTGCAGGGCTTAACGGAATTTTTGCCTATAAGCAGCTCCGGGCACCTTGTGCTGATTCAGAAGCTGTTCGGAATTAAAGAAGGAGTTCTAACATTTAATGTGGCGGTGCATTTTGCCACAGTTATAGCAGTAATATGGATTTTTAGGGAAGACATACTAAACATGATTAAGAAGCCATTTTCAAAGCTCACATTGCTTGTGGTGGTGGGGACAATACCTACTGCTGCAATAGGATTTTTGTTTAAGGATATGTTTGAGAGGATATCTCAATCGGGCAAAACTCTAGGGATTGGGTTTATACTTACGGGTGTGATATTGTGGCTTGCTGAGAGTATTAGAAGCAAAAATAAGGGTGCTGAGAAGACTACATATATAGATGCAGCTATGGTAGGTGTTGCTCAGGGAATAGCTATACTTCCTGCCATATCGAGATCGGGACTTACACTGGCAGGCGCTCTGCTTATGGGGCTTAACAGGGAATTCGCGCTTAAATTTTCGTTCCTTATGTCTATACCCCCCATTCTTGGAGCGGCGCTGCTGGATTTGAAGGATATTGCAGAGCCGGGAAGCACAGCTCTGGCGAGCATAGGAGTATGGCCTCTTATAGCAGGGATTGTGGCTGCCGGGGTATCGGGGTATGTAGCTATAAGGTTTATGCTGAGGATTTTTTCAAAGGTAAGCCTTAAGGTTTTTTCATACTATGTTTTCGCTTTAGGAATACTTATAATACTTGAGCAGCTTATAAGCGGAAAAATATTTCCTCCTCTGTTTTAAATTAGTACTATAGCCCTAAGGCTGGCTTAAAATAAAGTACCAATGAACTATATTAAATTGCAAGAAGCTTTGATATTATTTTAGTGAACATTAGCATTTCTCCTATTGGAGGACATGAAGCGGCAAGCTTCATGTTTTTTTTTGTCTATCGTTATCCCATATGCAAAAGCCTAAATTATATAAAAGGGATGTGAACGAATTCCTTGTAAAAATAAAATACATGCGCTATTATTATACTAAAAGTCTGTTTAAAAGTCGGCATATTTTTATTTTATAGGCTAAAATTAATATACAGAAAAATTTGTGGTTGAAAGTGAAGGTGTGTTTCTTGAAAGATTTGCTGGTTTTGGGAATAGAAACAAGCTGCGACGAAACCTCTGCGGCTGTTGTGAAAAATGGACGGACGATCCTGTCAAATGTTATTTCCTCGCAGATAGATGTACATCAGAAATTTGGGGGAGTAGTTCCTGAAATTGCATCAAGAAAGCATGTAGAGCTGATTATACCTGTTATTGATCAAGCTGTTCATGATGCGGGAATTGAGAAAAAAGATCTTGATGCCATAGGAGTTACATATGGCCCCGGACTTGTTGGCGCGCTTCTTGTGGGTTTGTCTGCGGCAAAGGCAATGGCGTATGCTCTCAATAAGCCTCTTATAGGAGTACACCATATAGAGGGGCATATAGCAGCTAATTATCTTCAAAGCAAGGCACTAAAGCCTCCCTTTGTCTGTCTGGTTGCCTCCGGAGGGCACAGTCATATTGTGTATGCGGAGGACTATCACAAATTTGAAATTATGGGACAAACCAGAGATGACGCTGCGGGAGAGGCTTTTGACAAGGTGGCCAGGGCATTGGGAATGGGCTATCCCGGAGGCCCCCTTATTGATAAGGCGGCACAAGCCGCAGACGGCAGGCTTATAGACTTCCCAAGAGTGCGCTTCGGGAACGAAAGCTTGGATTTTAGCTTTAGCGGGTTAAAGACGGCTGTGTTGAACTATCTTAATAAGGCCGAGCAAAAGGGAGAAGCATGGGATGCACAAAACGTGGCGGCAAGTTTTCAACAGGCGGTTGTGGATGTCCTTGTGGAAAATACTCTTCGGGCCGCTCAAAGAAAACAGGTAAAAATTGTGGCTTTAGCAGGAGGAGTTGCAGCGAATTCGTCCCTTAGAAAGCAAATGAAGGGCTGTGCGGAGGCCATCGGACTTGAAGTATGCTGTCCTGAGCCGGTTCTGTGTACCGATAATGCGGCAATGATAGCATGTGCGGCTTATTATGAATATAAAAAAAATAATATATCGGATCTGTCGCTGAACGCAGTTCCCGGATTGAGGCTTGGGGAAAGATAGGCTGTGGATAACTTTTGATGTTAATATGCAGGAGATTAATTTTTTATGTTATGCGAGGCATTCGCCATATTATAACAAAATGTGTTCAAGATGTATAAAATGAAGAGGTTTTGATAAGAAATATTTGTGTAGTGAGAGTACATAAACTGCCTGATTAATAGTGCTTTAGGCCTATAAGGCGTAATTTTCAGCATGTAGATTATTGTTGAATTGTGTCATGTTGATAATGTGGAAACTCTGTTCAAAAGGTTAATTTGCAGGTCTTTAAGGGTGTGGATAAAGGTGTGGATAGTGTGGATTAAATTTTGTACATGCGCTTAAATTACTATTTTTTAGAAGTCGACAAAAGTTGTTTTTGATAATAATAGACGGGATTTTATGTTTTTGAATACAGATATCATACTATAAGATATATCCATTATAATAAGCAGGGATAGTGAAATAAGTGAAGACAGCAACCAAGGATTACATTATAAATACAATTTTTAGAACCAATATTCTGCCTGTAATATCGGAATGTAATACCTCCTGCATTTTTTGCAGCCATAAGCAGAACCCTAGGGAGGTTGAGGTGTTTAGAATTCCAAAGCTTAAGCTGCAGGATTTTTATGAATTGGCAGATTTCATTTCACCTGATCGCAAGATAGTAATAGGAGAGTCGGCAACCAGGCTCATTGAGGGAGAGCCGCTGCTTCACAAGGAGTTTGAGGGAATTATTTCGATGATAAGAAACAGGTTCAGCCATACCCCTATTCAGATTACGACAAACGGAATACTCCTTGATGACGGTATTATAGATAGCCTCGCGCGGCTGGGGAATATAGAATTAAATATATCGGTAAACAGTGTGGATGCTGCAAAAAGGATGCTGATCTTTGGACTGAAAAGTGAAAATAATATAGAGCAGAAGCTTAGACTTCTAAAAGGCAGAATCAGATTCAGCGGGAGCTTTGTGGTTCTGCCGGAGATACTTGACGAAAATGACATTGAAAATATCATTGCTTCTATGGAGAGAAACGGGGCCGAAACAGTAAGGGCGTTTCTCCCGGGATATACGTCAATGACAAATGATTCTGCAAATTTTAATGATGCTTTCACACACTGTGCCGGAATAATCAAAGCTCTTGAGGGTAAATATTCAATACCTGTAATTCTTGAGCCGTCATTAATCGGGGATCTGAATTGCAGGGTGGAGGGTGTTATAAATAAAACTCCCGCACACTATGCCGGGATAGAAAAGAATGATGTTATACTAAGCGTTAACGAAAGTGTAATTAAAACCAGAGTAGAAGGCTTTGATAAAATATACAGGCTTGCAAAGCCCGTTTTAAAAGTAGCCAGAGAGGAGGGGCGGGTGATTGAAATTAAGCTGGACAAGCCTAAAAACTCGCCTCCCGGATTTGTAGTGCTGTATGATGTAAGCGCAGAGGCTGTAAAGGATGTCAATACTGTAGTGAGGCGGAATAATACAAAAAGGCTGCTTGAGGGCAAGGAGGAAATAAAAAAGGTTTTATTTATGACATCGGTACTGGCTGCGGGGATATTGAGGGATTTATTTAAAAAAACGGTGTTTCCGTTTTCATATGAGATATTAAGCGTAAAAAATAATTTTTTTGGAGGGAACATTGTGTGTGCGGGGCTTCTTACTGCTCAGGATGTAATACTTACCGCCAGAGAGTACCTGAAAGCCAATGGACAGCCGGATTTGATAATCCTGCCTCCCATAATGTTTGATTTTACTAAAAGAGACCTTCTGGGAAAGGGAATAGATGAAATAGAAAATGAGCTTAAAATAGCAGCAGATACACCTTAAGGCATATCCACCGCAGAATATTGATTGTAATAGTTCATAACCTTTGAAACATAATTCTGTGTCTCAGCGTACGGAGGTATTCCGCTGTATTTATAAACGCTGTTTGGGCCGGCGTTGTAGGCAGCAAGAGCTAATTTGGTATTGCCGTTAAAATTTTTAAGCTGATCTCTTATATACCTTGTCCCGCCGTCTATGTTCTGAGATATATCCCAGGCATTTCTTACACCAAGGCCGTCGGCAGTACCGGGCATAAGCTGCATAAGTCCCTGCGCTCCTGTATGTGAAAGGGCATAGGGATTGAAGCTTGACTCCTGCTTTATAATTGCCCGGATAAGCTCACTGTCCACGTTGTATTTTTTTGAGGCCAGCTCGACATTTGCGTTTATCATATCCATAAGCTTGTCCTTCTCTTTAGGAATATACGAGGTGTTGTTTGCCAGAGCCAGCTTTGCTCTTTGAACATCCTTGCTACGATCGTTTCCCTGCTTATCTATTGCACCTGTAGAGGGTGTATATGAAGAAGAACGGGTAGCTGCGTCTATTGAGCTGCTTAACGCTTCTTCAAAGGAAGCCGTATTTTCTTTTATTCCCTTTATTTTAAGAGGAACTCTGCTTTGTATTTCATTTAATTTTTGAGAAAAAATATCTTGTACGCTTAAGTTCAAATAATTCACCCCTGCTTTTAAAATAATACCTGTTTTTTATATCGGCAAACCGGATATAAAACATAACAGCTTAAAACCGGCAGGCGTAAAGATATTGTGCTTGCTTATGAAACCTCGGATACAGTCTTTTTTACAAACTTTGAGCACGCATTTTTTTCCTTCCCGTCAAACGGCCTTACCGAGAAGAGCTGGCACAGTCCTAAAGCGCGGGCTCCCTTTGCAGAAGAGCTTGAAACAATAAAATTTTCGCAGTCTATGCACTTTAGGTTCATCTCCTTATATGATTTGGGCTCGGGTATAAACCTGTGCTTTGAGCATACGTAATCAGGAGAGACAGCTCCCTTATCCTTGCAAAGTATATCATTGTTTACTGTAATAGCAGTTCCTCTTATGCAGTTGCGGCACGATTTTTTCTGCTTCAAATTTTCTCCCTCCTCATATGATATATAAAATTATACCATTATATTCCAGAATGTAAAATGTTGTGGGAAATATTCTACTCACTTTGCATTTACTAAAATTTATATTAATAAATAAGAAAAATCAAATTTACACTTTAAAGGGTATAATATATAATCTTATTTACACGAGGTCATTAATTTAAGTTAGGAGGGTTTAGAAGTTGAAAAAGCCTTGCATATTGAGAAAGAGATATATACCTGATGAAACAGTTGATATAAGTGGGGATGAATTGCTATACAGAGATGAGGAAATGCTTATAACCCGCTGGAAGGCCATAAGACCCCGGGCGGATATTTCGGGAGGGATATCATATGCATTCTTAAAACAGGGAATAAAAATAAGTAAATTTTTTAATAATTCCGGGGAGTTTATTTACTGGTATTGTGACATTATAGATATAGATTACGACAGCTCTTGTGATAAATACGTATTAATTGATTTGCTTCTTGATGTAAAGCTTATGCCCGACGGCAAGGTGATAGTGATGGATGCAGACGAACTGGCTGAAGCGATTGAGGGCGGGCTTGTGACAAAGGAGCAGGCTTGCAGAGCGTTAAGAAATATGAATAAAATTGTTAACATGATGTATGAGGGCAGCTTTCCTCCCGCAATTTGCAGGGATGAAAGGTTTTCTTGAAACAAATAAGGAGCTTAGAGGGTGGTGAGTGATATAGATAAGTATATAGATTTGCATACACATTCGACTGCCTCGGATGGAAGCATGAGTCCCGGGGAATTAGTAAGACATGCTGCCAAATGTGGACTCCATGCGGTTGCTATCACTGATCATGACACCGTGGAGGGTGTGGATGAGGCCGCTGATGAAGGCAGAAAATTGGGAATTGAAGTAATTGCGGGAGTGGAAATAAGTGCGAATTACAAGCCTGAAATGCATATTTTGGGATACTTTTTTAACGGAGCGCATGACAACATAAAGCCGGCACTTTCCAGACTGAGAGAGAACAGAGATGTAAGGAACCCAAAGATAATTAAACGTCTCAATGAGCTTGGCTTTAACATTTCTCTTGAGGAAGTTGAGGCGGAGGTTATGGGAAGTGTTGTGGGAAGACCGCATATAGCCAAAGCAATGCTTAAAAAGGGGTATGTAAAAAGTATAGAGGAGGCTTTTGACAAATATCTTTCAACAGGAAGGCCGGCTTATTTTAAAAAGGACAAGCTTACCCCGGAAGAGGGAATAAAGGAAATTTTACGGGCAGGAGGAATTCCTGTTGTGGCTCACCCGATATATCTTTATCATACCTGGAGTGAATTGGACAAACTATTTGGAAACCTTGTTAAATCGGGACTGAAGGGTATTGAAGCATACTATGTGGATAACTCCGCAGACGACACGGGCAATCTCTTGAGGCTTGCTATAAAGCATGGTCTTTTAGTGACAGGAGGAAGTGATTTTCACGGCAGCTTCAAAAATGGAATTGAGATAGGTGTAGGAAGGGGAAATCTCAAGATAGAATATGTGCTGCTGGAAAAGCTCAAAAAGGCCGCCAATGTATAAATGCTGTCTTGGCTGACACATGCGGGGTTATTATTTCTAAAATAAAAGCGTTTTTTTTTGCGGAAGCGGCTTGTTTTCCAATTGTTGCAAACTTGACAGGAAGGTTTAAAGTGATATAATGAGATAGTGTAAAAGTGAGTTTGAAAAAATCAGACCTTTCGTGACGGAGGGTTATTTTTGTCTTTGAAATTAAGTAAGGGATATTGGCAGGTAATTATATGGCAAAGAGTGAAGCTAAAAAAATAGTGGCTCAGAATAAAAAGGCCAGACATGAATATTTTATAGAGCAGACTCTGGAAGCGGGAATTGTTTTATCTGGCACGGAGGTCAAGTCTATCCGTCAGGGAAAGGTAAACCTTAAAGACAGCTATGCCGGAATACGGGATGGAGAGGTATTTGTCAGCGGAATGCATATAAGTCCTTATGAACAGGGTAATATATTTAACAAGGAGCCTGTACGGGACAGGAAGCTGTTGCTTCACAGGTACGAAATAAACAAGCTTATAGGATATATTCAGCAAAAGGGGCTGACGCTTGTGCCCACTCAGCTATACTTTAGAAATGGAAGGGTTAAAGTTGAAATAGGCGTTGCAAAGGGTAAGAAGCTATACGACAAGAGGGAGGACATAGCGGACAGAGATGCAAAGCGTGAAATTGACCGCAAGCTCAAAGAGAGCATGAGGTAGCGCTTTTTTCTAAGAAAGCGAAAATTTAATATGGGGGCGCACTGGTTTCGACGGGATTGTTGAGACTGGGGTAGCGGGTAGAGGATTCTCGTAGGCCTCTTAAAAAACGAGAAACTAAAATTAAACGCTAAAAACGATAATTACAATTACGCGTTAGCAGCTTAAGGCTGCTAATCCGTCGGTCCAGGGTTCCTGCACCTTGGGTAGCCGGCGTCATTAAGTCAGGCCTTCGGCATAGGAAGGTTAAATGCTGGAACTGTCTCGGTGGTAGCCTTGAGCCGGGATGGATTTAAAGGATACTGAAAGCGGCACCCTGCTTGTGGGGGACCGCCGTAGGGAATGTAAAAACACAAGCTGCACCCGGAGAAGCTCTTGAGGATATGGTTTCGGACAGGGGTTCAATTCCCCTCGCCTCCACCAATGAAAGCCGCTTAAATGGCGGCTTTTGTCATGTAAGAATGCTTTTGGTAGACACACAGGTAGACATTTCT
>NZ_QPJT01000038.1:7574-36334 GCF_003337415.1 Anaerobacterium chartisolvens | reverse complement strand
CACTGCTGCCTCCCGTAGGAGTCTGGGCCGTGTCTCAGTCCCAATGTGGCCGTTCGACCTCTCAGTCCGGCTACCGATCGTCGCCTTGGTGGTCCATTACACCTCCAACTAGCTAATCGGACGCGGGTCCATCTTATACCGGATTTGACTCCTTTGATTACTCTGCCATGTGACAAAATAATATTATGCGGTATTAGCACAAGTTTCCCTGTGTTATCCCCCTGTATAAGGCAGGTTACCCACGCGTTACTCACCCGTCCGCCACTATTCGTCACTCAACACTCAATACTTATGTGTTGGCTTTTTTTAACGCGTGAAGCGCATTTCATAACCGCGCTTGACGCTGGCTGTTCACCTGTTAAGCCTTCTATAAATACTCAGTGTTGAGTGACGAACCGTTCGACTTGCATGTGTTAGGCACGCCGCCAGCGTTCGTCCTGAGCCAGGATCAAACTCTCAATTTAAAAGAAAAACTTTTATTTGAAAGCCTTTTGGCTCAAATTACTTTTTTTAAAAAGTATCAAACTATCACTAGCTTGCTAAGCTCGTTATTAAGCGAACTTAGTACTCAAATTATTTTAACGAGTTCCATGATTATCTTGCTTTTACACTGTTTAATTTTCAAAGTCCATTAGTAATCTCTTATTTAAAGAAATTACTTTGGGAAATATTTTCGTACTCCCCGCTTGCTTCTTGCCTGCCGTGTTAACGGCGCTTAAACAATATAACATCATTTCCCGGACAAGACAACATAACAATACCCCGTTTATACGACAATATGCCAATTTATATGTTGTTTTCTCCTTTTAGCTCTCGTATACGCTATATATGTAGCGATAAAGATTTTACATGGAGGATATAATTTGGTGGAAGAAATTTTTTTGACCCGTAAGGAATACATCTAAGAAAAGCGCCTAATGACATACCCGTGAGACATTTCCCCGCAAGGCGTCTTTTCGTTGCTATTAAAAATTTCTGTAAGCAATTATATCCTCTATGCTTGTAAAATCTTTATCGCCTCCTATATAGTTATTGATTGAATTTTATCGGCATCATACCACTTTTGTCGTCCAATCCTCCACGTTCCATATATCCGTCACCCAGTCCTCATAAAACTCAGGCTCGTGGCTTACAAGCACAATGCTTCCCTTGAATTCCTTAAGAGCCCTCTTAAGCTCTTCCTTTGCATCAGAATCAAGATGGTTTGTCGGCTCATCCAGCACAAGCCAGTTGACCTCCTTAAGCATTAATTTGCAAAGACGCACCTTTGCGTTTTCTCCACCGCTTAATACCATCATCTGACTGGTAATGTGTTCATTGGTCAGGCCGCATTTTGCCAGAGCTCCCCTCACTTCAGCATTGCTTAGTCCGGGATATTCCTTCCATATCTCTTCCATTGCGGTATTATTATTTGCCCTCTCCGATTCCTGCTCAAAATATCCCGTAAAAAGATATTCGTCCATTTTTATATTGCCCGCCACAGGCTTTTGTATTCCAAGCAGCGTTTTTAAAAGGGTTGACTTCCCCAGCCCGTTTACACCTTTTATGGCTATCTTTTGGCCCCTTTCCATAGCTATGTTCAAAGAACCGGTAAGAGGCTCGTCATAGCCTATAACGAGGCTATCAGCCTGAAATATGAATCTGCCCGGTGCTCTTGCGTCCTTGAACCTGAACACAGGCTTGACTTTTTCCCGGGTCTTTTCAATTATATCCATTTTATCAAGCTTTTTTTGCCTGCTCTTTGCCATGTTGGTGGTGGCAACTCTGGCCTTGTTTCTTGCTATGAAATCCTCCAGACGTTCTATCTCCTTTTGCTGCTTTTCGTATGCCTGCTGGTTTTGAAGCTTTTTTAGGTTGTACATTTGTTCAAACTGATCATAGTTCCCCGAATAACGCGTCAGTATTGAATTCTCAACATGGTAAATGACATTGACAACCTCATTTAAAAACGGTATGTCGTGTGATACAAGGATAAAGCTGTTCTCATAATTTTTTAGATAGTTCTTAAGCCAGTATATATGGTTTTCATCCAAGAAATTGGTGGGCTCGTCCAGTATCAGGATCATTGGGCTCTGAAGCAGAAGCTTTGTCAGTAATACCTTTGATCGCTGCCCACCGCTCAAATCTCCCACATCACGGTCAAGTCCTATATCCCCCAACCCCAGTCCATTGGCTACCTCTTCTATCTTGGAATCAATTACATAGAAGCCGCTATGCTCCAATGTACTCTGAATTTCGCCTACGTCCTCCATCATTGCTTCCAGCTCTTTTTTGGAAGCCTCACCCATTCTGTCATATATGTCAAGCATGTCCCTCTCCAGCTCAAACATATGCGAAAAGGCCTCCCTTAAGGCTTCTCTTATAGTTTTACCTCTGGTAAGAACGGTATGCTGATCGAGGTAGCCAGTTGTTATTCTGCTGCACCATTCCACCTTGCCCTCGTCAGGAGCAAGCTTTCCTGTTATTATATTCAGAAATGTAGATTTACCTTCTCCATTAGCTCCCACCAGGCCCACATGTTCCCCTTTCAACAAGCGGAAAGAAGCGTTTTCAAGTATCTTTCTCGCACCAAACCCGTGACTTACGTCTTCAACCTTTAAAATACTCATATCTGCTTTAAGCCCCCGTATTAAAGAATATATTTTGAAATTACCATCATTTTTTATCAAGATCCGCACCGGAGTCCTTCCGGACGGGATTTTTTTCTTTTTCAACAATTTTGCCTTTGAACATTTCTCTATATTCTATTTTTATATCAAAGGCCTTCTCGTATGATTTTATCAATTTAATCTCGGCATCGGATACTATAGATAACGCCGCCCCACTGTTGCCATTTCTCCCCGTTCTTCCTGTTCTGTGCAGGTAACCCTTTAAGTCCTGCGGCAGGTCTAAATTAAACACGTGAGTTACTCCCTCTATGTCAAGTCCTCTGGCGGCAATATCTGAGGCAATAAGCACGCAAATCTTTCCCGACCTGAACATATCCATTGTCTTTTTGCGATCCTTCTTTATGTTTGCGCCGTGAATGCAGTCCGCCTTTATTCCGTGATATTGGAGCTTTGCGGCTGTAAGCTCTGCTTCTTCGCTTTTATTTATAAATACAATAGCTTTTTGAGGATTTATTATTCTTATTAATTTTCTGAGCACCTCAATTTTGTCTCTTCTGTCACATAAAAAATATGTGTGCTCAATGGTTTGCGGAAGCGCAATATTATTTTCCTGCTTTATGAATTCCGGCTCCTTCATTATATCCTGTGCTGCATTTAGCGTGCTCTGGCCTATGCTTGCAGAGTACATCAGTATTTGCCTTTCCTTAAGAGTAGTTTTTATAACTGCTTTTACGCCTTCAAGGTTGTTTTTATCTGTTAGCCTGTCGGCCTCGTCAATTATTATGGTTTTAATGGTATGAGCCGATATTTTCTTCTTCTTTATAAGCTCAAGAATTCTCCCTGTAGATCCCACTATTATATGAGGCCGTTCCTTCAGCTTTTCAATTTGCCTGTCAATATTGACATTGCCTATTATAGGAGCTGACATGATTTTTATTCCTGAGTTGTCGGCCAGCAGCTCGGCTTGCCTGTGTACCTGTATTGCAAGCTCATGCGTAGGTACGAGTATGAGTGCCTGCATCTCCCTGCTTGAAGCATTAATTTTTTCAAACAGCGGGATAAGATATGCCAGGGTTTTTCCTGTGCCCGTTTCCGATTGAACTATTATGTCAATATTTTTCAATGCCTTGGGTATAGCTGCCTTCTGCACTTCCGTGGGAGTGATTATGCCCTCCTTTGCAAGTCCCTTCACAAGAGATGTATTAATATTTAAAATATCAAATGTTTCAGCCATGCAATCTCCTTAACGATGTTTTTAAATTTATTTCCTTATATAAATATAATACCACACATTTTATACTGCTTATTAAAAAAAAATTTCCCACTTAATAAAAGTTTACATTCAAGTAATGTATTTGAAACATGTGTTTAATATTTATATGATATAATTTAACCAATACTCTTAAAATACGGGGTGAGGGATATGGAGTTAAATGACTATCCCGTGATTGTCCGGGAAATCCTGTGCGAGCTTATAAAGAGAAAGGCCGTAACCGAATTAAGCATTGGTGATAAAATGCTTATTAATTATTTATGCACCCAGAAACTTGACAGAGATTACATACCGTCCTTGCAGCACCTGCAGAAAACGGCTTGATGCTGTTGTTACTCAATATGAATATGTTATTGCACAGTCAAAAGTATATGAGGCCTTATATTTGAAGGCTTCATATACTTTTTATTGACATGAAATATATAGCGTGGTAAATTTAATCGGTAATAGCTTTTTAAAAAAACAGCTTTTAAATAAATATTCTGATTATCAGTATTTGTATCAGGAGGGGAAGTAAAATGCATAAAATCGCAGTAGTAGGTACAGGCTATGTGGGTCTTGTAACGGGCGCATGTTTGTCCGATTTCGGTCTGGAGGTTATTTGCGTCGACAATAACGCGGAAAAAATTAATCAGCTTAAAGAGGGCATTATTCCGATTTATGAGCCGAGCTTAAATTTTATAGTTGAACGGAATGTGTATTATAAGAGGTTGGCTTTTACTACCGATATAAAATTCGCCGTGGAAAATGCCGATGTGATTTTTATTGCCG
The DNA here is from genome assembly GCF_003337415.1 of Anaerobacterium chartisolvens. Lineage (GTDB taxonomy): Bacteria > Bacillota > Clostridia > Acetivibrionales > DSM-27016 > Anaerobacterium > Anaerobacterium chartisolvens. The sequence continues at coordinate 31,681 of NZ_QPJT01000038.1, read as the reverse complement.
TGGGTACTCCTCCTGCCGAAGACGGAAGCGCTGACTTAAAATATGTGTACGAGGTTGCGTCAAATATCGCAAGCTATATAAACGGATATAAGGTGATAGTAAATAAAAGCACCGTACCGGTAGGGACAGGAAAAGCCGTTGAGGATTTCATACAGGACAGGCTTAAGGAAAGAAATGTGGATTTTGAGTTTGATGTTGTTTCAAATCCCGAATTTTTAAGAGAGGGTTCCGCTATTTACGATTTCACACATCCCGACCGTATTGTAATAGGCAGCAGATCAAAGAAAGCCGTTGATATAATGAAAAACGTTTACAGGGTTCTTTACTTAAATGAGACACCTTTTGTTGAAACCGGCGTTGAGACTGCGGAAATAATAAAATATGCATCGAATGCTTTTCTTGCCATGAAAATAACGTTTATAAATGAAATTGCCTCTCTTTGTGAAAAAATCGGGGCAAATGTTCAGGATGTTTCAAAGGCAATGGGACGCGACGGCAGAATAGGCCCTAAGTTTTTAAATCCCGGCCCGGGGTACGGGGGAAGCTGCTTCCCCAAGGACACACGAGCTCTGGCGGAAACGGGGAAAAAGTACGGTTCAAATATTTCTCTTGTAGAAGCGACTATATTGGCAAATGAAAGGCATAAGCTCCTTATGGTTGAAAAGGTCTGCAATTATTTCGGCGAGCTTGAAAATAAGGTGCTTGCCATCCTCGGTTTGGCGTTTAAGCAGAACACCGACGACATGAGGGATTCTGCTTCAATCACTATAATAAAAGGACTTGCGGAAGCAGGCGCGTCCTTTAAGGTATACGACCCGGCGGCAATGGATGAAGCAAGGCTTGTATTTAAAGGCATTGAGGATAAAATTACATATTGTCATGATGAATATGACACAGTGAGCGGTGCTGATGCGCTGATAATAATAACTGAGTGGAACCAGTTCAGAAATCTCGACTTAGGCAGAATTAAAAGCAGCTTGAAGTCACCTGTTTTCTTCGATTACAGAAACATATACAGAAGAAGCTTTATGGAGGAAAAGGGCTTTATATATATGGGAGTAGGGCAATAACTTTGAATAAGGAGTAGCTATGAATAAGAAGGTGCTTATGATTGCACACCAGTTCCCCCCTGTTGGAGGGTCCGGGGTTCAGAGAACCACAAAATTTGTAAAATACCTCCACAGGTTCGGGTGGGAGCCTGTGGTTTTGACAAGAGACAGTAAGGGAATGACTTTAACAGATGAATCTCTTTTAAAGGATATACCTGAAAAAACTAAAATTTTCAGGACAAATCCATGGAATTTGTTAGAGCTCCCCGGCATACTGAAGCTTTTTGGCAAGGTGATAAACAGAAAGGTTTTAATACCCGACGGTGAAAGGCTGTGGCAATTTTTCAGCAAAGGCTCAGCGGCGAATATAGTCGCCTCCGAAGGTATAGAGCTTATATATACAACCTCCTATCCCTACAGCTCTCACCTTATGGGGCTGTATTTGAAAAAGAAATTTCCTCTTATACCCTGGGTTGCGGATTTTCGTGATGAATGGACAAAGAATCCTAATATTCAGGATTATAACTATAATTTTATAAGAACCTCTATGGAAAAGAATATGGAGGATTCAATACTTGAAAAGGCCGACTGTGTCATTGCCAATACACCCGTAATGATGGAAAATTTTCTGGAGGACAGACCCTCTTTAAGGGATAAGTTTGTTGTCATACCTAACGGGTACGACGAGGAGGACTTTAGGGATATTCCCCATTCCCCGCCTGAAAATGATGTCTTTACCGTGACCTACACAGGCTTGCTCTATGGAAGGAGAAAGCCTGATACGTTTCTTGAGGCGGTTAGCCGCCTGCTGCATGAGGGACTTCTTGACAGAAGGCTAATCCGAATAGATCTCGTAGGCCACTTCAACAGTGAAGCACTTGACAATCTGATAAGACGGTTCGATCTTGGCGGCATTGTAAAGGTTTTTCCGTATATGAAGCATAAGGAAAGCATACTGAAGCTAATGTCATCGGATGCCCTGCTTATGGTGGCAGGCGCCGGTGAGGAGGCCTTTTACCTCGGAAAAATATTTGAATATATGCGGACAGGCCGCCCTATTCTGGCTGTAGTCCCTGAAAACGGAGCGGCTGCCGAGCTTATACGGGACACCGGCACAGGGCTGGTTTCCGACAGCAGCGATGTGGATAAAACAAAGCACAATATTTTTGAGCTGTTTAACGGCTGGAAGAGTGGGGAAAGCATTCTCAGCCCAAGCATGGAGAAGATATCCCGGTTCGAGAGGTGCACTCTTACAGAGCAGCTTTGCAAGGCGTTTGCAAAGGCTGAGATGTCAATTAAGAGGTAGGGGCAGACCTATGTGTCTGCCCTAATGTCTGCCCTCAAATTTCTGTATGTTCCGTGTTTGTGGGTAATTCAGGGCAGACACGCAGGTCTGCCCCTACGATTTCTATGATACAATTAAAATAATGGTGTTGCCTGCGTATTGCAAAAAGCCTTGGAGATTCTAAACAGGTTCTTAAAAACTCCCGTTAAAGCATCACATTCCAAGCAAGACTCTTTTCAGCATAGCCAGATCGGCAGAATTAACATTCCCGTCGCTGTTTAAGTCTGCTGCCTCAATATTTATATCTGAATCGAGCTCAAGGATATACCTTCTTAAAAGAGAATAGTCTATCGAGTCAACCTTTCCATCGCCGTTCAAGTCTCCCTTTTCAGACTGAACTTCCCCCTCTGGCTCACTTCCGAATATTTTTACGCCGTCCCTGTACACCGGAATATTTTGAGTGATTGAGTATTCCTTTATAATTCCCTTTCTGCTCCAGTCATCCGACGGGTCCCAATGGGTAAGCCATGATGCGTCCATTTTTGGCACAAGTGCAAAGTGGAATTCCCTGTCACCGTAGATGCTGTTTCCTGTCCAGTCAAGCTCTACATAATATACCCCTTCGGCCTCGTTCCAGGCGAAAGGCCCCTTTATTGTGACCCCTTTTCCGTCTACAATCTTAGACTCATCATACATAATCTCAATTTTAAGATCTTCTATGGATTGGCCTGCTTCAATCATTTCCGAGATATTAAAGAAATATCTTGCCTGAAGCTTGTCCTCAAAATGGGGTGGTTTGCCCGACTCATTATGAATGTTTATTGTTATTTGAGTCCTTTCGGCATTTTCCTGCTCAAGCTTTGCCTCAGAGTAGAACTCCAAAAAGTCCTCTTCCTTAGGAGGGAAATCCTTAAGCGGCTCCTGTCCCTGTCCATAGCTTTCATATATACCTGCCAATGCTCCTACAAACCCTGCGTTATAGTCTATGGCAACCTCATTGTAAACAAAATCCGTGGTTTCATCCACATGCTTGTCTGTACCGTCAGGCCCTCCAACCAGCGCTCCCCACAGGGTATGCCTGTGCTCTAAGGGATTAAGCATACTGAGTGCCTTAGACCCATGAGCGGCACGATGATGCGGGTGCTTGGCCGATATATCCGAATAGCCCACCTCATAGCTTCTTTTCATTGGATTATCTCCCAGAATATAGTCCATCTGGTCTTTAGCCCAATCTGTGAAATCCTTTCTGGGCTGATATTTATTATAAACCAATGCACAAAGCTGTGCTGCCGCGTTGTAGCGTGCCGATCCCCATGTGTTCAGCACCCTGAATCCTCCCGGGGTGCTTGCAAGGAAGGTGGTGTCATTTGGGTTTTCATGCTGTATTCCAGACCAGTATTCTATATTCCACCTAAAAATATACCAGTCTCTTTCAGTATTTGTTATCGGGGCCAGCTTTGCAAAAACTCCTCCCCAAACGGTATCCCACGAATGTACCCATATATTCTGCCAACCGTTTTCGGTGGAGGAAATTATTCTGCCTAAAAATCCCGTATACATACCGTTTGCGGATACTGAAATGATATCCTCAATATATGACTCTTCGCCTGTTGCAATATTCAGCCATACCGCAGCCCATGAAAGCTCATCCTCTTCATATGAGGAATTGTAGAATCCTCCCGAATAGCCGCAGCCACGATACTTGACAGCAAACTCGTACAGTGCCTTGGCTGTTTTCAGACATGTGGCTGCATAAACAGGCTCCTTCTCCTTAAAGTTCAAATAGTTTATTGCAAGTGAGGCTGCTGCTCCCGCCGCCTGATCACTTGCAGGCCTTTCGGCAGTCGCAAGATACGCGGGTCTTTGCACCTTTGCCTTTTCATTCAGCTCGGGTGGCTGCCACCAGTTATGGTCTATATTCCCTTCTCCCACCTGATAGCAGAATGCTTGCACCTCTCCTCTGTCATTCATAAAGGTTGAGCGTAAGAGATAGTCATTCCCCCATTTGAGAATGTCTATCATATGCTCTTCCTCATTAATCTGCTTAAAGGAATCCCTGAACTCATAAAATCCCCATCCCAATGTGGAAATGGTATAGCTTTGAGGCAATCCGAACTTAACGTGATCCCCTGCGTCGTGGAAGCCGCCGTGAAGATCAAGAGAACCGTTTCCGTCAGGGTCTAAGACCGCCCTGTATTTTTCTATTTCCTCCCGAGACAGGTTTAAGCCTACAAACTCTTCTCCCATAGGCTTCAAAGGCACCTCGGTGTCTTCTACGTGGCAGTCTCCTCTCCATTCAAGCCTCCCGCCGGTTATCCCTGGACCACACTTATTTGCGTCATAGAAGTAAAGAGATTTTTGGAGCGCCTCCGCATAATTAAACGGCGGCACTGTCGGGCCTGCATAAGCACTGCTTGCAAGCAGCGGCGACAAAAGGGCAGCAGCGGTAACTACAGCAATTGTCTTACGGACAAACCTTTTAATTCCCAAAGACCATACCTCCTTAAAATTATTTTTAATTTTTTCTATGTATTTAGCAATAAAGATTTTACATGGAGGATATAATTTGATGTAAGAAATTTTTTTGACCCGTAAGGAATACATCTAAGAAAAGCGCCTGATGACAGACCCTAGAGACATTTCCCCGCAAGGCGTCTTTTCGTTGTAGTTAAAAATTTCTGTAAGCAATTATATCCTCTATGTTTGTAAAATCTTTATTGCATCCTATATATATATTTAACATGCCTTCCCTTGGCGATTTAGGCTCACACTCATTCCGACTCAAGCAGCTTTTTCTTCAGCAGTATCAAATCCGTCGAATTTATAATTCCGTCGGCATTCATATCTGCCAGCCTCTTATCTATGTACACGCTTTCTCCCTCCAGCAAGTATCTCTTTAGCAGAGCATAATCTATCGAATTCACATTTCCATCCATATTAACATCCCCTAATTTCATTTCGGTTTGTATTTTTCCATAGATATTTACATTGCAACCGGAGGCCAGATAAGCTCCATCCTCTTCAAAGCTTGCAGCTACAGCTTCATTGATTATAATTTCCAAATTATCGTCTCCTGGAGGAATAATTACATCATAGACGGCTGAAGCAGTACCCGATGCGTCGGTAACCGATGCAGTCTTCTGTACGAACAGCATGGCGCCGTTCTGCCATTTTACCGTTTTCCCGGCTATTGGAGCACCCGATGTGTCTGTAAGCTTGACCCTTACTTCCGCAATCCTATTGGAAATGCCAAAGCTTGTTTGTCCCGCCGGATAAACAGCAGCTAAATCAGTTATTTTTTTAGGAGGCATATCCCCGCCCGGAGGCTCATTTCCCGATAATTTTACTTCTTGGGCTCCTTCATACATAGGTATATTGGGAGCATACGATCGTGTACCGTTTATATAGGTTTTATCCCAATTTTTAAAGGACCAGTCATTTGAAGCGTCCCATGTGTTTGATTTGGAGCTTATGATAAAGTCCACTTCAGGCCCTCCCGCTTCCCATCTGTATCCCGGATATAGGTATTTCCCCGAAAGATCTATTGTAAAGTAATAAACCTTGTTGGCCTCATCCCAGACAAAAGGTCCTTCAGCCTTGTAGCCTTTAGGAGGAGTTATATATACATCTGATATATCATTGGCATCCAGAGTAAAGTAATACCTTATCTTAATTTGATCACTTACGCGTGCAGGCCACGCGGATCGGTTTTCCACGCTGAGAGTAAACTGCGTGCCGCTCGTTCCGTTGTAATATGTTCCTGCAAACACCGGCCATTCATGCTTTGCCTCGTACGGTATATCGGCCAGAGGGAAGCTGCCGTCAGGTATAGGATTTCCTCCGAATTCCATATACATCCTTGCAAGCGCGCCTGTAAATCCTGCGTTATAATCTATGGCAACCTCGTTGGAAACATAATCGTCAATGGAGTCATTAAACCCATCGTTTGAGGTTGGGCTTCCAACCAGTGCCCCGTATAATATGTGACGGTGCTCGGTGGGATTGCTCATTTGCTGTCCCCATGCACTGTGCGCTGTGCGGTGATGTGGGTGCTTAGGGCTGTTCTGTCCGAAGCCTACCATATAGCTTGCATTTCTTGGGTTGTCGCCCAGAATATAATTTATCTGTCTGACTGCAAAGTCATGATATCTTGCTTTTTTAACGGTATCACTTATTCTGTCGGAATATATAAGGGCAAAAAGCGCCGTTGTAGACGCATACCGCATTGAACCCCAGCTATCAAGCCTGGCATGTCCTCCGGGAGTATATTCAATCTTTGTACCGTCGGCACCATGCTCATTGCCTCCGACACTCCACCAGTTGAGCCACCTTTCGGCATCACCGCTGTAAAGGGAATTTTGAGGCTCTATCTGTGACATAAGCACATAGCAGCCATAGGTCTGATCGTCCCAGCAGTGAGCCCACTTGTACTTATGCACCGGCTGGTTTGCCTGGTTTCCAAGACCGCTGTAGTATTCCTTTGCCTTTGCAAGATAGGATGAACCGCTTCCCGAAAGCTTGTCCTCTTTTGCCTTGTAAAGCCATATAGAGCCCCATACCAGCTCGTCGTTATATCCGCTCCAGGAGGTATATGCCGCCGCTCCCTGAGGATCAACCTTTTTTACAACATCAGAGAACACTCCCCTGTACTTATCTCCAAAGCTATACAGTTGCTCGGCGTGAGCTAAAAGAATATCCGAATACGCCGGGTCACTTTCTCTGAAAACAATTGACGAGGCAGCCATTGCTGCTGCCGTACCCATTGCAATTTCAGTCCCGGGATTTTGAGGGTCCAGCTTTATGGCCGTTCTGTCGTTGACCAGATGTGTTACCTCAATAGGTATCCAGTTGTTATGATCCTCCTGCGTCATCCCCACCTGTGTCCAGAATACATCCGGCTCGGAGTGGCATTTAACAAAATAGTCATTAATCCATCTTAACTGATTTTTAAGCCATTTCATCTGGCCGCTCTGCTCATATGCCTCCTTATATTCAATCGCTCCCATTGCAAGCATTGCCGCAGTGTATGCATTGGTAATTCCAAACTTAATATTGTCTCCCGCATCCACCCATCCTCCGGTAAGGTCAAGGCCCTCATTCTGCCCGTCCGTCAACTGAGAATCTCCCCTCCATGCAAAGCGGGTGGGAATGCTTGAGGTTGATATTGGTCCCGATCTCTGTGCCTCATAAAACAGTATTGACTTTTGAAGCGCTTCACCATAATTATAGGCAACAGCCGCATCGGCCGCAAATACTGCCGATTGGGAAGCTAATACAGATATTGCCATTATAATGGCTGTAATAAGTGAAGAAAACTTCCTTCTTGTTGGGTTCATGCTTTTCCTCCTTCCTCTTCTTTCACTGTTGATATAGGGCATATCTCTCTTGTGTGATAAGAGAGGTATGCCCTCCCTGTGCCAGAATCCTGATTTATAAGCGTTATTGCAGCAGCTTTATCTTGAGGAGCATCAGATCTGTCGAATTTATGGTGTTATCACTGTTCATATCTGCAGCCATGGTGTCTATAGCTGTGCTGTCATCTATTAAATACCTTTTTAACAAAGCATAGTCCGTTGAGTTTATCTTGCCGTCGCAATTTACATCTCCCAATTTTATACCTGTAACTATTTTGCCATAGACATTCACATCACAGCTCGAAGCCTCATAGCTGTCATCCTGTTCAAAGCTTGCGGTTACAGCTTCATCCACTATAAATTCCTTATACTCTCCGCCTTCCTCCGGCACAGGTATAGGCATTCCGCAAACTGTTGAAGCGATGCCTGAGGCATCTGTAACAGATGTAGAATTTTTCACATACGCTGCTCCATTGCTTTTCCACTTGATTGTCTTGCCTACTATAGGTGTACCTGATGCATCTGTGAGCCTAACCTTTATTTCAGACTCTCTGGCAATATCAAACTTTGTTTGTCCCTGAGGATAAACAGCGGTCAAGTTTGTCTGAGTCTTTACGCTTCCTCCCGGCTCATTCCCAAATATATGCCGTCCATTGTCATACACTGGTATATTTATTGCTATATACGCAGTATCAAGCTCTCTTGGGAATGGCTTGGGTAGTGCCTGATAGGAGGGGTCATTTGAGTTGTCCCAAACCTTTGTGTCCTGAGGACCGCTTATTCTGAACTGTACTTCCTTTCTGAACTCGGACTGTCCCCCCGGATATATTTCTGTTCCTGTGAAGTCTACGTTAACATAGTATATGTTGTTAGCTACGTCCCATGGCAGCAGCTCCGATACCGTAGCTCCCATATTGTAATTTGATTTTGTTGTTATCTGATTTGCCGTTATCCCTGCATCAATCAGCTCCGATATGTCTATGAAATATTTAAAGGAAAGCTTGTCCCCTATTTTTGCAGGCCATGCTGATCTGTTGTTCATGTAAGCCTTTATTTCTACATAGTTAGGTCCGCTGGAATTGACACATGCCTCGACAAAGAACTCTTCTCTTGTCTTTTCCTCTATCGCCTTGAATCCGGGTATCGGCTCCCCTCCGTATTTCTTGTACATTCTTGCCAGAATCCCTGTAAAGCCTGCATTATAATCACATGCAACCTCATTGCATATGTAGTCTCCTATGTCATCGGTATAGCTTGTGTCGTCCGCAGCTCTGGGGCCCCCTACAAGTGCGCCGTACAGTACATGACTGTGATTTTTAGGTATGGGGGTCTGCCAATTGTCGCACCATGCTCCATGCGCCGTCCTGTGGTGGGGGTGCTCAGGTGGGTTGGTTCCGAAGCCAACTACATAGCTTCTTCCGGCAGCTCCAAGACAATAGTCAACCTGTTTTTTTGCAAAATCCTTATATATCTGTGCCTTGGAGGAAGTGCAGCCCGACCAGTCGGCATATACGTCTGCAATAAATGCCGCTGTTGTGGCATACCTTAAGGAACCCCACTGGTCAAGCCATGCAAGCCCCTTGGGAGTATACCTTACTTTCTCTCCGTTATAGCCCACTGTCCAGTAATCAAGGTTCCTTTCCATGCTTTCCTTATACAAGCTCTTCCCCGTAATCCTTGCCAGGAGTAACTGCGTGCCCACCTGTACAGTGTCCCAGCAGTGCGTCCACTTATATTTTATTGTAGTGGTCTGCTGCTCTCTCTCCCAATTGGGTACATAGGACTCCGCTCTCTGTAAGTATGCCTCTTCACCTGTAGCCAAATAAATCCATACACTTGCCCATGCAAGCTCATCCCAATACCCGCTCCAGGACTGGTAAAATCCCGTTGCCGCCGTATAGCCCTTATCACTTCTTGTGGCATCGGCAAATTCAAGAAGCTGCTTGGCATGGCTTATGCACTCGGCGGCATACGCGGGATCGGTGTCGTTAAATATTGCAGCACATGAAGCAAGCGAGGCGGCTGTTCCCGCCACTACCGCAGATGCGGGACTTGACATTGTCGCCTTGTATGAGGGCCTTATCATCTGATTCCCTGACTGGCTTTTGCCCAGCATTACCTCCGCCGCTCCCCACCACCTGTGATCATCAGAGCCTGAGCCTACCTGATAATAATACTCATTGGGTGACGGATGGCATTTTATAAAATAGTCATTTGCCCATTTTATTCCATCCATTATGTACTTGAGTTGACCGCTTTGTACATACGCATCCTTGTCCTCATATACAGACCATGCCAGCGTGGATGCCGTATATGACATAGGGAGGTTGAATTTTACATGATCCCCGGCATCATACCAACCTCCCGTAAGGTCTAAGCCTACATCCTGACCGTCTGTCATTGCAGAATCCGCACGCCAGTTATCGCGCTTGTCCTCGGGAAGAGCCCCCGAACGCTGGAATTCATAAAACAATATGGATTTTTGCAGCGCCTCCCCGTAATTATATGACGGAGCTGCCGCAAATACCGCAGCCTGAGGCATCAGCAGTGACACTGCTACTACCAGTGCTGTAAAGAGAGCATACGCCCTTGTTTTGTTTCTACCCTTCATTTTTACCCCTCCTCGCATAAATAAGTAAATAATATTACTCGGTTACAGATATCGTTCCGGCGGAGAATTCGGCCTGTATTTTGTTTAAGTCGATATCCGCAAAAGCACCTACTGACTTAAGCTTTATTTCTGTATCTCCGGCCGGTGCCGATTTTTTTATTTTACACTTTATAGTTGCAAATGACCCACCCTTTGTAATAGGCTCCTCTCCCAACGTATTATCCAAAAAGAGGAAGCTTATAGTGCCGTTGTCCTTATTCACAAAGGAACTGAAATTCGAGGTAGATTTTCCCAAAATATCTGCGGGAGCTACTTCTATTGACTCAAATATTTCACTGTCATACTCCAGCTTAAAATCACAATTGTTTATACCCTTAGCAGGAACATTTTTAAAGATTACAGCAAGCGATACCTCACCACCCGGCTTACCCTTAGAACTGCCCATCTCTACATCCATCTGCGGAGCTTTTTCGTCGGAAGGACTGCCGTTGTCATTTACGGCGGCAGCATTTTCCCCTTCCTTTAAATCCTTATCTGCTATGCCGGCCTCCAAGTTATCCCCAGCTCCCTGCCACGATCCCGATACCAGAGCATTTACCGCGACAGCCAGAAGCCCAATTCCTATAATAATAGAAACTATTACTATTATCTTTTTCCTCATAATCTGCATCTCCTTCCCAACAGCACCATTTTCTATAATATAGTTTTATACTTCGGCAGGGAATTCTGTAATAATCCCCAGCAGGTATTGCCTTAAAAGAGCAAAATCTATTGAGTTTATGCTGCCGTCCCCGTTTACGTCGGCAGCCTGACGGCCGTTTTCATCGGGAAATTCTTCTATTTTCTCAATAAGATACTGTCTTATTAAAGAGAAATCCACCGAATTTACCTGCTTATCCCCGTTAACATCTCCATATATAAATTCTTCTTGCGCTTCTCCGTTATAGGTTGCAAAGGCTGTCATAAACACAAGCGGCGAATTCCAATAAACTGTATGCTCATTTGTTACCCAGTCTGTAGCGCTTTCCATGTAAGCCTTTGCAGCAAATCTGGATATGCCCTTGCCTTCGCTGTTATTAGGCCCCCCTGCCATATAGCCGTTAGGTATTCCGGGCTTTTTATCCAAGCTGTATATCGTGCTGTATACGGTTTTAATGCTGTTTTCACCATGTCCCGACACATAGCTTTTTCGGAGCGGGTTTGTTCCAAGCAGCCAGTTAAGAGATCCAAAGCCCAGCTTTGAGATCTGCTCATCATATGTATCCAGCAGTACAGAGCCTATATACGCATCCATGGGTACATTCAGAACCTGCATGTTTATTCCCCAGAAATAGTTGCCGGGAACTATGGCGTTCTTCCATGGGTTTCCTTCATATCTGTTAAGAATATTATCAAGCCATACTCCGAACTTCTGGGCAAACCAGCCCTCCACCTGACTGTCTCTGGACTGCGCCTTCATATAGCTGAAAAATGCCGTCGACCAGTTATCCGCCCATGTGTGCCCGTATGATGTGCTGCTCTCAAATTTTTGTGCAAACTGCCGGTAGTTGTTTTTGAAATAGTCATTATACTTTTGCTCTCCGCAAGCCCTGTACAGAGATGCAGCCGCCCACAGCCTGTCGCTTCTGTCGTCGCTTACGCTGTAAGGTCCCGACGGAGACTTTATATTGCCGGGGTTATTTTCCAGATATGTCCATGCATTTTTTGCCGCCTCAAGGCATTGGCCGGCAAAATCAGGGTTAATGTCCTTATATATGATATAAGCATGGGATAACGCTGCTGCCGCACAGGCAGTATCATCGGTAGGCTTTATATCCCTTCTTGAGCCCTCCCTGTCCTTTATTGTTCTCCGGGTTACTTTTTCATCATTGTCAGACTGCACGCGCGCATAAAACCCACCACTCACGGAATCCTGCATTTTCAGTATCCAGTCAAGCTCCCATTTTACTTCATCAAGTATATCTGCTATACCATTGCCGCTTTCAGGGATATTAAACTGGTTATCCTTAAATTCGGAAGGGAACATTTCATACGCCCACAACAGGTCAGATACCGCTGTCGCACCCGCATTGACATATTTGCCCTTATCCCCGGCGTCGTACCATCCTTTGGATACATCCTTTACAACAGAAGCATCCGAATCCGATCCCGCCTGTGCATCCATGGGAGTAATATCTTTGCGAGGATAATCAGGTGCGTTTTCTTCCTCCAGATCAAGTCCGGTACGCTGGTAATAAAAATACCTTGAAGCATCAACCATAATAGATTTGTATGCGTCATTTGATATTTTAAATTTAGCTGAATCCTCTATACCGGGAGCAGATACGCTTATGTAGTATTGTCCCGGGGTACTCAGCTCGGAAAAATCAGCCTTTAATATTCTCTCTCCCGAGTCAGTAGCCTCATAATCCTCAACCAAGGTCAGAATGCCCTCATACGCAATTGATCCGTCGGAGGAATTTCTTACCTGAAAAGCACTTCCGGCATCAGCCTGCAACTGATCCTCAAAGTCTGTGACCAGTGCATACTTCTCACTGTCGGGAATAAATCCAACCTGATTTACCTTAACGGCTCCATACGACTTCTCATTGTCGGGAGAGGTTATTTTTACATCGCTTATCCAGACGGTAAAGGGCATGGTATTGATTTTATCAAACACCAGGCAGTTTACATTGGAGGGATCGAAATCAGTTCCCACCCCGATAATGTCTTTAAGGGGAATTTTAAAATGCACCCAGTCTGTTGTTATTTCATTGTATCTGGTTACATCGATAGCTACATCCCTCTCCTCAACAGAGGATCGCTCGTATACCTTATCCCTTAATCCAATCTGAAAATATTCTCCCCCAAGCTTACCCTTTACCTGAAATTCAAGGAATCCATTGGGTACGTATTGTGAAAAATCATGTGTACACCAATCCCTTACGGTTATCAGGGATATCCACCATCCCGAAGAGAGATACTGGGAAACATTAAGCCTGAGTGATGGCATCCCGTTATAGGTTACATCTGTATCGACGGGTAAATTGCTATTTACCGTTTCCAGCTCTCCTCCACCGCTTCCCGACCAACCGGAAATAGAACCGCCATTAAATATAGTGTAGTCGGCCAGCTTTCTCCATCCCTCAGGCGCCGAGGCTCCTGCGGCAATTGGGGGAATTGCAAGAGTAAGAAGAATTGCGGTAAGCAAAATTATCGAGATTATCTTTTTCCTCACTAATCTAGTCCTCCTTACATAATTTAGGTTTTTAAGATCTATAAACCTTAAAATATTACAATCCTTTTAGCCTGCCAGACAACGGCTGCCTTAAGGAGAATAGGGCAATTCTGAAATGAGTCCCAGCAGATACTGCTTAAATATAGCAAAATCAAGGGAATTAATTACACCGTCAACATTTAAATCTGCGGCTTCAATACCGTTTTCTGAAGGAAACTCCTCAATTGAGCCAATAAGATACATTTTCATCAACGCATAGTCTATGGTGTTAACGCTATTATCCCCGTTGAGATCTCCAAGCATGTATTCGGGAATCGAGCCTGCCGGCTCTCCCATCTTTATACCGAATCCGTTAGTCCCTATATATACACGCCCATATACTCTGCGGTCACCGGTGATGTCGGCATCGGCATTTCCGAACTGGTTGGCGTTATCGTTTATTTTTACCCAGCTTGCTCCCGCATCGTCGGAACGGTAGAAGCCGCGTACTCCGTTAACTATTCCCTGAATATATATAGCGGGATAGGTCTCTCCCGGTGCCGCCATACCGAATCCCACCATTTCAGATCTATCAACGTTGGAAAGCTTTGTGAAGGATACCCCTCCGTCAGTGGAATGCCATAAGCCATATATACCCTCCGCTTGGCTTCCTCCGGGAGCAAGCCATATGTCTCCTTCCCTTCCGAATACCGCTTTGAAATTACCTGTATTATAGTTTTTAGGTAACCCGGCTGCGGCAGATTTGGTGAAGGTCTTTCCCTTGTCATTGCTGTAATAGAAATCACCGTTTCCAAAGGCATAGAACTTATTTGGGTTAACACGGTCGGAACGCACCTTTGAACCATTCGGAACACCGCCCTGTACAGGTGTCCACGTATTGCCATTGTCTGTGGTGTAGCATACCGGCACATAGCTAACGGCCGGAGAATATACTACTGCAGTACCGTCGGCATTTGCGGCTATAGTTCCTCCTCCCCCCGTCATTGGCATTCCGCTGGGCTCACTGTTGCCCTGGAACCAGTTTTCTCCTCTGGAGTACGAAAAGCCCGTGCGGTTGGTATTGGGGTTCCACTGCTTGTCCACATCTCCGCAGCGCACCCAGAATTGGGGATTATTTTCCGCATAATCAACACACGAATTGCTGCTCAGATTGGGCTGTTTAAACGTCCAAGGCTGCGCCTCATTTAAATCAGTATGTATAAAGCCGGCTATGTCCCCTAATCCGCTCACCAGATGCGGGCCGACAGGCGGGCTTACCAGACTCAGAACGGAGGTTTCTTCAATACCTATGGAGCCAACCTTAAGCACCATTTTGCCTTCATCCCACTTGTCGGCATTTTCACAGCTTAATATTCCGGCTCCGTTACCAAACATAAAGCGGTTGGAGTTAAAGGGGTCTATTTCAAGGGAGCCTATCATGGCGCCTATTTTAGGCGAGGTCTCGGGCTCCTGCTTGAGTTCCCCGAAATCCAGCCACGGTGCGGCCGAATAATCAATGGTATATCTGTTGACACGGGTGGGGTAGCCGTCAAGCCTCCATATGGGGGACCAGGTAGCACCCGCGTCTTTACTGCGCCAGATATATCCGTCAGGCCACCATGAGCTTAAGGATGAAACCATTATGGTGTTAGGGTCCTGTGCATCAATTGCCAGTCCGCTATATCCGAAGTAGCAGTTTGCGGTATCGGTAGAAGGAATAGGGCTTATCATTGTCCATACTCCAGTTGCGGTATTAAGCTTCCAAACATCCCCCTTGTCACCGTCATACGGTCCCTGAGTGTTATTATAGGGGACATACAGCATACCGGTTGAGCTCAGCTTGCCATGCTGCGGAAGCATTCCCGAAGGTTGTCCGGGGACTGCCACCCATGTAGCTCCGCCGTCTGTACTGCGGTAAATGCTCTCGTTAAGATCCGCCACTCCTGCATAAATTGTCTGTGTGGCATTTCCCGGAGTACCTGATCTTTTATCAAAGGTCACCCATACTACTCCCGGGTTGTGGTTCAGGTAATCGTTTGTGTCATTGGGGTCCTGAATATAGGTGCCGGGGTTGGGAAAGCTTGTAACCTTGCTCCACGTTGCACCATAATCGGTACTCTTCCACAGTCCTTCTCCTTCACGGGTACCCATAAAAAGAATACTGTTCTTGTTGGGATCAACGGCCAGACGCTCACCCATGTTACGTCCGGGCATGTTTCCTCCTGCTTTAAAGGGCAGATCAAATACCTCGAAGGTCTTTCCCTTATCCGTAGATCGGAGAACTGCACCATTTGTGCCCCAACTGTTTGAATACATACCGCACTGCAGGTAAAGCCGGTTTGAATCCACAGGATCGGCAACGATACTGTCAACACCCGCCAACCCATAGTTTTCATAGGTTACCCAGTTTAAAAGCTGAGTCCATGTATTTCCTCCGTCAGTGCTGCGATAGGCGCCGCCCATGTCGGTGCGGGCATATGCGAGATTTTTCTCAATAGGGCTGAAAACTATTCCCGGTATGTATCCTCCGCCGCCTTCGATTTTTACATTTCCCCATGTGTAGGGCTGTGTAGTAACCGCCATTGATGTCACCGGCAACAAAGTGGTAAAAATCAGGCTAAGAGCAACCACTATACTCCCAATTGCCGACAGTTTTCTTCTCATTAATCTCACTCTCCTTAAATAACGTCTTGGGGTTTTTAATATATATAGAGAAACTGTAGAAGGGCAAGCCTTCTACAGTTTCCAGGTCCAGCACCTTATAACAGAATTTTTTTAGCAGTCGAGGCGCCTGATACTTTTTAATGCCTCATCCTGCCAGAAACTCACTATGTTAGAAAGCACCAGCTTACAACAGCTTTATTTTGCAGCGGGGAATTCCTCGATAATACCTAATAAATACTGCCTCATTAACGAGAAGTCTATTGAGTTGATTTTTCCGTCACCGCTCACATCTGCTGCCTTCATTCCATTTTCTGAAGGGAATACGGTAATCATTTCAATAAGGTACTGCTTGAGCAAAGCAAAGTCTACTGAGTTTATCTTTTCATCTCCATTTAAATCCCCGTATAATACGTCCGGCGGAGGAGGAGTGGTGCCGCTGTCTCCTCCTTTTTCATCCATGTAGGAGGAAATCCATGCAAACGGAGCATTCCAGTTGATGGTGATCTCGTTTGTAGACCATGACTCTATGTTATCCATAAAGCACTTCTGAGGAGCTCTTTGCCCAGGCGCCCATCCTGAACCTCTGACCCATGGATCCTGAAGTCCCGAGTTAGGGCCTCCGGACATGCAGCCTGCGGGAGGCTTGGGGAAGGCGTTGTCTGCCTGATATGACCAGAAGCGGTGGTGAGGATTCTCAAGAGCATTCTCTCCATACCCGGTTATATAGCTCTGGAGATTGGGGTTACGTCCCAGCAGGTAGTCCATGGTCTGTACCAATCCATTTAAGTACTTGACGTCATCGCTGAATTCATAAGCGTATGCCATTACAATACCTTCGTTTGCTATGAACGAATTTGAACCCCAAGGATATCCGGTTAAGGTATCTGAAATAGGTGCTTCCTCAATAGGAGCTCCGTAGCCCTGATTGTCGGCAATGCGTACGAAATCATCGGCAGCAGCCTTTATGTTGTTCTGTGCAGTGGTAACCTCAGCTGCAGTAAGGCCGTTGGGTACAAGAGCAAGCGATATTGTTCCCATTCCTGCGGTATTTCCCCAGTCAAAGCAGCCGGTGAGCCCATTAGCCTCTCCTCCTACAAGCTTTGAAGGCATTTTAAGATAGTGCGGCGAGCTCTTTATGTAGTTTAAGTATACGCTCTTGCCTGTGGTTACATATAGCTCGCAAGCAGCCCAATAGAAGTCGTCAAGCACGTAGTCATCTCCATAAGTTCCTCCTCCTATTGCAGCATCATGAGGATCAACAATTATGTTAGGATTTGCAACGGCTGCAGCCCATGCCTTCTCGGCAACAGTCAGGCACTTGGTTGCAAAGGTTTGATCATAGGTCTTCCAGAGACGGGAAGCCTGTGAGGCAACCGCAGCAAGGTTTAAGGTAGCGGCGGTGCTGGGAGGCTGTACATACCTGTCCATAGGGTCGTCCGCCGGCTCAATTGCAAGAGCTGTCCAGCGCTCGTCATGCGCCTTGTGGTGTGCCATTCCTGCATACTTTTTGCCATCCGGCACCTGCATCTTCAAAAGCAGCTCTACGTTAAAACGGGATTCATCCAGTATATCCGGCTTTCCGTTGCCGCTTTCGGGAATGTTCATGCTTCCGTCTGCATAAGGCAGGATAGTAACATCACCCTTGTGCAGTGCACGCTCATACTGGTTCATCATTGTCCATGTGGATATACCGCCGTTAACAACATATTTTCCATGGTCTCCGGCGTCATACCAGCCACCTGTCAAATCCATTGTGTAGTTGGCCTGTCCCTCATTAGCGTACCATGTTCCTGCTGCATTGGGCATTACATCGGTAGCATGTCCCGCCCTGCGGGTAAGATCCTGCCTGTCTGCATACGGCATTTCAATGGGTACCGCGCTTCTATTATGATAGAAATATTTAATCGCTTCATACTTCATATCAGAATACATGTCTGTACCTATATCAAAGGAGAAGCTTTCATACGGAGTAGTTGCGGCACTGGCTACAACAAGCTTATAGCCCTTGCCGGGTGTATTATAGGATGAAAAGTCAATTATATGCACATTGTCTCCCGAAGCACTGTCAAAGCCTTTAACTATGGAATTTCCCGATGCCACCGTAACATTGCTGCTGTTCTTGAGCTGCCATGCCACGGGTGAGGTTGAGGTAGAAACCAGAGTTGCCTTCTTTGCGAGATCTGTAAAATACCCTACCTGATTTACGCGAATAGCATTTGTAGGCTCGGCTGGTATGTCAGGATATCCGGGAAATTGCGAGTCCAAAATATGGATATCATCAAAGGATACTGTGTATGGAAGTGGCGAGGTGATGCAATCCCCCGCAAGATGGAACGAAAATTCACAGGTCTTTGCGGTAGGATAAGTCATAGTGAAGGTCTCTGTAACAGTCACAGGCTGATTAGCTCTGAGCTGCAGCCTCTGCCAGCTTCTGTTGTTATAGTTCCAGTATTCGTTATAGGGCTGTCCCTGATCACCTATCTTAGGGTAAACGTAGCAGTCCTTTGTGGACGATACAGTAAATTTAACAGTGTATGTATGTCCCTGCTCAATTATAAGTCCCCTATGGCGGAACTGTACATCCCATCTTCCCTCTATACCGTCTTTAAGAGGGGTAACATAATATTTCCCATTCTTGATTTCAAAATCAGCTCTAGCGGGATAGGATTCCACCACATGCCACGGCAGACCTACTCCTCCGTCAAAGGTGTTGTTCTGAATAAGATCGCCTACGCTGAAATTGGCAAACGCCGAGCAATTGAATGTCAGCATAACCGCTACGGCAATAATAATAGCCAGTACACGTTTTTTACTCATCCTTTTTACCTCCTGAAAATTAATTAATTTTGTTAAATTGTTTACCTGCCCGCATATTTTTCAAGCTTAGTATGCTATCAGTTCAGCAGTACCATCTTCAGCAGTACAAGATCGGAGGAATTTACAATCCCGTCGCTGTTCATATCCGCTGCAGAAAGATCTATACCATCCTCGTATCCCAAAATATATCTTTTTACAAGAGCAAAATCTACCGAATTAACCTGGCTGTCTTTATTAACATCACCTTTTACACCAGGGTTCGGATCGGGATTATAATTGTACAGGTTGGGCAAATTGCCTGTGGTGTACAAAAGACATATCATTCTTAAGGTATTTCCGAAGTATGTATAGTTTCCGCTATCCTTAATCTTTACGTTCTCATTATAAATTTCAGTGGTGTAGCTGCTCTTTGTCCCTGTCATAGCAGACCCAGCCGCACATGAAACAAATGAAGCATTGTGGTTTGAGCTTATCTGGTTGCCTGTAATGGTATACCCGTCCTTTATGTTTGCCGCACCTATATTCCTGAAAAAGGTGTTTACCGTGTCACAATTGATTTTTGCCTGAGCTGTGCCATACCAGCTATAATCTATTGCTGTTCTTAATTGATAGCGTATGGCATCATATTTATAGTCATAGTCCATTCCGCTTGAGGGTGTACCGCTGGCAGTACACCAGTCAGGCACAAGCCCTGTGTTATTATTGTATTTTTTTATATTATTTACAATTTCATAACACTTGTCAGCTACATTTATCCATGAGCTATTCCCTGTGAAGTCTGCAAAAATCCTGTACCATGCAGGTGAAAAATAGGACGGATTTACGCAGCTTGTTCCTCCCCATGTATCACCTGTCTTAAGTATATAGGTTCCCGGCTCAACCGTGTATCTGTAAAGATTGTTTATATAGGTCTTCGCTTCAGATTGATAGTTTACAGCACCTGCAGAACCCCATTTCTTATGTGCAAACACAAGAGAAACGGCAATATCCTCGTCAGCATCCGTAGCCGCATCTTTTCCGTTCTCGCCCACTATGTTTCCGTTGGCATCAATACGCCAGCCCATAAGCCCGTTGCTGTTGAAGTAGCATTTTACATATCCGTACAGGTCATTAAACAGTTGCTGCTCTCCAAAATATACAGCAAGCAGCATTCCATATCCAAGTCCTTCCGAAACGGTATCATAGTTGGTGGACGGATCTCTTTGGACTCTTTTAAATCCACGAGCACCACTGGAAGTAATATGAGCGCTTTTCCAGTGTTCCCACTCTGACAGCAGCAAACTGTTGGCTGCAGCCGGGTTGTCGGTCAGCGAGCTGAGCCCGTAAGGATAGCTTGCATTATATGGAAACGGAATGGCATCATTTCCACTGGCACCAGCAATGCCCACAGGGAGTACTACCGCCAGCATACACACTATAATGCATATACTTATTTTTCTCAATCCAGCCATTTTCATTTTCACTTTCACCCTTCTAAAATAATATTGAGTCAATGCTTTTATCTTTATGAGATCAGCTAATAAATTGTGTTCAAAGTAACCTGTAACCCGCAGACCCGGATAATCACGCAACAGCTTAATTTATAAATTCACGTCTATCCGGGCCGGCAGTCACATGTACTTAAAGCATGTAAGCTAAATATTAATTTTCAAGAAGATATTTCTTTAACAACGCAAAGTCTATTGAGTTTATTTTGCTGTCCTCATTCATGTCAGCATTTACAGTATTTATTACTGCGGAATCGGGATCAAGCAAATATTTTTTCAACAGAGCAAAGTCTATTGAGTTTACCTTTCCATCATCGTTTACGTCTCCAAGAAGCTTTTCCTCTACATCTCCGGGGAAGAGCATTCCATAGACGGCGTTTGCTATGGCAATGTCAGTCTGTGCCCAGAAGCGGTGGTATGTGAAGGTAGGAGCCTCTCCCGCAAGAAGTGCCGCCTCAACCCTCGGCCAGTCAGGATCCTGCTTAATCTTTGCGTGAAGCTCTATCCACTTGATACCGGATTTAATTACAGTTCCGTCAGCCATTTTTCCTGTCCAGCCTGAAGGAATGTATATCTCTTGAGTAAGCATACGCGAGTAGTCCGCACGGGATTCCTCGACCGCTACACCCTTGTCATCTCTGTAAAGGTTCCACATGCGATCAAGCAGCTCTTTTGCCAATGTCTTTGCCGCGTTATTAGGAGTATCATACTTTTCCTTTGCTGCAGCATAGAATGCCAGAGTGTTTGCCAGAGAGCCTGTAGTGCCCAAATCTGTTCCGTAGTCTGTAACAGTTACATGGAGATTGGGGTTGTTCCATGTTGTGCTTCCGGGTACCCAGGTAGTAGGCTGCCCCGACCATTCAAGTGTTGACGGAATTTCGAAGGTTCCGTCGCTGTTTAAGCGGGTTTCCCTTATGAGCCATGCAGACCACTTATCAAGCAGGTTCTTTGCCATCTGGTTGTTTGTCTCATAGTACAGCTCAGCTATACGCTGCATTGACCATCCCTGCATTCCAATCCACTGATTGCTCGGAGGATCCATGTAAACAGGAGCCCAATCATATGCCATTCCATAGAAGGTTGCTGTGCCTGCAGGATATCTCTCATAACGTCCGTTAAGAGAGTTTGTTGCTCCTCCGGCTATTGCTCCCTCTGCTGACTGCAGCCAGGTATAGAACTCAAGCTGTCTCTGTAAGCTCTTATCCCAGTCTGAAACACCGTTTGCAGATTTAGGCTTGAAATCGGCATCCTTTGACAGTATCCATGCGGCCATAGGGTTCTGATAACCGAAGTGGTTATGGCTTGAGCCTATTTTCCATGCCCATGAAGCCTGAGAGCTTGCGTCTCCACCCCATGCATAATACCATCCAAGCAAATAATGCTGATTTGTGCTTGAAGAACTTCCTGTGCCTATTCCTATAGGCTTGAAGTATTTGTCAAACATTGAATACCGTAAATAGTCTCCCATCTTGCTTGCTTTCTTAACTGCATTTGCTACCTGTGATCCCTTGTTCTGCTCCTTCGCCCACTTATTTGCCCAGTAAGCAGCCTGTACGGCACGAGCGTCGGCATCGGAGGCTATGGTGTAACGCCACTGCTGAGCGTAGCTGTTATCTATTGTGAAGAGATCCAGAAAGCCGTTGCGACCTCCCCATTTAAATGCTTCCCATGAAGGATGTGTAACTACCTCAAAAGCTCCCTCCTGAGGACCCCTTTGGAATGTGTTTATGTAGGATACTCTGCTGGTACCGTCTCCGCGGTTTCCATATCCAAAGAAATTATCCACATCAAATAACCAGTGCATTCCATACATATCATATGAGCCATATGCATTATACAGTTCTCCGTTAATTGGGTCTGTTCCCACTGAAACTCCGGAATCCAGACGGCTCGGATACTGGTTTGGCGTCTCATACTCACCAGCATATGTAGCAGGGCTGCCCGGATTATATCTTGCTATGCTGGGCTGATCCTGCGATGCGGGAATTGCATACCTCTCGGTAATATCCCATGCTGTGTTGTAGCTTGACCAGTTACCAGACAGCTTACCATACATTGCTTCCAGCCATATATAGTAGCTGAACGTTTCACTTGTTGACTGATGTCCATAATTGGGAGCCTCACACATTATAGTTTCTATAGAATGGTAAGGTACGCCCTCCTGACTGAAATACCCGTTTGAAGGGTTATGAAGCTCTCCCCAAAGCTCCAAAAAGCGATCTTCATAGACATTAGTACCTGCTGCGGAAACACTCACTGTAGAAAGCATTGAGGTGAGCAGTACTGAAATAGCAAGGAAAACTATCCCTATTCTCTTAAACTTTTTCATCTTTAACATCTTCCCCTTTCTTTATAAGGACTTTTTTATAATGAACACCAAATCACTCAGCTTAAATGCCTGTCCATGTATGCCACTGGCATACTTTATGACTATTCCCTCCTTTATTATGTAATATTTTAGCTTGAGCAATCCGGCTATCATTTTGCACTGACTTATAAAGGTTATATTCAGATTTCTTTTTTTACACAGAAATTATATTCTCTCGAAATAAATACACTCTAATCAGAAATTGATGTGACAGCATATAAGGTAATCAGTACCCTGCTGCTGCCTGAAAGCCCAGGCAGCAGCAGAGGATAATGTTTTAGCGGTTTTGCATTAGTTTATTGTTATGCTTCCGCTTCCAAAGGTAACAGGAATGGTTTTCAAATCCTTGTCTGCAAAAGCTCCAAGCGATTTAAGCGTAATTGCCGCCGAACCTGTAGCTCCGCTCTTAACTTTGAAATTGATGGTTGCAAATGTACCATCAGTGGTTATAAGCTGGCTGCCTATCGTATTGTCAAGGAACAGGAAGCTTATTGTGCCTGTAGTAGCATTTACTGCCGATGCAAAGTTTACAGGAGCATTTACAATTATATCTCCCGCAGTTATTGATGCCACCTCTAAAAGACTGGTATTAAACCCAAGCTTGAAGTCGCAGTTACCTATGCTTGTTGCCGGAACTCCTACAAGCTTTACAGGTATTGCTACAGTCTCTCCCGGAGCTGCCGAAGCCGAGCCTATGGTAGCATTAAGTCCCGAAGGTGTGGAATCGACAATGCTTACTACTAATGTAGCAGCATTTCCTGCACTGAACGTAAACGTCAGTGTCTGGGAAGTGCCCTTTGCAAATGCGCCAAGGTAAGACTTGCTTATCTTTACTGTGGTGCCGGATACCGTATAGTCAGTGCCTGCAACAAGAGCTGTGCTTCCGTTCTTTATGCTTACCAGTGTGTTTCCGTTCAAGGTCATTGTTGTGGAAACATCAGCCGGTACATACTTGTCAAAGGTTGCAGTTGTGGGGTTGATTGTGGAATCCACTATAACCACATCCGCAGGGTTTATTACAACGCTTCCCGGTGTGAATTCAGCGGTAACACTCTTCAGATCCTTGTCTGCAAACGCTCCTACAGACTTTAAGGTTACAGGTGTTGTAGTCTTGGCTGCAACGCTCTTTAACTTAAAGGTGATGTTTGCAAATACTCCATCAGTGGTTATAAGCTCGCTGCCTATTGTGTTGTCAAGGAACAGGAAGCTTATTGTACCGGTACTAGTGTTTACTGCCGATGCAAAGTTTACAGGAGCATTCTTTACTATGCTGCCT
>NZ_QPJT01000038.1:0-7178 GCF_003337415.1 Anaerobacterium chartisolvens | reverse complement strand
GCATATGCAAAGTTTACTGCAGCATTCTTTACTATGCTGCCCGCGGTTACATCCGCTACCTCAAGAAGGCTGGTGTCAAACCCGAGCTTGAAGTCACAGTTGCCTATGCTGCTTGCAGGTACTGCCGCAAAGCTTACAGGTATTGTTACCTCTTCACCTGATTTGCCTTCGCCTGCGCCTATTGTTACTTTAAATTCGTCAACTACATCCTTGGGGTTTATTACAACACTTCCCGGTATGAATTTAGCTTCTATAGCCTTTAAGTCCTTATCTGCAAATGCTCCTATGGACTTTAAGGTTACAGGAGTTGTAGTTTTGGCTGTAACACTCTTTAATTTGAATTTGATGTTTGCGAATATTCCGTCGGTGGATATAAGCTCGCTGCCTATTGTGTTGTCAAGGAACAGGAAGCTTATTGTGCCAGTGCTTGTGTTTACGGCATATGCAAAGTTTACTGCAGCATTCTTTACTATGCTGCCCGCGGTTACATCCGCTACCTCAAGAAGGCTGGTGTCAAACCCGAGCTTGAAGTCACAGTTGCCTATGCTGCTTGCAGGTACTGCCGCAAAGCTTACAGGTATTGTTACCTCTTCACCTGATTTGCCTTCGCCTGTGCCTATTGTTACATTTAATCCGTCTCCAGGAGTGGAGTCAATAATATTGATTACAAGCGATGCAGCCTTCCCCGCACTGAAGGTAAAGGTCAGTGTCTGCGTGGTGCCTGCCGCAAATTTGCTAAGATACGACTTGCTTATCTTTACAGTGCTTCCCGACAAGGTATAGTCAGTGCCTGCAACAAGAGCTGTCGATCCGTTCTTTATGCTTACCAGCGTGTTTCCGTTTAAGGTCATTGTTGTGGAAACATCAGCAGGAACATACTTGTCAAAGGTTGCGGTTGTGGGAGCGATTGTGGAATCCACTTCCCCATCACTAGGGTTTATTACAACGCTTCCCGGTGTGAATTCTGCTTCTATAGCCTTTAAATCCTTATCTGCAAACGCGCCTATGGACTTTAAGGTTACAGGAGTTGTAGTCTTGACTGTAACGCTCTTTAATTTGAATTTGATGTTTGCGAATATTCCGTCGGTGGTTATAAGCTCACTGCCTATTGTGTTGTCAAGGAACAGGAAGCTTATTGTCCCGGTGCTTGTGTTTACTGCATATGCAAAGTTTACTGCAGCATTCTTTACTATGCTGCCCGCGGTTACATCCGCTACCTCAAGAAGGCTGGTGTCAAACCCGAGCTTGAAGTCGCAGTTGCCTATGCTGCTTGCAGGTACTCCAGCAAAGCTTACGGGTATTGTTACCTCTTCACCCGATTTGCCTTCGCCAGAGCCTATATTAACCTTCAGCCCTTCTGTCGGGTTCGGGTTTATAGTAACGCTTCCCGGTATGAATTTAGCGGTAATAGGCTTTAAGTCCTTGTCTGCAAACGCGCCCAAAGACTTTAAGGTTACAGGCGTTGTAGTCTTGGCTGTAACACTCTTTAATTTGAATTTAATGTTTGCAAATATTCCGTCGGTTGATATAAGCTCGCTGCCTATTGTGTTGTCAAGGAACAGGAAGCTTATTGTACCGGTGGTGGTGTTTACTGCATATGCAAAGTTTACTGCAGCATTCTTTACTATGTTGCCCGCGGTTACATCCGCTACCTCAAGAAGGCTGGTATCAAACCCAAGCTTGAAGTCGCAGTTGCCTATGCTTGTTGCAGGTACTCCCGCAAAGCTTACGGGTATTGTTACCGTATCTCCCGGTTTGCCTTCGCCTGTACCTATTGTTACATTTAATCCGTCTCCAGGAGTGGAGTCAATAATATTGATTACAAGCGATGCAGCCTTCCCCGCACTGAAGGTAAAGGTCAGTGTCTGCGTGGTGCCTGCCGCAAATTTGCTAAGATACGACTTGCTTATCTTTACAGTGCTTCCCGACAATGTATAGTCAGTGCCTGCAACAAGAGCTGTCGATCCGTTCTTTATGCTTACCAATGTATTTCCGTTAAAGGTTATTGTTGTCGATACATCCGCCGGTACATACTTGTCAAAGGTTGCAGATGCAGGACTGATGGTAGAATCCTTGTCCCCTCCGCCTATA
Source organism: Anaerobacterium chartisolvens (assembly GCF_003337415.1). Lineage (GTDB taxonomy): Bacteria > Bacillota > Clostridia > Acetivibrionales > DSM-27016 > Anaerobacterium > Anaerobacterium chartisolvens. Next base: position 5,087 of record NZ_QPJT01000038.1, on the reverse strand, counting down.
GGCTCTACTCCATAAACAAGAGCGCCGTTTATGTAAGCGGTTACCTTTGTCCAGTCAACCGGGCTGGTTGCCGAAGCATTGTAAGAATAGTCATTGGTCTGAGTATAATTGCTCCAGTCATCCTTTGAGAATCTCACCTGTACCTCAGCACTCTGGCCGGCAGCCAAGGTCCCAGCTCCGCTTTTAAAGCCTATCTCAACATAATAATCCGCAGTTGCGGCAGTAGTAGACATTTTTACGAATGTTCCGGTTACATTGGCTCCGTCTACCGAAGACCAGTCACACCAGAAATTCTGGCTTCTTTCACCGTCAATGGTGTAATAGTACCTGAGTTTTACCTGTGACAGATCTATTCCTGTGCTTCCGGTATTAGTAAGAACAAACTTAGGAGAAATACCGCCAGTCGTAGCAGAGGTGTTCATATTGAAGGTCTTTACCGATAAATTTCCGGTAGGAGTTACAGAGCTGTCTATAACGTTTACAGTCAGCTTGGGATCATTTCCCGCGCTGAAATCAAACGTCAGGGTTGCCGCACCTATAGCCAGAGTAGAAAGATAGCTCTGCTTTAAGGTTACGGTATTACCCGATACGGTATAATGTGTGCCTGCCGTCAGACCGCTTATCCCTATAAACGTATTGCTTTTAGGATTTAACGTAATGGCAATATCAGCAGGAGTCTTTTTGTCAAAGGTTACAGACGTCGGAGATATTGTTGAATCGTTAATTCCCCCGCCTCCCAGACCAGTACCCCATACAAGAGTGGACCCTATGTAAGCGTCAACCTTATTCCAGTCAACAGGACTTGAAGCTGAGGCATTGAACGAATAATCATTTGACTGGTTGTAGTTGCTCCAGTCCGACTTTGCAAACCGGGCCTGCACCTGAGCGCTCTGCCCCGCAGCCAATACGCCCGCACTGCCTGTAAAGCCTATCTCAAGATAATAGTCTGCGCCCGTTACAGGGGTATTCATTTTTACAAAATTCCCGGTTACGTTCGCGCCTCCCACAGAAGACCAGTCGCACCAGAAGTTTTGTGCCTTTTCTCCGTCAATAGTATAATAATACCTTATCTTGACATCAGAGAGCGATATAGCTGTTCCTGTGGTGTTCGTCAATACAAATTGCGGTTGAATTCCGCTTGTATCAACCGCCTTGTTGCCATTGTACATCTGTACCTTTAAGTCTCCCTGCTGAGCGGCCAAGCCTACTAATGATTGTGAAAAGACTAAAGACAGTACCAATGCAACTACCAAAATGACGGAACAAATTCTTTTTTTCCTCATCTTATCCATCCTTTCCTTAACCTAAATATTTTAAAGTTTCATATCAGGCCTTGCCCTATTAAGCATAAATAGAGCATAGTCTTTTTTTGTAAAGCCATATCTCCCCCTTTCTGTTTTTATATTATGAAATGCAAAAACGCCATAGATCAAAGATACACCCTTACACATTAATCAATAATGACTAAAACATGAATTGTTCATCATCCCCCCTTAATGCTAAGAGCTATCTTTTACCACATGGCAATTCAGCCATTTCGCTACTCTTGTTAAACCTTCAACCTTTCCTTAAAACAGCGGAATTGCTCTGTTTTAAAACGCAGCCCCAGAGCTGGAATCTTTTGTACACTTTTTATAACATACATAGCAGTCCGCACCTTTTAAATTTATATATAAAATTAAAGAACCTTTGTCCCTTAATTTAAAAGCTTTTTAAAGTGGAATTTGAAAGCCACGCCTAAAATTTACCCTTCAGATTTTTTAAGATAAAAAGTTGATGTGTGTGAACTCCGTATAGAGAGCTAAAGTGTAACTATTATTGGTTTGATGTATGAAGTGTAAATAAAATTTGAAATCAAAGCTTACATTATCTTACTGTAAATAATATTGTAAAACAAATGTGGATTTATCCAAAGAAAGCAGTATGGTCGCAAAGCAAATATAATATGGTATACATACAGTAGTATTACTCTCCTGTCATCAGTTAGTTATAATACTCTTTTTCATAACGATAATTAGTATTTTTCTGTCTGAACCTTGAGCTGTCTGTCTTTGTCATCTTTTGAAAAGTATTGTCATTAACCTATATTTATACTACCATATAATGTTTTTACTGTAAACGGAGTGCATATAAGTAAGCAAATATATCAACCTTTATGCAAAATTATACACACATTTATCTTATATTTTTTAATGCCTGTACTACTTGGATCCACCTCCCCCCAAATATCTTTAGAGGCCCTAAAGGTGCTATTTAAACCAACTTCCGCCGTCATCGGCGTTCTTTGTTCCGTCAACCTTGCCTCTATATTTTCATTTAAATCTGTGCAAATAACGTATGTAAAATATTGCTGTCATAAAGAATACAAATTTATGCTTTCAATGCTATTTTACGCCAATATATGCTATGGAATACTTCACTGATAAATTATATATTACTACCTATATATTTAGCAATAAAGATTTTACATGGAGGATATAGTTTGATGGAAGAAATTTTTTTGACCCGTAAGGAATACATCTAAGAAAAGCGCCTGATGACATACCCGTGAGACATTTCCCCGCAAGGCGTCTTTTCGTTGCTATTAAAAATTTCTGTAAGCAATTATATCCTCCATGTTTGTAAAATCTTTATTGCATCCTATATATCATCTTTGGATAACTGTCTTGTATTAACATACTCCACTATAGTTCCTATGTTTGGGAATTTCTCCATGTTAAGATCTTCATCCTCGAACTCAAATCCAAATTCATTCTCTATTTCAACAGCTATTTTAATAAACGATACAGAATTTATGCCTAAAACCTCTAAGTTGTCTTTAGAGCTAAGATTACCCGCCTGATCACCAAATTTCACATTTTCACTTAAAATTTTTATAAGCTTCTTTTCAATTCCGTATTTATCTTCATAATTTTCCATTAGTTTAATTCTCCTTCTAAAGCATTTTAGTGGTGTTTAACAAGCACTGAATCTTTTTGGTCCAAACCGCAAAGAAAATTCACATACTGCTCTTCAAGAAAGCAGAGTTCCTCCAGCTTTTGAATGGAGGATAGTATTGCACTCTCCCTGTATACGGAGGAATACATATATTTTGCTACCACTCTTCTTATATCTGTCCAGCTTTTTATTACAGCATCAATTAAATCTAAAACCGGCGAGTTTTCTCCCAGCATTCCCACAAGCTTGTATCTTTCGACCCTCTTCGAGCTGATAATGTCATTTATTCCTTGAGTAAACTCCTCCGCACTGTCTTTTAGAGTTTCCTCCCGCAGTACCGTATCTCTGTAATCCTCTCTGAAAAGCTTCAAGCCTTCCAGATGGTGCAACACCAGTTCTCTGCTGTTTAAGGCGTTTAGCTTAAAGTCTTTAGTATAGTGTCCTGTATTATCCCTTTGTGCAAATTCAAACCCACAGCATGGAAAAAGCTCCTCATCCTCACCACTAAAGAAATTTTCCATAAAGCCGTTATGTGATGTCGTAAGCTCATCATAGCTTATAAGCTGCTTTTCATAATTAAGATTCTCCATATGAATATGCTCTATAATATTAAAGATTCTTTTTGTTTTGTTATACCCGTAGACAAGCCATGTATGCTCAAGATGCCTTTTTAGGTACATATCCTTCCTTATGGGAGCGTAATAGCAATCAACCCAAAGCACCACCGGCTTGCCTCTGTCGATTGACTCCTCTATATTATCAGTTATGCTGCCTCCATATTGGCATTTATCCATTCTTATACCGCACCTCTCCATTATGTCGGTTATAGGTTCACGAGGTATATAGTCGGTGCTCAGCTTCATTTTTGCTTTGCCGTGGGAATAGTTATACACCAAAATATCATTTGCGAGAAAAGGCATAACTCCTATACCGAAATGTATTGCAACAGGAAATGCCGAGTTATAGAAGCAATTTTTATAGAATATCTCGTTAAATGGCTCTATACCCTTAATTATTTTAGTGTTTTCATGCATTTCCGAATCACTCTCTTCTTCACGTGGCATCGCTGTGCTGCCGGCGTTTTGCACAGAAGCATTTTCAACGCTGTCTCCTTGTATGAAAAGTGCCATTTTCCTTATAGTTCTGTATTTAAATATAGATGCGTTGTCTATAAAGAAGCCTTGCTTCTCAAGCTCTGTCTCAAGCTTTATTATAAGCAGGGAATTCCCTCCAACATCAAAAAAATCGTTATTTACTCCTATACCCTTTATTCCCAGAACATTCTCCCATATCAAAGCAAGCCTTCGTTCAATTTCGCTCTCCGGTTTTTCATAACCATCCTCTGCTTTTATACCTTCGGTTGGCTTGGGAAGCGCACTTCTATTGACCTTTCCGTTTGGAGTCAGCGGAAGCCCGTCAAGCTGTATAAAGAATGAAGGAATCATGTAATTGGGCAGCTTATTTTCGAGGGATTGCTTAAGCTCCGCAGAAGAAATTTTTCTGTCTGATACAAAATATGCGCACAGATACTTCCCGCTGCCGGCATTTTCCCCCACGGCCACCACTGCCTCCTTTATATTTTCAAGCTCTAAAATTCTGGCCTCAATCTCCTCCGGCTCTATCCTGTAGCCCCTTATTTTGACCTGCTGGTCTATCCTCCCAAGGCACTGCAGCCTTCCGTCGGGCAAATATTTTGCAAGGTCCCCCGTCCTGTACATCCTCTCGCCCTCAAAAAACGGATCGGGCAGGAATTTTTGTTCGGTAAGCTCTCTCCTGCCTAAGTACCCTCTTGCAACCCCATCTCCCGATATGCAAAGCTCACCGTGTACACCCACAGGCTTCAGCCTGCCGTGTGCATCCAGTATATATATCCTTGTGTTGGCTATTGCACTCCCTATATCTACAGGCCTTTTTGCGTCAAGCAGCGATACCGACGACCACACCGTTGTCTCAGTCGGGCCGTACATGTTGTATATCTCCGCTTCTGTATGCTTTCTAAGCTCGCTTACGAGGCTCTCGGGCACCGCTTCCCCTCCTATCATTACAGTCCTCAAACCCTTAAGGCACGACAGGCTGCTGCTCCCCGTAAGCAGAAGCTGCATCCTTGAAGGAGTCATTTGCAGCATGTCCACTTTATTTATGTCTATTAC
>NZ_QPJT01000037.1 GCF_003337415.1 Anaerobacterium chartisolvens | reverse complement strand
AAATACGCTCTGAAAAAGGAAAACCACCGCCAGAAACACAGTAAAAAGCTTTTTCTTTGACATAAAAACAGACCTCCCTATTAATTTGCGGTACAAGAAACTAATATTAATGATTTCTTTATATAAAATAATGAATAACCATGATTATATATTCACAAGAGATTTATGTCAACATATGTTATGATTTTGAATATATTTTCTTAATTTTCAAAGAAGGGAGGCTAATACATCCTAAAGTATTAAAAATATAATATTTTCGGCAAAAAATAAAAGACAGGATTTGTATTTGCCTGTCTTTTGTACTTGGATAAAATTGCTACAAATAATCAGCTATGTCTTCCAAGAGCAGGCAGTATTTATCTTCCCGCCCGTGGCGACTCACGCCTTCTCCACAATAGTTATCAGTTTTTTTATAGAAACGATAATTCAGTTCGTAGCAAACTGCATTTTACTTGCTATTAATTCGCAAATTAGCTGCTGCTATCTCAAGTCCAATGAGCTTCAACCTTGCATTACATGCACTACAGCTTGCAGCATTTGTGACTTGACAGGCAAAAGAAAAATAGGCTATTATGATATGATATAGACAATCTTTTACAGTTGTAGACTATAAATATGTAGTGAAAAATTTAACTTTTTGTTCAACCGCAATATACACAGTTCTATAGGCTCTTGTCAACTGATGTTTATATAACTGTCAGATATAACCAGTTTTATTTTATCGCCTACTTGCAATATGGCCGAAAGGAGAAACAATATGGCAAAAACCGCAACCATCCTTATTGTGGATGACGATCCTGAAATACGGGAAATAGTTCATATTTTGCTGCATCGGGAAGGTTTTATTGTGCAGGACGCGCCTAACGCGGACGCGGCGTTGTCCATGTTAAAAGATCCGGTGGATTTAATTATATTGGATATTATGATGCCGGGGCAATCCGGCTTGGAATTGTGTACGGAAATTCGAAAGACCACAACTGTTCCTATTCTGTTTTTATCGGCCAAAACACAGGACACAGATAAAGCGGAGAGCTTTGCGCGCGGCGGAGACGACTACTTAGTCAAACCTTTTTCTTCGATTGAACTGGTGTCAAGGATAGGGGCGCTTCTTCGCAGATATCTGGTCTACCAAAAAAGCCCGTATACCATTATAAAAAATGCTGTCAGAATAGGGGATCTGTATGTGGATTTAGATACAGGAGCTGTTTCTCTGAAGGGAAAGGAAATTATTCTGACGAATATTGAATATCAGGTGCTGCGGCTTCTTCTGCAAAACCGCAAAAAGATATTTTCCGCACGTGAAATTTATAAGCATGTGTGGCAGGAACCCTTTCTTCCCTTTTCCAATAATACGGTCATGGTACACATCAAAAACCTAAGAAAAAAGCTGGAGAAGGATTTAGGGCATCCCCAATATATCCGCACAGTTTGGGGAAAGGGGTATTACATTGAGTAACATGAAGCGCGAATATAAGCTGGCCCAGGCCCTGATTATAACGGCAGTTTTGGCATGTCTTGTATCAGCCTTGCTTTTTGTTGGTCTGCAATACCTATCCCGCAGCAACATCTATGATTATTGTAAAAAACCTGAAGTGATTTCTGCTCACATAGAGAACAAAATAAACAGCCTGCGGCAGTATATCAAAGATAATAATATCTCTTTGTCGGAACTGTCCGAATTGGATAACTGGATGCGGGGGAAGGAATTAACGGAGATTGTGATTTATCATGACAATATGCTGGTATATAGTTCACATAAGCTGTCACCGAGCTATTCCTTTCCAAGCCAACCCAAGTTTCCCGACTTTTATCTATGGCATAATAAATATGTATTGACTTTCCAAGATGGAACAGCTGAAGTTTTTATCAAGGATTTTTTTGAACACCGTTATATAGACTATATAACTTACTTTAATCTGCTTGTGTTCTTCCTCTGTTTTATTTCCATCATGGTCTTTTCCATCCACAAAAAGGTATCTTATATCAATACATTGGAAAAGGAAATAAGGATTTTAGAAGGAGGAGATCTCAATTACTCTATTACAATCAAGGGCAACGATGAACTGACCTCTCTGGCACAGGAAATTGATGAAATGCGCAAAGCTTTCATTGCACGGGAACAATATGCCGACCGTATGAAAGATGTTAGCAATGAATTGATGACAGGAATCTCCCATGATTTACGAACACCGCTTACGGCTTTGATCGGATATCTGGAGGTAATGGAGGGCGAGGATATTCCGGCGGGGCGAAGCCCCTTCCTCCAAAAATGCAAAAATCGCGCCTTTCAAATCAAGAGCCTGATAAACGACCTGTTCGAGTATTTTTTTATATCCACAAACAACAACCAGTATCTTGAGATTGGTAAATATACAACAAAGGAAGCGTTGGAGGAGATCATCAAAGACTACGTTTTTCTAGTGGAGCAAAGTGGCTTTACGGTTATGAACCATGTAAAGCTGCCAGTTGCCGCTATTCAGATCAATCAGGGTATGATTCAGCGGGTATTTGACAACCTGCTTTCTAACATTCAAAAGTATGCCGACCCCGACCGTCCAATCCGTTTGGGAACCATTGTCAACCCCCATGAGCTCGTTCTTATCATTCATAATCATATTCTGGTTTCTCCCAAACCCGTGCAAAATACAGCTCTTGGATTAAAAACCTGTGAAAAAATGATGTCGCTGCACCGGGGACGATTTATTTACGGGCAACAAGACGACGTTTATACCGTTCAACTGAGCTTTCCTCTTATTTTAGACGATTAAACCGATGTTCAAAAATAGCGTGGCCAGCACTGGCTTTGTTAACATGTTTGTCGGCCGTTAGTGTATACGAGTCATTCTATATTTACAGTACGCCTTATGCTCTGAGCTAATCTTATGTTTTAATTCTGAAGAATTCTGAAGAATTGCCCAAACTGGTTGAATTTGATATTAGTATTTATTATAGTTAGAGTTGTCTAACTGATTTGCCGTTTACGTTTACATCAAAGATTATATATGCAGATCAAGTAAAACAATTATATCACAATACGGAGGTTCAAAATGAACAAATCTAAAAATCTACTATGGAATCGGATTGGACCGCTTCTTATGTCCATGCTTTTATTGTTGGTATTTATATTATCCGGGTGCAGTCCCTCCCCAACAATTTCAAAGTCACCTGAGGAAGGAAAGAAGGACGAACTGGTATTGGCTGTGGGAATGGCTGATTATGGGATGTTCGATCCCAAAAAGACATGGGGTGCCATCGGACAGATCCGGTTAACCCATAGTTCGCTTCTTAAACCGACAAAGGACTTAACTTTTGTCGGCGATCTGGCCAAATCTTTTGAGACGAGTAAAGACGGATATACCTGGACATTTAAAATCCGTAATGACGCTAAATTTTCCAATGGCGACCCTGTCACTATAGAGGATGTCTTATTTACCTATGAAATGCTGAAAGAAGACGGAATCGCCTTTGACCTTTCTTTTGTCGATAAAATAGAGATTACCGGCAATGATACCATCATTTTTACTTTGAAAGAGCCGCGTTCGACATTTATCAGTCAGCTTTCAGAAATAGGAATTGTACCCAAACATATTTACGGTGACAACTATTCCGGCAATCCAATCGGCTCAGGGCCCTATCAGGTAACACAATATAATGATGGAGAACAAATCATTATGGACTATAATCCCTATTGGTATGGTGACGAGCCGCAATTTAAAAAACTCACCTTCTTGCTGCTGAAGGAAGATGCCGCCTTTGCAGCCGCTAAGGCCGGGCAAGTTGATATTTGCTACATTCCTCCCAAATTCGCAGGGCAAACCATTCCGGGAATGACCTTACACGTTCTGGAGAGCGTGGATTCCAGAGGGATTACCCTTCCCGTCCTGCCCAGTGGAAGAACCGGGAATATCAACAGCAACGAAGTCCAAGTCGGCAATGATATCACCTCTCACTTGGCCATCCGTCAGGCGCTGAACATCGGGTTAAGCCGTCAGGGAATTATTGATGTTACGATGGACGGATATGGAAAGGCTGCGTATTCCATTGTTGACGGCACACCATGGTTTAATGAAAAAACGGTCATTGAGGACGGTAGGATCGAAGAAGCTAAACAATTACTGGCGGATGCCGGATGGGTCGATACAAACACTGATGGCATAGTTGAGAAGGACGGTTTGAAAGCGGAATTTGATTTGTATTTTCCTTCCAACGACCAGCTGCGGGGCGACATCGCCTTGGCTGTTGCCGATCAAGCCCTTGGTTTAGGTATCAAAATCAACATCATGGGTGCTACCTGGGATGAAATCTTTGTTCAGGGCAAGGCCAACGCTTGTTTGTGGGGAGGCGGACGACTTCATCCACATCAACTGTATACAATGTATTCCTCCAAGGTACATAATAAGGGCTATAACAATATGACTCACTATGCAAATCCTGTAGTGGATGATTATCTGGAAAAAGCCATGTATGCGGCTACTCAGGAAGAAGCCAACAAGTATTGGAAGCTGGCGCAATGGGACGGAAAAACCGGCTTCAGCCCCCTTGCTGATGTTCCCATCGTTTGGCTGGCCCGTGTCGGCCATTTGTATCTTGTAAATAACAAGGTAAATATCGGCAACCAACTCATGCATACCCACGGCTATGAATTTGGGCTGTTTGGCAATATCACCGAGTGGTCAATAAACCAATAAAGCCAATAAAGCTAAAGGCTCTATAAGAACAGGTGCGTCTGGAACGCTTGCCTAAATCATTGGCGTTTTGAACGCACCTGTTTAGATAGGAGCCCTATAGACAACAGGAGGTGCTATTTTCATGTCTCAAAAAATCCTCATGCGTTTTCTGCGCATGATTACGCTTATGTTTGGCTTATCCATCCTGACATTCTGGTTACTCCATCTGTCTCCTATTGATCCTGTTAATGCCTATGCGGTAAGTGATACCTCCATGTCACAGGAACAATTGGAAAAGCTAAAAGAATACTGGGGGGTTGACAAATCTCCTGTGAAACAATATTTTTCCTGGGCAGGCGCCTTGCTGCGCGGTGATTTTGGCGTATCCAAGCTATATAGAACCCCTGTTATCAACATTATTAAAAGCAGGGCCATGACATCCTTCGTGCTCATGGGAACAGCATGGCTGCTGTCAGGTGTTTTGGGTTATATACTGGGAGCGGTTGCCGCAATGAAACGTGGCAAGCTGCTTGACCGTTTTATTAAATGGTACAGTTATATCCTAGTTTCCATACCCACGTTTTTGCTTGCTTTAATTTTACTGCTTGTTTTTGCGGTGTGGTTGGGAATTTTTCCAATTGGCCTGACCAAACCCATTGGACTGGCGAACGCCGATGTCACGTTGGCGGATCGCCTCCGCCATTTCATTCTGCCGGCGTTGACCTTAAGCCTTTTAGGCGTTGCCAATATAGCCATGCATACGCGGGAAAAGATGATTGATATACTCAATACGGAATACGTCACCTTTGCCAGAGCACGGGGAGAAACAAGCTGGCAAATTTTTAAAAATCACGGTTTCCGCAACTCCATTATTCCGGCTATTTCCATTCAGTTTGCCTATTTCAGTGAATTGTTCGGCGGTTCCGTTCTGGCAGAGCAGGTATTTGCTTATCCGGGTTTAGGCATCACTCTTACCAATGCCGGATTAAAAGGAGATCTTCCTCTGCTGCTTGGAATTATTTTAATCGCTTCCTTATTTGTCTTTATCGGGAATTTTATTGCGGACATCTTAAATACTATTATAGACCCGCGAATGAAAAGGGGGGATATAAGATGCTAGAGCAATTAGGAAGGAAAGAGGACGTTCTTCCTTACACAGGAAAAGCAGGCAATGTTCGTAAGAAGATTATTTGGATGATTAGCTTTTCTGTCTGCCTGATCGGTTTTATCGTTATTCTCAGCTTCATCTTAAGCAATGACAATCTTCGTGTGAACAATGCCAGCAAGAATCTTATGCCAAGCTTTAAATATTTGTTTGGCACGGATTGGCTTGGCCGGGATATGTTCACCCGAACGATGAAAGGGCTGCGGCTGTCGTTGGCAGTTGGTGTATTTGCTACCGTTATCAGTGTTACTGTGGCCACCCTTCTCGGAACCGTCGCAGCGATATTCGGTAAAAAAATAGATGAAATAATCTCTTGGTTCATTGAACTCTTCATCGGTATGCCTCACCTGATATTCATGATTTTAATCTGTTATATCGTGGGCGGGGGCATACAGGGAATTGTTATCAGCGTAGCCATGACCCACTGGACCTCACTGGCCAGGGTTGTACGGGCCGAAGTGCTGCAGATAAAAAGTGCGGAATACATCCAAATATCCCAAAGCTATGGTAAATCTGTCTGGTATATTGCCAGAAAGCATGTCATGCCTTCTGTATTTCCGCAAATAATGATTGGATCGTTCTTAATGTTTCCTCATGTCATTCTGCATGAGGCTTCCCTCACCTTTTTAGGTTTTGGGCTGTCACCACAAACACCGGCTGTGGGCATTATTCTGTCCGAAGCCATGAGCCATCTTTCCACAGGCCAATGGTGGTTGATCTTGTTCCCGGGAATTCTGTTGATTCTTGTGGCCAAGAGCTTTGATAATATTGGCGAACAACTAAGAATCCTGCTGGACCCAACCAGCTCTAATGAATAGGAGGTAGAAATCATGCGTATAGCAGTGCAACCGTTATTGAAAGTGGAAAATCTGTCCATTGGATTTTCCCAATATTTTCGAGGAACCCAAAAACGTGTCATACATCCAATTTCCAATCTTAATGTTGATATTAATGAAGGGGAGATCGTTGCAGTTCTGGGGGCCAGTGGCTCAGGGAAAAGTTTGCTTGCCCATGCTATCCTGGGAATTCTCCCTACCAATGCCATTTACTCCGGAAGTATGATCTATCGTGGGGTAGAATTAACCAAAAAGCGCAAAGAAGAACTGAGAGGCAGGGAAATCTCGTTTATACCTCAGTCGGTTAATTATCTGGATCCATTGATGCCGGTGGGAAAGCAGGTCCAGATTGGATTGGATAAACAAAGTGCACAAGAAAGGCAGAAAATGCTGTTTGCTCATTACGGATTAAAAGAAAGCGACGGAAAGCTTTATCCTCATGAATTATCCGGAGGAATGCTGCGCAGAGCGCTGTTCGCTACCAGCGTCAGAGAGGGAGTAAAGCTGGTTATAGCTGATGAACCAACCCCTGGCATCCACCCCAAAGCTCTGAAAGAAATCCTCAAGCAGCTGCGACAGTTTGCCAAAGAGGGCGCCGGTGTTATGTTAATCACCCATGATATCATGTCCGCGATTGAAATTGCCAACCGTGTTGCTGTAATCAAGGATGGGCAAACCATGGAGATCTCCGCAGCGTCCGCCTTTTCTGGAACGGGGGAACAGTTGAAAACAGAATATGCCAGAAGATTATGGCGCGCTTTGCCGCAAAATGATTTTGAGTGCCAGGAATTGAGGTGGGAAGCATAATGGCTTTGATGGGAGAGAATCTCGGGGTTTATTATAAAAAGGATCAGTGGATTTTTAAGAACATAAACATAAAAGTATCGCCCGGCGAAGTTCTTGGTTTATCCGGATACAGCGGTTGCGGGAAAACGACATTGGCCAGAATTTTAGCCGGATATATACTTCCGCAGGCAGGCAGGGTGAGCGTAGATACTAAGCATTTGATCCAAAAAAAATTTCGCCCTGTACAATTAATCTATCAGCACCCCGAAAAGGCCATCAATCCCCTCTGGAAAATGGAGAATGTACTAACCGAAACCTATACTCCTTCTCAGGATATTTTGGATGCTTTCGGCATCCGGGACGATTGGAGAAAGCGATGGCCCATAGAGCTCTCCGGTGGTGAGTTACAGAGGTTTTGTATTGTGCGTGCCTTGAACCCAAACACGCGGTATATTATTGCCGATGAAATGACCACCATGCTGGACGCTATTACACAGGCCAAGATTTTGCATGTTTTTCTCGATATCTGCCAAAGCAGAAAAATCGGAGTTATTGTGGTTAGCCATGAGAAGAGCCTGCTCCATCGTATCTGTGACCGGGTATATAAAGTAGGGCAACTGTGCTAGGTTTACACGCGAAATAATTCTATATCAATTCAACTATAAATCTTATGACAGCAACCCAAGAGGATGAGTTTATAATCAGAGCCATTCTCTCAACGTATGAAAAACCACAAGGTTATTTGGCCTTGTGGTTTTTCATCTTTGGCAAGTTAGGTGAATATAGATGCCAAGAAAAAGACTCATTATTATGCTTCTTCGCGCAGGTTGTTAATCAGCGGCTACGGATTCGAATCAACTGCGGATAATATGATAAGCAACGGAGCATGGTAACTAAAGACGATTCAACAAACCATTTGTAAATAAAATATTTCTCATATTATCAGCATCTGTTTTTGCAAGTCGCCCTGTATGAGCGCTATTTCTTCGCAATTGATTAATAGAACGAAGATCTCCTAAATAGGCGTTATATGGAACAATTGAATGTTTATCAATTTCGACAATAATTTCTCCTAACATTTTTATATTGGAAGGTATTCTTCCTGCTAGCAAAACACGAAGTCGTTTCTCTACAACTTTGGAATACTCCACAATTATTGGAGCAAAGTCGATAAAACTATTTTTATGAATATCATACAAGATATTAGCTGTAATAAGAAATTCTTTGGAATCAGAATCCAGATTCGGATACTGGGATATAATTTGAGCCTCTATACTTGAGTAAAGTGTAGAATGGTTAATAATTACCTTTTTCATTTCTTCTAAGATCAAACCCATCTGCGCTTCAAACTCAGCCCAATTATCTAATTCATTTAGATTTATATACTGAGAGTTTCCTTGTAACTGCATTAAGCTAGCGGCCCATTGTTTGAAATAATTTGTCTGCGTTTTCGCTCGGTTTGTTGCTTCTTCAATAAGGGCTTTCGCCTCATTATATGCTTGAGAGAAGTTATCCAGTGTTGGGATCACACTTTCCCATATCTCCCACTCATCTTGCTCACCCAAAAGTTCTTTTCCCAAAACCATATATGCTTTTGCTTTATCATAACTTTTCAATTGCACAGAAGCATGAACTAGCCCTTTAAAAGCCTCCAGTTTAATACTATATATAGAGGAATTGGATGCCACAGAATACATATCATCTCCATTTTCATCTATAAAAGTTAAACAATTATTATTGTTTTCCTGAGACGAAAGACAAAGCAAATAAGTATCTATTGCATCTTGATATTTTGCGTTGCGTTTATATATATCAGCCAATGTCAAGAGCGTACAATCATCTTCGACCAAAAACAATGCTTTTTTACACCATTCAATTGCCTCGTCATATTGGCCTGTGGATTTCAGTAATTCTGCATAGTTGTGGTAGTTTAAATTACTAGGTTTATCTCTAACCAGCTCTTCACCGAGCTTTATTGCCTCCGGCCAATTTTTATCTTTTATAAACGCTGTAAGCAAATTGCTTTTTAGGCCATATTCAACATCGCCGTCTGAACATATATCCAAACCCTTTTTTAAATATGTTATTGCTTCTTTAACACGGTTTATTTGAGGATTAATACAAATAAGTCCTAGATTACAATAAATTTCTGCATTAGGCCACTCTTCAACACACCTTTTAGCAACCTCGTAAGCTCTAACTATATCATCCCCGATCCCCATATAATAGGAAGTCGCACTTCCACATAAAGGGGGATAATTTTTATATATTTCAAACAGCGTATCAGTTAGTATATTAAGCCCATCCTTATTTTTCTGTGAATGGACATAAATATTTGCCTTCTGTACGGCTTGTTGGTAAAACATAAGTATTTGCATTTCTGCTTGCTTTAAAATTGATGGATGAATAGATTCTAAAACCCTGCTCGCCGAAGTAAAGTCAGTCTCAAATATATTGATTTCATATCGGACAAGTAAAGCTTGCTGGTTCTCTTGCTTAAGAACCAAAGCCTTATCGCAGGCAGCTTTGGCGGCGTCAATAAACTCCTTTTTATTTGTATCATATAAGAGAAATAAATTGGCTCTTGCAATATTAACACAAGCCCCTGTTGAAAACACATATTTAACAGTTGCCTCAAGTATCGTATTTCCCAATGCAATAACTTTTTGGCAATTTTCTATTGTCGGATTTTTAAGTAGCTCTATTTGTTCAAAATATAGAGCTTCATAATTAGGTTTGTTTAAACAGCAATCTTTATATTTTTTCCCGCTTACGCATAAGCACGGATCATTTCTTCCAATTTTCATTTGATGCCTACCTTTTTATATAAGAATGTTCCCAAACATCAACCATCGTTCAGCCAATCATGACTTCTACTTATGCATACTCTCCCACAATACGCTCAACGTAGGCCAAGCGTCCATGTCCCAGGGCAGCGTAATATTCAGCATGTTTCTTGCAGGCTGCAAGTGCTTTTCGGAAAGCTGTCTCTCCATAATCTTCGCGAATATGCTTAATGAAATACCTTGTGGAATACTCATTAAGCGTTCGCGTATACTTGTCACCGTTCATCATGGCCAGGAAATCTGTAATGTAATCACCCGCAGAACCGGCGTTCATACCGGTTCGCCGTGTAATCTCGTCTTTACCCGCTGTGCGTCCAAGCGAACCTGAAAAGACCTTTTTGGCAACCTCGTAAGCGACTGCTGTCATCTTGTTCGTAAGAACACCATTTTCAGAGATTTCGTCTGTTTTAAAAATTGAACCATCGTCTATTTTGTGCAGTGCGTCCTTCAGCTTATCAAACTGCGAGACAAGCCACGCAAAATGCTGTGGGTATAATTCGGTATTATGAATATCTGCATCAATAGAATGGAGAATTCGTCTTGCTGTACTTTTTTCGCGGCTGGTGTACCAGTCAAGCGCAGAACCATATGAAGCCTCGATTTCATCCTTTTTCTGTTCAAGACAAGCGAAATCTTCTGGACGATATACATAAATCCCTATTCGAAGTATTTTCTTGCGCACAAGCTGAAAAAACAGGTGGTAGTTCTGGCTTCCGATGATAACATCATACCAATCATCGGAAGAAGGCTTGCGAGTGGCAATGTCCCCATCTCGTCTGATTGTTTTGCAATAATCAACGAAATTGCTCCAGAAATCCATACGCAGATAATGCCTGTCAACAAGTTCCCGTGAAGACTCTTCATCAGCCGGATTTGTGTTGATGATCGATGCTTTTTCAGGCAATTCCGGGACATCCGTGCGAACTTCTTTCACAAATGAAATGTGCAGTAAGTTCATTTTCTGTTCTTCAGTAAGCATTACCTGCCAGCGTGATTCCATGAACTTCAACAGCGCAAGGCCGCGGGTAAAGATATTCTGAGCAGTCCAGTCCTGCTCTTTGGCCACTTCAATTTCTGAATGTGAGCCATTTACATATCCCCTTCGCCCTGCGGCGGAGGGACTCTTTTTATCAGGGAAGCTATCGTTCTGCAGTGATGAATTGATGCTTTGAGCAAGCGGCAACAGATTACCGAGTGATGCCGATAACATCTTTATTTCGTTATCCGAATACAACCTGAACTGATTGCACCAATACCATTTTGTCGGTGTCTGCGGCAATATATGCTCAATCGTTACTTTGTCTTTTTCGACTTTGGTAAACAGATTCCAATCTACTTTTTCCAGATTGTTCTGCGTTGACTTATCGTACTCGTACTCATAAAGGAAGTACCGCAAGTCGCGCCAGCCGTGAAATCCTTCACCGGAATCGAAACGTCTGTCAGTGCGGGTCATAAAGTTAGCAATCAGGGAAGGAAAATCTTTGTTTACGGTGTCGTTCAAATCTTGAGCTACAGAATCGAGTGTTGATTTTCCGCGCAATATATCTCTTGCCCTGTTGTAGTAGTCGCTGCTTTTGTAGCTTGCGTTAAAGCCACCGACGCGGAAGGCAAGAAATATGAAACGTTCTATTGCTTGAAAAAGCTCGATTCGCTCTTGCGGAGTCGTTTTTGTTTCAGTGGTAAGAGCGACGGCGACAAGAGGCCGAAAATACCCAATACCAACACGGTTTAACTTATCAATCCACACCTTTTCACCGTCAGTCAATGTACTACTGTCATTCGGGAAGAAACTATAATACCAGTATTCCGCCAGATATCTCAGGCTGTTGACGTAATCGTTAATTTCTTTAGGGTCAAGTTTACTGACCAGAACTGCTTCCGGCTCAGGTATAGGATCAGCGTTATCATCTTCTTCATCTTGGTCAAATCCTGGAAGAGGATCGGCTGTATGATCCGAGATGGTTATGGTGTGTTTTTCAAATACATTCTTTGCTGAGAATTTACCAAGCAAATATCGTATATAGTCGTCACCGCGTTTTCTCGAGTATTGAAAATATGTAATCCAGTGAGCACGGAGAAAGTCATCATCCGACAGTGGGGCATCCTGATTTCGTCCAAGCTGATAATAGACTTCTTTCCAAGCATCATTGATATTCTTTCGCAACTGTTCTTTATCCGTTTTGTCAAGCTGACTTTCGTCAAACAGCGTTGTGAGATAAATAAGACGGTTCTTCAAAAGCTCCAGATTGGTCAGTTTCTTGCCGCGATTATTCATAGTCTCGAAAGCCACGAATACGTCATAATCATCTTCAATTTCATGGAGATTAAACATGAGCTGTAACGTGAGCTTCTTATATAGCCGTTCGATACCTTCGATACCGTCGCTTTCATACATCGCGCGAAGGTTTTCAGCAAAGAAAGATTTTGCGTATTTCAGGTTTTTCGTGTAATAAGTTTCAAAAACAGTGCCGCCGAACGGCTCCTCAAAAATCTTATATTTCAGATAATCTGCACTCGGATTATCAGTCTCATAACCAAACAGGTATGTAGTCACGATATTCTGCGGCGGACGTTTTCTAAGAACATATTTCGCCTTTATATCCTTTAATGACTCATATCCGACGAATATTTCCTCGTCGGATTTATCCTTATTTTCAGTAAGGCCCTTTATAAATGCTGTTATTCCATTCATGAGTATTGAGAACGTAGTTAACCGCTGTTGTCCGTCAACAACGTGAAACGGTTTATAGCCAATATTAAGCAGCCACTCGTCATTATGCCACGATTGTGTCTCTTTTCGACTGACGGCTTTTAATGACAGCAGACCGGTATAATGGTATCTGTCCTCGTGCAAATTCAACAGGTCTTCCCAAAAATCTGCCAGTTGCCCATGTTTCCATGCATATCCGCGTTGATAATCAGGTATGCGGAAAAGCCTGTTTTGAAAAAGCACTGACAATGATTGCAACTCGTTCGCCATGAGTAAATTCTCCTTTGAAAATGCTCTATTCCTTCGAACTCATAAATTGTATATATTAACCAAATATTTTCTGTAATTACCAGTTGGATTCTCTTTTTGAGAACGCAAATAGACAAGCTTCTGTGCTTTCTTTTCTTCAGTCATCACGATAATCTCCCCCCTTATTAATCAACTTCATTTTATCCGCTTCATCCAATATGGAAATCTGATAATGAGCTATTTCCAATAATATTCTAAACCTTTCTCCTTTACTTTTCCTTCCTTTATCAACTCGGCATTATATGTTTCGATATTTGATAAAACTGTCAATTCATTTATCGATGCAAAATCTCTTATATTATGCTCAGAGGATATATATGCAAGTACCCATCCCTCATGATTGCTGATATGCTGTATAATATCGAAGCTGTGCTTACCCTGCAGTAAGCAGGAACACGTAAAACCTCTTTTTTGGTAGACGGTATTTCAATGACAATATTGTTTTTCATTTGAAATGCTCCCCTTTAGTCATCATAATGAGCTCTGCATTGAACAATTACTATCTGGTCACACTCGACCTTATATACGATTCTGTTCGCTTCATCAATACGTCTGCTCCAATACCCTTGTCGTTTGTGTTTCAGCGGCTCCGGCTTTCCTATACCAAAAAAAGGATCACGGCTAATATCCTTCAAAATTTCGTTGATACGCTTCAAAGTTTTTTTATCCTGCGTCTGCCAGTAAATATAATCTTCCCAAGCTTCATCCGTCCATGCCTTTTGCATAATCAATCCTCTATCAGTTCGTGTACTGTTATCTGACCTGCCTCAGCGTGCTTAATGGAACGTTCAAGCCTTGCTTGATTTTTTTCACTGTAAAAAGGGTCGTAAATTTCAAATGGAATTTTACCCTGACGCAGAGCTTGGCGTGCAAATATATTGAATGCTGTGGAAAGATTCATACCAAAATCGTTAAACAACTTTTCAGCATTTTCTTTTACTTCCCGGTCAAGACGTATTGTTACATTAATTGTTTTAGCCACAAAAAACACCTCCATCTTAAACTGTAAATTAATTATACTATAATATATAGTGCATTTCAAGTAATATGCACTATATTTTGTAGGAGGTAATGCTGTTCATTGAACAAATTAGTAAATATTACCACAAAAAAATAAAAGAAGCCAACCGCATCAGCGATCGACTTCTTTCGACAAAAAATGTAGTGGAGATAAGGGGATTCGAACCCCTTACCTCTTGAATGCCATTCAAGCGCTCTCCCAGATGAGCTACACCATTTTTTTGATTTCACTATCTCGTGCTCCATGCAATACTCTGTATATTTTTATAAGGTTTTGCTCTTCGAGAACTTTATAAAATACAAGATAGTCCGAAACTACTAATTTACAGTGATTCCCATATTCAGTACCGATATAAGGCATATCTCGCAGGCTTGATAAATGATTTTCAAGCATGTTCATAAATTTCTTTAATGTGCTTGGATAAAATTGCGACAAATAATCAGCTATGTATTCCAAGTCTTGCACTGCCACTGGCAAATATTCGATTTCATAGCTCATATTTTTCACGTAATTTCTTCCAGACTTCTTCATGCTTAAGCCATTTCGTGTTTGGGTCTTTTGCCTGTGCCTCTGCTTCGGCTAATTTTTCTTCAATGTAACGGTAGTGCAGAAATTCTTCGTATTTTTTGAACTCTTCAAAGCTGATAAGTACAGACTCACTTTTTCCGTTATTTGTAATAATTACATGGTCATGATGCTTAATTATATCAGCTAATTCAGGATAGTTATTTCTTAAATCGCGCACAGGTCTAACATGAGTATTCATCATATTAAATGCCTCCCTTGTGATACATATTGTATCACGCTGCGCAATGGATATCAAGATTTTAGATCCCTCCGCTTTGCAGGGTGACGAAGGGACGGGGTTATTGACATGCGGATTTAACCGCATGGAATCTTTTACTACCTAAAATTTTGGTGGAGATGAAGGGGATCGAACCCTTTACCTCTTGACTGCCAGTCAAGCGCTCTCCCAGGTGAGCTACACCCCCATATTTTTTATTAATACGGCAGACACGCGATACATAAACCGCATATTTATTCTAATACAACATCCATGGGTTAGTCAACTAAAATAGCAACATTTTTATAATATAATTTAAAGTCTACTCCTCCAGATCGGCATGGATAATTTCAGTGCTGTAGTCTACTAAAACCGCTCTGGAATCATTTTCAACAAAATTTACAATGTTGGCCATCATGCTGTCGGCATGTGCCGTCTGGTTTGAAACACAGGCAAAGCCTATCACGGCATTCTTCCACTTGTCATTGAGATCAACCTCGGCCACAGAGGCATTGAACCTCGATTTAAGCCTTTCCACTATGCTTTTTACAATATGCCTCTTCTCTTTTAAGGAAAAAGCCTCGTCTATAGATAAAACAATCCTGCATACCCCGATAACCATAAAGCACCTCTCTAATAAAGCTACTATATATTTTATCATTCCCGCACCCTGTTGTGAATGGCAAAAAATAAAGATTTGCTTTTGATATATTGCTCCTGCGGTGCTATACTATAGTCAACGCACTCTAAAACTCAATATAAAATTTCGTTAAGAGTGCGTAGAGTATATGAGATAACGAACCTTTAGATAAAAGGAAATGTTTAGTTTTACAGTTCGTTATCTATATATATTGCAAAGTATAAATAAAGGAAAGGGTGTAGAAATTGCCTTTTGACGGAGTAGTAACCAAATGTGTGGCCGGCGAGCTGTCTGATGCTATCGCAGGCGGCCGCGTAGAAAAAATATTTCAGCCGGAAACGGATGAAATTATTATAGGCATCAGGGCAAAGGGCTGTAATCAAAAGCTTTTGCTGAGTGCAAACCCAAACTATCCAAGAATACACCTTACAGGTATTCTAAAAGAAAACCCGGCAGTCCCCCCTGTATTCTGTATGCTTTTAAGAAAGCATTTGTCCGGTGGTAAAATATTGTCTGTTGAGTTTGCGGATTTTGAAAGAATAATTACACTTAAAATTGAATCCACCAATGAGCTTGGAGACCTGTCGGTAAAGAACCTTATTATAGAAATAATGGGCCGCCACAGTAATATAATATTGACAAACAGCGAGGATAAAATTTTAGACGCAATAAAGCATGTGGACAGTGATATAAGCCGCGTACGTGAAATTATGCCCGCAAGACCGTATTCCTTACCTCCTCCGCAGGACAAAACCAGTCCCGAGGCTCTTGAAACGGAAGGGTTTTTCAGCGTGCGGGGACGCGATGAAAAGCAAGGCCTTGGCAAGTATATTTTAAGCACCGTTAAAGGCTTCAGTCCGCTTTTATGCTCTGAGGTATGCCTCCGCTCAGGCATAGACGAAAAAACTCCGGTATCGGAAATAACCCCTGAGACGGCCGCCTCACTTGAGAAAACACTGTCCGATGTCATTTGCGGAATAAGGAAAAATGAGTTCTTTCCCTGCCTCATTCCCGGGGAAAGCGCTGATGACAAGCCTGTTGATTTTCACTGCATAAGGCTGTGCCAGTGGGAAAATATCAGGTACTTTCCTTCAATCAGTGAGGTTCTGGATACGTATTATTCCACCAGAGACAATGCCGAAAGGCTGAAGCAAAAAAAATCGGATGTTTATAAGGTTTTGAACAACAACCTCGACCGCTGCAATAAAAAGCTTGCCATGCATGAGCAAAAGCTTAGAGATGTTTCGAACAGGGAAAAGCTCCAGCTCTATGGAGAGCTTATTACAGCAAATATATACTGCATTCCCAAAAATGCAAAGAGCGTTTCCCTTCAAAACTATTACAGTGAAAGCGAAGAATACCTTGATATTGCTATGGACGAAACCCTGACACCTCAGCAGAACGCTCAGAGGTACTTCAAGCAGTATTCAAAGGCTAAAAATACCTTCATGTATGTCAGCAGGCAGCTTGAGGAGGCCCAAAGCGAATTGGAGTACTTAGAAAGCGTGTTGACCCTTCTTGAGAACTGCAAGTCCTTAAAGGAAATAGACGAAGTAAGAGATGAGCTGATAGAGCAAGGCTACTGCTCCTCCAAGAAAAAGAAAAATAAAAAGGCAAAAAGGCCGCTGCCAGACTCAAAGCCCTTTCGCTTCAAGTCCAGTGATGGAATAGATATTCTTGTAGGAAAGAATAATAAGCAGAACGACTTGCTGACGCTTAAGCTTGCGGCTTCAAATGACATATGGCTTCACACCAGAAATATCCCGGGATCGCATGTTATAATAAGAAGGCTTGGAAGAGATATTCCAGATAAAACGCTTTTAGAGGCTGCTGTGCTTGCCTCATATCACAGCAGGGCAAAAAATTCTTCAAGCGTACCAGTGGACTATACCTCTGTAAAAAATGTAAAAAAGCCCAGCGGCGCAAAGCCTGGAATGGTGATATACGATAACTTTAAAACCGTTGTCGCAACCCCTGACGAGCAGCTTGCACAAAGGCTTAAGGTTGAATAAATATTGACCTTTGACATAAATATAATGTAACATATAAATGATAAAGGAAGTATATATTTAAATATCATCTGTAGGTCTATAAAATTTCTATGCATATAACAAGGAGGCTGTAAAATGATTTCCCAAAAAATTGCGGTAAATGTCAAAAATGGTTCTATGATAAGAGCCATGTTCGAGGAGGGAGAAAAGCTTAGAAAAATATACGGAGACGATAAGGTTTATGACTTCTCTCTCGGCAATCCAGACCTTGAACCGCCTGAAGCCGTTAGAAGTTCCCTGAAAAATCTTATTTGCGGTGACGAGCCTGATTTGCACAAATACATGAATAATGCAGGCTATGCCGATGTGCGCTTTAAAATTGCAGGCCACATTTCAGAGGAAACCGGCTTGAGCCTCACACATGAGCACATTATCATGACCTGCGGAGCTGCCGGAGGCTTGAACGTAGTTCTTAAGACTCTTTTAGACCCCGGACAGGAGGTTGTTATCTTTTCTCCCTTTTTTGGGGAATATCGTTTCTATATAGACAACTGCAATGGCAAGACCGTTATATGCAAAACCGCTCCCGACGTTTTCCTGCCCGTTATGGAAGAGCTGGAGGCATGTATAACCCCCAATACAAAGGCTATAATATTAAACTCTCCCAATAATCCCACGGGAGTAATATATAATGAAGATGTTTTAAGACAAATAAATAGTGTTTTAGAGGCCAAGCAAAAGGAATTCGGGACAACAATTTATGTAGTATCCGATGAGCCCTATACAAAGCTTGTATATGACGGGTCAAGCATACCCAGCATATTGAGCATATTCAAAAACTCAATTGCGGTAAATTCCTACAGCAAATCCCTTGCACTGCCAGGAGCAAGAATAGGCTATATAGCCGTTAATCCCTGCATAGATGATATCGAGCTTCTTATAGGCGGAATAGTCTTTTGCAACAGGACACTGGGATTTGTAAACGCCCCGGGAATCTTCCAGAGGGTTGTGGCGGAGGCCCTTGAAAGCTCTATAGATATAGAGGAATATCAAAAGAGGCGGGATATGCTGTATAACCACCTTACAAGCTTAGGCTTTTCATGTAAAAAGCCTCAGGGAGCATTTTACCTGTTCCCCAAATCGCCCATACCTGATGATGTAGAGTTCAAAAACCATGCCGCAAAGCACAATATACTTCTGGTTCCGGGGAGCGGCTTTGGTTATCCCGGATATTTCAGAATCGCCTATTGCACAAGCCTGAAAACAATAGAAAATTCACTTCCGGCATTTGAGGCTCTCGCGAAGGAATTCATGTAAAATAAAAATCCAATTGCCCGGTCTAAAGGCAATTGGATTTTTTTATGCTTATTTATTTTTCATGCTCCGAGCAGTCCTCACACTCACAATCCCAGTCTATTTCTATTTCCTTTCCACAGCTTGGGCATTTGAGAGTGCTTCCGTCATCCGCAATTAAATTCTCATCAAGAGTGATTTTCTCATTGCAGTATGGACATTCTATCTCATCCTCGCAGCAACAGTGCTCGTCATCTTCATCAAACACAGCCTTTTCAACCTCGGCGAGATCGTCATTTATATCCTCCACCTGCTCACTGAGCTGCTCCTGCACCTCTTCAATATCATCCACAGCGAGAGCCATGTCATCCATAACTTCAATTATAGCCTTCAAAAGCTTGCCCTCATTTGTGGAAACATCCAACTGCATTCCCTCCGCAAGCCCTTTTAGGTATGAAACCCGTTCCTTAAGAAAACTCATAATATATCCTCCATAAGATAAAAATAAATTAGTTTGACAAGAACAATATATATATTATTCTTATCAAATAACCCGAATTATACTCTATTATACTCTTTCCATATATTCACCTGTTCTGGTGTCAACCCTTATGACATCTCCCTGACCTACAAACAAGGGAACCTTAATTGTCGCACCCGTTTCAAGAATGGCAGGCTTGGTGGCGCCTGTTGCGGTGTCTCCCTTGAAGCCCGGCTCAGTCTCGGTAATTTCAAGCTCAACAAAGGTAGGAGGCTCTATTCCGAACACATTTCCCTTAAAGGACAGAATCTTAACCACCATGTTTTCTTTTACGAACTTAAAGGTGTCTCCTATTTTGTCCTGATTTATAGGCATTTGCTCATAGGTTTCAACATCCATAAAATAATACAGATCCCCGTCATTATATAAATACTGCATGTCCTTTCTTTCTATGTGAGCCTTGGGCATTTTATCAGACGGATTAAACGTTCTCTCTACCGTCGCGCCGGTGATAACGTTTTTAAGCCTTGTTCTTACAAATGCTGCTCCCTTGCCGGGCTTTACATGCTGAAACTCAGCAATCTGGAATACCTGTCCATCTAATTCAAACGTTACACCATTCCTAAAATCTCCTGCTACTATCATTTACTTTCTCCCTTCAGTAAAACTATTGGCTATAGTTTATATTAAAGTAAAACTTGCCTTATTTCAAGAAAAATTTTCTTATATTTCGTATTTTTATAGGAATATTTAATTTTCCCCGATATTTTTCATTTCTATGCTATATCCGGCTTTTTAAATAATAATCAGCTCCTTGGGAGACTCCGTAAGGACTAAGGGACTGCCGCCGTTTATTACTATCATATCCTCAATTCTGACTCCCCCAAGCCCCTCCACATATATTCCCGGCTCCACCGTGGCAACCATTCCGTTTTCCAGCCTTCTTTCGCCCGAAACCGAAAGCCTGGGTTCCTCATGTATCTCCAGCCCAACCCCATGTCCCAATCCGTGCCCGAAAAACCTGTCAAACCCCGCATCCTTTATTATATCCCTTGCAATGCTGTCTACCTCCTTGCCGGTAAGTCCTTCTCTTGCTCCGTTTAACGCTTGAGACTGAGCCTTTAGTACCACTTCATAAATTTTACGCAGCTCGTCGTCGGGCGTGCCCAAAAAAACCGTTCTCGTCATATCGGAGCAGTAATCCATATATATTGCCCCGTAATCCATCGTTATTGCCTCACCCATTTGGACTTTTTTATCCGACGCCACCCCATGAGGCATCGATCCCCTTTGCCCCGAGGCAACAATCGTTTCAAATGACGGCCCCTTTGCCCCATTCTTTTTCATATGGAATTCCAGCTCTGCGGCAATTTCAATTTCCGCCGTACCGGGCTTTATAAGGCCAAGAATATGAGAAAACGCATCATCGGCGATTTTGACAGCCCTTTTTATAATTTCTATTTCCTCTCTGTCCTTTACAAGCCTGAGCTCCTCAATCGCCCCACCCATGGGCAGGAATTTCTCCGCCCCAAGTCTGGCTTTGAACTCATTATATGCCTGATAGGTCAAATACCCCTCCTCAAAGCCCACACTTGCTGCTCCCGCCTTTTTAACCATATCTCCCAGCGCGTCGGCCACGCTTCCCTGATACCTTGTTACCTTATACATGGGCGCTTGCACGGCAGCCTGCTGGACATATCTTGAATCTGTTATGAGGAAGGCTTCCTCCATTGTAATAATAAGATAAGAATCCCCCCCGTTAAACCCCGACATGTATGTAACATTTTCCTTTTTAGCCACCAACGCGGCATCAATTCCCTTTTGCTTAAGCTTATGCCGGAGGCCCTCCAGCCTCTTTACTGTAATATCTCCCATAATACTCCCTCTCCTAAACCGCAAGCATCAAATAAGCTCCGCCGCATGAAGGGCCACAATATAGCTGCTCCCTCCGAACCCGCTTATCTGCCCCCTGCACACCGGCGCAATAACCGATTTGCTGCGAAACTCCTCCCTTGCGTGGACGTTAGACAAATGAACCTCTATAGCAGGCACCTCCGCCGCCGCAATGGCGTCCCTTATAGCTATGCTGTAGTGCGTGTATGCTCCGGGGTTTATAATTATTACATCGTACCTTCCCCTTGCGGCATGAATTTTATCTATTATTTCTCCCTCATGGTTGCTTTGCACAAAGTCGGTTTCCATGCCCATCCTCCCCGACTCCTCCATTACCCTTCTTGCTATATCCTCAAGCGTTTCATTCCCATATATGCCCTTTTCACGAATTCCAAGCATATTCAGATTAGGTCCATTAATGATCAAAACCTTTTTCACAGCCTATTCCCCCCCTTGCAGCGTGCTTTTCATAAATGTTTTTAAGCTTAAGTGCATCCTCAGCCATAGAACCTCTGGATTCACAAATAATCACAGGCTCCATTCTTTTTATGTACAGCAGCTCAGCCAAAAATTCAAAATCAGGGCCAAACCGCACATCGTCATAGCAGCAGTGCCTTTTTTCCCCTCCTGCCGTAAATTCCACCCTGCTGAAATGAATATGAATGTGTTTAAGCCGTTGATATCCCAGAGCCGCTTCTATTTTATTTAACACACCCTCAAAGTCATCGGAGGTGTTTAAGCAGCCCATGCCCCTTGCATGTAAATGTGCAAAATCAATAGTGGGAATCAGTCTTTCATCAAGACGGCACATTTCCAATATTTCATCCAGATTTCCCAACTGGTTCATTTTACCCAGAACCTCCGGGCATATTGCAATATCCCCAAGTCCGAGCCTGTCGCACTGCCGTATCGCCTCCATAAGAGCGGCAGAGGCGGTGTTGAACGCCCACTTCCTGTCAACCTTGCCGCAGGAACCGGTATGCACCACAATTCTTTTTGCTCCCATCCATTTTGCAGCCTTCATGGTATCAATTATGTAGTTAATTGAATTATTTCTCTTTTCCTCCTCGGGGCTGGCAAGGTTTATGTAGTATGGAGCATGCACGCTTAAGAATACATCGTTTATGGCAGCCTGCTCTCCTATACGCCCGGCCACAGCCTCGTCTATATTCACACCCCTGCTGCACTGGTATTCATACGCATTAAGCCCCATTCTATTCAGCCATCCCGGCATTTGCACAGAAGACTTGTTTCCCTGCTCATAAAAGCTCTCCGAATTTCCCGACGGTCCAAATCTAATCATCTGCCCTCTCCTTGAGCTGTAATACACGCCTCACATTTGTCATAATATATATTCTCCATTAGCGTGCTTATTATGTGCATGTGTAAAAACAAAGCGCTCCGAACGGTGCTTTAGTCGTGTCTGGGATTTCTTTTTACCAGCACCGCCGCCCTGGTTATTGCAGATATTACGTCCACCTCAAACTGCTGTTTAAGAGAATCAATCTTAGAAAACAGCTCTCCCTTTTCAGTCACGATGTATTTGGGAGGCAGAGCATTTAAGGCTATGGCTGCGATATCCATAACACACTTTTCACATGAGCATACATTTATATCGCTCAACACTTCCTTCATCTGGTTAAACACAATTTCCTCCATGTAATTTTTGATCTGCGGCATAACAACCCCTCCATAAATATTGTTTTTTTGAGCCTTCCTTTTAAATACCTGCGATTTGACTAAATGCCTGCAATCCGGCATATGTACCAGTTAAATATATCCATGCCATAAAGCATTGCAATAAAGGTGCCTATAACTATAAAGGGGCCGAAGGGTATGGTATCCTTCCTCTCCTTCAATCGAAGCACAATTAGAACAATGCCTGTTATACCCGACAATATTACCGTAAGCATCACAGCTACTATACACAGCCTCCATCCCAAAAAAATACCAATGGGAGCAAACAGCTTCACATCTCCCATTCCCATAGCATCCTCGGTTTTGTAAATAAGCATCCCGATAAGAGCCACAAGAAAAAATACTCCCGTTCCCGGCAGAAGCCCTAAAAGCCGCCCTCCCCAAAAACCTTCTCCAAACACAGGCGCTCCCGTAAATGCATTATAGGCCGCCAGCACCAGTCCCCCGGCAATACCGGCCACAACAAGGCTGTCTGGGATAATCCTGTGATCTATATCTATAAAAAACACCGCTATAAGTATGGACATCAGAAATACTGCCGCCAGAAGCTCCGCCGATACGGAAAACCTTTTGAGTAAAATCAAAAAAACAACTGCCGTAAGCAGCTCTACAATGGAATATCTTAATGAAATGCCCTTGCCGCAGCAGCGGTATTTTCCTTTCAGGACAATATAGCCTAAAACAGGAATACGCTCGGTAAGGCCTAATGCCGCGCCACACTCCGCACAACTCAGCGGAAGCTTGAACAGCGGCTTTCCAAACGGAATTCTGCATATGCAGGCATTAATAAGCATCCCTGCCGCCAGCCCCAATATAAACATGAGGGAATAATAAAAGCAATCCATATCTTTTGCTGCTTTCTTAAATAAAGATATAAGTATTTATTTTATATATAAATTATATTCGCTGTCTAAGACTTAAAACCTTTATTTTTCAAAATATTCACAAAAGATTCATTTATATGCTTCAGAGCATCCTTAGGTATCTTAATGCCCGTCCATATTTCATACGCATATATTCCCTGATAAAAAAGCATCCCAAGTCCGTTTACGGCTTTGGCACCATACCTTTGGGCCCCTGCAAGAAGCTTTGTTACGGAAGGGTTGTAAATTATGTCATATACTATTTGGCTGTCTGAAAGCTTTATACCTTTTTTTAAAGGACTTTCATTGGTATTAGGATACATGCCTATGGAGGTGGTGTTTATAATTATATCCGCCTGCCTCAATGCATCTCCCGCCGCACCCTCGTCCGTTCCGAAGCATCCCACGTTCATTGAATAGTTATTTTCTATTATGCCGGCAATATCGTGTGCCTTTTGCAGTGTGCGGTTAATTATGCTGATTTCCGCCGCACCCTCTATGGCAATTTTAACTGTTATGGCCCTTGCGGCTCCTCCCGCACCTATAATAGCAATTTTTTTACCCTTAAAGCCCTCTCCCACCTCCTCTTTAAAGGCTCTCGAAAAGCCTTCGGCATCGGTGTTATATCCGTAAAGCCTGCCGTCAATATTTTTAACGGTATTCACCGCTCCCATCAAAAGGGCTTCCTTTGAGTTTTCATCAATGTATTTCATTATATCCTTTTTATAGGGTGTTGTTACGTTAAAACCCTTGATATTGAGCGCCTTGAGTCCGTTTACGGCATCCTTAAGGCCTGCTTCCTCCACCTTAAAGGGTATATAAATCAAATCCACTCCCAGACAACTGCTTATTGTATTATGCAGCTGAGGGGATATCGAATGCTCGACAGGATTTCCTATCAGCCCCACAAATCTGGTCTCACCCGTTACTCTGTTATCTATATGCATATCTTCTCTTCCCCAAAAATAAAGTTTATTTACGTTTTCAGGAGCCTTTGGTGCTTTTCTTGTATTTCCTCAGCACCAGCTTCTCAGGTATCCTCTTGAGCCTGACAAAAATAAACTCCCGCTTATCTATCGGCTTTACCAGTATTGTAAATGCCCCCGCCCTGTTTCCTCCGTATATATCTGTGAAAATCTGGTCTCCCACTACCGCCGACTCGCAGAGCTCAATTCCCATCAGCCGCGCGGCTTTTTTAAATGCCGCGGTACCGGGCTTAGAGGCCCTGTGTACGGTAAGCACACTGATGCTGTCATTAAATTTTAATACTCTTTTTTTAGAGGCATTTGAAACGATGCAGATTTTAAACCCGGAGTTTTTTACCCTTTCAATCCACTTAACGGCATTTTCATCTGCTTCCTTGGTGTACTGAGGCACAAGAGTATTGTCTATGTCCAGTATAAGCCCCTTTATGCCTTTTTTTTGCAGGCTGTCAAGGTCTATATCCCAAACCCCGTCAAGCATGAGATCAGGATAAAATTTTTCAAACATACCGGCCCTCCCGAAATATAATATATAAATGGTGCTGTTAAGCTATGAATATAATAGCAAATTAGATTATCCATATCAACAAAAATAGAGAAATTTTCATATATACGGCAGAGTATAAATAATTTTTGCTTCTAAAACATAAAAAAGCTGGATTTTTCAGTGAAAAAGTTGCATAATATAATGAATAATAAATAGGTTTTCTGATTATGGGTAGTGCGTGTAAGAATCTGCAAATTTTGTATTCATAATCTATTTTCGAAAGGGGTTTGCTTACTATGTCACATGAAATCAGGATTGATAAGACAAAATCGCCCAAGGCCAAGCCCGATCAGAGCAATCTTGGGTTTGGAAAGTATTTTACTGATCATATGTTCATTATGGACTATACCGAAGGTACCGGCTGGCATGATGCCAGAATAGTCCCCTACGGCCCTCTGGAGCTTGACCCTGCTACAGCGGCCCTGCACTATGGACAGGCAATTTTTGAGGGCATGAAGGCCTATAATACCCAAGACGGAAGAATACTTCTGTTCAGGCCTCATAAGAACATGCAGAGAATAAACGTAACAAATGCAAGAATGTGTATACCTCAAATTGATGAAGATTTTTTTGTCGATGCTGTCAAAGCTCTTGTAAACATTGATAGAGACTGGATACCTGCCTCCCAGGGTACCTCTCTTTATATAAGGCCGTTTATTTTTGCAACCGATGCCGTTTTGGGCGTTCACCCTTCAAATACATATAAGTTCATTGTGATACTGTCTCCTGTCGGTGCATACTATTCGACTGGAATAAATCCTGTGAAAATATATGTTGAAAACAGTTATGTGCGGGCTGTCAAAGGGGGCACCGGCTTTGCCAAAACCTGCGGGAATTATGCCGCAAGCCTGAAGGCTCAGGCAGAGGCTGCGGAAAAAGGGTATATACAGGTTTTATGGCTGGACGGCGTAGAGAAAAAATATGTCGAAGAGGTCGGCTCCATGAATGTATTCTTTAAAATAAACGGAGAGGTTATAACTCCGTCACTTGAGGGCAGCATATTGCCTGGAATTACAAGAGACTCGACAATACATCTTTTAAAGAGCATGGGAATTAAGGTGACTGAGAGAAGAATAGCAATTCAGGAGGTTTTTGATGCCCATAAGGCAGGGCTTCTCGAGGAAGCCTTCGGAACGGGAACGGCTGCCGTTATATCTCCCATAGGCGAGCTGAACTGGAACGGCACCGGTATAATTGTCAACAATGGCTGTACGGGAGAACTGTCGTCTCATATATATGATACCATAACCGGCATACAGAGCGGCGAACTCCCCGACACCTTTAATTGGACAGTGGAAGTAAAATAATCGCAATCATATTTTTTTAAAGAAGGGATGGCTGTCGATAGTTTTTGATAGGCGCCAATCCCTTCTTTTTTTATTTCTAGTATTGCAATTTTCAGGAATTACATATAGAATGTTATGGCAGTTATCAAAAAATGGATTTGCTGCAATAATATTTTTTAGATATTATTGTTTATTATGGTTGCCTTTGATAAAATATAATATATAAAACAATATATGGTTGCCACTTCTTAACTTAGCAAAATAGGGGGTACTTTATGGAGCTAAAAAAAAACCGCTTAACTTTTGGACTATTGATTGACTGGGTTGTGGGATGGGAGGATATTGATTACTATCAGTCTATAATTCTTTCGGGGGTACAGGAATTTGTACTTGAAAACGATATTAATCTCATATGCCTTGTAACCGGCAGGCTAAATTCACCTAACGAGTGGGAGCGCAGCAGAAACATATTGTTTGAATTTGTGGATAAAAACAAATTTGACGGCTTGATAGTGCTTTCTTCCTCAATATCAGGATACGGAACATCAAAAAATATTTTAAAAGGGCTGGGCAATTTCAGTGATATACCTATTGTAATAGTAGGAGAATTATATGATGAATATTGCTCTGTGTCGTCAGATAACCGTTCTGGTATGCGTCAGGTAATAGATCACCTGATTGAAGTCCACAACTGCAGCAAAATAGCTTTTATAAAGGGCGTTGAGGGATCAATGGACACTGAGGTCCGATTTCAGGCCTATATAGAATCATTGACTGCACACAATATTCCTTTTAATCCCGACCTTGTATACAGCGGCAATTTTCTTCATAAATCTGGAAGCAATGCAGTGAAGGAGCTTATAAGAAAAAACATACAGTTTGACGCAATAGCCTCTTCAAACGATAACATGGCTATAGGTGCGCTGGTAGAGCTTCACAAGAGGATGGGCAAAATTCCCGACAACATACCCATAACAGGCTTTGATGATACTCAATCCAGTCATTTTCATGCAATAACAACAGTACACCAGTCATTTTTGACACAGGCAAGTACTGCGTCAAGCTTGCTGCTCCGCATGATAAACGGTGAAAAGGTGCCTCTTAAAACAGAGGTTCCGGTTGATATGGTAATCCGCTCCTCATGCGGGTGTATTCCTGCAATAGTCACCAATACCTTCGCCTCATTTGACGAGTACGTAGAGGCGCCTTATGAAAGCCTTAAGGAGCAGATTATATCAGAGCTGAATGAAATAAACAGCCTGATAGGCTTTGCCGAAAACAGCAGTGAGCAGGAGCATCTGTTTTTATATACCCAAAAGCTGCTGGATGCTTTTTACGAGGAGCTTTACCAAAACAAAAGCAATGAGTTTATTCATGCTTGGAATGCCATGATTTTCTGGATGATTATGAAAAATGCAAAAATCTCATTTTTGCATGACCTTCTGTCATCTATAAGAAAGATAATATTGCCTGTGCTGTCGGATGCGTCATGCCTGGTTGTGGCAGAAAACCTTTTTCATGCCGCCAGAGTACAGATTATAGATGCTCTGCAGAGGACGGCAGCTACTGTGGATCATCTATCCTCCATACAAACAGGAAGTCTGGAGCTGCTTGGGGAGGATTTGGTAACAAACCTTGATTTAAATACCCAAATGGATCTGGTTTATAAGGTGCTTCCCGAGCTCGGCATAAAAAAATGCTACATTACGTTATATGAGGACCCTGAAAAGCCTCTGGAATATTCACGAATGGTTCTTGCCTTCGATGAGAGCGGGCGATTTAATACCGGCCCCTCAGGAATAACGTTTCCCTCCAGGGACCTTATTCCGTCTAAGTTCTTTGAATCTTTATCAGCGGACAGGTTCAGCATAATCGTACAGGTGTTGAATCAGGGCGACGACCAATTGGGTCTTTCCATATGCAGCTTTGACAGCAAAATAAGTAAAACCTATGAGATATTCCGCTACCGTCTTAGTGTTGCACTAAAGGGGTCCCTTTTAATAGAAAAAATCAAAAATCAGGCTCTGGATTTGGAGAAGCAGGTTATCGAGCGCACCAGTGAGCTGTCTGAGACCAACAATCAGCTTTTAGATGAGGTTTCACGGAGAACAAGTGCCGAGGAGCAGCTTAAGAAGGCGTTAAAGGAGCTGGAGTTTTATAACAAGCAGCTTCATTTGCAGTCGCTGCAGGATGAGCTTACAAGGCTTTATAACAGAAGAGGCTTTATGGAATTGGGCTGTGAGTATTACGAGCGTGCAAAGGCGTTCGGAAAAGGCTTCCTTCTTATTTACGGGGATATGGACTGGCTAAAGCAGATAAATGACAGCTACGGTCATGCAGAGGGTGATTTTGCGATTGCCAAGACCGCCGAAATACTTAATATCTCCTTCAGAAGAATGGACATAATTGCGCGTCTGGGAGGAGACGAATTCACCGTTATTGTTTCAGACGCTTCTCCGCATGAAGATAAGGAAATAAGAGAGAGGCTTGAAAACAACTTCCTGAAATTCAACCAGACCTCCCATAAGCCCTATAAGCTGTCCCTTACGGTGGGTACGGCATATTTTGAACCGTCACAGCCCTGTACCTTTGAGGATCTTATTAAAAAGGCGGATCTGGATCTGTATAACAAAAAGCAATTAAAAAAAAGAATATAACAGCTATATATAAAAGGCACTGATTTTTAAATCATGTGCCTTTTAGCTGTGCAGCACCTCCGGCAGAAGGCCTGCCCTCTATTCCCCTCTAAATCACCATGCCTCCGTTTATTCCCAGTACCTGCCCCGTGATAAAATCCGCCTCATCGGAGGAAAGGTAGAATATCCCCGACGCCACATCTCCGGCAGTTCCAAGCCTCATAAGAGGCGCAGAGCTTTTTAGCTCCTCTAAGCTGTCTCTGTCGTACTCTTTCAGCATATCTGTTTGTATTACCCCGGGAGATATGCAGTTAACCCTTATTCCCGATGGGCCCAGCTCCTTTGCAAGAGCCTTTGTAAAGCCTATAATGCCCGCCTTGGAGGCTGAATAATGTACCTCGCAGGCTCCCCCCGTCTCGCCCCACATTGAAGCAACATTAATTATTACACCTCTCTTTTGGGGAAGCATATATTTTAAGGCGCTCTGAGTGCAATTAAAAACCCCTTTAAGATTTATGTCCAGCATTCTGTCCCATTCGCTCTGTGTTATTTCTGTAAAAAGCCTGCTATCCGATATTGCCGCGTTATTTACAAGTATGTCTATGCCTCCAAATCTTTCCGCACAGTATTCAAGCATCCTATCCACTTGCCCACGTGCCGAAACATCCGCCTTAAAAAGCTCAGCCTCAAAGCCATTTCCCTTTAACACACTCACAAGCTCCGCAGCGTCACTGTGCGAGCTGTTGTAATTTATCAAAACATTGCAGCCCCTGTATGCAAAAAGCTCCGCAGTCGCTCTCCCTATACCTCTTGACGCTCCTGTTATCAACACCGTTTTTTTCATTCCCGTTTCCTTCTTCCATAATGCCTTTTATTTTACTATATATGTAGCGATAAAGATTTTACATGGAGGATATAACTTGATGTAATCAATTATATCCTCCATGTTTGTAAAATCTTTATCGTGTCCTATATATAATGACATTATAGCACTGCCTGCATATAAATATAAGAATTTCTCCTGCATAATTTTAAGAATATACGTTCGATTTCGGTTGATTTTTCCTTATATTTTTTATATAATTACATTTGCCAACAAACCCTTGTGATTTTAACATCTTTACCCGGGAGGACATATGATAAGAAATCCATTGCTCCAGCCCTTCCTTAAATGGGCCGGAGGAAAAAGGCAGCTTTTGACCCAAATTAAAAATTATATGCCGAAATCCATTAAAAACTGCTGCTATTATGAGCCGTTCTTAGGCGGAGGAGCAGTGCTTTTCGGCGTACAGCCCGAAAGAGCCGTCGTTAATGACATCAACCCCGAGCTCTATAATTGCTATGTGGCTGTCCGGGATCATCTCGACGAGCTTATTTCCCATCTTGAAAAATATACCCTTAAAAACAATGAGGAGGACTTTTATGAGATCAGGGATTTGGATCGAAGGGATGAGTATAAAAATTTTTCTCCTGCTCAGAGGGCGGCACGTATAATTTTTTTGAATAAAACCTGCTATAACGGATTATTCAGGGTAAACAGCCAAGGACAGTTCAACGTACCCTTCGGCAAATACAAAAACCCAAGAATACTGGACACAGAGGCTTTAAAGTCAGCAAGCCTCTATCTGGCAAATAACAATATCGAGCTTAAAAACACTGATTTTGAGCAAGCAATAGCCAACGCTCAAAAGGATGATTTTATATACTTTGATCCGCCCTATGACCCCGTCTCCTGCACCTCGTCATTTACAGGCTACAGCATGGACGGCTTCGGCAGGGATGAACAGCTTCGTCTAAGAGATGTTTTTGTAAGGCTGGATAAAAAGGGCTGCAGGGTGCTGCTCAGCAACTCATCCACCGAGTTTATAGGTGATTTGTACTCAGGCTATAGAATAGTCAGGGTTTCGGCCAGCAGAAATATCAATTCGGTAGCGGCCGGCAGGGGTAAAATTGATGAGGTACTGGTGATGAATTATGGCAACAAAAAACGATAATGCATGGGAGGCTCTGTTTGAACGCTATAACATACTTGAGCTAATCGCGCGGTACGGCTTTTATGAGATAGAGTCAAGGGTTATAAATACCGTAAGAGAAAGCCGGCTGATGGCAAAGTTTGACCATTATATAAACCTCCCCCGTATTTTCAAGGAGAATAAGCTTTCGATACTTCCCATATCGAGGACAAAATATGTTGTTGGGAAATTTGATTCCTATATGAGCGTAGACTACGCAAAAAACATAAAAAACACAGCGGTTAGCCTTCCCTACAACATAGAAAGCATAGACTTCGGCAACCTGTATTCCGAAAGCTCTGCCCTTCACTGCGCGTTTGCTTCAGGCATTATAAATGAGGTTGCGGGAGAAAGGGTTCAGTACACGGTATCCGGGCGCATGTCCTCGGCAAACTTCAGCTTCAATATAAGGAATGTTTCCGACGGCTCGTTGTATCCTGTACATGTAGAAAATTCCCAGTTGGAAATAGACGCAGGCTTTGAGGGCGAAAACTCCTTTGTTATAATAGAGGCAAAAAACTTTTCAGTAGAGGATTTTTTGGTAAGGCAGCTTTATTATCCCTACAGGCTATGGAAGGGTAAGCTGCACAAGCCTGTAATTCCCGTGCTTATGACTTGCTCAAATGATGTTTTCAGCTTTTTCATATATGAATTTGGGAACGCTTGCGAGTACAATTCTCTTTATCTCAAGGAGCAAAAAAACTTTATTATTGCCCCCGAGCGGATAGGCTTAAATGATATTATCGAAGTTTTTAAGCAAACGGAAGCTGTTCCCGAGCCTCCTGTTCCCTTTCCTCAGGCCGACAGGTTCGAAAGAGTGATTGATTTGCTTGGGCTTCTGGTCGAAAATGATCTGACGAAGGACAGCATTACCAGAAATTATCAGTTTGACACACGCCAGACGGATTATTACACCAATTCCACCATTTATCTAGGTCTGGCATATAAATACAAGAGCCCGGAAACGGGA
The DNA here is from genome assembly GCF_003337415.1 of Anaerobacterium chartisolvens. GTDB lineage: Bacteria > Bacillota > Clostridia > Acetivibrionales > DSM-27016 > Anaerobacterium > Anaerobacterium chartisolvens. The sequence goes on along the minus strand of NZ_QPJT01000037.1, from coordinate 5,214 downwards.
GAAATAACCTACTCCCTCACAAAGCACGGACGGAGTGTTATGAGCAAGAGGCATAAGGCAAAAAACATGCTGCTTGTAAAAAGCATTTTCCGGCATGGTGCGTTTAAGGAGTCGTTCAGAAAATACCTTGAGCTTGGGCACCTGCCTTCTAAAAGCACTGTATCGCTTATAATGAAAGGCTGCGATATCTACAACATAAGCAAGGACGGAACCACAATTCCCAGAAGGGCGCAGACAGTTACAGCATGGCTTAGCTGGATTTTAAGCCTGGCAGATTGATTTAAAACAGCCCCCCTAAAAAAACGAACGGAAACAGGCGGGAGCTTATGCCATGTTTCCGTTCTCTTATGTATTTTTTATGTCCGTCTATTTTTAGAAAGTGCTTATAAGCTCCAGAAGATACCTTCTGAGCAGTGAATAATCGGCGGAGTTTATTGAGCCGTCTCCGTTTAAATCACCGGCATATATGCTGTCCTCCACTGGGAATTCGTCAATCAATTCTAGAATATACCTCTTCATAAGTGAATAGTCAATGGAATCTATATTGCCGTCGCCGTTTAAATCTCCCTTCTTTCCGGCGGGAGTACCGGTAAACCTGAACCAATCTATATTGAATAAGTAACCGCTGTTTCCTGTGAAGTACAGGTACAGGTCATGCTTTCCTGAAATTGCGGCTATATCCTGCCGGATTTCAGTCCAGTTGCTCCATGAGCCTGTACCGGGAACAGAAATAGAGGCTACTGTCGGATTATAGGGTCCGTCAAGCCGTATCTCTATTTTGCCTCCGCTTGTACCGCTGGAGGATGTTACTTCAAAGCCCGTCGCCCCAGCACCAAAATCAACATTGTTATAGCGCACATAGTCTCCGCTTTCAATGTAGCCTACATTTCTTCCTCCATTGTCATCTATAAGCTCAGTCTGAATTCCCGACATTGAGTTATAGGTTTCTGCCTGAATTTTTCCAAAGGCACTTCTGGACTCCGGCTTTGGAGCAATATCAGGAATCTCAGGAACTACTTCTTTGTCAGGGAAGCCCAATGCTACTGTAACCACCGACTGAGCCGGCATTGTAACGGTGTTTCCCTGAAGGGACCCAAGATGGGCAAACCTCTCGGCGGTACCTGAGAAAACAGTCCTGTATACCGCTGACGTATCGGCAGTATACCCATTCAAATTAAGGCTTATTGTCGATTCGGAGGAGGCCTTGTTAATAAGCACCAGAGTCAGCTTATCCTTGCCGGGGGATGTAAATGCCGTTACACTCACATTCGAACCGCTGCTTTCAGCCTTTACCCTGCTATAGCCGGGCTCGGTGAATTTTGCATAATGCTGTATTGAGCTGTAAAAATCAGTTTTATAGTACCCTTGGGGATTGCTCCAGCCATTTTGGTTAAACGGAGGCTCCACAATCACCATTGGCCTCTGACTGTTGTCCCATATGAGATCCCAGAAGAAATATGAGCTTACGCCCTCCTCTACAAGAGAGTTATGAATAAGCTGGGTGGTAGTAAAGGGAGTGCCCTGGTCATACTCTGTCTGAAAAATAGGCTTGCCGGGATAAGCGGCCGCAATAGCCTTAAAGACACTGTTAAAGCTGTCGGGGTTATTTGGATCACCACCGTTATAGAGATGATGCGCCAGTCCGTAAATCTTGCTAAAATCAATTTTATTAAAATATTGCTGCGCCGCGTTGTTGCCTATCATGCTTGTCCCTATGCCGGTGGCCTCTGCGGCAATTATTTTAGGCATTGAAGGCAGGGTTTGCAGCTTGCTGTAAACGGCATCCAGTGCCTTATCATAGCCGGGGTAATTTGAGGTTTCCGTAGGATAGAAAATACAGGTTTCCCAATCCGAGCTCTGGTAATCGGGCTCATTCTGTATACTTATGTAATCAGGTACAATTCCCTTGGCAGCATATGCATTCAAAGATTTATACCAATAATCGGCAAATCTGTCATAAACAAATGCACCATTTTGCTTAATCAGAGTGCCTCCGTTCAATACACCGTTTTCCTTGATATCGGCGGGAGGAGTCCACGAGCAAAGAAGTATCTTCAGGTTGGGATTAAAACACCTTGCCAGCTTTACAATTTCAGTGTCGGGGTAGGCAAAGTCCGAGCTATTTCTGTACTGGTTCCTAAGACGCAGTATGTCCAGCCCCGAATCAAAGAAAAGTGTTTTGTAGAGCCCTGCTCTGTTTGGATGCTCCGTAAGAGATTCATTGGACCACGCAATGGCGGCACCAAAGCCCTCCAGCGTCTGGTAAGATGTGTTTATATCCACCGATACGCTATAGGCTGCGGCACTTACGTTAGGCACGCTTATGAAGCTGGTCATAATAACAGCCAAAATCACCGGGAGAATTAATATTTTCCCCTTTTTCATTTAAAAACCTCCATTCATATAAGTTTAAAGTTTTCTAATATTAAAGCCTTGAAAATCCCCATATTCAGGGCTTATTAGCATAAACAGTTAAGCTCATAAATATTTAAGTTCTTAAAACCGGGCCTGTAGTCCTCAAGCCGGATATATAAATTTTAACACGGAGATATCGGAATATGCTGCAGCAGATGTTATTCTTTAGAAGTTTTCTGAAGTTTTTATATGAATTTTAAGTATTCTGCGCATCTCATAGAACATTATCGGATTTTTTATTGACTATGCGGCAATTGATCCAGTTATATTATATATCAACAAAATTATTATATCAATACATTAATGTAATTATTTTCAACGCTGTGCCTTGCAATATTTAAACTGCTTTTAATAAAATACTTTTATATAAAAAATCAGAGCCTTCATATCAAAAGCTCTGATTATATATATGTTTAAAGCTTGCCCCGGACAACACCTGAATTTTATATATTGCGGCATTGCTTTAGGACAGCCGTTTTGCTCATCCCTACTCAGGCTCTTCCACGTGGCTTAAAAGCATAAAAAGCATCAAATCCAGCAAAGCCGACATATATCCGTCGCGGTAGCAGATATTTTCCAAATCCAGTATGTCATCCTCGAGAGCAAGCATTTCCCCCGTATCGTCCTTCCCCGTTCCAAGTGCCTTAATTCCTTCCTTAACCCTGTCTTTCTCATTGTTGTATTCCAGTGTGCGGCAAAATTTCGCCTGCCTGATGAGAATGATACCCTCAAGCTCCTCGTTTTTGACCTTACCTAAAAAAACATCTGTTAAAAACTGCATTATACCAATGTTCATCCCTTCCATCTCCTTTCACAAAGTCCAAATTGTTTTCCCTTAGCTCACCCGGCAGCAGAGAGCATGAGCATCTAACGCATCATGCTCTCAGAGCCTTTGGGGGGGATTTAGGATACAAAAAAGTGCCATGCAGGAATTTTTTACCCCTGCACAGCACCGAACATTGTACGGAAATGGAGCTTTAAGCCGTACTTAATACAAACATTTTCTTGCCATACGGCACAAGATGCCTTATAATAAGGTATGTGTGGTATGGCTGAAAAAGCTGTTGTGCAGGTGGGTTGACACCTGAGCAGTCCCTTGATGTTCCCCCATCAAGGGATGCCGCACTTTTTTTGTTATCCTACCAATATTATACTTGTTTTACCCCAACAGTGCAAGACATTTTAATACAAAACTTTGGATCTTTTTACACAAAAATTTTATATATATTTGTCATTTACCGTTTCGGATTTTACAAATACATTATCGGCTCTTTCTCTATAAGCTTACCATACCCGGTATTCACAAGTACACCAACCATAAGCTCCATTATCAAAAAAATTTATTTTTTATTTATAGCCGCGCTTATCCTATATACCTCTCTTGACCTTCCAAAGCCCAGCCTTTTTGCCCATTGTGTTCCATGCTCCCGCAAATCCTGATTATCAATAGTGCCGAGCTGTTTAATTTCGATTCCTTTTTCGTGGTATAACGGCACCAGTGTTTCCCTTATATAATCCAGCGACAGCTCTGGCAGCTCCCTCCTGTCCATCTCACCCAGCTCATGCAGTTCGCTGTAGGTGAAGCACATCTCAAGACTTGCTTCGGGAGGCTTTGCAAGCCTTACAACGTTGCAAAGCACATGGTCGGAAGCCTTTACCACTCCCTCCAGAAGGCTTCCCCACGGAAGGTTGATGTATATATTATCGGCAGCTCCGCTCAGCTCGTCCGGCAGCTCCTCTATGTTTGAAACAACATAGAGGACATTGGGCAGCCCGCCCTTTGAGGGCTTTTTTATTATCCTTGACGAGTATTCAAACATATTTTCGGCAGCGGGGTCAAGCCCTATAAACAAAGTGCCGGGGTTCTTTTTTGCCAGATTATACACAAACCTTCCGTCCCCTGTTCCTATATCCACGGCGATGCTGTCAAATCCTTCCGCTATCCCGCTTAAATCTGCCTGCTCAATAATTTTTTTTCCTTTTAAAATTCTCAAAGCCATTATCCTTTCCAACCGCTTTAAGTGCAGCAAATAAAAGTATTAAAACGCGCCAAAATGCCTTGACAGCCAGACACAGCTCCCGTTTACAAGGCATTGGAACATGATACCCATTATATAACACTTTTACTGTGTTTTCCATAGCAAATTATAGAAGCGGCGGTACAGGCTACAGGCTGTTATTTATTTTCCCGTCGTCTAAGTAATCCTTGGCGCAGTCATACCATTTCTGCAGCTTTTGCCTTACCGCGTCGGACGATATAAACAGCTTAGCCCATAATGGCATAGAGGGATATACCCTCTGGAAAACGGCTTCAAATTTCTTTTCCCCGTCGCTTTGCACATATATTCTTTCGGCGGTAAGCATAAGTGCATAAGCGTACTCACGCAGTCTGCCCCACTGCCTTGTCGCCGCCAGATATATTATAAATGCCGCCATACCAGCAATAATCACAATAGTTATCCAGTTCTGTACAAAAAAATCCTTCATACTACAATCATACTCCTTTATTTAATAGGTACAGTCGGTACAGTCCCGGGCAAAAAAAACTTACCCTTATATTCCCAGAGTATGCATGACCTTTTATAATGTGAATCTTTTATTATAATGTGAATCTTTTATTATTTTTCGTTCGGACCTTTTATAATGTGAATTTTTTTAGGGGGGACATTTCTCAAAAATTAGCAAATTTTTTTCAATAATTTATTTAAAACCTCTTTACCAAACGCATGTTCTGTGTTAAAATATAGGAAATAGTATATTAAGGAGTCAAATATGCCCAGAAAATCCCGTGAAAAGCAC
>NZ_QPJT01000036.1 GCF_003337415.1 Anaerobacterium chartisolvens | reverse complement strand
CTTTTTTCTTGCTACCAAATCATCACCTCCAACTTGTAGCAACAAATTAATTATAATCTTGTTGCTACAAGTTGTCAAGAAGTACTTACTTTAAAAAGAAAGCTCTTTATAGTAAAATTCCATCCACATAAAAATATTGAAAAAAAGGAGCTTCCCCCAATGTTTATTAGGATGTGGTTTCGTGACAATATTGAAAAACGGCAGTAGGCTAAAAAATAAATACATGATATAATAAAAAATTATTACATTACTGGATTTTTACTACGAAAAGTAAGGAGGGAGCAATTTGATTGTAAAAAATGGCAAGCAATTCAATATGTTTCCCTCACATGTGGAGCTTAGAAAATATATTGTATATTACAACATCGTATTCCCAGAAAATGATACGTTCATGGCACACTATACGCTTATGCCTGACGCTTGCGGAACATTGTCGCTTGCCTTCGATGGAACCACTGTAATTGCTGAACTATGGGGAGCATCCCTAACACCTGTTTTGTTAGGAATGGAACCAAATAGTTACCATGTCCTGTTGATTATTCAACTTTCGCCCTATGGTTTGTATCAAATCACACGCCAAAGCCAAGCGGAGTTTGCTGGCAAACGACTTTCGCTTGCAGACATAGACAACGAGCTTTTCAATTCGCTGTATCAAGCTTTTATAATGTCAAAAACCACAATAGAGTTGTTAAATACTTGTGAAAAAATATTATATAGACGCATGGAAAAATCCCTTATTTCGGACGCTTTGTTATTAGCCACCACAGTGATTTTTGATAGTCATGGGCAAGTACAAGTGAAAGAAGTCGCACGGCAATCCGGTTATAGCGAGCGACAACTAAACCGCTTGTTTCTTACACAAATTGGAACGAATATTAAGAACTATGCACGCTTAACTCGCTTTAACTATGTGTTAAAGCACATTCAAAAATCGCCTTGCTTTTTTGCAGCATTGTCGCAGCAAGCCGGATATTTCGACCAAGCCCATTTTGATAAAGATTTCAAGGCTATTAGTGGTGTTACCCCTCAAAAATATTTGAAAAGTATGTCGGATTTTTACTATGACGGAACGGAAATATACAATACAATATCCTCAAAGGAGGAATGAAAAATGAAATATCAAGGTTGTCTTTTAGCGGTTAGAGATATATCCGCTTCTAAAGACTTTTATGAAAAAGTGCTTCACCAAAACACGATAATGGATATTGGCGTACATGTAACCTTTGAAGGTTTTTCTCTGCAACAAGGGTACGCTGAACTCGTTGGTGTATCAGTCAATAGTGTTAAAGAACAATCGCACAACTTTCAAGTCTATTTTGAAGTGGAAGATTTAGACAAAGTGTACGCCGAAATGAAAAGTATACCCGGCTTGCAATGGGTACACGAAATAAAGGAATACCCGTGGGGGCAGCGTGACATTCGGGTATATGACCCGGACAAGCATATTGTGGAGATTGCAGAGGATATGAATACCGTTATCAAACGCTTTTTTAGTCAAGGCATGCCGGCTGAAGAAGTTGCCAAGCGCACTATGTTTCCCCTTGAAGTCGTGAAGCAGTATGCGTTGTGCTTTGATAAATGACACATGGCGGCTTTGGTAAGTCAAATCCGCTATTTTACTCTGAACATATAGAGCATTATAACGAAATGGGTATTGAGCCTTGCTTATGCCAATAAAACCAGACAAATAAAGGAGGATGCCTATGAACTGGGAGCCGTGGACAGGTTGTTACAAAATAAGTGATGGCTGCACAAATTGTTATTTTTACGGACCACATGCGAAACGCTACGGTCAAAATACAATACAAAAAACAGATAAATTTGATTGGCCTGTAAGGAAAACTGCAAAAGGCGAATATAACATTAAAGGAAACAAAATTCTTGCGACCTGTTTTGCAACTGACTTTTTTCTTCCCGAAGCGGATGAATGGCGTAAAGAAGTTTGGTCTATCATCAAAGAAAGAACGGATATAGAATTTTTAATTTTGACAAAGCGAATTGACCGTTTCCTTGTATCACTTCCATCATATTGGGGCGCAGGATATGACAATGTGAATATTGGATGTACTATCGAAAATCAAAAATTAGCAGATTATAGACTTCCATTATTCTTATCCTATCCGATAAAGCGGCGTTTTATAGCCTGCGCCCCACTTTTAGAAGCGATAGATTTAACACCGTATCTTCATGGAGTAGACCATGTTACTGTTGGCGGCGAAACGGGGCGAGACGCTCGTGAATGTGATTATGATTGGGTGCTTAATATCCGTGAACAATGCATAAAAGCAAATGTAACATTTTGGTTCAAAAGTACAGGCTCATTTTTTAAGCGTGACGGTGTAGTGAAAAAAATAAATCCATTTAAGCAAACCAGTATAGCGAAAGAATTTGATATAAATATTCTAGATGGGAAAAGATTGTTTTAAAAAAAGGCAGGAGCGTCCCCTAGCCTAATCATCCGCGGAGGTTTTTGCTTTTACAGTATCAATAAAATCTTTTAGGTTTTCTGAAATCCATTTATTTTTATGATATATAAGTTGTGAAGCAAGCTTATAGTTTGTCACATAGTTAAGCTTCACCAATTCATTGTTATCTAGTTCTTTTTGCACTGATAATTGAGGAAGAACACATATTCCAAGCCCACTAAGCGCGGTCTGCTTAATTACTTGCAGACTGCTGGTCTCAAGAACAATTTTAGGCGTAATTGAAGCATTCAACAAATCTTTTTCAAACATTTTTCGATAACAGCAGCCCCGCCCTGTTAGGATTAGAGGAACATTAAAAAAATCGTCAATTGTTACTTCTGCTTTTTGAGCAAGCGGGTGTTCTGGAATTGAAAAAGCACATATGGTTTCGTCAATTTGCAAAGCAGTATTAATTGAAGAATTATATATGGCTACGTCAAGTGTAAATGAAATATCAATTTCGTTATTAGTGAGTAAAGGTATAAAGTCGGTTGTATCCAAAACATTCAAATATAATTCAACGTTGGGATGTTCTATTTGATAAGTCTTTATAATCTCAGGAAGCCTGTAAATACATATGGATTCTGAGGCTCCAATAGTAATGCGGCCATAGTCTTTTTTATTAGCAAATTTATACTTTAAATCATCTGACAAATGAAGCATTTGTTTGGCGTACACAATTAACTCTTCTCCTTCTGGAGTAAGAGTAATACTTTTACCCATACGTTCAAAAAGTTTTACACCTAATTCACTTTCCAGCTGCTGTATTTGAGTAGTAACATTTGATTGTGCATAATTAAGATATTCGGCAGTTTTTGTAAAGTTTCTAATTTCACTTAATGTTAAAAAAGTATGTAAACGCTTTAACTCCATATTAGGAAATCCCCCTGATTAAAATACAAATATATAAAATATAGATTGTTTCAATCAAAATAATCAATTTAACAGATTGCACTTTTAATGATAACATTTAATTACAAAAAAATCAAACAATATGGAGGTATATCATATGGAAGCAGTAAATCTGTTAAAGGAAGTCAACAAAATTATTGAGTTATACACTTACAAAAAAATTGGTTTTTTAAATGGAAATGTTCTAAGTATAGTTCAAGTGGAAAATCGCACATTGGATTTTCACGTTCATGAAAATTCAGATGAATTGTTCTATGTTATTGAAGGTGGTTTTTATCTAGAAACGGAGGGAAAGAAAACAAGGGTTAATAGAGGAGAATTTATTATTGTCCCCAAAGGGATAAAACATCGCCCAGTAGTAAATGAATTGACGAAGTTCTTAATGATTGAATTATCGGGGACTCTCAATAAAGAAAATAGCGGAAATCAATATGAGGAATAGCTATATTTATGGTTAGACATGTATATGTATGCAGCGAAGGTTCATCGTCCATAAATATATTTAAAAAGGCAGGAGTGTCCCCTTACTTTTTAAAATAATTTGACTCTCTATTATCAAAGTGATAATATTTTCATAAGCTGTTAGGAGGGAATGTTATGGAACAAAAAGTTATGGATTGCTTTACACATCCAATAAAATGCAAACTGTTATTAGAACTATATTCTGCCGGAAAAGCAACGGCCAAACAACTTGCAGAAATATATAACGATATTCCACAGGCAACCCTATACCGCTACTTGAAACGCATGACAAATGACGGTATTTTAAAAGTAGTCGAAGAAACTCAAGTAAGAGGAACGATGGAAAAAACCTATGCGGTTGCCATTGATTTAGACTCCAGCAGGCAGGAGTTAGTCGGTGAAAACGCAGGTGATGCTTATATGCAGATGTTTATGCAGTATGTCTTTGGCTTTATCAAACAGTTTCAAGAGTATTGCCAGAATCCGAATATAGATATTTCAAAAGATCAGTCGGGCTTTTCTCTTGCGCCTATCTATGCAAACGATGAAGAATTGGCATCCGCAATAGCTGAATATGCGAAAATCATTCAGCCCCTTTATAAGAATCAGCCCACTCCGGACAGAAAATTACGAACTTTGGGTCTGATTATTTCACCGCCTGAAAATTATAGTAAATAAATCTTTCAAAGCTCCTTTTATTGCCCATGCAGCAAGAGGAGTCTTGTTATTGACATTATATTATCATTATGATAATATAATCACATCGACAATAAGATTAATTATTGCAGGATGTGAAAAGGAGGAAAATACATGAAGGCAATTATTGCTGAGAGGCTTACTAAGACATACTCTGGCGAAAAAAAAGCGTTAGACAATGCAAGCTTTGAACTGAGCCAAGGTGAAGTCTTCGGGTTTTTGGGACCCAATGGGGCTGGTAAGACCACCTCAGTCAAACTTTTAAATGGCATGATATCTCCATCAGAAGGCTCCTGCCATGTTTTTGGTATAAATCCCTCGTCCAGTCCAGAGAAAGTTCATGCTATCTCCGGCGTGGTTACGGAGCATGCACAAATGTATGGAAATCTGACAGGGCAGGAAAACCTTGTGTTTTATGGTATGTTATTTGGAATTTCAAAAGAAGAAAGTCGTAAGCGAGCACTCGAGTTGCTAGAGCGATTGGATCTTACTGCTGCCAAAGACAAAAAGCTGACAACCTATTCTACCGGTATGCGTCAACGCCTTTCGTTAGCAAGGGCAATGATCCATACACCGAAAATATTATTTTTGGATGAACCCACCTCTGGCTTAGATCCTGAGAGTGCGCAAAGTGTAAACAATATGATCAAAGAATTGGCAAGCGACAGAGGAACTACAGTTTTCTTATGTACGCATCAGCTGCGTTATGCTCAGGAGGTCTGCTCCTCATATGGGTTGATCGATGATGGGACACTGTTAGCGGTAGGCAGCCTTGATGCTTTGCGTTGCAAGCTTTTCTCCGGGCTGAACGTTTACATCAAAGCAACCCTCTTTCCTGAAGGAATATCTTTCAGGAAAACTGAAGGACAGTTGGCTGAAATCAATGTGCAGACGGAGGAGGAAATTCCACCAATTGTGAAGCGCATTGTGGATGCTGGCGGCAACGTCTATTCCGTATCAGCAAATAAATTGTCATTAGAAGATATCTACTTCTCCCTGATTGAAAAACGGAAAGAGCGAAAGGAGGTCAAATCGTTATGAATACAATGCAATCCGCTTTAATTAGCAAGGATATACGAGGCATCACCGCCAACAAGCAATTGCTCATAGCAATGATAAGTGTTCCAATAGCGCTGACAGTTGTTATACCCTCTATTTTTATTATGTTGCTTCATTTCATGCCGGATTTTAGCGACTTTGAGACAATGCTCCGTCTGTTGCCCGTAGACGTTCAGCCAGATAATATGAAGGCCGCGGTTATATCTCTACTCATAAACAACATTATGCCAGTTTTCTTTATCATAATCCCCATTATGGCAGCATCAATTATGGCGGCAAGTTCTTTCGTCGGTGAGAAAGAGAAGCGAACACTGGAAACGCTTCTTTATTGTCCGCTTTCTCTAAAACAAATATTCAGAGCAAAAATACTATCTTCGTTTATCATGAGCGAACTGGTTTCCGTCCTGTCTTTCATCATTATGACCCTTGTGACACAGATTGAAATATTTCTAACAACAGGCAGCCTGCTGTTACCAAATATCAGTTGGCTAGTAGTTCTATTACTTCTTTCGCCTGCTGTGTCTCTAATCTCAATTACGTTGATTGTGCGTGGCTCAGCCAAGGCGCAAACTATGGAAGAATCACAGCAACGCAGTGCTCTTTTAGTTTTGCCAGTAATCTTTCTAGTGGCTGGACAATTTGTTGGTATTGTCCTTATAAACATTTGGATTCTATTGGGCTTAGGCGCCTTGTTGGCAGTGATCGCATGGTTTTTGATGAATGGCTCGTTTCAAAAGATAAGCTATGAATCAATGTTGCGTTGACTGCAAAGTTAAAAACAAAAATTATAGGGGACACTCCTGCTTTTTGCTACTTGGATTAACTCGTGTACATTGGAGTAAACCCATTAGTTGGAGTGTCCCCTTACTTTTATTTGTCGTTATTTATATACATGTATTGACATGGAAAATGATGATTGATATAATATCTAATGAAAAATTTACCAGATAAGGATTCTTATTCAAGCGATAAGCCTGTCTGAAAACTATTTCGTACACAATCTTGCACAAAGATTGCCTTGGCTATAGTATACGTCTTTTTGTGAAGGTTGCAAACATTATAATATTTTGGAGGATATCATATATGTATAAGAAAAAATTATTATGTTTATTAATATCCATTGCAATGATTATGTCAAGTTCCATAGTATGCTCAGCGGAATCTATAAAGATTAATGACGCTAAGAACATAATGTATTTTAACGATAATAATGGAGAATTAATAAAAGTAGTTGCAAAATAAAATGGTTTAAGAACAACTTTAGAACAGTATAATAGTAAAGATGAGTTGATTGAAACATGTGAATTTAGTAAGGATTCAACAGTGATTACCGTTAGTAGTAACAAATTAGGCAAATATACATTTGACGCAAAAGACTCATCCGAAGCAGATAAAAGCAGTGCTGCCAATCTTTCTAGACAGAGTCTCGTAGATAGTGATTATTTAGGAACAACAAAGTTTTTTGGAACAACATTCAGTGGATATAGATATATGGAAACTCATTGGGAAAAATATCATCTCGGATCTACATCTTATTCAAAGAGAACCTACGTAGGAACTATGGCTGCCTTTATTGCAGCTATTTCAGTTTCGTTAGGAGTAGGTTATTACATAGCAGGTTCTGTTGCCGGAGCTATTGTTTCAGCTGGCATAGGATTAATCATAGGGGACACCTTAAACATTAATACCTCTATACATTTATCCAGTGAGAAGTATAGCCATAAATTTATATCCTTTGATGCAATCAATCCAAGGATGTATAATACTTCATCTAATGTAACTGGATATGAATATAGAATAACAGATATAGAACATCAAAATGAATTGGATAATATATATTATGAAGGTTTAACACGGATTGATTATGAAAACCAAGTAACACAACTGTTTCAAAGTATGTTTATGAATGTATACGGGATTAACGGGACACCTGTATTTTAATAATACCTTGAAATAAGTAATTTATAATCATAGTTATTCATGCAATATATGGTATTATTATAAGAGATATTGACTTAACAATCGCAATACATATTTATATTGTGATTGTTGAGTTAATATTTTGAATAACAGCTCCGCTCTATTTAGAGTATATAAAAAAATATAGGAGTAAAATTAATGGACATAATAATTATTATAGGTCTTACATTTATTGTTGTCTGTTTAACTATAGACACAATTAATAAATATAGAAAAAATGAATACTCTACTAGCATTTTCAAAAGAAGCAGGAAAGATAAAGATTACAGCCCAAATAAGGATGTAAAAAAAGATCAATTCATAAGTTTATTTTTTATTTTGTGTATGCTTTTTATAAAGGATAATAAATTAAAAACAGGATTTTTTGTTATGTTAACTACTTATGCCTTCATATTTTTAAATACCTTAAATATTATGACATATAAAAAAACAAAGGACAAAATTATTATTAGAGATTCATTTATCTTAAATGGGCTTCTAATATTTATACTTGTACTGGTCTTTATAATTTTTAAGGTCAATTAAATATTTAGTACGTATCCCATTAGGCCTTTAGGAGACGCTCCTGCTTTTTTATTCCATTAACTTACGTATTACAGACACATTTATTGTCTGATTTTTGGATAAATCAATAATAATTCTTTTATCCTCTCTGGGATAATCTACATCTTGCAAATAGTCATAATAAACTTCAACTTTATTAGCACCCACAGCCTTAACGCTTACATACCCCTTTACACCGCCAGCATACATAACTAACTTTTTACGATTGCTTTTAATATAGAATAGCCAGTATCTGCCATGATGGTTGTCATAATATAGCCCCAGCTCTCCATCGATTCGCGGCTCCTTAATGCTGGTATATTGAGCATCTGCCGGAATATCTTTTGCCATAAAGTATCTTATAGCATCAAATGAAGCAAAAATACCTATAGTCGCTATAAATAAAATAATTATAATTGTTACTATGCCCTTTTTTTTCATTTGTTTAAATCTTCCTGTATCATAATAATCAATGCATCTTGAATAGCTGCTTGATTGCCGGGTTCGTCAAAACTATGCAGGAGCGTCCCCAATGTCTACTCTGAAATACCGATAATTATTTCACCAATATGTATCGCTGTAACTTCATCCATGAGGATTGTCTCAGGGAACCAAGCTATTATATTCCCATTTTGGTCAAGCAAGCAGTCTTTCCGCTCGGACACACTTCCGTCGGCATAGGTTAGCCAGATATATACACCATAATACGATCCGCTGGCTGTGCTTACGCTGCTTAAAAAGTCAACTGGCATCCCCGAGTCGCTCAGAGTAGTGGTATTTGCAATTAACAGCATATCCGACATTAATACGCTGTCAATTTGCAGCTTTTTCCCGCACATTTCCACTATTTTAGATTTGTCATAATTCTCTACAGTTACTGCATTGTCTTTACCATCTCTCAACTCAAAGCTTACACACCAATTGCCGCGGATAAGCTCATCCGGCCATGTCTTACCTGCTACCTCGGACCAGTTGCAACTCAATTCATCTACCTTAAGAGTGACAGCTTTCTCCAAAAAATTGCTCGGGAAGATACATGTATAGTAGCAAAACAAGGTTTTACGATCTTCTGAAAGCTCGGTGTAAATGCCTCCTGACATACCCGACTTAAAAACCTTATCGCCCTTTTTATCATATAAGTTAATGCTAGGGTTCATACCATTTCCAAATGGTTGACCGTCATCTTTCTCAAAGGTCAATAATACTACTGCTGTACCCTTACAAACATGTGAGGATACAACAGTCAAAACAACTCCATTATCACTATCAGACAGCCCAATATAATGTGTGTCTTCCACATCTAAATGAAGAACTTTCGCCAGCAGCCCTCTAAAATCAGAAGAAGCAGAATATGTAGTCAGACCTGCTGCAAAAATAAGGGTTAGGCACGCGGCCAATATGCTGCATATTATCCATTTATTTGTACGAGGGGTTTTTACAGCTATACCACCATTATCAAGCAGTCTTTCATTCTTTATATTGTATTCCTCCATGCCATCACCATCCCTTTCCGGCTAAAGCTAATATAATATTTATTTGCTGTAAATTTTCTTATAAATTTTATATTTAACTATATGATATCACAAATTTGGCTATTTAACACACTTGAAATAGGCTATTGATTTCTGATTGTCTATTTCAACATGCTCATACATTGAAGACAATTTTGTTTTCAATTCCTCAAGGGATTGGAATGGAGGCGTAAACCACCCCTTTTTAGTCAATAGGAGGTTAACTATAAGGTCTGTTCGCTTGCATTGCCCTTTGACATAAAAGCATCCGCAAAAAATGCCTCCCTTTTTTAAAACGCGCGCAGTTTCACAAAACGCTTTTTCCTTGTCGGGGAACACATGAAACCCGTTCATTGAAAGTACAATGTCAAAGGCTTCATCGCTGAATTTCATACTTCCTACATCCCCCTGCATACAATCAATATTTTTAAGCTTGCTGTCGTAAAATCTTTTCCGGGCTTTAAAAAGCATATCCTCGGAATAATCCACACAGGTTATTTCGGCCTTTGGCAGCCCTTTATACTTATCCCATGTGAATACCCCGGTGCCAACCGGTACATCAAGCAGCTTACCTTCAAAATCATTCGGAATTGCTTTTAGTACCCTGCCGGCTATTTCTATGTCGTCTACCCCACCCCAAAAGAACCATATATACAGCTTAGACCACCATTTTGCCTGAGTTAGGGCATCATCATAAATGTCTTTGGATACGGCATACGCTTTCTTTATATTACTGTTGTCCATGCTCTCACTCCTTAATCTGATTTAATGTTAATTTTTAAACAGAATTGAACTTACGGAAAGCTCAATTTCTGATAAAAAAAGAATTTACAAGTTAGATATATATAACTCGAGAATAGCATAATAAATATGAACTGTAAAGAAACTTTTCCAGACGCAAATTGCGTTCTATTTTAAACACAAGTCCACTTCTATATTAAAAAATTGATTGAAAAATATTTTAAAGCATGTTACCTTTCATATATGTTGATAAAAAGGAGTGGTAGAATGACCTATACGATTGAAGAAATGCCAAGAAGCCATGTTGCATTTATGCGGAGGGTTGGCCCTTATGGTGCTGACAATTACGCCATAATGGGAAAGCTAAAGGAGTGGGCCCAAGCCAACGGCTTGTTTACAAAGTCCGCGGTAATTTTAGGGATTTCACAAGACAATCCCGAAACAACGCCGCCTGAAAACTGCCGCTATGACGTTTGCATAGTTGTTGCGGATGACTGCACTATAACGTCTGGCGATGTAAACAAAGCAGCTTTGCCCGGCGGAAGATACGCCGTTTTCACGATTAAACACACCGCTGAAGCGGTTAAAAGAGCATGGGAAGAAATTTTTACCCAGTTATCAGCACAAGGGCATCATCCAGACTTTTCCAGACCTGTTCTTGAAAGATATATCCCTGCTTTGATTGAAAAGCACCTGTGTGAAATCTGTATTCCTGTATAGTAGGGGGTGGCGGAACACCACGGGGGGTGGCGGAACACCACGGGGGGTAGCGGAACACCACGGGGGGTGTTCCCTACTTCGTTACAGCAGTATGAATTGTCCCGGATTTAGGATGGTTACCTTGCTTTTATCCCCTACAAGGGCCTTGAATTCCTCAGGCGAAGATTTTATTGCGTCAAAGGTGTTGTAGTGTATCGGCACAGCCTGAGGAACCTTCAGCAACTCAACCGCCTTTGCCGCAAGCCTCGGTGTCATGTTGTAACGCCCGTCAATAGGCAGAAATGCAATGTCCGGCCCGTACATCTCCCCTATCATCTGCATTTCCAGCGTCAGGCCGGTGTCTCCCGCATGGTATATGCTTTTTCCGTCTATTTCTATAACAGCGCCTACCGCAGTCCCCCCCAGCGTACCCGTATGAAATGCAGGAACCAGTGAAACCGATACCCCGTTAGACAGTACCGTCCCTCCGACATTCATTCCCTCCGATTTTACGCCCTTCTTTCCGGCATATTCCGCTATCTCCGCAAAAGAAAACAGTACCGCCCCGGTATTTTTGCAAATTTCTATAGTGTCCCCCAAATGGTCTCCATGGTCATGTGTTACTACCACCGCATCCAACTCTTTAACATCCTCCACCCTCATACTGGCAACAGGATTATGAGTTAAAAAAGGGTCAATAAGTATTTTTTTCTGTGCCTCAATATAAACCGCCGCATGTCCTACCCACGTAATTTTCAAAACAACCCCTCCAACCTTATGATATTTGCTTTATAATAGTAATACTGTTAATTATTATATACTAATAATACTCTGTTTTAAAGCAAATATATAGGACGCGATAAAGATTTTACAAACATGTCTGTTTTTATTCAAGCAGGCTTAAAGCAGTGTCAACAAAAATGCGTCCCGTCTCGGGTGTCAGAAGTGATGTGTCTGCTTCATAGCCCCCTTCGTAAAAGGCCTTTTCGGTGCATACATATCCCGGAAGACATCCATTTGCAAGCTCAATCACAAAGGTCTTAGTCTTAAGCGATTTTTCCGCTATTTCCAGCCCGAACTCTACAAATATTTCTCCGGGTACACATACAATGCGGGCATCCCCGATGGATATGACCTGAATCTCGGCCGGAAGCTCATCCTCAAGCAAATCTATCCTTTCACCCTTTTCCTTCATCAGCACATACCCCAGTAAATCCTCCGCTCCAAGCAAAACAAGGCTTGCATTCTGTTCCTCAAGGTATGGGCCCTTCCGCGCTATAACCTCATCAAGCGCCTTTTTTGCAGCCTCCACGCTTCTTTCGGCCTCCTCCCTTGAAGGCAGAGTTCTCAGCTTCACTTCGATCTGACGGGATTTTACGCTGATGTCAACCTCGGAGGACAATTGCATTGAGTTCAGCACCCTGTCAACCTCGGCGCCTATAAGGCTTCCTATTCTCTCAGCCTCGTCGAAGGACTGCCCCTTTCTGAAATACCTTGTGCTCTGATCCCCAGACGTTCCCTGTGCAAATGCAAATACCATGCCGGGCTTGGTGCGTGCCAGATACTCTCTTATATAGCACGGGTAATCCGCCGTAACCACTGTGCTTTCAGCGTGTATAACAGTGGGATGAAGGGCATACCTCACAAGACAGCCCCTCCAGCTTCCATCCATGTCCTGTACGCCTATAGTCCATACCAGAGGATCGCACGGGCCTTCAGGGTTCCTTCGGTTTCCTCCCACGCCCTGCTCCTTTCCGCAGCGGCCCTTTTCAATTGCTATTTTTGCCTCAAAGGTATTTGCGGCACAATCAGAGGCAAGCTCCACAAGCTTGCCTCCAAGCTCTTCAACATAGCCCTCATCAGGCCGAAGCCCCATTTCCAGTGCCTCTAAGTCAAGCCTTCCCGATGCCCAGGGGCCGGAATGGGTATGGGAGCAGCAAATCATTATATTTTCTTCGTTTACTCCCGTCCTCTCACGTATCCTTTTTCTGACTGACGATACATATTTTTTAGAGTAAAATAAAATGTCCATTGCAATCATAATAAGCCTTTGCCCGCCGCTCTCAAGATAAATGCAGCTTGCGTAAAGAGGGTCATGAATCCCTGTGTTATGCCTTAAATAATGCGGGTATCCCCCAAGCTCAATGCTCTCTCCGGGAGAAATGTCAACACTTCCCACACCCGCCTTAAGAACCTTCTTCATAGCCTCTATCACCTCACAAAATTTTTATAAAAACACCGTCATACCCTTACCTTAACAACCACCTTTTTAACATCTTGGGGCTTACCTTCCGCCATACCCGGCATATGCGCGTCATGCGGCCAGAATATTGCAAAGGTTCCTTGCCCTGCGACAAAAAAATCTCCCGTACCTTCATAAAGCATAAAATCATTTGCCTCGTCATATTCCTTTGCTTCTTTTAACAGCCCGATATGAGCCGCTCCAATCCTTTCGCAGCCACCGGCTATATACTGTATGTCAATATAATTCCTGTGAGCTTCAAACAAAGCCTTTTCATCAATTTGACTTTTATACGCCGACACAACTGCATAAACCTCGCAGCCGTCTATTTCATACCTGCCGCACTCCATCCCTGCCATATTGCCCTGCTGCAGAAACTTGAGCCCCGCGGCAATTCTCTCTCCCATGCCATAGTACAGATGTGCATTCTCTATTTTGTCCATGACCATCTCTAAAATCCCCTTAATTGATTTATATCTACTGCTCCGGCATATGAACAGCCGGAATTGTAACTCTCACTCTTGTAAATATGTTTTCTGCGCTGTCAATTTCAATTCCGTATTTTTCTCCAAAAAAGAGCTTTATTCTTTCATTTGTATTGCTTACTCCAAAGCCCTCGGTTCTTATTTTTCCAAGGCTTTCTCTTACACTTAAAAGCCTTTCGGGGCTCATACCCTTGCCGTTATCCCATACCTCAAAAATAACATTGCCAGCCTCAAGCCTTCCGTCTATGCGTATTATTCCATTCTCAAGCATGTCCTTAATGCCGTGATAGATGGCATTCTCAACTATGGGCTGCAGGGTAAGCTTGATAATATGCAAATCAAGTATTTCGTCGCTTATATTTATTTCATAATTTAAGTACTTGTCATACCGTATTTTCTGTATGGTAAGATAATTTTTAACCTGGCTGACCTCATCGGCAATCCTTATCACCTCAGCCCCTCTGCTAAGGCTCAATCTGTAATAGTTGGCAAGGGCAATGGATATTTCGCTTATAGCATCCGCATCAATAGCCTGTGCCATCCAGTTTATTGTGTCAATTGTGTTGTATAAAAAATGCGGGTTAATCTGCGCCTGAAGGGCCTTTAGCTCCTGTATCCGCAGTCTCTTCTGCTTTTCGGTATTTTCCCTAAGGAGCATCTTTGTCTTTTCTATCATAGAATTAAAACTCTGTCCCAGCCGGCCTATTTCATCCTTATAGCTATTATGGAAGCGTATCTCCAAATCCCCCTCCTCTACCCTGCCCATCAATATACTGAGCTTTGTTATGGGTTTTGTAAGAAGGTTTGTAAGAAGTATTGAAAATGCAACCACCAGCAAAAGGCACATCAACATCATTATAATTGTAATCTGTTTAATAGACCCAACCTTTGAAAACAGCACATCTAACGGTATTAGCGTGTCCATCCTCCAATTGCAAAAGTCGGAAATATAATAAATATTCAAGTATTTTTTGTTATTGTGGGTTATAGTTCCATGCCCTGAGCTTTGGGAATAACCCCCTCCCCCCTCGGGCACATATTCCTCTCCCGTGCTTGAATATATAATACCTCCGCTTTGCTCTGAAATAATAAACTGCTCACCGTCTTCAGAGTCAATATCCTGAATCTGCTTACGCAGGCTGTCCTCATCGACATTTATTACAATGGTTCCAATCTGCTTCTGGCCCCCCATCTCATTTACCACTCTGATCATGGAAACCTGGCTCACATCCTGAAACAGCTTTGTCCATATCCTTCTTCCCATCAGTCTTTGCGCCTCTGGGTATATGCCGCTTGAGGAGATGTTTTCGGCGGCCTTGCCCCTCAAAACCATGTCATTGCTTGTATTGGTCTCAAAAAGACACATGTTTCCGTCCTTATCGTAAATAATGATTGATTGCATATTGGTTTTGGAGGATACCGTAGACGAAAGCATACTCTTTAGCTGGTTCCTGTAGACATACCTTTTAGTCATGTCCTGCTCTGTGAGAAAGCGCTGAAGCGTGTAGCCGGATATCAGCATAAGCGACGTATCATCAATATCCGACAAATACTTTTCCAGCTTGGAATTAACCGCCTCGGATTTCATGATAGCAGACTTTGTAACGCTTTCCTTAAGATACTCCTGCGACACCTTATAGGAAAATATGCCTATGAAGGCCACCGGTATGATAGAAACCAGAATTGTAAATATGAAAAATTTCCATTTAAGCTGCATACTGAAAAAAACTTTTTTTATATAATTAATCATTATTTACCTTCTACGCGCCTTATAATATGTATATTTACATATTATCATCCACAGTGCTTACGTCAAGCTCCTTTTTGTGCCTTTTTACTTGCAAATAAAGACTATCCCTTAACCGCTCCCATTGTTATTCCCCTTGTGAAATACTTCTGAAAGCTCAGAAAGACAGCTATCATAGGTATCGATGCCAGTGTGCTCCCCGCCATTATAAGACCGTAATTTGTAGAATATTCCTCCTGCATTCCCGCTATACCCAGAGGAATAGTTTTCATAGGCGTGCTT
This sequence comes from Anaerobacterium chartisolvens, assembly GCF_003337415.1. GTDB lineage: Bacteria > Bacillota > Clostridia > Acetivibrionales > DSM-27016 > Anaerobacterium > Anaerobacterium chartisolvens. The sequence continues at coordinate 22,958 of NZ_QPJT01000036.1, read as the reverse complement.
TTTATCATGATAAGCTGCCAGAAATAGTCGTTCCAGCTAGACATAAATGTAAATATTGCAAGCGCACCTATACCCGGCTTTACTAAAGGCAGCACAATCTTAAAAAAGGTCTGCAGCTCGTTGCACCCGTCTATCTTGGCCGCCTGCAAAAGCTCCGACGGAAGAGTCTGGGTAAACTGCTTCATAAGAAAAATTCCGAACGGCCATCCCACAGCCGGAAGTATAAGCCCTGTAAATGAATCGAAGAGCTGCATTTTTCTCATCATAACAAACAGGGGAACAAGTATAACCTGCTTAGGCAGCGTCATAACAGCCACAAACATCCAGAATATTATATTCCTGCCCGGAAACTCCTTCTTTGATAATGAATAGCCCGCCATGGCACTGGTTATACACACTAAAAGGGTAGTAGCTCCAGAAATGAAAAGACTGTTTAAAAACCATCTTCCCGAAGGAACCTTTGCCAGCAATTTTATGTTATCAAGCGTGGGGGCCTTAGGAAACCATTCCGGTGGTATGGATATGGCTACCATCTGGATTTTGAAAGCTCCTGTGACCATCCAGTAGAAAGGGAACAGAAACATAAGCGCAAACAAAAGAACTACACCCACCAATACGCTGTCTATAAATATTTTTTTACTATTTGCGGAAATATTATTCCTAGCAGGAATATTATTCCTGAAAGCAATATTAACAGAATTGCCCTTCACCTTAATTTACACCCCCTGTGATTAATATTCAACATCATTAGAAAGAAATTTATACTGCACAACAGATATAATTACTACAATTAAAGACAGTATCATACCCATTGCCGATGCAAGCCCGTATTCGTCATTCCAGAACGCACTCTGGTAAAGCTGGAATACAATGGTCGATGTCCTGTAGGACGGCCCCCCGCTGGTCAGAAGCTGCACAATGGCGAAGGTCTGGAATGAGTTTATGGTAGTGATCACGATTATATACAGAGATGTGGGCTTTATCAGAGGCCAGATAATTCTGGTTATCCTTACCCACGCTGAAGCACCGTCAATATCGGCGGCTTCAATATAAGTAGAGGGTATATTACCCAATGCGGCAATATAAAGTATAATAGGCTGCCCTACAGATAGTGTAAAAAGCACTGCAGACAGAGATAATAAAGCAAAATTTTTATCCCCCAGCCAATTTACCGGCTCTATTCCAAATATGCCGACAATATAGTTTAAAATTCCGAACATGGGGTTATATATCCATTTCCACACAATACTTATAGTAACTATGCTTGAAACGGCTGGTAAATAAAACGCGGCTCTTGTAAATGATCTTATAAATTCATTTTTATTAAACACAATCAGCGAAATAATAAGAGAAACCACAAGAGTTACAGGAACATTAATAAGCACCATAAGCACGGTATTTGAAAGAGATCTCCTGAATACGTCATCCTTAATCAGAGTCACATAATTAGATATTCCCGTGAACGTTTTTGTGACACCGTTGTATTTGTACATGCTTAAAATTACCGCATCAAAGATGGGATATAAAACAAACGCAAGGAAGAACAGCATTGCAGGCAGTAAGAAAAGATACCCCGGTAAAACCTTTTTAAATTTAAGCATTCCGTTTTGGCTTTGCATTAACCTTCTCCCTTCTTTAATTTTAAAGCAAAGTCTTTATGCTGTTGATTGTGCATGTGCCTGCAAAAAGCTTTCTTCCACAGGCACATGCGGTAAAAATCAATGCTTACTTCTCCGCAATAGCGGCCGTTGCCTTAGCCGCAAAATCGTCCAGCGCCGCCTTGGCTGTCTTATCCCCTGTCAATGCCGCCTGAAGCGCCGGGAACCAGAGGGATCTTACCTTTGCGTAATTGTTCATGGTATACCCTGTATCGGCAACCTTTCCGCTCAATGTACCAAGGAATTTCAATTCGGGATCATCGTATAAGTCTCCCATTGATTGTCTTACGGGGTAGGCCCCTATTGTTTTTACAATATCCTTGTTATTGCACAGGTAGTCAATAAACTTTTGAGATGCGGCAGCCCTGCTGTCATCCTTGTTGTCAAACACACAGTACCCGAAAACCTGCGCCTCAACCTTTTGCGAAACCCCATCGGCAGTGGGCTGCGGAAGATACGCCAGCTCAAAGTCCGCCGGGGCCTTGCCCTCGTCTATCATTGCCTTAAGTATGTTCTTGTTTGCGGCCCCATAAAGCAGGCAGAAGGCCGCCTTACCCTGCTGGAACAAATCCTGTGCGTCGGGAGCTGTTGCAGACTCCGCCCCTGGAGCAAACAGGCCCTTCTTATAAGAATCCACCAACCACTGCACACCCGCGACTCCCGCATCGCTGTTTATTACAACCTTTGTGTGATCCTCGCTTACAAAGTCGGCTCCGAAATTCTGCACAAGCATTCTTATGGAAGCGTCTCCCTGCTCATTTCCCGCAAATAATACGACGGGCTGTATTCCCTTGAGCTTTTTAACAGCCTCGAGAGCCTTCTCAAAATCGCTGATGCTCCACGCCCTGTCAGGCTTGTCCAAGGGAAGCAGGTCAAGCGCTCCGGCATCCTTAAAAATTTTCTTATTTACAGCTATTGCTATTGGAGATACAGCAGTGGGATACATGTACATTTTCCCATTATCAATACAGTGGGAAAGTATATTTTCAGGTATGTCCTTCTTGTCCTCCTCTGTCAGCATTTTGGACAAGTCCTTTAAAACGCCCTTTTGTCCATAACCTATTATCCTTCCCGGAAAATCGAAAACACTGTCGGGCATTGCATTTGAGGATATGGCTATATTCACCTTTTCAGGCCCGCCGTTCCACGGTATCGACTCTACCTCTACAGTAGCATCCTCATTAGATTTCATAAAATCTGCGGCAAGCTCTTTTTCATAAACCCCGTTCTCCTTGCCTGATACATTATATCTGGGATAAAACCAGAAGGTTATTTTAGTCTTTTCTTTAAGGCCAACCTCCTGCTGTGTCGATGCAGACTTATCATCTTTGCTTTGGCTCTGTTCGCCGCCTTGCGGCCCTCCGCACCCGGAAAGCACCGATACTGCCATCACAGCCGAAAGAGTCAGGGCTGCTATAGTTTTAAAAAACGCTTTCATAACAAAATCCTCCTCATAAGATAAATATTTTATATTTTTTTTTGGATCCTTGCGTAATCAGGCTGCGGTTTTGTTCCCTCCGGCCTGTTTGACAGTGCTTAAGCAATTTGTTTTACATAATTCTAATTTAAAATACCCGGATATTAAATTTGAACCAATTTTACAGAGCCTATTAAGCTAAAATTTATTTCACAGCTATTTTTTAAGGCCGCAAATATACTTTCTGCATCGAAACCAAATGTGTATTCATCGTTGAAGACTCAAAATAATTTGAAATGACAGCGTTTCATTCATGGAAACCGCCCAGACTATTGTTTTAACAATTTAATATTGTTTTAACAATATACATCACTGTATTTAGAATTATAGCACATACTAAAAGTTCACTGTTTTAAAATAATAATGTACACGTAAAAATTTTAAGATATATATTTAGCAATAAAGATTTTACATGGAGGATATAACTTAATGGAAGAAATTTTTTTGACCCGTAAGGAATACATCTAAGAAAAGCGCCTGATGACATACCCGTGAGACATTTCCCCGCAAGGCGTCTTTTCGTTGCAATTAAAAATTTCTGTAAGCAATTATATCCTCCATGTTTGTAAAATCTTTGTTGCATCCTATATAACTTTATTTCATCTAAGATTTCTGTATTCTGACGGAGTTATACCCACAATATTTTTAAAGCACGTCGTAAAATAGTGAGCGTCATTGAAGCCCACCTCATATGCAATATCGTACACCTTAAATTGATCGGCCTTTAAAATAAGCCCCTCAGCTATTTTCACCCTGTATTTGCATATATAAGAGGAAAGGCTTTCACCCTTTTCCTTTTTAAACAGGTGGCTTACATAATTAGGATGCATACCGGCATACTCTGCTATTTTCTCAAGATTTAGTCCCTCGTCGGAATAATTCTCCTCAATAAAAGCTATTATTTTCCTTACCGTAGACGTATGCTTTAAGTACCTCTTGTTTGAAATATATTCACATAATTTTTCTGCAAAGCCCCTCAGAAATTTCTGATATTGATCTATATGGTAAAAATTCTCGACCTGCCCCAAAACGTTAGTGCTGCTGTATAAATCCGATATATCCCCTCCGAACTCATATACAATTTGAACCATATAATATACAAGCTGCTTTAAATGGGTTTTTATCAGGGTTCCGGGATACCTGTCCTTTTGGGCCTTTAAAAAAAGTACAATGCCGTCCACCGTATCCGCCGCCCTTGACTTTGCTCCCGTCTTCAAGTACCCCAACAGCCTTTTTTCCTCCTCATACGGGTATTTGATAAGGCTGCTGTTATACAGCATAACATCCTCCACAAAATAAACCCCGCTCTCCTCTCCCGTGAACCTGTCCTCAAGTGCTGCCATAGCACCGTCATACGAGTCCTTTATGCTTTTTATGCCCTTGCTGACATTTCCTATTCCTATATCAAGGCTTACGGGAATTTTGTCCAAGGCCTCGGCAATAATGCTGTCAGCCACAGAAAAGCACGTTCTTTTCAATTCGTCGCCATAGTCCCCCGACATCAAAAGCAGTATTCTGTCCGACATGGAGCTGTCAATTAACGCCATATCGGCATATACAATGTCCTTTATCACCTGACACAGCTCCACCTTGCCCAGAAGCCGACCCTCAGGGCTTAGCTCCTCATCTGCCCTGTTCTGTATAAGTATTACCGCCACAATGTAATATTCTCCCGAAAGATTTATTCCGAAATATTCAGAAAGATCAATAAATTGCCCCTCGTCGGAGATATCTCCCGTAATAATTGTATTTATAAAGCCTGTCCTGAAGAAAGGAAGCATGTCATCCAGCTTTTTCTTCATCTCGTCATACTTCTTCCTTTTCTCATAGACCGCACTGATATTTGAGGATACCTTTGAAAGAATATCTTCAATATCGCTCGTGGAGCAAGGCTTGAGAAGATAGTTATCCACTCCGTACTTTATAGCCTGCCGGGCATAGTCAAAGTTGTCATGTCCGCTTAAAATTATTACTCTTGCCTGAATATTATCATGCCTCAGCCTCTTTAAAAGCTCTATTCCGTTAAGCTTCGGTATGTTTATGTCAAGAATAATAATTTCAGGGTTCTCCTTCAGCACCATATCATATGCCTCTTCTCCATTGCCTGACTCAAGCACCTGATATATTCCGAACTTTTCCCAGTGAACCTTTTTTACTATACCCGAGCGTATTATTGCCTCGTCTTCAACTATCAGTACCTTCACAAGCATCACTCCAATAAATACATTTTCCGCTAACTATTCTTTAACTATTATATTACTCCAATTATTCAATATAATAAACCATAAACAATTATTGTCAACTTATAGTGGTGTCTGGTACGCGCTCCACTTGCACCTGCCCTGACATACTCCATTAGAATCATGCTCTATGCTCCACAGCATTTTTATGCCGTATTTCTCTGCAATAGGCGCATACAGGGCCATGCAGTGGTCGCAGTAGTCAGGTACACCGCTGCATATTTCCCTGTTTCTTTCAACAAGCTCTCCCACAGAAGGGCATTTATGCATTATACCCGTAAACAGCCCGTTTTCCAGCTTAATACTATACACCGCCTGCTCTCTTCCCAGAGTGCCGTCGTCCCCGTCCCAGTACTCCACCATGCCTTCAAGGCCCTTTTCCTTAACAAGCCCGTCAAGATGCGTACACCATTGCTTGGAAATTGTACTCCACAAATCTTTTAACGCCTCAGCGCCGTATTTGTCCTTTATATATTTAAAGCTCTCATTATATATTACGATAAAATCATGAACCGTCACCTTAAAAATCCCTCCCCTGCCTTTTGAACATCCATCGGCATTGCCCTTCTCCGCTGCACTCCGACATGCAAAAGCTGAACCCCGCTTTCTGCGCGATAACGGAATTTATTATATCATGGTGCCGGCAGTAATCCTCTATTGGCTTAAAGCAAGGATTGTCCGAGCCTTTCATAAAATCATGATCGGGACATTTCTTGATTTCACATAAAAGAAGGTTTTCCGAAAGGCTTGAGGTATATTCTCCCCCATCTGTTTCAAAGATCTCTCTGAAGTAGCTGTCTATTTCATTAAGACCGCCCTCTTTAAACCTCTCAATGGTTTCCTGAAAGCAGCTCTCGGCCAGAAACCTCCAATATTCCGTCAGGGCCTCCTTGCCATAGTTTTTTTCAAACCATCGGAATATTACGTTGTACGCTCCAAACCACTCCTTAATAGGCGCCATATAAATCCCCCTTATTCTATAATTTTGACATGCACTTCCGCACCTTATCAAAATTGCTCTCGTCGTATCTGTACATATAATCCGGAGAAAAAATTCCCTCATAGCCCAGAATGTTCATTGCATATGTGAAGCCCGAAAATATTCCCACCTCAGCCATGCAATTCCTCAGAGCAAGTATGCTGTCCAAATGCTTTGCCGCCTGCTCCATATCGCCCTTTTCCAGACACCGGTACATCTTGCCTGCGGCAGCGGGAGTGCAGCTGAACATTCCGTCAAGGTTCATTTTTATTCCATATGAATAGGCGGCGTCAAACACATCAAGGCCGCTGAATATCACACTGAAATCCTCTCTTTTTTCTTGGCATCTCATAAGCTCTCTTGCCAGAACCAAATCTCCCGTCTTTATTCCCTTTATATTATCAAGCTTCATCAAGTACCTTGCCGTGTCGGCAGAAATTTTTGTTTTGGTGACTGCCGGCAAATCATAGAGGTATAGCGGATATGGCGACGAAAGCGCTATCTTTTCGAAAAACCCCTTAAGCTCCTCCTGTCCCGACAAATAGTAAAAGGGTGTAGTTGCTACTACCCCGTCGATTTTAAGCCCTTTCAGCAAAGCTATTCTGTCGTTAACCCTTGAAATGGAATTGTCCATGACGCCCACCAGTACAGGGCACCTTCCCGCGGCCGCTTCTACCGCCGAGGCGGCGATCTTGCTGTACTCAGATTGCCTGATATACGGCTCAATCCCCATGGAGCCCATTACCAGCAGCCCCGCCGCACCTTGTGAAATCTGATCCTCAATCTGCCTTTTAAAGCTTTCGGAAATAAAATTGCCCATTTCGTCAACCGGGGTTCCCAATGCCGGGTAAAATCCTGCTTTCATTGATATCGTCTCCTTAAAATAAACATTATTTATCGGCTACCATGCCGTCCATCCGCCGTCCACAACAATATTTGATCCCGTCATAAAGCTTGAGGCATCGGAAGCCAAAAACACAACAGCCCCCACAATCTCCTCCGGCCTCCCCACTCTTCCGAGGATTGTCTTGCTGCTTAATTTATCCAGAAATTCTCCCGGTACAGATCCGCCGACATTTGGAAACGGTCCCGGAGTAACACTGTTTACTCTTATGTTTCTGCTTGCCATATGTGCGGCGCAATACCTTGTCATCTGCAGAACAGCAGCCTTGCCCGCCCCGTAATTCACAGGATTGTTCTGCCCGCTTGAGCCGTATATGCCGGGGTCGGGAGACACCATTCCGTACATGGACCCGAAATTTATAATATTCCCGCCGGAATTTTTATCGAAATATTTCATAACCTCTCTTGTGCATCTGAAGGCGGTGCCTACAGCTCCATCCAGTCCCTTTTGCCAGTCGGCGTCGGACATGTCCCAAAGCCCTGCCGCCGATCCATACCCCGCTCCGTATGTCGCGCAGTTTATAAGCACGTCTATCCTTCCCCATTTCTCAAATGTTTCTTGCAGCATTTCTCTTATTGAAGCAGTGCTTGAGACATCACAGAGTATGCTGCATAATCTGTCACCGCAGCCTTCGCTGCCGACAAGCTCTTCATGACTTTTTATATTCATATCGGCAATCATTACGCACGCGCCAAACTCCACAAGCCCCTTAACCATTGCTGAGCCAAGGTAGCCCGCTCCCCCTGTGACAACTATAACCTTTCCGTCCAGCGAAAATAAATTTTTCATATCTGCTCTAAGCCTCCTGTTTTGACCACATTGACGGATTACAAACATGCCTTGGAATACCGCAAAAGGCTTTCTGTACTTCACTGCGGGCTTTTTCCGAAATTGCCGAGCCCTCCATCATACTCATATTTTCAGAGAGCTGGGCGGCAGTATCCACACCTATTACAAGGCTGGTTATTTCATCAATATCCCGTACGTATGACAGAGCGAGCTGGGCAATGCTCATCCCTTCACTGTCGGCCAGCGCAGAAAGCCTTTGTAATGGCTCCGCCGCATCCTTAAGATTCCCTTTAAGCATATCCGGCTTTATAAGAAACAGCCCTTGAAGGAATATGCTCCTTGCAAAAATTATTTTCCCGCGCTTGTGCAGCTCCGCTACCACACCGCTGTCCATAAGGCTTCTGTCAAAAATATTTATGGGTATCTGAATGGCCTCATAAACATCATATTTAAGCATTTCGGCGGCCTCCTCACATGTATATACCGATACGGCGGCCTTTTTTATCATGCCCTCGTCAAGCAGCCTTTTAAATGCATTGGAAACAGACGCTCCGTGCCTTATTATGTCGTGCGCGTTATGTATCATATATATGGGTACACAGCTAATATTCAGCCTCTCAAGAGACTTTTCGACATATCCGTAAATCTGTCTTTCAATCTCCGGCGCAGAGGCAGGGCCGTCGCCGGAAAGCTTAAACTTGGTAGTGATTATCGGACTGCTCAATTTACACAAGTCAGAGGCAAAAAACTCTCCTAAAACCTCCTCGGAGTCTCCATACTGCATCGCGGTATCAAAGGAGTTTATCCCTCCTGCCACGGCAGCCCGGAGTATTTCCATGCTCTTTTCCCTGCCGGGCTTTCCCGTGCTGTTAGCTATCCCATAATTCATTCCCATCTGCACAGTCCCCAGTGTAAACTTTGATATATTAAACCCGCTTATATTTGAATACCTCATTTAATTCCTCCTCCCGGCAATGCCAATACAAGTGTCTATGTGTGTTATACACACAGGTAAAGACATACCTTTGTCACAGGTAACAGCCTATGCGCTTCCCCTGCTTATTATTTCAGTTTCAAAAATCCTGCTTATATCCTCGGATCTGCCCATCTCCAGCCTGCTTATAATAGCCTTTATTGCAGCAGTGCCTATTTCATGCGAAGGAAAAGGGACAGAGGTAAGGGAAGGCCGCATAAACCGCGAATATACCGTATCGTTTATCCCCACTATCGCTATATCCTCAGGTATGCTTTTACCGCTTTCATAGAGAACCTTTCTAAGCCTGTAAATAATGACGTCACTGCCCACCAGTCCGTCTATGCTGCTTAAAATCCCCCTAAGCGCCTCCTCCGCAACATTCATACCTCTATGCCATTCTATAAGCCATTTGTCACTGAAGTCAAGCCCCGCCTCTCTATATGCCCTTTCATATCCATTGCACATAAGACGCGAATGACTGGGGCTGTCCGACTTTATAAGCGCTATGCTCTTTCTTCCCATCTGCAGCAAATGCTTTGTCGCCTTATAATCTGCCGCTTCAAAATCCATAGTGAAAAAATCGGCCTTAATGGAAGGAATCTTCCTGTTTATAAAAACCATTGGAATATCCTCCCCCACAATTTGCTTAACCATGTCGGGATCATAATCCTCAGAAGCGGGAGGAACAAGGATCATTCCGTCCACACCCAGCTCGGTTAGCCCTTTTAAGCCCTTATAGAACAAATCCAGCTTATTATAGAAATTATAGGGTATAACGTAATACCCTTCTGCAAGCCCCTCATTTATTGCGTTAAACATCCCCGCCTCAACATTGTTTTCCATGCTGAAGTCAAAGAACATTACCCCTATCATCCTTCTTCCCTTACTGCTTCCCTGCCTTCTGTCAGCTACAAATGTCCCTCTTCCCTGCTCTACATACAGCAGCCCCTCATTTACAAGGTTGGATATCACTGAATTTACAGTAATACTGCTTATTCCGTGCTGAGCCGACAAATCCCTTATTGAAGGAAATTTGTCGTCCGCCTTGTACTCACCCGACAGTATTTCATTTTTAAGAAAATCATAAAACTGCTTTGATTTGCCTATAGTTACAAACTTGGCCATTCCTTCACCCCGAGTATCTTTGTTTTTTAAGTAATGTGGTCACCTTAAATACCGAACAATTAAAAAATCAATTCCAATATATATTATAATACACAAATAACCATATTACCATAGACCGCGGGGCACAGGAATGCTGAGTGGCATCCCATTCCCCACACCCTTAATACTGCACATTCCACATAGGCTCTACCCTTGCCGCTATTGTCTCGGTTACATAGACATCGGTGTCAACGGTCTGCAATATGGATGAAGGAACCTGAGGAGTAACATCACCGTGAAGCACCAGCTTGGAAATCATTCTCTGCCAGGATACAAAGGTTCCTGCCGTAGTAAGTCCGTGCATTTCCATCCTGAACTTTGCGGCAAGCAAATCCCTTGGCCCTATGGTAGCCGCCCTAGGAGGCACGGCAGCCATATCTCCGCTCATTCCAAAGCTTCCATGCAGCGAATTCTGTGCTATTGTAAAAGGATTCAACGTCACTATCCTCGCGCCCATGCTCTTCCATTCCTCAAGCGACTGTGAGGAAAACTCGGGTATATCGGGGTCAATAAAGGCACAGTGCCCTGTCCACCCCGGCCCGCTGTAGCAGGCATCGGCCTCACCCATATCGGCTATCATTTTGCTGTAATCCTTTATATTTTCAGTAGTCGGCCCCTGGATTTGATTTATGTCCGGCCTCAGATCGGGGTCAATCTGGCTGTATAAAAAACGCATAGTGGCGTTCTTAAACCCCTGAGGATACGATTCGGGCGCTACGTTTCCGTTTTCATCCGCCCACTCATCCATATTAAAGGTATACACATTCCTGCAATTTACCCTGAACTTATTTATAAGATACGCAAGCTTTTTGTAGGTAGGCGCAGGATTTGGCAGAATAAGCACCACCCTTTTGTCCTCATCATCCGACTGCTTGATCCTTGCAAACATATCGGTCATCCATATCAGCTCCAGCTCATCGTCAGGGATAACCCTTATTTTAAAATCAGGGTTGGGGTGCTTCTCTATGTCCTTCCTCTCTATATTCCTTACCCTTTCCAAAACCCCTGTATCACGAAACGGCACCCACTTCGACGGCGTAAATTTAAATGCTTCCATTCTCTTTTCCTCCTTATATTATATAAATTATGATACGGTATACCTGCATTGGCCCCCCACCCAGCATTTTACAACATTCAATTCTTTGTCCAGCATTACCAGATCCGCATCATACCCTTCTGCAACAGCGCCCTTGCGGTTATGTATCCCCAACACGCGCGCCGGGTTATAGGATGCCATTTTAACTGCCAGAGGTATGCTGGCTCCTAAAAGCCGGACGGCATTTTTCACCGCAAGGTTCATTGTTAGCCCACTACATGCAAGGCTTCCAGGGTATTTGCATTTATCGGTGCATCTGGCCGGCCCTCCTTCATAAAGCATTTCTACCTCAAGACCGAGAGCTCCCTCATATATCCCCGGTGGAAGCCCCGCGCTCATATTTGCGTCTGTAATGAGGCACACCTTGTCGCTGCCCTTACATGCTAATGCCATCTTTACAGCTATTGGGTCGACATGCTCGCCGTCAAGAATAAAGTCAACGCTTACATGAGGATGAGCCATCACGGCCTCCACAGCCCCGCACCCCCGCACCCCCGGCTCCTTTTCCCCCTGATACGGGAATACGTCGTAGAAATGAGTGGCATGGCACGCCCCAAGCCCTATTGCTTTTTCCGTTTGCATCGCGCTGGCGGCTGTATGAGTTATAAAAACGGGAGTGTTGTCCATTGCCATATAGGGAACCAGCTCCTCCATTCCTTCCAGCTCCGGCGATATTGAAAAAATGGCTTTATATGGCTTTGCCGCCTCAACAAGCCCTTTTACCCGCCGTACCCTGTCCCCTCCCTTTGGAATAACAGGTATTGCACCCGTCAGCGACAGAAAATGCCCTTCAAAAAAAATTCCTAAAATAGCTGCCCCAATAGACTTTGCTTTTGACAGTGAGCTTATAAACCCGACATCCTCATCGTCGGAATTCAAAGGGCACACCGTAGGCAAAAAGCCTGTGACACCAAAGCGGGGAAGTATGCCGGAAAGCTCCTCAACTTGGCTTTTCCCCTTGTCTACAAGGTAATTACATGTTCCGTGTATATGCATGTCAATGAATCCCGGAGCTATATAATTTTCACCGGCATCAACCTCTTCATCGGCTGTTATGCCGTCAAAATCAGCTTCATTGCCTATAAGCGCTATCACATTATTCTCACACAGCACCCAATGCTTTAAAAGCAGTCTGTCCTGTAAAACCACAGAAGCATTTTTTATAAGCAGCGTACTCAAAATACTTCACCCCCCTCTCACATATACCAAGGATTTATTTTGCCGTATAGCCCCCGTCAACAGGAATATTGGCTCCCGTTATATAAAGCGATGCATCGGATGCCAGAAACACTATTATTCCCATCAAATCGGTGTTATTACCCATCCTTCCCAAAAATGTTCTTTCACTGTATCTGCGTACAAACTCCTCATGCGTTTTCTCTGTCTTAAGCCCTCCCGGGCTTATGCAGTTGCACCTGACATTGTGAGGCCCGTAATAGCTGGCGGTAAACCTGGTAAAGTTAATCATTCCTCCCTTGTGGAAAAAGTAGTCGGGTATATACCCTGTAAAGCCCACATCCCTGTACAGGCTTGCATCAGGCCCGATCATTCCCTGTATTGAGCCTACATTAACAATTGAGCCCCCTCCGTTTTGCGCCATTATGTCTCCGAACGCTCTTGTAATCATAAAAACGCCCGTGGCATTTATCTGCATACTTTTTGCAAAGTTCTCGGCATCATCCTGCCATCCCGACATTGTACGCAGCACGGCATTGTTTACAAGAATATCCACTCTCTGCTCCCTGCGAAGAATTTCATCCCTTAATTGGTATATAGACTTCTCGTCCCCCTGATCCAGACGGAGTGCAAAAACCTCATAGCCCTCTTCCCTTTGCGACCTTGCGGTAATTTCCAACTGCTCTATGTTACGGGACGCAATATATGTTGTCGCCCCTGCCTGCGCAAGCGCCGAAACAATCTGTGTACCATACAGCCCTGCGCCTCCCGTCATAAGCGCGACCTTGCCCTTAAGAGAAAAACAATCCATTATACTCATTATTACCTCCATAAAATCTATCTGTCTGAATAGATACTTTTTACATCACACCCTGCGTGCCCTGAAAATTCTTTTGCCACCCCTCCGCAATACTCCGCCAGTCCTACCACATCCGCACCGATACTTATAAAGCGGTAACCCTCGGAAATCAGTTCACACCTGTTAGCAACAGAACCGACTGTTCCCGCAAATTTGCCATGCGCCGCCGCAACCGCCGCAACTCTTCTTCTCGCCGCTATAACCTCAGGGCTGTCAAGCTGCCCCGGCTTGCCTATGCCCTGGCTGAAGTCCCCGGGGCCGAAAAACAGCATGTCTATACCCTCAAGGCACGCTATTTCCTCCAGCTCTTCAAGAGGCTCAGGGTCTTCTATCTGAATTGCGACAAATCTCTCGCGGTTTGCCTGGCTTATATAATCGCAAAGCCCCACATTACAGTATTTTGCATCGGCATTTCCCCCGTCCACCGGCCTTCGCCCTATAGGATGAAATCTCGTCATTTCGACTACATTACGGGCATCCTGAAGGCTCATTATATGGGGAACCATTATTCCCGAAGCATCCAGCTCAAGAGGTCTTATATAGTCACTGTAGCTTCCTCTTGAAACCCTCACCATAACATCGGTGTTATACGCCTTTGCTGCCAGAACCTGCTTTTCCACCTGAGAAATGCAGTTAGGAACATGCTCCATATCGGTCCATACACAGTCAAAGCCCATCATTGCAGCAATTTCAACCACTCTGGAATCTGAAAGATTCACCTTAAAGCAGCTTACAACCTCTCCCCTTCTAAGCTTGCCAAGCACCCTGCCAGGCCTCATATCCACTAATATCCCTCCTTAAATAAGCAACACCTGCCGTCAGATTTTTATTTCATCCAGCGCTATTTCACGCCCCTCCTGCTCCCGGCTGGCAATTCCCGCAATTATTATTTTCATAAGTTCCTCGGTTTCAGAAAAAGGAAAGGGCCTTATTCCCGTTGTTAAATACTTTATAAAGGCCTCAAGCTGTGCTTTAAACGAATAAAAGGTATCGGAAAGAGCCGTCTGAACATAGCCTGCCGTACCTAAAAGCTCCATAACTCCAAATGCGCCGTACATGTTATTTATAGCTACAACATTAACGTCGGCTCCTGAGGAGTGCTTTAAATGCACGATATTCCTGTCAGCCGAACCTGTATTCCTCACAGAAATAAATCCCGGCCCCATTATAGGGTATATTGACTCCACAGCATGAATTCCGTATCTCTCCCATGTCTTGCAGGTGCTTATGCTGGCGTAGCAAAGCTTACCCAGATTATTTACAGACCTCCTGTAGGGCATAAACTCCTTGCAATACCGCATGCAGCTTGAAGACATTATTTTAGCTCCGTTCCTTACCCAATTGCTGAACACTCTTAAATCCTCTATATTGTCGGCCAGAGGCTTATCCACAAATATTGGAAGCCCTGCCTCCACAAAGGGCCTGCACCTTTCTACATGCTCATTTCCCTTATCTGTGGCAATTATAACGGCATCCACCTTACCTATAACATCCTTCGGACTTTGAACCACATTAGGTATAAGGGCTGCCTTAGACACCTTTACGGCATCCTCAGGGTCATCCGTCCATATATGCGTCACACTTGCCCCCTTTATCCTAAGCGTTTCCGGGGGTTCCTTTTCAAGGTATTCAGGGATTGCCCCATAAGGGCATTTTGACATCTCCTCACGGTTAAAGCCGTTAAACATAGCACTCCACGAATAGGGATGTCCGTTGCCATCCACCATTCCCAGCATTGCCAGACGTATTTCATTTGTACCTGCTATGCTCCCCGGAGCTTGTATAAAATCATCCATTTCTCCCACCTCGCGTGTATTTGTGTCATAGTGTCTTATACACTAATTATAAATAAAAAAAAATAAAAGTCAATAGCCTTTTGCTTTATGAATCCAATCTCCTGCATATTTGTAGATGCGCAGGGACGGCAGACAGAGTTATTTGAGAAATTGCAACTCGCCACCGCTACGGCATCATGGGGTACGGTTCCTATGCTTTCCTTTCAGTCCTACGCTGCGCTGCGGAAGCACAGGAATCCGTCCCCAAGATTCCTTCGCTACTTTTTTGCAAGAACTAAAGATTACGATTTTATTCAAAATAGTTTTCACACAGACTGCAGTCTCTATGCCTCCAGCGCCATTAACTACATCTGCTCGTAAGGGACATTTGAAACCTGCCGTACAAAAGGCTTTTTTGAAACAACCGTCCAGAGAATCAAGCTTGTAAGCGCAACTATTATATAGCCAATACCCATCATAGCTATTTTATTCTGCCAGTTCAGTGAAATAAGAGCCATTCCGATGCTCCCCATAAGCGTGAAGGCACAACCCATAAGAGATGAAACCGCCCCCGCGTCCTGCTGCTGCTGTTCAAGCATAAGATTAGTGCAGGGTGGGCGTATTGCACTCCCTGCCAGTGTAGCAGGAATTATAGACAGTGCAAACAGCCACGGCCTCATGCCCCCTATTGTACATATCAGGAGCCCGCTCACTATTGCTGTAGAATAGCTTGCTGTAATTATGCTGCCGCGTTTAAAATGTTTGGAGATCTTCATATAGACCATCGGCCCCATAACTGAAAACAATGCGTTTGCAGCAAAATAATAGCTGTACGTCTGTTCACTCAGCCCGAATGTACCGATATAAATATACGAAGACGCAGATATAAAAGCCATGGACGGGATTGCCATAATGGAGAATGTGGCAAGAAGAGCTATAAAGCCCGGATTTCTGGCCACTACCCCCAGCCTGCCCAGTGACTTAAGGATACCTCCTTTATATAGCTGCACCGCCGTCTCCTGAAATGCGACAGTCGCGGCAACAGCCGCCACTCCTATTGCCGCCAATATGAAGAACACACCTCTCCATGTAGTGAACCCCAATATAAAAGCTCCCAAAACAGGCGCGATAATAGGCGATATCATTGTCATGGACTGCACAATCGCCAGCACCCCTTCACGCCTCCTCCCGCTGTACACATCCTTGACTATTGCCGTGGCCACGGCAGCAGCGGAGCCGCTCGCAACCGCCTGAAGAATCCTGAACGCAATAAGCTGATATACATTTCCCGATACGGCACAGAGCACACTTGCAACGGTATATCCGCTAAGTCCTGTAAGCAGTATGCGCTTCCTCCCGTATTTATCGCTCAGCGGCCCCCAGAATACAGTTCCCGCGGCATAAAAAATAAAAAACAATATTAAGGTGAGGCTTATGAGCCCCTCCGACGCATTAAGGCTCCCTGCCATGCTCGGCAGTGCGGGGAGATAAATATCGGTAGACAACGGTATGAACGCACTTAAAAGTGCTATTAACGCTATCAGTCCTTTATTTCCCAGATACTTCTGTTCCTTTTGTCCATTCTCAACTGATGTTTTTTCCACTTTCAGCCTCCCACTGTTGCGGCTCAATTTTTAAGCCTGCAAAAAATATTCTTATAAAGAATAGTAGCATTTCGCCCCGCTGTCTGTCTATACGTTAAATAGAATATTCAACGCCTCTGCGCATAAAAAATGCTTCTCCTGTTCAAATCAAGCTCATCCGATATTATATGGATAGCACACTCCTCAACCGCAGAAAGCGCACAGATAATGGATACAACGGGTATAATCCATACCTCTCCTGTTATGGCGTATAAAACAGGAGTAATAAACACCAGCACTCCTGAAGCCTTATTTGCCCATGTATGGAGCATTGCAAAGCAGCGGTATTTATATGCTGCAATAAGCAGTCCGGCAATGCGGAGCAGAGCAACGGCAGCGACATAGGGCAGTACAGATTTCAGTTCAGGCCCAACCCACACAATAAAGCTGGCGGTGATAATCCCGAACATCACTATATCGGCGGCGGAATCCAGCCTTGCCCCCGCCCGGCTTTCGGTGCGGGTTCTGCGCGCAATGGCGCCATCTAAAACATCACTTATTCCGCATATTAAATAAACTGACATAAATACTGCTTTATTATCCAAAAAAATAAGCAATGACAGCGAAAGAAAAATCCTGCATATTGTTATAATATTTGCCGTGTGCTTCATTCTTAGTATTGAGCTATCCCCAAAGTTCATTTAATCTTTATACTTTATCGTTTTTGTGAGTAAATCTCTTCCCCCAACTGTATTTGCAAAAATTTTCCTCACAGCGTCAATATATTCCTCCGGCTCTGTAAGTGACGGGCTGTAATGGGTAAGCCACAGCTCCCCTACATTCCCTTGCCTGGCAATCAGTCCTGCTTCTGAAAACATCATATGCTTTTTCTGTTCAGCTTTAACAGTGTCCTTCTCATCACCATACATACCTTCACAAATAAAGAGATTCGAGCCTTTAATAAACTCCGCCAATTCATCTGTCGGTCTTGTATCTGTGCAATAACAAACCTTAATTCCTTTTCTGGGTTTACCTAAAACCATTTCAGGAGTAATAACCCTGTTCTCCAGTGTAATTATCTCACCTTTCTGCAGATTATTCCAGTGGTTTACAGGAATCATTAGTTCCTTAGCACGTTCAACATCAAATTTACCCTGCCTTTTAAGTTCAACACAATATGATAGACAGGGAATGGTATGGTCAACCGGTATACTCCTAATAAAAATATCATTAATACATGCTTCAGCATTTTCGGTATCGGGTAGTTCAATTAATCGGAGATCATAGGGTAATTCCGGTGAAATCACTGTTAAACCTTCAACCACCTTTTTTATTCCTGGAGGTCCCATTAAAGTTAAAGGCTCTTCCCTCCCGGAATTACCTAATGTAAGAAGGAATCCGGGCAAGCCCGCTACATGATCCGCATGATAATGGGTAAACAGGACAGCATCAATTGACTTTAATCCCCATTCAGCCATTTTAAGTGGTATTTGAGTCCCTTCACCACAATCTATCAGAATCATTCTTCCATTATACCTTATTAAAAGAGATGTGAGCCACCTGTTCCGCAGAGGCATCACCCCTCCTGTTCCTAGCAAACAAACATCAAGCATAAGCTTCTCCTTCTTTACTCTATCTCTTTTGATGAAATATATAATATCTATTGCTTCTCAATCACTACAATACAAGTACTGTCAGGCAGCCTTACCGGGTTTTGTTTTCATCAAAAAACTCTACTTTTTGAGACAATGCTATTGTATACATCGTATCCCTATAATCCTCTATTTTTGTCCAGCATTTCATTCCTCAGGAATTTGGTACAGTTTATTATTTTTTCGCCACTTCCGTAAGCCACAAATAATTGCAATTACTTTACAGAATATAAGATTTGCAATAAAGTATCTGAAAGTGAAATACCCAAAGTCAAATCCCTTCAAGACAAATCTGAATATTGATAGAATCAAAGCAGCTGGAAGAGCAGCAGCTAGTATCCAATGCATCAACAAATAAGCCATAATTCCTTGCTTCTTAATTTTTGACCATTCTGTCTTATTAAATGGCTTCAATTTAACCCCACCCTTATACTTTTAGTTCCCAATTAGCCTTCTCGATAAAAACTTTAGGCATCATTTACATACTTTATAATCTTTTATGTTCTCAGACATCACCTGCCGAAGCATTTCTATATCTGCCTCATTATCAAAGCACCGTTTGGGAAAGATGTAAAGAAACTTGTTTTCATCTCTAAGTAAAAAAGAATTATGAATATCATATCCCTTTTTGAATATGCCCCAAGCACAAATGCTCTGAACTTCTTCACCAACAATTTTTATGTCGTGATCTGAAAAGGTATAAATTCCACCTTTACGTTTTCGATAGAAATCAACATATCCATTAACCGGAATTTGATAATAAATCGCATAAAATAAAAACCCACATACTGTAAATACTATTGTTTGCCCTTTAAGATAGCTGCTAAATCCATTTATGAAACCATATATCAGCATACTTAAGATTACTCCTGAAAAGCATACAAAACCAACCCATATCTTATTTATCCTGATAATTATATAAGATATGGCTTGCTTAATATCCTTATCGCAATAGTTTATATTGACCTCAAGTTTTTTATCCATAATAGCCTCCAGTAATACTTCAGAAAAACAAAAATATCAAATCACTATAATTTACAAGTTTACTGTTCTAACAGACATAAAGTGTATTGACTACAAAAAGTTTACCATATTTATCATGAATTTTGAACTATTGAAAGGAATCTATTCCAAATGAAATTTTTCATTAACCTCCGATTTCATTTATATGGTATAATTTAGAATACAAGTAATTTAGGAGAAATAAAATATTCAGGATATTATAATAAACAAGCTTAGTGCAATTGAAAAAGAAAACGACATCAAAATTCTCTTTGCTATTGAATCCGGTAGCAAAGGCTGGGGGTTCGCATCCAAAGACAGCGACTACGATGTAAGGTTTATATATACTCATATAATATAACTCATTACGAGCAATATCTCAAAACAGTCAGAAAAGAAAAAACATCCGATTATGAGGCCTTAAATATTCTGTTCCGAGAAACACTTAAGGAAGTCTGGGGCGATTAAGGAAAAGGGACACACCTTTCTGAACAGGAAGTAATTCTTTTACGTTAAGAAATGTCCCTAAAAATTTAAAGGAGTTTGCACATGGATGTACCGTATATAAAAGATAAACTAAATAAACTCGAATATGAGTTTCTAAGGACAGATCCGCACCTTGGAAGGAATATATTAATACTTACAACAGCAGGTTCTATTGCCTATGGTACAAATGTTGATACCAGCGATATTGATGTCAGGGGCGTCACGATAGAAACAAAACAGGATATTATGGGATTATCAAGCTTTGAGCAGTTCGAGGACAGGACTACAGACACTGTGATTTACGGACTCAAAAAGTTTATTACTCTGTGCCTGAATAGCAACCCAAATGTTCTGGAGATTCTGGGCACAAGGTCTGAACATCTCCTCGTCATAACAAAGGAAGGCCAACTTCTAAGGGATAATGTTGATTTATTCTTATCTAAAAAAGCTATCCAGAGTTTTGGCAATTATGCAACAGCCCAGATTAGAAGGCTGCAGAATGCTCTTGCCAGGGATAACTACCCTCAAGCAGAAAAGGAGCAGCATATCCTTAACAGTATTTCAGGACAAATGGATCATTTAAAACGGACTTATAAAAGCTTCACAGACAGCGAAATCACCTTATACATTGATCAATCGAATAAAGAAGAAATGGACACAGAAATCTTTATTGATATAAGCCTGAAACATTATCCCCTAAGAGACCTTAAAAATATCTATTCAGATATGAATAACATTGTAAAGGATTACTCCAAACTGAATCATAGGAACAGCAAAAAGGATGAGCTTCACCTCAACAAGCACGCCATGCACTTAATCAGGCTCTTGGTTACTGGCACGGAGATCCTTGAGGGTAAAGGGGTTAATACTTACAGAGAAAAGGAACGTGAATTTTTCCTTGATATACGTAACGGGAAGTACAGCTATAACGATGTATTTCAGATGGTTGACGAATATGAACGCAGGTTCAAATCAGCGGCTGAAAACACATCTCTTCCTGATGAACCAGACTATAAGCAAGTCGAAGAATTAATGATGGGGATTTATGGTAAAATATTGTTATAATCATATTTCAATTTCGCTAATATGAAATATGCCAAATAAAATCCTGCATTTTTGAGAATTACCACTTTTCAGTTTATACCAAACAAAACTATACTTTTTTTATAGCCCCCACGGCACTCCAAGAATTCACCCAAAGAAAAACTACAGTTTTGTTAGTAATGTAACCGTCTCCACGTGTGCCGTATGCGGAAACAACATTATATATTGACACAAAATTTGGAGTACTTAAATTTCCTCCATCATTTTTCCCGCTAAAAAGTTTGCACACCCTAATAAAAAAATGCACACTCTTATGCCAATTATGATTGGTAGGTGTGCGTTTTTCCCTTTAATTGGTAGTCTAATAACAAAATCAAGCTCATTTTAACCTACAATTTTACTCTAATAACAACGAAAACCCCTTGAATTTAAGAGTTTTCCATTGTATTAAAATCATAGTTTTCATTTGGTTGCGGGTTGGCGTATACATTTAAACCAACAACAGATAGGTAAATATAAATTGTAGTAGTAGAAAGCCCCTATTATTCTCTAAGGCTTTTAACAATACCCATGCAGAGCTGCAATTCTTCATCCCACCTTAGCAAATTTCCATTGCTGAGAGTATGCACCTGTATTTTTCTCTAATGTTATGTTACTATTATTTGCAGACCCTGCACTAGTTACCATCCCATCCTTAAGTGCAGCAAGTTCTACTTTATAATAGCCGTTGCCTAAATCTATAATATACCATTCTTGTGCTGGTGCATCGTTTGAACTCCAGATGTCAATTTTTAATCCATATTTTAAAGGGTTGGAAATTGATGTGCCTCTATTGGTATCAAGAACTCTGCCGTATCCATTGCTACTGCAAAGAGCATAAATCTTATACTTATTTGAGCCTATATTTACCACTCGAAACTGCTGTTCTTTGCTCCCGTCTCTTTGCCATATACAAGCTTTTGTTCCATCCTTATCAGTCCCAGCATAAATATTCAACATACCTCCCTGCCTTGATTCAAGTGTATATATGCCGCCTGAAACTATACCTTGAGAAGATGAAGACGATTCAAGAGTATTATTGTGCCATATTCCCCACCCGCGATATTTACGTGAAGAATCTATATACGTCCCAGTGATTTTTATATTATTATAATCGGCATGTATAATCTGTCCATTTCCTAATGATATACCAATATTCCCCCAATTTTTGTAAATTACATCAACAGTACCATACCAATCCCAAAAAACAACAGCTCCGTTGCCGGATCATATACCTCTACCAGAGGTAAGGTACCTGAACCGTTAACCCCTCCAATAGCATAAATTTTTCCGCCAATTACTTCTGTTTGCAAAGCTTGTCTCGGGGTAGGTATAGGTGCTTTTGCTGTCCATCTGTTTGTTACAGGGTTATACTCCTCAACTGAGATCATATAGCCTTGATTGTTGCGTCCTCCAATGGCATAAATTTTACCGTTAATTACTTCTGCCTGAAAATAACCTCTCGCAGTAGACATAGGTGCTTTTGCTGTCCATTCTCCTTCCCCCGACGCACCCGCTATTTGCATTAGCAATAAAATGATTGCAAATACTATGGGCATAATAAAGCTTGCCTTTAAAATACCTTTACCTCTCATAAAAATACCTCCAATTAAATTCATTACGTAATTTATTATAATTTATTGTAATTATATGTAAATATTTATTAACAAGTCTTTTGTTTGGTATGATTGAGATTTATGCTGTTTAATGATTTAACCGATTGAGAAATGTAAGGCAAAAGAACGATCTTGATGCTTCGCAAAGGACACAAAATAAGGCAGCTTCCTTTTTAAGAAGCTGCCTTATTGGCTGCGGGTTAAGGATTCGAACCCTAACAGACTGAGCCAGAGTCAGTAGTGCTACCATTACACAAACCCGCAATATTTTTTGACAAAAGTTATTATAGCACCCTTTAGACATTAATGCAAGAGTTATATGAAAGTAATTTATATATTTTTTTAAGGCCTCAGTTGACAAAGTAAATGCAACCTTGGCGAATAAAGCTAGCTGCATTATGTCTTACAAAGTGGCAAAGTGTATTTAGTATTACAAATAATAA
>NZ_QPJT01000035.1 GCF_003337415.1 Anaerobacterium chartisolvens | reverse complement strand
CCGTTCCCATACCGAACACGGCAGTTAAGCTTCTCAGTGCCGATGATACTTGGCTGGTGACGGCCCGGGAAAGCAGGTCTCTGCCAGATCTATATTCCTCAATAGCTCAGTTGGTAGAGCATGCGGCTGTTAACCGCAGGGTCGTAGGTTCGAGTCCTACTTGGGGAGCCAAAAGGAGAGAATTTAATTCTTTCCTTTTTTTATTATTTTTTTAACATATAAAGCTTGTTTTAATTCTAATTTTCTGATAAATTCTTAGTATTGCATAAGCTTAAACTATTTTGCATAAGTTTACCGTAATATTTAAATATTTTTTAACCATTATAAATAGTATGAAGTGTAAAATGTAAATGCATTAAAATATAAGAAATTTATGCATGTGAGAATGGAAAAAAAGTCACATCAGGACTTTTTAAATAAAATAATAACTTCTAAGGAGCTGCACACTATGAAAAGAAGTGCCATTTTATGTATAGTCGTATTGGCTATGACAATATTAGTATTCGCTTCAATTACAGGATGCGGGAAAAACCCCGGTGTTAATCAGGAGGATATTGTAAAAAACGGGTCTACCTCCGACAACACTCCCCAGCAAACAACTTCCGAAAGTAACACCAATTCGCCTTCTGAGCCCGACAAGACCGGCGAAAATGAAAGTGGTGGAGTTGATAATGCGCAAAAAGAGCCTCGAAAGGCTGTAAAGGCTAAGGCTCTGTATTTAACGGGATGGACAGTGGGAAGCTCCGACAAGGTTCAACATTTTATTAATCTTGCCAAAACTACTGAAATCAACTCATACGTAATAGATATTAAGGATGATGACGGTTTGGTGGGATATGAGTCCAATGTGCCTGCTGTCAGAGAAATTAATGCATGGAAAAAGAAATACAACGCAGACAAGGTTTTAAAAGAATTTCATGATAATGGGGTATATATAATAGGCAGGTTAGTGTGCTTCAAAGACCCCGTTCTGTCGTCTGAAAAACCGGAATTGGCCATAAAGCACTCTAAGGGAGGCCTGTGGAAGGATAAGAAGGATAAAACATGGCTGAATCCATATAATAAGGATTCATGGCCGTATCTTATTGATATAGCCAGAGAAGCCGTTGATAAAGGCTTTGATGAAATACAGTTTGATTATGTAAGGTTTGCAAATGACGGAAATAAAAAAGCAATGGTTTTTGGCAACACCGAGAAGGAAAAGTACGAGGTCATAAATGACTTCCTTGCATATGCGCGCAAGGAACTTCCGGGGGTTGTTCTGTCGGCCGACGTTTTCGGGATAATATGCGAAAGTCCTGCCGACACGGAGGATATAGGGCAGTACCTTGAGCTCGTTGGAAAAGACATAGATTATATTTGTCCTATGGTATATCCTTCTCATTATGCTGTAGGGCAGCAGGTAAACGGTGTAAAATATGCAAAGCCGGATTTTGAGCCGTACGGCGTTGTATATAACAGCTTGGCAAAGGCAAAGGACAGGATAGCCAAGGTCCCTGAGTATAAAGCCAATGTGCGGCCGTATCTTCAGGATTTTACCGCTACATGGCTGGGCAAGGGGTATTACATGTCGTACGGCGCGGAGCAGGTAAAACAGCAAATAAAGGCTGTTTATGATGCAGGCTATGAGGAGTGGATATTATGGGATTCAAAAAACACATACTCCGAAGAGGCATTTTTAAAAGAGGGTAATTAGACTGGTGAATGAATATACCGAGCTTCTTGAACAAAAGGTAATGCACAAGGACGACTGCAATATATACTATTGGATATCGCGGGATTGCGGAGGTCCATGGCTTGTATTTTTGCACGGTGCAGGAACAGATCATAGAATGTTTAGTGAGCAGATACCTGTATTTGCCGGCAGATTCAAAATTCTGCTGTGGGACGCCAGAGGACATGGGTTGTCGAGACCTATGGGAAAGCAATTTAGCATAAAGCTACTGGTTTCTGATTTAATCGAAATTATGTGCAGGGAAAAGATAGATAAAGCAACTCTTATAGGCCAATCCATGGGTGGAAACACGTCTCAGGAGCTGCTTTTTTATCATCCGGACAAGGTAGAAAGCATGGTATTAATTGATTGCACCTGCAATACAATGAAGCTTTCACTTTATGAGAGGCTGCTTATGAATTCCGCACCTGTTCTATTGCGGCTATTGCCGTGGAAGTATATGGTTGTCTACTCTGCCAGAATGAGTTCGGATAAAGCCCATGTTCAAGGCTATCTGAAAGAGGTTTTCCAATTAACAGGTAAAAAGAATTTCAGCACCATGCTCTTTGAAACTATTGCCTGTATGCATTATGAAAAGAATTATAGAATAAATAGAGAGATGCTGCTTTTGTGCGGGGAAAATGACAAGCTGTGCAATATAAAGAAAGCTTCTCAAGCATGGGCGCTGCGCGAGGATAAGTGTGAATTTCATTTGATTAACGATGCGGGACATTGTTCAAATCAGGATAATTCCCATGAGCTTAATAAATGGCTGAATAAATTTTTAAGTGTGTACTATGGAATTTGTATGTAAAAATATACTGCTTTTGCAATATGACGATTTGAATACTGCATGAGGAGTCTAATGGCATTGATTAAAATAAATTAAGTTTTGCCTAAAAAAGGCTTTAAATACTAAAAGAATTGTTGATATTTTCATTGTTTTGTGTTAGGATAGTTAGTGAAAAAATTAACTAAATGCATTGTTCTAATAACTAAAGTGAAGTCTCGAAGCATTGCTATTGCAATTCGCAATAACATAAATAATCTATTTGAAGGGAGAATTTATATGACTGTAAACAAAAAGTTGCAAGATTGGGTAAAAGAGATGGCAGATATGTGCCAGCCGGATGAAATATACTGGTGTGACGGCACCGAGGAAGAAAATGAACGCCTGCTTAAGATGATGGTTGACGTAGGAATGGCTACCCCCTTAAATCCTGAAAAGCGTCCGGGGTGTTATCTGTTCCGCAGCCACCCATCCGATGTGGCCCGTGTAGAGGACAGAACCTTTATTTCTTCCAAGAATAAGGAGGATGCAGGCCCTACCAACAACTGGGTTGATCCTGACGAGCTCAAGGCCACAATGAAAGAATTGTACAAGGGCTGCATGAAGGGAAGAACGATGTATGTTATTCCATTTTCTATGGGTCCTATAGGCTCTCCAATATCAAAAATTGGTATTGAGCTTACCGATAGCCCTTATGTTGTTGTCAACATGCGCATTATGACCCGTATGGGTAAGGCTGTGCTTGAAGCTTTAGGTGACGGTGAATTCGTGCCTTGCCTTCATTCGGTAGGCGCTCCTCTCGAGGAGGGTCAGAAGGACGTGGCTTGGCCCTGCGCTCCTATAGAGAAAAAATACATCAGCCATTTCCCCGAGGAAAGGCTCATATGGTCCTACGGTTCAGGATACGGCGGAAACGCTCTCTTAGGCAAAAAGTGCTTTGCACTTCGTATTGCTTCAGTGCTTGCCCGTGATGAAGGCTGGCTGGCTGAGCATATGCTCATACTCCGTCTTACTGATCCCCAAGGAAATAAGAAGTATGTTACAGGCGCTTTCCCAAGTGCTTGCGGAAAGACAAATCTGGCAATGCTTGTGCCTACTATCCCCGGATGGAAGGTTGAAACCATTGGTGACGATATAGCGTGGATGAAGTTCGGTGAGGATGGCCGCCTGTATGCTATTAATCCTGAAGCAGGCTTCTTTGGGGTTGCTCCGGGTACTTCCATGGACTCAAATCCTAATGCTATGCACAGCACCGAGAAGAACACCATATTTACCAACGTTGCCCTTACTGATGACGGAGATGTTTGGTGGGAGGGTATAGGAACGTCTGCTCCCGATCACCTTATAGACTGGAAGGGAAATGACTGGACACCTGATTCAAAAGAGCTTGCGGCTCATGCAAACGCCCGCTTTACTGCACCCGCAGGCCAGTGCCCCGTAATTGCTCCCGAGTGGGAGGATCCGGCTGGAGTGCCTATTTCCGCAATATTGATAGGCGGACGCCGCCCCAGCACTATTCCGTTGGTTCATGAAAGTTTTGACTGGAAGCATGGAGTGTTTATGGGATCAATAATGGGTTCTGAAATCACTGCTGCAGCTATTTCCGCAAATATAGGTCAGGTTCGCCGTGACCCGTTTGCAATGCTTCCGTTCTTCGGATATAATGTTTGTGATTACTTGCAGCACTGGTTAAACATAGGTACAAAATCCACAGAGGACAAATTGCCTAAGATATTCTATGTAAACTGGTTCCGTAAGGATAGTGACGGTAAGTGGCTGTGGCCCGGATTTGGTGAAAACAGCCGCGTTCTTAAATGGGTTATTGAGAGAACCTCAGGAGAAGGAAAGGCTGTTAAGACTCCTATAGGCTATATGCCTACAGAGGATGCCCTTTACCTTGAGGGACTGGATATAAGCGCAGAGGATGTAAAGGAGCTGCTTAAGGTCAACAAGGAAGAGTGGCTTAAAGAGGTTGCTTCTATTAAGGAGCATTACGCAAAGTTTGGCGAAAAGCTTCCTAAGGAGCTGCTTTCTCAGGTTGATGCTCTTGAGAAGAGGCTTCAGGAGTAATTTTACAGTAGTATTCGGATTTGATTTACACACCTTATATGAATTTATGAATATGGACTGGCCGATAAGTTTTGGGGGAGACTTTATAAAGTTTAATCCGGCTTGTCGGCCAGTTTTATATTAATGGGAGTCTAAAATGTATAAGTATATAATATTTGATGTTGACGGAACGTTGATTAATACGGAGCAAGCTGTTTTTGCCGCTTATAGCAGGCTGATTTATGAAAAGCTGGGAAAAAAATTTACAGATGAACAAATGAAGATGGCATATGGAGTTCCCACCGGGGAGGTTTTGGTAAAGCTGGGGATTGAAAACAGCCGTGGTATGATTGACAGCTACCGCAGCTACCTCCTTGAATTTTTTGAAAAGACAAAAGCATTTGATGGGATTGAAGAAATTCTTGGTACGCTGCATGAAAAGGGCATTGCTATGGGGATAGTTTCCTCGAGAGACAAAATAGAGGTTACGCAGGACCCGTGCCTTAAAAGCCTTATGAAGTACTTTCAGCATGTAATATCCGCCGACGACACGCCAAGGCATAAGCCTCATCCCGAGCCGCTTTTAAAGGTTCTTGAGCTGATGGGTGCCGATGTATCAGAGGCTCTTTATATAGGGGATACCGTATATGATTATATGTGTGCAAGGGACGCGGGAGTGGATTTTGCTCTGGCGTTATGGGGGGCAAGAAGCCTTGAAGGGATAGAGGCTATGTATAATTTTAAGCAGCCGGGGAATATTGCAGGTGTTGTTTAATTTTATACGGAAGTTACAGGCTTTTTATGAAATCCGGCCAATACAGGGACAAACCTGCGTTGGCCGGATTTATTTATATGGTGTCATCCCTCGGAGTTTAAAGCATTGTCAATTGCCTTGAGAATTACCCGGCTACTGTTTGTAGCGCCGGAAACGGTATCTACGTTCAGAGACTGTGACTCCACTACCCTGTCAATTACCGCCTCTGCGGGTGCTCCTCTTTCGTGCTCATGTTTTATAAGCTCTATGCTTTCTATCTTATGATTATTAACTGTTACCGCCACATCAACAGCGATCATAACAGCATTGTATGAGCCGGTATATACACCGTTTTCCAGCGTGGATAAGTTTATACCGGACAGTTGTATATTTGATACCATATCCTTGTATTTTTTTAGCTGATACAGATATCTGGCCGCAAAAGCCACAGCGATAATAACTATAAAGGCGGCTATACCTAAAAACACTTTCTTGTTCATAAACATATTTCCCTCCCTTGTCATGTTGTTAATATATTACACCTAAAATGCACAATTTAATATGTAATTGTAAGCGTGGAATGTTAATTGTATATTAATTCCATGTTATGTTTTAAGTTATTAGGTGTTCACTTTTAAAACCTTTATTTTTATAGTAAAGAAATATTTAACATAAAATTAAGATGGAGTTAAAACATATGTATTATTTTGGAATATAAATACATTAAACTACAAAAAAGAAATGATAAGAAAATAAATAAGTAAAAAAATAAAACGTGTTGAAAGCAAGAGGTGGTATATATGTCTTACACACAAACATACGGACAAAACGTCAGGGATTCAGTTTTCCGTGCTATCTCAGGGATCACGGGGCATAGTATTAAAGATATTGATAACGACACATACCTTGAAAGTGATTTGGGGCTTGATTCAATAAAAACTGTTTCACTTATGACCGAGCTTATGAAGCTGGTGCCGGAGGAGCAGTCGGGCAGGTTTTCCGAGAAGTATCCTGTATCATACCTTATGTCTCTTGAGACGGTAGGCGCTATTACAGAGGTTTTTGAAGAGTGGAGCAGAAGCCCGGATGCCGGGGAAAGGGAACGGAGCCTTGAAGCAAAAGCAGCGGAAAAGCCTGCTTGTACTGTTACCGCATGTGGTATAGCAGAGAGTGTGCTTGAGAAAATAGCCGGTATAACGGGCCATAATGCAAGTCAGATCGAGAACGATATGTTTTTAGAGAGTGATTTGGGGATAGACTCTATAAAAATGGTTTCACTAATGAACGAGCTCATAAAGTTAATTCCCGAAGATGAATTGGACAGCTTTACATCAAAGTACCCTGTCTCATCTCTTATGACTTTTCAAACGGTAGGCGAAATTATAGATGCTTTTGGGGAATGGGTGCAGTGCCATAACAAAAGTATGCCAAAGAACAGGGAGTTATCCGGCAGCGGCTTGCCTCGGGAGGCTGAGAAGCTTGAGATGGTAAATGCCCAATACCCTTTTCTTGCCGCATATATGGCTGTTTCAAACATTACCATTGTTTCAGGCGTGTGCATAAGGGGGACGCTTGACGAAAAAGCGCTGTGGGATTCATGGAGAGAGGTTATTGCAAGAAATCCTGTGTTAAGAGCGGTATTTGCCGCAGGCCAAAAAGCAAAGAGCTTTGGAGACTATTCTATGATCCTTTTAGGGGACGCTACACCCCCTGCAATAGACATAGAAGACGTCAGGCATCTTGACGAGCAGCACAAAAGGGCTTTTGTTAAGAAAAGGATGGAGGATATAATTAATTCTAAATTCGATATTTTTAACTGGCCTTTGCATAATCTTCAGGCGGTATATTTAGAGAATGACAAATACGAAATTATTTTATCGGCCAATCACACAATAAGCGACGGTCTGGGAAACCATAAAATAATTGGAGAGCTTATGAGCATTTATGCCTCCAAAACAGGCAATACCCCTTTAAAGCTGCCGCAGCCCCTGATGCCGTCGGACTTTAACGATATTGCGCGCCAAATAAATAATTGGAGCGATGAGAATGAGAACAGGGAGCTGTATAATTACCTTAAAAAGCAGGGCAAGGAGAAGTACTTTTTTAATCCTTATGGGGCCGGCAAAAGTCTCCCCCAAGGCTCCTTCAAGGGAGTGGTCACATGCACTAAAAAATACAGGCTTGATGAAGAAACGGTAAATTCGCTGCTTTCATGCACCTCAGTATTTAATGCATCTCTTTTTGTCATTATTGTCAGTGCATATATAAGGACGATAAAGCAGCAGGAGCATGATAAGAATGACATGATTCTTAATCTTCCCACGGGAGGCAGGGTATATCCCAACGCCGATGCAACGGGGGTAGCGGGGTGCTTTGCTCAGAATCTGGCTTTGAGCTTTGAAACGGCTGGTGCTTGCGGCGATTGGGCAACGCTGATAGACAGTGTGAAGGAGACAATAAACCATGCGATAGCATGGGGGATTGACAGGGCTCAGGCGTTGCAAACGGCTAAAATGACTGTAGGGCAGGACATGCTGGAAAACGGAAAAATGACTGAGATGTCGTCGGCCTTTATAAGAGCCGCAATTAAATCCAACCTCTATCTTTCCTTCACAGGGAATACATATCTTGAGGAATGCTGCGGGAAGCTTGAGCTGTATGACTATGAGGCATATACATGCACTAACCCCGGTACGATAGATAATCTTGTGGAGATATTTAAGGGGCAAATATTTATAACCTCAAATTATGACGGCGGATTTTTTGATGAGGCCTATATAGATATGCTTATGGGTAAGTTTCTGGAAAACATAAGACAAGTGGCCTATGAGGGGAGCAAGCACGCGTACCGTCCCCAAAAGCAGGCGGAGCATGTAAGCTGCGACATGCAAAATACTCTTATAAGGCTTTTTGAGGAGGTTTGCGGCAGGAAGGCGTGTTCCGCCGACCTGCAAAAGGCATTGGATGCAGAGCTTGGAATGGATTCTCTTCAAAGGATACGGATGGTTTCGTTGTTGTCCAGAGAATATGAAATTAATGATAAAGGCATACTTCTGGGGGCGGGGACTCTTGCGGAAATGGGGGCAGCAATAGAAAAGGCGCATGGATCAACAGCAGGTGAGAATGCTTTGGAAGACGGCGAGGAGGATTATGAAATTCAAATTCCGTTCATGAAAATAGTACAGCAGTGCAGGCTGACTCCCGATGCTCCCGCCATAGTGTTTGAAGACAGCACGATTTCTTATGGCGCGCTTAAGGACATTACAAACAGGCTTGCAAACTTCTTAAAAGCCAGAGGCATAGGCAGGGGGGCGTTTGTGGGAATAATGGCATTGCCCGGCCCCAACATGCTGATAGGAATGCTGGCAATCCTTAAATGCGGAGCGGCATATATACCTGTCGATCCTTCCTATCCTTCCGAGCGTATACAGTACATACTGAATCATTCTAAAGTAAGCGTTATCTTAACTGAGCATATACTCCGTGAACAGTTGGCACCGCTTTTTGAAAAAACCGGGGATCTAAAGCTTGTGGCATATCTCGATGGCGGAGACAGGGCTTTAAGCCTGCCGAAAATATCACAGGTGATGAGAGGTGAATGGATAGGGCAAGCTTCAGACGAGCCGCTGTACAGCAGTGAGGCCGACGATCTTATGACTGTTCTTTATACCTCTGGCTCAACAGGAAATCCAAAAGGGGTTATGCTTGCCCACCGCGGCTATATGAACAGGCTTAAATGGCATCAGGATACATTTTCGGTAAGGCCGGGAGAAAGGGTTGCGCAGAAAACGTCATGCTGCTTTGACATATCGGTGTGGGAGCTGTTCTGGCCGCTTATGTATGGAGGAACTGTGTGCCCTGTGAGAAAGGAAACGTTGAAAAATCCGTGGAAGCTGGCAAGGTGGATTGCCGATGCAAAAATAAGCATAATGCATTTTGTACCGTCTCTTTTTGGAGAATTTATAAACGCCATTGAGGGCGATTCATATGATTTCAGTGGATTGAGATGGCTTATTTTCAGCGGAGAGGCTCTCCCGATGTCGTACATACAGAAATGGATCGACAGAAACGGAATGTCGGCAGGGCTGGCAAATTTATATGGGCCTACAGAGGCGTCTATTGACGTAACCTGCCATATAATTAACAAACGGCCGGGTGAGGACGGCGAGACTCGAATACCCATCGGAAAGCCTATAAGCGGAGTGTTTATAAAAAACCTTGATAAAAATATGAGGGAGCTGCCCAAGGGCGATATCGGAGAATTATGGATTGGAGGCGTACAGCTTGCCAAGGGATATCTGAATGATGCCGAAAAAACCTCTGCCTGCTTTATTGCCAATCCGTTTAAGGATATTCCCGGACAGTATATTTACAGGACGGGAGACCTGACCTCTGAAAATGCCGACGGAAGCTATGAATATCATGGGAGAATAGACAATCAGGTCAAAATAAGGGGCTTCAGGATTGAGCTTGGGGAGATAGAAGCGGTGCTTTGCTCTGTCCCCGGAGTGGATGAGGCGGCAGTACTTGCCGTGGGCGAGGATGACGACAGAAAGCAGCTTATGGCGTGGCTGTCCGGCAGAAGGGCCGATGATATGGAAATTAAAAATGTCGCTGCAAAAAAACTCCCGGACTATATGATTCCTCACAGAATAGAGTGGATGGACTGTCTTCCGAAAACGGCGAATGGAAAGCTTGACCGCAAGGCTTTGGAGCATACGGCTTTGAAAAAATCCGGTGTTTCATGTGCTTCCGGCGGAGAAGAGATGGGGGGAGATAAGCAGCTTAAGATGAAAACTGCTGAAGGCAGCCTGATGCCCCTGTCTCCCGCACAGAGCTGGATTATGTCATTCTTCAGCTACCCTTATGCCTGGAGCGGATATACTAGGTTTTTATATAAGCAGCCTCTCGATTTAAAGGCGTTTAATATGGCGGTAAATGAGCTGCTTGATCGCCATGATTCCTTGAGGTGCGTGTTTGTGCGGAAGGACTTTAAATGGTATCAGAAGGTGCTGCCTAAGGGAATGCCTGTTGAGGTTCGATTCTATGATGCGTGCCATATGGACGAAAATGAAAGGAATACGGCGGTAAGAGATATGATATCACAAGAGGCAAAGGAGCTTCGGATTGACCGATGGCCTCTGATACGGATTGCTGCTGTTAAGGTCTCCGACGACGTTTTTGACATTTCCGTTATAGGGCATCATCTTATATCCGACATGATAACAAACGGACTGCTGTTTAAGGAAATGTGGAAAATATACCGCAACATTTTAGAGGGTACCGGGGCGGCTTCAGTTAAACCTGTACCCTCTTATATGGATTTTGTACAGCTTGTGGAGCAGGAGAGAAAGGATAATCTTGAGGTCTATACAAAATACTGGAAGGAACAATTTCCAACGCAAATGCCTGTTTTCGGAGTGCCTATGGATCTAAGCGGCGGATCTAACAATGAGGCGTCTGCGGCAATGGAAAGCTTTACTCTTGAGAGATCCGGCACCTCTGTTCTCCTTGGCAGGGCCAAAAAGCATTTCAGCTCAAATGTATATCCTATTTTGCTTGCTCCGCTGTATAAGGCTTTGAGCAAGTCATGCAAAGGAGAGAGAGTAATCGTAAGCCACAGGATGCATGGAAGGGATCTTGGAAAGGGAAGAACCTTCTTTGATACCCCCGGAAATTTTGCAATAAACTTTCCCCTGCCTGTCAGCGTAGGTGAAAATGATACATGGCAGCGATTGGTGGATAAAATAAGAGACGGACTTGACAAAACTCCGCTTAACGGCATAAGCTATGACCTTGCGGCCGAAAGCCTGCCGGCATATATGTATCCCGATGAGAGGCTGACGGCAGTAAGGGCAAACTATCTTGGAAACAGGGATTTGATGGGTGAGGGTGTATTTGGGTTCACAAAGGAGGATTCGGACAGGAGGCTTTCAGACCCTGATCAAAAGAGAATATCTGTCCTTGAGGTTTTCTTTTCCATATGTAACGGCAGCCTTACTGTAGAGCTGGAATATTCTAAAAATTATTATTCCCAAGACGTAATAAGCAGGATTGGAAATGAGTACATGGAGGAATTGAAGCAAATGCTCCTATTGGTTGAGGCAGAAGAATTGCGGCCTATTAAGGTGCCGGGAGAATATCGCAGGGCTTCCGGAAATCTTACAGGAAGAGTTGCCGTAGTTACAGGAGGCGGAAGAGGACTTGGCAGGGCTATAGCCCTTTCTATGGCAAGGGAGGGAGCAAATATCGCCGTTATAGGGCGCACCATGAGCTCACTGCAGAAAACGGCGGATGAAATTATGAGAACAGGCGCGGAGGTGATTGCTCTGTCTGCCGATGTAAGCGACTATAACTCGGTAGTGCGGGCGGTAAATAGAATTGTTGAGAGGTTTGGAAGAATTGATATTCTTATAAACAATGCCGGAATTACAAAGATGGTTTCTGTCATGGACTCAAATCCCGAGGAATGGCAGAGCATTGTCAAGGTAAATCTTTTCGGGAGCTATAATTTTTGCCGCGCGGTAGTGCCTCATATGGTAAAGCAGAGCGCCGGCAAAATCATTAATATAGGCTCGGATTCATCCTTTATAGGATATCCTCTAATGAGCGCTTACGCTGCATCCAAGCACGGCATACTGGGAATAACAAGGTCGATGTCGGAGGAGCTTAAGCACCAAAACATACAGGTGAATGCCGTGTGCCCCTCCTTTGTCGATACAGGAATGGCTCCCGCAGCCTTCAGGGATAAGGCTATGCATCCTGAAAAGGTGGCGGATACTGTTGTGTTTCTTGCGTCCTCAAAATCGGATTGTATTTCGGGAGAGGCATTGAAGGTATACGGAAAGCAGGACATGTATTGGTTTGGTTCTAAGCAGGCATCGCTTTTTAATCAGGTTTTGAAGGGGTAGGGGCATAGCGTATGAATACGGAATTTAAGAAGAACTCTTTTTTTGCCGGAGGCAAGGCGGTATACTATGCAGTAGCCCTGCTTGTGGGAGGCGCGGTGGGAATAATAAACCCTCTGGTTACTGCCCACATGACGGTTAAAAACACCGGCAATGTATGGATAGGAATAGTGTCCTCCTCTTATTTCATATTTTTATCTGTCGGAGCGGTAATTATTAACAATAAAATGAAGGGCAGGGATGTAAGGAATATTATTGTTGCCGGGCTGTGTATTGCAGCCCTTTGCACCTTTTTATTCCCGTTTGTGCACAACACTGTTGTATGGCTTTTGCTGATGTGCTTTACCGGAATAGGTATAAGCTTTAACATGGTAGGCATACAGGCGGCGCTGCACAGCTCGTCGCCGGATGATTCCAGAAGTGCTGTCAGCGGCATGTACAGCCTTCTTTTTGCGTCGGGATTTGTGATAAGCTCTGTCACCGGCTCCTTAATA
Source organism: Anaerobacterium chartisolvens (assembly GCF_003337415.1). Taxonomy (GTDB): domain Bacteria; phylum Bacillota; class Clostridia; order Acetivibrionales; family DSM-27016; genus Anaerobacterium; species Anaerobacterium chartisolvens. The sequence continues at coordinate 26,860 of NZ_QPJT01000035.1, read as the reverse complement.
TACGCACGGCTTGCGTGGGCGGCTTTTGCTGCCGGAGGAATATATCTGATTGCGGCTGTTGCATTAATAAGGCTTGGCTTGAAGGAGGTGCACACCATACCCGCGGGTGCCGGGGAAAAGGTGTTTTCAAAAATATTTACCGCTCTGTGCGGCTCCTTTGCATATGGATTTTCAGAAACAACGCTTGTGTCCCTTTACCCCCTGTTCCTTTTAAAGCAGGGCTACAGTGTGGATGCTATGGGCTATGCCCTTGGAATATTCGTAATAGGGTGCATTACAGGAATCGTTCCTGTTACGAGGATGTCGGACAGGATGGGGAGAAGCAGGTGCCTTTTTATAATTATACTGGCATCCTTTGCCGCGATTTTTGGGATAGTAATGCTTGATAATTTTATACTGAGAATGGCATTTTCATTTATTGCCGGCTTTGCTCTGGGGCCTGTGTATCCCCTTTCACTTGCCATGTCGGTTCAGGATTTGCCGCATAGCGAGATTTCGTCGGGCACTGCGATGTTCACGTTTTCGTATGGAATAGGCTCCGCCGCAGGCCCGTTTCTTTCATCCTTGCTTATGAACGCTCTGGGTAATAATCACATATTTACGTTGAGCTTTGTTCTTTTTGCGGCATTTCTTGTGCTTATGGCATTGACGCGAGGACTGAAGCAGGGTGTGCGGAGCGCACAGGAGAAGGAAGAGGATTCCGAATTTTCGGATTTTTATATTAATTCACCACAAGGAGGTATTGAGAATGAAAAGTGATCAGAAAAATAAGGATGTAAAGCTGTCTTGCCGCAAGGGAGCTGATATAGACGGGTGGCTGAGGAGCAAGGGAAATATAGCCAGAATACTTATTGACGCGGCTCATGGCACAGCAAAAAACGGAATTACATTTATTCAGGATAACGACGCCGAGCTTTTCCTGTCATACGAAGAAATACTTAAAAAATCCACCGAGCGTTTGGGTGCCATGCAGCATTGCGGACTGAAGGCGGGGCAGTATGTACTGCTTATACTTGATGACAATGTGGAATTTTTGATAACCTTCTGGGCATGTCTTCTAGGGGGTATTATTCCCGCACCTCTTGCATACCCTCCCTCTATCAAGAAAAAAAATGCGTCTCTGGAAAAAATGCTTTCGGTATGGAGCATATTAAAGAAGCCTGTTATAATATCAGACTTTAATATGAAGCAAAAGGAGAATGATATTGGGGAAGTGTTCCAAACGGATGAGCTCAAGGTGATTGACTCCGCTTCTTTGAAGGAGAGTGCGCGGCAGGGGGAAATAAGCCTTGCTGAACCGCATACGACGGCTTTTATACAATTCAGCTCGGGTAGCACAAACATACCGAAGGGTGTTGTTCTTACACATGACAATTTACTTGTAAATATAGAGGGAATAATAAGGGGGGGAGGGTTTACATGTAATGACAGTATGCTGGGGTGGATGCCGTACCATCATGATATGGGGCTGATAGGCTTTATGCTTGCGCCTATGTCGATAGGAATTAATCTTATAAATATTACACCCTTCAAGTTTGTTAAAAGGCCTACGCTGTGGCTTGATACCGTTACAAAGCATAAGGCAACCATTACCGGCTCTCCTAATTTTGGATACAGGCTGCTGCTAAGAAAGGCAAAGGAAGAAAATTACAAAAAATGGGATTTAAGCTCGCTAAGGCTGTTGTTTAATGGCGCCGAGCCTATATCGGTGTCTCTTATGCATGAGTTTACAAATTCCCTTCTGCCTTGCAGGCTTTCTCCCACAGCCATGTTCCCCGTATACGGAATGGCGGAGGCATGTCTTGCGGTATGCTTTTCACCTTTAGGCAAGCCCGCCCTGCACCACTGTGTAAGCCGTAAAAAGCTTACGGGAGAGGCGAAAGCCGTCAAGGTTCCTGCCGGAAGGAGGGATGCCTTGCTTTTAGCCGACGAGGGGTATCCCGTTCCGGGCATAAGTGTAAGAATTGCAGATGAGCATGGTGAGGTTGTGCAGGAGGGTACTGTGGGGGAAATACAGATAAGCGGGCCTAATGTCACGTCCGGGTATATAAACAACCCCGAGGCCACTAAAAGCAGCTTTCAGGATGAATGGCTCAAAACGGGGGATATGGGTTTTATGCAGGGAGGACGGCTGACCGTTACAGGGAGAATCAAGGATGTAATTTTTGTAAACGGTCAGAATTTTTTTGCTCATGATATAGAATCAAAAATTGAAGAGGTGGAAGGCACCGAAAGCGGAAGATTTGCAGTGTGCGGGTGGCATGATGAGGCGGAAGGCCGTGAAAAGGTGGGGCTTTTCTCAAGTATGCGTATGGGAGATAAGGACGCGGGCTCTTTCTATGCCTCCATAGTTGAGCATGTGAACCAGACTATTGGAATACCTATAGACTATATAATAAGCATACCCTTAATACCTAAAACAACCAGCGGAAAGATCCAGAGGTTCAGAATGGTAGAGGGCTTTAAAAACGGGGAGTTTTCAGCAGGCACAATAGATGCTGCAAGGCTGGCACTGGAGCACGGCATTGGAAGCCAAAGGAGGAAGGAGTCAAAGTCAGATGACGGTGAAGGCCGCATCACAGAAAGAATAACTGATATATGGGCGGAGGTATTGGGAAGGCCATGCGGCACAATTCCTCCCGACGCACCCTTCCTTTCGCTGGGTGGCACTTCAATAAAGGCCATTCAGATACTCAGCCTTATGGAGGAGGAATTTAAAATTGAGCTTACGCATGACATTCTCATAAGCTGCCATACTGTCGGTGAAATGGGCAGGTATATTGAGCGGCTTAAAGGCTGTGAAGATACCGATAAAGAGACGGAAAGGCATAAAGAAGCAGAGGTGCAAGGCTATGCGGAGGATGAGGATATAGCAATTGTAGCCGCTGTATGCCGCTTCCCCGACGCTGATTCTCCCGAGGCCTTCTGGGAGAATGTTGTGGAGGGAAGGTGCAGTATAAGGGAGATTCCCAAGGACAGGTGGGATATTGACGCATATTATTCCCCAACTCCCGCAGAGGGAAGGACAAATTGCAGGACAGGGGCTTTTATAGCTAACCCGTATGACTTCGACTGTAAATTTTTTAATATTACGGACGAGGAAGCGGCGGTAATGGACCCGCAGCAGAGAATAATGCTTGAGCTGTTTTACGAGCTGCTGGAAAGAGCGGGATATACAAGGCAGGATGTCAGCGGAAAAAGAGTGGGACTGTTTGTGGGAGCAAGCACAAACAGCTACTATGAGTATCACTTAAGCACTCTTAGCAGCAAGCAGCTTCAGGGCTTTGAAAGCTTCTCCGCGCTGTCTTTGCAGCAGCAGGAGGCCATTATGTCGGAGTGGAAGGGTACCTTCGGGGTGACACAGACACACCCAAACCTTCTGGTGGATAACATTTTAAATATGATATCCGCAAGAACCTCTCAGGAGTTTAACCTGAAGGGCCCGAGCATGGTGGTGGACACGGCGTGCTCATCGTCTCTTGTGACACTTCATCTGGCCTGTGAGGCACTTAAAAGGGGAGAGTGCGATATGGCGGCAGTGGGCGGAATAAGCCTTTTGCTTACGCCCACTCCATATGTCTATTTCAGCAGCGCGGGGGCACTTTCGGCATCGGGACGCGCAAGGGTTTTTGATGAAGAGGCGGACGGCTTTGTACCGGGCGAAGGCGCGGGCTTAGTTATGATTAAGACGCTTTCTAAGGCCGTGGCGGACGGTGACAGGATAATGGCTGTAATAAAGGGCAGCATGGTGAACAATGACGGACATTCAATAGGAGTTATGTCACCCAATCCCGATGGCCAAAGAGAAGTGATAGAACGCCTTTATGAGTCGAGGGGAATAGACCCTTCGGAAATTCAATATGTCGAGGCGCACGGTACAGGAACTAAAATAGGCGACCCGAGCGAAATAAGGGCGCTTTCCAATGCCTTTGCCGGCTGGAAGCCGCAGGGACAGTCTATTGCAGTAGGCTCTGTTAAGGCCAATATAGGTCATCTCTTAAGCGCAGCGGGCATTGGCAGCCTTATAAAGATTGTTATGGCACTTTTAAATAAAAAGCTTCCTCCTATGGTTAATACAAAAACCCCTAATCGGATAATTAACTTCGAGAAAACCCCCTTCTACCTCGTTAAGGAGGCAAAGGCATGGGAGCGGGATAACGGGAAGGCGCGAAGGGCGGCGATAAACTCCTTCGGCTTCGGGGGAACCAATTGCCATGTGGTGCTGGAGGAATATACCGGCGCTGCGCCGTCGGATGTACCCTGCGCGTCGGAGCTTCCGGCGCATGTACTGTGCCTTTCCGCCGCCAGCACAAGCTCTCTTGCGACTAAAGCGGAAAATCTTTTGAATTTTATCAAATCCAGCCCCGCGTGCAGACTGGCTGATATTTGCCATACCGAAAATATTTCGCGCACAGGCATGAAATACAGGTGTGCAATTACCGCATCCTCCGCCGGGGAGCTGCTTCGCAGGCTGGAGGGTGTAAAAGCGCACGAGGCCGCTCCTGCACAAAAGCATAAGACGGTTTTTATGTTTACGGGACAGGGATCTCAATACGTGGGAATGGCCAGAAGCCTATACCTTAGCATACCCTCCTTCAGACACATTGTGGATGAATGCGGGGAGGCCTTTCGGCCTTATATGGATAAAGAGATTACACAACTGATTTATGGAGAGGATGCGTCTGAGGAGGCTCTTTGCAAGACCGATATTACACAGCCGATTATTTTTACAATTGATTATTCAGTAGGCAAATACCTTATGAGCATAGGCATACAGCCCGATTTCATGCTGGGCCACAGCATAGGGGAATGGGCGGCGGCGTGTCTTGCCGGTGCGGTAAGCTTAAAGGATGCCGCAAGGGCTGTTTCAGCCAGAGGAAGGCTTATGAGCCAATTGCATTCCGCAGGAGCAATGGCTGCGGTATTTGCTCCATCGGCTGCGGTTGAGGCCGCTGCTAAGGGGATTGCCGACGGCTTGTGTATTGCGGGATATAATATAAGCCATCAGGTTGTATCGGGATCTTCGGAAAGGGTGGAGGAGCTTATAGCAATTCTTAATAACAGGGGAGTGGGATATAAGAGGCTGAATGTATCTCACGCGTTCCACAGTCCTTTGATGGAGCCTATGCTTGAGGCGTTTGAAAATGAGCTTAAGGATATAAGGTTTTCGGTTCCCCATATACCTGTTGTTTCAAATGTCACGGGGACAGTGATGGAGGAAGCACCCGATTGCGGCTACTGGATGAGGCATATTACATCTTCCGTGGAATTTGAGCAAAGCATATGCCAGCTTAAGGAAAAGGGAGCGGATGTGTTTATTGAAGCGGGGCCTGACAGGACGCTTACGGGAATGGTAAATGCCGCGCCGTTTGGCAGGGATATTACCGCTATATCATTGATAGACAGAAAGAGGGCTTCGCTTGAGGCGTTTATGGATTCACTGGGAAGGATGCATACGTCGGGCTTGAAAATTAACTGGAGAGAGTTTGAAAAGGACTTTGCACACAAAATAATAGATCTGCCGGTATATCCGTTTGACAGAAAGACCCTGAAGCCGGATTTCGGAGACAGACGGGGCAGGCAGGAGCATGTAGAATGGTTTTATGAATGGGTATGGAGTGCTGAGAGCAATGCTGCAAAAAATACAGTGCCGCAAGGGGCGGTGCTGGTATTTAACGATGGAAAAGCCGGAACGGGGCTTAATAATTTCTTTGAGCGCCAAGTAAATCCGGTGTATTTTATATCGTCGGGGGATAAATTCAGTTTTGACGGGGAGAATGCTTTTAAAATTGAGTCCGGAAGCTTCGAAGACTATAAAAGGGTTTTTGACAATATCCCGCAAAAGGCATCTGTAATAATACACCTGTGGAATTATACCGACAAAAGGGACTGTGAGGATTTGTCCTGTGGGGATATCCCTGCGGCGGCAATGAGCGTAATTAATATAAGCAAGGCGGCTGTTGACAGAGGCTTAAAAGATATATCAATGATGATTGTGACGGATAATTTATTCAGCCCCAAGGGTGAGTCGATGCACGGCAATCCGTTTCAGGCAATCGGTTCGGTATTCGGGCAGGCTGCCGCAGAGGAAAACAGCGGGATAGCTGCCGTTGTAATTGATGTGGACATGAGCGAATATAATACAGACCTACAATTGTCGGAGCTGCTTTTCACACAAGCCGGTTTAGAGTGGAATTCCGAGGCTGTTATAGCGGTAAGAGGCGGAACCCGCTACTTGAGGGGGCTTGAAAGAGTGAGGAATATGTCCGGCAACGGCGAAATAACAATCTCCGACGGTGACACATATCTCATAACGGGAGGGACAAGCCCGGTAGCAGGTGAAATTGCGTCGGCACTGGCAAAGCAGGCCAGAATAAACCTCGTACTGACGGGAAGGGGCAGCCTGCCGGACGGAGAGGAAAGCGGTGATTCGGCTGTAATCAGGAAGAGAGGCGTTATTGCGGCACTTCAGGGGATGGGTGCAAGTGTAAGCTATATTACGGCGGATGTATGCGACGAGGCAGCCATGAGGAGAGCCGTAGAGCAGGCAAACAGAGAATTCGGCCCCATACATGGCGTGATACATGCGGCAGGAGAGCTGGATTCTTCAGGCTTTAAGCTTTTGCACAAGGGACAGGAAGTGTTGAAAAGGGTTATGCGGCCCAAGGTAAGAGGCACAATAATAACTGACATGGTTACCAGAGACCAGCCCCTTAAGTTTTTTGCAATGCTGTCCTCTGTGTCGGCATCAAAAACGGCATGGTGCGCCGGGCTTGGAGATTATGCCGCTGCAAACGCTTTCCTTGACAGCTATGCGTGCGTGAGGAGAGATAAAAAATTCCCCGGGCATACCGTTGCAATAAATTATTCACTGTGGGACGAAAAGGGAATGGGCGAGCATGTGGGAGATATTTCCCGCATTGCCGTTAAGGCACAGGGACTTAAGCCCCTTCCTCCTGCAGGTGCTGCTGAGGCGTTTTTGGCTTCCATATCCTGCGAGAGAAAGAATGTTATTCATGTTTTTGACACTATGGAGGCAGACGGGCATTACAAGCAGGCAAAGGAAGGAGGTATTCCAGCTTCAAATAAGGCGGTGCAGGCCGCAAGGCGCTTCGAAAACCCCAGAGAAGCGGGAAGGATAGTGTATGAAATAATAGCCCGCAGCCTGGATATTCCTGTAGAAAGGCTTGACACCTCTGCAAATTTCATGGAAATAGGAATTGATTCCATTAAGGCTACAAAGGTGATAAGCAGTATAGGCAACGCTTTGGATATGGAGCTTTACCCTACGCTTATTTTTGAGTACCAGACACCCGAAGCTCTTGCGGAATACATTCAGGAAGCGCTTTTACAAAGCACGTTTTCACAAAGCGCGCTTTTACAAAATACGTCTTTGGGAGAGGGAAGGACCCAAGCTTTAAGCAGTGTGGCGGATGACACCTCTCAAAGCACATGCGACGGGGATATTGCCATTGTGGGGATAGGCCTTAGAATACCGGGAGCCGATAGCCTTGAACGGTATTGGGACATACTGGTAAATGGCAAATGTGTAATAGAAGACACACCTAAAGAAAGATGGGACGCGGATGAGCATTTTAACGACAAGGGAGATTCCCTATTTACCACATACGTTAAAAGAGGGGGCTTTATAAAAAAGCCGTTTGATTTTGACCCTCTGTTCTTTGGAATATCGCCTAATGAAGCGGGAGTAATCGATCCGCAGCAGAGAATTTTTCTGACCGCGGCATGGGATGCGATGCAGAACGCAGGCTGTGCCTCACGGTACAGGACAAGCAAAATAGGTGTGTTTGCAGGCTCGGAGCAAAATACATATATGGAGCATTTCTCAGGCTACAGAGCCTATATGCTTATTAAGAAAAGGCTTGCGCAAAACAGCAGCTTTAATATGCTGAGCGGTGAAGGGCAAAGGGAGGTTTTAAAGGATGTGGTAAATATACTGAGTCCGGGAGACCTTGTAGCGGACGCTGTGGCAGGAAACGGAATGAATCAGATAGCCGCGAGGGTAAGCCACTGCCTCAATTTAACCGGCCCCAGCCTGATAGTAAATTCGGCCTGCTCATCATCCCTTGTGGCTGTGCATATGGCGTGCGAAAGCATACGCTCAGGGCAGTGTGAAATGGCAGTTGCGGGGGGCGTAAACTTAAACCTTTCTCCCATGCCGTTTGTATGCTTAAGCAGGGTTACCGCCCTGTCGCCAAGCGGAAACTGCTTTCCGTTCGACAGGAGAGCCGACGGAATGGTTCTGTCGGAGGGCGCGGGAGCTATACTTCTAAAGCCTCTTAAAAAGGCAATGGAGGAAGGCGACAATATATATGCCGTAATAAAGGGATCCTCGGTGAACAATGACGGACGCTCGCAGGGAATAACGGCACCAAGGCCACAAGGACAGGCGGAGGCTATAACAGCGGCATACAGGAGCTGTGGAATAAACCCCGAGACTGTTTCATATATTGAGACTCACGGAACCGGTACCCCTCTGGGCGACCCTATAGAGATTGAAGGAATGACGAGGGCCTTTAATTCGTTTACAGACAAAAAGAGCTTTTGCGGGGTTGGCTCGGTTAAATCGTCAATAGGGCATATGCTTTCGGCGGCTGGAATTATAAGCCTTATAAAGGTGGCTCTTGCTCTTAAAAATAAAACAATTCCCCACACAGTAAACTATCTTGAGTCAAATCCTAACATAAACTTTTTAAACACTCCCTTTTATGTGGTTAATAATGAGCCAAGGAAATGGGAAAGTGAAGCGGAGCACCCCTTGCGTGCCGGTGTTAATGCCTTCGGGTTCGGGGGCACAAATGCGCATGTGGTGCTTGAGGAGGCACCCCAAAGACAGCAGGCCGGTACTGCGGAGGATTGCGGCGGGCCTCTGCCGCTGTTTATCACAGCAAGAACCGATGAGGTAGCCCGGCATATAGCTGCGCGTCTTAAGGAACACGTACTGTCCAATGAGAAAATAAGTGCGCGGGAGGTGTGCCTTTCAATGTATAATTCGCAGAAGGAAATGGCTTGCAAATATATGGCCTCGGTGCATTCGAGACAAAGCCTTGTGGATTCTCTCGCGAGAATAGAAAAGGGATATGATTTGCAGGGTATAATAAAGGGGCGGTCGAATCCTAACAAGCAGACCTCCCTGCACATAGCCGCAGATGACAGTGCGGTAGCGGGCAGCGAATTTGAAGAAGCTCTGAAAAGCCGCTTTGATATATTCCGGCACAGTATAGAGGAGTGCCGGAGCATTTGCGGCACAGTAATAAAAACGGAGGATGCAGGTGTTGAAAAAAGAATGGGGATATTATCGTTCCATTACGCCTTTGGCTCCTTGCTGAAGGATATGGGGCTAAAGCCTGATTCTGTAACGGCAGGCGGGGTGAGCGCTGTCGCATGGGCTGCCTTGAAGGGGGTAATTACCGTTGAACAGGCTGCGGCGTCGATAGCGGGTCAGGATATTGATGCTCTTTCGGAGGAATCCGCGCCTAAAGTGCTTGAGAAATACCAAATATACACCCCGCATGGTGTAATTTCTGAAAAAGAGCCCGGCGTCAGCGGCATATTAAAAAATTGTGCGGCATGTACCGAAAGCGTTGCAGAGAGACTTAAGGAGTTTGCCGGGAAGAAGGACACGGTGGTTTATATAGGAAATTCACATGAAGCTGTAAATGCGTTTGCAGCACCCCAAAGCAAGGCCGCGCTTGCATGGGTAGACACCTCGGCAAACGCTGTGGATGCCGTTATGCAAATGCTTATGACGCTGTGTGTGTCGGGTGCGGCGGTTAATGTCAATAAATTTTTCGGGGCGGGCAGAAGGATTATGCCGCTTCCCCCATACCCCTTTGAAAACGGTACATATAAGGCGGGCTTTACCGATGAATTCCAGTGTGCCTCAGACCAAATCGAAATAGCGCCACAAAATTCCGAACAGACACGGCATATGGGGACACGGCAGGGCTTGAAAAGCATAAACGTTATAGATGAGCTGGATTCCAGAAAAAGAAAGGAAAGCCTTGAGGCATTGAAACGGGAGCTGGGAGCTTCACCTGAAGATGAGCTGTGCGGGTAAGTAAGAGGGGCAGACCAATGTGTCTGCCCTTCCCATTTTTCGGGGACAGTCTCCGGGTTTTTAGTAATCTTTAGTTCTTGCAAAAAAGTAGCGAAGGAATCTTGGGGACGGATTCCTGTGCTTCCGCAGCGCAGCGTAGGACCGAAGGGAAAGCATAGGAACCGTACCCCATGATGCCGTAGCGGTGGCAAGCTGCAGTTTCTCAAATAACTCTGGAGTTTCCACACAGTCTGCAATCCCCGCCTTTTTAAAAATTCCTGCTTATCCACGAAACTATTCTGTCCCATTCTTGGGGATTTTTCAGAGGAAAGCTTTCTGCACACTCTATCAGATAATCCACATCCTTCCAGTTGTCCATTGAAAAGGATTTATCCAGCCTTATGTTTGCACGGCAGTATTTATCCTCACCAAGGATTTGCCTGCAATTATAATCGTCTACCTCCATGACACCGTCCATTAATATGGACAAAAGAGGTATGGGAGGATTTCCCATAGGGTTCAGCCACTCTGCCGCACCCCACTTAACATCATGCTTTATACAGGAGGGATTAAAGCCTGTGCCGAAGGAAAGCAGCCTTACACTGTTCATATCGGCATTTGCCTTTTCCGGGTCCAGGGCATTGCATAGCGCACCTATGCTTGGATTGTTTGCGAAAACCCCTCCGTCAATGAAGCCCTGGTAGCTTGGGAAGTACACAGGCGCCGCACTGGTTCTGAGCGCGGCATCAACGGTAGTTACATCCAAATATGGCGATCCCGGAAAATTTGTAAGCTGAACAGGATACCAGCTAAAGCCGTCCAGATTCAGACTGAAGGTATTGATTAAAATATTGCAGGGAAGATCCTTTAAGGGGGGATTGTCTTTGAAGTTGTCCTCAAGGAGCTTTTTTAATTTGACATTGTTGTATTTAGGGGCCCCTATTCCATTATCGATCCTCTGAATTTCAAACTTATAATAAGGGTCGAATATCTCCTGCCCGTTTTCTGCGTAAAGCTGCACAATGTTATCAGGCGTTATGCCCAATGCCAGCCCCAATGAAATTATTCCTCCTGTAGAGGTGCCTGCATACATGCTTACATTTTTCAGCATACCGGGGATTACATTGTTAAGCATCTCCAGCATTTTTGCAGTCAGAGCTCCTTTTATACCGCCCCCGTCAAAACATATAATTTTATACATACCTATAAAACCCCTTTATATACAGAATTTATATTAGAATTATATATTTTTAGGCGAAAAATGTCAATTTAAATGACGAAAATTTACTTTAGATATATTGTTATACATATAGTAGTATATATACTATATTTTACTTCGGTGTTTTTAGTTCTTAGTCCATTTTAAACAAGCCCGAAATATAGTATAATCATACTTGTTATGTTAACGACAAAGTCGTATTCCTATTGTATTGGAGGTACTGTGCTATGGGGCTATCTGTTTTACATTCCATTAAAGACAGCGTGCTTAAATATGCTCAGGTTATTTCTACAGTGCTTGAAATGGATGTGGATATTGTAGATGACCAGATGATTCGCATTGCGGGAACCGAACAATTCTATAAGGGAATGAGCAAGCCTATTGATGATGAGGGAAATGCTTTTAAAAGGGTGCTGCAGACACAACAGACTCTGGTTGTTGAAAATCCCGGACGCGATGAGGTATGCCTTACCTGCGGAAGCCGCTTCGACTGTAGGGAGGAATATGAGATTTGCTGCCCTGTAATTTTAGACGGCAGCGTAATCGGAGTAATATCCCTTGCTCTGTTTGATAAGGACAAAAAGAATGAAATAATAAAAAAACAGGATAATTATGTAATGTTTTTAGAGCAAATATCCAGCCTGATCGCGGCAAAGGCAGCGGAATACATACGCTTCCAGCAGCAGGCCTTTTCGGTTCAGCTTCTTGACAAGCTCATTGACTGCATAAGTGAGGGTGTTATTGTGTTTGACCAATCCAAGCAAATTTTATATATAAATGAAAGGTCGGAGCAAATACTGGGAAATAATCTTCAGCAGCTTGTGTATCTTAAAAAAATAAACGAGTTTGCCATACACAAGCTTAATAGCACAAAGCACTTGAAGCAGGTAGAGTATATCGTCAGGATAAGAAGCAAAAAAATAAACCTTGTAGGTAATATATACCCCGTAATGGTTGAAGGCAGGGAGGAGGGCAGCGTGTTCATCTTTCACGATATTTCCGTGCTTAACAGAAACCTGCTTCATAGCCAGAATATAAAGAACTTCAGCTTTGAAAGGATTATCGGCGAGGAGGATAATTTTACAAAGACAAAGGAAAACGCAAAAAGGCTTGCATATAGTGATGTAAATCTTCTAATATCAGGCGAGACAGGCACCGGCAAGGAGATTTTTGCAAGAGCGATCCACAATGAAAGCAGCAGGAAGGAAAAGCCGTTTATAACTATTATTTGTACGGGAAGCGTGGAATCCGTTATAGAAAAAGAAATATTCGGGTACGAGCAGCTTCAGCTAAATGAGGATGAGAGGCTTGGCAAGCTGCATTTGGCCCAGAGCGGAACGCTGTTTATAGATGAGGTAGGGGATCTTACGCCGAGGCTTCAGGGGAGGCTTATGCAGGCTATTCAGAATAAAAGGGACTATGACGTGAGGATTATTGCAAGCACAAGTCAGGACTTAAAGAGCAAGACCGAAAGCGGAGAATTCAGAAAGGATTTGTATTATTCTCTTATAGCCTTTGAGATATCAATACCTCCTGTCCGCAGCAGACCGAAGGATATTCCCTTGCTGGCGCGGTATTTCTTGGAAAGGTTCTGCCATATGGAGGGAAAGAAAATCACTCTTTCGGAAAATGTAATTAAGCTTATGAAGGGGTATTCATGGCCGGGAAATGTAAGAGAGATTGAAAAGATAGTAAACTTTATAGTAAACACTCAAGGCGATGAAAAGCATGTTGACATAGATCAGCTTCCTGCCAACATAAAAAAACAGTTGACGGAATTTACGGGAGAGCAATACAACCTTGAAAAGCTTGAGAAGGCAACAATATTGCAGGTTCTGAACGCCTTCGGAAGCTCCACCGACAGTAAAAAAAGAGCTGCAAAGGAGCTGGGAATAGGAGTTGCCACATTATACAGAAAGCTTGAAAAATATGGCATAACAGAGCATAAGCAGTATGATTGATTCTCAATCTGATTGAATATCAATCTTGTTGATTCTCAAATTGAGAATATTTTATCAGTGTTTAAGACACATGTGTTTTCAGTATCAAATGCTGTATGACTGGAAGGGTATTTGTTTGACAACCCTTTGCGGGGAATTATAATTAAATTGTAGGTAGCTTTTTTACAGTAAATAAATGGTGCGAATCGAAATTCTGCAAGGGCGCAGAAGGGCTTCGGTTATGCACCTTTTTTAATTTGAGGGAGGTGGCATATGCTGAGTGAAAGCAGGGCGGGGCAGATAATAGAAGCCTGCCAGAGGCTTGTAAGGGCAAAGAGCTATTCAGGGGAGGAGCGGCAGGCAGCGGATGCCTCACGGCAGCTTATGCTTGAGCTGGGCTTTGACAGGGTTGATATTGACACATACGGGAGCGTTATAGGGTGCATAAAGGGCAAAAGGCCGGGGAAAAGGATACTTTTGGATGGACATATAGACACGGTGCCTGTGCCCGACGCTTCAAAATGGAGGCATGACCCGTTTGGGGGCTGTATTGAGGACGGAAGGATATACGGAAGAGGCACATCCGACATGAAGGGCGCCGTAGCAGCCATGATATGTGCGGCGGGGTATTTTGCCGGTGATTGCGGAAGGGATTTTGAGGGTGAGATATATGTTGCGGGCACTGTGCAGGAGGAGTGCTTTGAGGGCATAGCCGCAAGGCAGATAAGCAAGGAATACAAGCCCGATTATGTCGTGATAGGAGAGGCCACCGCACTGAACCTCAAAAGAGGACAGAGGGGAAGGGCGGAGATTGTGCTGGAGACCTTCGGGAGGCCGGCGCATTCCGCAAATCCCGAGGAGGGAAGGAATGCGGTATATTACATGACGGCGCTTATAGAAGAGATTAAAAGAATGGAGTACGAGGAACACAGCTTTTTGGGGAAGGGCATTTTAGTGCTTACTGATATTATGTCCTCGCCTTATCCCGGAGCCTCGGTGGTTCCCGATTATTGCAGGGCTACCTTTGACAGGAGGCTGCTGATGGGAGAGGGAAGGGAGAGTGTGCTTAAGCCGTTGACGGATATTATAGAAAGGGCAAGAAGCAGTATTCATGGCCTTGAGGCTAGGGTATCGTACGCTTCGGGAGCGGAAACCTGTTATACGGGAGAGCCTATCGAGGCGGAACGGTTTTTCCCGGCATGGCTGTATGAGGAGGATGACGAGCTTGTGCAAAAAGCTCTGGTTGGATTGAAAAGTTCACGGCTAAGCCCATGTGTTACTCATTACTCCTTTTGTACAAACGGAAGCCATTACGCCGGTGAGGCGGGTATAAGGACAGTCGGCTTCGGACCGTCGAGAGAGGATCTTGCGCATACAATAGATGAATATATAGAGATAGATCAGCTTACGGCGGCATGTGAGGGGTATTACGGAATAATGGGGGCTGTTCTTTAGAAAAACGGTTAAAGGATATTGATATAATGAAAACTTTGATAAAAAACGGCTTGATTATTGACGGATCAGGTAAAAAGGGATTTTACGGGCATATTTCTTTCTCGGAAGGAAGGATTACAGGAGTAGGAGAGCCTGTCGGACGGGACTTTGACCATGTTATTGACGCTGAAGGCTTGGTTGTCTGCCCCGGGTTTATAGATACGCACAGCCATTCGGATCTTAAGGTTTTACTGGAGCCCCATATGGAGGCAAAGGTTCGCCAGGGAATAACAACGGAGGTTTTAGGGCAGGATGGCATTTCAATGGCGCCTCTGCCTCTTGAATACTTGAAGGACTGGAGAAGGAACCTTGCAGGCTTAGACGGCGACAGTGATGAAATTGACTGGAGCTACCGCACAACTGAAGGGTACTTAAAGCTTTTGGGAAAATCGGGAGTGGGGCTTAACCAGTGCTACCTCGTGCCTCACGGAAATGTGAGAATGGAGGCTATGGGGCTTGACAACAGGCAGCCTTCGCGATATGAGCTTGAACAAATGAAGGATATTGTAAGAAGAGAAATGGATGCGGGAGCATTCGGCCTCTCCACAGGACTTATTTACATTCCGTGCGCGTATTCCAAAACGAATGAGCTGATAGAAATATGCAAGGCGGTAAGGGAGTACGACGGAGTGTTTGTAGTCCACCAGCGCAGTGAAGCCGACAGCATAATGGATTCCATGAAGGAGATACTTGAAGTAGCAAGACGGTCGGGAGTGAGGGTGCATTTTTCGCACTTTAAGGTGTGCGGCAGGAAAAACTGGCCTAAAATAGACAGCGTTATGGAATTGCTGGATGAGGCGAACCGTGAGGGCATAAGCGTTTCGTTCGACCAATACCCGTATGCGGCGGGAAGCACCATGCTTGGAGTTATTCTTCCGCCGTGGGCTCACAGCGGAGGCACGGGCAGGCTGCTTGAACGACTTAAGGATCAAAGCCAACGCAAAAGAATGAAGGACGACATAGTAAACGGAATTGAGGGCTGGGACAATTTTATAGACTTTGCGGGCGTTGATGGGATATATATAACCAGTGTAAAAACAGGTAAAAACAACGGCTTAATAGGAAAGAGCCTTAAGGAGATAGGGGAAATAAGGGGCATCGAGCCTCTGGATGCTGCACTTGACCTCATATTAGAGGAGGAAAATGCCGTCGGGATGGTGGATTTTTACGGAACCGAGGAGCATATAACGCGGTTTATGAAGAGGCCGGAGCAAAATGTCTGCACAGACGGACTGCTTGGAGGAAGGCCCCACCCAAGGGTATACGGAAGCTTCCCAAGAGTGCTTGGAAGATATGTAAGAGAGCAGGGAGTTATGGAGCTTTCTGAGGCAGTCGCGAAAATGACGGGCAAGGCGGCGGATGTGCTGGGGCTTACGGACAGAGGTATCCTTCGGACGGGAGCGGCCGCCGATATTGTAATATTTGATGCACGAACTGTAAGGGACAGGGGAAGCTATACCGATCCGGCACAGTACCCTGAGGGGATTATAACGGTTATCATTAACGGAAAGACGGTTTTACGGGACGGAGTTTTAAACAGCGGCCTTGCGGGAAGTGTTTTAAGAAGGAGTCCCCATTGCTTGGGAAAGAAATAATTTGTAAAAAAGAGAGAGGAGAAATTATGGAAAGATTGCCGGTGGTAGGTCCAACGTTTGAAGAAATGCTTCATCCGTGGAAAATTGATCCTGATATAAGGAAGAGGGCTATAAAAGCAAAGACTTCCAGCCCGCTTCATCCTATAAATCTGTATAACATTACATGGAGGGATGAAAGGGATGAGGTGTGCCATTTTGTAATGCCCAAAGAATTAACGGGAGTAGAAGCAAACATAATAGTGCTTTACGGAAAAGAGTTTCCGTCGGGAAGCCATAAGGTAGGCCCCACGTATTCCATACTGTCGGAGAAGACGGTTACAGGAGAAATTGATGCTGTGAGGAATACTCTTGTATGGCCGTCAACGGGAAATTACGGGATAGGCGGTGCATGGGTGGGAAGCGAAATGAATTACAAGTCCATTGTTGTTCTTCCCGAGCTAATGAGCCAGGAAAGGTTTGACATGATAAGGGGCTACGGTGCGGAGGTTATAGCAACTAAGGGCTGCGAGTCCAATGTAAAGGAGATTTATGACAAGACAAAGGAGCTGGTGCAGGCAGACCCCGAGCATATAAGAATTCTCAACCAGTTTCAGGAGTTCGGCAATTACAGGTTTCACTACTATGTTACCGGAAATACCATGGTTGAGCTTGTGAAGGAAAAGAACATAGGCAACGGAAGAATTGCCGGGGTTGTGCTTACGGTAGGTTCTGCGGGGGCCATTGCATCGGGGGATAGGGTAAAGCAGGAGTTTTCCGAGGCCAAGATTATTGCCGGCGAGCCCGTCCAGTGCCCCACCATTGCATTGAACGGCTACGGGGATCACGACATACAGGGGATAGGAGATAAGCATGTTACGTGGATTCACAATGTAATGAATACAGATGGGATTGTATTAATTGATGACATGGACTGCAAAAAAATGCTTCAGGTTATGACCGACCCGGAGGGGATTAGCTTTCTTAAGGAGCTTGCCGACAGCGAAATGGTGGACTTTATGTCAGACAAGCTTGGGATATCGGGTATCGCAAACATTATAGGAGCTATAAAGACGGCAAAGTTTTATAAAATGAAGAGGGATGAAAATATTTTTGTTATTGCCACAGACAGCATTGCCAGATACGGGTCGGTTATGAGGCAGATGAAAGAGCAGACGGGAGCTGTGGACAGGGTAGAGGCAAAGTCCCGGACGGAGAGAATATTCTTGGGTCAGGAGCCGTCGTGGTTTTTTGAGGGAGACAAGTATGGCCGCGAGAGATGGCACAATCTCAAATATTTTACATGGGTTGAGCAGCAGGGAAAAACGGTGGAGGAGCTGAATGCCCAGAAGGAACAGGCCTACTGGCTGGAGAAGCAGAGTGAGGTAAGCCGCATGAACAGGCTTATTGAGGATTACAGAAAGGAACACTGGGATACCTTGAGGGGCGTTATGGGAATATGAGTTATTTCACAATAAAGGGAAATTGGGGTGCGTAAGGTTGGACTATTTTCTGAAATGTGTAAGCTGCGGCAGGGAATATGCGCGTGATGAGGTTGAATATACCTGTGCCGCGTGCGGGGACAGAATGGGCACTCTGGAAATAGTGCCTGATTATAATTCAATACCCGCAAGCAAAATGGATTATGAAAAGAATGAGAGCCTATGGCAGTTTGAGAAGCTTTTGCCGGTTGAGCCGGGCAGCTACAGGACACATCTGCATGTTGGGGGAACTCCTCTTTACAGGTTCTCGGGACTGCTTGGAATAAGAGAGCTGCTGGTTAAGTATGACGGCAGCAGCCCGACGGCTTCATTTAAGGACAGGGCATCGGCGGTGGTGGTTACAAAGGCTTATGAAAAGGGCTATGACACTGTATATTGCGCTTCGACGGGAAATGCTGCGGCTTCTCTTGCGGGACTTACGGCGGTGACTCCTCTTAAGGCTTACATTTTTTTGCCTGCGTCGGCCCCTGCCGCAAAGATTTCACAGCTTTTCGCATACGGGGCAAAAGTGATTGCTGTAGACGGAACCTATGATCAGGCGTTCGACCTTTCGCTGGAGGTTGGAAGGCTGAAGGGGTGGTATAGCAGAAACTCGGCAATAAATCCGTATTCTCTTGAGGGCAAAAAAACGGGAGCCTACGAGATCTGTGTGCAGAATGATTGGAGAGTTCCCGACGCGGTGCTTGTGGGTGTGGGAGACGGTACCGTTATAAGCTCCTTATATAAAGGCTTTTATGATTTTTACAGAATGGGCTTCATTGATAAAATTCCGCAGATAATAGGGGTACAGGCGGCGGGCTCCGACGCGGTAAAGCGTGTGTTTGAAAGGGGAGAGCCATATGCCCCTCTGGATATAGAGGCAAGCACTATAGCAGACAGCATATCGGTAGGAAAGCCACGGGATGTAATAAAAGCAAGCGGTGCGGTGAAAAAAAGCGGAGGATTTTTTGTGGCTGTACAGGATGAGGAAATTATGCAGGCTGTCTTGGAGTTGGCTGCAAATACGGGGGTTTTTGGAGAACCTGCGGGCGCTGTTGCCTATGCGGGGCTAAAAAAGCTTATCGAATTGGGGAAGCTTCAGAAGGACAGCTCAATCTGTATAGTGGTTACGGGGAACGGATTAAAGGATATTAGCGCCATAAGCCGGTTTGTAAGTGTTCAGCCGGTCAAGCCCGATATATCCAGCATTATGCAGTATATTGAAACAAAGGATGAAAGCTCACAGCTCTAATTATCAAAATGAGAATAGTTTTTCAAAATAATACGGCTATGTGGTGCTAAATGAAAGAAATGTCGCTTTTAAAGGTATTATGTTGATTATTTGATGCTTAAGCTATAGCATAAGAGTATAAGAAAATTGAATGCTGGAGTTAAAGTTCTTGCAAAGGTGCATGCTGATAGTAGTGTTGGCGTGCACCTTTTTTTATATAAATATAAATTTTTATTATTTTAGAGGAGGTTAATGTTATGTCTAAGGGAGTTTGGAAAATTGAAGACGGAGAGGTAAGGAAGGCAGGCCTGTCGCATTTTGTTATGATGGCATTATTTACAGGTATCGGTATTGTTGTAGGCACTTTCGGAAGTATTGCCGTGCCTTTGGGTTTTGTGTCGGCCTTCTGGCCCGGACAGGCCATACAGAGTGTAGGAAGCATATGGTATGGAGGCTGGGGAGGAATCGCGGCATTTGTTTTCCCTATAATTTCAAACGCAATATCGGGTTCAGCCGCACTGCCGGTATCTCTTGCATATATACCCGGCAACCTTGCACAGGGCTTGATTGCCGGTTGGGCGTTCAGACAGTTTAGTGCAGACCCAAGGCTTGTAAAGGCATCCGACTGGGTTAATTTTACCGTCTGGGGGGTTATCGTATCAAACCTTATAGGCGCGGGCTGGGGAAGCACCGTACTCACAATGTTCGGACTTATCGCACCCGACGCTCATTTTACCGTATTTGCCGGCTGGTTTATGGGAAATGCCGTTGCGTCATGGATTCTTGGAGTATTGATGCTCAAGTTTGTATCTCCTATTGTTGTTAAAACAAAGACATTTTGCAAAGGCTATTGGGCATAGAGAGAAAGTATGCACAAAGCACGGGGATGATGACGGAAGGTTGGGAGCTTTTATATGCATCCCCGCGGCTTTAGGCATTAAACAGGCAGTGAAAGCTTAGACTAGAGAGGTGATTTAAAATGGCAGTTGAAAGAAAGATGCAAAAAACAATTATAGGCTTTGTGCCATACCAGTCGCCCATATATGCCCTTCATCCCCTTGTAAGGCTTGTGATTTTTCTGGTAACGGGGTTTATACCTCTTTTTGTAGAAATACCTGAAGTGAATATTCTTTTCTTAATAGCAATAATAGGTCTTTTTATATATTCAAAGGTGGATCTTAAAAAGCTTAAGATGTATATGCCTATGGTGTTTACGGTAGGGCTGTTTATATTTGTTACCTATCTGTTTTTCCCCATCGCAAAGGGAGAGAAAATACTTTTATACCAGCTTGGGGCGGTTAAGCTGTACTACAACTCAATTATGTGGGCGACATGTATATATTTCAGGATAATAGCCCTTTTGTTTGCGTCAATTTTTTATTTTTCCACAAACAGGGAGAGGGACATGCTTATTGCCTTCAGAAGCCTTAAAATGCCCTTTGTAGCCACCTATTTCCTTGGATTGTCTCTTCGGGCCACAGGGATTTTCATGGAGGATTACCAGATCATAAGGGAGGCGGAGCAGGCAAGGGGGCTTGATGTTTCCGACCTTTCATTTGTGGGTAAGATAAAGCATTTCTCCATGTATATGATACCGCTGTTTACGCTGTCTATAAGGAGATGCGAGGAAATCAGCGTAGGACTGTATTCAAAGGGAACGGTGATATCTAATAAAATTGACGGAAGGAAGCGGCCTGACTATCTTATGTCTAAAAACCCCGTTACCCAAAAGGATATTTTCTATTCTGCGGCAATTGTTTTGTTCTTTCTTGCGTTCTGTTCTCTTCAGGTATTCGGAGGAGTATTCAGTCTGGATAACTCACCGATAAATATTGCAATACTGAAACTTTTAAAAGGAGGATGACAGATGAACGCTATTGAAATTTCAGGACTTAACTGGAAGTACAGCGGAAAGGACCAGCCCGCGCTTAAGGATATTAATTTGAGTATTTGTGAAAATACCTTTGTTGGCATTATAGGTTCAAATGAATCGGGCAAAACCACCCTCGTTTCTTGCATTAAGGGGCTTATACCTGAGAATTACTCAGGGGTCTACAAGGGGGAGGTAAAGCTGTTCGGCAAGTCCATAAAGGAATGCTCTACGGTTGACATTGCCAGAACGGTGGGAATGGTGTTTTCCGACCCGGACGCGCAATTTACGTCAATGAGCGTGGAGGAGGAGATCGCCTTCGGGCTTGAGAACATGGGTCTGCCTGTGAGTGAAATAAAGGAAAGAATTGAATGGGTAAGCCGGCTTACATCTATTGAGAGCCTGCTTGAGAAGCCCCCGTATGACCTGTCGGGAGGTCAGAAGCAAAGAATAGCAATTGCTTCTATCATAGCAATGAAGCCGAGGATTATAATTCTTGATGAGCCGACATCGATGTTGGATCCTTTTGCAAAGGATAATATTTTCAGTCTTTTGCAAACAATGAAGAGAGAGCTTAAGGTAACGATAATTGTAGTTGAGCATAATATTGAAAAGATTGCGGAGCTTGCCGATCAAATTATTCTGGTGAGCGACGGAAGGGTAGAAAAAATCGGAGAATCGCAAGGGTTCTTTGATGACATAGAATTTATTGAAAGCCATAGTGTAAAAGTTCCTGAGGCGATAAAGTTTATTCAGAGGCTATATAAGGAAAAGGGACTTTGCGGCAGTGCTCCTGTAAGATTTGATGAAATAAAGAAGGCCGCAGAGGAGCTTCTTGGAAAGTGAGGCGGGATTTTTGAGTACAGACAAAATAATTGAGGTCAAAGGGCTTACCTATTGCTATAGCGATGGAACAAAAGCGCTTGAGGATATTAATATAGATTTTTATAAGGGCCAGTTTATTGCTTTTATAGGTCAGAATGGGTGTGGCAAAACCACCTTTTCCAAGTGCCTGAACGGGATTTTTAAGCCTACTGAGGGTAAGATACTTGTTAACGGACTGGACACCGCGCTGCCAAGAATCAACAAGCAGCTTGTAGAGAATATAGGCTATGTGTTTCAAAACCCCGATCATCAGTTGTTTAACAACAGCGTGTATGATGAAATTGCATATGCTCCGAGAAATTTAAAGCTGAACGAGGAGCAGGTAAGAGAAAGGGTGTTGGTTGCCTCTAAGATTTCAGGCGTGAGTGAGGGGCTTTTTGAGGAGCACCCATTTTTTCTGGTAAAGGGGCTGAGACAGAGAATAGCGATAGCTTCTATTTTATCTCTGAAGCCGAGGGTAATTATAGTTGACGAGCCTACCACAGGACAGGATTACAAGCAGTCTATAGAGGTAATGGAATTCCTTAAAATGCTTAATGAGGAGCTGGGGCATACTATAATTATTGTTACGCATGAGATGGACATTGTAGCTCAATATGCAAAGCGCGTTGTGGTAATGAATGACGGGAAGGTGCTTACCGACGGTACCGTAAAGGAGGTATTTGCAAACCCGGAGCTGCTTGAGCAGGCCAATGTAAAGCCGCCGCAGATAACAAGGCTGGCTCAGGCCCTTAAAAGCTACGGCTTCAAAAATAATGTGATATCCTTTGATGAAATGTGTGAACAGTGGGAGAGCAGGGTATAAGGAATTTCTTCCAAACAATTCTAACAGCAGATGTATTCCTTATAGGTCAATAGAATTGTTTTCCAGAAATCCTTATACCTATATAATTTAGGCTTTTGCATATCGGATAACGGAGGATGTAAAATAATATCCTCCAGAATAATTTCTACTCTAACTATAGAAGCATGTATACCTGTAGAAGACGCTTGTGAATTTAATTAGCCTAAATTATATCCCGGTTACGCATTCCGGGGAAATTATTCTTCCGGATATTATTTTACATTCTTTTTAGATAGTTTATATCCTAATTTAGATAGAGGTAGAGATAGAGGTAGAGGTATGAGGTAGAGAATATGAAAAAATATCTTGTAATAAACCCCAACAGCTCGCAGAAAATGACCGAGGATATACGCAGGACAATACAGGGGCTCGGCCTTCCGAATTCCGACGCGCATGTGGTGTGCATGGAGAAGGCGCCGCCTGTGCTGGAGAGCTTTACAGACTACACCATTGCAGGTGCCGAGGCTGTAAAATATGTTTCGGAAGGGAATGCCGGGGGCTGTTCGGGCATACTGTTGGCGTGCTTTGGCGACCCTTGCCTGTATGCGCTCAAGGAATGCGCGAGGGTTCCCGTTGTGGGAATCGCGGAAGCGTCACTATCCATTGCGCTGCTTTTGGGCTTTAAATTCAGCATTGCCGCCGCCGCTTCCAAGGCGCGGCCCATGATGGAGTCCATGGTAAAGGGGTACGGGCTTGAAAGCCGGATGGCGTCGGTGGAAAGCCTGGATCTCAATATAGAGGACTTTATAAATGAAAGGGAGCTGCTGGAGAATAAATTGACCGAATGCGGAAAGCGGGCCATACAGAAGGGCGCGGAGGTTCTGGTGCTGGGATGCGCCGGAATGACCATGATTAGTGAAAGGGTT
Organism: Anaerobacterium chartisolvens; assembly: GCF_003337415.1. GTDB lineage: Bacteria > Bacillota > Clostridia > Acetivibrionales > DSM-27016 > Anaerobacterium > Anaerobacterium chartisolvens. The sequence continues at coordinate 3,399 of NZ_QPJT01000035.1, read as the reverse complement.
GAAAAAAGCCTCGGGATTCCTGTGGTAGACCCCGTCAAGGCGGGAATGGGGGCTTTGTATGCTATAGCGGAAACCGGCCTTTGCATCTCAAGGCTGGGACTGTATCAAGAAGGGGGAGGTCTGGCAAATGCTTGATTTGATTATAAAAAACGGAACGGTGGTAACACCTTGGTCCAGCTTTAAGGCCGATATCGCGGTGAAGGATTCTGTTATTGAGGCTGTGGGGGCGGCCTCTCTTTTCGGGAGGGCAAAAAGGGAGATAGATGCGGAGGGAATGTATGTCCTGCCGGGAATAATAGACCCCCATACGCATTTTGAGTCGCCGTTTATGGGCTGCAAGGGAGCGCTGGATTTTTACAGCGGGAGCATTGCGGGAGCTTTTGGAGGCGTCACCACGTTTATTGACTTTACCAATTCCAGAGCGGGACATTCTGTGATGGCCAGCATTCGGGAAAGACGCGAGGAGATGTCCAAAAGCTGTATAGATTACGGTGTACACGCCAAGTTTGTGGAGGCGGAAAGGCCGGTGCTTGATGAGATTAAGTCTATTGTGGAGTATGGCTGCCCCAGCTTTAAAATGTTTATGACATATAAAAAGGAAGGGGTTATGATAGACGACGAGGGTATGCTTTCCGTTATGGCCGAGGCTAAGAAATGGGGAGGCTTGCCGGGAGTACACGCAGAGAACAACGCCATAGCCGAGTCAAATGTTGAAAAATTCATAGAAGAGGGTCGGCTTGAGTGGGAGTATTTTGCAAAATCAAAGCCCAATCTGTGCGAGATGGAGGCGGTGCAAAGGGTTGTGCTGTATGCAAGGTACACAGGATGCCCGCTGTATATATTCCACCTTTCAACAGCGGAGGGGCTGTCGGTGATAAAGCAGGCTCAAAGCGAGGGAGTAAAGGTCTTTACCGAGACGTGTCCGCATTATCTGACGCTTACAAGGGAAAAATACAAGCAGAAAGACGGGCATCTTTATGTGATGAGCCCCCCTTTAAGAGGAGAGCAGGATTTGGAGGCTATGTGGAGAGGCTTAGGAGACGGAAGCATTTCCATAATAGGCTCGGATGACTGCACCTATTCTATAGAGGAAAAGGAAATGTTTTTAGAAAGGGATGCGGAGGGGAACGTTAAGCAGGATTTCACAAAAATTGCAAACGGAGTGCAGGGAATTGAGGCAAGGCTTATGCTTCTTTTAGAGGAGGGAGTCAATAAGGGAAGGATAACTTTGAATAAGCTGTGTGAAATAACCTCCTACAATCCGGCAAAGACCTTTGGGCTGTATCCTCAAAAGGGAATAATACAAAAGGGGAGCGATGCCGATCTTGTGATTATTGACCCTGACAAGGTGCGGGAGATATCACATGAAACTCTGCACCATAAGGTAAACTATTCCATTTATGATGGAAGAAGTGTAAAGGGGTGGCCTGTTGTTACAATACACAGGGGAAGAGTTATTGTTGAAAACGGAGAGTTTCTGGGCTCGCGGGGAGACGGAAGATTCATGAAAAGAAAAATAAGGCTATGAACATTTTTGATATAATAGGCCCTGTAATGATTGGGCCTTCCAGCTCCCATACCGCGGGTGCCGTCAGGCTTGCCGGCGTGGCAAGGCTGCTGTTGGGAGAGAGGGTAAAAAGCGCGTATATAAAGCTTCATGGCTCCTTTGCGGAGACATATAAGGGGCATGGGACAGACAAGGCCATAATAGGGGGGCTTATGGGCTATCTCCCCGACGACCCCCGCATAAGGGAAAGCATAGAGCTTGCGGAGCAGGAGGGGATGACATTCAGCATAGAGACTGCATCCTTAGGGGATGTGCATCCAAATACCGCTTTAATCTCAGTCGAGGGGGTATCGGGTAAAAAGGCATCAATTCTGGGGTCGTCCATAGGCGGAGGGAATATTGTCATAAAGCAAATTGACGGTATGAGCGTGGAATTTACAGGGCAATATAATTCCTTAATAGTTGAGTATACCGACAGGCCGCGCATGGTTGCCATGATTACCTCTATAATAGGAGACAGCGACATAAATATTGCAAACATGAAGGTATACCGTTCGGCGAGAGGAGGGAAGGCCATCATGACCATCGAAATTGATCAGGAGATTCCGGAAGAGCTTGTAAATATAATAAGGCGGCAGCGGGATGTGTTTAACGTGATCAATGTTAAAATGGTGTGATACACATATTATGTCTATTCGCAATTCATTAAAGGATTTGGAGAAGGAGTCTGTTGAGCAGGGGAAAAAAATATCGCAGATAATCCTTGAGGATCAGTCGGCGGAGATTGACATTCCCTGCTCTGAAGTTTTTTTACGAATGACCTCTAATTTTCATGTTATGAAAGAAAGCGTGACAGAAGGGACAGAAAATGGAAAGGCTTTTTCAAGCGGCACCTGCGGGTCTGATTCCCGAAGGCTTCATGATTACCTGCGGAAGGGACACAATATTTGCGGAGATATTTTATCGGGCGCTCTCATTAAGTCTTTAGCGGTATCAAGATACAATTCATGCATGGGAAGGATTGTCGCCGCGCCAACGGCGGGCTCCTGCGGTATTATTCCGGCGGTGCTGCTGTCTGTTATGGAGGAGCGGGGCTTGGGAGAGCATGACGTTGTAATGAGCCTTTTCAATGCCGGGGGAGTAGGCATGGTAATAGCCTCGAGAGCCACCTTGTCGGGGGCCGAGGGAGGGTGCCAGGCGGAGTGCGGGAGTGCGGCCGCAATGGCTGCATCGGCTGTAGTGGAGCTGCTGGGGGGATCGCCGGAGCAGTGCGGGCACGCCTGTGCAATTGCGTTAAAGAACACGCTTGGGCTTATATGTGATCCTGTAGGGGGGCTTGTGCAGGTGCCGTGCATAAAAAGGAATGCAATGGGAACGGCTAATGCGTTGGTAGCGGCCCAGCTTGCTCTGGCGGGGATACAGAGCGCGATACCTGCCGACGAGGTAATTGACGCAATGAAGGCGGTGGGGCAAAAGATGTCCTCCGACTTCAAGGAAACGGCAAAGGGCGGCCTTGCCGACACCCCGACCGCCAGACGCGGAATGGGGTAGGGAATGGGGACATTCCTCAAGCTTAATGTGCGTTAAGTTTGAGGACCGTCCCCATCGGGTCTGTCAATAATTTTGTGCTTTTTCCTTCCATTCACCATCAGAACTGACTTGCTGAGGATTTTGGGTGGCTTTTGCCCAAAATCCTCAGCAAGTACCGCGGATGAGGGGTTTGGGGAGCCACCGCGGAGGGCTCCCCAAGGTTTATCGCAAATGCGATTTAACCTTCTCTGGGAAGAAAATTGATAGCTGTAATAATATCTGCCCCCAATTCTGAATTCTGCCTGTCCATTTCCTTAATACATCTTGCGTAGCTAGATACAGCATTTTTAAGAGCGATTCGT
>NZ_QPJT01000034.1 GCF_003337415.1 Anaerobacterium chartisolvens | reverse complement strand
ACACACCCGTTCCCATACCGAACACGGCAGTTAAGCTTCTCAGTGCCGATGATACTTGGCTGGTGACGGCCCGGGAAAGCAGGTCTCTGCCAGATTTATATCAGGCCTCCATGCATTAAAGCGTGGAGGCCTGTTTTTGTGCGCTTTTTTATATTATTCAAAAAAACCGTATCTTATTATGCACATTTACTGCTTACCCATATACACAGTCAAAACAATAATGTTGATAGACTCTCATAAAGACGTTATTATTTAATTGTTAGATAATTAACAATGTTCGTACGAATACGAAGATTATTGTATACAATATGCATTATAGACATTCGAGAATGTAAGCATATAAGTGTTTTGGGAGGCTTAATTATGTTGGTAAAGCAGGGAATGAAGAAGGTTGACGAAATAATAGAGATGTATGAGGGAAGGAAATCTGCTCTTATAGCTGTTCTGCAAGAGGTTCAGAAGGAATACAGATATCTTCCCGAGGATATATTGATGTATATATCGGAGGCTATGGATATTACTCCTGCAAAGGTGTATAGCGTAGCGACGTTTTATGAAAATTTCTCATTGGAGCCTAAAGGCAAGTATGTTATCAGGATTTGTGACGGAACGGCATGTCATGTGAGAAAGTCAATACCAATACTTAATGCGCTCAGAAAAGAGCTGGATTTGAGTGATAAGAAGCACACAACCGATGATTTGACGTTTACGGTGGAAACGGTATCCTGTCTCGGTGCGTGCGGGCTCGCGCCGGTTATTACTATAAATGACAAGGTTTATGCTAAGATGACACCTGAAGAGACTATAAAAATATTGAAGGAGATTCGTGAGGGGGAAGCAAAATGACAATAGCTACAATAGAACAATTACATCAGGCTTCCGAAAAGTACGGTGCTTTGTTGGATATGCAGCACAAAAAAGTGCTGGTGTGCGCCGGCACAGGATGTGTGGCAGGCGGCTCTATTGAGATATATAACAGGATAAAGGAACTGATAAGTGAAAAAGGGCTTCTTACTGAGATAGAGCTTGAAGAGGAAAAGCCCGGTATAGGTATTAAAAAAAGCGGCTGTCATGGATTCTGTGAAATGGGACCGTTGATAAGGATAGAACCGTATAACTACCTGTATCTTAAGGTGAAAATAGAGGATTGTGAGGAAATTGTTGAGACAACCCTTATAAAGGGGCAGCCTGTGGCAAGGCTAATGTATAACTGGCAGAATAAGGTTTATGAAACTCAGGAGGAAATACCGTTTTATAAAAAGCAGACTAGACTTGTGCTAGGCAACTGCGGGCATATTGATGCCGAGTCTATAAGAGAATATATAGCCAACGACGGCTACAAGGCGTTGGGGAAGTGCATCCTTGAAATGGAGCCTGAGCAGGTGTGTAAAACTATTTCAGATTCCAACTTAAGAGGCAGAGGGGGCGGGGGTTACCCTGCCGGCAGAAAATGGGCTCAGGTTGTGGCCCAGAGCAGTGACATAAAATATGTAGTATGCAACGGAGACGAGGGTGATCCCGGCGCATTTATGGATAGAAGCGTTATGGAGGGAGATCCCCATAGAGTAATTGAGGGCATGATTATTGCAGGCTTTGCTACTAAGAGCCATCAGGGCTATATTTATGTGAGAGCGGAGTATCCGCTTGCCGTAGAGAGGCTTAAGGCCGCCATTACTCAGGCAAGGCAATACGGACTGCTTGGAGATAATATACTGAATTCAGGATTTTCTTTTGACATAAAGGTAAATCAAGGGGCCGGAGCCTTTGTATGCGGTGAAGGAAGCGCCCTGACTGCCTCTATAGAGGGAGAACGGGGAATGCCCAGAGTAAAGCCGCCCAGAACGGTAGAGGCAGGATTGTGGGCTAAGCCTACAGTACTTAACAATGTAGAAACCTTTGCAAATGTACCTCAAATAATTATTAACGGAAGCGAATGGTATAAGTCGATAGGTCCTGAGAAAAGTCCCGGAACAAAAGCCTTTGCCATAACGGGAAATGTTAATAACACAGGCTTGATCGAGGTTCCGATGGGAACAACGCTGAGAGAGGTGCTGTTTGATATCGGCGGAGGAATTAAAAACGACAGAAGGTTTAAAGCGGTGCAGATAGGAGGCCCGTCGGGAGGATGCCTTACAGAGGAGCATCTGGATCTCGCCCTTGACTTCGATTCATTAAAAAAGGTAGGCGCTATGATTGGTTCCGGCGGACTGGTTGTAATGGATGAAGATACATGCATGGTAGAGGTTGCAAGGTTCTTTATGAACTTTACTCAAAATGAGTCGTGTGGTAAGTGCGTGCCTTGCAGAGAAGGAACAAAAAGGATGCTTGAGATTTTGGAGAAAATAGTTGCAGGCAAGGGTACTGTTGAGGATTTGGAGCTTTTAGAGGACTTGGCAGATACAATAACTGAAACGGCTCTCTGCGGTTTGGGAAAAACAGCCGCCAGCCCTGTTATAAGCACTCTCAAATTTTTCAGGGATGAATATCTTGCACATATTGTGGATAAAAAATGTCCTACAAAAAACTGTAAGGCTTTAAATTCCATAGAAATAGACAAAACGCTCTGCAAGGGCTGCAGTAAATGCTCAAGGGTATGCCCTGTGGGGGCTATAACAGGAAAGATTAAGGAACCCTTCAGTATAGATCAAAATAAATGCATAAAGTGTGAGGCATGCTTGGACTCCTGTCCGTTTGCTGCAATAAGGGAGGTATAATGTTTATGGGTCAAATGCTTGTAGATGGACAAAGAATAGAATTTTCCGATGAAAAAAATATACTTCAGGTCATAAGAAAGGCCGGAATAGAGCTTCCTACATTTTGCTACCACTCAGAGCTCAGCATTTACGGTGCTTGCAGGATGTGTGTGGTTGAGGATAAATGGGGAGGAATAAGCGCTTCATGCTCAACACCTCCAAAGAATGGAATGGAGGTTTATACAAACACTCCAAAGCTTCAGAAGCATAGAAAAATGATTCTTGAGCTGCTGCTGTCCGCTCATGACAGGGACTGCACCTCATGTGAGAAGAATGGAAGGTGCAAGCTTCAGGAGCTGGCTATAAGATTCGGAATTAAAAATATCCGGTTTGGAGAGAGAGAGGAAAATCTCCCTATAGACGATAGCAGCTGTGCGATTGTCAGAAATCCTAATAAATGCATTATGTGTGGAGACTGTGTCAGAATGTGTGAAGAGGTTCAGGGAATTGGGGCTCTTGGATTTGCATACAGAGGTTCGAATATACAGGTAGTTCCTGCTTTTAAGAAGAAGTTAAAGGATGTTGACTGTGTGAACTGCGGACAATGCAGAACGGTATGTCCTACGGGAGCGCTTATTATAAGAAATGATACGGCAAAGGTCTGGAAGGATTTAAATAACAAAAAGAAGAGGGTTGTTGCGCAGATAGCGCCTGCGGTAAGAGTGTCAATAGGAGAGGAGTTCGGCATGGCGCCCGGAGAAATTACAATAGGCAAAATTGCGGCGGCTCTTAGAAAATTAGGGTTTGACGAGGTATATGATACCGGTATTGCGGCGGATCTTACAGTAATTGAAGAAAGTAAGGAATTTATAGAAAGGCTTGAAAAGGGAGAAAGGCTTCCCTTGTTTACCTCGTGCTGCCCCGGGTGGGTGAGGTATGCCGAATTGAAGTTTCCTGAGCTGAAGGATAATATTTCAACCTGCAGATCGCCTCAGCAAATGTTTGGTGCCGTTATTAAGGAGCATTATAAAAAGTCTGACGCAGAGGACGGACGCGAAACTATTTCAGTTGCAATTATGCCGTGTACGGCAAAAAAATATGAGGCCGGCCGGGAGGAGTACTCCAATAACGGAGTGAAGGATGTGGATGTTGTAATAACAACACAGGAGCTTTGCCTGATGATAAAGCAGGCTGGAATTATGTTTGGAAGGCTTGAGGAGGAAGCGCTCGATATGCCCTTCGGGCTTGCGAGCGGCGCAGGCATTATATTCGGAGTAAGCGGGGGCGTATCGGAGGCAGTGCTTAGAAGATGCTACAGCCAAAAGACGTCATCTACTCTTAAGGAGATATCCTTTGTCGGAGTAAGAGGAATGGACGGAATAAAGGAAACGGTAGTAAATATTAATGGAAAAGAGATAAAGATGGCTATTGTAAGCGGGTTGAAAAATGCCGGCGAGCTTATAAAAGCAATACAAAAGGGTGAAAAAAACTATGACTTTGTCGAGGTAATGGCTTGCCCAGGAGGATGTATAGCAGGAGCAGGACAGCCTCTTCCCAGCTCCAAGTCTGTAACAAGGCAGAGAGCGGGAGGGATCTACAAGGCCGACAGCTCTTCCCAAATCAAGAGGTCGGAAGAGAACCCCATGGTTATAGCGTTATATAACGGACTTCTTAAAGGAAAGCATGGACTGCTTCACAATCATTGTGCTTGTAATAGCCACTCAAATGAAAAGGAGAGTTGATAATGCTTAACATTTACGTTTGTGTTGGAAGTGCCTGCCATATCAAGGGTTCATACAACTTGATAAGTACTATTCAACAAACTATTGACACAAGGAAAATAAGTGACAGGGTCACGGTGAAGGCTGCTCTATGCCTCGGAAATTGCACAGGAGCTGTTTCAGTGAGGGTAGATGACGAAGAGGTTCTGTCTGTGGAGGAAAAAGACATAAAAGATTTTTTTAATAAGCATATTATGAATAAATTATAAGGAGGAGAGGCGTTATGCTTAATTGCAAATATTGCAATTATTTTAAATGTGCTTCTGAGGCCGGAGAGGTCTTAAGCAGGTTTGGCTACACTAATTTTTCTATGGCGGACTCGGGGGAGCCCACGGGAGTATGTGATTACACAGGGGTCATTTTCGACAGGGAAATTGAAGAGCTGGATATTGAGTACCCCTGTAACAGCTTTGAGGCTAAAAGGTTTCCTCTCCCCGTGAAAGTAGAAGAGGCATATTGGAAATATAATTACATCAAAAATCATAAAAAAGCAGAAACTAAAAGAGTGAGTAAAATAGCGTGAACAGTTTACTAAATTATAGAGAAAGGATGTGAAGGATAATGGCAAGATTTACACTGCCAAGGGATATTTATTTCGGCAAGAACGCCATGGAGGAGCTAAAAAACCTTAAGGGCTTTAAGAAGGCTATTATAGTGACGGGCGGAACGTCAATGCAAAAGTATGGGTTTATAGATAAGCTTGAGGCCGTTCTTAAGGAGGCAGGCATAGAAACCGGCAGATTCGAAGGCGTTGAGCCTGATCCGTCGGTGGAAACTGTTATGAAAGGCGCAAAGGCAATGCAGGAGTTCCAGCCCGATATAATTATATCAATAGGAGGGGGTTCCCCCATTGACGCCGCAAAAGCAATGTGGGTATTTTATGAGTACCCCGAATTAACGTTTGAGGATATAAAGACACCCTTTACTATGCCCGGATTAAGGAAAAAGGCCATATTTGTCGCAATACCGTCTACCAGTGGAACGGCTACAGAGGTTACCGCTTTCTCTGTTATTACCGACTATTCAACCAAAATTAAGTACCCTTTGGCGGATTTTGAGATAACACCTGACATTGCAATTTTAGACAGCAGTATACCTATGACAATGCCGCAAAAGCTGGTAGCCCATACAGGAATGGATGCTCTCACACATGCTGTTGAAGCATATGTCGCGTCTGCCAGATCAAGCTTTTCAGATCCTCTTGCAATGCAGGCAATTGTCATGATATTTGAAAATATCATTGATTCATATAACGGCGGCGAGGATGCCCGTGGGGAAATGCATATAGCCCAATGCCTTGCAGGTATGGCCTTCAGCAATGCGCTTCTTGGAATAACGCACAGCCTTGCCCATAAGATAGGCGCCCAGTTTGAAATACCCCATGGCTGCTGCAACGCGATACTTATGCCTTATGTAATAAAATACAATTCCAGAGATTGCATGGACAGGTATGCAGAAATTGCACGCAGGTTAGGGCTGTCCGGGCAGACGGATAAGCAGCTTACCGATTCTCTTATAAGGGCTATTGAAGAATTAAACGATTATTTGATGATTGCCTCTACTTTAAAGGAAAGCGGTGTAAGTGAGGATAAGTTCAACTCGACGGTGGATTTTATTTCGGAAAACGCTGCGCTTGATCCCTGTACAGGCTCAAATCCGAGGAAGACAACGGCAGCGGAGATGAAAAAAATTCTGGAATGCGCCATGTACGGAAAGGCAGTAAACTTCTAATGTAAGGGGACACACCTCTCGTAAAGCTTTGTCCTTGCAGAGAAACAGCGGAGGAATCTTGGGGACGGATTAATGTGAAAACAAAGAAAAATCCGGGTAAAGAATTAACTCACCCCCGGCCCCTCTCTTTTCAAAAGAGGGGAGCTAATTTTTACCTATACTTTTTCCTGTTTGGAGCTTCCTTTCTCCCCCTCTTTTGGAAAGAGAGGGGGCAGGGGGGTGAGTATAAAAAAGTGCAAGTACGGCTAATGTGAAAACAAAGATTTTCATGCATTCTTCTGTGTCAAAAAGTCATGGTTGTTCTTATGCTTCCGTAGCGCAGCGTAGGACTGAAAGGAAAGCAGAAGAACCGTACCCCATGATGCCGCAGCGGTGGCAGGCTGCAATTTTCCAAACAATTTTAGAGTATTCACACAGCCTGACGCCCCCTGTGGCGTTCCGCTCCCATGACGTTGCCGCTTTATTTTCAAGCCAATGTCCCCAGATGGTGTCTTCTGGACATTGATAAATTTTACTCTGATTGCTAGAAAAAATGATTGACAATTATTTAACAAAGTGGTAAACTGATATTGTTAAATAATTGTCAATGGTATTATTTAAAGCGGAGGTACAATGTGTTGCAGGTATATATATGTGTTGGAAGCTCCTGTCATTTAAAAGGCTCCTATTACGTGATAAAAACCTTTCAAAGGCTTATAAGGGAGAATAATCTTGATAATAGGATTGAAATTAAAGCGTCATTTTGTCTGGGGCATTGTACTAAGGGTGTTTCTGTAAAAGTAGGGGAGGATTTTATTGAAGACCTTACGCTTGCGAACATTGAGACAAAGTTCAAAGAATGCATTATGGACAGGTTGCAAGCTTAGGGCTTGAGAAATAATAATTATCCTTCCGGGAAGTGTTTTTTAAGTATGGGGTGTAAAAAGCTATAGTTTTTATGGGGGAACATTATTATGAGCATTATACAATTTAAGGAAGCTAATTGCAAAAATTGCTATAAGTGTATAAGAAGCTGTCCTGTTAAGGCAATTGCTTTTAATAATGAACAGGCCCAGATTGTACAGGATGATTGTATGTTGTGCGGGAGGTGTCTTACTGTATGTCCGCAGAATGCCAAAAGTGTTAAAAGCGATGTCCATAAGGTCAAGTCCTTTATAAATAAGAATGAAAAGGTTTATGCCAGTATAGCACCATCCTTTATTTCGGCCTTTTCCGATTCGGACGCAAAAAAAATATTTGGAATTTTAAAAAGACTGGGATTTACAAATGTTGAGGAAACAGCTATAGGAGCTGTTCAGGTTTCGCTTGAATACGACAGGCTCATGAGAGAAAAGAAGATGAAAAATATTATTACTACTGCCTGTCCTTCAATAGTATTTCTGGTTCAGAAATACTACCCGGAATTGATAAACCAGCTGGCACCGGTAGTTTCTCCAATGATAGCTCATGCAAAAATGATGAAAAACATTTACGGTTCAAGGATAAGAGTGGTATTTATAGGACCCTGCATTTCCAAAAAAGAGGAATGCAGTGATTTACAAAATGACGGAGTTGTAGATGCTGTTATAACTTTTGAGGAGCTTGAATGGTGGATGGAGACTGACGGTGTCGGCTTTGATATAGATGATATCAGTGACATAAACAGGATAAAAAATTCAACGGCACGCTTTTATCCTGCTCCCGGAGGCATAATAAAAACTCTGGACATAGAGGCAAGAAAGAACTACAGATGCATCAGCATAGACGGAGTGGACAGATGTATAAGCATACTTGATTTTATAAAAGAAGGAAGCATAAGCAATTATTTTGTGGAAATGAACAGTTGTACGGGAGGATGTCTTGGAGGCCCTTGCATAAGGTCTTTAGACGGAGGCTTTATCGAATCAAGAGACAGGCTTATAGGATATGTAAAAAAGGCTCCAAAGGACGGGGGCTCTGAGATTGTAGAGGATGCAAGGGTTTCTCTGAGTAAAAAATTTATACCCAGAACGAGAAAATATTCTATCCCGGATGAGGAAAAAATCAGAGAAATTTTAAGCGCAATAGGAAAGGTTGACAAAGACAGGGAGCTAAACTGCGGCGCATGTGGGTATTCTACCTGCAGAGACAAGGCAATAGCTGTATATAACGGCAAAGCCGAACTGCACATGTGTCTTCCTTATATGAGGGAGAGGGCGGAGTCTTTTTCCAATATAATAATTAATTCAACTCCAAACGCCATAATAGCAATGGATACAAGCCTTGCAATACAGGAGGTAAATGCCTCTGCAAAAGAGTTATTCTATCTCAAGGACACTGACGCGGTAGGAAAAAGCATATATAAATTTTTGGAATGTCCTGATTTTCAGACTGTCTGTGAAACAGGAGAAAATATAATTGATAAAAAGTACTACTATGAAAGGTATGATAAAACAGTAGAGCAGTCGGTTCTTTTTGTAAAAGAGCATAAAATTATTATTGCAGTAATTAAGGATATTACTAAAGAGGAAAATCAGCAGCAGCAAATGTACAAGGTGCGCTCGCAGACAGTGGAAATTGCGCAGAGCGTAATAGAAAAGCAAATGAGGGTGGCGCAGGAAATAGCAAGCTTACTGGGAGAGACGACTGCGGAGACAAAAATGATTTTGACCAAGCTCAAAAAGTCAATACTGTCTGATATGGGTGAGATGAAATGAGCTTATTTATAGATGCAAGCTACGAAAGCATAAACAAATACAATGAGGAGCTGTGCGGAGACAAGGTAGAAATCTTAAGGGATAAGGATTCAGTAATAGTAGTGCTTGCCGATGGGCTTGGCAGTGGAGTTAAGGCAAATATTCTTGCAACTCTTACAAGCAAAATTATAGGCACTATGCTTATGAAGGGATCGGGCATAGAGGAGGCTGTGGAGACAATAGCCAGTACTCTGCCGGTATGCAAGGAGAGAGGGATCGCATATTCCACCTTTTCAATACTTCAGGTGTTTAATTCCGGGGAGGCATATCTGGCAGAGTTTGACAATCCCTCGGTGCTGTGCGTAAAAAGAGGAAAGGTTTTTGAAATTCCCACACAGGAGAGAGAAATAAACGGAAAGCTCGTAAAGGAAAGCAGATTCATTGTTAATGCCGAAGATATGTTTATTATGATAAGCGATGGTGTAATACATGCCGGAATAGGGGGAATACTTAATCTTGGATGGCAGTGGGAGAATGTGTCGGAATATGTCCAGAGGACATATAACAATGGGCTTACCTCAAAGAACATGACAAAGCTTTTGCTGTCGGTCTGTGAAAACCTTTACATGCAGAAGCCCGGTGACGATACAACAGTGGTTTCGGTCAAGATAAGAAAGCCCTTGAGAGTAAGTGTAATGGTGGGGCCTCCCGTTGACAGGGCGGATGACGGCAGGGTAGTGGAAAAATTTATGGACTGTGAGGGCAAAAAGGTGGTTTGCGGAGGAACTACATCACAGATATTAAGCAGAGAGCTTGGGAAGGAAATATCTACTAACTTTAATTATTTTAACCCATCCATACCTCCAACGGCCGAAATAGAAGGTATTGATCTCACTACAGAAGGAGTGCTGACGCTTGGAAGGGCTTTAGAATATATGAAGAAGTGCCTGTCTTTAGAAGGGACAATACAGGATTTTCTCAAGCTGAATAAGGAGGATGGGGCATCAAGGCTTACAAGGATACTTCTTAATGAAAGCACAAACATAAGCTTTTATGTGGGAAGGGCTATGAATCCCGCTCATCAGAACCCCGAATTTCCTCTCGCGCTTAGTATTAAGCTGAAGCTTGTGGAAGAAATGGCCGAGTGCCTGCAAAGCGTAGGCAAGCAGGTAGAAATTGAGTATTATTAAATAATATACTCACCCCCCGCCCCCCTCTCTTTTCAAAAGAGGGGGAGAAACAAAAACCTTGTTCCCCTCTTTTGAAAAGAGAGGGGCTAGGGGTGAGTTAATTACTTGCTGGAATTTTTTCTTCAATTTTATTATGTGTACGCTTTAGTATTAAAAAATAATAAATCTGCTTGTGTTAAATAATTAGCAATCATACAATGAAGGAGGATCATAATTATGACTGGTAAAAATGTTGAAAATGTAAAACAGGAAAATGTAAAAGCCACTATAGACGCTCTGGTGGCAAAAGCGCAGGTGGCTCTGGACAAATTTATGGATATGGATCAGGAACAGGTGGACAGGATAGTAAAGGCAATGGCAATGGGCGGGCTGGATGAGCACATGATGCTTGCAAAGATGGCTGTTACCGAAACGGGAAGAGGAGTATACGAGGATAAGATTACTAAAAATATATTCTCCACCGAATACGTGTACCACAGCATAAAGTACGACAAAACCGTAGGTGTTATTAATGAGAATGAATTCGAGGACTATGTGGAGGTGGCTGAGCCTGTAGGAATTGTTGCTGCTTTGACTCCCGTAACAAATCCCACATCCACTACTATGTTTAAATCCATAATTTCAATAAAGACAAGAAATCCTGTAATATTTGCATTTCATCCCTCTGCTCAGAAGTGCAGTACCGAGGCGGCGCGAATTGTAAGGGATGCCGCTATAGGGGAGGGAGCACCTGAGAACTGTATACAGTGGATAGAAGTTCCCTCGCTTGAAGCTACACGGCTTTTAATGAATCACCCCGGAGTAGCGCTTATCCTTGCAACGGGAGGAGCGGCAATGGTGCAGGCGGCATACAGCACAGGAAAGCCGGCTCTTGGCGTGGGACCTGGAAATGTACCCTGTTATATTGAAAAAACATCGGATGTAAAGAGAGCTGCGACAGATCTTATGCTTTCAAAGACCTTTGATAACGGCATGATATGTGCGTCTGAGCAGGCTGTTATTGTAGATAAGGATATTTCAAAGGAATTCGAGGCCTTCATGAAGGAGAATAAGTGCTACTTCCTTAATAAGGATGAAATCTCCAAGGTCGACAAGCTGGCAATAGATGAAGCGAAGTGTGCGATGAACCCTGCCGTTGTAGGGCAATCTGCCCATGTCATAGCCAAGATGGCGGGAGTTGATGTGCCGGAGGACACAAAAATACTTCTGGCGCACTTAAAGGGAGTGGGACCTAAATACCCTCTTTCGCGCGAAAAGCTGAGTCCCATTTTAGCCTATTATACCGTTGAAAATTCAGCGGAGGGAATAAAAAGGGCCGAGGAAATGGTCGAATTCGGGGGAATGGGACATTCTGCGGTAATTCATTCTCAAGATGAAAAGGTTATTGAGGAATTTTCAAAGAGGATTAAAGCGGGAAGGCTGATTATTAATTCCCCTTCAACGCATGGAGCCATAGGGGACATATATAATACAAACATGCCGTCGCTGACTCTGGGCTGCGGCTCATTCGGAAGAAATTCTACAACTGCCAATGTATCTGCCGTAAATTTGATAAATAAAAAGAGAGTGGCAAGGAGAAGAGTTAATATGCAGTGGTTTAAAATTCCTGAAAAAATATATTTCCAGTACGGTTCGACTCAATACCTTGAAAAAATGCCCGATATTTCAAAGGCATTTATTGTAACCGATCCATTTATGGTGAAGCTGGGCTATGTGGACAGGGTGCTGTACTATTTGAGAAAAAGACAGGAGTACGTACACTGTGAAATATTTTCAGAGGTTGAGCCAGATCCTTCTGTAGACACTATTATGAGGGGCTGTGACATGATGAACAAATTCAAGCCCGATGTAATTATTGCACTCGGAGGGGGATCGGCCATGGATGCGGCTAAGGGAATGTGGCTTTTCCATGAGCACCCTGAAACCGATTTTAGCTCTTTGAGGCTGAAGTTTATGGATATAAGGAAAAGAGTATATAAATTCCCCAAGCTCGGAAACAAGTGCAAGATGGTAGCCATACCCACAACCTCAGGCACAGGCTCAGAGGTTACCTCCTTTGCGGTTATAACCGATAAAAACAAAAATGTAAAATACCCTCTTGCGGATTATGAGCTTACCCCCGATGTTGCTATTATCGACCCTGATTTTGTAAAGAGCGTTCCGGCATCGGTGACAGCGGACACTGGAATGGATGTTCTCACACATGCAATAGAGGCATATGTATCGGTTATGGCCTCCGACTTCACGGACGGGCTTGCTATTAAGGCCATTCAGTTGGTTTTTGAATACCTGCCAAGAGCTTATAAAAACGGGGATGATCTTGTAGCCAGAGAAAAAATGCATAACGCCTCATGCATAGCCGGTATGGCGTTTACAAATGCATTTTTGGGGATAAATCACAGCCTTGCGCATAAGCTTGGAGGAGAGTTCCATATACCGCACGGAAGGGCTAACGCAGTGCTTTTACCCCATGTAATAGAATATAATGCATTAAAGCCTTCAAAATTTGCGTCATTCCCCAAGTATGAGACGTTTATAGCCGACAAAAGGTTTGCGGAGATTGCCAGAGCTCTGGGATTACCCGCAGCTACCCCGGAGGAGGGTGTAAGCAGCCTTGTAAAGGCAATAAGGGATTTAATGACGGAGGTTAATGTGCCGATGACCATAGCTGCCTGCAAGGTAGATAAGAATACATTTATGAGCAAGGTTGCCGAGCTTGCCGACAAAGCCTTTGAGGATCAGTGCACCACTGCCAATCCCAAGCTGCCTCTGGTTAAGGAATTAGAAGAAATATATATAAAGGCATATGGCCAGAAATAAACAAAGAAATGGAAATGGAGGCAGAGGAGTGAGTTAATATGGCTATGCGCACAATAACTCTCAAGCTTCATAAGCCCGGCAAGAGAAAGTCGGGAATTATTGATGAGGCTATGACAAACTATACTCTTGCCTATCAATTCCTATTGGATAAGGCTTATGGGCAGATTGACGAGATGCAGAAAAAATACAGGGATGCAAGAGGAAATTACAGAGCATCGAATATACAAAAATGGGTGGATAAGGATATAAGCAAGGAGCTTAACCGGTTTGGAGTTGAGTGCTTTAAGGACTCTTTAAAGATGGATTTCGGAATGACTATGGCAAGCTATCTCAGACTTAGAGAAATACAAAATGATGCCGGATATCCTGTCGCCTATTTGGACCCCTGTGCGTCGGAGGAGAGGTATAGCCTTATTATGCGGCAGCTTACCGAGGGAAAAAAGACGCTTGAGGAATGTGAAAAGGACATTGATAAGCTAAGTGACAAGACCTCTCTTCTAAAGCCTGTTTTTTTCTGCAGATATGCCTTAAACAGAGACTATTGCCTGCTTTATGACGCTGAAAACAACAGGTACTTTGCGAAATTCTACATGATGAATGTAAAAAGCAATGACAGAGCGGTTACAAACACCAATAAAGAAAGGAAATTGCAATACATTCATAAGAGTGAAGAGATATATGTGGGTACAGGAAGACCTGAAAGGTTTATACTGGTTCCTCTTTCCTTTGGGAGATGGCAGGAGGAATATCTTAAAAGAGCAGTAAATAACCCAGGTATACTTAAAACGGCGAGGCTTATGAAAAGAAAAAATGAGTATTTCCTTTCCATAAGCGTAGACATCGGTTGTATGCAAAGGATAAAGCCTGCTTCATACATGGGTGTGGCCAGGGGCATAAAACATGCAGTCAACTATACCGTGGTAAATCTTAAGGGAGATGTTCTGGATTCAGGGAGTATAAATGGGGATGTGCGGCATGAAAAAACAGGAGATATAATACCCGGTGATATTCATAAAATAGCAAATGCTATTGAAGGGATTGTATTGAAGAATTCCTGTCAGCTAATAATGCATACATTTACAAATAAGGGAGACAAACTTCAATGGGTTGACAGCGAAGGCTTGGGGCATGTCCCGGCGATGAATTGCCGGAGCTATAACAAACTGTGTGAGATATTAAAATACAAGCTGGTACACAAGGGATTTTCCCCTCCTGTGCAAACGAGTCCAGTGGGTCTTTTCTATACCTGTCCCGAATGCGGATTGAATTCTCTTGGAAACAGGCTGTCGGAGAGCATGTTTATATGTATTGCCTGCGGTACGGCAATGGATATTGAACAGCTTGGAAGCATTAATCTTTCAAGGAGGTTAATTAAGTATAATAAAGCAGGGATAGAGGTAAAGCTTGAACGTACCGAAAGCGGAATAAAGTTTATAAATGAGGATCTTGATTTGGATTTTACTCCTTCAGACCCATTAAACTGTATAGAGGAGTTTAAAAATGAAATCAAGAGAATAATAGAGGATTTTTATAGGAATATCCCTAAGAAGCAAAAAGATAGAGATTTCAATAAAAAATATGGTATAATAAAAAGGATTGACCGAGCAGAGGATTTTATAAAGCTCATTAAGATAGTCGAGTAGAGCGGTTTTATATGGCGTTATTTGCTGCCACACCATGATCTGGGGATGCGAGGATATGATCCTGCCTTTGGATTGAAGCTTACAGAGTAAGAATGATATTTTAAGCTATCATTAAGGTGCAGCTATCTTACAAAAATTCTTATTGATGCTATAATAAAAAGCATTCTGTTTAGCCTTAGACAGAATGCTTTTTTGTTAGTGTATACCCAAGGAAGCCTGCATATGCTATAATGATCTAAAATGTTTTGATTTAACATGAATTGTAATGCAGCCTCATTCTTAGTATTTTTATGTAACAAAAAGAGGATTTTTGTTTATAAATGCAGAATATGCATGTATAAGTATTAAATATAGCGGTTTGGAAAGCTTTATGTAGATTTGTGCGGAAGCAAATGGCATTAATAAAGAATATAAGCCTTTATATGGCCTAATTGATAATAAAAGTAGGATGTGATAAAATTATACAAGTACAATTTTGGGGGAAAGGTGTTTTCGTAAAATGAGATTAGATTTTGCTATACTTGAAGATGAAAAAGACTTGCTTAGGTACTATAAAAGTGAAATTGAAATTTTATTAAAGAAAAACGATATGGAAGGCAAGGTAGTTTGCGCTACCGTGAACCCAAATGAGTTTGTGAATTTTGTCAAGTCGTGTGAGGTAAATGTATGTATCATTGACATAAATCTCAATGCGAACATTAATGGAATGTATATTGCAAAGGAGATTAGAAAGCTGAAGATTCCTACTGAAATAGTGTTTGTTACAGGACATCTTCAATATATGAAGGATGCATTTTATGTAAGGGCTTTTGATTACCTTGAAAAGCCTGTTACCTCAGAGGAGCTGGAAAAATGCATAAAGAGGCTTAATAAGGAGATGGACATTAATTCCCTTTTAAAGCAGGAGGTAATCAAAATAAAATCGGGGACTGTTGTTTACCATATCCCCGCAGATGATATTTTATATATTGAGCACTTTGAGTTTAAGTCAATAGTGGTAACAAACAACAGAAGGATTGAAACATATGAATCTCTTACAAATTTAGCAAAGCAGCTTCCAGCAGGCATTTTTAAGCAGTGCCACAGGGCAGTGTGGATAAATGTAAACCATATAGACTTTGTAGATCCCAACAAAGGTATTATTATGTTGAAAAACGGCAACGGATGCAGTCTCGGGAAAACTTACAAGAAGGAGTTTTTGCATTATGCGATTTGATATGTTGACTGCAAATATACTTTTTACTGCTGTTTATGGAGTTATGCTGTTGCTCCTCGTAAGGATTTTCTATTCCAGAACCTTTACAGTAAAGGATGTAGCCTTCTTTTTGACGGCATTTGCAATAATAAACGGTGTCGGATCGCATTTCGCAAGATATTTAAACCCGGAATTGGGATTTATAAAAACAATTATTTTATTTTCCACCTCGGTTTTTTTGTTAAGGTATGTAATAAATACAGAATATAAAAAAAGCTTCATTTTGTTTGGGATGCTGGCAATAATTCTGGCAGTGTGTGAGGGAATATCATACTTGGTGCTTAAGAATGTAAAAATGTTTGATATGAGCAATATACTGTTTGCGTCTCCTAATGACTTCATTGCGTTTGTTTCTTCAAATTTAATTATCTGTGCAATGAGCTTTGTTATGTTGATTATTCTTAAATACTTTAAGGTGTATATATATCTTCCTAAAAACGTTAAGCCTATAATAATATCTATTGCGACAGCCTGTGTTATTGTTGCTGTCATTATGTGGTTTTATATATTTAATGTAGGGCTGGAGACAAGGGCGCCCGCTTTTGTGATATTGATATTTCTGATAGCCGCATACCTTATATACATGATTTATAATATTAATATGAGCTCCAAGTTTGAAAGGCAGAGAATTGAGCTTGAGCAGCAGAAATTTTATAATAAATCATTGGATAAAACCCTTGATAATTTAAGAAGGTTTAAGCATGGCTACAACAATAATTTAAATGTGTTATATGCTCTGGCTAAAATGGGCAAGTATGACAGGCTTATGGAGTATTTTAATGAGGTGATGGAAACAAATAATAAGCTTAACGACACCACCGCGCTTAATATAAAAAATGCAGGGCTTTATGGAGTAATAGCTTCAAAGGTGGAGTATGCGGAGAGTCTGGAGGTTAAGTTTAAGATAGATGCCGATAGCGAGGTTGAGGATATTAAAAACATAAGGATGTATGATTTATATGAGATTATGGGAATATTGCTGGATAATGCAATAGAAGCTGCCGCAGAGAGCAATGGGAAATATGTCAATTTAAGCATAGAGGAAAACGAGGAGTATATAAGAATAGTAATTAAAAATACTTTTTCACAGGCCCCTGATATTGTGAAGATTTTTGAAAAAGGGTATTCTTCAAAGGGTCAGGGAAGAGGAATGGGCTTATGGATTGTGAAGGACAGGCTGAAAAACAATAAATTTGTTTTAAATAACGCTCATTTAGAGGGAAAGCTGTTCCAGCAGGAGATTATAATAAAAAAGGGCTTTTGAGCCCTTTTTTATTAGTCCTGCTTAATCAATGAGGCCGGGCACTTGGGCTGGTGAGCAAACCAAAGGAAGCAGGCGGAGCTGGAATAAGCGGCCACAAGCATGGCTATGGCAGAAACCAGAGTTAAAAAAGGGATTTTTGTTTTACTGAGTATTTTGTTCGACATATTTAATTGACCTCCTTTCCTCCATATTCATTACCTGTTATTCTATAAACCATGGGGAGCATGGTTATACACTCTGCAACACTGACAAAAATCAACACTCTGGCGTAAACCTGCGGAACTATCAAGGCTGCCGCAAAAACCAGAGACATAAATATGAATCCGCCTGTACGAAGTCTTTTTCTTTGCTTTTTACTGACTACAGGCTTATTTAAAATATCGGCGGGAGCATATATATAAATTATTATCATACAAAACAGAAATGAGGGAGGAAGCAAAATAAATTTATCAATTTCGACAAGCAGAGAAGCGTACACGGCACCCAGCATTATGCCGGAATGCATGAGAAAGCATCCTATATGTGTTTTGGCATGGACTCCGCCGATAAAACTGCGGTGTGTTCCAAAGATTACCGTGGCTAAAATCACATACTGGAATATGCCTAAAAAAAGAGATATAATAATCAATATGGAAAGCTTTATGACCTCTGAGACAGCCATATAAATTCCATATTCAATTTGCTCTGCTTTTGTATCATCAATAGTAATGTTTCTTTTTATAGCGGCTGTTACAGCTTCACTTATGTAAGTTATTTTAATCATAAACATCACCTTATATAATAATATTACAGTTTTATTAAAAAAGCTATTAATTTTTTCTAAAACATAAAAATTATTGCTAAATATGTCGATATAAACTTTAGATAATAGAAATAAGCATTTAAATGAAAAAAATATCAAAATTCTATTGACATATAATTACAAGATGTATACTATTATAATAAAAATAAGGTTTATATGGGGTGAAATCTGATTCTTTATAAATATTATACATTTTTTTAAGTATATAATATAATAATTTTTGAAATCGAAGTATTTTGGGAGAGGTATGATATGGAAATTAAAAGAGAAAAATTGCGCGAACTGATGAACACCTATTGCGACGACAACTATAACAGGTTTGCCAGAGAGCTGGATATTAATCCTTCACAGTTATACCGGGTCATGAATACAGGCGTTGGCGGAGGCAAAAAGGTGGTTGGAGCTGTCATGAAATTTTGCAGGATGAGGGGACTGGATTTTAACACCTATATAGATATTTAGTACAGTACGATAGACCCTTTTTTTGGAATGCAGGTCACTTTGATTTGCTTCCGGAATTTTGGTGAACGGCTTTAAGAATAGATATGTCATAGGGGGCAGCATGTTTTTACTATATGCTGCCGCTTTTCTTTAAGGCAACAAAGTCTTAACAAAGTATTCATAGATTTTTCATCAAATCTTCATAAAAATTTCCTATAATAATATTAAAATCAAGATAAGATAATAGAATTAAAAAAGGTGCCTTGTCAAATATGCAAGGTGCTTATATAAGGAGGTTTTGTATATGAACGGGTATAATAATTGGGAGTATAATAATTTCAGGCCGAGACAAAGGAGAGGCCCCAAAATTTTTACTTACATATGCTTAATGCTTATTACCTCTCTGGTTACGAGTGCTGCTGTAGGTGGAGCTTTATATTCCAAATTTTCAGGTGAGCTGGAAGAGGTCAGGAATACTGCTTCGGCAAGTGCATCAGGTGTGACAAAGGTGAGCAATCCCTCGGGAAATATTGCCCTTAATGATGTTCTTTCGCAAGGCTCCTCCGTTACCTCAATAGCCAAAAAGGCCAGTCCCTCAATTGTAGGAATAAGAACGACGGTAGCAAGCCAGTCGAGCAGATTTTATGATATACCGTCATCTTCGGGAGAGGGCTCGGGGGTTATTATAAGCGAGGATGGCTATATAATGACAAACTATCATGTGGTATCCAATGCAGACCCTAAAAGCGGAATAAGCAATAGAACAACTCTCGAGGTATTTCTCCACGATAAAAGACAGGTAGAGGCAGAGTTTATAGGGGGAGACAGCCAGAACGATCTGGCTGTGATAAAAATCAATCTGGACGACATAACCCCAGCAGAGCTGGGGGACTCCTCTAAGCTTCAGGTAGGAGAGCTCGCCGTGGCAATAGGCAATCCGCTGGGAATAGAGTTTATGGGTTCGGTTACATCGGGAATAGTAAGCGCCATGAATCGTACTGTTACGATAGGAGATAACACACTTACGCTTATACAAACCGATGCCGCCATAAATCCCGGAAACAGCGGAGGGGCATTGCTCAATTCACAAGGAAAGGTCATAGGCATAAATACCGCAAAGATTTCGGTGTCGGGAGTAGAGGGGCTGGGGTTTGCGATACCCATCAACATTGCCAAGCCTATTGTAGATCAGCTTATAATGTTCGGCTATGTTAAGGGAAGGCCCATGATTGGAATAGGTGGAAATGAAATAACGGAGGTGTTCTCTCAGATTTACAATATACCCATAGGTATTTATATAACGGAGGTGTCTCGGGGAAGCGGGGCGTATAATGCCGGTTTAAAGAAGGGTGACGTGCTTGTAAGCCTTGCGGGAAAGGAAGTCAAAACAATGAAGGATGTGGATACTATCAAAAAGAAGTACAAAGCGGGGGACACGGTGGATATAGTAATCGTGAGAGACGGCAAAAAGCAAAATCTCAAGCTGACATTTTCCGAGGAGAAATAAAGACGGTACTGTTAAAAACGGGTGGCGCACTGCTTAAGGCAGAGCCACCCGTTTTATTTACAATTTCAGGTATAAATATATCGGATTTGTTGTTTGAATATAAAGACAAATGGGTAATTAAATTTATAATGCCCATAGAATAGATTGATTATAAGGGAGAAGTGCCTATGTTTGAATGGAAGGCTAACTATAGCTGCAATATTGAGGAAATAGACAATCAGCATAAAAAGCTTTTTGAAATAGCGGCGAGGCTGTATGACTTAGCGTCTTTAAAGGATGAATATGACCA
This sequence comes from Anaerobacterium chartisolvens, assembly GCF_003337415.1. GTDB lineage: Bacteria > Bacillota > Clostridia > Acetivibrionales > DSM-27016 > Anaerobacterium > Anaerobacterium chartisolvens. The sequence continues at coordinate 20,596 of NZ_QPJT01000034.1, read as the reverse complement.
CTATGACGAAATAGTGGCAATTATTAATGAGCTTGAGGAGTATACGGTATATCATTTTGCTTATGAGGAAAAACTCATGCTTGAAAGCAATTACAAGGACTATGAGACTCATAAAATAGAGCATGATTTTTTTATAAAAAAGATTAAGAGGCTGGAAAAAATGGACATGGAGGAAGACCAGAGCAATTCCGTAATGAAGATGATTGAATTCGTAGCAGATTGGATTTCGGCCCATATCCTTAAAGTAGACATTAACTACAAGGAGCACTTTAATTCGAGAGGAATAGTATAATAAAAATTTAATATTAAGTATATAAATTACTTATTCAACAGAAAATAACCTGAGCTGAAAATTCTGTAATTCAAAAAATATGATTCAGAGTGGTGAGGGTTTGATGGAAAAAAGAAAAGAGCTTGAAAATGAAATTGAAAGCATGAAGAAGACCTTAAATTTGCTGATACATGAAAAAAGCGAATTGGTGGATCCTGACATTACCGCGGCAAGCCAAAGGCTTGATACTCTGCTTAACAAATACTATAAAATCAATGATGAGGGTATTTAAAAATATGCTGTTTACCCATATAATATAGATTGCTAAAGAAATTTTTCAGACGGGAGATATTATATGGGCGGAGAAACCACAGTTTCAGTTAAAAAGCTTATTGTACATATACTTGACGGCAATTTGCATATGCCGTTGCTTTCGGAAGGGGAGCATCCTGAGGACAGTGAGATAGACGAGTTTGTACAAAAGCATGTAATTAAAATACTTAAGGATGAAGGACTGAAATCTTCAAGCTTTACCGGTGAGACAAACAGAGTGCGGGAAATTTGCAGGGAAATTGCATACAATAATGAGTATTTTAAGGAGGGTACATGTGAGCTGGCAGGTATCTTTTTTGGCATTATGAAAAAAAATGCCGATATACCCTCTGCAGATATGCTGTGCTGCCTGCTTGAAATGGATGGTATAATGCATCTGGGAATTTTAAAGCTCAATTACAGGAATTCTTATATACACTACGTAACAGCTATTGATAAGGGAGCCGTAAACTCTATAATAAAGCAGAAAACAGCATTGGCCCCCGAGGGACAGAAAATAGAGGAGTGTATATTGATAAACCTTCAAAATATGGATATAAGCCTTATTGAAAAAAAATATGATATAAACGGAGAAAAGGCGTTTTATATTTCAAATCTCTTTCTAAACTGCACAAGCAGCTTATCCGGAAAGGAAAAGCTCAAGATATTTAAAAAGGCTACTGAAAACTTCAGAAAGGAATTCTTTGAGGATGACTTTGCAAAGACTGCCGAAATCAGAAGGGCGGTGTCCGACAGCATTGATGAGAATAACGGCATAAATGTCATAGAGGTGGCCGAAAATGCCTTCAGCGGCAATCATGACCTGCAAAAGAGCTATATAGAGCATGTTGAGAGGGCTGGGCTTGAAGAGAGAATAGTAAAGGTCAGCGAGACTGCTGCCGAGAAAAATTTCCGCAGGCAGAAAATAAGGACAGATACAGGAATAGAAATCAACCTCCCTGTTAACTTTTATAATGATGCACAGAAGGTTGAATTTATAAACAATCCTGACGGTACTATATCAATTATTATAAAAAATATAAGCAAAATAACCGACGTATAGCAGGCCGGGGCGGAGGCTCTAGGCCCTGAATCTGTAGCCTGCGCCCCAAACTGTTTCAATGTATTGGGGATTGGAAGGATTTGCTTCAATTTTTTCCCGTATTCTGGCAACATGTACTGTGACGGTTGAAGTGTCTCCTAGCGAATCCAAGCCCCATATTTTTTCAAACAAAAATTCCCTGTCAAATACCCTGTTTGGATTCTGCGCCATAAAGCACAGAAGCTCAAATTCTTTTTGTGCAAGATTCACTTCCTTTCCGTTTACAAATACCCTTCTGGAGTCCCTTTGTATTTCAAGCCCGCGTATATTAAGAGTGAGTCCCTTGCTGCTGCTCCCGTACTTGTTTTTAAGCCTCTCATATTTTTCTATATGGGCGGTTGCTCTGGCGACAAGCTCTCCCGGCAGGAACGGCTTTGTTATATAATCATCGGCGCCAAGTCCGAAGCCTTTTATTTTATCTATCTCATCCTTCTTTGCAGATACCAGCAAAATGGGTACATCCTTTTCATCCCGTACGTTTTGAAGTATTTTCAGGCCATCCATTCCGGGAAGCATTATATCCAATATTATCAGATCGTGCTCTTCGTCCTGGATGCTCTGCATACCCGATATGCCGTCGGAACATATTTTTACCGAAAAGCCTGCCACCTCAAGATAATCTCTTTGTAATTCGGCTATTCCCTGATCGTCTTCAATTATAAGTATTTTTTTCATAAGCTTAAGTCCCCTGCCTCCCCAATTTGCCTTTTTAGTGAAATTATTATGCTTGTACCCTCATTTTCCCGGCTTTTAGCCCATATTCTTCCGCCATGCCCTTCTATTATTTGTTTTGCTATAGCAAGGCCCAGGCCGCTTCCGTTTACCCTGCTTCTTGAAAGGTCCGCGCGGTAGAACCTGTCGAATATGTGCGATAGATGGTCTTTTGATATACCTGGACCGTTGTCGCTTATTTCAATAACTGTACTGGATTTTGTGCTCCTCAGCATTATGGAAATTTTTCCGTTGGGCTTATCCATATACTTTTGTGCGTTATCAATTATATTAGTCACTACTCTCCTTAGCTTCTCCCTGTCTATAAGAACCTCTGCCGCTGTTGGAAGCATGTTGGAAAAGCTAAGCTCTATACCTGCCTTTTCCAATTCAGGCCTGCACTCTATAACGCAATCGGTAAAATATTTTACGAGGTCTGTTTTTTCAAAATTAAAAGGCATCTGGCTTAAGTCAAGCTTTGAGTATAAAAGCAGGTCATCTATCATTATATCCATCTGGGAGGCTTTTGAATATATGGTTTTTAAGTATTTATTGACTTTTTCAGGAGTGTTTGCAACTCCGTCAAGTATTCCGTCTATATATCCTTTTATTGAGGTTATGGGTGTTTTGAGATCATGGGAGATGCTGGATATCAGCATTTTCCTGTTTTCATCATATTTTATCTGAGTATGGACGGAATCCTTGAGCTTTAGCCTCATTTGCTCAAATGATCGGCAAAGCTCGCTTATCTCCTCATCACCTTCCTCAATTATTTCATATGCAAGATTTCCGCGGCTTATTTCACTTGCGGCCCTCTTAAGCCTTCTTAAGGGGCTTGATATGCTTTTTGACAGCACAAACGAAAGCATGGTGTTTGTCAATAAAAATGAGGCGATAAAAATAACAGCTGTAAAAATTATTATATACTCCATCAGCTTATCCCCTTTATCCACAGCCGCAAGCAGTATTGCATTGCCGTTTGCCCCATCCTTAAAAATAAGGGGAACCACCCTCATTATATACGAGCTGCCGTTTAAAGTTACTGAGCTGCTGAAAAGCTGATCTGCTCCTTTAGCCAGAAGCTTTTCTATATCTATTTTGCTGAAGTCTTCTGTCGAATATATTACCTCATTCTTTTTTAGCGCTATAATGCCGGCATTTAAAGCGGTGAATCTTGAGGAAATATAATCCTGAAAATCTCCTTCTCCAAGCATATCGCAGTTCATCTGAATAAAGCTGCTGTCCTCCTTAAACAGGTTATACTGCTGCTGTGTCATGCTTTTCATATTCCTATGGCCTATATCTATATTTAAAAATCTTGAGGAAATGAAAACAAGAACAAGCGCAGAAGCGATTGTCACTAAAACAGGGATTATAAAAATTGCGGCGTTTGAAATAATTAAGCGTTTTTTTAAAAGCATAGGCCCACCCTTTAAAGGTCCTTTTTATCAAACAAATAAAATGCTGCCGTAAAGGCTGTTATGGAATATCCCAGCATTATGAGAAACAGTCTTAAGGCTTTTAATACGGGGATACTGTCAGCAATCCAGAGGTTGTACCAGTCCAGCATCGAGGTTACAAACAGGCTTGAATACTGTGGAAATACATAGCCTAAGGCCTTGAGCACTATATACAGAAGGATTGACATAAAAAATACTGCCGATCCGCTTTTTAAAATATTTGCAAAAACTGAAATAATAATGGCAAGTGTCATAACAGGAATAACTGTAACAAAATAAGAAATAAGTATTCTCGCAATTGCTGTTGCCGATATTGAAGCAGAGTTAAATAAAAAGCCTGTAAGTGTAGATAGAAGCATAACCACAATTAGGTTTGCCAAAACAAAAAAGCCTACGGCGGTCAGCTTTGCAGAGAAAATTTTCAAGCGGCTGATTGGTCTGGTAAGTATAATTTTCATATTATTATGAGAAAACTCGCCTGCAAAAACATCTATTGTAACAAGAGCAGTAAATAATGGAAGTATAGTGTTGGTAAATACCGAGAGAACCAGAATGGGAAATTCAGTTCCTCCTGCTGTTCTAAGGCCAAGCCCGTTTCTTATTCCCGTCACCATAAGCTGGCCCAGAACAATAACCACAAGAGAAATTATTACTATTACTGCTGCCTTCTTTTTTTTATACATTTTTTCCACTTCATTGGTCAATGCCGCCTTAAATGCTTCCATTCCGTTCCACCTCGCTTATAAAGTAGTTTTCCAGTGATGCATAGTTTGCCAGTATGTTATCGGTGTAATCTATACTTAGCATTTTTCCGTCAAGTATAATTCCTATTTTATTACATGTCAGCTCCACATCATGAATAAGGTGGCTTGATATTAAAAATGTGGAATTCTGTGTATCCGATAAATGCTTTATAAGCCTTCTCATTTCAACCATTCCCTCCACATCCAGTCCGTTTAAGGGCTCATCCAGTATGACAAGCTCGGGTCTGGACAGTATGGAGGAGGCTATTCCAAGCCTTTGCTTCATCCCCAGAGAAAAGTTCTTGGTTCTTTCGGCTTTATATTTTATAAGGCCTGTAATTTCAAGCACCTCGTCTATTCTTTTATCATCAATATCCCTGTAGTATCTCGAAGCCTGCTTCAGATTTTCGTATGCCGTCATATAAGGGTATGACTCCACTGTTTCAATAATACAGCCCACCTTTTCCATGGCCGATTCAAAGCTGTCATGGATGCTGTGGCCAAAAATTTTAACATCTCCGCTGTCAGCCCTCATGAGCCCCGTCATTATTTTCATTGCAGTTGTCTTCCCTGCGCCGTTGGGGCCTAAAAAGCCGAAAATTTCTCCCCTGTAAATTTCAAAGTTTATATCGTAAATACCTCTTTTATTTTTATACGTTTTTGTAAGCCCGCTTACCTCCAGAACCTTTTCCATGTTCTTGTCCATTTGCTTCCTCCAAAATTAATTTATACCCTGCAATATTATTATTACCCCTCCCCAAGGGTTCAGTCCGGGAAGGGGTAAATATATTATAAAACATCAGAGAGGGCTGTCTTAATCAAAGACTCTTGAAAACATTGAGTCAAACGAACCCGAGAAGCTGCCTCCCAGATGAAGCCTTATACCGCTGGGGTCAAAGTATATCTCCGAAAGCTCCATGAAGGAATCCTTGTATTCAAAGGTTACATTGTAAGAATTCTGAATTTCTCCGTTAATGTTGAATTCGGTAATATTAGTGCCATACTCATCGGCATATTCCTCTTTGTAGACCTCATGATATTTTGCGGACAATGTTTTTTCAGCTACGTTTTGAACATCTATAATTCTTTCTCCAATTTTGACTGGCACTCCATCCTTTTCGATTACAATGTCGCTTTTATATTTGCCTATATGCTTTGCCGATATTCTGTTCTCATCTTCTGAAGCCTGCTTGTGTGTTTGTACATTCTTACCGGACAGATCAGGCTTTTCAACAAGGGTTGTGTTAATATCGGTGAGCTTAAGCAGTATTTCCATTGTAAGGTCGTGGGAAACCCCGTCCTTATCCTTGCCTGACAATATTCCTGAGGCAAGAACGCTTTCTACTATTCCCTCCTTATTAACTAATGCGTTTCCTTTTATGCTTTTAACGAAAATATCCTCCGCTATTTGAGGAAGGGGCATGGAATCATTGCTTCTTACCCTTTCCGAAACCATCTGCTTAATCCCGAAGGAAGAAACAGCGTTTACCAGAGCAGGAATCTGAGCCTCGCTCAACGAGCCGGAAAGCTCACGGCTTCCGTCGGGCTTTTCGTCAACTACTACGTAATCCTTAAGCCCCCCTACAAGCGCGTCTATAATCTTTTCCACATCCTTTGCTCTTTCCTCATCAAAGGGATTGTTAAAAACAGAGCTGTTTTTGATAGGGGATGTAAATTCCGTTACATAATAGGTATCGTCTACGCTGTTATAATATATGCGGGAGTTTTGATCCCTGTATGAACGTGATTCTGTCTTAGAACCGTCAAACTCATGGGATACCGAAGTATGTGCTGATCGTTGGTTTGCGTTGTCTGTTTTTGATACACTGCTTTGTGAGGAAAGCACTTGATTGTTGTCCTTTAAAATAAAGGATGCCTCAAAGGTGAAGCTTTGCACCTTCTCCTCAAGAGCTGCGGCGGTTGTCTTTGCTGCATCCTTCAATTCGTCATAGCCTGTTCTTGACGCTATATCGGCAAAGGCGGTTGTACCCAGAAGTGCAAATCCCACACAAAAGCTTACGGCCATAACAAGCTTTTTGTTTTTTTTCATTTTAATATTCTCCTTTCCTAAGAATATACATAAGTACTTAGTATAATACTATCTTATATTATACTTGTTGATTTAGTCTAACGTAAGTATTAATAAAATATTAACAAAACAATTTATGACCAGGTAATATAACTTCTTGACAATTTAATTTTATATGATAGACTATTAATAGTTTGAAGGAAATCGAACTGTAAGGATAAAGCGGATGGATGAGACAAAGAGCAGTGACAGGGCATTGAGTATATTCAGTGCTTTGTCGGATAAGACAAGACTTAGCATTATAAGAGAGCTTTTAAAAGGGGATAAGCCCTGTGCGGAGCTGATTTCGGGCTTTGGCCTGAGCAAATCCACCTTTTCGCACCATGCAAAGGTTCTTGCCAGAAGCGGGCTGGTTAAATTCAGAAGGGAAGGCAAATTTCTCTTTTTTTCTCTGGAAAGGGATCTTCTTAAGGGGTCCATTGAGGTATTTATAGAAGGAGAAGGGCATTAGGGGAAATAATTAAAAGGGAGAAATATTTTATTTTAAGAGGAAGAAAGGATGGAAGCTATATGGGCACACTGTTAAAAAACAAGAACATACTTATAATGGGTGTAAGGAACAAATGGAGTATCGCATGGGGGATAGCCAAGGCTGCTCATGAGGAGGGTGCCAATCTTATATATACATATCTCGGAGAGCGCGAGAAGGAGGGAGTGGAAAGCCTGGTTTCTTCGCTTGGGGAGGCGGGAATTTATAAGTGCGATATAACCTCTGATGAGGAGATTGACAAATTGTTCGAGGATCTGAAAGCTAAGTATGGAGTTATTCACGGAATAGTACACGCTATTGCTTACGCAAAGGGCGAGGATATACAGAACGGGTTTGTAAACACCTCAAGGGACGGATTTGCACTGGCTATGGACATCAGCGCGTATTCTCTGACTGCGGTAAGCCAGAGGGCCAAGGACATAATGACTGAGGGCGGGAGCATTGTTACATTGACATATATGGGGGCAGAAAAGGTATTCCCGGGCTACAATATAATGGGTGTGGCCAAGGCGACTTTAGAGGCGGGTGTAAGGTATCTTGCTTCCGATGTGGGGCCTGCAGGAATAAGGGTCAATGCCATATCTGCGGGGCCTATAAAAACTCTTTCCGCAAAAGGAGTTAAGGATTTCAACAGCATACTGGATTCGGCCGATCAGAAGGCACCTTTGAGAAGAAGGATAGACCATGAAGATTTAGGGGGCCCGGCGGTATTTTTCCTTAGCAATATGTCAAAGGGTGTAACCGGGGAGATAATGCATGTCGACTGCGGGTTTAACATAATGGGAGTATAAGCAGCCGGAGATTAATATACTAGCTCTGCCGCCTTTTTAAATGAGGCCGCAGGGCTTTTTTATTTTTAGATATATGAATTAAATTTGCTTATGGGCAGATAATAATAATACTATATAAATTACAGGAGGAGCTTATTATATGAGCCGTAAGGATATACTTCAAGAAATAAACAGGCTGATTGAGGAGGATGGGGGAGCACTTGGGATACATGATCTGGCAGGCCTAAAAGCTTTTTTGGGAGAGGACTCAAACAAAAGGCTGGAGGTGTACGACCGAATCGAGGAACTGGGAAGCATTCTCATAATGGGCCAAGGAATGTGGTAGGGGGACGCTTCTTAATAAAACACATTTTTAGTTCAAATAAAAAAGCTAAAACCATATTTTTCGGTACCGTAGATTTTTCTTGGGTACCGAATGAATAGAGGAAAATAGGAAATGGCGGGCGTTTCTGTTTTGCAACTTGGCGATGCTCCTTTTATTAAACGCCTTAGGCGTTTTAATATTGTTTTGGGCACAACAAAAATAGACCGTTGCGTACTATGCATGGCCTATTTAGAAATTTAAATCGTCTTCAAAGCTTTACCTTAAAGGCTATCCCATTTGAATTAATGAATTGAAGGCATTGTTATACTGCATGTTCTCTTTAAGCAGTTTAAATCCCTCATTTGACAGCCTTGATACGCCGCCCACCGACATATTGCCTATATACCTGCATATGCTTTTATATGTATACCCGCACAACACCCTCATTATATAAGTCACAAAAGCTCTATTACTGCTGGTTTCCCGGCTGTGCTTCCTTCTTAGGCCTTCTTCCAGTCTCTCTCCAAGAAATTGGCCCACCTTTAGCATTATCTCCTCAGGAACTCTATTCCTTACAATATAGTGTTTTTCACTGTTGTATACATTTTCAGTGTATGCCCTTATAATACTGTCATCCACTTCCTTCATTATGCCGGTATCTCTCATTGACTCTGTAAAAGCCCTGTACTTTTCCCGGGCTGCTTTTTTGTCCACGCCAAAGTGAGCGAGTATAAAGTTTACGTCCACTATTTCCTCAAGATCCTTCCTCAGGCCCGTATATATTCCATAGGATGAATACCTGTAGAGCGCCTCTCTTCCGGCGTATTCGGGCAAATCCTTAGCGTTGTTGTGTATATATGCCGACAGTGTCAGGCTGTATGTATCGCTGTCTACTATCGAGCTCGCGAACCTGCCCTGATACAGGTGCCCGTGGCGGTTGTATTTTCTGTTGAAGTAAGCTACATAAGCATTGTTAAGGCAGCGCATGAATAACGATATGTCATATCCGCAAGGGTTTATATAAATATGTACATGATTATCCATAAGGGTATAAGCGTATATTTTACAGCAGTATTTGTCTTTATACCGCTTAAGCAGAGCAAGATAATAGTCCTTATCCTCGTCGCACTGGAAAAGGTCTATTTCGCTTATGCTTCTGGACATGATATGATACATGCATTCTTCAGATTTTTTCCTTGCTGCTCTTGGCATTATACCCACCTCTTGGGGCTATTATATAATATCAGGCATAATTTGTCAAGAACAAATGTTCTAAGGGCGGGAGCGTCCCCCTAACCCCCTTGCAAAAATACAATACTTTACAACAAATTAAATAAAAATATAAAAATTGACAAATAGTGCATAAATAGATATAATTACAAGGAGATAATATACAGAACTAGAAAAGTTTATATTTGTTTACATTTTAAATCGCGGGGGGATGTTAATGGGGTGCATAAGCCTTGTTATTGCTGACACTGACGAGTCGTATATTGAGGCTCTTTCCGTATATCTTATGGAGGAGCACTCACAGAGGTTTGAGATAAGCTGCTTTACAGGGCGGGAGCCATTGGAGAAGTTTATATCGGAAACTGCTAAGAGAATACAGATTCTTCTAATAACCCCACAGTTGCATAAAGGTATTGAGTACTCACATAAGGTGGACACGGTGATTTTGCTTCATCCAGGAAATCCTCCCTGTGAGGAGGGGGAACTCCCCGGGGTGTGCAAGTATCAGAATGGGGGCAAGTTGGCGGCGCAGATCGCAAATATTCATTTTGAGAATACCAGCGAAAAGTTTTTTATGCCGGACGGCGGAAAGCAAGCAAGGGTTATTGCGGTATACTCACCTTCGGGAGGTGCGGGTAATACCAGCGTTTCCATAAGCTTAAGCATTTGCGGAGTTCAAACGGGATTGTCGGTATTTTATTTGAATCTTGAGGAGATAAGCTCTATACCGTCATATTTTAATTCGGAAAATCCTCAGAATTTGTCAAATATATTTTACTACCTCAGGGAAAAAAATAAAAACATGGCACTGAAAATTGAAGGCGCCAGATGTATTGATGTAAGATATGGAGTACACTATTTTCTGCCTCCCGACAGCAGCATGGAATTTGATGAGATAAGCGCGGAAGAGCTCAGAGAGCTTGTGAGTCAGCTTAAAAGAACGGGAAAATATGACGCTGTTGTGATAGATATGCCTCACGGGCTGAATCCCAGCTGCCGGGAGCTTATGAAGCTGTGCGACAAGCTGGTTTTTGTGACCTCCCATGATAATATGTCCATTGCAAAATTCCGCACCTTCAACTCGCAGCTGGATCTGCTGTGGGATGGCAGCGGAAGTGAAATTGCAAAAAAGTCATTGCTTGCAGTAAATAAATATAATGCTCTTATAGCGCAGGGAAATGCAATACAGGGAAATGACATGCCTGCCGTAACCGTCCCGCTCATTACAGGGCACAACGTAATGCGTGCGGTGATGCTTACACCGGGGATGGATACCCAGTATATGAGGACTGTTCGCAGCCTTGCGGAGCGGTGCTTCCGGCAATAGATGGGGGGATGCGATATGGATGCCTCTGAAAGAAGCCTTTTGATAAACGACATCAGAAGCGCGGTGAGCGAGGGCCTTGATTTAAAAAAGGACATAAAGGATGATGAAATCAAGGAGGCTATTGAGAGCGAGGTGTTTGAAAGAGCACGGCGAAGGCATTTGACCGCCTCTGAGAAGCACGACATAATAAGTGCGGTGTTCAACTCCATGAGGAGGCTTGACATACTTCAGCCCATCCTTGATGACAGCTCCATTACAGAAATTATGGTCAATGGCACCAGAGGAATTTTCATTGAAAAGGAGGGCAGGCTTATAAAGCTTGAGGCACGCTTTGAAGACATGGGCAGGCTTGAGGATGTTATACAGTCCATTGTTTCAAAGGTAAACAGAATGGTAAATCAGGCCTCCCCCATTGTAGACGCGCGCTTGAAGGACGGCTCGAGGGTAAATGTGGTTCTCCCTCCCATATCTCTGGACGGGCCGGTTATAACAATAAGGAAGTTTCCTGACAAGCCAATAAGCATGAAGCAGTTGATTGAATACGGCTCCATTACGTATGATGCCGCGGAATTTCTCAAAAAAATGGTGGCGGCCAAGTACAATATATTTATATCGGGGGGGACGGGCTCGGGAAAGACCACCTTTTTAAACGCGCTTTCCTCCTTTATTTCCTCAGATGAGAGGATAATAACCATTGAGGATTCCGCTGAGCTTCAGATTACCGGAATAGATAATATTGTAAGACTGGAGACGAGAAACGCCAATACCGAGGGAAAGGGCGAGATAAGCATAAGGGATTTGATAAGGACGGCGCTTCGAATGAGGCCGGAAAGGATAATCGTCGGGGAGGTGCGCGGAGCGGAAGCTATTGATATGCTGACAGCTATGAATACAGGGCATGACGGCTCTCTTTCAACAGGACATGCCAATTCCACGAGGGACATGCTAAAAAGGCTGGAAACCATGGTGATGAGCGGCGCTATGATGCCGGCAGAGTCTATAAGGCAGCAGATATCCTCCGCTATTGATATTGTGATACACCTTTCGAGGCTGAGGGACAGGACAAGGCGTGTAGTGGAAATAAGCGAGGTAGGGGACTGCGAGGAAGGAAAAGTTGTCTTAAACCCTCTGTTTATATTTAAGGAGGAGGGGCAAGCTCCGGGAAACGATATAATGGGGGCGTTAAAAAGGACAGGAAATAAAATGACAAGGCTTAATAAGCTAACCATGGCAGGAATGGGGACAGAATATCCCCAGGGGGTGGTTTGATGGACAGAGAAGAAGGCAAGCTTACCGACTATAACAGCTATAAAATGCAGTTTAAGGAAAAAGTCCTTTATACTCTTATATGCGGAGCAGGGATATTTGTCGTAGCATATATTTTTTACCGAAGCCTTATAGCGTGTGTTCTGTTGTGCCCTCTCGCTCTTTTTTACCCCCGGATGAAGACCACGGACATTATTATTAAAAGGAAAAGTGAGCTGAACATACAGTTTAAGGACATGCTTTATTCTCTCTCCTCCTCGCTTGCTGCGGGAAAATCTGTTGAAATGGCTTTTACAGATGTGCGAAGGGATATGAGTGTAATATATCCTGATGACGGCACAGATATAATTAAAGAGATTGAATGCATATTAAGAAGGCTGGAAATGAATGAGACAATTGAAGGCATACTTTTTGACTTTGCACAGAGGTCTCATCTTGAGGATGTGGAAAATTTTGTGGATGTGTTCCATACCTGCAAGAGAACGGGGGGAAATATAATTGAGGTAATTAAAAACACCTCCAACATTATCAGCGATAAAATTGAGATAAAGCAGGAGATAGATACACTGCTTGCACAGAGAAGGCTTGAGCAGAGGATACTAAATGCCATGCCAGTCGGGATGGTGCTTATACTTACTGTAAGCGCAGAGGACTACATAGCGCCTGTATTCAGCCATCCCGCAGGCAGGGCGGCAATGACGGCGGCGTTGCTTCTTCTGGCTCTGGCATTCTATATTTCTAAAAAAATAATAGATATAAGGGTTTAACGATGTGAGGTGTAAGTAATGATATTTGCTTTTTTTGTTGCTGCCGGAGGTATGACGGTACTGCTTATTATATCCCGGGACAGGTATAAGGAGCTTATTAGACCTGTGGATCGAAGGATATACGCGCTGAAGGAGCTGATGCCCATAGGCCTGTATGTCATGGAGCTTATACGGTATAAATATTCAACACGGTATGACCGCGGGCTTCTCGACAAGCTCACGGAGCTTTACGGAGCGAGGTATTCACAATATTATCTTAGAATTCACTGGGCAAACAAAATATCGGCTCTTATTGCCGTCACTGTGATTACGATGCTTTTTGGAGCGGCAACGGGGCCGGACAAAGGCCTTGCCGTGTTTGGCGCCGTGATGCTGGGGGCGGTATTCTATCTTACCGATAGGGAGCTCTATAAAAGAGTCAAAAAAAGGCGGATAGATATACAGCTTGATTTCCCTGATTTTATAAACAAGCTTACTCTTCTTATCAATGCGGGGATGACGGTTTCAGGGGCATGGAGGCGCATTTCGGAAGACAGCAAAAGAGACGGGCCTTTATATCAGGAGCTTAAAGAAACGCTTGCCGAGATAGCGGGAGGAAAGCCTGAAATTCAGGCATATGAGAATTTCGCAAAGAGGTGCAGAATACCTCAGGTAACTAAGTTTATATCCATTATTATTCAGAATCTCAAAAAGGGAAATTCAGAGCTCATTCCCATACTCAGGCTTCAGGCGGGAGAGTGCTGGGATATGAGGAAAAGTACTGCCAGAAGATTGGGGGAGGAAGCGTCTACTAAGCTTTTATTTCCTATGATGATAATGTTTTTAGCCATTTTAATTATTGTGGCGATGCCCGCAATGCTGGCGATGCAGGGAATTTAGCGCGGAGCCTGACTTGAAAAATACAGTAATACAGCAGTTAAAGGGGGTGAGAGAAATGCTTACGATGTTTAAAAGGTTTATCAAGGAGGAGGATGGTCTGGGCACGGTGGAAATAGTGATAATCATAGCTGTTCTTGTTGGAATAGCACTGATATTTAGGAGCACTATTATAGATTTTGTAAAGGGAATGCTGACCAAAATTTTTAGTGATGACAAGATTAAGGATGCCGGCAATGTGGATCTGGGGACAATCAGTACCGATTGAGGAAGGGCGGCTATGAAGGCATTAAGGAGATTTTCCCCGGACAGGGGAAGCACCACGATAGAGGCTATATTGGTGGTATGGTGCATAGTTATAGTGCTTGCGGCGGTTATTTACTCTTTTTTGATAATGAATCAAAGGGTGCTGCTTGCTTCCATAGCGTCTAAGGCGGCACAGCAGGGCGTGGAGGTATGGCTGGACGAAGCGCGGTCAATGGAGGATGGCTTTCTGGACACAACCAGAAGAACCGGGCTGAAGAGCTTATACAGCCAGCTTACCGACGGGATGCTTTTCAGAGGCGGGGAGTACGAGGAATTTCTGGATGCCGGAACTATAAACGGCAATAGCCCGGCGGCTGAAGGGGATATTAAGGTTTTGAAAATAAGGAATTGTGTGGTGCGGGATATGAAAAAAGGCCTGTTAAAACCTTTATCTACATATATGAAAGTTGAATTTAAAAATATTTTAATACAGAGAGAGATAAAGGTGACCCTTCAGCAGGAGATAAGCATTCCCCTTGGAGGGATAAAGGCGATATTTGACGGGAAAAGCACCCTTACCCTGGTTGCAGTGGGCACGGCAGATGTATCGGAGCCTGCCGAGTATATAAGGAATATTGATTTGCTTGCCGAATACTCCTCCAAGGGTTTTAAGGCATCAGGCATTTCCGCAAAGCTGGAGCAGCTTAAGGAGAGGTTTAAATAGCTTGGGGGAGGGTATGAAATGGGGGTGTTTGGAAGCAACCGGGGCGCAATTACAGTTTTCCAATGTATTATACTGATGGCACTTTTAATATTCAGCGGTGTAATGGTTGATGTGTGCAGAATAGCTGTTGCCGAAAGGCGGGTGCACAGCAGCTTAAACAGTGCGTCAAGGTCGGTGCTTGCGGGATACAGCCCTGAATTGGCGGGAGATTACGGGATATTTGCTTTAAATGCCTATCAAGGTGCAGATGCCGCTAAACAAGAGCTTATTAAATACCTCTCTGTGAATTTAAAGGAAAATCACAAAAATTTTAAATTTATAGACTATGCTATTGAGGAGAATAAAACGGACGTTCACGCAAGGAATAATCTTGCAGACAGTGATGATAATGCTCTGAGAGAAGAAATTTTAAAATACATGAAGTACAGGACACCCATTGCAGTTACCGAAACTGTTATTAAGAAGTTCAATATGTCAGGAATATTTGACAAAAAGGATTCTGCACGAAGTGAAGAGAGTGTGAGGAAAGAGTTTAAGGAGTGGGAGAAAAGCATTGAGAGTGAGGGGGACGAGACAGAAGATTCCCCGGCCTCTGAGCAAGACTTTGAGGCATGGGAGGAGGAGCCTCCTTCGGCGGATGAGGACAGCATTACCAAGCTTAATGATCTGGAGAAGGTCTTGGGGGAATTTTTAGGTCTGAAATCCATAAATGAAGCATGGCTTATAGATTTTGACGAGGTTAGAAAGATCATGGGGATACGAGACATTGAAATGGGAGATTTGAGGAAGGGAGTAATACAATACTCTGAGGATTCGGCAGAGCTTGCGGAAAAGGACAGTGAAAACATTCTGGCATTTTTGGACAATGTAAAAAATGCTATGGAGGCCGGCACCGAGAACATATATGTTACAGAGTACATAATGGACAGATTTACTTATCATAGCTCGAGCGTAAGAAGGGACCACTTTTTTGAAAAGGGAGAGGTGGAGTATATTCTGTGGGGGGACAGACGGGAAAATCTCAATATTTCAAATACTGTTGCGGCAATAGGGTTTTTAAGATTTGCTATAAACTCAGTGGATTATTTTGCCACAAGCAAGATTCCCCATCCCATATTTCGCCTTGTGTATGCCATAGCAAGGGGAATGGTAAGAGCGGGAACCGACTGTTATGAATTATATAAAGGAGGCTCCATAGACATCTGCCCATCTCTTAAAAATTCATTTATAACGCTGGATTATGCAGACCATCTCAGGGTGTTTTTACTTTTGCAGGCGGCGATGGACAGGGACGGGCAGCTAAACAGGGTGAGGCAGCTTATGCAGGTAAACTGCAAAAGACCGGGTACCGACTATGTTTTGCAAAATCCCGATTTCGAGCTGTCGGATTACAGCACCTCCATACATTGCAGAGCGGTTGTTAAAATCAATCTGTGGTTTTTGCCCTTGCTTCAGACGGACAAGCTGGGAATTAAGGGCTTTGAGGGAGGTAAATATGTCATAGAGAAGGATTTTTATGCTGCGTATTGATAGATTGAAGAAGGGCATTAAAAATAATTCAAGAGGCTCGATTACTGTAGAGGCGTGTATATCGTTTCCTGTGCTGCTGTTTTTCCTTTTGCTTTTTATATTTTTTATAAGGATAGGATATGTGAGCATTGCTCTAGGCCATGCTGTAAATGAGACAACAAAGCAGCTTGCGGCTTCCGCTTATCCTATAGGTATGCTGAACTGTCTGGAGGATGAGCTGTTTTTGGACGCCGCCGAAGGGTATACCCTTCCGTCCTTTGAGGATGAGATAAGCGCACTTAAGGATAAAACTTTGAGTGATGCGGGGGCTTCTTTAGCTGCCTCATTGCTTTCGGGAAATGCCGAGGACAGCACTCATGACGGAATGACGGAAATTTTGGAGGTATTTGAGGCGGCTTTAAAGGATTACGCTGTGAAAAGGCTGGGAGAGGGCTACTACCATACAAAGCACAAGCTGAAAAACGTAGTGGTAATTTATTTTCTAAACAACTTTATCGATCAAAAGTCCGTAGATCCCGAAAAAGTGAGATGCTCTTTCATACAAATACCACAAAGCAATGCGGAACGCATGTTGAGGCTGTCGAATGCGGAATATCTTAAGGCATGTGAGCAAATAGGCTATACTCCTGAGAAGGATGATGTTGTAATTTCCGTAGAGTATGCCGTAAATATTCCCGTCCCTTTTTTTAAAAGGCAGGTGCTTCTTAGATATACGAGTGTGGAAAGAGCATGGATGAATGGAAGAAACGGAGTATATGGAGGAGAAGCCGACAGTTCTGTAGAGGAAAGCTATGGCAGCCTTAAGGAGGATATTGTATACATTACCAAGACGGGAAGCAAATATCATAAGAGTGATTGCCCGTGCCTTTCCTCAAGCAAAATCCCCGTTTATATTAAAGAGGCATTGGAAAAGGGGTATGGAAGGTGCGGAGTTTGCAGCAATAAGGGAAAATGGAATTTCTATAAATAGGGGGAGGCTGTGAAAGGATATGATGAATTTGATCGAGGGGAGATTTAAGTTTGGCTTTGAGAGCGGAGGCTCATCCAGCTATATGGTGGCGAGGATTTTAGGAAATGAGGCTGTGAAAGGCTATCAGCTTGAAATGATATCATACAGCCCGTCAAGCAGTATGCTTCCCGTGCATATGAGGAGCAAGGATAACTCTTGCGCGCTGTATTATGATATAACCTCTAAAATAACTCTTTCCATGTTCTTAGAGAGGACAAGGCTTGGCAGGAATGAACTTATAGCAATTCTTGAAGGCATAGCCAAGGCAGTTTTGGGATCAAAGGAATACCTTTTGCAGCAAAACGGATTTCTTATGCATGAGGACTATATTTATATAAATACAGACACCCGACAGATATTTATGGCTTATCTGCCGGTAAATATTGACGTTGACATATCCAAAAGCTTTAAGGAGCTTATAATCAGGATTATTACGATGCTGGCGGATATAGAGGAAGCTGCCGGCGATAATTATATACAAAGGATTTTAGGGTGCATAAAGCAGGAAAGCTTCAGCATTAAAATGTTTGCCGCGCTTTTAACGGAACTGAGAAGCGGCGCAGCGCACGGCGAAGCCGCGCAGGGAGAAAAGAGGCAGGCAGAAAAGGTGAGGGAGCCTGAGAGCGTACAAGGCGATAGTGAGCGTCAGTCCTTTTGGGCTGGCAAGGAAAAGGGAAAAAAGCAAAAGGGTTCTGGCGGGTTATTCCAGATCCCTCCTGTACCTTTTTCAGACCTTGAGGCAAAGCCAAAGAACAAGGAAGGGGTACGCACGGAACCAAGGGAAAGCGCCCAAAGGGCAGGAACGGCTCTGGTGCTGTCACAGACGGCGATTATAGCTGTTTTGGCGGTAATATTTGCGTCAGGTATTCTTAATGCTTTAAATGACGGGCATACGGCGGCGACATACGCAGGACTTATTATGATTGCCGGAGCGGCTGATTTCCTCATAATAAGAAGGATTCTAGGTAAAAAAGATGCTTCCGGGCATGGCGGGGAGGAGGAAGCTGTGACTCCTTCTGCCATAGAAAATCTGCGGGCAGAAGCGGAGGATATTGAGGTTGAAATGGCTGAAAATGCTGCACCGCCTGCAAGAGAAAACCTGCTGTGGCAGAGCAATACCGTGTTTTTGAGGGGGGAGAGGAACGGCGAGCCGTATTTGCTGGGTTGTGGGGAGGAAGGAGAGGAAAGGATCAGAGTGACAAAGAACAGCTTTATAATAGGGAGGCTTAAGGGGCAGGTGGATCATGTGTGCGTTAATAATACAATAGGCAAGATACATGCCCAGATAGTAAAACGGGGATCGCTGTTTTATATAAAGGATTTGAATTCCAGAAACGGCACCTTTATAAACGGTGTCAGAATGACCTGCAATATTGAGTATGAGCTTAAGGACAGCGACAGGGTTACGCTTGCAAACAGCGACTATGTATTCAATGTGCCGGGGCGCAAGATATTGAAGAGGTAGTTGGCTAAGGCTATACGTGAAAACTTATTCTATAAATCACTTTCTACCGCCAATGTAGCAAAGTGCTATTAAGCTTTTTTATTATAATTGACAAACAAAATACATTAGGCTATTATAAATATTAAAAATGCAATTCCAATTGCATTTTTAATATTTATAATAGGACGGAAGTGATAGTATTGAGACGTTTAATATTAAATGAACTAATAAAGTGGAAGAAGCGAAAGGATAGAAAGCCTTTAATTCTAAAGGGAGTGCGGCAATGCGGCAAAACTTATATTCTAAACGAATTTGGCAGAGAAAATTATGATGAAGTGTCGTATTTTAATTTTGAGGGAAATCCGTCTTTAGCTGAGCGTTTTGAGCAGGATCTGGATCCTAGGCGCATTATTACGGAGCTGGGTATATTAGGTAAAAAAGCTATTAAGCCCATGAAAACCCTTATAATTTTTGATGAGATTCAGTTTTGCAACAAGGCATTGACCTCCTTGAAATATTTTTATGAAATGGCTCCCGAATATCATATTGTATGTGCCGGTTCTCTTTTAGGGATTGCACTGTCAAAACCGCTGTCTTTTCCCGTGGGAAAGGTTGATTTTCTGACTCTTCGGCCTATGTGCTTTTATGAGTTTGCACTCGCCAATGAAGAACAAATGCTGCTTGATTATATTGAAAGCTTAAGCTCTTATGAGACTGTTCCGCAAATGTTTGCAGATAAGCTGTCAGCTCTTCTTAAGACCTATTATATAACCGGGGGAATGCCGGAGGCTGTTGCTAAGTGGATTGAAACTAAAGACGTTTCTGAGGTTGAAAGAATACAGGATGTTATTTTGGACTCATACGAGGTGGATTTTGCCAAGCATGCCCCGGCAGCAGACTTTCCTAAGATGTCTTTAATATGGAAAAGCATTCCCGGACAGCTAGCCAAGGAGAACGGAAAATTTGTATATGGTCATGTAAAGTCCGGTGCAAGGGCTAAGGATTTGGAGGATGCCATGCAGTGGCTTGTGGATGCGGGAATGGTGTATAAGGTATGCAAGATCGAAAAGCCGGCGATACCATTGTCTGCTTACTCAAGCACAGGATTTTTTAAGCTTTATATTTCAGACACAGGCTTGCTGAGAAGAATGTCAAGACTTCCTGCGGCTTCAATATTTGAGGACTCAAGGCTTTATGAGGAGTTTAAAGGTGCGTTGACGGAAAATTATGTTTTAGCGGAGCTTGTTAATGTTCAAGGAGATATGCCATTTTATTGGAAGTCAGGGAATACCGCCGAAGTTGACTTTGTAGCTCAATTTGATGAAAGGATTGTACCCATTGAGGTTAAGGCTTCAACAAACGTGAAGGCTCGCAGCCTGGGTGTATATAGACAAAAATACTCGCCGGAGGTGTCTGTCAGGACTTCAATGCTTAACCTGAAAAGGGATGACAACCTGTTAAGCATCCCGCTATATATGCTCTGGACAATTGACAGGATGGTTAAACAGGGGTAGTAGATATCGGGTCTAATTATTCAAGCCCGCATAAAAAGAAATAAAGAAAGCCGGAACACCTCTGATTTGTCTATATACTCCCTTAAGTCCACAGGCAACGGGGGATTAGGGAGTTAGAAAACAAAATATATGCATCACAACAGACTGAAACATTAAGCCCGTCTCCCCCGAAATCCTGTGTCCTAAGGAAAACAAAAGTGCTGTATACGGGTTCACCCATACACAGCACACATATTTCTAAACCATGTGCAATACAGACGTACATACAAAATCATAAACACCTCCTTGCTATAAAACCTGTCTTTAGGAGTAAAAAGAGAAAAATGGTGCTAAACCTCAAAATGCGTAGTTTAGCATCATTTTTATTTGTGAGTCATTAAGAAAGTAATT
>NZ_QPJT01000033.1 GCF_003337415.1 Anaerobacterium chartisolvens | reverse complement strand
CACTGCTGCCTCCCGTAGGAGTCTGGGCCGTGTCTCAGTCCCAATGTGGCCGTTCGACCTCTCAGTCCGGCTACCGATCGTCGCCTTGGTGGTCCATTACACCTCCAACTAGCTAATCGGACGCGGGTCCATCTTATACCGGATTTGACTCCTTTGATTACTCTGCCATGTGACAAAATAATATTATGCGGTATTAGCACAAGTTTCCCTGTGTTATCCCCCTGTATAAGGCAGGTTACCCACGCGTTACTCACCCGTCCGCCACTAAAATACACCTTCCGATAAATCTTCCGGCATATCTCCGTTCGACTTGCATGTGTTAGGCACGCCGCCAGCGTTCGTCCTGAGCCAGGATCAAACTCTCAATTTAAAAGAAAACTTTTATTTGAAAGCCTTTTGGCTCAAATTACTTTTTTTAAAAAGTATCAAACTATCACTAGCTTGCTAAGTTCGTTTATTAAGCGAACTTAGGTACTCAAATTATTTTAACGAGTTCCATGATTATCTTGCTTTTACACTGTTTAATTTTCAAAGTCCATTAGCAATCTCTTATCTTAAAGAAATTACTCGGGAAATATTTTCGTACTCCCCGCTTGCTTCTTGCCTGCCGTGTTAACGGCGCTTAAACAATATAACATCATTTCCCGGACAAGACAACACAATAATACCTCGTTTATCGGACAATATGTCAATTTATATGTTATTTCCTCGCTTTAGCTCTTGTATACGCTAGTTATTAACTAAGTTTCAAAAACAGTTTATATCATATATACTATGCTTTTTCTATCTTAACCTTACTTCCGTTTCCCTCCATATTGGGCGGCTCTATAATCAATCTCCTTGTTATCCTGTTTTTTAGCTCGGGTACATGGCTTATAAGTCCGATTACCCTGTCTTTATTGCTTAGCCTCTCAAGGGAATCTATCACTGTGTCCAGTAAGCTCCCGTCAAGCGTGCCAAAGCCCTCGTCAAGAAAGAAGAATTCCAGAGGGCTTTTCCCTTTAAGCTGTACCTGCTTTGACAGTGCAAGTGCAAGTGAAAGGGCAGTAAGGAATATCTCTCCCCCCGACAATGAGGATACGGGCCTGTAAAACCCTCCATTAAAATTATCCCTTATTACAAAGCCGCTTTCGCTGTCAAGCTCTATGGCATACCTGTATCTTGTCAGAAGCCCAAGCGTCTCCGTCGCTTCCGCTGCTATATACTTTAGTCTCTCTTCTGCTATAAAATCTATAAAGCTGTTGCCTTTAAGCAGCTTTTGAATATGCTCCAGCAGCTCATATCTCTTATTGAATTCCTTAAGCTCTTTATCCAGAGTTACCCATTTTGTAAAGTTTTCTTTTACTACATTGTATATATTTTTCGCCCTTTCATATAAAGAAATGCTTTTTTCCTTTTCCTCAATGCACAAACCGTAAAGTGAATTAATCTCTTCCCACTCCTCACGGCTTATGCTTCTTCCCTTAAGCTTCTCCGTCAATATCGCTTTTTGTGCCCGTACATTTCTTTCTGTCTTTTCGTAATCATCCAGCTCCGCTCTCAATGCTTGCTGTTTTTCCTTTGGAAGCAAAGCCTTTTCAGCCTCCCCGGAACTTGCAAAACCCTTTTGCTCAAGCATATTTTCAAGCCTTGCAGCCTCTTCTGTCACTGCCTGCGAGTAAATTTCCTTCTGGTTAGACAGCATGTTTTTATGGGTCTTTATATCATTGAATTTCTGTTCAATATCTTTAAGGCTTTTGAATATGCTGCTTTCCTTATTCTCTATGTCCTTTATGCTTTCCTCTGCTTCACGGATCAGCTCATTTATATTCCTGTCTCCCGTAATCAGTCTTATTTTTGACTCTCTTTCATCCCTCTGGTGCTTTAACGCATCGCCCTGAATTCTTGTTTCTTCAAGATCCTTAACAAGCTCTCTTTCTTCTCTGTCCATGTCCTCCATCTGCTGTGCCAGCTCTTTTTTATCTTGCTGTATGCCCCGCTCCATTTTTTGAAGCCTTTCGGATCTGCGCTCGTTCTCTTCAATGCGCTTAAGCTCAGATGCTATACCTGAAATTTTGCACTCCTTTATAAAATTCTCAAGCTCCTTCAGCCTGTCATTATAAGCTTGCGCCCATTCCTCAAATGTTTTTTTTGCCTGCTGCTCATCCTCCTGATATATGCTTAATTCAGCCTTCTTAGCCTTTTCCTCAGCTTTCTTCTCTGACAACATCTCACTTATTTTTATGCCCTCACCTTTTAATATCTCCAACCGTTCTTCCCATTTCCCAATTTTTTCAAGTTTATCCTTACTGATTTCGTTTATTTCCTCCAGCCTCTCTCTTATTTGATAAGGATTCAAATTCTCAAGCTCAGGGGGCAAGGATTTTGCAACGCTTAAGAATTCACTTTCCTTGCCACGCAGCTCAATTGCTATCTCAGCAGCCTGTGCCTCCATGCTGCTAAGTGCCTCGGAAAGCCTGATGCACCTGCCCTCTGCCTCCCTGTGCCGCCTGTCTGCACCAAGCTGCTTCTCCTGCATTTCCTTAAGCCTTGACTCCGCTTCCCTGATTCCCTCATCACTCCCGTTAATTGCGGGCTGAGGGTGAACAAGTGATCCGCATACAGGGCATGGTTCATTATCATTCAGCCCTTTTGCCAGCATATGCGCCGTATTCATTTCATAGAGTCTTTTGAAGTGCTCCAGCTCCCTGTTAAGCTCGTCCAGCTCCCTCTCCTTTTCCTCCTTCTCCTTTAGAGCCTTGGCGCAGTCTTTTTTCTTTGCGGCAATATCTGCGTTTATTTTCTCAAGCTTGACTTTAACCCCATTTATATATTCATGACTGCTTTTAAGCCTTTCGTATATATTTTTAATTTCATGGTAAACGCTTATTTCCTTCATTACAGAGTCCCTGTCATATGGCTTTCGGGCTTCATGCCCGGCTTTCTCTTTCTCCAGCTCTTCAAATAAGGCCTGCAGCTTCTGTCTTTGCTCAGTGAGCTCTCCGCTTTTTTCATGATTTTCCTGAAGCTTTGCTGTCAAGGACTGATACTTCAGCCGTGCGGCCTCCGCGTTATGCTTAACAGCCCTCACCTCATTTTCAAGGCTTATTCCTGATTGTACACGCGCCTTATGATCTATATCTACTTTCAATTCTTCAATTTCAGTTCTGTACTCATTTGCTTTTTTGTCCATGGCCTCCATTTGCAGCCGCACAGCTTCCATTGCCTTACTCTTTACGGATATACTGCTTTTTATTACGGTGTACCTGTCTCTTAAGCCCTTTAGCTGCTCTTCTGTCTCAGCTATTCCCTTAAGCTCCTCCATTGCATGATTCAGCTTTGCTTTGCGCTCTATAAGCACAGGTTTTTCGAGCCGGGCCTTTTTTATGATCTCTTCATAAAGCCTTTGAGCCTCGCTTTGCTGCTTTTCCACAGCATCAAAGCTTTTATCGGCATCCTCAAGTCTTCGGCACGTTTCTTCAAATATTTCGCAGGCACTTCTATATTTTTTTATAGTGTATGCAAGGCCATCAGCATTTATTGAGGCTTCATATATTTGCCTTTTTAAAGCTGTTTCTTCTTTACAAATAAGAAGCTCTTCCTCTCTTTTTATGTACTGGTTGAGCTCTTCTGTAATAATCCACAATTCCTTTGCCTCATTAAGCTTAAGCTCTGTAAGCTTCAATTTATTATCCGCCTTCTCTTTATCAAGCCTTGCAGCCTCCAAACGGCTCTCAGCCTCAATCAGCGTCTTGTCTGAGGCATCGCCCAAAGATGATATAGCTCCTTGAATATTGGACAGCCTGTACCTGATCTCTGATATTTTTCTCGAAACCTTTTCGGTTAGCTGCCTTCCATACTCTTCAAGATAGAATATCCTCTCAAGCATTTCTCTTTTTTTTGCCTTCTCCAGCATCAAAAATTCCTGAAATTTGTTTTGCGGAAGAACTGCGGAACGTGTAAAATCCTCCGGCCTTAAGCCTATGAGTTCCTCTATTTTTTCATTGACCTCGCCCTGCTTATCCGCTATGGGGATATCTCCCGATAGTGTAATTTCAATAAGCCTTACAATTTTAGCCTCACATGAGTTTTGCGTCCCCTTTTTCCTTTTATAAACCCTCTCAATTTTGTATGTCCTTCGGATATTGTTTTTAAGCAGGTCAAATATAAACGAAACCCTGAGGTTGGGGCAGTCTGTGTTAATAATACCCTGAGTCCCTCTTGCCGCTCTGTTTACCTCTCCGAACAGTGCAAGGGTTATGGCATCGAGAACAGTAGATTTCCCGCTTCCAGTCGGTCCGAAGATGCCGAACAGGCCCGTTTCACTCAGGCAGTCAAAATCAATTTTCTGAGTTTGTCTAAAGCTCTGCAGCCCTTCTATCTCAAGATATTTTGGTCTCAAGCCTCTCACCTCCCCCGCCCTCATCATCCTGCTCGTCATTTATAACCTCCAGAAAGGCTGCCGCAAGCTCCTCCGATATTTCCATCCCGGTTTTAAACCTGCAATAATCCGCAAAGAGCTCGTCTATCTTTTTACCCTCTCTGTTTTCAAGGCTCTGTACCTCTAATTCCTTGGTTTTTATTACCGGCCTGATATTTATAATTCCGGGGTTCAGCTCCCTTAACCTCTTTTGCTCTTCTGTGGCCAGCACCCTGTCGGTGTATATGTCCACATCAATCCATGCGTTGGCATCTCTGCCTTCCTCACACCAGGCCAGAGCCTGTTCTATTCCATTCCTCGCTTCCCACTTTTTCAAGGGCTTGCCGCAGGAAAGAAGCACCTCCTTTATATCAGCCTGCCTCCCGGGTACCGCGTCCACAACATAGACAACCTTGCTGTAGCCCGCTTCTGAAAAGCTATAGGCTAAAGGCGAGCCCGAATAGAACGCAGGACACGGCGCATCCTTTATTCTCTGCGGCCTGTGCAGGTGTCCCATCGCGGCAAAGTGAGCCTTTGGAGGGAGCACCGCGGGATCTACAGTAAGGGCTCCTCCTATCTGAAGCGTTCTTTCAGATTCCGACTCTTTTCCTCCCCTTAAAAACATATGCCCCATAACCACATTTACCGTATCCTCCCTGAAATTTTTACTCAGAAGTGAAATCAACCCTCCTATCCTGTCGGAGTACGCCTTTTGAAGCCTCGATTCATTGGCTTCATCCGACAGCACCTGATCCAGCCTTGATTCAGAGGGGTAGGCAAGGGCGATAATAACGGCATCTTCATCGCAGCCGTCTATGGAAACCTGAAGCCACCCAGGGCCTGATCGCACTACCCTTATGCCTCCCCCATCCCATTTATATATTCCTGCGTCACTTGCGGGATATCCCAGCAGTATAATTCCGTTTTTATATGCCATAGGAGCCGCGGCACACAATCTTTCGGGGTTGTCATGATTTCCCGCTATGACAACCACCGCCCTCCTGCCCCCCGCACTGAGCCTGTCCACAGTGCGGTAGAAAAGCTCCTCGGCTGCCGCCGAAGGGTTGTATGTGTCGTAAATGTCCCCTGCCACAAGCACAAGATCTATGCTCTCCTTTTCCGCAATGTCGCAGAGGCAGTCTGAAAACTCTCTCTGTTCCTGTATGCGGCTGATGTTATCCAACATCTTTCCCAAATGCCAGTCGGATGTATGAAGTATGCGCATGGTCCACCTCCTGTTAAATTAATGCAAAGTTCTAATACTCTATTACCTCTCCCGTACTGAACAGATAAATATATTTCTCCTTCACTTCCCTCCCCGTCAGCTTTTCCAATGCTGCGGTATAATAATTAATTTGCGTTCTGTACCTCTCCTTAATCAGTTCTATGCCTCCCTCGGGTACATAATCGGTTTTATAATCGAGCAGCACCATTCCTTCGTCCTCCTCAAACCAGCAGTCTATTACCCCCTGAAGGAGTATTGTTTCATCTCCGCACAATTGCTCCGAAAGCTCCTTATATACCTGCCTGCAGCTTATCTCTATATTAAACGGCACCTCTCTGTTAATCTGCGCGCTTTTCCTCATTCTCATTCCCAGAGGAGAATTCAGGAAGCTGTATATCTTTGTCACATTTACCGTCTTTGCCTGCTCAGGCGTAAGCAAATCGCGCTCCTCCATTTGCCTTATCTGTGCCTTTATATCCTCCGCGCCTGATATCCTCAGAAGGTCTATATGCTGCATTACAAAATGGAGCACCGTCCCCTTTTCGGCAGACGTAAGCCCCTTGCGCTCCTCCAGAAATCTTGGCGTCTTTACAAGCGGGGGAGTATAACTCCACAAGGCTCCGTACTCCTCCGACAGCTCGGTGTCAAAGCGCCTTTTAAGCTCTGTTACCGATACCTTTGTAGGCAGCCTTGACGCCTGATTATATGCGTATTGCCATTCCAGCCGCCTCGCTATTTCCTCCGAAAACTCGCTGCCAAAGCCGTTGTCGCCCTGCCATTCGGAGAATAGCTCCATGCCCCTCTTGGGCTGCTCTTCGCTGCTGCTCCCCATAGCAGCGTCTGTCTTGCTCCATACCCTGATCTTCCATCTTGAGCTGTCCTCAATAGCATAAGCCGTACCGTCGTTCTCCGCACCCGCCAAAGCTCTTAAGTATACACAGCCTTTATGCCGCATAAGTGAGAACCCTATCCAGTCCATATAATTTTTAGCCTTCAGGATATCATAGCGGGGAAGCTTTATATGCTCCTCCTTCAGAGCCGCACTCCATTTTGATACGGATTTTTTTATGTCCGGCACCGTCCCGGTAATTATGAGCTTCTCTCTCGCCCTTGTAAATGCGACATACAGTATCCTCATTTCCTCGGATAGGCTTTCAAGCCTAGTTTTATATTTCAATGCCTGCTTTGCCATGGTAGGATAGCATATCCTCCTGACACAGTCTATAAGGTCGGGGCCAAAGCCCAGATCCTGATGAAGCAGAAGCTTCCTGTTCAAATCCATCATATTGAAGCCCTTCCCGCAGCCCGCCACAATTACTACGGGAAATTCCAGTCCCTTGCTTTTATGTATACTCATGATTCTTACTACATTCTCATTCTCGCTCAGTGTTTTGGCGCTTCCCATATCTCCGCTGCTGCTCTTGAGCTTGTTTATAAAGCTTATGAAATTGAAAAGGCCCTTATAGCTGGTTTGTTCATACTGTCTGGCTCTCTCGAACAGTACCCTTAAATTTGCCTGACGCTGGGCTCCTCCCGGCATTGCGCCGGCAAAGCTGTAATAGCCTGTATCGGTATAGAGATACCATATAAGCTCATCAGTGGGCATATACTGGGCTCTGTCCCTCCACCTGTCGAGATTCTCTATAAAGCTTACGGCCTTTTGGGCCGTCTTGCCGGTTTCATTCTCAACCAGCTTTTTCATTGCGTCATACAGAGGCATTTCTCTGTCGGCCAAGCGTATGTCTATAAGCTCCTCGGAGGCAAACCCCGCTATGGGAGAACGCAGAACCGAAAGCAGCGGTATATCCTGCAAAGGATTGTCTATTATTTGCAGGAGCGAAATTACCACCTGTACCTCCACAGTCTTAAAATACCCCATCCCCGAATCTGTATACGCCGGTATTCCCTGTGCCGTCAGCTCCTCCGCAAATATGTCCGCCCAATTTCTCGTCGCGCGAAGCAGTATAACAATGTCTCTGTATTCCAGCTTCCTGTACCCGCCCGTCTTGCTGTCCATAACCTTGAATACTCTCTCTCCATGTGCAGGGCTCATCAATTCCTTAATCCTCGCCGCTATAATTCTTGCCTCACACTGTATATTATCGGGCTGCTCCTCCTCGGGAACGTTTTGATTTGTTCCTTCCTC
Organism: Anaerobacterium chartisolvens; assembly: GCF_003337415.1. Classification (GTDB taxonomy): domain Bacteria; phylum Bacillota; class Clostridia; order Acetivibrionales; family DSM-27016; genus Anaerobacterium; species Anaerobacterium chartisolvens. The sequence goes on along the minus strand of NZ_QPJT01000033.1, from coordinate 33,689 downwards.
TTCCTCCTCAGGGGTTTCATCCCCCAAAGCCCCTGTGTCCTGCCTGTCCTCCCAGCCTCCGCCGGTATCTATAATATGCAGCTCCGCTTCTCCTCCCGTTGCCGCAAGCTCATCTTGGTTCTCCGGAAAGCTTGCCCCGGGGTTTAACGCCTCGGCGTCATTATAATCCAGCTCGCCTATGTCCTTAGACATTATCTGCTTGAATATATAATTTACTCCGTCAACTACCTCCCTCCTGCTCCTGAAGTTTTTATACAGCATTATCTTTCTTTTTGCCGCCCCTTCGGAAGCAGAATAGGAGTCGTACTTTTCAAGAAACAGCTCGGGCTTTGCCTGCCTGAACCTGTATATGCTCTGCTTTACATCCCCTACCATAAATACGTTTGGAGTGTCACTGCCAGACCTTGACACCATGCCTATTATGACCTCCTGAACCATGTTGCTGTCCTGATATTCGTCCACCAGTATTTCCTCAAAGCGCTCCCTGTAAATCTCGGCAATGCCTGACGGCTTTATCGGGAAGCCCATAAAGTCGGTTTGCCCATTCTCCGGCTCACCCGCCTCGAGCGGCTGGGTCAATATCTCAAGGCAGAAATGCTCCAGATCGTTAAAATCAAGAAGCGCCTTCTCTCTCTTTTTTTCAGAGTACCTTCGTCCGAATTCAAGTACAAGGGCCGAAAGCCTTTTAAGCAGAGGATACATGTGGTTTAAATCCTTAATTATATCCTGCGAGCTTTCTGCAAATATGTCCCCGGCCAGCTTCTTAAGCCTCTTTTTAACCTCATCCCTTATCTGCCTTACCTTCTCCTGCATTGCAGCATCCGCATCTTTTCCGCACCTTGGCAGCCTTCCAAACTCAACAGAGGCAAAGGCCTCCGGCAGCCCGTCCCACGGCACAGAGACATCCCCGCTTCCCGCCGCGGACAATTTTTTAATCAGGCAGTCAAGCTGTGATGCTTCTTCCGCAAAATTTTTAAGGTAAGGAGACAACCCCTGCGAGTCCTGTATTATATCCACGGCGTCCCTCATACCCGCATAAAGTCCCCTTAGCTCTATCTCGGCGCTTTTAACCAGAATTTCCGCCCACACTGTTGCCCCGAAATCACAGCCGCTGCTTATATTAAATGCCTCCACATTCTTTTCAAGCCATATTCGGGGCCATGGGCAGCTTCCTGTGAATTCGTGCAGCATCATGACCATGTTCTGAAGCTGCACGTCGTCCCTTCCTCCCCCGTAGCATTCAACAAGCTCAAGAAACTCCTCGTCCGGGGCTTCGGAGGAATACATGTCCTCAAAAAGCTCCTCCATGACCTCAAGCTTCATAAGCACCGCTTCCGTCTCATCGGATATTCTGAAATCTGGGTCTAGCTTTATGTACTGAAAATTGTTTTTTATTACCTCCATGCAAAACGAGTGTATGGTAGTAATACTGGCTCTGCTAAGAAGGGCAAGCTGCCTTTGAAGCTGTCTTTGCCCATCCTCGCCTCCGTCGCCCCTCTCTATAGCCCCGGAAATTGCGGCGGCTATCCTCTCCCTCATCTCCGTTGCCGCCGCGTTTGTAAAGGTAACAATCAACAGCCTGTCTATATCCACAGGCTTTACGGAGTCAGTAATCTTTCTTATTATCCTTTCCACAAGGACTGCCGTTTTACCGGCCCCCGCCGCCGCCGCCACAAGAAGGCTGCAATCCTTTTGGGTTATGGCGGCAAGCTGCTCCGCCGTCCACCTGCTATCCATTGCCGTCACCCGCTTCCGCATTTGAGCCGACCTCTTTAAGCAGGTGCCATACCTCATCATCATTTATGTCCCGCAGCATTCTATAATTGTTATCCTTAAGTCCGGGGTCAAACTGGCATACCGGCCCATATCCGCAATACGCACACGACGTCATCCTTCTTTTCCTGTACGGCTTAATGGACACCTCTCCTCTCAGCATTTCCTCTCCTATTTTTGCCAGGAGCCTTTTAATAAAGCCCCTGAGAACTTCAAACTGCTCGCCGGTAGCCGCCGACGACCTTCCTAAAACATCGCCTTTGTTTATTCTCGCGGGTATTATAAGGGAATCTCCGTCTATTTGCCTGTCCATTTCCCTTACAAGCCTCACATCCGCCAGCAGAAGGCCCTTCATCTTAAGCTGCTTCATAATGGCCGCCTCTATCTCATCTTCACTTAAGCCCTTTCCGTTTGCCACAACGGGGTCATCTATCTTAAAATACAGCATCCCCCCCGGCAGCACCGGCTCGGACGACGACTTAAAGCCTGTTTCCCATACCGCATCCATATACGCAAGAAGCTGTATCTGCAATCCGTAATATATGTCCGAAAGCTTAAACGCTTTGCTCCCCGACTTATAATCTATTATTCTGAAGTACGTGCCCTCCTCCGACTCCATGGCGTCTATACGGTCTATCCTTCCCGTAAGCATTATTGCCTCGCCCGATGGAAGCTCAATTTTGATGGACGGGAAATCCTTTCCGTCGCCAAACTCCATTTCATATCCCACGGGCTCAAAGCCGCTTCTTTTAAAATGCTCGGCTATGAGCCATATCGCCCGTACAAGCACGCGCTTAAGCCTCTCCGTAAGGTGCATGTGCCTGCGGGAGCTGCTCATTACAGAGCCCGGCATACTCTTTAGCAGCTCATCAACCGTTTGTGAAACCATGCTCTCGCACGCCTCCCTGCCCAACTCTCTCCATGCCATTCCTTCCTTGTCCATGCGCTTTGAAAAGCTGTCTAAAACAGAGTGCATAAAGCTTCCTATATCCGGCGCGCCCATTTTAAATATTTTTCTTTCCTTTGCCCGCAGCCCGTACTGCAAATAGTATGCAAAGGGACACGAAACAAAGCTTTCCATTCTGGATACGCTTGAGTACACAGGGCTGCCGTATAATTTCCTCACCTTATCCCCGCTTATGGGACTCTCCTGATTTGTATACAAAAGCCCCTCCATAGCCCTCTCAATCCTGTCCCTCCAATTGTCATGGGAGGTATACCACCTGTAAACGTCCCCCCAGACAGCGTCAACCCTCTCACCCTCAAAATGCCTGCGCATAGCTTCTATGAGATGGTTGAAGGAAGGCTGCTTTGACGCCACAAGGGCAATTCCTTCCTCGCCCGAGGCTGTAATATTGCTATATTCGGCTATCCCCGGAAATACCCTCTTCAGCCGGGAAATTATTCCCGAGGGCCTCATTGTCCTGCCTTCGTGGTCGGCAACAGGGCAGCTCAGCCTTAAATACTTCCCGGCCCTTGTCAATGCCGTGTAAATGATATAATTCTCCTCAAACGCTCTGCTCCTGGTATCGGGAGCAAGCTCCAGCCCTTTGGCTCTCAAGCTCTCCCTGTCGCTGTCGGACAAAATACCCTCCTGATCGGGTGATGACGGGAATATGCCGTCGTTCACCCCAAGTATATACAGCGCCTTTATTTCATGGCTCTTAGACCTCTCAATGCTTCCAACCAGAACCTGATCAAGCGCCGGAGGTATCAAGCCCATTTTATACTCGCCAAAGCCTATTTCCAGAACCCTATAAAAGCTTTCAATTCCCGTCGGCTCATTTCCCATTACCTCTACAATCTGGTCAAATACCTCCATGACCATATTCCATACCTGACTGTACTGGCCTGCAAGGTAAAAGTCTCCCGAAGCCTTCAGCATATCCACCTTTTTTTCTATCTGCTCAGGCACGCCTATGCCACACAAAAAATCAAACATTGCACCGCAGATTTCCCAAGCCTTTTTTCTCCCTCCCGTTCTTGTCCTGAAACGGACAAGCGGCTTTACTATCATATCCCTTATCTCATTAACCCTTTTTAAAATACCCAGCTGGTATTCGGACGGCTGCTGCCCCGGCTGGCTTAAGCCCGGTATATATTCCCACGGCTTGTCCTCGGCCCACCTGCCGCCCTTTATTCCGCAAGCCAGCACATAATTTTCGAGCATGTCCACATCTTCCTTGCATATACCGGCAAAGCCTGTTTTAAGATACTGAAAAACCGATTGGTAGGACCAGCTTTTTATAAATATTTCAAACACGGCATTTATAAGCCGGATAAGGGGCTGGCTTCCTATATCCCTCTTTGTGTCTATGAAGCAGGGTATTCCATGATGGGCAAATATTGCCGCGACCAGCTTTTCATAGCCTGAGAGGTTTCCCGTCACAACGGCAATATCTCTGTAGCGAAGGCCCCCATCCCTGCACAGCATTATAATATCCCTTGCGGTGTCCTCCACCTCCGAATACAGGTTTGCCGACAAAAATATTTTTATGTCATTAGTCGGTCCATTATAGACTTTACGGGGAAGAGAAAAAAAATTCCCCTCCAAATGCATAAGCTCCTCACTTCCGCTGAACCTGTAAAACGGCCTTTGCGAAAGCTGTGACGGGGCTTCTATTTCAACACCGTTTTCCCGGGCAATTCTTTCAAGCTTCTTTACTGTATTCTTTACAGGCCAGAACACATCGGTCTCATCTGCTCCGTCGTCAGTCATACAATCGGTACACAGGCATATATTAACCCTTACGGCCTTTTTTAAAAGCCGCCCTATAACGCCGTACTCCTGCGGCGTAAAGCCGGAAAATTCGTCTATCCATATCTCTGCGTTATCAAACCACTTAGAGTCCTCCAGCTTGGCGGCAAGTATCGTAAGGTCATCATCCGAGTCCATATATTTTTCATGAAGCACCTTTTCAAACTCCGCATACACCAGACCGATTTCCTTAAGCTTGTCCTTGAGCGGCCCTTCGCGTTCAATACCCTTTGCCGCAAGCTCCAGCATCTGAGGAGTAATATTGTACCTCTTAAACTCGGATATTGAGCTACATACGGTATTTACAAACCCCTTACGGTCAACCACACCCGAAAACATATCCAGCCTGTCCTTCATGCTGTTAATAATGCGGTATACCAGCATACACCTCCCCGCAGGGCTTATATGCCTGCGCGTTATGCCCCCCACCTCATTAAACACCTTATAGGCCATACGCCTGAAGCTCAAAACCTCCGCCCTCATAATACCGCCTATTCCGGCGGCAGCTATGAGGTTTCTCTCGGCCTGAAGCGAAAACTGCTCCGGCACCAGAAGCACCAGGTTTCTGCCCTCACTGCTATTTAATTTTGTCCTCAAGTCGTTGAGGCAAAAATGGCTCTTGCCGCTGCCCGCACGCCCGTATATAAATTTCAAGCCCATATAAAGCCACCGTCCCGGATATATACCCTTTAAATTCTATTATATATAATACCATATATGGAACGGTATTTATAAGCTTATTCCCCACGGGGACAGTTTTTTTATATACTATATAATGCAGCGATAAAGATTTTAAGATTATGAGTATTGTTTGAATATGTTTTCACAAAAGCACATACCCTAATACTAAAAGCCGGTTACGGCGAAGGAAGGGTATATATGCTTATAAGCGTCCCAGACAGCTTCCATTACAGCAGCCTGACTGAAGGAGATCTCATTGCGCTTAAAAGAAACGACAGCTTTATAGGGTATGCCGTCGTCTACAGCAAAATCAGCGGCGATATTATTTTAGATGTGGATAAGAAGATATGGAGGGCCTTTAATGAGCTTCTGGGTGAAAGCATACCCTTCACCTTTGACATTGAGGTTTAAAGGGGTTGTGTCCTTTTTAAAATACATTCACAAAATCCTTGAAGTCTGGCAGGCTCAAATCCTTTTCACTTATGATCGGATTATCGAGCGGCCATGCAATACCCAGAGAATTGTAAAGTATCCCCCCTTCATTTTCAGGAGAATAAACGGAGGACATCTTATAAAAAACTGTCGTATCCTCTTCAAGCACCTGATACCCATGAGCAAGCCCGGCAGGTATATAGGCAATATTATGCTTTATGCAGTCAATATGAAAATATACAAAGCTTCCATATGTGGGCGAATTCTTTCTTATATCCACCGCAACATCAAAAATGCTTCCCCTAACACACCATATCAGCTTAGCCTGTGCATACGGCGGCCTCTGGAAATGGAGGCCTCTTAGAACGCCCTTGCGGGAGGTCACCATTAAATCCTCCGCAAAACCATGCCCAACCCCCATTGATTTTAGGATATCTACATTATAGGGCTTTATTGAAACGCCCCTGTTATCCGTGAAAATCCCGGGAGTAAATTCAAAGCAGCCCTCAATGGGCGTTTTATTTATGCTATACACCTGCTACCACATCCTGTTTAATCTATCTTTTCTAATATATTAAAATTGCCCGATGGAATATTCATGATTTGTTACAGATGATATGTTCGTGGTAATTACACTGTCATATCCGTTTGTCGAATGGGGGCAATATGTTTTGTTTTACCATTTTTATGTATTCGTTTGTCGTCATTGTTTTGAACCATTGTATGATTTGTTGTAGGGGCAGACCTGCGTGTCTGCCCTGGGTTTCTGCGGGTTCCGCGTGTTCTGCGTTTCCGGGCAATTCAGGGCAGACACATAGGTCTGCCCCTACAGCGATCGCCCCTGCGGCGTTGTCTGTCCCTTACCTGCGATTATACCTATCATTTTCCCATAACATTGGATTGTTTTTAATGTATTCGGCAATTCTATAATATTCATCTTCGTTACGGATAATATGTTCATGGTAATTGCGCTGCCATATCCGTTTGTCGAATGGAGGCAATATGTTTTGTTTTGCCATTTTTATATATTCGTTTGTCGTCATTGTTTTGAACCATTGTATGATTTGTTGTAGGGGCAGACCTGCGTGTCTGCCCTCGGGTTCCGCGGGTTCCGTGTGTTCTGCGGGTTCGGGCAATTCAGGGCAGACACATAGGTCTGCCCCTACAGCGATGTCTGCCCCTGCCATGTCTGCCCTACCACGATGTCTGCCCCTACCCGCGATTATACCGATCATTTTCCCATAACGTTGGATTATTTTGAATATATTCGGCAATTCTATAATATTCATCTTCGTTACGGATGATATGTTCATGATAATTGCGCTGCCATACCCGTTTGTCGAATGCGGGCAACATGTTTTGTTTTACCATTTTTATGTATATGTTTGTCGTCATTGTTTTAAACCATTGTATGATCTGTTGTAGGGGCAGACCTGCGTGTCTGCCCTGGGGTTCGGCGTGTTCCGCGTGTTCTGCGTTTTTGGACAGTTCAGGGCAGACACATAGGTCTGCCCCTACAGCGATTGCCCCTACAGCAATCGCCATCCCCGCGGTGATGTCTGCCCCTACCCGCAATTATACCGATCATTTTCCCATAACGTTGGATTATTTTGAATGTATTCGGCAATTCTATAATATTCATCTTCGTTACGGATGATATGTTCATGGTAATTGCGCTGCCATATCCGTTTGTCGAATGGGGGCAACATGTTTTGTTTTACCATTTTTATGTATTCGTTTGTCGTCATTGTTTTGAACCATTGTATGATTTGTTGTAGGGGCAGACCTGCGTGTCTGCCCTGGTTTCCTGCGGGTTCCGCGTGTTCTGCGTTTTTGGGCAATTCAGGGCAGACACATAGGTCTGCCCCTACAGCGATTGCCCCTACAGCGATTGCCCCTACCCGCGATTATACCGATCATTTTCCCATAATGTTGGATTATTTTGAATGTATTCGGCAATTCTATAATATTCATCTTCGTTACGGATAATATGTTCGTGGTAATTACGCTGCCATATCCGTTTGTCGAATGGGGGTAATATGTTTTGTTTTACCATTTTTATGTATTCGTTTGTCGTCATTGTTTTGAACCATTGTATGATTTGTTGTAGGGGCAGACCTGCGTGTCTGCCCTCGGGTTCCGCGGTTTCCGTGTGTTCTGCGGGTTCGGGCAATTCAGGGCAGACACATAGGTCTGCCCCTACAGCGATGTCTGCCCCTGCCATGTCTGCCCTACCACGATGTCTGCCCCTACCCGCGATTATACCGATCATTTTCCCATAACGTTGGATTATTTTGAATGTATTCGGCAATTCTATAATATTCATCTTCGTTACGGATAATATGTTCGTGGTAATTACGCTGCCATATCCGTTTGTCGAATGGGGGTAATATGTTTTGTTTTACCATTTTTATATATTCGTTTGTCGTCATTGTTTTGAACCATTGTATGATTTGTTGTAGGGGCAGACCTGCGTGTCTGCCCTCGGGTTCCGCGGTTTCCGTGTGTTCTGCGGGTTCGGGCAATTCAGGGCAGACACATAGGTCTGCCCCTACAGCGATGTCTGCCCCTGCGATTTCTATAATACAATGAAAATGATTTGGCATGATGATATTAACACCACATCGTAAATTTGAATATTTATTTTTCAATTCTAAATACCATCGTCCCACCATTTTCCCTGCTGTATTTAAAATCATTTTGTCATTCACAATTTCTCCAAATAAATTTTCTCTGTTTTCTGTACAAATTGTTATAAAATATATTCCTTCCTTGGAATAATCATATCCTTTTAATCGAATTGACCGCCGGTGATGTGTGTTGGGGTCATATCTCACTTGGGTTACCCTCCATGTCGTTTATATTGCTCATGCTATTTTTCGTATTCCTTCACCTCAAAGCTCACTATCTTATCAAAAGCAAGGTATTCCTTCCTGCTTAAGAACGGGACTATATTGTTCTTCTTGGTAAATATGTAGTATGCCTTGTCCGCGCCTGATGAGCTGCCATCATACCAGCTTAAGAAATCCTGCAGCTCTGCGGCCGTTACATCATACTCCTTTATCGCGCCGGTAGTCACAGTTATTTCAAGTATGGCACTATTTCCGATTGCCGGGGGAGCTTCCGGCGTGGCTGAGGCTTCATTGGAATTTGCGCTTTGCCCTGAGGCTGTTACGGCAGACACAACATAGTAGTAGGTGATGCCGTTTGTTACCGTTGCATCGGTATAGGCTGTATCGGTCACGCCGGTCGCTATGGTTGCGTATGGGCCGCCTGCGGTGGCGGAGCGTTTTATGTTGTAGCTTACTGCGTCCTCAACAGCATCCCATGAAAGGGCTACAGCGGCATTGCCGGGTGTGGCTGTTAGGTTGGCTGGCTGGTTATAGTCCATCATATATCCAGTATCGTCAATATCTATAGCATCTAAAGAAAAATAACTTCCATTACTGCTATCCTCGTTAAAAATAATTTCTACTCTGTGGGCTGATAATGGTAAATCTAACTTTTCATATACAATGTATTGACGTTTAATTATAGAAGTTTGCTCATATATATTATAAAATTCTGGCTCACCATCTATTCTAATTGTACACCCATTTTTGAGCCTATTAGAATAAATTGTATCTATAATCCTTAATTTTGTACCATAAAATTTAAATTTAATAAATTTCCCGGTTGTAGGAGATGTGCTGTAATGATGACCTCTATTGTATAAAACATCATTTGTATCAAGTTTAAAGCCATCACTATATATTATACTGCTATCTTTATCGTCAATCCTCTTCCATCCCTCTTCTGGGCTTGTCAATTGCTCACCCACCGTTGCCGCAAACGCATTAACACATAATACAGACATTACCATAATCATAGCCAGCAGCCCTACAAAAATTTTAGCTGTGCCTCTTTTCCTCATATCTTTCTACCTCCTAAATTATATTTTATAGAACAATTGTATATTATGGTCATATTATGTAAAAGACTGATAATTTTATTTTTTAAGGTGTATAATTAGTAGTTTATGGAACTATTAACCCGCCAGGTATATTTCCCATACCCCTTCAATATATTCCCATGCCTCAAATTTAAGCAATTCTATAAATCTTTTATTAAAAAATTACGATATAGATCATACAAAATATACTTAGGGGATGAACCGTGCTAATGGATAAACATATCGACATTGAAAAGCTTTTTATTTTTGAAAATTTGTATAAAATTATTAATACCAGCACTTTGGATGAGCTGCTTATGCTCTCACTTTCTTATAAAGTCCAAATAAATAAATTACAAAATGTAAGGATAAATGTGGATGCAGCAAGGGTTCATGTACATTCCACTTATGTTAATCTGTTTAAAAATAAGCTTGCAGGGTCTGCCGTACTTTTTGACACTATCTTGGACTTGAAGGAAAACATAGAGCAATATAAATGGCTGTACAATATATTAGAGGATAAAAACTCGAAGACAACATTAACATGTATTATGCTGTACAGAATGTTTGGTGATTTAAATTTTATTGGGGCATGTTATGACAAAAGGAAACATTATTTTGACGTTGACATTTTGCCTAAGGTTGAAAATGAAGTTTTTATTGATGCCGGAAGCTGTGATGGGAAGGATAGTATTTCATTTATAGATATATATGGAGACGACTATAAAAAAATATATACATATGAGCCATCCTTGGATAATTACAAAAACATAGTCCATAATCTGGCTAAATATCCCAGAATCGAACATTGCATGAGAGGAATATCAGACAAAAAAGGGGAGATGTTCTTTACCTCATATATGCCTGCATCGGCAAACAGGCTGCACTCGGAATGGGGTGATATAAAGGTTGATATTTCAACGATTGATTTTGATATTATTGAGCCGGTCACTTTTATTAAAATGGACATTGAGGGTGCCGAACAGGCTGCTTTATATGGCTCGAAAAGACATATCAGTGAGGATACGCCTAAGATGGCAATTTGCCTGTATCACACAGTAGATGACATATGGAAAATACCAAGAATAATTTATTCCTTCAATCCCAACTATAAGTTCTATATGAGACAGCATGAGCTTAACACTCCGTGGGAGCTGGTTTTGTACACCGCGCCAAAATTTCTTTTTCACAGTGCCGATCTGCCTGCCTGTAAAATGGAGGTCACTTCGTCAAATGAAGCCATTCGTAGCAGCAAAAGCTCACAAAATAATCAGGCTGAGAGTTCGGAAAACGAGAAATATTATGAAATAATAAATTATATATTTCCATTGTTAAGTACAATGCAGGAAGCGATATTATACATTGCAGGTAAGCTGCCGGAAACAGAATGTACGGAATCAGTTACTGTCCTTGGGGATGTATTGGGAGCAATATCCGGCATAGAAAATGCCATGAGCAGCGTCCCCCTTAGAGCTGAAGACAATAGCAGAGAAGTATTATCAGGTACATTAAAAGAAAATATAGGCAGATTAATAATCAGTTATGAACAAAACAAGGATATTGACCTGAGGCCCGAATTATCAGAAGAAATTTTTACCGCTTTTATGGGCTGGATGAATGAGATACAAAAAGAACTGAAATCCGAATAGGGTAAGGGCAGACACATAGGTCTGCCCTTACAGAGATGTCTGCTCCTGCCCACGATGTCTGTCCCTGCGGTGATGTCTGCCCCTACCCGCGATTATACCGATCATTTTCCCATAACGTTGGATTATTTTGAATGTATTCGGCAATTCTATAATATTCATCTTCGTTACGGATAATATGTTCGTGGTAATTGCGCTGCCATATCCGTTTGTCGAATGGGGGCAATATGTTTTGTTTTGCCATTTTTATGTATTCGTTTGTCGTCATTGTTTTGAACCATTGTATGATTTGTTGTAGGGGCAGACCTGCGTGTCTGCCCTGGGTTTCTGCGGGTTCCGCGTGTTCTGCTTTTCCGGGCAATTCAGGGCAGACACATAGGTCTGCCCCTACAGCGATCGCCCCTGCGATTTCTATAATACAATGAAAATGATTTGGCATGATGATACTGACATCACATCGTAAATCTGAATATTTATTTTTTAATTCTAAATACCATCGTCCCACCATTTTCCCTGCGGTATTTAAAATCATTTTGTTATTCACAATTTCTCCGAATAAATTTTCTCTGTTTTCAGTACAAATTGTTATAAAATACATTCCTTCCTTGGAATAATCATATCCTTTTAATCGAATTGACCGCCGGTGATGTGTGTTGGGGTCATATCTCACTTGGTTTAACCTCCATGTTGTTCCTATTGCCCTTGCTAATCCTCGTATTCCTTCACCTCAAAGCTCACTATCTTATCAAAGGCAAGGTATTCCTTCCTGCTTAAGAACGGGGCTATATTGTTCTTCTTGGTAAATATGTAGTATGCCTTGTCCGCGCCTGATGAGCTTCCGTCATACCAGCTTAAGAAATCCTGCAGCTCTGCGGCCGTTACATCATACTCCTTTATCACGCCGGTAGTCACGGTTATTTCAAGTATGGCACTGTTTCCGATTGCCGGAGGAGCTTCGGGCGTGGCCGAGGCTTCGTTGGAATTTGCGCTTTGCCCCGAGGCTGTTACAGCAGACACAACATAGTAGTAGGTGGTGCCGTTTGTTACCGTTGCATCGGTATAGGCTGTACCGGTCACGCCGGTCGCTATGGTTGCATATGGGCCATCTGGGGTGGTAGAGCGTTTTATGTTGTAGCTTACTGCGTCCTCAACAGCATCCCACGAAAGGGCTACAGCGGCATTACCGGGTGCGGCTGTCAGGTTTGATACCTCATAGTACAGAAGCAATTCCCCCGTATCATCTATGTCTATGGCATCTAAACCATAGCGAATTCCGTCTATTGAATATATCTCCACTGTATGAACGTCAAAAGGCAAGTCAGTTATTTCAAATAAAATCACCTGATCTGTTCCTGTAGTTGATGTAGAATAGCTGCTATAACTATATACAGAAGATTTATCTATTTTAATCCCCACTTCTTTACTTCGCGTATTAATTTCCCCATCAAGTATTCTTAATTTGCTTCCTTTAAATCTAAACTTAATACTACTTGCTCTAACCTCATCAGAGGATGCTGATGCCGGAATATATATGCTAGCTCCTTGATATTTATCTGATTCTAAAACTTCCCGCCAGCTATTCCCTAAATATAATATTTTGTTCTCTCTATGATCATATCTCTGCCATCCCTCTTCCGGGCTTGTCAATTGCTCCCCTACCGTTGCTGCAAATGCATTAACACATAATACAGACAGTACCATAATCATAGCCAGTAACCCTACAAAAATTTTAGCTGTGCCTCTTTTTCTCATATCTTTCTACCTCCTAAATTATATTTCATAGGATAATTGTATATTATGGTCATATTATGTAAAAGACTGATAATTTTATTTTTTAAGGTGTATAATTAGTAGTTTATGGAACTATTAACCCGCCGGGTATATTTTCCATGACCCTTCAATATATTTTCATGCCTCAAAATTTAAGCAATTCTATAAACCTTTTATTAAAAAGTTACGATATATAGTTTATACAAAAGATACTTAGGGGATGAACAGATGAAGGTAGTTATTCTGGCGGGAGGCCTGGGGACGCGCATTAGTGAGGAAAGCCACTTAAAGCCCAAGCCTATGATAGAGATAGGCAATTCTCCCATACTGTGGCACATCATGAAGTCATATTCCTATTACGGCTATAATGAGTTCATTATATGCTGCGGCTACAAGGGATACCTTATAAAGGAGTATTTTGCGGATTATTACCTGCACCGCTCCGACATCACCTTTGATTTTTCCAACAATAATGATATTATTATACATAATAATATTGCAGAGCCCTGGAAGGTCACTGTAATAGACACTGGCCTCAATACCCAGACGGGAGGGCGCGTAAAGCGCATACAAAGGTTTATAGGCAATGAGCCCTTTATGCTGACCTATGGCGACGGGGTATCGGATATTGATATTAAAAAGCTGGCGGAGTTTCACAGGTCAAGCGGCAAAACCGCCACAATAACGGCGATACAGCCCGGCGGCAGGTTTGGGGTGCTTGAAATAGATGATTCTCAGTCCGTTACCGATTTTGCCGAGAAGAGCAAGGAGGATGGCGGCTGGATTAACGCGGGCTTTATGGTGTTTGAGCCTGAAATCTTCGACTATCTGGAGGACGATATGACGATTCTGGAGCGGGCACCGCTGGAAACTCTGGCGAAAAGAGGTCGGCTCACGGCATACAAGCATGACGGCTTCTGGCAGTGCATGGACACCATGAGGGACAAGGTAAGGCTGGACAAGCTCATTGAATCAGGGGAGGCTCCATGGATAAGGTGGCAGGAGGATTGACACCTTTTTTATATAATATTTATTCAGGCAATGTGTACAAAAGGGATTGGAGGGGGTTCTTTTGCAAATTAAAATAAGCGTGATTATGCTCACCTACAATCGGGAAAGTCTTGTTGCGTCTGCAATTAAGTCAATTCTTTCCCAGACCTTCCGGGACTTTGAGTTTATTATAGTGGACAACGGCTCAACGGATAAAAGCGGCGTAATAGCGGAAGAATTTGCGAAGCAGGACAGCAGAATAAAGGTTGTACATATACAAAAAAGCAATATAGGCACCGGTAGAAATACCGGCCTTGATGTGGCAGAGGGTGAATATATTACCTTCATAGATGACGACGACATAGCAGAGCCTGATATGCTGGAATTCCTGTACCGACTTGCGGAGGACAATAGCGCCGATATTTCCATATGCGGATCAAGCAAGGAGGTGGGGGGCAAGATCCTTCCCAATTATGTTTTTGATGATTACATGGTAATGACTGCTTCACAGGCCGTTGTTGAGATGTTAAAGCGTAAAAAGTATAATGTAGCAATGCCAACAAAGCTATTAAGAAAATCCATGTTCAATAAAATAAGGTTTTTTAGCATAGGAAACTATGATGATATTACCGTAGGATATAGATTCCTTGCAAACGCAAGCAAGGTTGTTGCATACGGCTTACCTAAATACTGTTTTTGCAGGCATTTGGGAAACAACTCCTCCTTCACTACAAACGATAATTTGCTGAATCCGGTACAGCTTGACGAATACTTTGAGGCCTTCCGGGAAAGAACGGAATATCTGTCGGAGGTTTTGCCGGATATCGGAGACTATGCAAGGTATAGCGAGTGGTCCTATATGATTTCAATGTGCAACAAGATTTCCAAAAACAATCTCATAAGCTGTCAAAGGCAGCTTGAGTTTGTTAGGAAGGAGCTGGAGGGGCATTATGAGGAGTTTTATAACTGCCCCTATATTGAGGAGTTTGAGAGGGAGTTTATGAGAAAATATATAAGGAAGCCCCAGTATGTTTGAGAGGGATATAATAAGAGAATTGTACTACAACCGTTTATGCAAAAGCATATGCCGCCGGAACGGGAATCTGGTTATTTATAGAAACGCAGTAATTGATATGCATAAAACTGCAAAAATTAGTCTTAACGGTAACTTTCATATTAACTCAGATCGGTTTAAGGGTTCTAGGGCCGAGGGCTATTTAAAAATGCGTGAAAGTTCAACGCTGAATATAGAAGGGGATTTTAAGCTTTTTTACGGTGCAACAATCCAGTTGTTTAAAAATGCAAGTCTTACATTAGGAAAGGGGTATATAAACTCAAATTCGGTTATAGCCTGCAGCAGCAGTATAACAATAGGAGCCGGTGCCGCAATTGCAAGGGGTGTTTACATTTATGACGGCGATCACCATTCAATTTTGGATGACAACGGCGAAGTTTTAAATAAGCCTATGCCTGTGAATATAGGTAGACATGTTTGGATTGGTGTAAATGCAACAGTTTTAAAAGGGGTTACTATTGGTGACGGTTCAATTATAGCAGCAGGTGCAGTGGTTACTCATGATGTGCCCGCACGGTGTATAGCCGGTGGTATTCCCGCAAGGGTAATAAAAAAAGATGTTGATTGGAAATGAGTCCATGATAAACTTAAGCAAGGAGAAATGTACAGGCTGCGGGGCATGTAATAATGTTTGTCCCAATGACAGCATAAAAATGGTTGCCGATAAGGAAGGCTTCCTATATCCTTTAGTTAATGCAGAAAGCTGCTCCCTGTGCGGCCTCTGCCAAACGTCTTGTCCTGTACTCAACAGGGAGGGCTATAAAAGAGATGTGGCTCCAAAGGCATATGCCTCATGGTCTTTAAATGATGAAGTAAGGCTTTCCAGTACCTCGGGAGGGATATTTACCGAGCTTGCCAGATCGGTTATATTGCAGGGGGGCTATGTTGCAGGTGCCCGGTATAATAAGGCACATCTGGCAGAGCACTATATTATTGGTAGCGAAGATGATATTGCACTTTTAAGGCAATCCAAATATGTTCAAAGTGCAATTGGCGTTGTTTTTAAAGATATAAAAAAGCTTCTTGATAAAGGCGCTCCTGTAATGTTTGTTGGTTCGCCGTGTGAATGCGGAGGATTGTTAAGCTTTTTGGGCAGACCCTATGACAGCCTGTTATTATGTGATTTTATATGCAGGGGAGCGAACTCCCCAAAGGCTTATCTGAAATATCTGGAAAGCCTGAAGCTTCAATATGGATCGGATATAAAAAGGGTGTGGTTCAAAAATAAAATAAACGGATGGAATAAATTCTGCACAAAAATTGAGTTTGAAAACGGCAGTGAATATTATGCCGACAGGTATAAGGATTTATTTATGCGGGGGTATTTAAAGTACAACCTTTACATGCGCTCTTCCTGCTACCGATGCAGCTTTAAAGGCTTTCCCCGCCAATCCGACATAACTCTGGCGGATTTTTGGGGAGTTGAGCTAAAGGACAAAAGCGTTGATACCGACAAAGGAACATCACTTGTCATTATTAATTCTGAAAAAGGGCAGAGGCACTTTGATGAATTAGGGGACAGAGTTTTTAAGGAAGAAAACAGTCTTGAGGCTGCTCTGCCATTTAATCAATGCGCGGTTAGCTCTGTTGGCATCGGTGAAAAAAGGGAGTACTTTTTTAGTGAGATTGATAGAACAGATTTTGAAGTGCTAATAAGTAAAATAAAGGAAACGGAGAAATGAAAATGTCTTTTGAAAAAATGAATAGTTCTCTTATCCAAAATGGGGAGATACATCGTTGCGGTCGTGCATTTAGACGTATGGAATTAGGTATTATCCCTAAAAATAAATACGAATATATTAACTCATTTAATGATGCTATTTCAAATACAGAAAAAAGAATAACTATCATAAAACTGTTTAATGCAAAAAGCACTACATATTACGCCTTTTGTAACGGACTATGTAAAGATTTTGAACGTTTCCCGCCGGCAGAACAAATAAGAAGGGGGAATTTAAAATGTACAATGAAAAAGGGTTACGTATAATTAGCTTAAAAAGAACCGCTATTACTATAACATTTAGATGCACTCTTAAATGTAAGTTATGTGGGGTAGAAATACCATTTTATAATGTGCCTCCTCATTTAAGCTATAATGATTTTGAAAGAATAATAGATAGATATTTTCAAATCGTAGATTATATTGATGAATTTGAAATTTCTGGCGGTGAGGCCTTGATGCATGAGGATCTGTCTAAAATCATAGAGAAATCTATGCAATATAAACATAAATTTAATCAGCTTTTAATATTTACAAATGGTACGATAATTCCTAAGACAAACGTATGGGACACCTTAAAAAAGCATAGAAGTAAATGTCATTTTTTTATAAGCGACTATGGACATATTTCCTCAAAAGTTGAGGAATTAGCACATCTATTGGCTGAGAACGGTATAACATATAGAGTAAAAAAATATTATGGCAGTGATCTGCATTGTGGAGGTTGGGTTGATTTTGGCAATTTTAGCCCAACTACATATGATTATAAAAAATGTTATTATTTAAGCTCAGATTACTGTATTCAAATTCGCAGCGGTGAAATACATATGTGCGGCCGATCATACAGGGCAATGGAAATAGGTGCTATTGAAAAAAACAAAAACGAATATATAGATTTGCTTAATGATACATCGAATATTTTAGATCTTAAAAAGAAATTGATAAGCATGATTAATTTAAAGGAATTGTCTGTATGTAAGCTGTGCAATGGGCTTTGCAAAGATTCACCGCGTTTTACGCCAGCAGAACAATTAGAATAATGTGGAGGTATTTTCATTGTACAAAATTACATTTTATACACACGCATATAATACTGAAAAGTATATGGAGCAATGTATTAAAAGTGTTCTAACTCAATCTGTTAAAGATATTGAATATATAATAGTTGATAATGGTTCAACAGACGGCACTAAAAATATAATTGCAGAGTATGCTAAAAAAGACAGCAGAATAAAAGCAATCCGATTTGAAGAAAATCGCAAGGGCTTCTGGCCTAAGCTCATTAAGGATTTGGCCCAGGGAGAATATTTTTCAATGCTTGATTCCGATGACTGGTACGAGCCTGAATTTGCCGAGACACTGCTTGGGCTTGCTGAAAATGAAGCTCTTGATATAGCTGTCGCAGGCTCCTGCTTTCATTTCCTTTCTGAAAACAGTCAAGGCTACAGAAAATCCGAGTCTAAGCTAATTGTAAGCAGAGAAGCCTTTCCCTCACAGTTTGAACCCATGTATAAATTCTTTCGACCTGTATGGGGAAAGCTTTTTAAAATGTCGATGATAAAAAATATGGATTTTTCAGACTATTATGCTATATTAAACTATGCTTATGGTGCTGATACTGTAGTTTGCCTCAAATCCCTTTCTATCGCCAATAGAATAGGCATTTCCGATAAGGTACTTCACAATTACAGGGTACACCCCCAATCCGTTTCATACGTATATAACCCCAACCGCTTTTACTCCGATACCTTTCTCTTCCGCAAGGCCGAAAGCTTCCTTTCATGCTTTGGAAAAATCAGCGGGGAGAATTATCATTTTCTATATGTAGTTTATATCAATGCAGCACTTGACACCATAGATATAATTTTAAAAGAGAACCTTGAGATATACCAAAAGCTCCTTGAGATTGGAAAGATATTAAAGGAGCCATTGACGCAGCAGGCTATATCTGCTGCAAATATCGAAAACGACAGGCTTAAAGCGTATAGGCAGCTCCTTATTGATCTGTTTGTAAATACCGTAAAAGTTAATTCCGGCAATAAGGACATTGTGGATTTGGCCTGCTCAAATATCCTTCTGCTTAATAAAGAGTTGTCCCTATATGTCAATAGAGACAATCTTTCACAGCATTTTAAAAGCGGCTGCTTCCTGCTGTCTGCCGTTAACTTAAATAGTGATGAAATGCTTAAA
This sequence comes from Anaerobacterium chartisolvens, assembly GCF_003337415.1. Taxonomy (GTDB): domain Bacteria; phylum Bacillota; class Clostridia; order Acetivibrionales; family DSM-27016; genus Anaerobacterium; species Anaerobacterium chartisolvens. Next base: position 14,723 of record NZ_QPJT01000033.1, on the reverse strand, counting down.
AAGGCCATTTTATCACTGGACAGCAAATCGCTTTCTGAAAGCATGTGGAATATCCTTACAGACATGTTTAAGAGCAACATACTTCTAAGCTGGATAGACAACCCCGACTTTGCTCTCCATTATTACTATATAATTGCAGAGGTATTTAATCTCAGGGCTTCGTCAGCGTTAAATATGATAATCGAAATTCTGAACAACGGAAAGGAAATTCCTTTCGAGGAGGAGCTGCTGCTTCTATGCCTGAATGTCTCGGCAGCAGCCGAGGACGGCGAGGTTTTCGTGTTTGTCAAAAAGCTTCAGACACAATTGTTTATCAGGCAGAAAAGATTTGATGAGGCTTGGCAGGCTCTGAATGATTTATTGGAGATGTGCCCTGAAGATGGGGATGTTGTTACATTAAAGAAATGGCTGGAGGAAGAAAATGAGTAAAAGCTTTTTGCTCTACGGTCACGGCGGCGCGTATAACCACGGCGCGGAGGCCATTGTAAAATGTACCGCCGCGCTTATTAAGGATATCTTCCCCACAAGCACAATAGCTCTTTCAACTCACTTCAAGGAGCAGGATTTGCAGTTTGCTATGCCGGTTGATGATTATTGCACACGTGATATGAATTACGTTGAGGCAGACAGGGCTTCAACGCAAAAGGGCTTATATGACGCTATGATTTACAAATCAACTCTTGACAAAATTACCCCCAATTCAGTTTGCCTTTCGGTTGGCGGAGATAACTACTGCTATGACAATTGGCGCAAATGGAAGACCATCCACGAAAGGGCCCTTGGGTCAGGTGCAAAAAGCATACTGTGGAGCTGTTCCGTTGAACCGTCAATGATAACAGTGGAAATGCTTGATACCCTGAAAGCACATCACCTGATTACGGCAAGAGAGAGCCTTACATACAACGCATTGCGCCAAAGCGGGCTTGACAATGTCGTTCTTTGCTCCGATGTGGCATTCTTGCTGGAGCCTGAAAAGGCTGCTCTTCCCCAAGGCTTTGTGAAAGGAAATGCCGTTGCCGTAAATGTCAGCCCGCTTGTGGTCCGCAGAGAAATAAAAAAAGGAATTACGGTGGAAAACATTAAAAATCTGATTAGATTTATAATAAGAGAAACTACAATGAATGTTGCTCTTGTTCCCCATGTGGTAATGCCTATGGATAATGATTATCTTCTGCTCCGTGAAATATATGAGGAGCTTGAGCCGAATGACCGGATCTGCTTAATTTCAGATAAATTGAGTGCCGCACAATATAAATATATAATTTCAAAATGCCGTTTAGGTATTTTTGCAAGAACCCATGCGTCAATCGCAGCTTATTCCTCATGTGTCCCTGCAATAGCAATCGGTTATTCGGTAAAAGCAAAGGGTATTGCCGCCGACTTAAGGCTTGATGATTATGTTTTGCCGTTAGACAGCTTTTCAGACGGATACAGCCTATTGACAATGTTCAAGGACTTGCTGCAAAATGAGAACAAATTGAGTCATATGCTTAAAGAAAAAATGCCCGCATATAAAGAAAATGCAAGGAAGAATCCCGCCTGCCGATGAATTGTAATCCCCCCCTCCCTCCCACCTTACAATTTATGCCATTCCATATTCCCCTGTATATGCTGTATAATATACTTGCTTATTAAATCTATGTCGGACACGATAAAGATTTTACAAACATAGAGGATATAATTGCTTACAGAAATTTTTAATAGCAACGAAAAGACGCCTTGCGGGGAAATGTCTCACGGGTATGTCATCAGGCGCTTTTCTTAGATGTATTCCTTACGGGTGAAAAAAATTTCTTCCATCAAGTTATATCCTCCATGTAAAATCTTTATCGCTACATATATACATAGCTTAAATTAGGAAAGGTCGGAATATTTTATGAACACGAGGAAAGTGTTGTTATCAAACCTCATTCTTTTGCTTGCGGCAATTATATGGGGCTTTGCCTTTGTCGCACAAAGGGTGAGCATCAAATACGTGGGGCCGTTCACTTATAACGGTGTAAGATTTGCTCTGGGAAGCCTTTCGCTGCTTCCTGTCATGCTGCTTATGAAAAATAAATCCGTCGCGGAGGCGCAGAATAAAGTCCAAAGCAAAGATCTTTTGCACGCCAGCATTATAGCAGGAATATTTCTCTTCACGGCAGCGTCTTTTCAGCAGATAGGCCTGATATATACGTCGGCCGGCAAGGCCGCCTTTGTAACCAGCCTGTACATTGTTTTTGTGCCTATATTGGGAATATTCCTGAGGCAGCGCATATCCTCCGGCATCTGGCTGGGGGCTTTAATGGCTTTGGCAGGCCTGTACCTGCTGTGCGTCACAGAGAGCCTTACAGTGTCCAAAGGAGACTGGCTGGAGCTTGCAGGTGCTTTTTTCTGGGCTTTCCACATCCTGATTATAGGATATTTCGGCAAGCGGGTGAACGTGGTTAAGCTGTCATGCATTCAATTTGCCATATGCTCCGTTTTGAGTCTGGCCGCCGCATTAATCTTTGAGAAAATAGAGCTTGGCACACTGATGCAAGCAGCAATGCCAATCCTTTACGGCGGTATCTTCTCGGTCGGCGTCGCCTATACCCTTCAGGCAATCGGCCAAAAAAATGCCAATCCCTCCCATGCCGCAATTATACTCAGCATGGAAGCACTTTTTGCCACAGTCGGGGGCGCATTGTTCCTTAAGGAAGCTCTGGTCGCGCGTGAAATTACAGGATGCGTGCTTATGCTGTCGGGAATGCTTCTGTCCCAGCTTCAAGGCTTTCGCGGGCAGGGCACTGCATCAAACACTTTAGAAAGCAAAAATCAGGTGGTATAATATAAGCAGCCATACAAATCATATACATTATGGGGGAAGTATGCATACATTGCGTTATATAAGAGATTTTTTATCAGCTCATAAATACAGATATGCCCTTGGCATAGTGTTTCTGCTGTGCGTCGATACATTGCAGCTTATACTGCCAAGGGTGCTCGGTGATGTGACCGATTCTCTTGAAAGCGGGGATCTCACCCGGGAGACTCTCATACGGTATGCAGTTATACTGGCACTGATTGCCGTCGGCGTGGCGGTTTTCAGATTCCTTTTCAGATATACTCTTGTAAAAGCCTCCAGATCAATTGAGCTGTCCTTCAGAAACCGCTTTTATGCACATTTGCAGAAGCTTTCCATGAACTATTTCAATACCCATAAGACGGGCGATTTGATGGCTCACGCCACCAACGACATAAATAATATTACCATGGCCTCAGGTCAGGGAGTCATATTTGCAATAGACAGCCTGCTGATACCCATAGCCGCATCAATAATGATGCTTGGAAGCGGAGGCTTAAAGTTTACTGCATTATGCTTCGCCCCTCTGCTTGTGCTGTGTATTTCCATAGTGTTCTTTATGAGGGTGATGCAAGCCCGGGTTCAAGAGCAGCAGGAGGCGTTCTCCAACCTTACGGAGGCCGCGCGTGAAAGCTTCTCAGGAATCAGAGTTATAAAGGCATTTGCGCAGGAGCAAAAGGAAATTTTAAGATTTGAAAGAATAAACGCCTTGAACAGGGACGCCAATCTTAAATTTGTCCGGCTTATGAGTATGATGTTTCCTGCTGTTATGTCTATTTCCGCACTATCCTTCGTAATAGCCCTCTGGTATGGGGGTATACTGGTTATTCAAGGCTCGTTGACTCTCGGAGACTTTGTAGCCTTCAACAGCTACCTTGGAATGCTGATATGGCCCATAACGGCTATAGGCTGGGTGGCAAACATGTTCCAGAGAGGCCTTGTATCTCTCGATCGGATAAATGCCATAATGGACGAAGCCCCCGAAATCTCCGATAATAAGACTGTAGGTAAAGCCTCGATAGAGGGCTCCATAGAATTCAGGAGGCTTACCTTTGCATACCCCGGCTCAAAAAAACCCGTGCTTGAGGATATAAGCATCTCCCTTGAGACAGGCAAAACCCTCGCAGTGGTGGGGCGTACCGGCAGCGGAAAGACTACTCTTGTGAACCTCATTTCAAGGCTCCTTGACGTACCCCAAGGCACACTTTTTATAGACGGTATTGATATTAACAGAATACCTCTGTCTATTCTAAGGAGCAATATAGCAAGAGTACCCCAGGATACCTTTTTATTTTCCACTTCTGTAAACGAAAACATTGATTTCTTCAGAAGCCTCAGCCCAGAAGAAATAGAAGCCGCCGCAAAAACCGCCAGAGTGTACGACAGCATTAATGAATTTCCCCAAAAATTTCACACGGTGGTGGGAGAACGCGGCGTGACGCTGTCAGGCGGACAAAAGCAGCGCATAGCAATCGCCCGTGCCATACTGGGCACCCCTCCCATATTGATACTTGACGACTGTCTCTCGGCAGTGGATGCAGGTACAGAAGAAGAAATTCTTAAAGGCCTGAAAAAAATTATGAAGCAGCACACCAGCATTATTGTATCCCATAGAATATCCGCGGTAAAGGACGCCGATGAAATTATCGTGCTTGAGGATGGAAAAATAGCCGAGAGGGGAACCCATATCGCGCTGCTTGAGCAAAAGGGCACATATTACGCCATGCACAACAGACAACTGCTGATTAACCAGCTTTAAGGAGGCTTAATTTAAATGGATTACGAAAATGACAACCTTCCCGAGGAGGGGCTTGATAATAAGGGCTATGATTCAAGGCTTATGCGGAGGCTTTTGGGCTTTGCCGGCAAATACTGGCACCTTTTTGCGCTGGCGGTAGTATTTCTGTTTGCCTCAACTGTTGTGGACCTCGCAAGGCCCATCCTGACCGGCATGGCAATTGACGATTTTATTAAAAAGGGTGATATACCTTCTCTCAACAAGATGGCTCTCTATTTTGTAATACTCATTGCGGCAGGCTTTCTGTTCAATTTGCTTCAGGTGTATCTGCTGAGCTATGCCGGGCAGTTTATAATTTATAATATCCGCCAGCTTGTGTTTTCTCATCTTCAAAGGCTGCCTCTGTCCTATTTTGATAAAAACCCCATAGGCAGGCTCGTTACACGCATAACAAACGATACCGAAACTCTTAATGACATGTACACCAATGTGCTTGTTACTCTGCTGAAGGATTTCTCAATACTTCTGGGCGCAATTATTATAATGCTTCGCCTGAATGTACGCCTCACCCTTATCGTACTGGCTGTAATGCCCTTTGTAGCGGTGGTTACATCTATCTTCAGAATAAAAATAAGAAAGGTGTACAGGGATATACGCGTTGCACTGGCAAGGGTAAACTCTTCTATATCTGAAAACATCTCAGGGATGCATATAATTCAGCTTTTTAATAAGGAGCGTTCAAACTTTGCCCAGTTTAATGAAACCGGCAGGCAGTATTACAAGGCCACTATGAATGAGGTGACAACCGTCAGCCTTTTCCGGCCCTTGATTGAGATGCTGTCGTCTCTGGCAATCGCGCTGCTTATATGGTTCGGCGGCTCGGATGTGGTAGGCGGCACACTGGGATTTGGCGTGCTGTATGCCTTTATAAACTATGTGGCGCTGCTCTTTCAGCCTATAAATGATCTGGCTGAAAAATACAACATACTTCAATCGTCAATGGCCGCGTCAGAAAGGATATTTATGATATTGGATACCCCTGCCGAAAAGGATGAGGGAAGCTTCTCTGACGATAACAGCCCTATTTGCGGTGATATAGAATTCAAAAATGTATGCTTTGCGTATAATGAAGGGGACTGGGTTTTAAAGGATGTCAGCTTTAAGGTGCCCAAGGGGAAGACGGTAGCCATAGTGGGCCATACCGGGGCAGGCAAGACCTCTCTGATAAACCTTTTAAGCAGATTTTATGAGATACAGGGCGGAGAAATACTTATTAACGGCATTAATATAAAGGATATCCGCAAGGACAGCCTCCGGAAATCCATAGGAGTGGTGCTTCAGGATGTTTTCCTTTTCAGCGGAAGGCTTATGGATAATATCCGGCTTAACGAGAAAAGCATAACCGATGAGAAAATCAAGGAGGTCTCCAGATACGTAAACGCAGACATATTTATAAGCAGGCTTCCAAACGGCTATCAGGAGGATGTAATGGAGCGCGGCTCAACCCTTTCCTCTGGCCAGAGGCAGCTTCTTGCTTTTGCCCGGGCATTGGCCTTCGACCCTGCTATTCTTGTTCTGGATGAAGCCACCTCAAACATTGATACCGAGACAGAGCTGCTTATACAGGATGCTCTTGCCAAGCTCACTCATGGCCGCACCACTGTAATTATTGCCCACAGGCTTTCTACCATACAGCATGCCGACAGCATTATAGTGCTTCATAAGGGGAGAGTACACGAAATGGGAACCCATCAGGAGCTGCTTGCCGCAAAGGGAATGTACTACTCGCTCTATCAGCTTCAATACCAGCCCGACGCTTAATGCCAAAATAAAACGACAGTACAGCGGAGGAATCTTGGGGACGGATTCTTATGCTTCCGTAGCGCAGCGTAGGACTGAAAGGAAAGCAGAAGAACCGTACCCCATGATGCCGCATTAACATAAATTGTTTACGTAACAATCACAAACAGCTCTTTCATGCATAATATGAAATAGATGCATTATTTCTACACATCAAAACAAGGAAGGAGCTTATGTAAAATGGATAACATAAATAATAACGGGATTGATAAAAAAGTCTGTGATGCCTGTGAAGCAAAGGTCATTGATTCAAAAACACTGCCCGAATGCTCCAATGAGAGCTGCGAGCCTATAGGCAAAAGCGGTCCTTTGGTTGCTAAAATACCTGTTGTAATTGCAGAACCCAAGATACAAATAGATGTAAAGGCAGAAATCAAGCTTGATGAGCCTGCTTTTGAGATAAAGCGCATTAAGAAAAACCTCTTCCTTACCCAGTGCAAACTGTTGTCCGTCTGGGATGACAAGCACGAGAAATGCAAGCAGGGCAAGCTGTTTATAGGCGGATTTGTAAGGAAGAATATAGAATATGCCACTGTAGACTCCAAGTGCGCCGACAAGGGATGCATAAGCGGAGATATCCGTCACACCACCTGCAACATTCCCTTTGAATGCGTCACACTGGTAGACTTTATAAATCCTCCCGAGATTCGCAAAAGCGGTGCCACATCTGAGGTTGAAGTATTCACTGCAAAGTTCAATGCATGTGACCCCTGCTCTGAGGGCATAATAGGCAGCGATCCTTGTCAGCAGAACTTTAATCATTTTGAAGCTTTTACCGAAAAGGTTTTCTGCGAGCTGGAATTTGCAAAAATAATTGAGGCAGACATTCATAAAAACCCGAAGCCCTTGGTATATAGCAACCCCAACGAGCATATTTTTGAAATTCTCGAGGAAAAAATGGTGATATATGTTAAGCTTAAGCTTCTGCAAAACCAGCAAATAAAAATTCCCTCCTGCAAAGACTAAGGATATTGAACCAGCAAAATTCCAAAGAACAGGGCATTAGAGGTATTAAAAAAGGCTGCTCTGCCGCAAGGCACCAGCCTTGAGTTTTTTATATGCTTTTGTTTATAAATGTAACCTGTATAGAGTACACATCATATACTATTAACATAAGACTATAAATTAAGAGGTATCAAGCTATGAGAATGAACATAATAAAGTGGGATGACTCGATATATCATAGGTATATACACAGGTTTCCATGTATTGTACATAAAAAAGGCTCTTCTTCTCAGGCCGGCAAGCATAAAGAAGCACCAACCGCCTCCCCGGATGATGCCTGCACGGATATTAAAACCGCCAAAAGCATCTCATGCGGTCAGACAGATGGCACTGACAGCAGCACTGCTTTGAAGACAGTGCCCGGCGCGTATGAAGTGTGTGAATCGGATAATATTACCGGCATTGGAGTAGGCCAGATTATTGAATGTGATATAATATACGGGTGCATATCGGACTTATAGAAGCCCCCGCCACCCCCCTACCCTGTCCTCAAGGCTGCATTTCATCCAAAATCAGCTTTATTATTTCTACAGCATCCCTCTTTTGTGGTCAAACCCCCTCTATCATATAGGACACGATAAAGATTTTACAAACATAGAGGATATAATTGCTTACATCAAGTTATATCCTCCATGTAAAATCTTTATCGCTACATATATAGAATTGAGCAACAATTTTGACATAGCACAACAAATGCGGTATGATATTATATATGGTGCTTTGCCTGCGGGCAAGGTGCCATATGTTTTTATCGGGGTAAAATACCATTTAATTACTTAAGGAATGGAGGAGGTTTTGTGTCAAAAAAAACATCACTGACAATGCCGGTTTACGAGAATTTGCTGGCTCATTTAGTAGATTTTGAAGAGAGGAGAAGCAGTATTGTTAACTTTTACTTCCCGGAATTCGATAAGAAAAGGGAAGAATTTGAACAGCTTATCGACGGTTATATAAGCGCTCTCGATGCTGTTGTTAAAAGCATATTACTTTCCGACAAAGCAAGCAACAGCTTTCCCTTTGTATGCTTAAACAGTGAAGTAGAGGTTGAGGACATCGAAGAGGCCGAAACGTATAATTATAAGATAATTATTCCGGAAAGCAACTGCAGCGAGGACAACTGTATAACTATTTTATCTCCTATGGGAAGAGCTTTGTTATGTAAAAAGGAAGGCGATGTTGTTTCTGTTAATACACCTTCCGGGGTATACCGCTATAGAATTAAATCAATAAAGCTGCGGTAGGCCGAATGAAAAAGACCCTTTAACAGCCATATATTTGTTGTTAAGGGGCCTTTTTTATTATTTTTCCAAAGCTCAACCGCCTATCAGCACATCCCATTAAATGTACTTGCTGCAAATAGAGACATATCTTCTTAACTGCCCCGGAACATCAATATCCATGTTGAAGTGATGCCCCTCATATTCCGCCGCTATATATCCTTCATATCCCAGCCTCTTAATTTCAGGTAAAATCCTGTCATACGGGATACACTCGTCAGCCTCTCCATTTTCAAGATAATAGAATTTGCCGTGGATATAAGGCGTGACGGGTATCAGTGTTGACAGCTCTTCTATGGGAGTGGGGTTGAATTTTTCATAAATTGATTCGGTAAACTCCTTTTCCAGAGCGTTTAGATCAAGCTTTAATGTCTCATTTAAGGGCACTTTGTTTTCGTGTAGCTCCAATACCCTGTCAAGCTGCTCCTTGCGGAAGCCCGCCTTCAGCAGCCTCTCTACCAGCAGCTTGTGCGGACGCACCTGAAAAATGCTGAAATCAGGCACTACTCCAAGGTAGCCCTTACCCTTGGTATGCATAAGCTCAATATATTTTTCCCATACATCCACGCGCGGGTGATGAGGGTGGTGCATTTCTATTGCCAGCTTAATATCCAGCCTTTCGCAATGCGGGATCATCTTTTCATATATTGCGGGAGAAATTGAGTGCTGGGTTCTGACCAGAGGAAAGCCCGCTTTTTTTGCATATATCATATCATTTAACGTGAATTGGATAATTTCCTCTTCCGTCAAATCCCGGTCGGAGCGAATTCCATAGTCTATATATGCACTGTAGCAAATGGGCTTAAGCTCATACTTATCAAGCAATTCCTTAAATTCTCCCAGCCACTTATCCGACGGGTTTGGATATTCCGGAACCATTTGAGCCGCAACTATTTCTATTCCCTTAAATCCGTAATCGCGTATTTCCCTAAGGCAGTCCTCAAGGCTGAAGATTTCCTTGATATAGTAGCTGCTTAAGCTGTAAAGCGACGCGCTTAGCTGAATCCTTTCCTTGTCCATTTGATATCTCCACCTTTCATTATTTCGCAATACTATATAGTTTAGGTTTTTGCATATCGGATAACGGAGGATGTAAAATAATATCCTCCAGAAATTATTTTACATCCTTTTTAGATAGTTTGCATCCTAATTTATATAGTTTCTGCAGCACAGAGTTTTGGTATTTACACTGTCTAAAACCAGGTATTGGCCGAAGTAGCCTGTATAGGGTATACGGTGAACCATTCTTACACTGATCTCATGGTTGCCTTCAGTTAACCCGTTATCCCGCAGCACAACAATATTTGCAGTATCTAAAACAAACCAATGCTCCTTTGACAGCTCTCCAAGCTGCGATACCAAAAATTCCTTACCGTTTAGAACAAAGCGCATATCACTTTCAGGAATGCTTTTGCCATCCACCTGTAATTCAAGCTTTTCTATACAGCTTACAAAGGTTCCTCTGTAGGACGGATATCGTATCTGTATTGCATAGCCGTAGCAAACATCTCCGGCTCTCTTGTTTATAATATTTCTGTAAGGCAACAGCAGCTCGTCATATTGAAAATCTAAAACCATATTTTTATATCCTCCTATTCATTTTTTACTGTTTAGCTTTTTCAAATGTGAATGTAACTAATTTTAGCTGAGTTTATCAGTATCATATAAAAACGATTATAATGTTTTAAGTTAAAAAGAAAACGATTACTATGCCTGCATTATATCATTTTGATTGAAATATTGCAAGCTCCATTTTAAAACGATTACAATTTTATAAAATGTAAGTATTTATGTAGCGATAAAGATTTTACATGGAGGATATAACTTGATATAAGCAATTATATCCTCCATGTTTGTAAAATCTTTATCGCGTCCTATATAGAAGTTTCTTGCGATTTGTTATATAATTATGTAATCAAGCTTTGGAGGTGTTGATTATATTATTCCATAAAAATAAAGGGTATTCTTCAGGCTTTCCTATTGATTCAAAAATATATAATAACATCAGCTCCCTTCCCCACTGGCACCCCGAATTGGAGTTAATGCTTGTTTATGAGGGAAGTGTTGTCATGGGTAAAAATTCGGAATGCAGAGAGCTGAAAAAGGGCGATATAGCCTTTTGCTCAGGAGGAGACATTCATTATTACGACAGCAAGGGCAAGCATTCCACTATTTTGACTATCGTGTTCCGTCCCGAATTAATCAGCAATATAGTCAATTTGTCAAAAGATGAGCAGGCCACTATTACCTTTCTGGACAATTTGGCTGTCGAAGCCATAAAGCTGGACAATTCCATTGTCAATCAAATGAGGACCTGCCTGGATTCAATTTATAAGGAGATGAGCGGACACAAGCAGGATTATGATATTTTTGTAAAGGCGGATCTCATTAAGCTTTTTGCCTTGTTTTCAAGGCATATACCCCGGTCGGCATTTGAGCTGGATGGCGATATGGCAAGCCCTAGAAGTGTAAAGCTCATACAAGGGGCCATGAAGTATATTGAATCCAATTATTCACATGATATATCTCTTAATGATATTTCCCAGCACCTCAAGATCAGCCCTTTCTATTTTTCAAGGATTTTCAGCAATGTAACCGGTTTAACCTATAAGAGCTACCTGAACAAAATTAGAATAGAAAAGGCTCATAATTTTATTGAAACAACATCAATACCCATTACAGACATTGCCTATGAATGCGGCTATAACAGCCTCCGCACCTTTAACCGCGCATTCAAAGAGCTAAAAGGCTACACTCCCTCCAGCCTGAGGTAGGCAGCAGGGCTTTGTTTTAACAAAGCTCCTGAATAATAAAAAAGAAACCATGCTTCAAATTTATTAAAGTCACAGTTTCCTATCAAAACAAGGGGTCTTGTTTTTTCTAAAAGATGTTCATTGCCAACTACCTGTTATCAATTTTCAAATCAAGCCATGCAAGCTCTTTATCGGTAAGCTCTATGTTAACGGCGTCAATGGTCGATTGAAGCTCCGCACGGTTTGCAACTCCCGAAACCGGGAACACATTCATTTTGCTGTTGACTATAAAGGCCAGAGCAATCTGTGCTATGGTGCGGCCCTTTTCTTCAGCCAGAATTTTAACCCTGTCCAGTCTTTTAAAGTTAGGCTCAACGCAATACGCCTTTGCACATATAGGGTCAATGGTTTCGCCGCGCCCTGTAAGCTGATCCTTTGTTGCATTGCCAGAGAACAGAACACCGGGGCTCATTATGCGATCCTTTTCAGCCTCCCAGCGTTCCCTCGTTACCATGCCTGAGAAGAAGCCTCTGGCAAGGCTTGAGTATGCAAATACAGGCATTTGGTTAGCCGCATACCACTCTCTTGCCGCTTCCCCCGCAGGCCCGCTTATAGTCACTGTTCCCGGAGCCCAAGGCTCGGCGGCCTGCTCGGCAAGGAAGTAACTAGGACTGCTAGCTCTGAAAGGCTCCAATCCATGAGCCTTGGCATAATCGTTTGCCTCCTGAATTCTTTTATGAGTCCAGTTAGATCCTCCGAAGGACTTGATCCTGCCTGCCGCAAAATGCTCGTTTAAAGCCTCTACAATAGGGCCTACAGGCAAATCCAAATCGTCTCTGTGAAGGAGGTATATATCTATATAGTCGGTATCCAGCCTTTCTAACGATCTGTTTAAATCCTCGGCAAGATCCTTTGCGTTTACACGCTTGCCATTGGGCCCCGGATGGCAGCCCTTGGTGATAACAACAACATCCTTTCTGTTGCTGCGCGCTTTCATCCATTTCCCTATAGAGATTTCGCTTCCTCCGTAGCCTATAGCTGTGTCCAATAAATTTACACCCATTTCCACAGCCATGTCCAGATGCTCCATATGCTCATTAACGTCACCTGAAAATAACGTCATTGTTCCTAAAATAACACCGCTGACTTCCTTGTTTAAAAAATCAAGCTTTTTTGTTTTCATAATCTTCCTCCTAAAATAGTGCTGATACTATTAAAATGAATGCCCACCAATATTGCCTTCATGGTGCTTTTCAACATGCTCAGGATAAACCTCTACAAACAGGCCAAGCTGCTTGGTCAAATCAAGATAGGCAAACTCAAGGTTTCTGCCCTCGGGAGCGCCGGTATCCTTAGCCCATACCCATGGATCCTTGCCCGTAAGCTCCTTGTTCTTTGCAATTACATCCTTAAACGAATCCTTTGTCATAACAGCAATGTGGTGAATTCCAGGGCCATGCTCCTTAAGCCACTTGGAATAAGCGCTTTCAGAAACAGGCTGTATCAGCTCAATCTCCAAGCCGAAGCAGTGGCAAAATGCCATTTTAAATTCCAAATCTCCCGGCTTGCCGTCGACATACAGTTTAGGCATAGTGTCGGGGCCAAGGCGGCCGGTTTTCCACGGGCCTATTCCGAAATTTTCTTCGTATTGCTTGATCGCGGCTTCGATATCCTCAACTATGACACCGATTTGTAAAAGTTTTTTAAATTGGCTTTCCATTGTTTTACCTCCTAGAATTTTGTTTTTTTAATATGAATTACTTAAAACTCATGACAGGGACAGTTTATCTGTCACGCTCTACTATATATGTAGCGATAAAGATTTTACATGGAGGATATGCCTTGATGGAAGAAATTTTTTTGACCCGTAAGGAATACATCTAAGAAAAGTGCCTGATGACAGACCCGTGAGACATTTCCCCGCAAGGCATCTTTTCGTTGCTATTAAAAATTTCTGTAAGCAATTATATCCTCTATGTTTGTAAAATCTTTATCGCCTCCTATATACATAGATAGTAATTGTCAAATTGAGACGGAATAATGTTTTCAAAATTGTCTGCTTGTGATATTTATATATTAGCATAGGTATAGCCGTTTAGCTTGCCACTACATTACATCCACCAGACATTATTTGCGTTTTTTATATCTATGCCTTTCTCCTTCCATAAGAGAGAATAATTCCAAGCGCAATAGAAAGATATGCCGCCCATAATACTCTATACTGCGGAGGCAGCAGGAAGGTTATTGTGTGTGCCGGAATCCAGAAATACGGCACCGTTTTGCCTATTATGAAATTGATGAATCCAACCCAGTCTGTTTTAGCTATAGCATCGGAAAGCCTTGCCTTTTTATCCCCGGCCTTCATATCTATATAAGTGTCCGAAATTCTGTGAGCCGCCATGAACATAGGGCCAAAGGTAAAATTGATAATAAGGCTTATATATATTGCATTTAAAACTGTGCCCAGCATTCCTTCAGCCTTAAATAACAGTCCGGCCTTTACCGCTCCTGCAACACCGTTTGCAAACACATTGAACATAAGCACAATCAACAAGCCCACGATGCCCCATACAGCGGCTCTGTACAACAGACCGTTGGGTTTTTTGTAGCTTCCTGAAATTATTCTGATGGCAAGCAGCTCCCCCATAGTCGCCATGATTGCGAACTTAATAAATCCCATTAAGTATGGATGTGCGTTTGTAGCACCTACAAAAGCTTCATGTGTCACCGGTATTATGAGCAGAGCGGAAATGCCTAAGAATACTGCCGCCCATAAAATATCTCCCTTTTTCATTTTGCTCCCCCAATATTTATATAATCATTTTTGGTTACAGGCTTTTTAACCCAAGAATTTCTCTTGCCTCATCCGGTGTGGCTATTTCCTTGTTAAGCTCCCTTACTATCCTCTTTGTTCTTTCTACAAACTCGACATTTGATTTTGCCAGTACTCCCTTTGCATAAAGGATATTGTCCTCCATTCCCACCCTTACATGTCCTCCAAGCGCTAACGCAGCGTACATGATGGGCAGATGCCCTTTTCCTATTCCAAGCGCTCCCCAGGTCGATCCGGCAGGTATCAGGCTCTTAAGGAACACAAGATTTTCTACCGTTGCATCCATTCCGCCTGCGGCGCCCAGCACAAATTGGAAATGAAGCGGCGCTTTTAGTATCCCTTTTTTCAAATAATACAAAGCGTTATAAACCATGCCGGCATCAAATATTTCTATCTCAGGCTTTATTCCGTTCTCCTGCATTACCATGCCCAG
>NZ_QPJT01000032.1 GCF_003337415.1 Anaerobacterium chartisolvens | reverse complement strand
CTGGGCATGGTAATGCAGGAGAACGGAATAAAGCCTGAGATAGAAATATTTGATGCCGGCATGGTTTATAACGCTTTGTATTATTTGAAAAAAGGCGTATTGAAAGCTCCGCTTCATTTCCAATTTGTGCTGGGCGCCGCGGGCGGAATGGATGCAACGGTAGAAAATCTTGTGTTCCTTAAGAGCCTGATACCTGCCGGATCGACCTGGGGTGCGCTTGGAATAGGAAAAGGGCATCTGCCCATCATGTACGCCGCGTTAGCGCTTGGAGGACATGTAAGGGTGGGAATGGAGGACAATATCCTTTATGCAAAGGGAGTGCTGGCTAAATCAAATCTTGAGTTTATAGAAAGAACAAAGAGGATAGTAAGGGAGCTTAACAAGGAAATAGCCACACCGGATGAGGCAAGACAAATATTGAGAATTAAATGCTAATATTAGTATATTGTTGTTGTGATTCATGGTTATAAAAATTGCGCACAATGTGCGCATTTTTATATTATGCAGACTAATATTTTTACTAAACGCTATAATAAATACACTAAAATCTGGAGGAGTAAAATGAAACACGGAGATTTAATTTGGGGATTGGTGTTTTTAGGAATTACAGCATTTTTAATAATACCCTCAACACATGAAGTTTTTGTTGCTACTACAAATGCACACCCATATTTTATGGGGTTTGTTAAATTTGCAGTAATGGCTTCAATGGGAGAACTTCTTGCACTGAGACTTATATCGGGTAAATGGAATAAAACTTCAGGAATGCAATATAAGGCTATTATTTGGGGTATAGTAGGTATGCTGATTGTTCTAATGTTCACTGTTTTTTCCGGCGGTGTTGCGGCAGCGGAAAAAGCAGGCTTGCTGTATAAATTTGATGGAGTTTTAGGAACTGTTCTTGATGCAATTTATATCAGTGTTATAATTAATCTAACCTTTGGTCCGATGTTTATGGCAGCTCACAGGATATCGGATACCTATATAGATCTGAGGGCTGAGGGACAAAAGACATCAGTAGCTGATGTTGTTTCAAAAACAGACTGGCAGGGTTTTATCAAGTTTGTTATTCGGAAAACCATACCTTATTTCTGGATACCGGCACATACCATTACTTTTTTATTACCGGCCCAATACAGGGTTTTGTGGGCTGCCTATCTGTCAATTGCACTTGGAATTATTCTTTCATACGCACGCAGAAAAAAAGTACAATAAATTAATTATATAAAGTGTAGTCCTTGATTAAATAAGGGCTGCACTTTTTTATGTAAAAAAATACAATAAACTATTGTACAAGTTGTGATATAATACCCATGTGCTACAAAGACTATTTCGGGAGGTAAGTTATGATTTCTAAACATATTAATATGCTGCAGATTGATTATTTTCTGGCGGTTGCTCAGTATCTGAACTTTACTGAAGCGGCCAAAAGTCTGTATATTTCACAGCCATCTTTAAGCAAGCAGATTGCACAGATGGAAAAGGAGATAGGTACTCAGCTTTTGCTTAGAAATAAAAGAACTGTCAGACTTACACCTGCCGGAACCGTATTGTTGAAAGAGCTAACGGAAATCAAGCACAAAATCGAAAGTGCCATAGAGAAGGCAAGGAAACCTGATATAGGAGAAGAAAGTTCAATAACTATCGGGTTTTTGGAGGTATTAAATACAGGCACCTTTTTACCGAAAGTAATAAATGACTTCAAGCAGCGTTATCCTGGGGTTACGATTGTATTGGAGCGTCATTCCTTTAAGGTTCTGAGAGAAAAATTAATTAACGGAAGCTTAGACGTTATATTCACTCTTTCCTTCGAGGTGAATGACTCCTTAGGTATTTTATATGATACCGTATATGAGACCTGGGGCAGTATAGTAATGTCGGCTTCCCATCCTTTGGCAAACTGTGAGGAATTATCACTTTCAGACTTAAAAGATGAAAAGTTTGTAATGATATCAAGGGATGAATCTCCAAAGGGTTTTGATTCAATAATAGGACTATGCAGAAAATATGGTTTTACTCCTAACATTGTAAAGCAGCTCCCAAACGCAGAATCACTTCTAATGTGTATTGAATCGGGGCTTGGTATTTCCCTGCTTGATTATAATGTTAGAATTCATAATAGTGACAGATTTAAAATGTTTAAAATTGAAGAGGATTTAATGAATGTTATTATGGCGTGGAAGAAGGATAACCTTAACCCTTCCATATCACTATTAACTACCAGTGTCCTTAAGGAAACAAGAATAGAAGAGACATATAGTTAAAAATAATAAGTGTGATTCCAATGCATAAAGGATTGTCCTTATAAAGGACAGTCTTTTTTGTTTTACGGTAATTTGTAGTTTGGTTTTATTTATAACCTAAATGCATAAGTGTAATTCTAACAATGTATTTCAACAATCCGAATAAGATTGTTAAAATTTAATTATGAATTAGCAAGTCATAAGCAATTCTTTAAACTATACAATATATAGGATGCAATAAAGATTTTACAAACATGGAGGATATAATTGCTTACAGAAATTTTTAATAGCAACGAAAAGACGCCTTGCGGGGAAATGTCTCACGGGTATGTCATCAGGCGCTTTTCTTAGATGTATTCCTTACGGGTGAAAAAAATTTCTTCCATCAAACTATATCCCCCATGTAAAATCTTTATTGCTAAATATATAGGTACTTAAAAATAATATTGATTCTAAAGAATAGAAAATTTTAATAAAAAGGAGACCAAACATATGCAACTGAGAGAAGAGATATTAGAAAAAATTATAGAACGTGCATCAGGACTTTTTAATAAAAGCCAGGAAGAATTAAATGCTGATACAAGATTAGCAGAAGATCTTGAGGCAAAATCAGTAAATTACAGCCAAATAATTACTTTCCTAGAAGATGAATTTGAAGTAGAAATCCCTTTTATGGATTTTAGAAGAAAGAAAACTCTCGGTGAAGCAGCTGCGTTTGTGGAAGGTATTATGGAAGGATAAACCAGAAAAATTACTTTTGATAATGCTATTTTAAAATATGCTACAGGGGGATTAAAAATGAATCAGCCAGAATTGTTTTCAAAAAAGGAAATATTCGATGGAGAAGAAATTGAAGTTTTCTACCGTAAAGCAAGGATTCCTGTTGATCCTGAAGAAGGCTTGGATCTTTCAAAAATGGAAGGAATAGCAGCAACTGCTCACGGTTTCTGTGCAAAATTCAATCAGCGTACGTATAAAACACAAGATGGAATTATTTGCGAGCAGGATGTACCGGTAACAATGAGAGACGGAACAGTTATTTATACGGATATATATCGTCCGGAAGGACAAACCAACATTCCATGTCTTGTATCATGGAGTTATTACGGCAAACGTCCCGGAGACGGAATGTCTGAATGGCAGGTAATGGGAGTACCCCCGGGAACAATATCAACCATGTCAAAATTCGAGTCACCCGACCCGGGGTTCTGGTGTCATCATGGTTATGCCGTAGCGAATGTTGACCCAAGAGGCTGTGGACATTCCGAAGGTGACATTAACCTGTTTGGCACTCAGGATGCTTTAGACGGATATGATTTTATAGAATGGGTAGCAAGGCAGCACTGGTGTAATGGAAAAGTGGGTATGAGCGGAAACTCCTGCGTAGCAATGACACAATACAGGATAGCTGCACAGCAGCCGCCTCATCTTACTTGTATTGCACCATGGGAAGCTACTGTAGATATTTATAGGGAATCCTTGTATGAAGGCGGAGTTCCGGCATTGAGCTTTAACGAGTTCATAGTCGCATCCCTGACAGGTCCGAATTTGGTAGATGACCTTGTTGCTAATGGAAGGAAATACCCGTTGATGAATAAATACTGGGAAGATAAGATTCCAAACTTCAAGAATATAAAAATCCCAGTATACGCAACAGCATCCTACAGCCATTTCCACTTGCACGGTTCCTTCGATGCCTTCAGAAAGGTAAGATCAACAAGAAAATGGATGCGTGCGCACAGGGAGCAGGAGTGGCCGGATCTCTATAATCCCGGCAACATTGAAGACTTGAAACGCTATTTTGACAGATACTTGAAAAATATTCACAACGGATGGGAAATGACATCAAGGTACCGTATAGAAGTAATGGACGCATTTGATTGTGATTACCGTACTAACAGGGCCGAAAAAGAATTTCCTTTGGCAAGGACACAATATCAAAGGCTGTATTTGGATGCATCAAACGGTTCACTCTCGAAAGAGCCCATGACAAATGTATCAAAAGTATCATATGACAGCCAGACAGGACAGGTAAACTTTGACATTACGTTTGAGGAAGATACTGAAATTACGGGATATATGTATCTGAGACTTTGGGTAGAAGCCGAAGAGCATAACGAAATAGATATGTTTGTAACCATCAAGAAGCTGGACGAAGATGGGAGCTGGCTGCCAACTTACATTCTGGGAGAACCACATCCCGGTACATGGGGTAAAATGAGAGTTTCACACAGAGCTTTGGATCCGAAGCTTTCAACCAAGTTTGAACCTGTACA
Source organism: Anaerobacterium chartisolvens (assembly GCF_003337415.1). GTDB lineage: Bacteria > Bacillota > Clostridia > Acetivibrionales > DSM-27016 > Anaerobacterium > Anaerobacterium chartisolvens. Next base: position 38,192 of record NZ_QPJT01000032.1, on the reverse strand, counting down.
ATCCCACTTGAAGGAAGAAAAACTTTCAAAAGGTGAAATAGTGCCTGTTGATATCGCTATAGTCCCATCAAGTAAGGTTTGGCATAAAGGACAGCAGCTTAGTGTAGAAGTAGCAGGACGCTATATACGTGAAGGCTGGTTTGAGCCGCTTGCATGGGAAACAGACAATAAAGGAAAACATATTATCCATACGGGCGGGCAATATGATTCCTTCCTGCAGATACCTGTAATCCCACCAAAATATAAAACAAAGAGCGGATATGTATACCGCTAATATTTAAAAATATTAATAATTTCAAATAAACGGTGGTGGAATAGTCCGCCACCGTTTATCTTTTGAGAAAGGATTGGAACTTAATATGAGTACATTCATGGAGCAATTAGTAGAAAAGGCTAAAAACAGTCCCAAATCCATCATTTTTCCTGAAACAGGCAATGAAAAAGTTATTCAAGCTGCAAGAAAGGTCAAAGATATTGGTATTGCATTTCCCATACTTGTAGGAAAAAAGGAAGCAATTGAACAGTTTGCAGCTGATCTAGGCATTTCAACAGACGGATTCAATTATGTTGATAATACAGACGAAAAAACCATAGCTGATACAGTACAAGCATATCTGGCTGTAAGTCGCGAACTCACTGAAAAGACTCTGAACAGAAAATTGAAAGATCCGTTAAATTTTGCAGCCGCACAGGTTAAGGTCGGAAAAGCAGACTGTCTGGCGGCAGGTATTGATCACACTACAGGTGAGGTTATACTTGCAAGCCAGATGTTTATAGGAATGCAGAAAGGAATTCAGATAATATCCAGTATCGGCATTGTCGAAGCCCCGGATTACCAAGGCTCGGAAGGCAATCTGCTTGCTATTACAGACTGTGCGGTGTGTCAGAATCCAAATGCCTCAGAACTTGCAGATATCGCATGTGCATCTTCCGATACTATGAAAAGCTTGCTTGGCTGGGAGCCCAGAGCCGCATTGATTTGTTTCTCTACTGATGGAAGCGGACAGCACGAAATTACAGAAAAGGTAGTTGAAGCAGTACGGCTTGCTAATGAACGCAGGCCGGATCTTGCGATAGACGGAGAATTTCAGCTTGATGCAGCATTAAATCAGAAAGTTGCGGCTAAAAAAGTAAAAAGGGAAAGCAGGGTTGCAGGCCGGGCAAATATTATCGTTTTCCCGGATTTAAATGCAGGGAATATAGGTGTAAAGCTCATACAGACCTTTGGCAACGCTCTTGCACACGGTCCACTATTACAGGGTTTTGCAAAACCTGTAACTGATTTCTCAAGAAGCGCTCCGGTGGATGAAATAGTTGGAAATCTGATCATGCTGGTAGTCAGGGCAGCAAAATAAGGACATGAAAGGAACTAATATGAATAAGAGTTATAAGCTATTTACTATAAACCCGGGTTCGACCTCTACTAAAATTGCGTTATTTGAAAATGACAAACTGATTTTTTCTTCAAATGTTTCCCATGATGCAGCAAAACTAAAGGAATTCCCACAGATCAGCGATCAGTTTGATTATAGAAAAGAGACAATTCTGGCATTACTGGCTCAAAAAAACATTTCTCTCGAAGGAATTGATGCTTTTGTAGGACGCGGAGGCGGACTTGTAGGTTTGAAAGGTGGAACCTATACAATTAACGATATCCTGCTTCATCACGCAAGAATAGGTTTTACAGTAAAGCATCCGGCAGCTTTGGGAAGCCAGCTTGCTTATGATTTTTCACAAACTTACGGGGGTGTTTCCTTCGTCGTTAATCCTCCCGACGTGGATGAAATGGAACTGGTAGCACGTGTCAGCGGTCTTGATGATGCGGCACGTGAGAGCAGAAGCCATCCACTGAATCAAAAAGAAGTCGGTATACGATATGCGGCTGAGATCGGAAAACGTTATGAGGATTTGAACCTTGTAATTTCCCATATTGGCGGTGGAGTTTCAGTAACTGCGCATAGAAAGGGGCGTATGGTTGATACAACTGATGTAATAAACGGTGATGGTCCTATGGCTCCTACAAGAGCGGGTGCCATTCCTGCAAATGCCATTGTAAAAATGTGTTATTCAGGTAAGTTCACAGAAAAACAAATGTATGACCGTATAACAAAGACTGGCGGCTTGGTTGATCATCTTGGGACATCCGATGTGCGTGAGATATTAGCCCGTATTAATAGCGGAGACGAATATGCAAAGGTGGTATATGACGCAATGATTTATCAAATATGTAAATACATTGGTGCTTACGCAACGGTTTTAAAGGGAGAAGTAGATGCTGTTATTTTGACCGGTGGTATTGCTAATGATCGGTACCTTGTTGAAAAAGTTACCGATATGGTGGAATATATCGCTCCAGTTAAGGTTACAGCAGGTGAGTTTGAAATGGAAGCGCTGGCAAGCGGTGCATTAAGAGTACTCACAGGACAGGAAGAAGCAAAAATTTATACAGGTGTCCCCGTCTGGAACGGATCGTACAAATAAGCAGAATTATATAAATTAGAAAGTGGTGTGAAAAATGGCTACTATTACGATTGATGGTATCCGGCTTGAAGTGCAAGATAATAAAAGTGTTTTGGATTGCGCACTTGAAGCAGGAATTTATATTCCTCATCTGTGCCATCACCCGGATTTAAGCGAACACGGGTCTTGCAGACTTTGTATTGTTGACGTAGAGGGAGAAGAAAATGTAGTTGCTTCCTGTATCCTCAGAGCTAAGGAGGGCTTAAACATCCGTACCAACAGTGAGAGGATAGGCAAACTGCGTAATTTAGCTTTGGAGCTTTTATTGGCAGGCCATCCTGAGGACTGTTCCACATGCCCGAAATACGGCAACTGCGAATTGCAGACATTAATCCAGTATATGGGCGCAACAAATTCACGTATGAGGGCAAGAATAAAAGGTTTTAAAAGTGAAGAAAGAAATCCGCTTTTTATACACGATATGAATCGCTGTGTTTTATGCGGCAGATGTGTACGTGCCTGTGGAGAATTGAGAGAAGTAAGCGTTCTTCAATATAACAAGAAAGAGCTTGAAACTTATGTGGGCACTGTGCATGATAAACTGCTAAAGGATGCGGACTGCCGTTTCTGTGGTGCATGTGCGGAAGTATGTCCGACAGGAACCATACGTGATAAGACTCAGCTCCTAAGCAGCAGCTCAAGCAAAGAGGAAGCATTGGTGCCATGCCGTGCCCAATGTCCTGCACATACGGATGTACCAAGATATATACGCTATGTAAAAGAGGGGAAATTCTCAGAAGCTGCGGCGGTTATACGTGAAAAAGCACCCTTTCCAATGGTACTGGGATATATATGCAATCATTTATGTGAGCTTCATTGCAGACGAAAAGAAGTAAATGATGCTCTTTCAATACGCAATATAAAACGCTATGCCGCAGAAAATGATTATGGGAAAATATGGAACGAAAAAGGCAAACAGCTGCCTTCGACAGGTAAAAAAGTTGCCGTTGTCGGAGCAGGTCCCGCCGGTCTTACTGCTGCATACTATCTGAGAAAGCAGGGACATGAAGTAACAATAAAAGAAGCCCTTCCCAAAGCAGGAGGAATGCTTCAATACGGTATACCGAGTTACAGATTGCCACGGGAGGTAGTCGAAAAGGAGACTTCAGTGATATTTGATACCGGAGTTAAGCTGGAAACTGATGCGAAAGTGGGAAAACCTGAGGAGCTTCTCAAGGAAGGCTACGATGCAGTACTCGTGGCAATAGGTACTCATAAAGGAGTAAAACTGCCGCTGGAAGGTAACGAACTCCCGGGAGTAATTATAAACACAGATTTCCTTAGAGCTGCAAGTATGGGTAAAGAAACCGGCATCGGTAAAAAAGTTGTTGTTCTTGGCGGGGGTAATGTTGCTTTTGACTGTGCGAGAACAGCAAAAAGACTTGGTGCCGAAGAGGTTCATCTTGCATGTCTTGAAGCAAGAGAAAAAATGCTTTCTGATAGGGAAGAAATTCACCAGGGTGAGGAAGAGGGAGTGAAGCTACACTCGGGAAGAGCTTTCGAAAAGATTACAGGTACAGACAGAGTTACAGGTGTTACCTTTAGTGAGATCGAATCCTTTACATTTGATGAAAACAGACGTGCTATTATTGCAAAAAAAGAAAACTCTGAATACACGGTAGAAGCAGATACGGTGATTTTCGCTGTGGGCCAGAGACCTGACATATTGGAAACTGCAGGGATTGAGCTTGGCAGAGGGAATACCGTTGCGGTAGGAGAAGGTAACCTGGCTACAAAAGTTTCTGGAATATTTGCTGCCGGAGATGTCGTATATGGAACCAATTCAGTTATAAAAGCAATAGCTTCAGGCCGTGATGCAGCTTCTGAGATTGATAAATTCCTCGGCGGTGATGGAGATATTTCAGAGGTTTTGGCCCCAAAGGAAGCCCCAAATTCTTGTATTGGAAAAATAGAAGGTTTCGGCTATAAACAGCGCAAAGAAAGCAAAGTGGCAGAAGCATCCGATAGATTAAATAGTTTCAGCCTCATTAACTTTGGCATATGTGATGAAGATATTTGCGGTGAATCGGAACGCTGCCTGCAGTGTGACCTCCGTTTGCAAATTTCCCCGCCAAGGCTATGGGGAGATTACTCTTCGGAAGATAAGGGGGCCGAATAAAATGAGTATTTTGAAAAGAAATTATCCACCGGCTACGGCACTTATCAATGCGAAGAAGCTTGGAAAGAACAAAGCTATAGAGCTGGTAAAGGCTATAGGTTTAAGAGAATACGGAGTATATAACAACAGATTTGTAGCCGATGAATGGGGAGATTTTGAATCCGGCAGCCAAAAGCCTGAGAAGATACTAGGTGCTTTGAATAACAGCGATACCGAGTATATGCTGCTGGAAGTAATAAGAGAAAACACCTCAGCTGTAATCGAGGGCCTTGCTATTGCAGCCTATTTATCAGGTGCTAATGCTGTGGAAGTTGTGCTGCCATATGAGGGCAAAGACCTTACAGAGAAAGTCTGTGAAGCATTTAAGGATTTTGATTTGGCATTTTCAATATCATATGGGATGGTAAATGTACGTGCTGTTGGAAATAGCATTATTCACCATTTTGAAACGTCCGCTGCAATTACTGCGCTGTTTGAAGACAGTTGCTCTTACATGAAAACTGCTGTAGCGGCAGTAAAAAAATACGGTGATACAATTGATAAGGCTGTAGAATTTCCATACGGTAAGACCATTGCAGAAATTGCAGGAATTGATGAAAATGCTGGAATAAAGGCAATAGCGGTGGGTTCAACCTTATACGGTGTTTCAGCTTTTAGTTTGGTTGTTGATGAAGTGTTTCCGCTTGAAAATGGTGTAATTACCCTTTATGACAGTAAATGCTGTATTGCAGACCAGGCTGAAAAAGCAGCGCTGGAGGTTAGAAAAACAGGGTGCGGAAAGTGTACTTTCTGCCGTGAGGGTGCAATTCAAATTCACACTATGTTTAAAAATATAACAGGTGCAAAAGGTAAGGCAACAGATATAGGTATGATTAAGGAAATAGGTGAGGCAATGCGATTCTCATCACTTTGCAGTATAGGACTTACAGGGGCAAATTTTGCTCTGTCATCCCTGCAAAGCTTTGGTGATGAAGTAGAAGCACATATAAGGAGAAAGAAATGTCCTGCTGAAAGCTGCAGTGCATTCATGAATGTTTATATTGCTCCATCTATCTGTGATGGGTGCGGCGATTGTCTGGATGTATGTGAAGCTGATTGCATAGAAGGTAAACCCGGATTTATTCACATGATAGACGAGTTTGACTGTACAAAATGCGGGAAATGTATTGAAGTATGTCGGCAGAAAGCCATTATCAAAACTAAAGGACGTATTCCAAAGCTTCCTGAGAGGCTGACAAGGGTAGGGAAATTTAATAAGCGTTAGTGTAAGGCAAAATCCAAATATACTAATAAAAAACGGGGGTTATTTTATGAAAAGAATGGAAGCAGATGTAATAGTAGTTGCTGCAGGTCCTGCGGGTCTTGCCGCATCCATTTCGGCTGCAGAAGCTGGAAAGAATGTTTTAACATTTGAAAAAGCAAACACAACAGGTGGAGCCGGTAACATGGGTATGGGACCATTTGCTGTTGAAACACGTTTGCAGAGGGACAGTTTTATAGAAATTTCAAAAGAAGAAGCATTTGATATGCATATGAAGTATACACATTACCGTGTTGATGCAGATTTGGTGCAAGCTTATTTCGGAAAATCCGCAGACACAATTTCATGGCTGCAGGAAATGGGAGTAGAATTTGTGGGTGCATTCAAATATTTTTCAAGTTCTGAAGCTACCTGGCATATTGTAAAGCCTGAAAATGGAGTTGTAGGCCCGCGTGCAGCGTCTGCTATGTATAAGATTATGACTCAGCATGCAAAAGAAGTTGGTGTTGATATAAAGCTTGAAACACCTGTAAAGAAGTTGATAGTAGAGAATGGTAAGGTTGCCGGTGTGATTGCGGCCGAAAAAGGCGGGGAAGAAATTGACGCACGCGCAAAGGCTGTAATCATTGCCACGGGCGGATTTGGCGATAATGTTGAAATGATTGAAAAATATTTGGGCTACAAATGTAGAGAAGACTATTTCCCGTTTATGATTCCGGGACTTAAAGGTGATGGACTTAATATGTGCTGGGAGATAGGAGCAGCAAAATACGGAATCGGTGCAGAAGTTATTTATCAATTACCCGACAACTTGAGCTGGTTCTGTCTGGATGGAGTATTGCGCCAGCCAAACCTTCTTATAAATCAGCGCGGTGACCGTTTCATGAACGAAGAACAGCTTGAAAATACAACCTTTGCAGGTAATGCAATTGCTTTGCAGCCAGGCAGATATGCTTACTGTATAATGGACGAAGGCATAAAGAAACATTATCTGAGAAATGGACTTGATCAGGTTGATATGGTTCATCCATCTTCCATAATCTACGGCTTTGAAGAGGAAGCTGCACGCGCGGAGCAAACAGGTTATGAAGGGTACTTTGAGGTGGATACGATAGAAGAATTGGCTGGAAAATTGGGTATTGATGCGGATAAGTTGCAGGATACCATAGATGAATACAATGACATGTGTGATCAGAACATGGATACTAAGTTCGGTAAAAATCCTAAGTATTTGCATGCAATAGGAAAAGGTAAACTGTACGTCGGTAAGTTCTTTCTGGGTGCTTACGGTTCGATCGGGGGACTTAAAATAAATTCAAAGTGTCAAGTGTTTAATGAGAAGGATGAAGTAATACCGGGACTGTATGCTGCGGGACAGGACGCAAATACCATCTACGGCGACAGCTATAATTTCTACATGCCCGGAAACAGTATGGGTTTTGCTATAAATACCGGTCGTATGGCGGGAGAAGCAGCTTCTGATTATGCTGACGAATTATAATACTTATGTAGAATTGAGGCTGGAAATGGTATTAGGTATCGGAACGGATATTCTTAAGATTGATCGGATTCGAAAAAGCTATACAAGTAATGAGGATTCGTTTATTAAAAAAACTTATACTTATAAAGAGCAAAAGCAGGCTGTGGAACGCAGCGATCCGGCATTGTACTTTGCAACTCGTTACGCCGGTAAGGAAGCTGTATTCAAGAGCTTGGGGATAGACGGAAACATAATAAAACTCAATGAGATAGAGATACTTGGTACCGATACAGGCCAACCCAAAGTAACACTTTTAGGAAAATTAAAAGACATTGCTGCTCAAAAAGGAGTGGTAAACGTTTATATATCACTATCTTATGATACCGATTATGCTGTAGCGTATGCAATAGTTGAAAGTTATATAGTTTAGGCTTTTGCATATCGGATAACCGAGGATGTAAAATAATATCCTTCGGAAATTATTTTACATCCTTTTTAGATAGTTTGTATCCTAATTCATATAGTACACTTATTATCATATCGTTTAAGGAGAGGATCTTATGAATATTTTAGCAGTTACAGCAGGAAGAAAAAACGGAAACGGTGAAATTCTGGTGAAGGAAGCACTAATGAGAGCGGAGGAGCTGGGAGCTGAGGTAAAAATGATTAACCTTCATGACTATAATATTACCCCATGTTCAGGCTGTGAATCCTGCACCGTCAAGTTTACACAGAAGCATGAACCTCCGGAATGTATTTATAAAGATGATATGGACAAAATTATGAAGGAATGGCTGGCAGCTGACGGTGTAATTGTTGCAGTGCCTGCATTCAGTTATATGCCTGCCGGAATTTACAGGATTTTTACAGACCGTCATCTGGCATATGAGCCAAATTTCCATAAGCAAGTTGGAAACAAGGACTATTTCAAACACAGAGTAGGAGCAATTATTGGTAACGGTGGTTCCACACGCAGTTGGATGTCACTTACCCTTGAGTGTATTAACATTACACTTATAACACAGGATATCAAAGTTGTTGACCAGATGATGGCAAACCGGGCTCCAAGACCTGGGCAGATCCTTCTTGACGAAGCAGCACTAAACAGAGCAAGACAGCTTGGAGAAAATGTTATAAAGGGAATTCAGGATTATGAAAATGTTAAGTTCCTTGGAGACCAAAATCTGGGCTGGTGTCCGGTATGCCACTCCAACGTTTTATCCTTAGGACAGCCTCACTGGAACAGCGAAGGTTTTGTTATAGAATGTCCAATATGTCATTGCGGAGGAGATCTGCAGAAAGATGAAAACGGCAAATGGAAATTTGTTATTCAGGAAAATGGAGATGAAAAGTCCATGCTGGATGGCAGAGGGGCAAAGGACCATTTTTTTGAAATTGAAGATACTATGAAGAAATATTTTATGAATCTTGAAAAAATAGATGAGAAACGCAAGAAGTATACGGATTATAAACCGGCTTCAATTTAATAAAAATGCGGCAACCGGGCATGGTTGCCGTATTTTTGGAATTCACATACTAAGGTATACATTTTAAGTCAAATCCGTATATTAAGACAGCTGAGTTTTTCAGCAGTTTCTATAAAGAATAAGAGAAATTCAAACAAGCTATAATGCAACAGACTCCCTCTGTTGTTTTTTTGTCTAAATTCCGATTGTTTTCTCATACAACTTATCCGGAGAAGACCCTACAACCTTTTCCACCTCATACTCACCAAGCTGTTTTGCATACTGCTGAGGACTAATTCCCGTATATTGCTTGAAAATCCTGGAAAAATAATATTGATCCCGGAACCCAGATTCCAATGAAACCTGTTTTACAGGACATTTTCCCTGATACTGTTGAAATTGCCTTTTGGCATATTCTATTCTTATATTATTAAAATAACTAACAGGGGAAGTACCTGTGACTTCTTTAAAGATCTTTCGGAAATAACCCTTGCAATAACCTGTATTTTCTACTTCTTTAGCTATATCAAAGTGACAGTTTGAGATATTGTTAACCATTATATTTGTAAAGGTTCCGATCAGAGAATTGCGCTTTTGTGTTTCAGTGTTAAAACTTACCAGCAGCTGATACATGGTTTCTCCCAATGAATTTAAAATTGAATTTGCATTGGTGATATTCTTAATAAAAATATCAAAAGCAAGTAAAATCAAATTTCTGAAGGTTTGGCTTACGTCATCTTGAAATATACCTATTTTCTCATTGTTTAAAGGAGTAAAATCCTTTATAAACAAACACGCATCCATAAAGCCTTCTTCTGAAACTTTCCTGTGAGGAGTTTCAGGAGGAATATAAAATATGGTGCCTTCCTTAAAGGAGTATTCCTTATTATCAATAGTTGCAGTTCCGGTACCCTGGAGGTTTAAGATAACCTCCCAGTAGCCGTGCTGATGTACGGGAAAACTGTTATATACCTGCATTGATTTTCCAACAGTTACAATTTCCATATTGCCACCTGCTTTCCATATAAAAATTCGATTGGCACATTCTGAGAATTACTTGCCATGAAATTCTAATTGTACATTACTTGTGCGCAAATATTGTTTATATATATTTAGCAATAAAGATTTTACATGGGGGATATAGTTTGATGGAAGAAATTTTTTTGACCCGTAAGGAATACATCTAAGAAAAGCGCCTGATGACATACCCGTGAGACATTTCCCCGCAAGGCGTCTTTTCGTTGTAGTTAAAAATTTCTGTAAGCAATTATATCCTCCATGTTTGTAAAATCTTTATTGCATCCTATATATAAGATAAATTATAAATAGTAAAATGCGTTTTGTCCATTAATGTGTTTCTTTTTTGTATTTGAATGACTAATAAAAAAAGATATATTTTATTTAAGCATACTTAATGTCCCACATATAATAAGACAAATTTAAAATAATGGCAGGTCTATCATAAAAAACAAGGCTTGTTCAGGGCGACACATTGAGCCTTGCCATTTAGAAAACGTATACAAAGATGTTAATAAACAGAGAAAGGGGTAATAAAAATGAGTAATATAAAACGCTCTGTAAGCATGTACAGCTTGCAGGATGAATATGCAAGGGGTAGCATGAAGCTGCCTGAGATTTTTGAATACTTGAATGGGATGGGCACAGGACTTGAATTTATCAGCGATCAGATGATGCACAATACACCGGAGCCTACAGAAGAAGATTTAAAAGTATGGGATAGTCTTGTTGAGAAATATGAACCAACCTTAGTATGCAATGATATTTTCATCAACACCTGTCTTTACAAAAACCGTTCCTTTACAAAAAAGGAATCTATAAATGCTTTAATTAAAGAAATTAAGTTAGCCAACCGTCTTGGTTTCAAAATGGTTCGTCTGGTATCAAAGACACAGGCAGATATTATAGAACCCGTACTTTCATATGCTGAAAAGTACAATGTAATACTTTCATTGGAAATACATGCGGGAATGAGTTTTGACAATCCACACACACAAGAGTTCGTAGAAGTAATGAGAAAATTGAATTCTCCATATGTCGGATTAACAATTGATACGGGTATCTTCTGCAGAAGACAGCCAAGAGTATTTGCAAATTACTTCAGGCATCTGGGTGTAAATGAGGAATTAATAGCTTTAACAGATAAAGTTTTTGCAAGCGGATCGGATATGAAGGTTTATAATACAGAAAACGGCAAACCGGGTGAGCGCTTTGCAAAAGATGTAGCAGCATTAATCAAAACACCTGCAGAAACACAGTACGCTTTTCTTGCAGATGGCTATGAAAACAGTCCATTTGATATTTTGGATGAATATATGCCTTACGCTACGCATTTCCATGGAAAAATTTTTGAAATGACTGAAGAAGGTATAGAATATTCAATCCCCTTTGACGAACTTATCAAGTACCTTGATCAAAAAGGCTACAAAGGGTATATTTCAACTGAATATGAAGGCAACCGCTGGACTTTGCCGGGCAGCCCAATGAAGGAAAAAGAAAATACAGAAGCTCATCAGGCACTGTTAAAAAAGTGTATTGAGGAATTATAGGAGGGGAAATCATGTTTGAAAACTATATACTTACTGAAGGTTCCTGCAAAAATGTTAGCAAAGACGGGAAGATTATAGGCTATCAAATGCAGACACAAATAACATACTACAGGGGGATACCTTGTTCAATGATTCATGAAGTAAAAGTTGCAGCAGACGGGGTGGAAGTTCCAAGGGAAAAAATCCTTTTCAGTCCTGATGGAGAAGACTTTTTTACGCTGGATGAGCTTGAAACCGTAACATCTTATAAATGGGAGTTTGGAGAAAAAGCAACGGTATTTGTTGAGCAGGAAGGCGGGCTTGCGCCGGGTGAACATGAGATAACTCTTACTACATCCATTCGCACGGCTTATATTCCGGTTCCTGTAGGAGGATTTAAAACACGAAAAGTAGTAATTGCATAAGCTAAAATCAGAGACGGTTATTAATGAAATAACCTGTCTCTATTTTTCTGAATAGATATAATTGGTTTTGGCCACAGGTGCTTTTATACATTGAAATAAAACATATGCATATATATGCATATAAAAGAAAATACTTTATCTTATTAATTTTCATAATATTTTAAACAATTAAAAGAAAGCGGGATTAGTATATATGCAGCTTAAACTAAGACATGGTTTCTTTAATTCCATTAGGTTTAAACTAATCATAGGCGTCTTGATTTTTCTGATGCCTTTTGTTATGCTGCTTGCGTATAACAACTTTTATGCTATAAATGCCATACGTGAACAGGTTGCAGCTTCCAACAAAAATGTTGTGGGCTTATACCTGAATCAGATAGATTCCAATCTTTCGGAAATAGACAAGTATCTTGCGGATTTGGCAGGTACCGATACCGATATATCCCAAATTGAGTCATACTCAAATGAGGATGAATCCGTATTGGCAAACGTTCGTTTAAAAATTAAAATATCAAAAGATATATTACTTTACAAGTATATAGACGGACTTTTTATCTATTCAATGCCAAAGCGGGAGTTTATTCTGGCGAAAAACGGGGCTGATTATTCAAATGCTTTTAATGACCCAAAAACCAGTATTAAGAACATTATAGAAAGAAATCCTCATCCGAATTCCTTCTTTGCCGAAGGCTGGATGGTGGAACAGGTTGATGAAAAATATTATTTTGTACGGATTCTAAAAAAGGGTAATACCTATGTGGGAAGCTGGATTGAGGCAGATCAATTATTAGCTCAGATAAACGACGGGAATTTTGGAGTTAACGGTATCTCTGTTTTTGTTACAGAGCATGGAGAGCCCATGAACTATTCACAGCACATTCTGGCTAATGGGATTGATTTAAAGCAAAACTTTCAAAAGCATTATTTAACCGGGATAGAACACAAATTTCTGGTTGTAGGTGAAAAATCTGAAGAGGGCAGCTTCAGCATAGCAGCAATAACGCAGGATAGCAAGATACTAACCGGTTATCCGTATATAGAAAGGATAGTTATATTTGTAGCAGCAGCTACATTGATTCTTATGCCCATATACCTGTTTGTTTTGAGAAAGACAGTATTAATTCCCATAAACCGTATTCTCACTGTAATGAAAAGGATCAGAAAAGGAAATCTGAAGGTTCGAATAGAGCAGTTTAAGACATCCGAAGAGTTTCTGCTCCTTAATGAAACCTTCAATGATATGCTGACTCAGATCCAAAATCTTAAAATTGATATTTATGAGGAAAAAATCACCAGACAAAAGGCGGAACTTGAGCATTTGCAGCTTCAGGTCAAACCTCATTTTTTTCTTAATACGCTGAATATTATGAACACACTGGCCAGAACAAAAAATTACGAACTTCTTCAGGAAATGTCGATGTGTCTGGTAGAGTACTTCCGCTACATGTTTAGAAGTAATACACCTTTTGTTTTTCTTAAGGATGAGCTGCGGCACGTAAAAAATTATATAAGGATTCAGGAAATGCGCTTTCCAAAAAGCCTGAGTACTAAAATAGATATTCCTGAGTTTCTTATGGATGCCTCAGTACCTCCGCTTATTATTCATACATTTGTGGAAAATACTATCAAGCATTCGGTTACACTTGATGAGCCCATACAACTGTCCATTAAAGTCAGTGTCATTGATAGAAATGAAAAAGATTATATAAGAATCATAATTCAGGATACGGGGAAAGGCTTTGCAGAAGATATTATAGGGAAAATACAAGCAGGACATAAAATTATAGACGAACAGGGTGAGCATATCGGTATCAGAAATGTTCAGCGCAGATTGTCGATACTATATGAGGGACAGGCAGAATTCATATGCACAAATAGTGAAGGTGGCGGAGCAATCATTGAAATGCTCCTGCCTAAAAATATATAGACAGACTATGCAGAAAGGAGGCTTTCCATTGAAACTGTTAATAGTAGATGATGAAATAATTATAACAGAGGATTTAAAGAATTCAATTGAATGGAGTAAGCTAGGCATAACCGAAGTGTTTACAGCTTTTAATATACGACAAGCCAAAGAAGTTTTTTTTAACAGTGAAATAGACATTATGCTTTGTGATATAGAAATGCCACAGGGCAGCGGGCTGGAGCTTTTAGCATGGGTAAGAAAAAATTTCCCTAAAACCGAGTCTATATTTTTAACCTGCCATGCAGATTTCAGTTATGCCAAGGAAGCTATCCGTCTTGGGAGTCTGGATTATATTTTAAAGCCTGTTCCGTACATGGAACTGGAAAAAGCCATATCCAAAGCTATAGAAAAAATTAACAAAGAAAGCAAACTCCTTGAAAAAAGCCTATTCGGGGAATTTTGGTTTAAGCATCAGCCTCTGGTGATTGAACACTTCTGGATTGATATACTTAACAGAACCATACGTACTAACCAAAAGGCTATAAAAGAGGCTGCGGAAGCCAGAAATATTCCGTATGCGGAGAATATGAAATTTCTTCCGGTTTTGTTCAATATAAGACGCTGGCACAACGATTGGAACCTTCAGGATCAAAAGCTTATGGAGTATGGATTTAAAAATATAGTAAACGAGGTTGTTTTAAAAGATGGTTCCAAAGGTCAGCTTATTGAAATGGAAAGAGGAAAATTCATCATAATTCTTTCTATTTGGAACAACCGTTTGCTTGATATTGGTACTCTTAAAAAGGACTGTCAAGCCTGCTTAAACGCAAGCAATGAGTATTTGAAGTGTGACATTGCCTGTCACATAGGCAGCGAGGCTTATGCCTACGAACTGCCTGTGATGGTGGATAATTTATATGAGCAGGAAAAGGATAATGTTTTCCATGACAATAGAGTGTTTTTACTGAACGAGCAAAATAAAGTACTTGATAATATAGATTTACCGGATATGGGCATGTGGTCAATAATGCTGGCAGAAGGCTCGGGCGAAAGCCTTCTTTCAGAAATTTTAACTTACCTTGACGGCTTGTCGAAAGTAAGAGGCTTTAAAGCAGGTAAACTAAAAGAATTTCACCACGACTTTATGCAAATGGTTTATTCAACCCTGAAACAGAAGGGCATACAGGCTCACAAGCTTTTTAACGATACAGAGTCTGTCAAGCTATATGATAACTCCGATAACTCAGTAAGAGACTTGCTGGTCTGGATAAGGCATGTAGTCATGAAAGTGGTGGATTACACAGGTGATGTTGAAAAAACACAGACAATAGTCAATAAAGTAAAACAATATATAACCGTTAATGTGGAACAGGAGATGACCCGTGAAGAAGTTGCAAATCACCTTTATTTGAATCCTGACTATCTTGACAGAATTTTTAAAAAGGAAACCGGAATGTCTGTAACAAAATTTATGGTACAGGAAAGGCTCAATAAAGCACAGGAACTGTTATCAAAGACAGAGCTTCCTGTAAGTGTAATAGCTGTAGCTATTGGATACAAAAACATGTCCCACTTTTCAGCTGCGTTTAAAAAGCATACAAACATGAATCCAATTGATTATCGAAAGGAAGCACACAAGTAATGAGATATAAGAAGATCGTTAATTTGTCGGTAATTTTAATTATTTTGCTGCTTTTTACCTCCTGTAATTCTAATAATAAGATATCCTGGCCGGCAGAGCCGAAAAAGAATGAAGAAGTAAAAAGTGACAAGGTTTCTCAGCTTAATATGGTATATCCCCAGCTGGGGAATATCCCTAAAGACATAAATGAAGTTGTTAGTGAAGTAAATAAAATATCAAAGTATGAAATTAACACAACTATAAAGATGACCGGCATAAGCGTTGTTAATTATGCACAGCAATGCAGATTAATGATTGCTTCGCAGGATAAGATGGACCTGATAGTAACCGGGACACTGGGTTTTATAGATTTTACCGGACAGGTTGCCAATAATCAGCTGCTTCCTCTTAACAATCTTATTGAAAAAGGCGGACATGGAATAAAAGCGTCCGTTGGTGAGTTTCTGGAGGCAGCAAAAGTAAAAGGCGACATCTATGGAGTACCTACACTAAGAGATGAGGCTAAAGCTGCAGGCTTTGCCATAAGAAAAGATTTGGTAGAAAAGCTTGAAATTGATATATCTAAAATCAGGAGTTTAGAGGATATTGAGCCGATTCTTAAATTGGTTATGGAAAATGACCCTGACATTGCTCCATTCTACCCGGGACAGGAAGCAACGCATAGTATAGACACAGCTATGAGGGTTCCAAACGGAGATACGCTGGCAAGCGATTACTACTTTAGCGGTGTTCTTATGAATGCTCTGGATAACAGATTAAAAGCAGTAAATTATTATGAAACTCTGGAATATGCTTCCCAGATCAAGCTCATGAGAAAATGGAATCGGAGGGGCTATATATTTCCAGGTATTATTAATAACAACGAATCCTCATACATTTTGGTAAAGGAAGGAAAGCTTGCATCGTTCCTGCAGGATATAAAACCGGGTATTGAAGGGCAGGTAAGCAGGCAGTGTGCCAGAGATATGGTAGTTGTAGCATTGGCGCCAATAATATCAAGTACTAATGTCGTTACTGCTTTTGTTTGGTCTATTCCTTATTACGCTAAAACTCCTGAAAAGTCCATGGATTTTCTAAATCTCATGTACACCGACAGTAGAATTATTAACCTTCTGGATTGGGGGATTGAAGGAAAACACTACGTAAAGCAGCCGGATGGAACAATAGACTACCCGCCCGGAGTCAACGCATATAATACAGGATATGGTATGAACTCGGGATTTATATTCGGAAATCAGTTATTGTCCTATGTTTGGAAAGGCGACCCGGTAGACCTTTGGAAGCAAGTAGATGAATTTAATAAAACCGCAATAAAGTCAAAGGCATTTGGGTTCCAATTTGATTCTACTCCTGTGAGAAATGAGTATGCTGCCTGCTTAAGTGTATGGCAGCAATACCAGAGACCTCTGGGTGTGGGAGCAGTAAATCCGGAAAAAATACTGCCGGAATTTATCTCAAAGCTTAAGGCAGCCGGCGTCGACAGTGTAGTTGCGGAAAAGCAAAGACAGCTGGATTTGTGGACAAAGGGAAATAGTGTAAAATAAGTCCCTCTAATTTAATTTGAAATTTTCTTGTAAGGATGCTGTTTTGATTAATGGCATTCTTTTTAGATAGTTTGCATCCTAATTTATATAGTGGCAGTAAACGTTTACTGAAATATATTGCAAAAGTCGAAATTAGAAAAGTATAAAGTCGACATTAAGGTAGTGACATATTTCCTGCGGTTCTATAATTAAGATGTAATTAAAACTTGTTAAGGGGGATACAAAATGAAAAAAATCTTATGTTTGTTACTCGCAGTCGTATTTGTACTTGGTATGGCAGCTTGTGGTCAGCAAGCGGCTACAGATCCCGATGCTTCTACAAAGACAGAAAGCACAGAACCAAAAGCAGAGGCTTCAACAGCAGCACCTGAAAACACAGAAAAGTCCAGCTACTATATAGGCTTCTCCACTTTGTCTACTGAGGGTGACTTCATGTCCTTGCTGGCAAACCAGCTTACAGACAAATTTACAAAAGCAGGTCACAAGTTTGAAGTGGCATCATCAGATTTCAACCCAACAAAGCAGATCGAGCAGATCGAAAACTTTATCTCTTTAGGCGTTGATGAAATTATTATCATGGCAGTAGACCCTTCAAGTCTTTCAGATGTTGTTAAAAAAGCAATGAATAAAGGTATTAAAATAGTAGCATTTTCGCAGGAAACAGATCAATATGATGTTTTCCTCGGTTCGGATGAATTCGCTACAGGTAAGCAGCAAGCTGAAATGGCAGCACAGTGGATTGAGAAGGCTTTTCCTGATGCAGCTCCGGGCAGTGTAGAAGTAGCAATTTTTGAAAACAGAGACAAGCCTACAGCCGCACAAAGAGGAGATGGTTTGCAGGAAATTGCAAAATTAACTCCAAAAGCAAAAGTAGTAAAAACCGTAGGTGTTGATACAACTCCTAAAGGCGGTCAGGCAGCAGCAGAAAACTTAATGTTAACCAATCCTAATGTAAAAGTAATTTTAAGTCATAATGGTGATACGGCAATGGGCGTAGACGCATATGCAATGTCACTGAACTCACAAATTAAAGATAAGGCTCATTTTGCAACTTTTGCAGTGGATTTTAATGGTCCTGCAGCTGATTCAATAAAGAAATCCACTGAAAATAAGAGCGTATGGCGTGGAACAGTTATGATGGGTAAATCCTTGGATGAATTATTCGAAAAGGTGTTTGACAATGCAATAGCAGCACTTAAAGGAACATTAAAAGACAAGAAGGATTTCTCAAAGCTATATTCAATAACACCTGAAAATGTTGATGCTGCAGCAAAAGGTCAAATTGAATAATTTTGAATTGAAGTAGTAAAATTCATAAACAAATAGAGGCTCGGTGGATATATTAAATATACCCACCGTAAGCCTTTAAGGAGTTTGAATAATATGGATAATACAGTTCTGAAGCTAAGTAATATAACTAAAACATACCCGGGCGTTGTAGCCCTCAACGATGTATCTATTGAATTCAAAACAGGAGAGATACACGCGATAATGGGAGAAAACGGAGCCGGAAAGTCAACCCTCATTAAGGTTATAGCAGGTGCTATTACTCCGGATTCGGGTGAAATAATTATAAATGGAAAGACCTATCGGCAAATGACTCCTCAGGAAGCAATTTCCAATGGTGTTTCAGTAATATATCAGGAATTCAACTTGTTTGAATCATTAACCGCTGCCGAAAATATTTTTATTGGTGAGAAAATCTCAGACAAAAAATTAGTTGATTTTAAGGAAATGAACCAAAAAGCAAAAAAAATTTTTGATAAATTTAATGTAAAGATAAATCCAAAGGCGCAGGTACAAAGCCTTAGTCCTGCTTATAAGCAAATAGTGGAAATATCTAAAGCCATAAATAAAAACGCAAAAATATTGATTATGGATGAACCCACTGCACCATTAACAATGGCCGAAGTTGAGGAGCTTTTTAAAATAGTTAATGAACTAAAGCAGAATGGAATTACAATTATATATATCTCTCATCGTCTCGATGAAATATTTACAATCGCAGACAGGGTATCCATTATGCGTGACGGTAAATATATCACAACAAGAAATATAGAAGATACAAGCCGCAAGGATTTAATAAGCCTGATGGTTGGAAGGGAACTCAAAAACTCATACCCGCAACCAGAAGTTGAACCTTCGG
Source organism: Anaerobacterium chartisolvens (assembly GCF_003337415.1). Taxonomy (GTDB): domain Bacteria; phylum Bacillota; class Clostridia; order Acetivibrionales; family DSM-27016; genus Anaerobacterium; species Anaerobacterium chartisolvens. Next base: position 19,137 of record NZ_QPJT01000032.1, on the reverse strand, counting down.
ATATTGCATTGGAAGTAAAAAATATAAGCGGAAACGGTATAAAAAATGCCAATTTCAATGTTAAAAAGGGTGAAATACTTGGTATGGCGGGCTTAGTAGGGGCCGGGCGTACTGAGCTAATGAGAGTTCTATTTGGAGCAGACAAGATGGAAAGTGGTGAGATTCTCATAAAGGGTAAACCTGTAAGGATAAAATCTCCGGCAGAAGCTCTGGAACTTGGTTTAGGCCTGATACCCGAGGATAGAAAACATCATGGTGCTTTTCTGCAAAACTCCATTGAATGGAATATATGCATATCAAACATTAAAAAGATATCAAAAAGCGGTATTGTGAATCGTAAATCAGAAAAAGATCAGGCAAAATATTACTGTGATTCCTTAAGAATTAAAACACCTTCACAGGAGCAAAAGGTATTGAACCTTAGCGGCGGTAACCAGCAAAAAGTAGTACTCGCAAAAGTAATGGCTGCGAATACGGATATTCTAATATTCGACGAACCCACAAGAGGTATAGATGTAGGAGCAAGAGAGGAAATATATCATCTTATGCGTGACCTTGCAAATGAGGGAAAAGCAATAATTATGGTTTCATCGGATATGGAAGAGCTTTTGGGCATGAGCGACCGCATCATAGTAATGGCCGAAGGCATAATAAAAGGTGAATTAACAAAAACCGACTTCAGCCAGCAGCTTATATTGGAAATGGCTTCGGGTGAATAATTAATCGGAGGGGTATAAAATGTCACTGGAAACTAAAACAGCAGGAGGTATAAGTACCGGACAAGGCTTTTCCTTCTACGAAATATTAAGAAAATATGTAATTATTTTTGTATTTATTTTTTGTATTGCTGTTTTTGGGATAATAAATCCCAAATTCTTAACTTTAACAAATATATTGAATATATTCTGGCAGAATTCTTATCTTGTAGTTGCTACCCTGGGAATGGTATTCCTTCTGATCAGCGGCGGTGTTGACCTGGCTGCAGGCTATGAGCTTAGCTTCGGTGGAGTTGTAGCGGCAACAAGTCTTGTTAAATGGAACCTGCCCATATGGGCGGCGGTTCTTTTAGGAATTGCGGTATGTGTGCTTTTTAGTGCAATAAACGGTATTTTAGCAATTAAACTTAAAATCAATTCAATGATGGTAACATTAGGTACCATGACAATTTACTCAGGTATTTCGAATATTTTTACAGATCAGAAGGCGATATACAATTTGCCTGACAGCTTTAAATTCATAGGTCAGGGATCGGTCTTGGGAATTCCTTTGCCAGCGATTATAATGATAATTGCTGTAGTAATAGCAAGCTTTATTTTAAACCTTACCTACTTTGGCAGATACATCTACGCAGTGGGTGGAAATACTGAAGCCGCAAGACTTGCAGGTATAAAGGTAAATAAAATAAAAATGATGATATTTATCCTTGGTGGGTTTTTCTTCGGAGTTGCAGCAATAATGCTCGTTGCCAGAACAGGCTCCGCAAATGCCAGCATGGCATCCGGCAGTGAATTTACCTGTTTGACGGCAGCAGTACTGGGCGGTATAGCAATTCAGGGTGGAGAAGGAAAGATTTGGAGCGTTATAATAGCAGTATTTATTCTAGGTATACTAGCAAACGGTATGCAAATCATAGGATTGGGCATATACGCACAGTATATAGCTAAAGGTACTATCCTGCTTGCTGCTATGGGCTTTGATACTTATCAGAAGACAAAAGCCGCAAAAGCTCCAAAACTTGCTTGATGATTTTTAAGGAATAAAATTAAAACGGTTAAAAATTCTTATTGAGTTTTTAACCTTATTTTTTATAAAAAGAAATACTTTTTAAAAGCTGATATATAACCAAAAAGTACTTTCAATTTTAGTGTTATTAAGTTACAATTGAAATAGATAAGAAAACGATTACAGTTATTTTCGATCGGTTTTTCTTATAATTCATAATTATATAAGGAGGTAACAAGATGGGATTTGCTTTACGAATAGCTTTTGTAGACGTTGTTTGTGACAATAGCTTAAAAAATGTATATGTAAATGGCAATAATGCGGGGTTTGAATTTGATATCCGATTAGCATATTACAGAGGACACTACTTGTCCTGTATTGATCTGTTGGAGGTATATGTTGATGGAGAGAAAGTGCCTGAAGAAACTGTAAGATTCGGATTGAATGGTAAAGAGTTTTCTGTTTGCCAGTTGAAGTACTGTTTTAATGAGTTCTGGAGATTACGGAATCCAGCCAGAATAAGCGTAATTAAAGATGGTGGACTTAATGCAGGTAAGCATCATATCGAAATAAAATTGATGCTAAGAGTACCATATATGGCTTTAGGTGGAGATCACAACTATATGCCGCTTGACAGCTGCGGTGAAAAAACTTTGGAAGTTGTAGAATAAGGAGGAGTATGAAAATGAGCAAAATTAAACTGGGAGTAACACTATTCAGCTTTACAATGGCATATGCTACAGGAAAATATTCCTTCGAAGACTGTGTAAGAAAGGCTGCAGAGTGTGGGGCTGAAGGATACGAAATAGTCGCAGCACAAATGATCCCTTCTTATCCGTATATAAGCGATGAGTTTTTAGGTCAAGTAAATTATTTGAAAAGAAAATATGGAATCGGGCCTTCCTGTTATGCGGCAAGCAATGACCGAGGGATGAGATTTGATAGGGATCTTACAGATGATGAAATGCTGGCAGCTGCAATTACCGACTTGAAAAGTGCCCATAAGCTGGGGTGTACAGTTATGAGGGTGCAGTTTGTTTTACCTCCGAAAGTATTTGAACGATTGGCTCCATATGCAGAAGCCTATGGTATTAAAGTGGGACTTGAAATCCATAATCCGGAAACTCCTTCTACTCCATATGTTCAGGAATGTTTAAAGGCTATTGGAAACACAGGCTCGAAGTATCTTGGCTTCATTCCTGACTTTGGCTGTTTTGCAACAAAGCCAAACAAACCTCATTGGGATAGGGCTATTAAAAACGGGGCATCGTTGGAGCTGTTGGAAATGGCGGCAAAAATGCGTTATGAAGATGTACCTTTGGCAGAGGCTCAGAAAAAATTGGCGGAAGCGGGTGCTAACGGTGCCGTATTTGCAGCTCTTCAGGGAATGTACGGGTTTGTACAGTTTACAAATGCACCGGATTATGAAGGTTTGAAAGCAATAATGCCTTATTGTTTTGAGTTTCATGGTAAATTCCATTACCTTGATGAAAATGACAGAGAAGCAAGCATTCCTTATGATAAAATACTTCCAATCATTCAGGATTCAGATTTTGAGGGTTTTATCATGTCTGAGTTTGAAAATGAATTATATATTGAAGAATACGATATGGTAAAGCGGCACCTGAAAATGGAAAGAAAAATTTTAAAAAAGTAATTTTCAAAATAATATTATAAGACTTCTCAAACAGGGATGTCTTATATTTTTAACACCATTTTTTGTTCAAATCTAAATTTCTCGGAGGTATATTATGTGCTGCAACGTAAATTCAAATTAGTAAATTACTGGAACTGCCTGAAGGAGAATTCAGCTTTAATGCCTGCATGATTGGTTACTCGAATGGACCTGTAAGGGAAATCCAACGCAACGAACCGCATTTGGATATTAAATGGATGGAATAGACAATGGTAATATTTATAACCTTAAAAAAGGACTTAAGATAGTGTATAATCAGTTTTAAGTTTGAAATTGAAGGTTGCGAAGGGGAGAAAGTACATGACAGGGGAAATAAGGGGTATTTCACGAAATTCATTTCGCTTTAAACTTGTTGCCGGGGTGATTTGTATACTGATTCCCCTTATTGGTTTGTTAATATACAACAACCTTTATGCTATCAAAGTAATTCACAATCAGGTAGCCGAGTCAAATAGAAACATGCTGTTTCAATATATGAAGCAAATCGATAGCAGCCTTGATGTTGTGGATTCGTATTTGAGTACTATGGCAGCATCCGATCCTGACCTTCAAATTCTGAACCTGCAATATGATGAAGACAGCCGCCTTGTGTCCACTGCCAATCTGTCAAGCAAGCTTGGTAAAGATATACTTGCATACAGATCCATGGATTGTATTTTTATATACAATACAGTGAGTGAAGATTTTATCTATGGAATGGGTGAGAGTGAAAGCTTTAGTGAGCGTGATAGAATGAAAACGTATATTACGGATTTGATAAATAACGATCCAAAAGTAGATGCCTATTTATATCCAAAGGGATGGCGAACAGAAAAAATTAACGAACAATATTATCTCATGAGGCTCTTTAAATCCGATACCTCATACGTCGGTGCCTGGGTTCGCGTAAAGAAGCTGTTGTTTCCTTTGAATTTTATTAATATGGGTAATGGCGGTGCATCCATGCTGACAACGGCTGACGGTATACCGATGACCAGCTCAAACGATGTTACCGACGAAAATGTTGATTTAACGAAAAGCTTTAACCGATATTACCTTACAGGAACCAGAAATCAATATTTGCTGGTAGGAGCAAATTCCACCAAAGGTGATTTTAATCTGGTAGCTCTGATACAGGATAACAAAATCCTTGAAAATTTGCCGGTTTTGCAGCATGTAATAAATACTATTGCTTTTGGTTCAATTCTATTGCTGCCGCTCAGCCTGATTCTGCTGCACAGGGTAGTTATGGTACCGATAAACAGAATAATTTCTGCAATGAAAAAGATCAGAGACGGTAATATTGAAGTAAGAATCAAAAAATATAAAACCTCAGACGAATTTAAGCTTGTAAATGATACTTTTAATACCATGCTTGATGAAATTCATGATTTGAAAATCAATGTTTATGAGGAGAAACTGAGCAAGCAGAAGGCAGAACTTGAACATTTGCAGCTTCAGGTAAATCCGCATTTTTTTCTGAATTCGCTTAATATTATTTACCGTATGGCCCAGACCAGAAGGTACGATTTGATTCAGGAGATGTCCTTGTGTCTGCTGCAATACTTCAGGTACATGTTCAAAAATAATCTCAAATTTGTGGCACTTAAAGATGAACTGCAGCATGTGCGAAACTATATTCGGATACAGGAACTGCGTTTCCCGGGGAATCTTACCTATGAGGTTAAGGCGGAAGAGTTTTTGCTGGAACAGCCAATACCTCCCCTGGCAATTCAAAACTTTGTTGAAAACTCTGTGAAATACGCAGTATCTCTTGACGAGCCTGTACACCTGTGTGTTAATGTTCAATATAAAAAAATTGATGGATTAGAATTTATGAAGATTATTATTAGCGACAGCGGCAAGGGATTTTCTGAAGAAGTTTTGAAAGAACTGCGGGAAGGAAGACGCGTTGTAGACGAACAAGGTGAACATGTAGGTGTATGGAATGTTCAAAGAAGACTTGAGCTTCTGTATTCGGGCGAAGCGGCAATAACATTTTCTAACGGAGAGAAATCAGGCGCAAGAGTGGAGATGGAGGTACCGCTCAAAACGGCTTTTCAACTTGCGGATGAAAAAATTAATGCTGAAAATGGGGAGGGGAGTGTATGATTAACTTAATGATTGTAGATGATGAACTGCTGGAAATTGAGGGGATAAAATCTACTCTGGATTTTCGGGCGCTTGGTATATCTGAAATATATGAGGCCTCAAACATTCGTAAGGCAAAAGAGCTTTTTTCAATCCATTCGGTCGATATTCTTCTATGTGATATAGAAATGCCTCAAGGAAATGGATTGGAGCTTCTTACCTGGGTTAAGGAGCACTTCCCGAAAACAGAATGTATTTTCATTACCTGCCACGCAGATTTTCATTATGCCAAGCAGGCAATACAATTAGGCAGCCTTGATTATCTTCTGAAGCCTGCACAGCCTGATGAATTGGAGAAAGTTGTGCGAAAGGCTCTTGAAAGTATAAAAAAGGCAAGTGAAATTATAGATAACACCCGTTTCAGTAAACTCTGGCTTAAACATCAGCCCCTGATTGTAGAACATTTTTGGCTGGATGTTTTAAGTCATAAGATTCCTTCTACTCATGAAGATATGAGAAAAGCTGCACTGGAGATCAATTTTCCAGGCCTTGAGGAAATGCAGGTTTTTCCTATTTTAATACGGACGCAGAGATGGCCCAAGAAGCTGGACCCCAGAGATGAAAAGCTTATGGAGTTCGCTCTTAAAAATATTGCACAGGAGGTTATACTAAAAGAATCCGGAAATGGAATCATCATAGACACCGGTAATGGAGCCCTGATTGCCATGATTTACATTGAGAGTTCAGAACATATAGATTTTAATGGGGTAAAAGAAGATTGCAGCAAATATATAACAGCTTGCCAAAGGTATCTGGAATGTGAACTTTCATGTTATATGGGAAGTACGGCACTTAGTCATGATCTAAGGAATACGGTGGAAAGACTAATAATGCTGGATTTGAATAATGTTACGCACACAAATAAGGTTATAGCCCTATGTGACAGCAGTTTGGCAAGCACTGAAATTAATCTGCCCGATATGAGTACATGGGCATTGATGCTGGAGCAGGGTGAAAAGAATAAATTATTTTCAGAGATAGAAAAATATCTGCAAAACCTGATGGACACAATGGAGCTGAATTCCAATGTTATGCATCAGATTCAACTGGATTTTGTTCAGATGCTGAGTTTGTTTTTAAAAGGTAAAAGTATACAAGCTCACATCCTTTTTAAAGACAATGAATCTATCGCTTATTTCAGCAGTGCCACAAGGTCGGTCAGGCACATGCTCCAGTGGATGCTCCATGATGTTGAAAGGGCGCTTCAATGTGTAAATAAAGTAGAAAAATCACAATCTGTCATAGGAAAGGTCCAAAGCTATATAGCACAGAATATAGATAAGGAGATTACCTGTGAGGAAATTGCCGCAAAGGTGTTTTTAAATCCCATTTACCTGACACGGATTTTTAAAAAGGAAACCGGGATGGCAGTATCGGAATACCTGCAGCAGGAGCGGCTTAAGGTTGCACAGGATTTGTTGTCCAGAACAAATATGCCTGTAAGCAATGTGGCAGCACATGTGGGGTACTCAAATTTTTCCCACTTTTCAAGGATGTTCAGGAAGTATACAGGTCTATCACCGGTTGATTTCAGGAAAAAGCTTGCACAAAGAACTTAATTGATACGAATGCATAAACAGGTTAAAAAAGTGCAAATAAAAAGTTTGAGTTGGAGCAGTTGACATTATTCCGCTGTGTTAAATTATAAGTGTAGCTCATTATATTTCAAGGAGGAATACAATGAAAAGAAAAATTAGTCTTATAGCATTACTAATGGCAATTCTTATGGTATTCTCAGCTTGCGGCTCCGGCGGAAGCAACTCAAAGGAAGCTGATTCATCAGAAGCAACTGCTTCAACAGCAAATGCAGCTGAAAAGACAAAAGCAGAAACACAGGGACCACCGGTAGATTTAACAATGGCATTCCTTGTAACAGGTTCTATTCCGGCAGATCTGCAATTGGTTGAGGATGAAGTAAACAAGATTGTTACACCTGCCATCAATGCAAAAATAAAGCTTATGCCTCTTAATTTCGGTGCAGCTATGCAGCAATATAATCTGATGCTGTCGAGCGGTGAAAAACTGGATTTAATGATCACCTTCCCAACAACTTATACGTCATTGGTTGGACAGGGCAGGATACAGGAGATAGGCCCTTTGCTTGATGAATACGGACAGGGAGTTAAAGATGCATTAGGCAACTACTTAAAGGGAAGTATGGTCAACGGAAAGATATACGGAGTAAGACCAATAAGTGAGATAGGTGGCAACGGCGGATTTGTAGTACGCAAAGATATAGTTGATAAATACGGCATCGACTTGTCCGGCATAAAAACCTTTTCAGATATAGGAAATGTTTTGAAAGCGATAAAAGATAAAGAGCCAAATGCATATCCTTTAGGAATCAGCTCACAGGGAATGAGCATTCTTCAGGTGGAAGCATCTTTTAAATATGACACTTTAAGTGACAGCTTCGGCGTACTTATGGATTATGGTCAGGATCTTAAAGTAGTTAATTACTTTGAATCTCAGGAATATAAAGATAAATTAAAATTGATGAGAGACTGGTATCAAAAGGGCTATATAATGCAAAGCATCGCTACTTCCAAGGAAGACCAGCATACTCTGATTAAGACAGGCAAGGTATACTCATATATATCTCCAAGCAAACCGGGTATAGCTACACAGGAATCGGCTCAAAACGGATATGATTGTTATGTACAGGAGTACAGCAAGCCGTTTGCATCCACGTTTAACGTATCATTATGGCAGTGGGTTGTTCCCGTTTCATGTAAAACTCCTGATAAAGCTGTGCAGATGCTTAATCTCATGTACACAAATGCAGATCTTGAGAATCTGCTTGCATGGGGTATAGAAGGAAAGCATTATGAGAAGAAATCTGATGGGACAATTGGGTTCCCTTCAGGGGTAACAGATAAGACCTCAGGCTATTTCACAAATCAACCTTGGATGTTCGGAAACGAATTCCTTACTCACGTATGGACCGGAAACCCTGCGGATATTTGGGAGCAGACAAAGAAATTTAATGAGAGTGCAGTTATTTCCAAGGCTATGGGTTTTGCATTTGATTCAACTTCTGTAAAGTCTGAGGTTGTTGCTCTTAATAACATCTGGCAGCAATACAGAATGGGACTTGAAAATGGTGCCGTTGATCCCGAGAAGATTTACCCACAGTTCATTTCAAAACTTAAAGCTGCGGGTATAGAAAAGGTTATTGCAGAAAAACAAAAGCAACTTGACGCATGGGCACAGCAAAACAATGTAAAATAACCATTAATTAACCGTATATCAGCCCAATCACCTAAGAGCTGGTTGGGCTGTACGGTTTTAAAAGGGAAGGGTTGAATATGGGAGATATGTCAGTAATAAAGAATGCGGCAATAAAAGCAAATCAGAAGCCTGTTAATCTTAAATCAAGAGTTGACTATAAAAGATATTTACCGCTGTTTTTATTAATGGCACCGGGACTAATATATTTTTTTATAAATAACTACCTGCCGATGTTCGGTCTGGTAATAGCCTTTAAAAATGTAAACTTTCAAAAGGGTATATTCGGCAGTGACTGGGTTGGATTTGAAAATTTCAAGTATCTGTTTGCCACATCAGATGCTTTTATAATAACAAGAAATACTATTTTGTATAATGTAGCCTTCATAATAATTGGAATAATAGTTCAGGTGGCTTTTGCTATACTGCTTAATGAAATAAAAAACAAATTCTTTTTAAGGATGTACCAGAGCCTTATAATTTTACCGTCATTAATATCTATGGTTATAATTGCATACCTTGTTTATGCAGGCTTAAGCGTAGATACCGGGCTGATAAACAATACCATACTACCGGCCTTTGGACTGGAACCGGTGAGCTGGTATTCAGAGCCTAAATACTGGCCTTTCATAATACCGTTAGTACAGGTATGGAAAACGCTGGGGTTTGGATGTATCATATATCTTGCAACAATAGTAGGAATAAGCCCTGAGTATTATGAGGCAGCAAGACTTGATGGGGCTACAAAATGGCAGCAGATAAGGACAATAACACTACCTTTTCTGAGACCGGTCATAATAATGCTTACGATCCTTGCAATAGGAAAAATATTTTATTCGGACTTCGGCTTATTCTATCAGGTGCCTATGGATTCAGGGCAGCTCTATGATACCACAAATACAATAGATACCTATGTTTACCGTGGTTTGATGCAGATGGGTGACATAGGCATGTCTTCTGCGGCAGGTTTCTATCAGTCTATGGTAGGTTTTGTTCTGGTGCTTGTATCAAATTTCATTGTAAGTAAGGTCGATAAAGAAAGTGCGTTGTTCTAAAACGGAATGGAGGATAATTTTATGAAAATAGCTGAAGATAGGGGAATTCGCGCTGCGAGTCATATAATTCTGGGTCTATTCTCCATTGCCTGTGTTTTACCTTTTGTATTGCTGATTATAGCGTCCTTTACGGATGAGTTGGTTATTGGTACTAACGGGTATTCATTTTTCCCTGAAAAGTTTAGCTTGACAGCCTATATGTATTTATGGGCTAAAGGAGCTGAAATAGGAAGAGCATACTTTATTTCAGTATTTATTACGGTTGTAGGGACATTAAGTTCCCTTGCGATTTCGGCAATGCTGTCTTATCCGTTGTCAAGAAGGGATTTGCCCCACCGCAAAATTTTGAATTTCTATGTAGTCTTTACAATGCTCTTTAATGGTGGTTTGGTTCCAACATATCTTGTATATACACAGTACTTCCATATCAAAAACACAATTTGGGCTCTTTTAATTCCGACCTTGCTGTTGAACGGATTTACTGTAATGCTTATGAGAACTTTCTTTTCAACAAATATTCCATCTGCATTGCTTGAGTCGGCAAAAATAGACGGCGCGGGAGAAATAAAGACCTTTATGATGATAGTTATACCTATGTCACTTCCAATACTGGCCACCATAGGCTTACTTTCAGCCTTGATGTACTGGAACGACTGGTTCAACGGGTTAATTTACCTTACAGACCAGAAACTGTACAGTTTGCAGAATGTCTTAAACCGTATAATGATAGACATTCAATTCCTGCAGACAACAAATACAGGTAACCAATCAGGATTATCAACCACAAACCTGCCTGCTGAAACTGTAAGAATGGCAATGGCAGCAGTTGGCGTGGTACCAATATTATGTGCGTATCCATTCTTCCAGAAGTATTTCGTAAAAGGTATTGCTTTAGGCGCAGTTAAGGGATAAATGAGTATTTAAGGAATACTAGAATAATAAATATAATTAAAAAAAATAATAATGGCGCTCCTTAGTGAGTGCCTAATTTTTATGACACCGGGATATATCTGATTTTATAAATGATTAAAACTGGAGGAGTAATTATGGATAAACGGTTGCGTGAAGTTCTTGAAGGAAAAGGAGAAAACTATATTTTGCCTTTTTTTTGGCAGCATGGTGAGGAAGAGGAAGTATTACGTGACGAAATGAAGAGAATAAATGAGTCGGGTATTGGCGCTGTTTGTGTAGAAGCCAGACCTCATCCGGATTTTGCAGGTCCCCTGTGGTGGAGGGATATGGACATTATTATGGATGAAGCCAGACAGAGAGGAATGAGGGTTTGGGTGCTGGATGACGCTCATTTTCCAACTGGTTTTGCCAATGGTCATATCAGGGATAAATATCATGAAAAGGGCAAGAAATATCTTACGATAAAAAGTATAGATGCGGATGGTCCGTTAAAAGATGGAGCATTTTTTGTTGGAGACTGGCTGAACAGGTTTGATTGGATGAACGCTGGTGAAAAGCTGTATATGGACGATGAGCTTTTCGCAGTGGTAGCCACGCGTAGAAGTGAGGAAGGAGAAGGTGTTGACGGAACTCTCATAGATATGACCTCCAAGGTATGTGATGGTATATTGTACTGGGATTTGCCCGAAGGTCCATGGAGAATTTTTACTATAATTATCACACGCAGCTGGGGCGGAAATCCTGACTATATCAATATAATAGATGCCGATTCCGTAAGGGTACTGATAGATGCTGTACATGAACCTCATTATGTAAGATATAAGGAGGACTTCGGCGGCACTTTTGCAGGCTTTTTTTCAGATGAACCAAGCTTTGGCAATACAAAAGGCTTCAATTTTGACGAATCCATAGGAAGAAAGAATATGGTACTTCCCTGGAGCAAGGATGTTGAAGTTCTTCTGAAAAAGGAGTTTGGAAGTGAGTTCAAACGTCTTTTGCCATGCTTGTGGTCGAATGCAGTAGAGAGAACCTGGGAAGTAAGATACAAGTATATGAATATCGTTTCGTGGCTTTATTCCAAGAACTTTGCAGGGCAAATCGGAGAATGGTGCAAAAAGCATAACGTAGAATATATCGGGCATGTAATAGAAGACCAGAATGTCCATGCAAGGCTTGGGTGCGGGGCAGGTCATTTCTTCCGAGCGCTTTGGGGACAGCATATGTCAGGCATAGATGTTATAGGCCAGCAGGTACTGCCCAGATTTGTCAACTACACAAATCCGCCTCTTGGTCAAGGCCCTGACAATGAATTTTTCCATTTTGGGCTTTCAAAGCTGGGATCTTCCCTTGGACATATAGATCCAAAGAAAAAAGGGAGAACCATATGCGAAATCTTTGGTGCTTCGGGATGGGCATCAGGGGTCAAGCTCAACAAATGGATGGTAGACCATGTTTTGGTCAGGGGAATAAACCACATAGTACCGCATGCCTTCTCTGCAAAGGAATTTCCTGATCGCGACTGTCCTCCGCATTTTTATGCCAGAGGAAGGAATCCTCAGTTCAGATACTTTAAGCATTTGATGGAATATACAAACCGCATGTGCCACCTGCTGAACGGAGGATTGCACATAGCGCCTGTTGCTGTTCTTTATCATGCTGAGGCAGAATGGAGCGGAGAATATATGTATTTCCAGAAGCCTGCACATAGGCTTGCAAACAGCCAGATTGACCATGATATACTGCCTTCCGACATATTCAGCAATATGGACGCTTATAATGCCGGATTTGGGGATGGAAAGCTTTATGTTAACGGTGAGGCTTACAGATGTCTGGTTATACCTTACAGTCAAAACATTACAAAAGATTTGGCACAATTTATTGCAAATGCTAAAGGATTTGAAGTTATCTTTATCAACGATTTGCCGGAGGGCATTTGCGGAGAGCCCGATCCGGTTAGAAGCAGAGCAATTCTTGAAGACTTGAAGGATTGCAGGGTAACAAATCTTGAAAGTCTGGCAGAAGAGCTGCGCTCATTAGGAATTTATGATATCAGTCTTTCGGATGAGGAGCCATACCTGCGCTATTATCACTATAGAAGAGGGGACACAGATATATACATGTTCTTTAATGAACATCCCGTAAACCATATAAATACAATAGTAAGCCTGAAGTCTGAAGGTAAATTATTTTTGTACAATGCATTTGACAATAAACTTGTACCACTGAATGGAAATAAGGAAGGAAATACAACAAGTCTTCTGTTAAAACTTTCATGCTATGAATCGGCTGTAATTATATCCGGTGAAGTTGACAATGATTTCTTTTCTGAATTAACGGCTGTGAAGCTTATTGAGGCATATAAGAACCATAAAGAAGCAATTATTGAAGGAAAGTGGAAGGTTTCACTTGCTGCATCCCTTGAGTACCCTGATTTCACAAGGGAGTTTGTATTGGACAACCTTGTGAATATGTCATCACCGGATTACTTCCCGGATTTCTCAGGTACCTTCCGATATATTACCGAATTCAACATGGATATTCAGCCGGATAAAGCAGTGATTGAGCTTGGCAGAGTATTTGAAGTTGCAGATGTGCAAATTAATGGACAATCGGCAGGCATAAGGATATGTCCCCCTTACAGCTTTGATATCGGCAGACTTCTAAAGCTGGGAGTGAATACGCTTCAGATTGATGTTACAAATACTTTAATCAGAGAAGTACGGGATCCAATGTCTACTAATATGGCTATAGATCCGTCTGGTTTACTTGGGCCCGTAAAAATAAGATATAATATGGGAACAGACCTGGAAGTATAATAAAAGTGCTACCATTTCCAAAGCGATAGGTTTTGCTTATGATTTAACTCCTGTAAATACTGAGGCAGCTTGATGTCTGGGCGGCAGCAAACAAAGTGGAATAAACGTAATCGTTTTCCGTAATAAGCGTTGTGTTTTTAGAAGTATAATGTTACAATAGAAACATAAAAAAAGAAAACGATTACAAATAAATTTTAACGTTAATAATCTACTATATAGGATGCAATAAAGATTTTACAAACATAGAGAATATAATTGCTTACAGAAATTTTTAACTACAACGAAAAGACGCCTTGCGGGTGAAAAAAATTTCTTCCATCAAACTATATCCCCCATGTAAAATCTTTATTGCTAAATATATAATTTTCACAGATAAATTTTAATGATTTTAAGGAGGATGAAACTAGATGAAACTCGGATTTGTTAGTGCGATACTTGGTGATTTTACTTATGAAGAAGTTATCACTTACGCAAGTGAAAACGGATTTTCCTGTGTGGAACTAATGTGCTGGCCTAAAGGCAAGGCAGAAAGAAGGTATGCGGGAGTAACCCATATAGACGTAGATACTCTGGATGAAAAAAGGGCTGCTGAAATAGTTGAATTTGCAAAAGCAAAAGGCGTTGAGATCTCGGCATTGGGTTACTATCCAAATCCGCTTGATCCTGACAGCGAAAAGAGCAAAGTATATATTGACCATATAAAGGAAATAATCAAATCCGCAAATATGCTGGGAGTAGGTACGGTTACTTCCTTTATCGGAAGAGACAAAAATAAAACAGTTGAAGAAAATCTTGATTTGTTCAAAGCTGTTTGGGTGCCCATTATAAAGCTGGCTGAAGAAAATAATGTAAAGATAGCCATAGAAAATTGTCCGATGCTGTTTACAAAGGATGAATGGCCGGGCGGATTAAATCTTGCTACTACTCCTGCTATCTGGAGAAAGATGTTTGAGTTGATTCCAAGCCCTAATTTTGGCTTGAATTATGACCCTTCGCACTTTGTGTGGCAGCAGATGGATTACATCAAACCTATTTATGAATTTAAGGATAGAATATTTCATGTTCACTTTAAGGATATCAAGTTGTATAAGGATAAACTTGAGCAGGTAGGCGTAATGGCCACACCTTTGCAGTATATGACTCCGAAGCTCCCGGGCCTTGGTGACGTGGACTGGGGTAAGTTCGTGTCGGCTTTGACAGATATCAGATACAGGGGATATGCATGTATAGAAGTTGAGGATAAGGCGTTTGAAGATACACAGGAGTCAATTAAGAAGTCTATTATACTCAGCAGAAATTACATGAGACAATTTTTATTTTAAGGGAGGTACTTATGAACGAAATAATAAAGAAAGTAAACACCTTCTTAATGAAATACAGGATGCATCATGAAGGAATAGATCTGGCAAGGGATTCGAGAACATTTATTGAGGATATGGACAGAGGCCTGGCAGGTGAAGAGAGTACATTGAAAATGCTGTGTACTTACCTGAACCCTGAGGGCGATATCCCGGTTAACGAGCCTGTAATTGTAATTGATGCAGGAGGCACAAATTTCAGGGTGGCAGTTGTTACCTTTGACAGTGACAAAAAGCCCGCTATAGACGATTTTAAGCTGTATTCCATGCCCGGAACCAATGGTGAAATCAGCAAGGATGAGTTCTTCAATACAATTGCAGGATACCTTGAGTCCGTTATAAATAAAAGCAATAAAATTGGTTTCTGCTTCTCATACCCTACAGAAATACTTCCCAACAAGGATGGAAAGCTCATCAGATTTAACAAGGAGGTTAGAGTAAGGGGCATGCATGGTGTGGAGATAGGAAGCAGTCTGCTTGAGGCATTAAAACAAAAGGGTTATACGAATAAGAAAAGCATTGTACTGTTAAATGATACGGTTGCAACATTGCTTGGAGGGAAAGCCGCGCACCCGGATCGTAAGTTTGACAGCTATATAGGCTTTATTCTCGGTACGGGTACTAACACATGTTATATAGAGGAAAACAGCAAAATAAAAAAAGCCAGAGATCTGGCAGATGCTGCAGGATCAACTATGATAAATATTGAGTCCGGCGGTTACGGAAAAGCAACGAGGGGAGAACTGGACGAACAGCTTGATTTGACAACTTCTGATCCGGGCAGCCAGCAGTTTGAAAAAATGATTTCAGGTGCATATCAGGGAAAATTGCTTATGACAGTTATGAAGAAAGCTGCACAAGATGGGCTGTTTACAGATAAAGCCGCAGAAAACCTCCTTGGCATAAAAGAGCTTGTTTCACGTGACATAGATGATTTCTGTTACTATCCTTACTCAAAAGATAATGTTCTGGGTAGGTGTATAAATTCAGAAAGTATTAACAACGAAAATAACCGTTTGACTCTGTACTATATAATCGACGCAATTATTGAAAGAGCAGCTAAATTGACTGCCATTAACCTTGCGGCAGTTATTGTAAAAACAGGAAGAGGTAAAAACCCATTATTGCCGGTATGTGTAGCTGCCGAAGGTACAACCTTCTACAAATCAAAACTGTTTAGAGGCAAGCTTGATCATTATATCAGAGAGTATTTCAATGAAGAATCAGGCATATTCTGCGAGTTTGCCAAAACAGAAAATGCAACTCTTACAGGTACTGCAATTGCGGGCTTGTTAAACTAGAAAAATATAAAAATTATAGAGAGCTTAATTTTAAGAAATAATCACCTAACCAGTAGCTGCACCTAATAAATGCGATACAACTCGCTGTCTGTACAAAGGCAATTTGTACCATATATTTAGCAATAAAGATTTTACATGGGGGATATAGTTTGATGGAAGAAATTTTTTTCACCCGTAAGGAATACATCTTCCGAAAAGCGCCTGATGACATACCCGTGAGACATTTCCCCGCAAGGCGTCTTTTCGTTGTAGTTAAAAATTTCTGTAAGCAATTATATCCTCCATGTTTGTAAAATCTTTATTGCATCCTATACAGTGAAACATTCTCTACTAAGCTTTATTATAAGAGAGGGCATACAAATGTATAACAAACAATTGGATTTTGTAAATGAAAAGACAGAAAGAAAAATAAATGAATTGCTGGAGAAAATGACTCTTCAGGAAAAAATAGGACAGCTAACCCAGATATCACCTTCAATATTTGGAGCCTGGAATATGGACCAGATAATACAGCAGTTAGTTGATGGACAAATCACTGTCGAAGAATTCGAAAAGATGCCCCGTGATTATCACGAAAACGAAATACGCGAAGGCACTGTTGGCTCTTTGGGGGGTATAACCAACGCTAAAAAAGCAAATGAACTCCAGCGTATTGCAGTGGAGGAATCACGGGTTGGTATACCTCTTCTTTTTGGATTTGATGTAATACATGGATTCAGAACTATATTCCCGATACCTCTCGCGGAATCCTGCGGCTGGGAACCTGAACTTGCAAAAAAGACAGCAGAAATCGCAGCTAAAGAAGCATCTGCTGCAGGCATAAATTGGACTTTTGCACCTATGGTTGATATTGCCCGTGATCCAAGGTGGGGCAGAGTTGCCGAAGGAGCAGGAGAAGACACGTGCTTGGGCAGTGCAATGTCTGCTGCCAGAGTTGAGGGTTTTCAAGGTGATGATTTATCAAATACTGATAGGGTTCTTGCGTGTGTTAAACATTATGCTGCATATGGAGCTGTTGCAGGCGGCCGTGATTATAATACCACAGACATGTCGCTGCAAACACTTCATGAGGTGTATCTGCCTCCGTTCGAAGCAGCTGCAAAAGCCGGATCGGCTACTTTTATGTGTTCGTTTAACGATCTCAACGGTGTCCCATGCGCGGCTAACAAATACCTTATGAGTGATATTTTAAGAGATAAGTTTGGGTTTAAAGGCCTTGTAGTGAGCGATGCAAATTCCATCGCAGAATGTGTAATGCACGGACATGCAAAAGATGATAAAGAAGCCAGCTTAAATTCCTTGCTTGCAGGTGTTGAGGTAGACATGAGCCATGGTACCTATAGGGAGAGCCTGCCTGCACTTGTATCGGAAGGAACGTTACAGCAAAAGGATCTCGATGAAGCGGTAAGAAGAGTGCTTAGAGTAAAATTCATGCTGGGACTTTTTGAGAAGCCGTACAGAACCGATGAAGAAAAGGAAGCAAATACATTGCTTGCAGCGGAACATGTTGAATTAGCCCGTGAAGCTTCACGCCGTTCCATTGTGTTGCTTAAAAATGAAAATAATACTTTGCCGTTATGTAAAAATGTGCAAAAAATAGCTGTTGTAGGACCGCTGGCAGATAACAAGGCAGATATGCTCGGCAGCTGGGCAGGTTGCGGAAAGCAAGAGGATGCGGTCAGCGTGCTTGAAGGAATTAAAGCCGTAATTAATAAAAATACGGAAGTAATATACGCAAAAGGCTGCGGAATAATTGATGATGATACCGGTGGCTTAGGGCAGGCAGTATATGCTGCAGAACAATCGGATATAGTCATTGCCGTAGTAGGGGAGAGTGCGGAAATGAGCGGTGAAGCGGGAAGCCGTATTGACCTTGTTCTGCCAGGAAAGCAGGAAGAACTGCTTAGAGAGCTTAAGAAAACCGGCAAGCCCTTGGTTGTAGTGTTGATTAATGGAAGACCGTTGTCTATTCCCTGGGTTAAAGAGAATGCCTCTGTAATACTGGAAGCGTGGCAGTTGGGAGTGCAAAGCGGTAATGCAATAGCTGATGTCCTTTTTGGAGATTACAACCCAAGCGGAAAGCTTACTGTTACCTTCCCGTACTCAGTAGGGCAGGTTCCTGTTTACTATAACCATCCAATGACAGGAAGACCTGCAGGAAAGATCAGATTTAGCTCCAAGTATATAGATGGCCCCACTGAGCCACTTTATCCGTTCGGTTACGGCTTGAGTTACACTACTTTCAAATACGAAAATCTTAGTATAAATCCTTCTGAAGCAAGTGTGGATGGAGTAATTACTGCAGAGGTTGATATTACCAATACCGGAAGTATATTCGGGGAAGAAGTGGTGCAGTTATATGTGTGCGATTTAGTTGCTTCAAGGGTAAGGCCTGTAAAGGAGCTAAAAGGCTTCAAAAAGATAGCATTAAAGCCTGGAGAAACGCAAAAGGTTCGTTTTGAAGTTGACGCAAGCAGTCTGGGCTTCTATAACGAAAACATGAATTATATTGTTGAGCCCGGTGAATTTAAAATATGTGTTGGACCGAACTCGACAGAAGGATTGGAAGGAGTTTTAAGGATATTGTAATAGAACATTATAATTATAGTAAAAAATACCAAGCTAAATACAAGTAATGCAATGATGCTATGGGGCGGATCTTCCTTTCTAAAATGGATAACCGTCCCTATCCTGTCTTAACCCCCTTCTTTGAAAATTAAGAAAATATATTCAAAATCAAACATATATTTACATAAATCTCTTGTGAATATATAATCATGGTTATTCATTATTTTATATAAAGGAATAATAAATATTAGTTTCATGTACCGCAAATTAATAGGGAGGTCTGTTTTTATGTCAAAGAAAAAGCTTTTTACTGTGTTTCTGGCGGTGGTTTTCCTTTTTCAGAGCGTATTT
>NZ_QPJT01000031.1 GCF_003337415.1 Anaerobacterium chartisolvens | reverse complement strand
GTATAAAAAATATAACGGATTTAATTAATTTGTGCTCATGTTATTTGTGAGCTTCAAGGAATTATATAAGCTTTTGCCGGGCCTTGCTTGCTTTACGAGACAAGGTCTTTTTGCTGTATCTATATGCCATGCCTGAAATCGGACGGATACAAACTTAAAAAAATGACTGCTATATGCACATAAAAACAGGGGCGTCCCCCCCAGGGGGGACAAGGCCTAGAAATCAGCTTTCCAGAGGCCATGGAGATTGCAGTATTCATAAACTGTGCCTGAGCTTACGCCCTCAAATACCGCTTTTGGCTCCATTCCCGACTTTAAGTGAACAATTTCCGTTTTTTCATCTGTAACTAGAGCAATCCATTCAATATAATGCTCCGGAAGTGAGGGGTGCAGCGTTGAACCTACAACAGCATGTATTTTGCCATTCTCTTTTGTTATAAATGGTACATGCTTTTCTTTTGCCCCATCTGTGGTATTAGGCTTGAGCTCTGTCATTTCCCCTCCGCAGCATGATGGTGTTACACCCCCGTTTTTAAGCATGAGCATGGTGTTGGAACATTTTTCACAACGATAAAATAATGTGTTTGCCATTTTCATTAACTCCTTTAAGTTTTTATTTGCTTGAAAGCATCAATTTACTGTTTTCTAAAATCAGACTTTTTAACATAAGAAATCCTAAGCCTGAATAGAATATGCATTCAATAAGCAAAGCATTCTTGTCACAATTTATATACCCTTATTATGAATGATAAAACAGTATTTTTACAGTGTATTCTTGTAAGGAGTATTCCGGCTTTTATTTAAAGCTGACTGTCTTCAATATATTGTCTACTTCCGCCTTGCTGGTATCATCAAAATATGTGACAATAAAATTAAGGGCATAGTCCTTAATGATTGCCGAATAATACCTCTGAGTAACCTTGGTGCTGCCTGACTGTATATATGCCTCCATAACATCAAAATCCTTTTCTCCCAACTTTTCAGTGTAGATATCCTTTTCAAAGATATATGGAAGCTGGCTGTCAATAAGCAGGGTTTTTGCCGATTCGAGATAATCCTTGCCCGTTTTTACATTCTGTAAAAAGCTTAGATTTTCAGAATTACAGATAAAGCTGGGATTAACTGCCTCCTGCTGGTTTTGGGGATACTTTGAGGCCATTATGAAATTGAGGTTTTGCGCTTGCGACAGATCGGGCTTTTTTGCCTCTCCTTCAGCCGATCCGTTTTCGGACTCTGTAAGCTGGTTCATGGATTCTATATCCTGTATGGACCATTCTTTTGGAAGCTGTACGCTAAGCCCAAAGTAATTGTTTTTATAAACACCATTCTCCATTACTCCCAGAGTGATTTTGGGAGAGAACACGCAAGCTGTTAAAAGAAGTGAAAGGGCGGCTATTACGGAAAATATAAAACTTAATTTTTTCTTCATTGATAAATTACCTCACTTTTTATTTTAAAAATATCTGCAAATAAATCTTACTTTATCATAACATAAACATTATTTCTACTTTCAATTTGTTTACAAGCGGAAATAATGCTTTATTAAGATGCTATATATTGTGCATTTTCTTTATATTACATGGTTTTCCGTACGATATATTATGTTTTGGATTGTTTATTGTATACTAACGTCTGTTTTGGTATAATTATTCATAATAAGTGTTTTAGGAGACAGGCCTATTGATTAAAAAAGGTAAAAACGTTATAAAAATTATATTATTTATTTTAACAATTACAAGTATAGCTAACATATTTCTGTCATTTTGGCATGTAAAATCTGAGTTCCGAGGAAAGCCTGACAGATCAAAGTATTTTTTTAGTACCGTTTCGGGACAGGTCTGCATTCTGCAGGCACTCAAGGAGGGAAAGAGGGAATATTTTAAGCATTCTGCCGATAGGAATCCTCTTTATTCCTGTGATTTAAAATTCTATTTATTTATAGCTATACCGTGCATTCGTGGCTTTTCAAATCTTCGAAACCGCAGAGCAAAATTAAAGTCTATAATTACACAGCACTTTCATGGGAGCAAGTATAAATACATATAATAACTTTTAAATGAGCCAAAACTTAAAATATTGAGTTTTAGAGTGCTTTGGCTATATTTGCCCAATAATTATTTAACAGGGGGTGCTCGTTTGAATGTAAGAGAAACTTTGTTAGAAGTAGTATACTCTATATTACCTATAACCTTGATAGTTGCAGTTTTGGGTGTTACTATAGGAAGGCTGCCTGCCGAGGACTTTGTTTATTTTGCTGTCGGAACGGTTATGGTTATTTTAGGACTGACGCTTTTTTTCATGGGAGCCAAGCTGGGCTTTTTACCCATAGGAGAGGTTATGGGCTCGGCATTAGTTGAAAGAGGAAAGCTGTGGCTTATGGTTGCGGTAGGCTTTGTAATGGGCTTTGTGGTAACAGTTGCAGAGCCTGATGTGCAGGTGTTGGCTGGTCAGGTTGCTACGGTGTCGGAGGGAGCGGTAGGAAAGCTGCTGCTTGTATCATCAGTGGCTCTGGGCGTTGGAATTGCAGTGGCTCTGGCACTTCTCAGAATGTTTTTGAATGTTCCGTTGATATATTTGCTTGGAGCAAGCTATCTGCTTGTTTTTACACTGGGAATATTTACTTCGCCTAATTTTTTAGGTGTTGCCTTTGATTCGGGAGGGGTTACTACCGGGCCTATGACTGTTCCGTTTATTTTGGCTCTTGGAGTGGGTGTGGCATCGGTTTCATCCAAAAAGAAGTCTTCTACCGATAGCTTCGGGCTTGTTGCTCTTGCTTCGGTGGGGCCAATTCTGGCGGTTTTGATACTGGGGGTGTTTTACCGATGATAAAAATCATGTTTGATGGGTTTGGGGATATAATGATGGAGGTGCTTATCGCTCTTGCGCCCATAACGCTTTTGTTCTTTGTATTTCAGATATTTGTTTTAAAGCTTCCCAAAAACAGAGTTATTAAAATATTAAAAGGTATTTTAATGACGTTTCTTGGGATGTCTCTATTTCTTCAGGGGGTTCATGTATCATATCTTCCTCTTGGGGAAAAGCTGGGCATGGCCATGGGCTCCATGGCAAATAACTGGATAATGATACCCATAGGACTGCTTCTTGGATTTGCCGCTACATATGCGGAGCCTGCGGTAAGGGTAATGAATAATGAGGTTGAAAATGTTTCGGGAGGATATATCAATAAAAAGATTATGCTTTATACCACTTGCATAGGAGTTGCCATATCCGTTGCCCTTTCCATGATAAAGGTTATTATGGGCGTATCGCTGTGGTATTTTATTGTTCCGGGATATATTCTGGCTTTTGTATTGTCGCGCTATGTAAGCCCCACTTTTGTCGCCATAGCCTTTGATTCGGGAGGGGTTGCTACCGGACCTATGACGGTGACTCTGCTTTTATCAATGACTGTAGGCGTGGCAAAGGTGCTTGAAAACAGAGACCCTTTACTAGACGGATTTGGTATGGTATCATTAGTTGCATTGACCCCGATTTTATCTGTTTTGATTTTAGGATTCTTGTATGCGCGGAAGGAGAAAGTCAATGAATCTGAATGAGTTAACTGTTAATGACAGTTATAAACTTATCATAACCATTGTCAAAAAAGGTACGGCAAGCAAGGTTGTTGGTGCAACTAAAAAGGCAGGCGCTAAGGGCGGAACTATTCTTCTGGGAAGAGGCACGGCAGCTAAAAATGTATACCTTGAAATTCTGGGGATTAATTACGATGTTGAAAAAGAGGTTATTTTAACCTTTGTTAAGCATGAAATGGCGGAAGAAATTCTACAGGTTATAGTGGCAGAGGCTCAGCTTAATAAGCCTGGGAAGGGAATTAGCTTTATAGTTAATATATCTAAGCTTGCGGGCATATTTCATTTGTTGAAAACACATTAAGGTGTGATTATTTTAAGGAGGGAAATTATGAGCCCTAATAGTATAAAGTTTGAATTGATAGTTACCATTGTAAATAAGGGATACGCGGAGGATGTCGTATCTGTTGCCAAGCAGGCGGGAGCAGAGGGCGGCACCATAATTCATGGACGCGGTACGGGAATACATGAAAACGCCAAGCTGTTTGGCATTTCCATTGAACCTGAAAAGGAAATAGTTCTTATCCTTATTGACAAGACAAAGTGTGATTCCGTTTTGCTTGCGATATCCGAAGAGGTGGGCTTAAATAAGCCCAGCAGGGGAGTGGCTTTTGTTCTGGATGTGGAAAAGACCGTCGGCATATGCCATCTGGGGAACGGTTACTGCAGTGATAAAAAATAATAGCAGCCTTGCTTTAAGGAAATTTAAATATAATAAAGGCCTGAAAGTCATAAAACTATGATTTTCAGGCCTTTTTAACACATCCCAAGGCATATTATAGCTGCGGTGGGAATAACCTTTATTACCAGTAGGCTATTAGTCGGTGGTGCGGAAAGCTGATGCAACTAGATAAATTTTATAAAAACTCCTTTATTTTATCTGCGTCAAATATGATAACGGGAATAATAGGCTTTATTTTCTCGGTAATTCTTTCAAGGGAGCTTGGAGCGGAGGGGCTTGGCCTGTATGGTCTTGTCATGCCTTTATATATCCTTTTCCTGTGCCTTGCCAGTGATGGGCTTATTACCGCACTATCTAAAATATCTGCCATATATTACAATCAAAGAGATGTTAACAGCCTTAACAGGACTATGTCTGCAACATTTATGGTTATATTTGTGTGGAGCGTTTCAATAGCTGTTTTGGCATTTGTTTTTTCTCCTGCAATATCTTCAGTGCTGATAGGGGATATAAGGAGTGCCGGGGCTATCAGGGCAATTTGCCCCGCAATAGCTCTGGTTTCCATGTCCGCTGTCTTAAAGGGATACTATTACGGTCTGAATTGGTTTAAGCCGGCGGCATTTATAGACATGGGAGAAAAGCTTTTAAGAGTGGGGTTACTTCTGGGGATAATATCTGCTCTGCCGGTACGCAATGTAGGAAATACCGTAACGGCAGCGTATGCGTCCCTTGCTGTAGGGGAGCTTATAAGCTTCGGACTTTTATACACATATTATAAAAGAAACAGAAGCATGAGCATGCCATTTTCACCAAAACCAAAGCATAGGCGTTTGCAGCTTTTATTCAATGTTTTGGCTATTTCATTTCCTTTGTGCATTAACGGTTTTATATCCACGCTTTTATCAGCGGCGGAGTCTCTGGTTCTCCCAAGGAGACTGGTAGCGGCAGGCATTCCCTATGATGCCGCTCTTGAGCTTATGGGCAAGTTTATTGGAATGGCGTTTAATATAACCTGTCTTCCCATGATAATAGTAAATTCCATGTCCACCGTGCTGGTTCCCGACCTGTCACTCAGCATCAGCAGAAATAATTACTGGGCGGCAGAGGACAGAATGCTGCAGGTTTTCAGAGTATCCTGCATTGTTGGGACCTCAAGCCTGATAATAGGCATTTGTATACCGGATCTGCTGGGGAGCCTGCTTTATAACAGATCAGATCTGGGAGCAATGATAGTTTTTGCTTCAATTTCTTCATTTATAAGCTTTATTGCGCTGCCCACTTTTGGAATGCTGAATGGTCTGGGCAAGCAGAAGGTTTTACTAAAAAACTCATTGATTATATCCGTTCAGGGGCTGGTGCTTATATATATATTGGCGGGAATCCCTTTCATCAATGTATACGGTTACGGAATAACAAATATGATAGTTTCTGCTTCAGGCCTGATTATGAACTTCTGTGACATTAAAAAGGAATTGGATTTTAAATTCCCTTTTTCTGAAATAATCAAAATTCTGATAATAGGACTGTTCTCATTTTTAATAATAAAGCTTCTAAACCAGTTTATTCCCGACACATTGGCTGTAATAAAGGCAGTATTTACGGCATTATCAGCCTTTGGCCTTGTTTATGGACTCTATAAACTCATCGAGGATTAAAAAAGTGATGTTTCAATACTTTTTCCAAGTATATAACTTATTTAATAAGAGAAAAATACTTCTAAGTTATTTATATATAGCTAAAGTTCTATAATCGGCCTAAATGGAGGAGATGTTTTTATGGCAAACAAAGATAATAAAAACAATATAAAGGATGAAAGAGTTGAGGATACTACCCTATACGGAGAATTTGTACCCTCCTTCCACCAATGGATTACTTTGGACAAGCAAAGGCAGGTGGCAAGCCATATGGAAAAGGTGACTGAGACGGGGGAAGAGGCTGCGAAAGAAATATCCCCGGAGATAAAAAGTAATAATAAAAAAAGAAATACCAAGCAATGATTAGCAAAACATATTTAATATTGTATATTGCTCTTAAAAAAGTCATAATCCGCATTTATGCATAAAAATTGAGCTTGAATGTGAGTCAGGTGTTATTTATAATATAATTAAAGGTCAAAGAAAGTCAAAATCAATTACTGTTTGATGCTGAAGCATTTTTTAATGCCAGAGTTTTTTTAATACTAAAGCATTAAAAAGGCTAAGCGTGCTTTGGACATGGGAGGCTGATAATGTGGCTAGATTAAGTGATTTGATAGAAGCTTTTATAAAGCAGCTTATTAATGATACCGACGGTGCGATAGAGATACAGAGGAATGAGCTTGCAAACCAGTTTAAATGTGTTCCTTCCCAGATAAATTATGTGATAGATACCAGATTTACTACTGAAAAGGGCTATTACGTGGAAAGCAGGAGAGGAGGCGGCGGGCATATAAAAATAAAAAGGGTGAGCATAAGCCATGCCGGGGAATACCTTATGCATATTGTTATGGCTATGGGGAACAGCATATCACAGCAGTCTGCGGATATATTTATAAATAATTTTATGGACTACGAGGTGATATCACAAAGAGAGGGCGTAATGCTTAGGGCAGCCGTAAGCGATAAAGTGCTTGGAGAGGTGCCGCTGCCTCACCGGGACCTTTTAAGAGCTTCTATACTTAAAAATATTCTTATGAGCCTGCTGGTATAGATTTGTGCGGCAAAATAATTTTTTAGAATTCTGCATACTGAATGCATATTATATATGGAGCTTTAAATAAAGATAATGATTTAACAATAATAAATGGTGTGCATTATATTTTAATTCTTTTTGGAAGGTGGATACATATGCTGTGTCAGAGGTGTCAAAAAAGGAATGCCAGCGTGCATTTTACACAAATAATAAACAATAAAAAAACGGAGATGTACCTGTGTGAGCAGTGTGCCAGAGAGAACGAAAAGTCGGACATAAATATGGGGGCACCTCTGGGGCTTAATGATTTATTGACGGGTCTTTTAGGAATCAACCCAAATGTTCATATGGGCGAAGCTGCGCCGGAGCAAATTCATTGTGAAAAATGCGGTATGACATATGAGGAATTCCAAAGGACAGGTAAATTTGGGTGCAGTGATTGCTATGAGGTTTTTGAGCAAAAGCTGGGGCCTTTGTTTAAAAGGCTCCATGGCAGCACCGGGCATGTTGGGAAAATACCCGGCAATGCTTCTTCTGAGATAAAATCTACCAGAGAGATAGAAAAGCTAAAGGAGCTTTTGAATAAGTCAATACAAAATGAGGATTATGAAAAGGCGGCAGAGATAAGAGATAAAATAAAAAGG
Source organism: Anaerobacterium chartisolvens (assembly GCF_003337415.1). Taxonomy (GTDB): domain Bacteria; phylum Bacillota; class Clostridia; order Acetivibrionales; family DSM-27016; genus Anaerobacterium; species Anaerobacterium chartisolvens. The sequence continues at coordinate 37,555 of NZ_QPJT01000031.1, read as the reverse complement.
CTTTCGGAACAGAAGCTGAAGTAAGAACAATATGACAGGGATTTATCGGAGGTGAAGCATTGTGGGCAGATGGTATATAGACAAGGGGCCTGAATCCGATGTGGTAATAAGCAGCCGGGTGAGGCTTGCAAGAAATTTCAGGAAATATCCCTTTCCGTCCAAGCTGGATAAGGAGCAAGGCGGGAGGGTGCTGGAGGAAGTAAAGGATGCTGTTTTTAACAGCAACAGCACTCTGGCCGGGGATGTGACCTTTATTGATATAAAAGCTTTGAACCCCATAGAAAAACAGTCTCTTGTGGAGAAGCACCTTATCAGTCCCGAGCTGGCGGAGAACGGCAGAGAGAGCGGACTTCTCATAAGCAGGGATGAAAAAATAAGCATAATGATTAATGAGGAGGATCACTTAAGAATACAGTGCATGTTTTCGGGTATGCAAATCAGTGACGCATGGAAGCTTTGCAACAATATAGACCTGCTCTTGGAAAGCAAAATTGATTTTGCATTCAGCAGGCAATACGGATATCTCACATGCTGTCCTACAAATATAGGAACAGGCATAAGAGCATCTGTAATGCTTCATTTGCCCGGGCTGGTTATGACGGGCTATATAAAAGGCATACTTGAGGCCTGCGGTAAGCTTGGAGTGGCTGTAAGAGGAATTTACGGGGAAAACAGCTATGCCTCGGGAAATATGTTTCAAATCTCAAATCAGGTTACTCTGGGACAGAAGGAAGACGAGATTGTAACAGGAGTTACAAACATAGCCTCTCAGATTATAGAACAGGAAAGAATGCTGAGAGCCGAGCTGCACAGGCAAAACCCATACAGGTTTGAGGACAAGATTTACAGGTCCTTTGCGGTTTTCTCAAGCGCACGCATTATTTCTTATGAAGAGAGCCTGAAGCTGATTTCCGATGTTAGACTGGGGTTAGATATGGGAATAATAAAGGGTATAAGCATTGAAACCTTAAACGAGATAATGCTCCTTATACAGCCGGCCAGTCTTCAAAAAACAGCCGGATCGGTTTTGGGGCCCGATGAGAGGGACATTAAAAGAGCTGAGATAATAAGAAATAAGCTTAAGGTAAACTGACATTTTATTAATAAAAGGAGGTATTGGTATGTACGGACGTTTTACTGAGAAGGCTGAAAAAGCAATAACATTTTCACAGGAAAGCGCTATGGCGCTTGGACATAATTATGTAGGTACAGAACACCTTCTTCTCGGACTGGTGAAGGAAGGAAGCGGAATTGCCGCCCGAGTATTACAGAGCCAGGGTGTTACGGAAGAGAAGGTAATGAGGGAAATAGATGAGCTGATAGGGCGCGGAGAAAAGACGGAGGAGCAGCCTCTGGGCTTTACTCCAAGGACAAAAAGAGTGCTTGAGCTGTCCTTTAGAGAGGCAAGGAGGCTGGGACATAACTATATAGGAACAGAGCATTTGATTATAGGCATAATGAAAGAGGGAGAAAGCGTTGCGGTAAGAATACTCATCGATCTGGGAGTGGACCCGCAAAAGCTCATGGGAGAAATTTCTAAGCTTCTTGGCAGTGAATCTCCGGGAGCGACGGGGCAGCCCAAAAATCACGCGGGAAATTCCAACACACCCACCCTCAACCAGTTTGGCAGGGACTTGACCGACATGGCAAGGGAAGGCAAGTTTGATCCTGTAATAGGACGTGACAGGGAAATAGAAAGAGTTATACAAATACTCAGCAGGCGCACAAAGAATAATCCGTGTCTGATAGGAGAGCCGGGAGTAGGTAAGACCGCCATAGCGGAGGGGCTTGCACAAAAGATAATTGAGGGCAACATACCTGAAATGCTTAAAGACAAGCGAGTAGTTACTCTTGACTTATCCTCTATGGTTGCCGGTGCCAAATACAGGGGTGAGTTTGAGGAAAGACTGAAAAAGGCGATGGATGAAATAAGGAAGGCCGGAAATGTAATACTGTTCATTGATGAAATGCATACGATAATAGGCGCGGGAGCCGCAGAGGGGGCAATAGACGCTTCAAATATATTAAAGCCTTCCCTTGCGAGAGGTGAGCTTCAGGTTATAGGCGCAACGACACTGGATGAATACAGAAAGCATGTTGAAAAGGATGCCGCCTTGGAAAGAAGGTTTCAGCCCATTACGGTAGGAGAGCCGACAGTTGAGGAGGCCGTGGAAATATTAAAGGGAGTAAGGGACAAATATGAAGCGCATCACAGGGTTAAAATAACGGATACCGCGCTGGAAGCGGCCGTTAAAATGTCAGACAGGTATATAGGAGACAGGTTTTTGCCTGACAAGGCCATTGACTTAATTGACGAGGCGGCATCAAGAGTACGTCTTAAGGCCTTTACGGCACCTCCCGATTTGAAGAAGCTGGAGGAGCAGGTTGAAAACCTTGTAAAGGAGAAGGAAGAGGCTATAAGGTGTCAGGAATACGAAAAGGCCGCAAGGATAAGAGACGAGGAGCAAAGAATAAAGGGTGAGCTGGACAAGGTCAAGGGGAGCTGGCAGCAAAGGAACCAGACCAAAACAGACACCGTAACGGAGGATGAAATAGCCGAAATAGTTGCAAGCTGGACGGGTATTCCCGTGAAGCGTCTGGCTGAGGAGGAGTCCGAAAGGCTTATGAAGATGGAGGAGATTCTCCACCAGAGGGTAATAGGACAGGATGAGGCCGTCAAATCTGTTTCCCGGGCGATAAGAAGGGGAAGAGTGGGGCTTAAGGACCCAAAGCGCCCTGTAGGCTCATTTATCTTCCTGGGGCCCACGGGAGTTGGTAAGACGGAGCTCAGTAAAGCATTGGCGGAGGCTATATTTGGTGACGAAAATGCCATTATAAGGATTGACATGTCGGAATATATGGAAAAGCACAGCGTATCGCGCCTCGTGGGATCACCCCCCGGCTATGTGGGATACGAGGAGGGAGGCCAGCTTACTGAAAAGGTAAGGAGAAAGCCGTATTCGGTAATTTTATTTGATGAAATTGAAAAAGCGCATCCCGACGTATTTAATATTCTGCTTCAGATACTGGACGACGGAAGGCTGACCGACTCTCAGGGAAGGAAGGTGGATTTCAGGAACACCGTCATTATTATGACATCGAATGTTGGTGCAAGGATGATTACCGAGCCCAAAAGGATGGGATTTTCCTCGGCAGACGATGAAAAGGCAAGGAATTACGAGCATATGAAGGGCGATGTAATGGGAGAGCTGAAAAGAACCTTCAGGCCGGAGTTCTTAAACAGGATTGACGACACCATAGTATTCCATCCTCTTGATGAAGAGCATATAAAGAAGATAGTAGGTATTATGCTGGAGACTCTGGCGCAGAGGCTGAAGCAAAATGCCATCACGATAGAGGTTACCGACAGTGCAAAGACCTTCCTTGCAAAGAAGGGCTTCGACCCGGTATTCGGTGCAAGGCCGCTTAAGAGGTCTATCCAAAGCATGGTAGAGGATAGGCTGGCAGAAGAGATGCTAGAGGGCAAGGTGAAGACGGGAGACAAGGTATTTGTTGATTTAAAGGAGGATAACCTGATAGTGGAAAAGAAGCAGGAGAAGCTGCCGCTTGAAAAGAAGTGAGCAAAATGCAGTTGAATAGCATATATGTAATGAATTAGCTGTATAAATCATATAAAAGCTCGGATAATTTCAAAAAATATTTTACAATAAAGGATTTTTCTATATAATATTTATAGAAAAGTCTTTTATTGTAAAGGGGCAATATTTATGAAATTAAAGTATTTTAAGTTTCATGGCTTATATTTTGTGCTTCTTATTGTGCTTATGGGGATGGGCGGATATGCTTTGAATGTTTTAAAATCCCATGTCATGTATAGGGAAGGCATACTGGCATATCTTTATACTGAGCTGCTGTTTTGCTTTATATTTGGGTTGCTGCTGGCATTGCCTTACATCATCCAACAAAAAACAAAAAAAGGACCTTGGGGAATAAATACACCAAAGATACTTTTTTTAGCACTCCCATGCTTTATTTTTATATTGTGGCAGATTTTTTCCTACAGCGGGGATATGGGAGAGAATTTTTTAGTATTCAATTACAGCTCGGTATTTTATAATAAAGTCTCAAATTACCTCATAGCCGTGCTGCTTGGCTACTCGCTTCCGGTGAGCCTGTACAAAAAGGGGGAGGAATCCAATATCATTTAAGTCGCTTTTGGCATGAGAATATATCCTGATTTTATATGCGGCCATGTACGCTTTCCCTCAACAGCTTTGCTACCTCAAAAAAATCCTCACCATCTGCCCCATTTATGATTTCTTCCTCTGCTTCAGCAAGCTTTGCATACAGGTTGATAAGCCCTTGCTGCCTTTCGTAGACTTCAACGCTCATTATAACCATATCGCCGACGCCGTTTTTTGTAATAAAAACTGGCTCTCTTGATGTATGGCAAAAATCAGAAATGTCATTGGCGTTATTTCTCAAATCAGAAATAGGTCTGATATTCGGCATATTTAAATTCTCCTTATCTCAAATATTTATAAATATATAATATCAAATATTTGAGATATTGGTCAAATGGGCAAGGCATTAAAATTTATTTTAAGCAGTGTTTTATTTATTTTGCTCACCCCGCGGTGAAGTCCTTCAGCAGATTGTTTTCGATAATCTTGTCGGAAATCTCAAGCTGCTTGCCCGCCTCTTCGATATACTCCTTAAAGCCGTCTGTTCCGGCGGGCTCGCCTGAGGACAGGTCAAAGCATTGGCCTGTGCCTGAAAAATACACCGTGCTTCCGTCGGTTACGCTGCCGTCTCTGAAAATTGCAAGGCTCCTTTCGCTGTTCAGAAGATCCCTCCCGAGGTAATATTCTGGCTGAGCTCCCAGCAGATTTGCAAGTGTAGGGTACAGATCCACCTGCCCTCCCGTCTGGGGTTTTACGCCCTTTTGTTCTCCTCCGGGTATATGTATAATAAGAGGAACCTTCTTCATTTCCAGATACGCAAGCTCGTCATTGGGGCTTAATCCCAGCACTCCCTTAATGCCCTCCATGTCTCCCTTTTTTATTCCCTCGTGATCCCCGTATATCGCAATAACGCTTGAATCCATCAGCCCATTGTCCTTAAGGCCGTCTAAAAACTGTCCCAATGTCTGATCGGCGTAATGCATTGCCTTCAGATACCTCCCCAAAAATGTTCCGTTGTGGCTTCCGGCATTAAATTCATTGCCGTATTCATTTTTGCCGAAGGAGTCATAGGGATAGTGTGACGACAGCGTAACCAGAAATGAATAAAAGGGCTGTTGAAGATCTTTTATTTTATCCAGCGATTGCCTTAGAAAGGACTCGTCCGTCAAGCCCCACCCGCCTATGCATTCATCCAGTATATAATCCTTCTGACTCATAAAGGAGTCAAAGCCCATGAAGGGATAAACAGTAGCCCTGTTCCAGTAGCTGGCCTTGTACGCATGCATTGCCGTGGTGCTGTAGCCCTTTTCCTTGAGGAGCGCAGGCAGGGAAGTAAACTTGTTTCCGGGGTAACGGAAATATATCGCGCCCTGCTTTGCGGCATAAAAGGAGTTGTTTGTGACAAACTCCGCGTCTGCCGTATTGCCCTGGCCTGCCTGAGTGTAATAGTTCGGGAAGTAGAAGCTGTTCTTTATCAGCCTGTTTAAGTTGGGAGTCACCTCTCTGCCGTCTATTTTGAGGTTTATTACAATGCTCTGCATTGCCTCAACCTGAATTACTATCAGATTTTTTCCTTTTGCTATGCCATGAAGATTTCTGCCCTCGGCGGTGTTTTCATTCTCTATGAAAACAGCTTTTATGCTTTCGGCCTCATCGGGGGCGATATCCTCTCCATTGCCTGCAAGCCTGTTGGAAGCAAAATACCATATGTCAAAGCAGTGATAGTTCAACACACCTATGTTGTTTACAAAAAAGCTGTGGTCAAAAACCGTAGACAGGGACTTGAAGCCCATCAGCCTGTCAATGTTGTACATGCCGGAGAGGGTGAAGAAGCACCCTAACACAAGCACTGCCGCCGAGGTAAGCAGTCGGTGCCTTACCGAGTGCAGTCTTATCCTTTTAAGCTTTAAAAGCAGCAGCAAAACAGGAGCGGCTATTATAACATCTGCCGCAAGCAAAAGGTCTCTGGGGGTAAAAAGCTTGAGTATGCTGCTTTTTAAGGCGGGGTCTACCACTCCGAGCTGCATCAATACCGGCACTGAAAGTACACTGTTATAATAGCGGTAATATATCGCATCCGAAAGCATAATTATTGATATAAGCGCATTCACTGACAGAAGACAAATCAGACGCCATTTTCTTTTCATGGAAATAAAAAGCCCGAGCAGAAGCAGCGCAGGCCCCAGAGCAGCGGCTATAAGAATGTTTCCATAGTGTATGCCTATAATTTGGTTGAATAAAAAGCTCTTTATGTATATGGATAGGACAAATAAAAACACTTCCACATTTCCCGTAAAAAACCGAAATACAGGCTTTAACTTATTTCTGTTTATATTTATATTCATATGTAGTTTATAATTTAACGGATTTTTTGTATACCGTATATCCTTTCACTGGAGTTATATCAAAGCAGCACTGACAAATGGCTTTAACTGACTCTTTCAAGAGATTTCACATCAGTGATGTCAAGTGCTCTTGTGTGTACGGTATGCACCCACTCGTTTTTATTCCTGTCTATAAAGCCGTGTATAATAATGGGCACCCATGTAAGGCTGTATATGGGGAAGGTAATAAAATACCTTAAAATTCTTTTTGTAAGCTTTCCCTCGGCAAATACGAAAATTATGCTGTAGTATGTCAATATAAGCAAAAGAAGCGCAAGAAGAACCGTACGTGTATTGAGTACAATGCTTTTTTCCCCTGTCAGAAACGATACTCCTGTTATTATCATATTTACAGCGTTTGCAACTATGATAAAGGGCTGAAGCAAGTACATTCCTGCGTCAAAGGCAACCTTGTCCCTGTCCCGGAAGGCCTTTAATATTAGCTTTTTAAGGAATCTTTGCGCGCAATTGCAGTGTCCCTGCATCCAGCGCCTTCTCTGCCTCCACGACTGGGGGAGGTGCAGCGGCTTTTCGTCGTATACAACGGCCTCATGCGACCATGAAACTCTCATGTTTTTAAGCACCAGCTTCATTGAAAACTCAAGGTCTTCGGTAAGGCAGGTGGCTCCCCAGCCTATTTCCTTCAGCACATCCCAAGCCATTACAAAGCCTGTGCCGCCCAAGGCACAGCTTAAGCCCAGATAATGCCTGGGAAGCTGAAACAGTCTGTTGCTTGTCCAGTAGGATATTGAATAGTTTCCCGATATCCATGAATCGGAAGGGTTTTTGCTGTCCAAGTATCCCTGTATAACCTTATTTCCCATGCAAAGCTGCTTGTTCATCTCCAAAAGAAAGTTGGGCGAGGCAAGGTTATCGGCATCAAATATGCATATGGCGTCATAAATTTTATCTGCGGCAAAAAGCTTTTTAAACATCCATTCAAGAGAATAGCCCTTTCCCTTTTTTACAGAATCGAACCTCTCATATACCGATGCCCCGTTTTGGCGGGCCACCTTTGCGGTTTTGTCGCTGCAATTGTCCGCTATGACCAGTATGTCGTACATGTCCCGGGGATAATTTAATTGCTTTAAGTTTTTAACTATGCTTCCTATTACTATCTCCTCATTATGAGCGGCAACAATGACGGCAAATTTATTTTTGGGAGGAAACATGCTTGCACTTGCTTCCTTTCTTTTAAACCACCCGAAAACAGATATTATAAAATAATATAAAAAAACAGACAATAAAGCGTATTGAAATACCATACCAACTATGTTCAACATAATTCACAATTCCTCCACAAATCTTTTGTTTAAGCATCTTCTTTTTATCTTTTGATTTTTGTAAAAAATTTAACAATATCCAAAATACATCATTTCATAAATTTTAGCAAGCGCAGTTTAGCCTTAAATAAATCCGTATTACGCTTAATAAATCACACTAAAGGATGTTTTGCACACAATATTGCAGGTTTTAAGAAACATACGTTCAATATCGCGGTATTTCTTAAAAAAGCTATTATTATTTTGCACTTTATATATGAAAAATATTATAATATAAAATTTGGGTGAATGTGTTATAATTATATGGAATAAAATGCTTATTTGGGTATGGGGGAGAGGTTAATTAATGACAAAACCGTATATCAACAACGCCGTTATAGGAAATTCAAGAATGCTGGGATGCATAACAGACAGGGGGGAGCTGATAAGGCTGTTCTGGCCCAATATAGACTACTCCCAGCATATAGACAGGATGGAAGCGGGGGTTTTTTGCAGCAGTCATAACAACAATACCTTGTGGTTTGGACGGGATAATTTTCATCACAGCCAGTATTATATTAAGGACACCAATATATTAAAGACAGTATGTGTTGACAATCAGGCGGGCATAAGAGTAAGTCATACCGATTTTATGCTTCCTCATGCCGATGTTGCAGTGAGGGAATATGAAATTGAAAACCTCAGCAGGGAGGAGAACGAGATAGGCTTTGTTTTATACTCATCGTTTATTTCCTGCGATTCGGAATTAAGAAGCAGCCTGTTTGACTTTGAAAATGACGCCGTCATTCATTACAAGCCGGGAAGCTATGCCGGCATATGCTCCGACAGGGAGGTGTGGCAGTTTCAGCTCGGAAACAACGCATATCAAGGTGCGGGGAGTGCGGGAGGGCTGGGAGGCTATGACAGCATAGCAATGACGGGAGAGGGAGCAATGTCATGGAGACTTGGAGTGTTTCGGGAGGGAGAAAGGAAAAGCATCAGGATATTTATATGTGCCTCGGAGACAATAAAAGGAGTAAAAAAGCTTATACGGCATGTGAGGCGAATGGACATTGCCTGTGAGCGTGAAAATACTGAAAGGTACTGGCTGAATTTAGTGGAGAGCTCAAGGCAGATAAAAACCGGAGTACCTGAAATAGATGCGTTATACAGGCGTTCGATTTTGGTTTTTAAGCTGATGGCCGATGAAAAAAGCGGGGGGCTTCTGGCAGCGCCTGAAATTGACGAGCAGTTTACAAGATGCGGAAGGTACGCGTATTGCTGGGGAAGGGATGCGGCATTCATAACGGGTGCGCTTGACAAATGCGGGCTGACAGCCGACGTGGACAGATTTTACAAATGGGCTGTAGAGGTTCAGGATGAGAATGGAGCATGGCAGCAAAGGCATCATATGGATGGGAATCTTGCCCCTTCCTGGGGTCTTCAGATAGATGAAACGGGCACTCTGGTATGGGGTATGCTAAAGCACTATGAAGCTACTGGAAATAAGCAGTTTCTTAAAGAGATGTGGGAAAGCGTTGAAAAAGCCGCGGATTTTTTGCTGGAGTTTACTGACAAGGAATCGGGCTTGCCGCGGCCAAGCTATGATTTATGGGAGGAAAGGTTCGGAGAACACACCTATTCCTCTGCGGCGGTATGCGCGGGCATAAAGGCGGCCGCGGAAATAGCCCGTATATTAGGGCTTGACGATAAAAAGGCCGAGCTGTGGGAAACGGCATACAGCAGCATGAAGGAAGCGATGGAAACAGCCTTATGGAAAGAGGATATGGGCAGGTTTTTAAGAAGCATAAGGACCAAGCTCAATCCTTGGGGCTGGGAGCATTCGCCCAATACCGTGTCTATGAGGGTTAATCCCAAGGAATATTACAGGGACTTAACGCTTGAGGATCCTGCTATAGATGTAAGCCTGCTTGGAGTGGCTGTTCCGTTTGAGGTTTTTGATGCACTGGACCCTAAGGTGGCGAGCACCGTAAAAGCCATAGAGGAGGCGCTTACCTCACCGGGAGTTGGAGGAATAAGGAGATACGAGGGTGATAATTATATCGGAGGAAATCCATGGATACTCACAACGCTGTGGGTTGCCCTGTACTATTGCCGAATAAAGGACTTTAGCAAGGCGGCAAGCTATTTGAAATGGGCTGTCGGAGGACGCACGGAGCTAGATATGCTGCCTGAGCAGGTGAATAAAGACAGCGGAAAGCCTGAATGGGTAATTCCACTTACATGGTCCCATGCCATGTTCGTGCTTGTGTTAATTGAGCTTGCTGACGAGGGAGCTCTGCACACCTTAAGGCTGTGAACCGAGAAAGCAGGGTGTTACTGCTGCCGCCTGTCTTTAGGGGAGCTGTAATTCTCAAAGGGCTTTCTGTTATTTAGCACTGTAAAAGGGTTAATGCCGTAGTTTATTACAAGGTTTAAAAACAACATCAATTTTTTTATATAGCCCAATGTATCACACACCTTATCAAGGGTTCAGACATATTACAGATTATGCCGTATTTATGTAATGTGTGAATGAGAGGCAAAATACAGTCAGGAGAGAATTAATGGCAAAGAATAAAAGCGTATTCATATGTCAGGAATGCGGCTATGAAAGCACGGGATGGCTTGGGAAATGTCCTGCCTGCAGTCAGTGGAGCACCTTTGTGGAGCAGGTGCAGCAGGGCAGGCATTCACCCTCGCCCACTCCTTCGGCAACTGCCAAGCCGGTAAGCATAAATGACATTAAGCTGGATAATGAGGAGAGATATTCAACAGGAATAAATGAAATGGACAGGGTGCTTGGGGGAGGCATAATAAAGGGATCTCTTATACTGGTGGGAGGAGATCCCGGAATAGGCAAGTCAACTCTTATACTGCAGATCTGCAACAGCATAAGGATGAGCTTTAAGATACTTTATGTTTCGGGAGAAGAATCTATAAAGCAAATAAAGCTTAGAGCCGATAGACTAGGTGTAAGAAATTCCAATCTTTTAATGGTTTCGGAAACCAATTTTAAAGCAATAGAAAGAATAATAGATGAGGAAAAGCCCGGGGTTGTAATTATTGACTCCATACAGACGGTTTTTAATGACGAGCTTACCTCGGCGCCGGGAAGCGTAAGCCAGGTGAGGGAGGTGACGGGAGCGCTTGTCAGGATAGGAAAAAGCTGCGGCATATCCATAATAATTGTGGGGCATGTAACTAAGGAGGGTGCCATAGCCGGCCCCAGGGTGCTTGAGCATATGGTGGATACGGTGTTGTATTTTGAGGGAGAAAGGCACTTGAGCTATAGGGTTTTAAGGGCGGTAAAGAACAGGTTCGGTTCTACGAATGAAATTGGAATATTTGAAATGCATGATACGGGGCTTGTGGAGGTGGAAAATCCATCCAGAGTAATGCTTACGGGCAGAACTGAAAATGTACCCGGCTCGGTAGTGGTTTCCAGCGTTGAAGGTACAAGACCGATGCTTATAGAGATACAGGCCCTTGTTTGCGCCACAGGCTTTGGAATGCCAAGGAGAATGGCTACGGGAGTTGATTACAACAGAATTACTCTTCTTATGGCAGTGCTTGAAAAAAGGGTTGGAATGCAGCTTAGCAATTGCGATGCATATGTTAATGTAGTCGGAGGTCTTAAGCTGGATGAGCCTGCCTGTGATCTGGGTATAATAACAGCGATTGCTTCAAGCTTTAAAAACCTTCCCGTCACTGAGGGGACAGTGCTTATAGGAGAGGTTGGGCTGACGGGAGAGGTAAGGCCGGTGGGACAGATAGACAAGCGCATAATGGAGGCGGCACGCATCGGGTTTCAAAATTGCATAATACCTGAGGGCAATTTAAAGATGGTCAAGCAAATGAAGGGACTCGACAGCATAAATATAAAAACAGTGGAAAATGTACAGCAGGCACTTGACGTTTTACTTTAGGCACTAACTTAAGTCACTCGGAGGTCGGAAAATGAGGGAAGAAAGATTTAAAGACAGCGATATTATAGATGTTCTTAAAATGATGGCTCCAGGCACACCTTTGAGAGAGGGTTTGGAAAATATTTTGAGAGCCAGGACAGGTGCTCTTGTAGTTATAGGTGATTCAAAGGAAGTAATGGAGGTAGTAGACGGAGGCTTCTTCATAAACAAGGAGTATACCCCTGCGCACCTGTATGAATTGGCTAAAATGGACGGTGCCATAATACTTAGCAAGGATGTTAAAAAAATATTGTATGCCAATGCCCTTTTAATACCCGATCCGTCAATACCCACTGAAGAAACCGGCACAAGGCATAAGAGTGCCGAAAGAGTATCTAAGCAGACGGGAGAGATTGTCATTTCGATTTCTCAGAGGAGAAATATCATAACGCTGTATATGGATTCCAGCAAGTATATATTAAAGGATACCGCAAGTATACTGGCAAAAGCCAATCAGGCCATTCAGACGCTGGAAAAATATAAGTCTGTGCTGAATGATGCAATGACTAATCTAAGCGTTTTGGAATTTGAAGACATAGTGACGTTGGATGACGTGTCTTTAGTTATTCAAAGGACAGAGATGGTAATGAGGATAGGCGCCGAGATTGACCGGTATATATGTGAGCTGGGAAATGAGGGCAGGCTTGTGAGTATGCAGCTTGAGGAACTGCTTTTAAATATTGAAAAGTATGGACTTCTGGTTATAGAGGACTACATGATTCCCGTTGATAACAAAACACGGGAGGATGTAATGAAGCAAATCCAGTCGTTAAAATATGACGACCTCATGGACTTGAGCTTTATATGCCGCGCAATGGGATATTACGGAGGGAATAACTCCTTTGACATAAATGTGTCTCCCAGAGGCTACAGAATTATGAACAACATTCCCAGAGTTCCCTCAGGAGTCGTAAAAAAGCTGGTGGATGCCTTTTTAAACCTGCAGGGCATACTTAAGGCTACAATAGAGCAGCTCGATGAAGTAGAGGGCATAGGAGAGGTAAGGGCAAGGATGATTAAGGAGGGCTTAAGGCGAGTACAGGATCAACTTCTTATTGACAGGAGACATTTTTAGCTGCCTACGACTTTAAAGCCGGCTCCAGACGGATTAAAAACTCCGGAGACGGCTTATATAAAAGCTGCTGTGTTTAAAAATCGTGGGTATTGGCATGGACATGCTTGCGCGTAGACATCAGAAGCGTCTTGTCAAGATGCTTCTTTACACTTCCGTACATGCGGCTCACAACTGCCGTATATAAAATATCAATTACCGTAAGCTGGCCGATCCGCTGCCCCATAACACCACTGCGTATCAGTGACTCGGTGGAAGATGAATACAAGCAGATGTCGGCCTTTTGGCTGAGAGGATTTCTGCTGTAGCAGGTGATGCTGATTATGGAAGCATCAGTCTGCTTGACAATCTCTGCTGTTTCCAGAATATCCTTTGTATCTCCGCTATACGAAATTAAAACCGCCACGTCGCCTTTTTTTAAACTGGTGGCGTATAGAATCTGGTCGTGAGGATCGGAGCTGGACATAGACAGCTTATTAATGCGTACAAATTTGTTATGTGCGTCCAGTGCGATTATTCCTGACGTGCCTACCCCGTAGAAATCTATCCTATCTGCCTTGCAAAGTATGTCAATTGCACGGTCAAGCTCATCAGCAGACAAAAAAGCCTTTGTATTTTCTATGGATTTAATATTGTTGCTGCATACGCTTTGTACTATAGAATCTGTAGAATCTCCGGGCCTTATGTCACTATAGGGAGTGACCTCCTGCTGGTCTAGTGCCAGATCGGTAAAAAGCATGCGGCACAGCTCCTTATAGCCGGAGTAATTTGCCGATTTACACAGGCGCACTACTGATGACATACTGGTCCCGCATGCATTTGCCAGCTCATCTATTGACATATTCACAACCTCGCCGGGAAAGTCAAGGATAAACCTGGCAATTTTCTGCTCCTTTGGAGCAAAAGAATTCATTAATTCCTTAAGACGTAAGCAACAGCTTGACATAACCTTCCTCCTTGCAAAAACAAATACTTTACAGCAATACGGTATCGACTTCCGGAAAGAGCGCTGCTCTGGCCGTCCCAAGCACCGGGGCTAAGTCTATATTCTCTGCCGCTGCGATATGGCGCAGCGCAGGCAAATCCGAAAGACCTTTTCTAAGCTCAGGCAGGAACAGTGAGGAGGATTTTGAAATTGCTCCTCCTAACAACAGGCACTCAAAACAATTTTCAAGTAAAATGTCGTGTACTATTTCAGCCAGATAGCGCCCCGTTTCACTGAACACCGCGGCAGCCTCAGGCTGTCCCTCATGTGCCAGCTTGGCAATATCCACAGCATCCGTTTCCTCTGGGGTATTGCCGCACAGGGCGCGGTAGCGGGAGATTATGGCACGACGGGATACATACTCCTCACTTGTACCGTTACGGTATGGTCTGGAAAATATGCTGATGCCGGGACCGCCATGTTCATTTGCATAAATTTTACCGTCGATGAAGGAGGCAAATCCCAGCCCTGTTCCTATGATAACACCTGCAACCCGCTCGAAGCCGCATAGACTGTTATTCCACAATGCACCGAGCAAAAACGCGTGGGAGTCATGCAGAAAATGTATGGGAATATTGCCTGCCCCCTCCCATAACCATAAACGCATTGGGATGCCCTTAATAGAAACATATTTATGTGTCATAAGGCTTACCCCATTGGCATAGTCAAAGGGGCCGGGAATGCACACTCCCACAGCCGACAGCTCCAACCCGCACTCTTGTGCTTTGGAAAGGCCCAGTGCCGCAAGCTGTGTATAGGCGGTCTGAATATGGCCAATACTGCCGTTTGAATCCAATGAAATCCGAATGAAGCTGTCTTCCACAATCGTCCCGTCACTTTTTACAAGTGCCGCTTTCAGGAACGTTCCTCCGGCGTCTATGGAAAGAACACATACATTGGACTTATTCATTTTCAAAGCCTTCCTTTAACAGCGTTTTGTGAATGGTAACCTTTCCGACACCCTTGTTAATAACCTCATAAGGGCCGAAGCCGGCCGGCACTATGACCATATCCAGATAATTCTGCTCAAAACAGCGATCGGGATTGGTTAGGGAACGGATCAGGCATTTTTCACCCTCAACAAGCACTAATACATGGAACCGATCGGTGGTTTCATCCTCATATTTTTCAAAAAAGCGCACATTTCTGAGACTGAAGTATATCAAGTCATGCTGCCCTACAATAGTCTCTTCAAAGCCTGTGCCCTCGCGAATAACACGAGGTTTTTGGATTAGATTCGCCTTAACCCAGCTCTCCTTAAAGTCCCTGCGCAATACCTTATCTCCGTGGAAGGTATGAATAGGGCGAAGGTTGCCATCCAAATCCTTCCTCATATAATCATACATTTTATAAGTATAGGAGCCGATTGTCAAGCTTCCTATTTCAAGAATGACTTGATTGCGCCCTGAGGCATGAATGGTTCCTGCCGGAATCAGGAACTGCTGTCCGGCAACTGAAGGCTCGGAGTATACATACTTGTCATGGTCAAAGCCTTCTCCATAAATTTCAGCCCGTCTGGCCTTTTCTATAAATTCCTCTACATCCGCGTCCTCATGGAATCCGCAATAGGTTTTTGCCTCCTGACCTGTAACAACCATATAGTAGCTTTCATCCTGACGTCCTAATTCGTTGTTGCCTTTTATGTAATCTCCGTTAGGGTGTACCTGAATGGACATGTTTCCGCTTGAATGAAAGGTATCGTCATAATTAAAGCGAATGGGGAAATACCCGTTAAATTTTTCGGCAGGCTTTTTGCCCATCAGTTTTGGGCCAATAACCTGTACAAAGCAGTAGAAGGGGAATTCCAGCTCCATTGTTTCAATATCGGCCGCAATGGACACCTCCATAGGAATCAAGTCAAATACCCATGCACAGTTTTTCATTTCTTCCGGCAAATTGCGCAGACGCTTGACATAAAAGCCTCCCCACACTCCTTCAAGATAGACGGGACGACAGCGAAGAGGGTAGCCGATCATTGTTTCAAACAGTGCTTTCATGGTTGTCAGAGGCAGCATCTTCATTTTATCGGGATTATCACCGGCTATATAATAGTCTATTTGCCCGTTGCAAATCAATTTACCGCGAAATTCGGCAACTACTTCAAAATCAATATAGTAACTGCGTCGCAGTATCTGGTTTACAGGCATGGGCTTTGTCGATCCCAGATTAGTGAACATTCCCTGACGTATATTAAGAATAGTTCGTTTTTGTGTCATATCAATGAAAAGCTTGAGGGTGCAGTAGCGGCGAAGAGTGTCAATAAGTGAGCCGTAGCCGTACAAAATCAGTACACCCTTTCCGCTTTCCGAAAAGCTTTTCAGTTCGGAGGAGAGCTTTTCAATTTCATCTGCTTTCATGAGGCTTTCATAGCCGCCCTCATAGCGTGAGCCATACAGCAGTACAGGGTCTGTAGACTTATCCTCCGGCAGGTAGGGCAGAAAATTTTCATATAGCGTGTCGCTGTCCAGAAAAAGCTGCTGGGTGGAAATTTCCTCAAAGCTAATGCCGTTTTGAGCCAGTTGTAATGAAAGAAGGCCTTTGAACTGTAGAATGGGAGCGGTGATATAGCCGTCTAAGGCGACAATACAGCGCGGTGAGCGGGAAAGCTGTTCCAAAATTCTGGCGGTCAGCCTTTTTGCCGAGGCGAGAGAATCTGCGGAAACAGTCTTTTTTAATTCAGGATCAAAGCATATGTGGTTGACGGCATTGGGGTCGTCATACGGGTATGGATTAAACATAAAGCTCATTATAATACACCTCACTAAAAATTTTTGTAATTATTTCAAGATATTAAGTTTTTGATATTGCTGTGTTTTACTGCTGCTTTATAAAATTTTAAAATCAAAATCCAGCAATTGCGCCAAATAGCGCAGTCTATCGCATAAATCCCCTTCTGCCAGAGCATAGTGCTGGGTAACACCAATCTCAAGAAGACTTTGAAACAGCTGCTCGGAATTGCCGGAGACAGGACGGAACATACCGTGAGAATATGATACAAGGAAATGCTTGCACGGCAGGGCTTCTACTAACGTGCATACCATTTTAAAGCGGCCGTTGCATTCCGAAACGTGGAGCATGGTCTTAAGTCCGGGAGGAATTACATACCATGCAAAGGGAGCCCCCGCATGCTTATAGCTTGTTTTGGCAAAACGCACATCGCAGGCAATTTTAACCCTGCCGGACGGATCTGTGTAATCATTAGGGCCGGCATGCCCTGCAGCGAAGCAGTCCTGCTTTATATCTATATGGAAAGGCTCAATGAAATTAACGGGCTTGCCTGTGAGCTGCATTAAAATATAAACAGCCAGCCCGCCGCCTATATCGCCCTCCGGCACAACGGAGATATCATTGGTGCCGGGGCACGGCAGGAATCCGGGACGCAGTCCCACCTCTTCCAGAAGAACCGGGTCGACGTCATTTAGCACAACCATGCTGACGCCTGCCTTACGGGCTATGCTTTCTAAAGCGAGAGATGCCCTTACCGAGGCATCAAGCTTCCCTTCGTCTACTCCCGGAACAACCTCATACTTCTCCTCTAAAATGCCTCTCGTTTTCTTTAAAAGCGTGGTGTCAAGCGAATTAATTTCTTTAACCAGCGTAGTGACGGACATAAAACGAAGCTCGGGTCCAGCCTTCATGAAAAGGTTATAAGGATCGACATAGGTTGACCACATAACCTCATTGTAAGAGGCAAGCAAGCCGAAAACGGCGCCGCGAAGAGACGAACGCACGGCGGCGGCGTGGGCGAAATGCATGGCTTTAAGCATAAGCTCATCAAATCTCCCGATTGAGGTAACAAGCATGGGCCTCGAGAAGCGCCTTACGGAGCCTGAGGCTTCTAAAGAGCCCACAAGGCCTCCGGCAGAAAGAAATTCAACAAAATCACTTTCTTCAAAGGTGTCTTTAAACGAAATTTCATCCCTCACTTTACAGCCCAAGAAAATAGGTACCAAAGGCATATCACGCAAGAAACGCACCCACGCAAAATCCTCAGTCCAGGAAAGAAACAGCGCAAAAACCCAATCTACATTCTCACATTTAAAAAGTTTGATGGCATTGTCCATGTCGTCACGTGTATAAACAATACCTGGATATACCACTTCGCTGAATTTTTCAAGTTCCTCAGAGTAACGAGCTGCCTCAGAAATTTTTCGTAACTCATAGCCTCCCTGCGGAAGCTCGCTTCCAAGCTCACGGAAACGGGATGTGGCAATCAGCAATAGTCCTGCCTTTGTTTTTGGAATTGGTCGCATTTTAATGCCTCCATGCAGCTTAAGCTGCGAAAAATTCAAACTTGAAAGGGATTTTCTTTTTTCGACAAGATTGCAATTCTTATCACCTCAATTATATATTTAACACAAAAAAACGTCAATAGTATTTTCGAAAAAAAGTAATATATATGAAAATAATTTCGATGAGATTCCAAGAACAAACGAGCTAAAATCAGCAAATGTAGCGAATTATATAGGGTTATAAGGAATTGTGTAAATACTAAAAGTTGAATTTTAAAAAATATAATTAAAATAAAATTTCAGAAATTATTATTAAATATGAAATAATTAACTTGAATTTTTATGAAAAATGAGATATAGTGCATATACAGAATATCTGAAAATTATATATAGTATTTAGAATTTGAATTATCAAACATCTGTTTACTGTTTAAGGAGGCTGCCAAATGGAAAAGGATAGCATTGAGCTTAGTAGTTTTTATGTACTTCAGGGTACTAAAGCTGATGGAGAAGAGGGGCTTGTCATTAAACCGGGGGAGGATGGCTGCATCCGTCTGCGGCTTGAGGGAAAAACTGCCGAGATGGGAGAAACCTCCCGGATGGGAGAAACCTCCCGGATGGGAGGAGTTAACTGGAAGGGGCACAGGTACTTTATCGTAGACATGCTGGCGGACATGGATTCCCAAATGCTTGTGGATTTTTGCTTTGAAAAGGCCAATCCGGCAGAGGGAGAGGAACGGGGCTGCATTAATTATGAGATGCTTCCGACGAGGCGTGTGAAGCTGGCTGTTGATCTGGAAGAGCTGCAATCAAAGCACTTTTTTCTTCTTACACTGCCGGGGATGCTCAAAGGTCGTGTCAACTGTAATCCGTGCGACATTGAGGAAATGAATGCGGTGGAGCTTTATTTTCATCCGGGTTACAGCCATTTATTCAGAAGCGTTACAATTTTTGAGGCTTACCTGTGCAATATCCTGCCCGATATGAAGGTCATCGGGGGTCCGATGGTGGATGAGCTGGGACAGTGGATACAGAAGGATTGGAATACAAAGTCCCGAAGCATTAAGGATATGACGGATTACCTTCATGGAGAATACTTGAGGGCTGAGACGGAAAACAGTTACCCGGAGGGCTGGAGCAAATACGGAGGCTGGACAAAATTGAAGTTTGACGCCACGGGCTTTTTCCATACGCATCATGACGGAAAGCGATGGTGGCTGGTTGACCCTGAGGGCTATGCGTTTTTCAGCAACGGAATATGCTACGGGAATCGAATGGGTGTACACGGTTTTGTTGACAAGATGGAGAACCTGTTTTCATGGCTTCCCGGGCAGGAGGACGAAACTTACCGGGATGCGTGGACGACGGCGGATAAGATACCTGAATTTGCAAAGAGGAATGGTGTTGATGCCGGTAAAAACAGAAGGATGTTTAATTTTGCCCGTTCCAATATGATAAGAGCCTTCGGCCCTGAAAAATGGTGGGATGCCTGGGTAAAAATAAACGGTGCGCGCTTAAAGCGATGGGGCTTCAATACTATTGGCGTGGGAGTAAACAACTATGAGGACGAGAGGGTTATGGACTATCTGGCGGAGGTTAAAATCCCCTTCGTATGGACGCTTAAGAATTTTCCTCTTACAGACGAGCTTGTGTTCAGGGATTTCCCCGATGTATATTCAAAGCAGTATGAGGAGCGCTCAAAGGAATTTGCGCAAAAGCAGCTTGCGCCATTTGCGGGCAATCCTTATATGATAGGATACTTTATCACAAATGAGCCCGAGTGGAAGTTTCAGACGTCGGTAAACCTCGCAGAAAGGGTTTTTGCGCATCCCAAAAGGCTTGCATCAAAGGAGGCTTTGGTAGAGCTTCTGCGGATGAAATATAGGACTATTGATGCTTTGAACACGGCATGGAAGCAAAATTTCAGCAGCTTTCAGGATCTGTATATACCCTTTTCCAATGCTGATTGCTTCAGCAGGGAGGCATTGGAGGATATGGGCTTTTTGCGCTCCAAGCTGCTTGAAAAGTATGCGCAGGTTCCCGGAGATGCGCTGTATGAGGTTGATTCGCAGCATATGAATCTCGGGATGAGATACAGCGAAATCAGCAAAAATGAAATTGCCGGAAGTGAATGTTTCCATATTGTTTCCTTCAACTGCTATTATGAATCGGCAGAGCCAAGCTTAAATATTGCTTCCGATTCTATCGAAATGCCATGTATAATAGGTGAGTGGCATATTGGAGGCGCGGACAAGGGCTTGCTGTCTTGCGGCCTGCTGGCTGCCGAAACGCAGGAGCAGAGAGGACAGGCTTGTGAATACTATATGCAGACGGCTATGCGTCATAAATACTGTGTGGGAATACATTATTTCGAGATGAATGACCAGCCGCTTTTGGGGCGGTTTGACGGGGAATGTATGCAGCATGGCCTCATAGACATATGCAACAGATCGTATGATGAGATGATTGACCACCTTGTAGAGACTAACCACAATTTGTATGGCTATGTAACCGGCAGCATAGAACCTGTCGCTAAGCCTGCCAAAGTTTTCAGGGCAAAATAGAATATAAAGCAGGCTGCTCTCTGCGGGCAGTCTGTTCATTTGCTGGAACGCATCCGGCCCGCGGCAAAGAGAGATTTGTCGAGATGAGGCTTCACACTGCCGTAATTATTGCTTGCAACGGCAGTATATAAAATATCAATAATTGTAAGCTGGCTGATTCGCGAACTCATAGCTCCGCTGCGGATGAGATTTTCCGTGCTGTAGGTATACAGGTTGATATCGGCCTGCGTGTTAAGGGGATTTTTTCCGTACTTTGTAATTGCTATAATCGTAGCCGAGGTCTTTTTAATAATATCGGCAATAATAAGGACATCCCGGGTTTCTCCGCTATATGAGATTATCACCGCCACGTCCCCTTTTTTTAACGTAGCCGCACTTAGCACCTGAACATGGGGATCCTCGCTTACGTTGCTGTGCTTATTTATACGCAGGAACTTGCTGTGAGCATCCAATGCCACCAGACAGGAGGTGCCTACTCCGTAAAAGTCTACACGGTCTGCCTGACAGATAGCTGTTACCGCCTGCTCCAGTTGATCAACATTTAAAATCTGAAGGGAGCTTTCTATGGCCCTGATATTACTCATAACTACACTTTTGGCAATGGAAGGCAGACTGTCGCCCGGACGCACATCCTCATAAACGATGTCATCCTGACGATTAGCACTTATGTCTGCCGTCAGCAGACGGCAAAATTCCTTATAGCCGCTGTAGCCTAAGCTTTTGCATAGCCTTACAACTGAGGACGGGCTGGTTCCGCTGGCCGCTGCAAGCTCCTGTATAGACATTTTAGGAACATCATGGGGAAACTGAAGCACGTATTTAGCCACCAGCTTTTCTTTTTTTGTGAGTCCGCTTAATGACTCCTTTATCTTCAAACAACATCCGACCAAATTCTCCGATTCCTTTCAATAAAAGAGTTTATTTTAAATAATATTATTTGTATTATCAATTATTTATATTATCAACAAATTGAAAAAAGAACAAGTGATAAAAATATATTTAAAAATTTATTTTAAAATAAAATAAAAATATTGACATAATCATTTCAAATGAGTATACTTTAAATATCGACAAAATACATCTCAAATTTCACACATTATTTATGCAATATTTATAGTTTCAGAGAGGAGAACCTAACATGTCAATGCAGGTCAAGAAGGTTAAGCCACTCGATATTCCTAAAAAAGGAGGATTCCTTTCCTATGTGAAAAGTGAATATATGTTATACCTCCTTATGGTTCCGGGGCTTCTTTACTTTATCATTTTCAAGTACATTCCCATGTATGGGGTGTCAATAGCTTTTCAGAATTATAATATATTTAATCCTGAAAACTCAACCTGGATAGGCTTTGACAATTTTAGCAAGCTTATTTCACAGGTCGGATTTCAAAGAGCATTGTATAATAACATTATAATTAGTATACAGAAGCTGATTATAGGGTTCCCTATTCCAATTATTCTATCCTTAATGATTAATGAAATTAACAGCCGATATTATAAAAAATTTGTTCAAACCTCAGTAATACTGCCCAATTTTGTTTCATGGGTAGTCATCAACGGTCTTATGTTCGCACTGTTTTCTCCCAGTATGGGAGGCATACGTGAAATAGCCAATATTATAGGATATGCGGGAGATCTTCCTAATTTACTGACTGATAAGGACAGCTTTCAAGCGGTTATAGTGTGGTCCCATGTATGGAAGAATGCCGGTATGGGCACCATTGTGTACCTGGCGGCCTTAATGGGAATCGACGGCCAGCTTTACGAGGCTGCCGTCATGGACGGTGCGGGCCGGTGGAGACAATTGATACATATCACTTTGCCTTGTCTTAAGTCTACAATTATTGTCCTTTTGATGTTCCGTGTGGGAGAAGTAATGTATGCAGGCTTTGACCAGATTTTTGCCATTACCAACCCAATGGTGAATTCGGTAGCCGATATCATTGACACATTTGTATACCGTGTGGGTCTGGAAAACAAACAGTTTGCACTTGCGACAGCGGCAGGACTTTTCCAGTCGGTTATAGGCCTCATGCTGGTGCTTATCACAAACGCCATTGCAAAGAAAACAGACCCTGAAAGCAGCATGATTTAAGGAGGAGGACACTATGAAAAAGACAAGGGCAGAAAAAGCCGGCATGATTATAAATGGGTTGCTGCTGCTTCTCATTACGTTTATTACAATTTATCCATTCTGGCATGTTTTAATGTATTCCATAAGCAATTCACAAGCGGCATCATCAGGAGGGCTGTTTTTCATACCAAGAGAGCTTGACCTTCTGGGATACCGAATGGTGCTGAAGCAGCCCCAGCTTTATATTGCTTACTGGAACACAATAGCCAGAACGGGTGTGGGAACGCTGATAAGTGTCATCCTTACGGCTATGCTTGCATACCCGCTCTCGTTGCCGCGGCTCAGGGGCAGAAGATTTCTTTGCATTGCCATATTTTTTACAATGCTTTTTAACGGAGGAATGATTCCTACATATATTCTCATAAACGACCTCCACATGATAGATACCTTTTGGGCGTTGGTACTGCCAAATGCCATGACTGCGTACAACCTGTTTATCATGAGAAATTATTTTCAGTCCATTCCTGCGAGCCTTGAGGAATCGGCGAGAATTGACGGAGCGAACCCTATTACCATTCTCTTCCGCATTGTTATCCCCATATCTACCCCGACATTAGCCGCGGTGGGGATGTTTTACGGAGTAACCAACTGGAATGCGTACTTAGACGGAGTTCTATACATTAACAGCAACAGCCTGCAAATTCTTCAGGTCTATTTGAGAAATCTGTTTTCCTCAGCGGGCTCGGGAGCTGTTCTTTCAGGGGTGCAGGGCATTAGTGAAACTTCCAAGGTGACTGAGGAGACGTTAAAGATGGTTACCATTTCAATTTCGGTAATACCCATACTCGTTATATATCCTTATATACAAAAATACTACACGACGGGTATTACAACGGGAGCGGTAAAGGGTTAAAAGGCAGCAGCCGGAAAGCATCGGGATATAACTATAGTGCTTTACAAAAAATAAAAATAAATATATTAGATGTTAAGGAGGAGAATATGAAAAAGATTCAAAGAATTGCAAGTGCATTACTTATAGCTGCAATGGTGTTGGCGGTAAGTGCCTGCGGAAATTCCCCCTCGAATGGCAATGAAGGCAGCGGAGCTTCCGGCACCATAGGAACAAATTCCCAAGACCCCGCTGAATTGAGCATATTGGTAGTGGGTGATAACACACCTCCCGATACAAACTCAGTGCTGAAGGAGGTTGAAGCCAAAACAAATACTAAAATGAAGGTAACCTATGTCTCATTGGCTGATAACGCATCCAAGCTTAACACTTTAATTGCCGCTCGAACCCTTCCGGACATATTTTCAGTAATGACGATATCCGATGCCGAGCAGATGAAGCAGAACGGAATGCTGGCGGAGCTTACTGAATATGTCGGCACTTCAAGCTCAATTAAGGAAAATCTGGGAGACGTAATCACAAGCCATCCTCTGAACAAAGACGGAAAAATATATGCATTGTTCAATGCGGATCACGAATATGCACAGAATATGAATATAAGAACTGACTGGCTTAAAAAGGTAGGAAAGGAAATGCCTACTGATCTGGACAGCCTTTACGATGTGCTTTATGCCTTTACATATAATGACCCCGACGGGAACGGAAAGGATGACACCATTGGACTTGGTGCTTCGATTGTAGGTAACTGGAACAACTTTACAAGTATTCTGGGTGCTTATGGCATCGCGGCTAATAATGTTGGTTTGCGTCCCACTCAATTGGATGACGGCACGGTAACCACAGGAATGAAAAACAAGAATTTTCTGGAGGCTATAAAATACTTCCGGAAGCTATATAAGGCCGGGGTTATGGACCCCGATTTCGCGGCCATACCCACTATGGATTCCTTTGGAAAGCTATGGAACGGGAAGGTGGGGGCGTTTGACTTCCAGTGTCCCGGTCCCACAAACAATTGGATGCCCTCACGCTATACTGAAAACCCTGTACCAACGTTTGATTTTGCGGAGATTAAGGGCCCTTCTGGAGTCGCGGCTCAAGGAAAGCTTTATCCAAGCTATACGCCTACTGTCGTAGTCAGCTCCCAGTGCAAGGATTCCGCTGCCGCTGTCAGGCTATTGGACTTCTTTGTATCGGAGGACGGAAACGCACTGCTGAGGCTTGGGGTTGAAGGCACACATTTCAACTGGCTGGATAAACAGGCAGGCACCTATGAAATAATCAAGCCATATGATGACAGCACCACAAGCAGAAATGACGGTGTATATGTCTATTCCGAGTTCTTGAAGCCTAAGATAACTACTGAGCGCCGCACGTTAAATGAACTGACAAAGCGCGGTGTTGCAATGGCGGATGACATGTGTACAATTGAATGGCCCTTTATTTACACATCCTTTGATGCTGATATAAACTACGGAGCAAACCTGAAAAATATAGAAAAGGAAGTTTTCTGCCAGCTGGTTTCCAGCAAGGGAGATTTGGAGAAGGAATATAAGGAAGCAATTGCACGATGGGAAAGTGAAGGCGGCAAGGAGTGGGAAAAGGGCGCCACGGAGGCTTATAACTCACAGAAATAGAGCCTTTCAATAAAAGCGAAAAACCAGACTGCGCGGAGGCCGTCTGGTTTTTCAAGTAAAAGGGGAGCATTAACGCAATAAATTTATAGGGGATGATTTAAATTATGAAAAAAATACTGATGATTACAGCGGACGGATACGATGATTCGGAGGTGCTTTATCCGTATTTCCGTTTGATAGAGCAAGGCTTTTCAGTGGATGTTGCATCGTTCGCAAAGGGGCCTGTAAACGGAAAATATCATTTTGTTATTCAGGCCGGAATGAGCTTTGAGGAGGTTTGCCCGGATAAATATGACGGGCTTATGATACCGGGAGGAAAAGCACCTGAGAAAATCAGACAGAACGCGGCGGTATTGGATGCGGTCAGACGCTTTATGGAGAGGGGACTGCCTGTTGCTGCGATATGCCATGGACAGCAGATATTAATCTCCGCAAAGGTTCTGTGCGGCAGAAAATGCACGTGCTATCCCGGAATAAGGGATGACTTAATAAATGCCGGAGGCGTATATCTGGACAGTGAGGCTGTGGCGGACGGGAACCTGGTCACTTCAAGGCGTCCTGAAGACTTGCCGTATTTCATGAGGGAATTTGTCAGGATGTTTTAAATTTTACTTTAACCATGCGGAAATTTTACATAGGCTTTACAGAGTATAGGCAGAAAATATGTTAACATAAAATATAATTTTAAGAGGGGGTAATTATGAACACTGTTTTAAAAAGATCTGTCACAATCATATCTGCCTTTGCAATTGCTATATCTGCTTTTTTTCAGCCTGTTGTTGTAAACGCACAGGAGGATACTTCCGGGGGATACATATTTCAATCCGATACTGAGGCACTGACAGCAACAGAATCTTATATAGACGATACCGTGGAGGATGAAACACCTGAAGAGTCTGAAATAATTGAAGAGCCTGAAGGGACGGAGACGCCTGAAGGGACGGAGACGCCTGAAGGGACGGAGACGCCTGAAGATACGGAGACGCCTGAAGATACGGAAGCACCTGCAATACTTGAGACACTTGGGGAGCCCGCCACTGCGTCACTGATAATAACGGAAGCCTACATAGACGATATAAACCGTCCGGAATGGGTTCCTTCAGGCGCTCTCTTTGACACCATGGAGTATGTTGAGGTTTACAATCCTACAGATATCCCCGCCAACTTTACGCAGGATTTCAGCCTTCACCATTATAGGAAATCTGCAAATAAGGAATATGCCCTTTCGCTGTACGGGCAGACTGAGGATGTCATAGTACCTGCCCATGGCAGCATAGTCCTGTGGGGGTATCAGGTGAACAAGTATTCAGGCGCAACGGAAAAAATCCCTTCCGTTGATGATTTCCGCAATGCATTTCCTTATTTAAGCGACAACCCCGGCATAGGTGTTTATCAGGTAAATACATCCCCATGTCTGGGCTTTTATAACACCTATAACGGGAGCTTTCGTATAAAGGACGGGAGCGGAAATGTGATATGTGAGGCGGCCTATACTCCCGCTACAGATTCCGCAGATGGCAAAAGCATTGAGTTCCGTATGCCTGCGGAGGGCGTTGAGATGACTGTCTACACGCAGCAGGCATCACCTACGCCGGGTATTGTAGCAGAAGAACAATATACTCCTCCACCAATTCCAAATGAACCGGTAATTGTGAGTATTGACGCCGAGGATACATGTTCCGTCGGAGAGCCGTTTAAGGTGTCGGCAAATATTACAGACGCCCAGAGGGCAAGCATATATATAAAGCAAAGCGATTATACGCCTTATCAGAAAATATCCATGGCAAACGAGGGGAATGGAATTTTCAGCGTCAGTGTCCCCCGTGCTAAATTGTGGGGAGAGAGCTTAAAGTGGTATATTGAGGCCCATAACGATATCAAGACTGCGATATCAGAGGAGGCCGAAGTTGGTATGCTCTATTCCTACGATCCCGCCGAGCAGCCTCAGGTGCTTATGACAGAGCTTAAGACAGAGGAGACGGGATATAACTATCTGGAGTTTTACAATAATTCGGATCATACCGTTAACTTTACCTATTACAGTATATTTTACGAATATCCCTCCGGTCTGTCGTATAAGCATTGGACATTGGACAACAATGCCCTTTATATAGAGCCGGGCAAAACGCTGGTGGCGTGGATCAGCAATGACAGCGGCAAAACCGTTGCCGACTTTAACAATCTTTACGGTGTCGAGCTTGAAGAAAATAAGTCCATCGTAAAAATTAATTATTCAGGAATGAGCCCTAATGAAGAGAGGACTATAAAATTAGGGAATACCTATAGCAATCCGGTGCTTTTGGCAACCTATCATGAGGACGAGTTTGACGATACCGCAAAAATTTCTTCCATTCATTATACATACAGCAGAGATAATGAAATGCGGATGATTAAGGGGGACATTGAAAGCGCGCCTACACCGGGCACTGTCGAAGATTGGCAGGTTCCGTCGGAGAGAGTTCCGTTTGATAATTACGGGGGATATATTGACGACGAAAGCACTATGGTATTAAGGCCCAGAGATGAAATTCCCGAGGGAATTGAGGACGGGGAAGCACTGAATATAGCTTTTGACTGCTATGACACGGCGACGGGCGTAAACACCATAGAAACCTATTATAAATTTGACGATGAGCAAGAATACAGAGTAAAGCTGGAAAAGAGGCAGCGCATAGCCGGACAGTTGATAACATCTATTCCTGCAAGCGAGTTTCTGGGACATAAAAAGGTAACCTTTTATATACGTGCATATAACGCATTTCGATATTATGACACCCAGACTTATGAGGTTGTCATCAAGCCCGCTATAGATACAGAGGGAATAACTCTTAACATAGAAAACGGGGCAATTGTAAGCGGCATTGTCGGTATAGCGGCGGCAACACCAAGCGGGGACGGGGATATAAGCATACAGCTTGACGGAGAAGAGCAGCCTGTTATTCCGACAATGGAAACCGGGGCATATTTCTCATATAAGTCAGACAGCCTTACCTCTTACTTTAAAAACGCAATAACTGTAGGAAAGGATGTTATAAAGCTGCTGTCAAGCTGGGCAAATGTAAACCACAAAGCGGCATATATCGACGGAAGCTATTTTGAAAAGAAGGCTGACGGGGACTATGAGGTTACGGTAACCTTACGCGCCGGCTCACAGGGCAGCCCTTTTGAGGAAACCGGGGAGCATGCTGAGTTTATAATGAGCAATATGGCTTTATATCTTCCTGACGGCACATTTATTTATCCCGATAATGGGATTGAATACAATGAGAAGTACACGATAGGCAAGACAGGTATGTCTCTGGATATACACTTTACCATAGCCGGCGATGACATAAAGGCAAGAGGGATAATTCTTGATACTTCAAACCTGTCTGAAGGAGAGCATGTGGTGAAGGCATCTTCGGCTGCCGCTTCAAAAAATGTTGTAATCATGGTGGACAATACAGGGCCTCAGATAAATATGGGTATTGATCAGGGGCAGGCTTTAAAGAGCGGAGATGTCATTTCTCCTCAGGCCGTTGATCATGCCAGCGGTATTGATGACACAAAAACTCAGGTTACTCTGGATGGAGTAGAAATTCAGCTTCCCTATACAGTGTCCCACCTTAAGCAAAAAAGCGGTACACATACCTTGAGTGCTTCATACACGGACTATGCGGGACATACCACGCAAAAATCAGTTGACTTTACGGTGAATATCCCGGAGACAGGCGGACAGCCTGTGGAAGTCGTGCAGGATGAAAGCGATTCTGCTGTCTTGAAGGTAGACATTGATGACGGATATAGTGAGAATGTTACGGTGGAGTTTATGGAGGGGAAGAAATTTTCAATCCTGCAAAACAATATCGGGATCAGTTCGGGGGCGGGAGATTACCCTCTGATGGGAGGAACAGACAGCTTGAGCTCAAGCGGCCGTGCAGAGCTTCCTTATCAGGTATTCAGCATAAACACCGGAAGCCTGGATGAGGATTCCCTGATTGAGGTGGATTGGAAGGGAAGTAGCGAAGCGCCGGGGGTACTTCGGATGTTTGTACTCAATGCGGCAGACAATAAATGGGAGCAGGTGGCGGTCGGGGACGGGAAGCAGCTTAAAGCGTCGTTTAATGCCAAAAACCATATTAAGGGCGGAAAGGTGCTGCTGCTGGTGCAAAGCCGAAGTGAGGGAATCTATCCCTATACCGCAGCCGATGGCGTCCTTAAAGATACGATGGGGGAAAGCGGAAGAGCAGGCTATACATGGGACGGTACAGGAGTGCCGGAAAGCTATGATTTTAGCTTTGCATGGGTTACAGATCCTCAATATTATGTTGAAAGCTGGCCTTACCATTATACAGAAATGAATCAGTGGGTAGTTGACAACCGCAATAAATACAACATTAAGTATACAATCAATACAGGCGACCTTATTGATGAGTGGGACAGGGATGAGCAGTGGAGGATAGCTGACGCGGCGCAAAGCATTTTCGATGACGCGGGCATGCCCAACGGTGTTCTGGCAGGAAACCATGATGCTGCCTCGGGAAATGAGGAATACGATAATTACTGGAAATACTTCGGCGAGCAGCGTTACAAGGATAACAGCTATTACGGAGGCTCCTACCGCAACAATCTGGGTCATTACGATTTGATTTCCGCCGGAGGGCAGGACTTTATCATACTGTATATGAGCTGGGATGTACATTACCCCGAGGTACAATGGATGAACGAGGTGCTGGCGCAGTATCCCGACCGCAAGGCCATAATTGCCATACACCGCTATTTGAAGCAGGGAGGGACTCTTGACTATACGGGAGAGCTTGTTCAAAAAAAGGTGGTCGAAAAAAATCCGAATGTCTTTGCGGTGCTGAACGGGCATTACTTTGGGGCCGCGATTAAGATTGACGGATTTGACGACGACGGAGACGGTGTGAAGGAGAGAAGGGTATATCAGATATGCACCGACTACCAGGGTGCGGAGGAGGGCGGACTCCAGTATCTGAAAATGCTTTACTTTGATTTGGAAAATAACAGGATATATATGAATGCATACTCACCGCACAAGGATGACTTCAATTATTTTGACGCACCTAAGCTGGAGTCTTACGATATAGGTGTGGCAGCAAGCTCGCAGGATATTTATGAGCTGGATGTACAGTTTGATACAGCGATAAAGACTCTTGAAACTACCTCCTTGAATATAGATGTATATACAAACAGCAGCATAGGCAAGAGGGAAAATATTTCGGGAGGGGCGGACTATATATGGGAGGGCCTTACGCAGGACACACAATACTGGTGGTATGCCGATATAACAAATAATGAAGGCGCTGTATACCGTACTGCCATAGCGGGAGCCAGAACGGCGGAAGACGGAGGCATTGTTGTAACTGTTCCCGGAGCGCCGGAAAATGTTTCGGCTTCTGCCGGAAACGCCAGTGCAACTGTAAGCTTCAGAGCGCCGCTGGATGATGGGGGAAGTCCCGTCACAGGATACATTGTGACCTCAAGCCCGGGAGGTATAACGGCTATGGGTACAGGTACGGTAATTACGGTTACCGGTTTAAGCAACGGCACAGCCTACACCTTTACTGTGCGAGCTGTCAACAGTGCGGGGACCGGCGTGGAATCCGAGGCATCCAACACCGTAACTCCGTACAAATCTTCAGGCAGCGACAGGCCCCCGAAAAGCAATACTGACTCACAACCAACAAAGCCGGCTAAACCCGGAGGAGTTGAGGTGCTTATAAACGGCAAAGCTCAGACACTGGCTACAGCAGCTACGGCAAAAGAGGGAGATAAAACGGTGACAAGCATTGAGCTGGACGGCAGGGGAGTAGAGAAAATGCTTGAAAAGGAAGGTAATAATGCCGTGGTGACAATACCGTTTAGCACCGGCACCGATATTGCGGTGGGGCAGCTGGACGCACAGGCAGTCAGGAGTATGGAAGCAAGAGGAGCCGTACTTGAGATTAAAATGGATAACATAATATATACACTTCCCGCGTCCCAAATCGGTATTGACGGTATTGCAGCTCAAATGGGTGCGCATGTGGATTTAAGGGATATAAAAATGAACATAACAATATCAGAATCGTCGCAGGAAACTGCAAGAATAGTGGAAGATGCAGCGGACAGGGGCAATTACAGGCTGGTAGTGAGTCCGGTCGATTTTGAAATTACCTGCACAAGCGGAGACAAGGAGATAGAAATCTCAAGGTTTAAAGGGTATGTTGAGAGAATGGTTGCAATACCTGAGGGTGTTGATCCCAAAAACATAACTACGGGTGTAATACTGAATGCTGACGGCACTTTATCCCATGTGCCCACAGTGCTTACCGCAATTGACGGAAGGTATTACGCAAAAATCAGCAGCCTGACTAACAGTACCTACACCGTTATATGGAGCCCGAGAGAATTTGACGACACCAAAATCCATTGGGCCAGAGAAGCTGTGGAGGACATGGCCTCAAGGCTTATCCTTAAAGAAGCGGGTGAAAACGAGTTTAAGCCCGACAGCAATATAACGAGGTCGGAGTTCGCTGCGGCGGTAGTGAGAGCTCTGGGCTTGATGCGGCCGGGGACAGGCAAGGACGTTTTCATTGATGTTTCAAAGGACATGTGGTATTATGATGAAATATCTATTGCAAGTGAGTACGGAGTGGTAACAGGTTATGGAAACCATAAATTTGGACCTGATGATCAAATTACACGTGAGCAGGCGATGATGATTGTTGCAAGAGCCATGAAAATTACGGGGCTGAAGACAGAATTCAAAGCCGGTGAAGCGGGGAATATCATTTCAGAGTTCAAAGATTCCTCAAAAGCTGCCGAATGGGCAAGGGAAAGCATAGAGGCTTGTGTGGGATCAGGGATAATCTTGGGTAAGAGAGGTAAGGCGCTTGCGCCAAAGGATAAAATGACAAGGGCGGAGGCGGCTATAATTGTAAGAAGGCTGCTGCAGAAATCGGGATTAATATAGTACGGGCTGAAGAAATCTTTTCTTAGCAAATATAAAAACAGCCTTAGAAATATACTTCTGAGGCTGTTTTTATATAGTTTAGGCTTTTGCATATCGGAGGATGTAAAATAATATCCTCCATAATAATTTCTACTCTAACTATAAAAGCATGTATACCTGTAGAAGGCGCTTGTGATTTTAGTTAGCTGAAATTATATCTCGGTCACGCATTCCGGGGAAATTATTATTCCGGATATTATTTTACATCCTTTATTAGATAGTTTATATCATAATTTATATAGTTTTGGCTTATTTTTTGATTGGCATAAAGGAGGCAGAATATGCAGGAAGCATTATTGGTTGGGAGACAGGTTCTATTAATTTTTATATTTATTTTTATAGGAATAGCCTGTATTAAAAAGAAGATTGTTTCGGAGGAAGCGGGAAAAAGCTTCTCGAATTTCGTGCTGGCTGTGGTAATGCCGTGTTTGATGGTGAACTCCTATTTGCGACCGGTAGAAAAGGAGCATTTAAAGGGACTTGCACTGGCATTTCTGCTTGCGGTTGTATTTCATATAATGGCTATAGTTCTTTCCTCAATCCTCATAAAAAGGCGCGAGGACGCAAGGTATAGAATTGAAAGGCTTGCCGCAATATACTCAAACTGCGGGTTTATGGCTTTTCCGTTAATATCCGTTGCGGTAGGTGATATAGGGCTGTTTTACGCTGTTGCCTTTATAAGTGTGTTTAATGTTTTGATATGGTCAAATGGAATTATTACGCTTACCGGCCGGAAAAGCTTCAGCTTAAAGGCATGTCTGCTAAACCCCGGATTTATAGGCTTTATAACGGGCATAGTGCTTTATTTGACATCATTCCCCGTACCGGGTGTGATAAGAGATGCAGTTTCGGCCATATCGTTGGCCAACACGCCTCTTGCCATGATTACGACAGGAATGTACCTTGCAGGAATTAATTTTAAAACTGCCTTTCGGAACGTTAATATCTATTTTACCACTGCAATAAGGCTGATTGTCCTGCCTCTTATAATGCTTCTGATCATCAAGCTGTGCGGTGTGGCGGGATGGATGCAGGGAGCGGATGATGTTATTATGTCAAGTATTCTGGCATGCGCATGCCCAGTGGCGGCGTCGGTAACACTGATGCCTGCGAGATTCGGGCTGGACGGTGAATATGGAGCAATGATTATTGCTGTTTCTACGCTTTTTTCAATTATAACGCTTCCGCTCTTTAATCTGCTTACTCGGATACTTATATAACTGCTGAAATTTTATTTACAATATGTTCACATAAAATCAAAAGTATATTAATAATTATGCTGTACACTAATAATTGTACAAAAGCTTTTCAGTAGTGTTCCTCTTTTTAACATATTTCCTTTTTCCAGCCCCGGTTCATAAAGCCGGGGCTTTAATAGTAAGCAAACAAAGCTAAAATACATGTTAAAAGCGTTTTCAACTTTTAAAAAATTTTGATAAAAGGTATTGACACACGCAATGATTATAACTATAATAAATTTGTAATCATTACAATTTTGTTATTATAACATGAAATGTTTTTCAAAGGAAGGAGGGTTGCCATAATGGAAGTGCCTATTGATAATTTAGCGGGGTATTTAATGGAGCACAAGGTAAAGCCTTCTTATGCCAGAATCAGGGTTATGGAATATCTTAAAGAGAAAAGGAGTCATCCTACTGTTGATGAGATATACCATGAGCTTGTAAAGGAAATTCCCACTCTTTCAAAGACAACAGTATACAACACTCTGAATACCTTTATAGAAGCAGGGCTGGTAAGGCTTGTAACTATTGAGGACAATGAGGCAAGGTACGATATGGACGTATCGGATCACGGACACTTTAAATGTGAGTGCTGCGGAAGGATATTTGACTTCGAGATTAACTTAGACAGCCTTGACGCAAAGGGACTGGAGCTTTTTAGTGTAGATGAAAAAAATGTTTATTACAAGGGCACATGTTCAAAATGCCTTGATAATAATAAAAAAATTAAAAAACAGGAGGTTATTTATGAATAGCTTAAAAGGAACCAAAACCGCTGAAAATCTTTTAAAGGCATTTGCCGGAGAATCTCAGGCGCGCAACCGTTACACCTACTATGCTTCGGTAGCTGATAAGGAGGGCTACAAGCAGATAAAGAACATCTTTATTGAAACTGCCGACAATGAAAAAGAGCACGCAAAAAGGTTTTACAAGTTTTTGCTTGAGGGCTTGGCAGGTGAACTGCCTGCTGTTATTGAGATCAATGCGGGATACCCTGTTGCCCAGGGAACTACTCTGGATAACCTGAAGGCGGCTGCCGACGGTGAGAATGAAGAGTGGACGGATCTTTACCCTGCCTTTGCAGAGGTGGCTTCACAGGAGGGATTTCCTGAGATTTCGGCTGCGTTTAAAATGATAGCATCTGCTGAAAAGAGGCATGAGACCAGATATAAAAAGCTTGCTCAAAACATAGAGAATAATACTGTTTTCACAAAGAATGAAAAGATTTTATGGAAGTGCGGAAACTGCGGCTATATTCACGAGGGCAGCAGTGCTCCCGATAAATGTCCCGCCTGCGTGCATCCCCAATCCTACTTTGAGGTATTTGCTGAGACTTACTAATTTCTCAGAATATTAGAGCTAAAAGTGCGAATGTAAAGCATATGTTCTCTTTGCAGCAGAAGGCGTAAAAACAACAAGGCCGCTGCTGTGAAGGGGGCATGTTTTTTTATGCAGGGTGTGCCGCACGGCTCACAGGGCTTACGGTGGAAGAGGTTGAAAGTATAAAATAAAGGGAAGAGGCCGATCTGCGTGTCTGCCTTGAATTACCCACAAACGCGGAACATGCAGAAATTTGAGATTAGACATCAGAGCAGACACATAGGTCTGCCTCTACCACCGCAAAAAGGAATGCCTGCGGCATCCCTTTTTACGCTCATCTTTTGTGTATTATGTTTTTATCTTAGGCTTTTTGGGATTTTTGGCTGATAAAAAAATATTGGGCAAGCACATGAAACAAATAGCATTGCCGTTGCCGTTATCAATCCCCCAATTACAAAATAAAGCCTATTCATTTGATCTTTCTCCCTTCTTATTGTTTGTGGATAGGTAATCTGCTATTTCTAAAAGGTCATAATTAAATGACAGCATATTTAGCTTTATCTGTCCTGCATTATTATTGTCCTCATCCATGCTTGACTGTATTTTTTCTATCAAACATCTTATTGAGTCGGAGGCTTTTTCTTGTCGTGATTTTTCTTTATTAGATATATAATACACACTCCATATAAGTACAGATATATTTAAGATTGGAAATAAAAAAGTTGATATAATTACTAATAGTTGAACAAATAAACTATAATTAATCAAAATCTTATCAAAAACAACCAATTTACCTATTGCGAGCATAAGGCCAATATCAAAAATTAATAAAAATATGGTAATTGTAGATAGAAGCTTGCTTTCAAATATTGTTTTAAAAATAATTGTTTTAGAAAGAGTACGTTTTTTGGCGATTAAGATTGCTAACGCCAAATATTGCATAATAATAGCAGGTAATGAAAGTGCAAAATTTAAAAAAGGATTGTTGTTTATTTCATACATTGAATTTCCAGTTCCGTAGATAACAATAGGAATATATAAATATTCTGAAGAGAACATCGCGACTATGCCTAAAAGACAAAATGCAGAAGCTCTGAGTATCCATTTAGCCGCAGTGCTGTTGTTGAATATATCCCCAAACAAAATAATAGTAATAAGAATGGATAAAATAAATAAGGGAAGGCTTACCTGCAAGGCTGCCCCTGTGTATCTTAAGATACTTGATGTTGTCCCTCCCACAAGTGCTGGTATAAATACCCTTCCATAATCGGATTTTTGAATCAGTCTCTCAAATTCATCTTCTTCCGGCTGTTCCAGATATGCAAACTCTCCCATCAAAATATAAGTAAATATGACTAAAAACAATGCCTCCCAAAACGAAACCGTCACTATATTTAAAATAATTTTTTGAAGAACATCTACTTGAAGCAAATTGCTAAACATTTTATTTATTACCCCCTTAATATGCTAAATCAATAATAATATGTAAATATTTTATACTTTGATTTTCCAAAAGTAAATATATTTTTCATATTTTATAATACGAACTACTAAGGGCAAATATAATTTATTCATTGCTAACAAGCTTTTCCGAATTAAAAGCCTCTTTTTGAGAAGCAGTGCTTATTATTATACCCTTCATATCCATTGCGAGCTTTAAATACATCTGGTTCTGAGGATCCTTTATAAAAGCTATGGCTTCATCGGATAGGTGCGGAGGGTATGGGCTTCGGCTTTGGGTATAACCTGTCAGGTAGTCAATTGAAACGTCGAAATATTCAGCCATCTTTTTAAGCTTCTCTATCGGTGGCTCACGGTAATCTATTACATAGCTGCTGAGGGTGGAAGCATTGATTCCCAGCTCGGCGGCTATTTGCTGCTGACGCACTTTCTTTTCTCCTACCAATTGTTTTATACGCTTGCCAAGAGTTATCTCCATCGCATTAAATCCTCCGTCGATTATTTATACTTTTACCCATTATAATTACAAAAAGCATAATATGTCAATATTTATATGATAATAAAAAAAATATGAATACGCAAATAGTAAAATATTTTAATAAAAAACAATTGACAAATTGCAGTAAGTAATTTATAATTCGTTTATAGAAATTAATGGATAATAAATAATAATAGTGGCAAAATATGCGACACTTGTCGAGGTATTCTTAAAAGGTTGAATATGAAAGTAACACGTATAGGAGTTATTGCTAAATTTTGCATGAAAACGGCTTGGGTTTTAAGAAATATGATTAAAATATAAATTACAAAAAGCAAGACAGGCTTATAAACTGAATAAATTTAAAATTTGCCGTCCGTTGTAAAGAAAGGCAATGTTTGTGCTTAATTAGTGGTAATCTGCAAATTCCAGCAATCAGACAAACCATACCTTCTTATTGCTTTTATTCTTTAATAACGGGCGGCATTTATATATAAAATCCATGACTTTCCCCATAACTGTTTTATTTTCACATTAAAACTGTATCCTCTTTTGTCTGTTAATTCATTAAGATTTTTGGTAAAATAATAATATATTTACAATAACGATAAACATACTGGATTTCAGCTATATAGATGTGGACAGCTACAGCACAGTGTTTCACCTGTGGGAAGACAGGCACAAGGACTGCAAGCTGACAGACATAATGGAGGTAAGGTTTATAGAGCTGCCCAAGTTCAGGAGGGCAAAGCCGGATTTAGGAAAGCCGCTGGACAGGTGGCGGAAGAGGTGCTTCAATATCTTGGAAGCTTCAATGAGATTAAGAAG
>NZ_QPJT01000030.1 GCF_003337415.1 Anaerobacterium chartisolvens | reverse complement strand
TGCCGAAGTCTGTACTTATCAAAGTTTTTCTCCGTCTGTAAATCAATAGTGTCAAGGAAATCTTGGTCTACATGCCGGAATATGATTCTTCCTTTTTCACTTTTGGTACATCGAGCCTTAAATTCACATCCGCCACAAGCATCATAATTCCTATAATCATAACCTGTAATCTTACCTTTTTGCTTTCTTTGCCTTGCATAAAAAAGCTCTTTTTTTGCAGGGCATATATACACATTTTCATCCTTATTATATTTAAATTTGTCAGAGTAAAATTCTCTATCCCCTGTACCATTTGAATATGATTGTTTAGCTACATATGGGGTAATTCCATTGTCTACACATTTTTTTAGGTCTTCTGCCTTATAATAGCCCTTATCCGCCAGCACCTCAAACTTACTTCCTCCAAACAGCTTCTTTGACCTAAGTGCCATATTGTCCAGTTCGCCTAGGTCATTGGGCTTTTGCGTAACCTTAAAGTCTGCAATTAATTTATGCTTGGCATCTACTGTTGTTTGGACATTGTAGCTTACGTCAACATTGCTATTATTGTTGCACATGAGTCTGGCATCCGGGTCTGTGGTTGATATCTCATTTTCACCTGTCTCCTCAAGCTCTTTTTTATATTCTTCATATTCTTTCTTGCGTTCATTAAGTTCCTTAAGCCTTTCCTTGATCTCGGCAGCAGTAGGTTTCCTGTCATGGGCTTCGGAAGCATCACCTTTGTCCAGTTCCTGCATATATTTATCAATTTTCTCTTCTATATATTTGATATGTCTATCCAGCTTTTTCATATTGTAATTATTTTTTTTAGAATTACATGCACGAAACTTAGATCCATCTATGGCTACAAGTTCCTTACCAAACAGACCCCATTCATCGCAGAGCTTAGTAAATTCTCTGAATACAGATTTTAAAGACTTTTTGTTATCCTTTCTAAAATCGGCAATTGTTTTAAAATCAGGCTTAAGTTTTTTAAGAAGCCACATAACTTCAATATTTCTTGCTGCTTCATTCTCAAGCCTACGTGATGAACGTATTCTGTTAAGGTAGACATAAAGGTAAAGCTTAAGCAAATCCTTTGGATTATATGGATGCCTGCCCATATTGCTGCATACTGCTTTTTTAAATCCCAACAAGTTCATATTAAGCTGTTCTACATACTCATCTATAACACGTACAGAACTGTCCTCACTTATATAGTCATCTATACTCTCAGGAAAAAGAATTATCTGGCTTCTATCCTGACCTTCTATATATCCCATAATTTCACTCTTTTCATTCTCTTTTATAGTAAAATTATATCATATATTAGTATTAATGTCATATATTATTTTACTTTTCACACAGTCTGGCGTTCCTTGTCACCTGCCTGCCTTTTAATACTTACTCCCACTCTATGGTCGCGGGAGGCTTGCTGGTTATGTCATAGACTATCCTGTTTATGTGCTTAACCTCATTTACTATCCTGTTGGACACCTTCTCCAATGTATCATACGGTATCCTCGCCCAGTCCGCCGTCATGAAGTCGGTGGTGGTAACCGCTCTCAGCGCCAGAGTGTAGTCATAGGTGCGCTCATCCCCCATTACTCCCACGCTTCTCATTCCCGTCAGCACAGTAAAATATTGGTTTATTTGCCTCTCCATACCGCAGGCTGCAATTTCCTCTCTGAATATGTGATCGGAATCCTGAAGTATCTCAAGCTTTTCTCTTGTCACATCACCTATTATCCTTATCGCAAGCCCAGGCCCCGGAAACGGCTGCCTCCATACCAGCTCATGGGGAATTTCAAGCTCCTCCCCCACCCGTCTTACCTCATCCTTAAACAGGTTTCTGAGCGGCTCTATTATCTCCTTAAAGTCAACATGATCGGGCAGCCCCCCCACATTATGATGGCTTTTTATGACCGCCGCATTTCCCGCTCCGCTTTCAATTACATCAGGGTATATTGTGCCCTGCACAAGGAAATCCACAGTTCCTATTTTTTTTGCCTCATCCTCAAATACCCTTATGAACTCTTCTCCTATTATCTTCCTCTTTGTCTCGGGATCGGACACTCCTTCAAGCCTCGATAAAAACCTGTCCTGTGCGTTTACCCTTATAAGGTTTATATCAAATTGCTTCCTGAATACCTCCTCTACCTGATCCCCCTCATGCTTTCTCAGCAGCCCGTGGTCAACAAATATGCAGGTAAGCTGCTTTCCCACAGCCTTGTGAATCATGACGGCCGCCACCGATGAATCAACTCCGCCGGAGAGCGCACACAGAACCTTTTTATCTCCTATCTTTTCCTTTATAGATTGTATTGACTCCTTTGCGAAGGACGACATTTTCCAATCCCCCGAACAGCCGCATATGTTAAACAGGAAATTTTTTAATACATCCCTTCCCTTGGGAGTATGCTCAACCTCCGGATGAAACTGAACGCCATAGAAATTCCTCGCAGCATCCTCCATAGCGGCAATGGGGCAATTTCCGGAATACGCCGCGCTCTTAAAGCCCTCAGGAAGCGTGTCCACATGGTAGGTGTGGCTCATCCAGCACGTGGTGTCGGGCTCAATGCCTCTAAAAAGCGAGCTTGCTTCCTCAAATTTAATGTCAATCTTTCCATATTCCCTCTGCTGGGCCCTTTTTACACCGCCTCCCAGCATTACGCTCATAAGCTGCATACCATAGCATATCCCCAGAATGGGAATACCAAGATCGAATACCCCCTCGTGGCAGAAGGGCGCGTCGGCATCCAATACCGAGGCCTGACCGCCCGTGAATATAATTCCCTTGGGGTTCATGGCTTTAATTTTATCAATAGAAGTAGTACAGGGAACAACCTCACAGTATACATTTGCTTCCCTTACCCTTCTGGCTATCAGTTGGTTATACTGCGCACCGAAATCAAGGACAAGAATCAATTCATTCTTCAAAATAACAACCCCTCATCTGCATTAATTATAATTTATTATTATATATAACTTTACCGTACAACGCAAAAATAATTTAAAATTGCGTGCTTAAAATTCCTTCATGCACGCTTCTCCATTGAGATAATTGAATTTTCGCCCCTGAAACCTTCCCTCCGCCTCCATTTTTTGCTCTATAGCGTCTCTTATTTTCCACCAGCTTGTGTCCCAGCCGCAAAAAAGGCTTCTGCTCTCAGGCGCACGGCCTATAAGCCTCTGCACTACTATGGATGGATCAAGGTATTCAAGGAAGGCAATTGTCCTGTCTATAAAATCCTCCATTTTAACAGGCACAAGCTCTCCTTTTATATACATTTCTCCAAGCT
The DNA here is from genome assembly GCF_003337415.1 of Anaerobacterium chartisolvens. Classification (GTDB taxonomy): domain Bacteria; phylum Bacillota; class Clostridia; order Acetivibrionales; family DSM-27016; genus Anaerobacterium; species Anaerobacterium chartisolvens. Next base: position 44,096 of record NZ_QPJT01000030.1, on the reverse strand, counting down.
CGGTGCCTTTTAGAATATACAGGGAATGGCATTTTACCTGTTTTACCTTAAGAGCCGATATAATTCTGGCCCCTTCCGTAACATCCTCAAGCGTATCCATCGGAATATCCGTTATATAGTGGGCACATACCTCAAGGCCGTAAAAATTTATCCTGACTGCGGCATCTATGAATTCAGCAAGCAAATGGCCTCTTTTAAGAAGCCTCAGGGTGCGGTAGTTGACGGTCTGAAGCCCAAGCTCGATAACTATGTCAACCCCTCGCTCCTCCTTAAACGACTTAAGAAACTCAAGGTATTCGTTTTTTATGCAGTCCGGCCTTGTGGATATGTATACCGCCACAACCCCCTCCGCACAAGCCTCCTCTATAAGCTGCCGAAAGGTATTTAACGGAAGATAGGTGTTTGTGTAATTCTGAAAATAGGAAATAAACCTTTCGGCCTTATATCCATCCTTTATATACTGTGAGTTCCTTTTAATCTGCTCGCTTATGCTTAAGGAGGCAGGCAGGATTTCAAAGCCCGCACCCTCCCCGCCGCAGAAAATACAGCCTTCCGTTCCGAGCCTTCCGTCCCGGTTGGGACATGTGGCAGGAATATTCAACGGCAGCTTGTATACCTTGCTGCCATATTTGCTTTTTAAATAGTCTGAAAATTTATAATACAGCATACAGTGTTCACTTAACTGAGCCCGCGAAGCACAAGCTCATATACCTCTCTGACAGGCATCCCCGTTCTTCGGGCTATCTCTTTGCAGTCCTCATATTCCGGTGCCGCCTTTTTAACCTCTCCCCTATATGCCGTTTTTACTCTTACATCCCCGTGCTCGGTGTGAACCCTTACCGTTTCCCTTTCCATAAAGCATCGTCTTACATTGCTTTTGCGTATTCCAAGGGTGGTGGTCTCCGCCAGTATGATGTCACAAAGCTTTTGCTCCTCCTCCGGCCGGGACAATACCGTAAGCATATAGGCAGGACGGTTCTTCTTCATATAAATGGGGGTGAAAAACACATCCAAAGCTCCGTTGTCAATTAGACTTTCTAAGGTATAGCCCAAAACTTCGGAGCTGATATCGTCCATATTGGTTTCCAGCACCACTATCTCCTCATCGTTAGCCCCTTCCTCTGTATACAGGGTGCCCATAACCACCCTTAACGCATTGAAGCCGCCGGTATCTCTCTTTCCCATTCCATAGCCCACACCGTTCACTGACATGGCGGGCATCCTGCCGAAGCCTGCCGACAGGCATTTTATTATTCCCATTCCCGTGGGGGTAACCAGCTCTGTGCTTACATCCTCGGAAATAACCGGTATATTGCTGTTTTTAAGCATTTGCATGACTGCGGGAACAGGCACCGGGATAGTTCCGTGCTGGCATTGTATGAAGCCGTTTCCGTCATGCAGAGGCGAGGAATATACCCTTTCAACCCCCAGCATATCCAGACACACGGCACATCCTACAATGTCTATGATTGAGTCTACCGCCCCCACCTCATGGAAGTGCACCTCATTGATGTCCTTGTTGTGTACCTTGGCCTCAGCAACGGCAATTTCGCAGAAAACCTTTTTGCTAAAGTCCTTTACACTGTCCTTAAGGCCGCTTGAATCTATCATTTCGACAATGCTTTTAAGATTCCTTTCTCCGTGGGAATGTTCATGCCCTTTATGGTGATGACAGGCATCGTCCTCATGTTTTCCATGAGAGTGCTCATGGCTATGAGAGTGCTCATGACTATGAGAATGCCTGTGCCCGTGCTCCCCTGTATGAACGTGTACATCCTTTCCGGCAATACCGTTTAACAGCTTTGTGGACACTGAGATATCATATCCATGCAAGTTAAGCTTGCCAAGCTCATTTTTCAAAGCCCCTTCATCCACACCCAGATCAATTAAGGCACCAAGCGTCATGTCTCCGCTTATGCCCGAAAAACAGTCAAAATATAATACCTTCATAATACCTCTATACCTCCGCTATTACACTGCTTACAGCTTATTTATCATGCTTGCCATATATCCTGCCCCAAAACCATTGTCTATATTTACCACAGCTATTCCGCTGGCACAGCTATTAAGCATTGTGAGGAGCGCCGAAAGGCCCCCGAAGTTTGCTCCGTAGCCCACGCTTGTAGGTACCGCTATTACCGGCTTGTCCACCATTCCGCCTACCACGCTTGCAAGAGCCCCTTCCATGCCTGCCACAACCACCAGCACATTTGCCTCCATAATTACTCCTGCGCTGGCAAACAGCCTGTGTATTCCCGCAACTCCCACATCATACAGCCGGTTTACCTTGTTCCCCATGGTTTCGGCCGTAACAGCCGCCTCCTCTGCAACAGGTATATCCGATGTGCCTGCCGTTATGATTGCAATAACCTTTTCCGACGCCTGTATGCTGCGCCTTTTCACGACAACTATCCTTGCCGCTTCATAGTATACCGCATCTGGAGTAATCTCGGAAATCCCTTCATATATTTCATTTCCCGCTCTTGTCGCCATAATATTGGTATTTGATTCAAGCATTCTGGAAACAATGGCCTTTACCTGCTCTACCGTCTTGCCCTGACAATAAATAACCTCGGGATATCCGTTTCTTATATTGCGGTGATGATCCACCTTTGCAAAGCCGATATCCTCAAACGGCAGCTTCCTGAGCTGCGCCACCGCCTCGTCTACATCGGTTGCACCGTTTTTCACATTTTCAAGCAGATGCTTTAAGCTATCAGAATCCATCCTTCTCCTCCACATCACTGCACCTCATGCAGCCCTTTGTTTTGTCACTTAACAAACCCCTCATAATACGGGAGGCCTCGGGGCTTATATCTCCCCTTTTTACAGCCATGTCCAGCGTAAGCTCTCCAAGCACCCGGTATATCCGGCTTATGTCGGGCAGGCTTTTTTGCATTGCATCGATATGCCTCTGCACCGTGCCCCAGTCACCTCTCGATACAGGCCCCGTTAACGCTGCCATGCTGCCCAGATCCTCAATATTTTTTACCGTTTTCTCTAAAAGAGGCATTAAAGCCTTTACTCCTGTGGCGGAGTCTATGCCTATTTTATTAAAGATTTCCCCCGCCGCCCATGAAAGAGCCACCGTATAATTGGACAATATACATGCAGCGGCATGATACAGGGCCTTATCATCCCTGCCTATATGTATCATGCTGCCCTTTAAGGCATTCACAACTTCCCCGGCGGCACCTTGGGCGTTTATATCACCCTCATAGCCGAAATAAATGTTGTACAGCCCCTTCCAGCCGTTCTCTCTGTCGGCAAAGGTCTGTAAGGGATGAAGCGACGCGGTATGCCCCCCCTTTAGCCTCAGCGGCTCCAGCACTGATGAATCCGCAGCCCCGCTGCAGTGAAAAAAGACCCTGCCCCTTATATCGCTATCCTCGGTGCAGTCAATAATATTTTGCACCACATCCTCAATTTGGCTGTCGGGTACGGCGATAAAAATTGTATCCGAGCTTGCAACTGCATACAAAAGGCTGTTCACACACCCAATACCAAGTCTTTCACAAAGAAGCTCTGAGGAAGCATGTCTTTTAGAGTATACGGCAGCGGGAACATGCCCCTCTCTGCTCATGGCGACCGCCAGAGCAGTCCCAAGCCTCCCCGCACCGATTATTCCTATCCTCATTATATAAGCTGCTCCTCCTTTAAAGCTCTATTTGCCGGCCTTCAGCGTTTCATTCATGCTCCCCGTCCTATAGCCCTTAAGATCAAGCGCGGTATAGCTAAAGCCTATTTCCTTGAAGCTTGTATATATTCTGTCCATCAAATCAATGCTGAAAAATTTACTTCTTTCCTCTGAGGACACCTCTATTCTGGCAACCTCTCCGTGGTGGCGCACGCGCACCTGCTTAAATCCCAAATCCAGCAAAAGCTGCTCCGCCCTGTCTATCATACCCAGCTTTTCTCTGGTAATTTTCTGTCCGTACGGAAATCTGGATGAAAGACATGCAAACGCCGGCTTATCCCATGTGGGAAGCCCCATATCCTTTGATAATACCCTTATATCCTCTTTTGTCAGGCCCGCCTCTCTTAAGGGGCTTGTCACCCCAAGCTCCTCAACGGCGGCCATTCCCGGCCTGTAATCCCCGAGATCATCGACATTCGAGCCGTCCGCTACATGCTCTATATTATTCTCTCTTGCAACGTTGTTTATTTTTGTAAAGAGCTCCTTTTTGCAAAAATAGCACCTGTTCACAGGATTGTCAGAAAAGCCTTCTATATCAAGCTCTTCAGAAACTATTACAACATGCTTTGCCCCAAGACCCTTCACAAAATCGACAGCCTCCCGAAACTCCCTCTCGGGATATGTGGAGGAACGCGCAGTAACCGCGATGGCACGGGAACCGAGAATATCATGAGCCACCTTTAAAAGAAAGGTGCTGTCAACCCCTCCCGAAAAGGCAACCGCAAGGCTTCCCATTCTTTCTATGTTCAGCCTCAGCACATTAAATTTTTGATCTAAATTCAAGTTCATCACCTGCTTCATTGTATTGTTCCCCTTCATATAAATTAGCATATACCTAAAAGGATGTAAAATAATATCCGGAATAATAATTTCCCCGGAATGCGTGACCGTGATATTATTTTACATCCCCCTCTATCCCACATACTAACGACCAAACTATATAAGTGCTACTTTATGTATGAGCAGCAATAATCAGCCAATTCCTTTACCACAAGCTTAAATTTTGAATTGGCTGCAACCTCGAAGGACTGTCCCCCTTTTACGGTAATCCAATTTTCGCCTCCGGGGAGCATTACGTCAAGCTCTCCAGCCATAATTTCCATTATCTCCTTGTCTTCCGTTCCAAATTCGTACTCTCCGGGCATCATTATACCCAGTGTCTTTTTTTCTCCGTTGGGGAACAAAACCGCACGGCTTGTAACCTTCCCTCCAAAATACACATTTGCTTTTTTTACCACCGAAACATTGTCAAAGCTGTTCATATTCATCCTCCAAACAATTTAATATAAAATAATAATACGATTCACAGTAATTAAAATGCCGTTTATTGTTAAATGCTGTATAATCAGCATAAACATAATATATTATACCTGAATGTCCATAATAAATCTACAAATTACTAAGACAACTTCAAAAAGTCAAATTGCCAATCAGAGAAAAGAATAAAATGCTGTCTTTTGCAGCATAATTAATTATATACGGCACCATGCAAAATGCCTATGCATACATAGAGCCGTAAAAACAAATATTCAAAGAAACAAGGGTGACCTATGGACTATAAAGACAATAAGGACAAAAAACAATCACAGGAGGAAATTCACCCCTCCTTAAGAAGCGGCACTCATGACAGCCGTAAAATACCTGTATGGTTCATTCAAACCCGAAACATTATTTATTATGTTTTAGGAATAATTGAAATACTGCTGGGCTTCCGGCTTGTTTTTAAATTGCTGGGCGCGAGCACTAAAAGCAGCTTTGTCACCTTTCTCTATTCCTCAAGCCAAGCTCTCATATCGCCTTTTACAGGGATATTCGGCACCTTTACAGGCGATGGCGCGGGTCCGTTTGTTTTAGAGCCCTCCACCATAGTAGCAATGATTGTATACGCCGTTGCGGCGCAGGGACTGATAAGCCTCTTCAAAATTAAAGCCGTCAGCGACATACATTGATTAATGCGGCTTGCGGGGAAGCTTTAATGTAAATTCCGAGCCTGCACCCGCTTCACTTTTTACCTCTATGCTGCCTCCGTGTGCTTCGGCAATTGCCTTAGCGATGCTCAGGCCTATCCCCGAGCCTCCGGTAGCTCTGTTTCTTGACTTATCTGCGCGGTAAAAGCGTTCAAAAATATAAGGCAAATCCTCCTCGTGTATTCCCGCACCGTTATCCTTCACCGTAATTTTAACGTCATCCCCGTCTCCGCACAGGCGTATCTCAACGCTTCCTCCCTCGGGAGTATACTTTAATGCATTTGACAAAAGATTTATTATAAGCTGGCTTATTTTGTCCCTGTCTGCAAAGACAAGCTCACCTTTTCCATATAAAGCAAGGGCTATATTCTTACTGAAAAACCCGCTTTCAAAATTTTTAAGTATATGCTCTATAAGCGGGTATATATCAAACTCAGTCCTATTGAGCACCAATCCTTCACTCTCATATCTTGCCAGCCTTTCCAGATCGTCAACAAGCCCGCCTATTCTGATCGCTTCCTCATGGCAGCTTTTAAGTCTTTCAATGTCGGGCTGCCATATGCCGTCGATCATTGCCTCCATGTGGCTCTGGAGGGTTGCAATCGGTGTGCGCAGCTCGTGAGCTACATCGGCGGTAAGACGCTTCCTTAATAATTCCTGCTTTTCCAAGGTTTCCGCAAGGTCCTTTATCGCGGTAATAAGCTGTGAGATTTCCTTTGTAGTTGAGCCCTCTGCCGATATTTCCGCGACAGAGCTGTCACCAAAATGTCCTTTAGAAATCATCCTCGCGGTATCAATTACTCTTATAATAGGCTTGCTGAGCCTGCGCGCCATCACCTGTCCTATCACAAGCGCAAAAACCAGTGAAAATATTCCGACATAAATAAGAAGATTGTTAAGAGTGCTTATGAACGCAAGATCATTGTCAGTGTAGTAATACGGCCCATAATATCCTATTTCCACCTTGCCCGCTTCAGCCTCTCTTGAAAAAACAGGATAGGTTTTTGTGGTGTAATTGCCTTCCCAACCGGGATACCTGCTAAGCATGTTATGTGCCATGTTATCCAGCATCCGACGGCACCATCCGCTGTTATGAACCGCCGCGTCCCATATTACTGTCCCGTCCGACGCCGTCACCTTTATTATCATGCCGCGCTCAAGCGCGCTAACTCCTACATTTTCAATGATACCGGCATCCCACACTCCGCTGTTCCTGTACTGCTGCACAAGCAGGGACACAATTTCATTGTTCTCCCTCTCCTGCTTCTGTATAACATAGGCGGTAAAATGCCTTTCCAAAAGAAAATTGGTAAGGTAGCTGAGGAGAGCAACACAAGCAATGGCAACAAGCACATAAGATACCGAAAGCTTGCTTTTCAGTCCGAATTTCATAGCTATCCACCACCAAACTTATAGCCCACTCCATGAACCGTCAATATATACTCCGGCGCTTTTGAGTCAGTCTCAATTTTTTGCCGTATGTTTTTTATATGAGTGTCTATTGTTCTGTCATAGCCGTCGTAGTCCTGCCCCAGCACCATGTCAACCAGCTCTTCTCTTGTAAATGTTTTTGAAGGATATTTTATCATTGTCATAAGCAGCTTGTATTCGTTGGGAGTGAGATTTATAACATGCCCTCTCTTTTTGATCTCGTATCTTGCAGTATCTATTACAAGATCCTCTCCAAAGGATATTATGTTGGAAAGAGGCCCCGTCTCGTCCCCAACCCTTCTTAAATGCGCTGCGACCCTTGCCACAAGCTGCTTGGGGCTGAACGGCTTTGTGACGTAATCGTCCGCACCTATATCCAGCCCCCTTAAAATATCCTCCTCCTGTATTTTTGCAGTAAGCATAATTATTGGAACCCTGGATCTTTTGCGTAATATTTTGCACACCTCTTCTCCCGGCATGTCAGGAAGCATCAAATCCAATATAACCAGAGACGGAGAATGCTTCTCAAATGCCAAAAGAGCCTCATATCCGCTAAATGCAGTGCTTACAACGTAATTAGCATTTTCAAGATAGGATTTTAACACCTCAACTATTTTTTGCTCGTCGTCAACGACAAGTATTCTTTTAGTATTGTTATTCATTTCATCTCCTATAATAAGCCCGTCGCTGCGAAAAAATAGAACTGCTGATATTTACACTATGTCATAGCCCTGATCCTCAATAGCCTTTTTAATGCTGTCTAAGTTCACGGCGTCGGAATCATATTCCACCGTAACCTTTTTGCTTTTGAGATCGACACTTGTGCCATTGACCCCATAAAGAGCCCCTACCGCCTTTTTGACACTGCTTTCACAATGACTGCAGGACATTCCCTCCACAGTTAAAACCGATATTTCCTTATTCATAATATAACACCTCATCCTTAAATTTTTTTTATTTTCTTCCCTCATTTTTCTTAACAGGGCTAAAACGCCTCAGACTTAAGGAATTTGTTACAACCGACACCGAGCTGAACGCCATTGCTCCTCCCGCTATCATAGGGTTTAACAATCCTAAAGCCGCAAAAGGTATCCCTATGACATTGTAGAAAAATGCCCAGAAAAGATTCTGCTTAATCTTACTCATGGTTTTTCTGGACAGTCTGATTGCTGCGGGAATGGCGCTTAAATCTCCCCTCATAAGCGTTATATCGGCAGCTTCTATCGCAACATCGGTGCCGGTGCCTATTGCCATTCCGATATGCGCTGTGGCAAGAGCAGGAGCATCATTAATACCGTCCCCCACCATAGCGACAACCCTTCCGTTATTTTTAAGCTTTTCCACTTCCTGCGCCTTGTTTTCAGGCAATACCTCAGCAAGCACATTTTGTATGCCCACCTGACTTGCTATAGCCCTCGCGGTACGCTTATTGTCCCCCGTTATCATGTAAACCTCCATGCCCATCCTTTGAAGCTCTCTAATAGCTTCCTTTGAGCTCTCCTTCAGTGTATCGGCAACTGCGATTACCGCCTCGGGTCTTCCGTCAACCGACATCAGCATGGCTGTTTTGCCCTCATCCTCAAGCTTTAACACAATCTCCTCTATATTTCCCAAGTCTATTCCTTTTTCATTCATTAATTTCCTTGTGCCTATATATACACTCCTGTTATCGACTACAGCGCTTACCCCTCTTCCGGGTATGGCTTCAAACATATCGGGATCACTTATCTCTCCAAAATCCCTTTTTCCCCTTTCATATATGGCGGCTCCCAAAGGGTGCTCGGACTTTTTTTCTGCCGTGGCCGCAAGCCTTAGCACATCCGCTGCTTGCATTTCACCCAGAGCCACTATATCAGTAACCTCAGGCTTACCCTTGGTTATGGTTCCCGTTTTGTCAAAAACAACTGTATTCAGCTTATATGCCGTTTCAAGGTGCTCGCCCCCCTTAATGAGTATCCCGTTTTCAGCACCCTTTCCCGTCCCCACCATTATAGCAGTGGGAGTGGCAAGCCCGAGCGCACACGGACAAGCAATTACCAGTATGGCAACCGCACTTATTATCCCAGATGAAGCGTCTCCCACAATTAAATACCATATGAGGAAGGTAATAAGTGCTATTGCCGCGACAACAGGCACAAACACGCCGGATACCTTATCGGCGATTTTTTGTATGGGAGCCTTTGAGCCCTGAGCATCCTCAACCATTTTAATTATTTGTGAAAGCACCGTATCCCGTCCTACCTTTACAGCCTCAAACTTAAATGCTCCAAACCTGTTTATTGTTGCGCCGGTAACGATATCTCCGGGCTTTTTCTCGGCGGGAAGGCTTTCCCCCGTCAGCATGGATTCATCAATAGAGGAGGTACCCTCGATTATTTTCCCATCCACAGGCACCTTCTCTCCCGGCCTGACTACAACTATATCTCCCACCTCAACATCCTCTATAGCTATGTCGTCTTCTACCCCATTTCTTATAACTCTTGCCGTTTTGGCCTGAAGCCCCATCAGCTTTTTAATGGCCTCGGAGGTTTTGCCCTTGGCTACTGCCTCCAGATATTTCCCAAGCAATATAAGCGTAATTATTACGGCAGCGGCTTCAAAATAAAGCTCCTTCATCATCATCCCCTCTTGGGCAGGCTGGAAAAATGCATTGTATATGCTGAAAAAATATGCCGCTGAAGTACCCATGGCAATAAGAACATCCATATTTGCACTTTTAGCTCTCAGGGCATGGTAAGCATTTTTATAAAATCTCGCCCCTATAATAAACTGCACAGGGGTGGCTACAATCAACTGAAAGTAAGCATTGTGCAGGAATGCAAAATCAATTCTGACAAGAGTAAGCAGCATAGCCAAAATAAGCGGCGAGCTCAATACCGCGGACAATATAAGCTCAAATCTAAGCCTTTTTATTTCCCTTTCTCTTTGCTCCTTTTCCCTGTCGGCACCGGCTTCCTCCGCCCTTTCAGCCTTATATCCAAGAGCTTCAACCGCCTTTATGATATCAGATACCTTTACTGCCTTGCTGTCATATTCCACAGAAGCCTTTTCAGAGGCAAGGTTTACAGAGGCTTTGGATACTCCCTCCAGTCGGCTTAAGCGTTTTTCTATTCTGGAAGCACATGCGGCGCACGTCATTCCCCTAAGCTTTAAGGAGACAGTCCCCTGCTGTAATTCCCTCTCTTTTATAGCGTTATACCCCAGCTTATTTACCGTCTCCTCTAAAGCCTCCGCAGGTGTTAAGCTGTCGTCGAACGTCACGACCGCCTTTTCCACCGCAAGGTTTACATTCGCTTCCCTTACTCCTTCCAGCCTGTTTAATGCCTTTTCTATTCTGGCGGCGCACGCCGCACAGGACATCCCTGTTATTTTTAAGGTTTCTTTTCGTTCCATATCGCTAATCTCACTCCCTTATATATTAATAGCACATACTCTGCCTATCCTGCACAGCAGCCCCCTTGCGGGGCAGGTACATACTCATTTATTTGTTCTTTAAGCTTTGTCATATCCTCGCTGCCTATATCGTCAACAACACTTATTGTGCTGCTGATCATACCCATCCAGCAGGTATATTTTATTGTTTCCTCCTCTGTGGGAGTAAATTCTATTATATTGTCTCCCGGAACAAGCCTTTTTTCAATTCCATATCGAGGGACAACAACGGCATTATTGCAGCCGTTCAAGTCTGACGGCGCAGCCGTGATAGTCCACCTGACGGGAATACCCTTCTGCACTACTATAGGCTCGTACGCTCCCGGCTTTACTTTGGAGGTCACCGTCTGTATGCCTCCCCGCACCTCTGCGACAGTGGTTTGGCTTGCAGGAGATGCAAAGGCAGCAAAATTTACTCCTGACAGGTTAAGCCCCCTGTCAATCATTACAAGCCCCAGTATCAGCACCAAAGCCGCACTCACCTTCATCATCCTGTGTGTAAACCTGCTGCTGAGCAATGAGCTTACAGCACTAAAGCCAAGCATCAAAGGAATTGTCCCTAAGCTGAACAGAAGCATTGACAATGCGCCCGTCAACGCACTTCCCGTGCCCAAAGCATATATTTGCATTGACTGCAAGGGCCCGCACGGCATTAATCCATTTAAAAGCCCTACATAAAACGGACCGCGACTTCCTCCGCCGGCATAAATAATTTTGCCCAATGATTTTGGCATCCTTGGCATCAGTCTTTTCAGCCACGGGAATATGTTAAGCATATTAAGCCCCATTACAACCATCAGCGCTCCCGACAAAATTGCGACCGTTCCCTTTGCGGCACCGGAGAAGCCTATCGCCGAACCGACCGCACCCACAACGGCTCCCACAGCCGTATATGATACGACCCTTCCCGCATTATACATAATTCCCGGCCTTAGCCTTGCCATCTTCTTACCGGGAACATCATCAGTTTTGTACCCAACGCTCTGCGAAAGGTTTATTCCTCCGCACATCGCTATACAGTGCAGAGATGTTAAAAGCCCCATGACAAACAGTATCCCGTATCCCATGGACTGATCAATCTGAGGTATAAAATTAAAGCCTGCGGTATTCTTTATTATCACATACAGTGCAAGAATTATAATAAATATACCCACTATCTGATTAACAGGCATTCTGCCGGAATCCACACGCTTGCCGACAGTCTTTTCAGCAGTGCTACCCACAGCTTTGTTTTTAACAGTATAACCCATATTTTCTATTGCTTCAATAACCTTTTCCATATTTATTCTTTTAGGGTTATAAGTTATATACACATTTGAGCTGGAAAACATTGCGTTAACCTCAATAATGCCGTCAAGCCTTTTTAAATAATTTTCAATCCGTGCTTCACAGCCTGTGCAAGTCATCCCTTTTATATGCAGGACTCTGCGCATTAAATTCATACTATTAATACCCTCCCGTCATTAAAATAAACCTTTAAAGCAGTAAAGTTTTATTCATGTAGACCTTAGCATATTAATGTGTGGATTTTATGAAGATAAAAAAAGATTTTCCTATAGAGAAGATCAAATAGAGAAGATCAAAGAAATATTTGCACAGCTAACAATTGTTTTAAACCATTATATTATTTATGGTAGGGGCAGACCTATGTGTCTGCCCATGAATTCCTGCGTATTCCGTGTTTTCATGCAATTTAAGGGCAGACACGCAGGTCTGCCCCTACTTTGTGCCATATGTTTTCTACCTGTTTAACTGCCATAAAGAATAGTTCAAAATGGAGGCAAAGGCCACCCATAAAACATAGGGCAGCATTAAATATCCTGCCGTTTTATCAAGCTTGAAGAATTTTATTGTAGTAATTATAATAGCGGCAAGCAGTATAATTATTTCCACAAAGGCTAATCCTCTAAGACCTGCTGTAAAAAAAATGATGGGCCACAGAAAATTAAAAATTAATTGTATTCCATAATATAACAGCGCATTCCGCACATCTTTCCTGTCTGTTCCAAGCATCCAAATCCTATAGGCCGCTATACCTATAAGAAGAAAAAGCAAACCCCATACAGGCGGAAAAATCCATGCCGGGGGTGCAAACCAAGGCTGTGCCAATTTCTTATATATACCGGCACTTCCCATTGAAAATACAGAACTTGCAATACCGACACCCTCACTAATCAGTATGCTCGCAATAAGCTTTTTTAAACTGAATTTCCCGTCTACCTTAAAAACACCGATCATAAAAATCACTCCCATATTATATATATGCATTTTACAGAAATATAATCCAGATTAAAATTCAATTATGAACATATATGATTTTATTGAATACTATATACTAAACGAGGAGGTTAATATGTATTCCATTGAAATCAACACAAAGAACCGCATATTAAAGCTATTGGAAGACGGAAAGGTAAAAAAACAGTATCCCGTAGCGGTAGGAAAGCCGTCCACGCCAACACCCTTAGGAAACTGGAGCATTATTATGAAAGGGCTGTGGGGAGAGCAGTTTGGAGGCTATTTCATGCAACTCAGCGTTCCATGGGGTATATACGGAATTCACGGCACCGACAAGCCCTGGTCAATAGGACAGGAGGTATCGGGAGGGTGCGTGCGTATGTACAGCAGTGACGCTAAGGAGGTTTATGAGACCATCCCTGTTGGAACTGAGGTAAAAATTTATTAGTCACACCGCCCCTTTTATTTTTTCTTTTACAGTCAAAGCATAATTCTTTTCATTACAGTTGCATATGTCTATTTTATATTTCCCAAGCGCTCAGCTCAAGATAATACAGGCATCTTAAGACAAATTCTTATCAATTATTGCCCGGCATTTAAAAATTTTCATATATTATTTTTTGTATTTAAAGGCACTGTTTAAAAGCTTTTATCATATAAAAATCCGAAAATATATACACTTATGTTAAAATTCAACAAATTTTTAACATAAGTATAATGTATAATTACTTCAGGTGGTGGTATTATTAATATGAAAAATGAATTGGAAAAATGCTGTGAAATAATATTAAAATTATTGGAGCAACTTGCACACGAAGGAAAAATAACGCAGGAGGAATATATAAAACATTCTATAGAAAAAACAAAATTCTTAAGTAGGCAATAATTCAGCAATGGTAATAGCACAAGCATCTGGCCCCATCCTGTTATACTGTAAATTTAAACCAAGTTCTATTTAGCATGGTTCTAATGGATTACAGCAAAGTTTATTTGCTAGTACAAATGTACCATTTACGTATTTTGTTCTTAATGATAGCATATTATTAGGTGGTGATTAGCACGGACAGTTTAAAAGATTGTTGCAAACTTATGCTAAAACTGCTCACTATATTACGTGACGAAAGTAAAATTACTAAAGATGAATTCGATAAGCACGCAGAACTAAAGATAAAATTTTTAGAATAGTCCCTGAATGGATTTGGCCGCAGGGGCTATTGTATTTTTCTATATTGCAATTTTCTATATAATCAGCAATTTACAAAGCTTTAAATGCTCCTTTTTCTAATTTTATTTTTTAACTTTTTATATAGGACGCGATAAAGATTTTACAAACATAGAGGATATAATTGCTTACAGAAATTTTTAACTACAACGAAAAGACGCCTTGCGGGGAAATGTCTCACGGGTCTGTCATCAGGCGCTTTTCTTAGATGTATTCCTTACGGGTCAAAAAATTTTCTTCCATCAAATTATATCCTCCATGTAAAATCTTTATCGCTAAATATATAGTTTTAATTTTTTAAATCTTTAATTTTTAATGGGGATTATGAGCTTTTCTCCCGCTTTTATATCGCTTGATTCCATATTGTTAAGCTGCTGCACCTCATATATGTAGCTTCTTATATCTCCCTCCTTGTTGTACTTTAGCGCCAGCTCCCACAGGGTATCTCCCTGCTTCAGTGAAACTGTGCGATACTCGGGAGCTTTGTAGCTGTAGGCTCTCCCTGCAAATATAAGCACAAGAAGTATCGCTGTTAATAAACCCATTATGATAGCAAACCTTCCTTTATTTTTCAATACATATGTTTTTTTCACTCCGACCCCTCCCCACTGAACGTTTGTTCCTTATGGAATAATTATATATCGAACGTACGTTCATTGTCAATATTTTATATATTTTTTTCGAACACAAGTTTGATTTTTTCTTTCGGTATGCTATAATGTATTTATATATATTAGAGGAGGCTCGGATTATGCAAAAAAAGCTTACTGAAAAACAACAAAAAATCCTTGACTTTGTGAACAGTGAAGTAGAAGAAAAGGGTTATCCTCCTTCTGTTCGTGAGATATGCCGCGCAGTTGGTTTTAAATCAACATCAACTGTACACGGATATTTGGAGAAGCTTGAAAAGGAGGGCTTGATACGTAAGGACCCGACAAAACCCAGGGCTCTTAAGGTAGTCAATCCTTATGGACGCAGTCCCAAAAGGGAAAACGGATACTATTCAATGAAGGAGATGCAGGATGTGCCGATTGTAGGAAAGGTTACCGCAGGTCAGCCTATTCTTGCAGTGGAAAACATTGAAGACACATTCCCCCTTCCCGCAGACTTTGTCCAGAATTCATCGGCATTTATGCTTAAGGTTCAGGGGGACAGCATGATTGACGCGGGAATACTTGATAAAGACCTTGTGCTTGTAAAACAGCAGTCCACTGCAAATAACGGTGATATTGTGGTTGCTCTCATAGGCGATGAGGCCACTGTCAAGACCTTTTACAAGGAGAGAGACTATGTCAGGCTTCAGCCTCAGAATCAATTTTTAGATCCAATCATAGTCAAAAATGATTTGTCTATTCTCGGAAAGGTAATAGGCGTATTCAGAAGGCTTTAAAATAAAAGGGCCCTTCCTGTAAGGGCCCTTTTATTTTATGTATACTTATTCCTTGTTTTCATTAAATATAAGATTTACAGCTTTTATGGGGCTTATTGTAGATATTGCATGCTTATATACCAGCTGCTGCCTCCCATCGGTATCAAGCACTACCGTAAAGTTGTCAAATCCCTTTACCATGCCTTTTAACTGGAAACCGTTGGTAAGATAAATGGTTACCGCTATGTGTTCCTTTCGAACCTGATTTAAAAAAACGTCCTGCAAATTAATGTTGTTTTTAACCACAAAAAATCCTCCTCTATCTCGTCTTTTATCTATAAGTAAAGTCAGCCCTTATAAAACTAATCGGAACCTCACTCATATTCTACAAGAAAATCCCATATGACGCAATATGATATTTTATATTTTTTACTATTTCACATATGCTTTTATGTCTACCCACCTCTACCCAATGCACATTTTCCAGCCTTTTAAACCATGTCATCTGTCTCTTTGCATAATTTCTGGTGCCCTTTTTTATTGCATAAACAGCCTCCTCAAAGGAAATTTCCCCTTTAATATGTGATAATATTTCCTTGTACCCTATGGCCTGCATTGCTATTGTGCTTTTATCATACCCCATATTAATAAGCCCTTTTACCTCTTCTACAATCCCCTTTTCGATCATTATGTCAACTCTTTTGTCAATCCTCTCATAAAGCTCCTGTCTATCGAGCATGAGTCCTATTATAATAAACCTATACTCGGGAGGTATGCTCCTTGACATATCCTTGTGCTGAGAAATAGTCTTTTTAGTATGCTGGTATACCTCAATGGCTCGTATAACCCTTTTTACATTATTGGGATGAATTTCTTTGGCCGCCTCGGGATCAATTTTTTTCAGCCTTTCGTGCAAAAAAATGTTTCCTTTAGTCTCAGCTTCCCGGCTTAACCTTTCTCGCAGCTCCCAATCGGTGACTGTCTCAGAGAAATTCAGGTTATATGCCAGCGAGTTTATGTAAAGCCCCGTGCCTCCCGCAACAACAGGCGTTTTGCCCTTTTTAAGCACTTCACTTATGTACTTGAGCGCAAGCTCCTTATATGAGGCGACGCTGAACGGCTCATTGGGAAATATTTCGTCTATCAGGTAATGCTTTATCCCCCCCATTTCCTCTGCGGACGGCTTTGCAGTGCCTATGTCCATATGCTTGTATATTTGCATTGAGTCTGCGGAAATAACCTCTCCGTCTATATCCTTTGCCAGCTCAACAGCAAGCCCTGTCTTTCCGGATGCCGTCGGCCCCGCAATGATTATTACACATTCCACCCCTATACCCCCAAAATCTATAGATAGTGATTATAGAGCTCATACAATTCTTTTAAACATTTTTTCAAGCTCATGCTTCGTAAGCTTTACAATTGTGGGCCTGCCATGCGGGCAGGTGTAAGGATTATCAAGCTTGGCCAAATCCTCCAAAAGGCTCCTTATTTCCGCACTGTCCAGCCTCTTATTGGCCTTGACAGCGGCCTTGCAGGCTATGGTGTACAAAGCCTCCTCGGCTGCCGCGCCGTAAGAATTTTTATCAAGGCCAGAGCCTGCCGAGCTTATAATTTTATCCAAAACCTCTATGAAGGCCTCTTTTGCAGAAATACCGATATCGCCGTAGGGTATAGACCTTAGCATAATTGTATTATTGCCAAAGCTTTCATAAATAAAACCCAAGCTCTCAAGAAATTCTGCCGTCTCCTCAAGGAATTTTATTTCCTGATTTGTGAGCTCTATAACAACAGGAGATATGAGCTGCTGGCAAATAGCGTCACGATTAATATATTTCCTTCTTAAGCCCTCATACATTATTCTTTCATGAGCGGCATGCTGATCGAGAATAATCAGCTCATTATACAGCTCAAGAATTATATATGTATTAAATGCCTGTCCTATAATTACGGCATCCCTGGCAAGCCTTGCGGCATCCGTTTCAAGCCTTTCGGCGTCATTCTCTTCAGCCTCATCATAAGCCTCGGCTATGCCGCAAAATTCACCGGAAGCTTTGGATTCATACTGAACATCTTGATATTGCGGCTCCTCCCTTTGAGGCTCCTCTTCCCCTACTTGGGGAATGTATTTATCCTTATTGCTTTCAGAAGTAATTTCCGGCATAGCGTGCTTTGTACTCTCTGCCTCAAAGCTTTTATACTTTTGAGGGGTATTATACGGCACCGCGTCAATTCTTTGCTGCACATATTTAAAGCCGGGGGCACTGCTGTTATCAATTGTGCCGGAATCCTTTACGTCATAGCCGACATGTGCCTCCTTTACGAGGGATTTTGCTGCAAGAGCATCACTTACTGCATGAAAAATACTCCTGAAAATTTCTTTTTCCTCTGAAAATCTTATTTCCATTTTAGCAGGGTGAACATTTACATCTACCAAAAGAGGATTAATTTTAATATTTATAGCCGCAAACGGAAACTTGTTTTTCATTAAAAAGGTTTTGTACGCCTCGTCTATCGCAGACGAAACCAATTTGCTTTTTATATACCTTCCGTTTATAAATATAGACTGGTAATTTCTCGTGGAGCGTGCAATCTCGGGTTTGCCGGCGTAGCCCTCAATTCTTACCCTTTCGTCCTCATAGTCAATTTTAAGCGTCTGCCTTGCAATATCCTTTCCGTAAATACTGAATATGGCGCTCAAAAGATCGTTATTTCCCGGAGTATGCAGCACGGTGGCGCCGTTGCTTATAAGCCTCATGGATATATGGGGTCTTGCAAGTGCAATACGGCTTACCATATCCGATATGTAGCCTGCCTCAGTGCTGTCCTTCTTTAAAAATTTGAATCTGGCAGGGGTATTGTAAAAGAGATCCCTCACGGTAAACACCGTTCCTACGGCACACCCTGTCTCTTTAATCTCCATGACAGATCCTCCCTGTATTTTTACGCAAATACCGTGGGGGTTTTTACGCACTCGCGTAATAAGCTCCACCGAAGAAACCGACGCTATGCTTGCAAGCGCTTCTCCCCTGAAGCCCAACGTCGCTATTGCCTCAAGGTCACCCGAGCTTCTGATCTTGCTTGTGGCATGGCGCTCAAAAGCAATCTCGGCATCATCCTCCTCAATGCCCGAGCCGTTATCCGACACCCTTATAAAGGTGATCCCTCCGTTTTTTATTTCTACCGAAACGGAGGAAGCCCCCGCATCTATAGAATTCTCAACAAGCTCCTTTACAACCGAGGCAGGCCTTTCAACAACCTCTCCCGCGGCTATTTTGTTTGCGGTGCCCTCATCCAGCACAACTATATTTCCCAGTTTACACCACCTCCTTTGCCCATTAGTGAATCACCTAGCTGTTTTTTATCTTCTGATGCAGCCCGTACAGCACATTTAAGGCTTCAACGGGAGTCAGCTCATGCACGCTTAACGCCTTCAGCTCACTTATTACTTCATCACAGCATTTTGACCTTGTGTTGAAGGAGAATAAGTCCATTTGCCCCTCTATGGCCTTTTTTGCCTTTCTCTGCTTTGCGCTCCTTTTACTTATATCGGCGTCCTCAAGCTCTCCTAAAATCTCCTTAGCCCTGTCTATTATGCGCTGAGGAACCCCCGCAAGCCTTGCAACCTGTATGCCGTAGCTTCCGTCGGCACCGCCCCGGATTATTTTCCTTAAAAATATTATGTCCTCTCCATTTTCCCTGACGGATATACAATAATTTTTTATACCCGTTATTTTGCCCTCAAGCTCGGTAAGTTCATGATAATGGGTTGCAAACAGAGTTCTGCAGCCCAGCCTCTCACGGTCACTTATAAATTCGATAACCGACCACGCTATACTAAGTCCGTCAAAGGTGCTGGTACCCCTCCCTATTTCGTCAAGTATGAGAAGGCTTTTGGGAGAAGCGTTTTTTAATATGTTTGCTACCTCAGACATCTCTACCATAAAGGTGCTTTGCCCTGCTGCGAGATCGTCGGAGGCTCCCACCCTCGTAAATATTCGGTCGGCAATTCCTATCTGCGCGCCTGACGCAGGCACGAAGCTCCCCATCTGAGCCATTAGAACAATTATGGCAACCTGTCTCATATAGGTTGATTTTCCCGCCATGTTAGGGCCTGTAATAACGGCAAGCCTGTTGTCACAGGTGTCGAGAAGCGTGTCGTTGGGCACAAAGGAGGACTGCTGGAATGCAGGGCTTTGAGCCATCATTTTTTCAACGACAGGATGCCTGCCGTCCTTTATATCTATTACTCCCTCCGCCGTCATTTCGGGCCTAAAATAGCCTTCCCTGTCCGCTACCTCCGCAAGAGAGCATATTACGTCTATTTCCGCAATTGCCCTTGCGGTATCCTTTATTCTGCCCACGTGAAGCGCAATAATATTTTTTATATCGGCAAACAATTGATATTCAAGAACAATAACCTTTTCCTCCGCCCCCAATATGCTTTCCTCAATTTCCTTCAACTCGGGGGTAATATACCTTTCACAGTTTGCCAGTGTCTGCTTTCTTATATAGCTTTCGGGAACAAGAGAAAAGTATGACTTCGTTACCTCTATATAAAATCCAAAAACCTTGTTAAACCCTACCTTAAGGTTTTTTATCCCCGTCCTGTCACGCTCGGAGGTCTCCAAGGCCGCAATCCAGTCCCTTCCCTCGGTGGTGGCCCTTCTTAGCCTGTCAACCTCCTCATTATATCCCTGCTTAATGAGTCCTCCGTCCTTAAGTGAAACGGGAGGCTCCTCAATTATTGCCCTCTCAATCAGATCAAATATATCCTCGAGAGTATCAAGCCGCTCGTAGCCGCGAAGGTTCAGTTCAGCTTTGCAGCCCTTTATAACCCCCTTGATATGGGGTATTTGTCCTATGGAGTTCTTAAGCGAAATCATATCTCTGCAATTTACATTTCCCAGAATAATTTTCCCCATAAGCCGCTCAATGTCATACACCCTTTTGAGCAGCTCGCGTATTTCCATACGCAGCATGAATTTGTCCTTCATTTCCTCAACCGCGTCAAGCCTGTCATTTATATCCCTTATGTTTATCAGCGGCTGTTCTATCCACTTTCTTATATTTCTGCCTCCCATTGAGGTCATGGTTCTGTCCAGCACCCACAGCAGGCTGCCCTTCCGTGACTTATCCCTCATTGTTTCGGTAAGCTCTAAATTCCTTCTGGTAGACGCATCAATGCTCATGTATTCCTCAACCGAATACATGCTTATAGACTGAATATGTCCCAGATTAACCTTCTGTGTCTGCTCAAGGTACTCTAAAAGTGCGCCCGACGCATTCAATGAAATATCAGGCTGCCGCACAGAGGCACAAAGGTCTTCAAATTTGCCGGTTATTTTTTTATACGCCGCCTCACCTTCAAAATAAATATCTTCAAAGGGGGTTATGTAAGAATTAAATCTTGAGACTATAGAGGCAACACAGGCAGCATCTCCCAAAAACTCGCTGTTTGCAATAATCTCCGAAGGGCAAAACCTTGCGATTTCATCAATTAGCTTTCCCGACGTATTTCCCCGGTCTATCCCGGCTGCCCTAAACTCGCCGGTAGATATGTCAACCGCTGCAATTCCGAAAAATGGCCCCCTCTTATATATTGACATAAGGTAGTTGTTTTTTTTATCGTCCAGCATTGACGCATCTATTACAGTTCCCGGCGTCACAACCCTTATGACGTCCCTTTTCACAATTCCCTTTGCGGCGGCGGGGTCCTCAACCTGCTCACATATTGCCACCTTAAAGCCTTTATTTATCAGCTTTGCTATGTACGACTCGGCAGAATGAAAGGGCACCCCGCACATCGGAGCCCTTTCATCCATGCCGCAGTCCCTTCCCGTAAGAGTAATTTCCAGTTCCTTAGAGGCCACCTCGGCATCCTTAAAAAACATTTCGTAGAAATCGCCAAGCCTGAAAAAAAGTATGCAATCCTTATACTGGTTTTTAATATCAAAATACTGCTGCATCATCGGTGTCAATACTGCCATATCCGCCAACCTCTTTCAGAAAATTTCAAGTTTAATTTTGCTGCGAAGAATGCTGCCCGCATCCCCCGCATGAGCCGCAGCCGCCTGTGGAGCATGGCTCCTCCCCTGTTATTGCATATATCATTACGCTGTTTATGGTGCTCATGAGCCTGTCAAACTCATTTTTCGCCTCAATGTAGTTTTTTGTAATCCCATAGCTGTTTATCTCTCTCTGTTTTTCCTCAAGCCTTTCATTTATGCCTTTCGCCGACGGCTTTACTCCGTCCTCCCTTAAGGCTCTTGCAGCCTCTGTCTGAAGGAGCTTATAGTCTCTCATAAGGGCTCTGGCTCTTTCATCCGTCTCCATGCTCTCTTCGGCCCTTGTCAATCTGCTCATCTGCTCGGAATCAGCAATCATAAGCCCAAGCTCTCTGGCCTTTTCAATAATATCCATCCTTTTCTCCTTCTGCTATAATTCAAATTCTACCATAAAACAATTTATAAGGCAAAGCACAGCGCTTGTCACCTTATAACCTTCCCTTCAAGAGACCATGTATGAACCTCTTCTATTTTTACCGTAACAACACTTCCCTCCATCTCACTGCTTCCCTTAAAATTAACCACCTTGTTTGTTCCCGTTCTGCCTGTAAAGGCGGCATCACTGCTTTTACTGAGGCCCTCTACCAGTACCTCCGTCTCGGTACCCATATAGCTTAGGTTAATTTCCCTGCTTATGCGGTTTTGAACCTCAACAAGCCTTTCAAACCGTAGCTTCTTGACCTCCTCCGGAATCTGCACCGCATTTTTGGCTGCCGGAGTGCCTGTCCTTTTTGAATAAAGAAAGGTGTACGCAGAATCAAACCTCACCCTCTCAAGTATGTCCAGAGTTTCATTAAAATCCTCTTCCGTTTCTCCGGGAAACCCGACAATTATATCCGTCGTAAAGGCTATTTCGGGGATGGCGCTCCTGACCTTTTCCACAAGACCGAGATAATGCTCCTTAGAATATTTCCTGTTCATCTCGTTTAATATCCTCGTGCTGCCCGACTGCACCGGGAGATGAAGGTGAGGGCATACCTTGTCACAATCCCTTATTGCATAAATAAGCTCATCTGTCAAATCCTTGGGGTGAGAGGTCATAAACCTGATTCTTTCTATCCCGGGAACCCCGTTAACCTCGCTTAAAAGCTTTGCAAAGCTTAAATGCTGCCCCGCATCCTTTCCAAAGGAGTTGACATTCTGCCCCAACAGAGTTACCTCCTTGCAGCCATGTTGTCCTAACATGCTTACCTCATTAACTATATCTGAAATACTTCTGCTTCTCTCTCTCCCTCTTACATAAGGCACAATGCAATAGGAGCAGTAATTGTTACATCCGTACATAACCGTTACAAAAGCCTTTACGCCCTGCTTTCTCTGTATAGGCATACCCTCTGCAACAGCCCCTGTCGTCTCCCATATGTCTATTATGCGGTCATGTGAATTGAGCGAGCCGTACAAAAGCTCGGGGAATTTATACAGGTTATGGGTTCCAAAAATGATATCTACATGTCTGTATTTTCTCTTTATATGCTCTACAACCTCTTTTTGCTGCATCATGCACCCGCACACCGCTATGGTTATTTCAGGCCTTTCCTCCTTAAGCCTTTTTAACGCTCCTAAGTGCCCGTACACCTTGAGCTCGGCATTTTCCCTTACGCAGCAGGTGTTATATATTATTACGTCGCTGTCCTTCTGACTTTCAGTCTCAGTATACCCCATGTCGGAAAGCATTCCCGCAAGCCTTTCTGAGTCATTCTCATTCATCTGGCAGCCAAAGGTTGTCACCGAATACTTCTTCAATCTTCCGAGGTTAAGCTCCTTAATACTGTTGATAAATTCCTTTTGCTTTAATATTTCCTCCTGCGGCACACATACTGTTTGTCTTTCGCTCATATTTTAAGACCCTCTCCGGCGTTTATAATTGCGCTATAAAAAAATGTCCACTAAAAACTATTATTATATACTTTAAGCTTTTGCATATCGGATAACGGAGGATGTAAAATAATATCCTCCAGAATAATTTCTACTCTAACTACAGAAGCATGTATACCTGTAGAAGACGCTTGTGACTTTAGTTAGCCTAAATTATAGCGCGGTCACGTATTCCGGGGAAATTATCCTTCCGGAAATTATTTTACATCCTTTTTAGATAGTTTGCATCCTATATATGTAGCGATAAAGATTTTACATGGAGGATATAACTTGATGTAAGCAATTATATCCTCCATGTTTGTAAAATCTTTATTGCATCTTAATTTATATAACAACGCTTAAAAACTTCTGTGGTGTAATTACTATAGGATCACTTGGAAAATGCTTTTCATTTCCTGTCACCACATATGCTTTGGCAGTTTTGGCAACCTCATAAAACATCTTGTCATCCTCGTCCTCAAATGCGTCCAATATGGGTATGGGAACAACCGAAATTCCCGAATGGAGAATAAAATCAATCAACTGCCTGACCAGCTTCTTTTCAAAGCCAAATTTAGGCCGCACAAGCACCTCCTGATATTCCGCTATTATGCGGCTGTCATAACACATTATAACATTTCCGTTTAATACGCAGTCAATCACCTTGGCCGGACTTCCAGACGGTGACAGAAGTGCGGAAACAAGTATGTTGGTATCTATTGCCGCCTTAATCATTTGCGTTTCTCCTTACGCACTTGGGATATTTCGGCATCTATTTCCTCCGAAGTAATTTCCGCTTTTCCGCTCCTTATTGAAGCAAGACGCAGCTTGTTCACCGCTCTCATAGCCACAGACTGGCGCACACTCGCCAGCATGTCTTCAAAGCTTTCATCGTCTATCTCAATCATTAATGCACTTGGTTTACCATTATTAGTTATAATCACCTCATGAACTTCAGAAAGCTTCTCCCAAACTTCACGCGGGTGTGTCCGTAAATCTCTCACCGTATAAAATTTCATATCATCACCTCGGTTACTTAATGGCTTTATTATATCATATTGTCACTCAAACGTCTACATTTTATACCGCCTTTACTTTGTCAACAGGTAGCACGCACAAAAAAACGATCATCGCAACAGCCCGTTGCAATGATCATTTTTTGCCTTTAATAAAACCGAAAATGCAGAGTCAGATGCTGTTAAAAACCACTAGCCGGTATAGGTAACAGTACCCTCATAAACGAAAGCCCACTTCCATATATATACATCAGAGGTGCCCTGTATCAGCGTCTTGCTTTCAAGGTAATATCTTGTATAACTCAGCGTGCCGCTGTATGTGCCGTCGTTGTAATTTATCGTTTGGGGCCTGACTGCAAGAATTGAACTCAAGAAGGTGGCAGCCTCTCCGTCACGGCCTCCATATGCCATGTGTTGAAGCTCTGTGACAGTTTTTGTATCGGGAAGCTCCGCCGTAACCTCTCCTGTATAAACAAAAGCCCAGCTCCATATGTATATATTGCTTGTACCCTGTATCAGCGTTTTGCTTGAGACGTAATATCTGGAATAATTAAGTGTACCGCTGTATACCCCGTCATTATAGTTCCTCGTCTTCGATATATTGGGAAATATTTGGTTGATGAACTGGTCAGCCTGCACATCAGTCCCGGCGTATTGAACATATGTATTTTCAGTCACCGTTTTAGTATCGGTAACGGCAAACGCACCGATACTGCTAAAAGTTATTATCATAACTAAGGTTAGAAGCATACATGCTTTTTTTAAAAGGCTTTTTTTGAACAGCATTTTTTATCCCCCTTTGTTTTTTAATAAGAAACACATCAAGCCCTGCATTTTCCTTGATATAAATACATTCCCAGCATATAAGTCTACATGTCTATTATAGCATTAACCAAATAACATTGTATTATTTCCCAGAATACAAATTAATGCCGCCGGTGCTATTTCCTCTTTTGCATATACAGCATTGCCCTCTCACGGGTTTTTGAATCAGAATTTAATGCGTTTTCCAGAAACTCGGGGTGCTGCCGGAAAAACTCGTCTACAAACCCTGCCGGATCCGCGATGTATTCTATAATCATATTATACTGCTCGATGTTTATAAGACCCATAGCTATAACCTTTTCAAAAAGCGGGCGGTCTATACCCACCATTGCAAAGGATTTCACCCCATGCCCGGAAAGCACAGCCTCTCCCCCCTGCTTTCTGTCTACTACCACAACACTCCACTTCATCTCTCCCCCTGCATTTGAGATGGCTGGAATCCATGCTCTTTCATAGCTTGAGGCTTCTGTTATAAGATCGGCTATATGAAGCACCTTTTTTCCGCTTAAGCCGCAGGCTTTTTTGCTTTCTCCCCCGCGGCATATTACCGATGTCAAATCCTTATATATTGTTATATGAGGCTTCTCAAGCAGCTCTGCAATGATGAGCGAAAAAAACCAGTCCCTTCTTTCGCCTCCCGATATATAGTCAACCTCGTTTAAGTCTATATTTTCTTTAATAAATCTGCACATTTCATCTATAAGGCCCTTATAAACAGCATCTGAGGCATAATTCCCCAAGGTGGCCTCCAGCACCTTAGACGGGCAGGAATATACTTCGCCCTTGCTTGCGTCAATCAGTGAAAGGAGAACATTTGCCTTTTCTTCGCTTCCGTATAAAAAATGAGTGTTTATGTAATAAGGCCCTATAGTCCCCGAGGTATACCAAAAGGGCCTGTTTTCCGGGCATACCCTCACAGCGTTGGTTTCAAACAGCCACGCCGCAAGCCTTTCATTTGCATTGCTCATAATTTCCCTCCTTAAAAAGCGTCTTGAATGACTATAAAGAACCCTTATCCTTATTAAAGCTCTCCATATACTTCTTCCACCACTCCTGATTCTCAAGCGTACTGAGCTCCTTATCAAGGTGTGAGATATCACCCTCCAAGACTATACTGAATTTGCCGTCTTGATAATCTATTACCGTAACAGAGGTGTTGTCAAACCAAGGGATGTTAACCATTTCCTCAAGGCTGCAGCTCCTGAAGGAGCACAGCATTGCCTTTATCGCAGTACCATGTGTTACGATGCATATGTTTTTTCCTTCGTTGTTTTTTACTATATACTCAACCTCCGAAAGCAGCCTTTCCTGAAAAGCCTCCATGCTTTCCCCATTTGGCATGGTATGAATATGAGGCTTGTTTTCCCATGTGTCATATTCCTTGGGCCATGTTCCGGGAAGCTCCTCCCATCTTTCGCCCTCCCAATCCCCTCCGTTTATTTCCTTAAGCTTATCGGTCTTTATTATGGGAAGCCCCTTCGCCTTTGCAATGTATTGGCATGTGCTAAGTGTCCTCTTTAAGCTGCTGCAATATATAACATCTATGGGAACGTCCCTCAGCCTCTCCGCCACCCTCTCGGACTGGCGATGGCCTTTTTCCGTGATGTCTCCGTCGGTCCAGCCGTGAAAGCGCCTTGATGCATTCCCCTCCGCCTCCGCATGGCGTACAAAAAAAAGTCTCGTTTTGATAATATCCCCTCCTCCGCACAAAAATTAAATATTCATCTCCAGATTACCTATTATGTCTTCGACACTCTTATAATTATACCTTTCCAGATACTCCTCTATTCCCCGGCTCACATCCTCGCACACCGACGGGTTGACAAAATTCGCCGTACCCACCATGACGGCAGATGCCCCCGAAAGGAGGAATTCAACTGCGTCCTCTCCGCTGCTTATGCCGCCCATGCCTATAACGGGAATACCGACCGCCTGTGAAACCTCGTACGTCATTCTCACGGCGATAGGCTTTACTGCGGGGCCGGACAGTCCTCCCATGTTATTTGCCAGTATGGGACGCTTCTTGTGTATGTCAACCGCCATCCCCAAAAGGGTGTTTATGAGCGAAACGGCATCCGCTCCGCCCTCCTCTGCGGCAAGAGCAATGTCTCTCACATCGGTTACATTGGGAGAAAGCTTTACAATAAGAGGCTTTTTGCAGCACTCCCTTACCTTCCTCGTTAAAATGCTTGTGCCTCCCTTGCTTGTGCCGAACACAAGGCACCCCTCCTTAACGTTGGGGCAGGATATATTCATTTCTATCGCGTCTACATCGGTGCCGCTCAGTATTTCCGCCATTTCGCAGTAATCCTCAATGGTGCTTCCCGCAATGTTGGCTATAACGGCAATGTCAAACTGCTTTAGAAAGGGAAGCTCCTCCTTTATAAAGAACTCAACTCCGGGGTTCTGAAGCCCTACGCTGTTTAAAATCCCCGCAGGCGTTTCGGCAATCCTCGGAGGCTTATTCCCCTGCCTCGGCTTTAACGTCAAGCCCTTTACCGAAATACCCCCCAGCTTATTCAAATCCATAAAACTGAAATATTCCCGTCCGAAGCCAAAGGTACCCGAAGCGGCTATAACAGGATTTTTAAGCTTTATGCCGGCTATTTCCACGCTAAGATTTGCCATAGCTTCCTCCTCTTTAAAGGTTTTATTAATTGACTGTTAATCCAGTATAACGTCACTGCTCCAAAAGACCGGCCCGTCCTTGCAAACATGGCTATATTGCCATTCATCCCCATGCTTTGTTTTGCAGGCGCATACAAGGCACGCCCCTATTCCGCACCCCATTCTCTGCTCTAAGGAAACCTGACATTTTACCCGGTATTTATCCGCTTCCCTTATTGTCTCCTTCAGCATCGGAAGCGGCCCGCAGGTGTATATTATATCAACCGGCTGCCCGGAAAGCTCCCCATCCAGAAGGCCGGTAATAACCCCTTTATGTCCTAAGCTTCCGTCATCGGTAGATATCAAAAGCCTGTCTGCCGCACTCTTAAACTCATCCTCAAGAACTATATGCTCCTTGCTCCTGAAGCCTAAAAATGCCGTTTTTTCCGCGTGCTTCACGCTCTTTAAAAGGTACAGCAGGGGGAATATGCCTATGCCCCCGCCCACAACGGCAATCCTTTTATATTCGGGCGACAGGTCAAAGGATGTTCCCAGCGGCGCAATTATGTCAAGCAAGTCGCCTGGACGGCTTCGCGAAAGATACTCCGTCCCCAGTCCCTTTACCTGAAATACTATGTCAAAGGTGCCTCTGCTTTGATCTATATCGCAAATGCTTACGGGACGCCTTAAGAGGGCATTTATCCCCTCACTGCATTTAATGTTCACAAACTGCCCCGGAAGTGCGTTCTCCGCCACATATTTACTCTTTAACGTCATTTTAAAAATGCCGGGAGCCAACCTGTCAATGCTTTCTATTTCCTCCTTTAAAGCCTTAGCCATTGTCCCCTCCAAATTTTATTATTTTATATATCAAATACGCTTAAATTTACAATGTCCAGATCCCCCGGCTCCTTGCCAAGCTTGAGACATTCAATTACCGCATTTGCAGTATCCAGTGACGTAAGGCAGGGAATGGACATCTCCACCGCCTTTCTCCTTATTTTAAATCCGTCCCGCTCGGGCTTTCTGCCCTTAGTGGGGGTATTTATAACCAAGCTTATTTTGCCTGAGTCAATGAGGTCAATAATGTTGGGAGAGCCGTCATCAATCTTCTTTACAGCATTTGTCGCTATTCCCTGAGTGTTGAGCATTTTTGCCGTTTTGCCGGTTGCCCACAGCTCAAAGCCCAGCTTTTCAAACTTTTCCGCTATTTCAATAAGCTCCGGCTTATCGGTGTCTCTGACGGTCATTAGAATTCCCCCGCCTTTTTGGGGCAGCTTTATTCCCGAACCTGTTATTCCCTTGTACAGAGCCTCCGCCACAGTTTTTGCTATGCCGAGCACCTCTCCCGTAGACTTCATTTCAGGCCCTAAGCTGGTGTCAACATCATGCAGCTTTTCAAAGGAAAACACAGGAACCTTCACAGCCACGTAATCGGCCTCTTTGTATAAGCCTGTGCCGTATTTAAAGTCACTCAGCTTTTTACCCATCATAAGCTTGGTGGCAATATTCACCATGGGTATTCCCGTAACCTTGCTTATATACGGGACGGTACGGCTTGAGCGCGGATTTACCTCTATAACATAAACCTCGTCGTTGGACAGCACGTACTGTATGTTGACCAGACCTACCACATGAAGTGCCTTTGCAAGCCTTTCTGTATAGTCAACTATAACCCTCTTTATTTTATCCTCTATAGTCTGAGTGGGGTATACCGAAATACTGTCTCCCGAGTGTACGCCCGCTCTTTCAAGATGCTCCATAATTCCCGGTATAAGTATGTTTTCACCGTCGCATATGGCGTCTACCTCTATTTCCTTTCCCACCATATACTTGTCAATCAGTATGGGATGCTCCTGCTTGACACGGTTTATTATTTCCATAAACTCAGCAACGTCATTATCATTGTATGCAATTTCCATTCCCTGACCTCCAAGAACATAGGAGGGTCTTACAAGCACGGGATACCCCAGCTCGCCGGCAGCGTCCAGCGCCTCCGGAAGGGTAAACACCGTCCTTCCTCTGGGCCTCGGTATGTCAAGCTGCTGAAGTATTTCGTCAAATTTCTCCCTGTCCTCCGCCGCGTCCACATACTTAGGCTCGGTTCCGAATATTTTTACTCCCATCTCGCTTAACGCCTTGGTGAGCTTAATAGCAGTCTGGCCTCCGAACTGTACAATTGCTCCCGCAGGCTTTTCGGTTTCCACTATGTTTTCAACATCCTCAGCGGTTAAAGGCTCAAAATACAGCCTGTCGGAGGTATCGAAATCAGTGCTCACCGTTTCGGGATTATTGTTTGCAATTATTGTCTCGTAGCCAGCCTCCTTAAGAGCCCAGACCGAATGCACCGAGCAGTAGTCGAATTCTATCCCCTGCCCTATTCTTATAGGCCCCGAGCCTATAACCAGCACCTTTTTGCGATCCGACTCCTTAACCTCACAGAAGCTGTCATAGGTTGAATAATAGTAGGGTGTAACAGCCTCAAACTCCGCCGCACAGGTATCTACCATCTTATATACGGCATTTATGCCAAAGTCCTTCCTTCTCATGCGGATATCTCTTTTGTCGCACCCTATAAAGCCGGCAATAACGGCATCGGTAAACCCAAGCTTCTTTGCCTTTCTTAAAATTTCAGGCGTCACATTTTCCAGTGTGAGGGCCTTCAGCTTTTCCTCCATAAGCACAAGCTCCTTTAGCTTGCAAAGGAAAAAGTCATCTATCTTGGTTATTTCATGTATTTCTTCAATTGATACGCTCCTTCTTATGGCTTCCGCTATTACAAAAATCCTTTCGTCATTAACGTCGTTAAGCCTTCGGAATATCTCATCCCCGTCCAGCTTGCTGTATAAATCCTGCTGGAGCGTGAACAGCCCCAGCTCAAGAGAGCGTATTGCCTTCATAAGAGCCGCTTCAAAGGAGCTGCTTATTGCCATTACCTCACCCGTGGCCTTCATCTGCGTCCCCAGAGTCCTTTTAGCCTTTACAAACTTATCGAAGGGCCACTTGGGTATCTTAACCACAACATAGTCCAGAGTGGGCTCAAAGCAGGCGTATGTTTTGCCTGTGACGGCGTTCCTTATTTCATCCAAGCCATAGCCTATCGCTATTTTTGTGGCAACCTTGGCTATTGGATAGCCGGTAGCCTTCGATGCCAGAGCGGATGAACGGCTTACCCTTGGGTTTACCTCTATAACGGCATACTCAAAGCTTGTGGGATGCAGTGCAAACTGCACATTGCAGCCCCCCTCTATTCCAAGCGCCGATATTATTTTAAGAGAAGCAGAGCGCAGCATTTGGTATTCTTTGTCGGCAAGCGTCTGGGAGGGAGCCACAACAATGCTGTCCCCCGTATGCACACCCACAGGGTCAACATTTTCCATATTGCACACCGTGATTACGTTTCCCTTGCTGTCCCTCATGACCTCATATTCTATTTCCTTCCACCCTGATATACACTTCTCAATCAATACCTGCGTAACCCTGCTGAGACGCAAGCCGTTTGTGCCTATTTCGTGAAGCTCGTCCTTGGTATAAACTATTCCCCCTCCCGAGCCGCCAAGCGTATACGCGGGGCGCACTATTACGGGGTAGCCTATTTCATCCGCAAAGTCCAGAGCATCTTCTATCGTGTTGACAACCTTGCTTGCAATGCAAGGCTCACCTATTCGCTCCATAGTGTCCTTAAAGTCCTGCCTGTCCTCCGCCATTTTTATTGCCTCGGTAGCGGTTCCAAGCAGCTTGACACCCTGCTCCTTTAAAAATCCCGATTCGGAAAGCTCCATTGCCAGATTAAGCCCCGTCTGCCCCCCAAGCGTCGGCAGAATGCTGTCGGGCTTCTCTTGGGCGATTATCTTCTTTACCACCTCGGCCTTAAGAGGCTCTATATATACCTTATCCGCTATATTAGTATCGGTCATAATGGTTGCAGGGTTGCTGTTTACCAGTACCACCTCGATATTTTCTTCCTTTAAAGCCTGACAGGCTTGTGTTCCCGCATAGTCAAATTCGGCAGCCTGACCTATTATAATAGGCCCTGAGCCTATAACCAGTACCTTTTTTACATCCTTGCGCTTTGGCATTTTAATCCATCCCCCATTTATATCAATTACATATTGTTAGCTCTGCTTGTGCTTTTTCATCATATCAATAAATCCGTCGAACAAATAAGCCGTGTCGGTAGGCCCCGGCGATGCCTCGGGGTGGAACTGCACCGTAAATAAAGGAACGTCCTTGTACCTTACCCCTTCAATAGTGCCGTCATTCATATTCCTGTGGCTTACCTCCATCCTGCTGTTGTCCATTGAATCCTCAATTATAGTGTACCCATGATTCTGCGATGTAATATATGTCAAATCCTTTTCCAAATCCTTCACAGGATGGTTACAGCCTCTATGTCCGTATTTAAGCTTCTCGGTGTCGGCGTTGTTTGCGAGGGCGGTAAGCTGGTGCCCCAGGCAAATACCGAAAATGGGCTTCTTTCCCATCAAGGCTTTTATTGTTTCTATCTCGGAAATACAGTCTTTAGGATCTCCCGGCCCGTTTGAAAGCATTATACCGTCGGGATTGACGGAGAGTATGTCCTCGGCGGAGGACCATGCCGGGAAAACGTATACCTCACAGCCTCTTTTAAGCAGTGAACGGATTATATTCTGTTTTATGCCATAGTCCAAAAGAGCCACCTTAAGGCCTTTTCCTTCGTAGTGAATTACTTCCCTTGCCGTCACCTGATGCACGGGGTCTTTTATAGTATACTGCTTTATTTCTTCCAATCTGCTTTCCAGATCAAAGTTCTCATAAGTTGATATTATGCCCTTCATTGTACCCTTATCCCTCAGTATCCTCGTGAGGGCTCTGGTATCTATTCCTTCTATCCCTATTATGTTATTTCTTTTAAGATATTCATTTAATGACTCTATCGATCTCCAGTTGCTTGGTGTTCTGCACAGCTCCCTTACAATAAAACCCCTTACCTGAGGCTTGCTGGACTCTATATCCTCTAAATTAACACCGTAATTCCCTATAAGAGGATAAGTCATTGTTACAATTTGTCCGCAGTACGACGGATCCGTCAAAACCTCCTGATATCCTGTCATCCCCGTATTAAAAACTATTTCCCCTATTATTTCCCCTGTTATCCCAAAGCTGTTTCCGTAAAAAATTGTACCGTCCTCTAAAGCTAAAACCGCTTTCATCCAAATTCCTCCCTTTAAGATAATCCTTCTTATGTAAGATAAGCAAGATTATCAGATAAACACCTAAATTGCGCTGTTTATATCTTCTCTCATCCTTATTGCCTCCGCTCTGCACGCCTCGTCAAAGCGATCCTCCCCGTACCTGTCCTTCCATATATCGGATTTATAAGCGCACATTATGCTTCTGGACGCGTTTACTATTGCCCCAAGCCCGTCCTTGTTAAACGAATTTGCAATATCTCCGGCTGTTCCTCCCTGAGCCCCGTATCCCGGAACAAGGATGTATGAATTTTTCATAATTCCTCTTAAAATCTTTGCCTGCTCGGGGTAAGTGGCGCCCACTACCGCCCCTACGCTGCTGTAGCCATATTTTCCCATCACGCCTTGCCCCCACTCGGCTACATGCCCGGCTACGATTTCATATATGCTTCTCCCATCCTGAGCCACAATGTCCTGAAGCTGCCCCGAGGACTTATTGGATGTTTTTACAAGTATGAAAATACCCTTTTCATATTTTTTACAGTCCTCTATAAAGGGACTGATACCGTCGCATCCCAAGTATGGGTTCACAGTCAGTGCATCTGCTCCGAAGGCCTCCTCAAAAACCCCTCCGTCAACCTGCGTTTTGCCCAAAAAGGCTGTGGAATACGCCTCTGCCGTGCTTCCTATGTCGTTTCTTTTCCCGTCGGCAATTACCAAAAGTCCTTTTTCCTTTGCGTACTTCACCGTCCTGTCAAACACCCGCAGGCCTTCAACGCCATACATTTCATAATACGCAAGCTGGGGCTTCACGGCAGGTACAACGTCATGCACCGAATCTATTATTCTTCTGTTAAAAATCCATATTGCCTCCGCTGCCCCCTTAATATTTTCTCCATGCTCATGAAAAGCACAAGCCCTTATGACCGAAGGCACATATTCTATTCTTGGATCTAAGCCCACAACGGTAGGGTTGTTTTTCTCCTTTATTTTGTCAATAAGCTCATCTATAAACATTTAAAGCACTCCCTTTTAGGTTTATCTGCGGACTAAAGCAATTTAACAGCTATAGCAGCACCTTTTCTCTGACAACAATTTTTCCGTTAACAATAGTACAATTGACTGTTCCGTAGAGGCGGTATCCGTCAAACGGAGAGTTCTTTGCCTTTGATTGGAATTTCTGTATGTCAACGGTGTATTCCTCTTCCACATCAACAATCACAATATCAGCGGGCCTTCCTATGTCAAGAACTCCCTTATTGAGACCCAGTATCTTGGAAGGGTTGACGCACATTTTTTCCACGAGCTTCTCCATAGTAATATGACCAGGCCTCACAAGATTTGTTATTGCAAGAGGAAGAGCCGTTTCAAACCCTACCATTCCGTTTAACGCGGCATTAAACTCAACATTTTTTTCGTCATAGTGATGGGGGGCGTGATCGGTGGCTATTATATCTATGGTTCCGTCCCGAAGCCCGTCAATCACCGCATCAACATCCTTTTGCGTCCTTAGAGGGGGATTGACCTTTGCATAGGTATTAAAGCCGCTGCATGCCTCCTCTGTTATGGAAAAATAGTGAGGACAGGTCTCGGCGGTAACCTTTACACCGCGTTTCTTTGCATTTCTTATGAGGTCAACCGACAGCTCGGTGCTGATATGCGCTAAGTGTATGGGTGTCTTTGTGTATTCGGCCAGGATTAAGTCCCTCGACACCATTACCTCCTCCGCCGCAGAAGGAATTCCCTTAAGCCCCATCACAGTAGACTGGTAGCCCTCATTCATAACACCCTCATCGGCAAGCTCAAGATCCTCGCAATGTGAAATGACCGTCATGTCAAACATGGATGCGTACTGAAGCACCTTCTTCATTAAGGCTGCACTCCTTACAGGCTTACCGTCATCCGACACCGCAACAGCCCCCGCAAATTTAAGCTCGCCTATTTCAGACAGCTCCTCGCCCTTTTGCCCTTTGGATATTGCCCCTATGGGGTATACATTTACCAGAGCCTCGTGCTTGCCCTTGTTTATTACATATTTAACCATAGCCTGATTATCTATTACAGGATTTGTGTTGGGCATACACGCAACAGAGGTGAAGCCTCCCATAGCAGCGCTCCTCGTTCCGCTCTCAATGTCCTCCTTATACTCAAAGCCGGGATCCCTCAAATGGCAGTGTGCATCCACAAGCCCCGGAAGGATATACTTTCCCGTGGCGTCAATCAAGTCACAATTGGGCTGCTCCTGCAGATCCTTTCCTATTTCGGTAATTCTGCCGTTTTCTATAACCACATCCAGTATTCCGCTTTTCTTTTGACTGCTGCCTATAACATGTCCATTTTTAATTAAGATTCTCACCGCTGCCCCTCCTTGTTAAAAGATATAAAAGTGCCATTCTGACCGCCACCCCATTGGTTACCTGCTCATTAATAACGGACTGATCACAGTCCACTACCTTAGAGGACAATTCCACACCCCTGTTGACGGGGCCGGGGTGCATTACCAGAGCATCCTCCTTGGCAAACTTAAGACGCTTGTCGTCCAGACCGAAGAACCTAGCATATTCCCTTACCGTAGGGAACAGGGCCTTCTTTTGCCTCTCAAGCTGTATTCGGAGCCCCATTACAACATCGGCGTCTATAAGCGCCTCCTGTATTGTGCTGTATACCCTTATTCCGAGGTTCTCTATTCCGGGGGGCATCAGTGTCGCGGGGCCTGCAACGCTGACCTCCGCTCCCATTTTAACCAATCCCCATATATTGCTTCTTGCAACCCTGCTGTGGTATATATCCCCTATTATGGCTATTTTCAAGTTTTTCAGCGTGCCCTTTTTCTCAAGTATGGTAAACATATCAAGAAGTGCCTGAGTGGGGTGCTCGTTCATACCGTCTCCCGCGTTAATTACAGAAGCATTCACATTCTGTGCGAGAAGATGCGGAGCACCGGACATGGAATGTCTTATAACAATTACGTCGGCTCCCATCATGTCTATTGTTTTTCCGGTATCTATGAGAGATTCGCCCTTTGCCACACTGCTCCCGGATGCGGATATGTTTGCCGCGCTGGCGCTCATGTATTTAGAGGCCAGCTCAAACGACAGTCTTGTCCTGGTACTGTTTTCATAAAATAAGGTGATTATTGACTTACCCTGCAAATGCGGCGTCTTTTTGTTCTTTGAAGCAAGAATATATTTCATTGTCTTAGCAGTTTCCAGAATGTAGCCTATCTCTTCCGCCGTCATATCCTTAAGCCCCAGTACATCCTTTGATTTTAATATCACCGTACACCCCACCTTTTTACTTAGTTTGTTAAAAAATTTACTTAAGACAGCTATCAAGCTGCCAGACTGCTTAAACTTTTAAAAAAAGTAAGGAATATGCTTCCTTACTTTTTAAAAATAGACAGTTGTCAATATTGGTTTTAGAAGGAAATAAAAATAGAATAGAGAAACAGGAGTATTTTTTTATGTGTAAAAGTATCTTCTTAATAATCTTTTCTCTCGTCATTTTGTAATCCCTTCCGTTTCCATTACAAAGATATATGCTTACTACTCTTATTACTTCATATCACTGATTGTAACAGTGTTTATTCCGTCTACATCCATAAGCTTGACATGGACAATTTCATTCTTTGATGTAGGTACATTTTTCCCCACATAGTCAGGTCTTATAGGCAGCTCTCTGTGGCCCCTGTCAATAAGAATTGCAAGCTGCATCATTCTGGGCCTTCCGATATCCATTATTGCATCAATGGCAGCCCTTATGGTTCTCCCGGTAAAAATAACATCATCCACAAGAATAACCTTTTTGCCGGTTATTGAAAAGTCAATTTCAGTACCGTTAATAATAGGATGCTCGGACAAAGTACTCAAGTCGTCCCTGTATAAAGTAATATCCAGTATGCCCACAGGCACGGCATTGCCCTCAACATCCTTTATTTTTCGCGCTATCATTCTGGCAAGTGGGACTCCTCGTCTTTGTATTCCGATTATTACGACATTCTCCACACCCTTATTCTTTTCAATAATCTCATGGGATATTCTTGTGACAGCTCTCATTATACCATTTTCATCCATTATTTCAGCTTTATCCGGCATAATTCTCACTCCGTATAGAATATTTTAAAAGCACAGGCGACGTTACAAATAAAATGTCCTGAAAACCAAAAAAGCTTCTTACCAAGAGGCAAGAAACTCAACATAACAATTACAAGTAGATAATAAGCTATAAATCTACGCTTAATCCGTTTTTAATTGTTACCCTTTCAGCCTCTCTGGACATGTTAAAAGGTCTAAAGACTTATTTTCCAATGACAATATTATCACAGCACATCGACATTGTCAAGAAGGGTTTAATTGGGAATAAATTATAATTATTACAAAAACATGTGGTAATATGCGGTAAAATGATGTATACTTTAATCTAAGGAGTGATAATTATGAGAATTATTCAAAAATGCTCTTACGCCTGTGCCAATAATCTAACCTTGGCATTAAATGAAAATCATCAAAAAAGAGCGGTATATTATTATGGCTTTCAAATTGTTCTTGGCTCTGTTTTTAAGATTATTATTCTTGTAGCAACAGGACTTCTTCTCGGCATACTTTATCCTCTTATACTTATATCTCTTTGCTTTGCAGCGCTTAGAGTGCTGGCGGGAGGATATCATATGGACAGCTACGGAAAATGCATTGTCGTTTCCATGGTGCTGTTTGTGCTTGCTGGGCTGCTGGCAGGTTACACACATATGTATTGGAGCCAGCTTCATATGGCTGTGCTTGCGGGAGCAACCTTTATTGCAGGCCTTCTCACAGTAAACAAATACGCTCCCAGAGATACCCCCAACAAGCCTATAACAGATGTCGCAGAAAAAAGAAGGTTTAAAACCCTGTCTTTTATATATCTGTTTGTATGGCTGCCGGTAACATTGGCTCTCATATACTTTAATCTTAATATGTATGCTGTTTCGTTGTGCCTTGGCGTACTGTTGGAGCTGTTTTCCGTATCAGACCTCGGCCATAGATTTTTTGATGTTATAAAAAACCGGCTTTCCTATAAAAAGAAATAATATAGCATATAATTACAGCATTAATTTTTTCTTCTCCCTTTAAAATATATAAAATAGTCTGCATTGTTATGTATGATTGTAAGATTATGGTGCAGTTTTATTGACATTAATAATCGTTAAGTGTATAATATGGGTACAAAATGTACCCATGAATATTTTAAATCCTTTAATGAATGTTAGTGATAAAAGAGGCAAGTGCCTTGAGACAGTGGTAAGCAATTTCTGTTACAGGGCGTAAGGGGAGGAGGGTAAACCGTTGACAGATGAAAAAAAGAAGCTAAAAATAGATAATTTACAAAGTCTGCTGAATAGTCTTGCCATACCTGAAAATTTGCAAAGTGAAAACATATTAAATATCAGCAGGGAGTTAGATATTTTAATAGCAGAATACTATTTAAATCCAGCTCAAAGGCAGCAAAAGACGATTTATATTATTTAATTTGTTTTTACAGGACATTAATCAATTATATGTTTTATAAGGTCAAAGGCCTATAGCTAAGATACACAACAGCATTCCCTTTGTTCATCTCACCATGCGACAAGCAACAAGGGTCCTTATGATTGCCTATTAAAGGCTCTCAAAGGGCATCCCTTCCGCTTGCACGGTAGATGTGTTTTTTGTTCTCACCAATTTTAAAGCTATGGGAACATATACATGACAGACGGCAAAGCAACCGCATTTTTTTATTGTCTTAATTTTTAAAACTTAACAAAGATATTAACTTGCTTTAACATAAAAATGATATCATAAAGCACATTATAATTAATTATTGAATGGGGAAATATTCATGCCGTCTACCTATGCCCATTACACATTCGGAAAAAAAGTATTGTCACAACTGCCGCATGACATTCAAAATATTGCAGCACAGCACGAGACAGCATATCATATAGGGCTGCACGGCCCGGATATACTATTTTATTATAGCCCCCTTATAAAAAACCCGGTAAACAGAACAGGCCACCGCATACATAAGGAACCTGCTTCGTTCTTTCTGGAACATGCGGCAAAGACAATCCGCAAGTCAGGGGATGAAAAATCCCTCGTCTATATACTGGGGTTTATATGCCATTTTGTGCTGGACAGCAGGTGTCATCCGTACATTGAAGAGGTAATTAAAGCCACAACCCTGTCGCATAGTAAAATCGAAACGGAATTTGACCGCAGCCTGATGCTGAAGGCTGGGCTGGATCCTCTTAAATTCAATCCCGGAGAGAATATCGTGCCTGATCGGAGTCTGGCGACACATATTGAAAATCTGTACGTCAATATTACCCGTGAACAAATTTACAAAAGCATTGTTTCTATGAGACGTTACATAGCATTGCTTGCATATCCCCAAAACATTGTACGCTTTATTGTAAAGGGTCTTATGAAAATCACGGGAAATAACAGCTCCATAGGTGAAATGATTATGGATAAAACGCCGGATTTAAGATGCGACAATACCAACCACAAGCTTTATGCCCTTTATAATGAGTCGGTTTCACTGGCAGCAGAGCTTGTATCCGAATACTATTACGGCATAGAAAAAAACTCTGGGCTCAATGAATACTTCTCCCATAATTTTGGATGAGGTGAAATGATGAGCAAGCTGACCAGACTGGAAAAACACTGGATATTATACGATGTTGGAAACTCAGCATTTATAATGATGGTATCTACTATTCTTCCTATTTATTTTAAGAACATGGCAAGTGAGGCCGGAGTGCCTCTTTGGGACTCGACAGCATACTGGGGGTATGCTTCCTCCATAGCTACTGTAATTGTTGCACTTCTAGGGCCGGTATTAGGTGCCGTTGCAGACACAAACGGCTATAAAAAGCCTCTTTTCACTGCCTCTTTAATACTTGGTGCGGCAGGGTGCATCGCTCTTTCATTCCCATACTCCTGGATGGCCTTCCTTGTCGTCTTTGTAATCGCAAAGGTAGGATATTCAACAAGTCTTGTTTTCTATGATTCCATGCTTACAGACATCACTACCGACAAAAGAATGGACAATGTGTCCTCTCACGGATATGCATGGGGATATATAGGAAGCTGCATACCTTTTACTGCCGGACTTGCACTCATTCTGTTTTCCGGCCGGCTTGGCATCGGCTCCGTTGCCGCCACAAGCCTAGCGCTTATTATTACCGCAGTATGGTGGGTGGCGGTATCTGTCCCCCTTATTAAAAATTACAAGCAGGTCTATTTTGTTGAAAAGCTCGGCAATCCCTTAACAGACGGTCTGAAGCGCATAGCTTCATCCCTTGGAAGCATACGCCAAAATAAAAAAATCTTCCTGTTCCTTCTGGCGTTTTTCTTTTATATAGATGGAGTTTATACAATTATAAGCATGGCAACCTCATACGGAAAAGACGTTGGAATAAGTGACAACAATTTGCTTCTGGCACTGCTTTTGACACAGGTTGTAGCCTTCCCCTGCTCTATCCTCTTCGGAAGGCTTTCTAAAAAGCTCCCCACGGAATGGTTGATTGGCATATGCATCATAGGCTACTTTCTGATATCAATTTTTGCTCTTCAGCTTGACAGGGCATGGGAATTCTGGTTTCTGGCAGTGTGTGTAGCCGTTTTTCAGGGAGCAATTCAAGCGCTGTCGCGTTCATATTTTGCCAAAATTATTCCTAAGGAAAAATCCAACGAATATTTCGGATTTTTTGATATCTTCGGCAAGGGTGCGGCCTTTATGGGAACTACCGTTATGGGTGTGTCCACACAAATCAGCGGAAGCTCCAAAGCCGGTGTCGCGTCTATAGCCCTCATGTTCTTAATAGGAGCCATACTTTTTGGCATAGCAGTGAAGGAGGGAGCGCAGAAAAAATAACAAGCCCTCTTTTTAGGACTCGTTATTTTTTGCAAGCATAGGGCCGTAAATATTTATGCCTCAGCATAAATATTTACGGCCGCATTTTGTACTATACATGTAGCGATAAAGATTTTACAAACATAGAGGATATAATTGCTTACAGAAATTTTTAATAGCAACGAAAAGGTGCCTTGCGGGGAAATGTCTCACGGGTCTGTCATCAGGCACTTTTCTTAGATGTATTCCTTACGGGTCAAAAAAATTTCTTCCATCAAACTATATCCTCCATGTAAAATCTTTATCGTGTCCTATACTACATTTTCAAGCCGCCTATGCCGCAGGCTTAAACGCGGCGGCTGCCTTTTCCGCCTGCTTGATATAGTCGGGCTGTTCGGGAGCAATGGTCTTTGACTCCTTTACGGCATCTACAAGCGCATCCCTTACAGGCATATATGTATTCTTTACATTTCTTGCTGCGGAAAAATCGTATTTATCCCCGCCGGTAAGCATGAAATCATTTATAACCACCGTATAATATGCTTTGTCCTCTATGGGTGTACCATCCTCAAGGGTTATGCTTACAATGCTGCTTCCCTGCTCCCTTTCCGGATCATATATTACCTTAAGCCCTGAAAATTGCCCGTCTGTAATCGACTGGTTATTTATACCATGGTCAATTGCCTTCTTTAAGTCCGCTCCGGGAAGCTCCATGGTTACAAGATAATTGTCAAACGGCATAATCTCGTACAGGTCACCCATTGTTATGTCTCCCGCAGCCATAGACCTTCTCAGTCCGCCTCCGTTTTGAATAGCCACCTGCACACCCGTTTTTACTCTCATGACATCGCACGCCCATTTCCCCAAAAGGGTGACGGTCCCCTTTGTGCTTCTGTCGTGAGTAAATTCCGCAGAGGCGGTGCCGAGCTTTTCTCCAAGAATAGGAGCCAGCTCATTATTGTACTTCTGGTAAACCGAAGCGGCATAGGCATCGGGAGTTATATCATTTTTCGTTTTGTAAAGCTCATTTAAAGAAGGAACAACCTCCTTAACCTTTCCATCCGGGCCAAGGACAACAGACAGCTTTGCCAGCGTGCGTCCGTTATAATATGCCTGAACAACCGGCACACCGTTAACCTTCCCGGAAACCGTCATATGACTGTGAGCCGAAATAACTCCGTCAAGGCCGCTGACCTTTTTGCACAGCTCCGCCGCGATTCCCGTAATTTCTCCTGTTTGGGCATCCTGCTCACAATCGAGGTGAGTGAGGGCAATAATTACATCCGGCTTACCCTCCGGCGCCTTTCCCTGCCGTAAGTAATCTATCCATTCCTGAGCTGATTGGGCAGGATCTCTGAATTCAATTTCCGATACATATTCGGCTTTAGTCAGCGAGGGAGTATCGGGATGAGCCAGCCCTATAAATGCAATCTTTACCCCGCCCTTATCGGCAATCATATATGGGCTTGCCCATTTTACAGGCTGTCCGCTTGTGCTGTCATATATATTGCACGCGACAAAGGAAAAGCTTCCGTCCTTTGCCCATTGCTCAATTTTGTCTGTACCCCAGTCAAGCTCATGATTTCCCACAGACGAGGCAAACACATTCATAGCCTTCATCATTTCCGATACCGGCGACCCATAGGTAAGGTTTGAAATAGCCGTGCCCTGATAATTATCTCCCCCCGACACAATAATTGTATTGGGGTTTTCAGAAACAGCCCTCTTTGCGGCCGCCACCAGCTTAGCCATTCCTAAGTTTTTTCCCGTCTGGCTCACATCCTCCGCCACATTCCCATGAAAATCATTGAAGGATATTATGTCGACCGACTTAGCGGCTTCCCCTTTAGAAGAGCTGTCTTTCGGAATTTTAATTTTTTGCTCAGGATAAATTAAATGTGGATCCTTCAGCTTGTTGTATTCACTTAGCTCCTTCCAATCCACATCATATTTTTCTGCGATTTTCCATAGTACGTCTCCTGATTTAACCACATAAATTTCTTCCGCCGATGCCACGCTTGATATCATCACGGAAAGAGCGAGCATAAGGGATAATACGATACTGAGCTTTTTAAATTTTTTCATTCAAGATTACCTCCATTTCACTCCCTGCAGGAATGTTAATTTATTAAATAACTGTTGTGTTTCAACGCAGCCCATCTGTATTGTAACAAATTTGGAAATAAGAACAACAGACTTAATTAAACCTTTACATATATTTAACCACATTTCATGAACAAACATCTTAATAAAAGGCTATACGATGACGGTAATTATTCCGTGACAATAAAAAATGGGCTGCGCTTCAAACCGAGTGCAGCCCATTTTTTATAATGTAATTGTTTTAGCCTTCAGACCCTCAATACTGTTTAATTCATTTTCCAGATCCTTAATTTCCTCATCACTTCCACACAACTGTAAAACTACCAGCCCGTCTTCTGAACATACATCTCCGGCCTCGTGCAGCCCCAGCCTCATTTTTATTTTACAGCCATGCTTAGTCAAAACCTCCTGCATTTCCACCGCCTTTTTAGACCTGTGATTTACAAGCACTGCCATCACGTTATAGCAAGACATAAGAATCCCCCTTATAAAATTTATTTATAATTAAAAGGAGCTGCCGCAAAAACAGGCGTTAAATACGGCAGCCTTTAATTTTAGATGCCCTTATACTGCCGCTGTGGGAGGAGTATACACTCTCTGAGCCATTTCCCCATCCAGCATGAGTATTCCCCTTCCGTCATTTCCCACCAACTGAACCTTTTTAAGATTGGCGTCAGCGCTTGCTTCTTCCTCTGTCTGCTCATTTACAAACCACTGCAGGAACTGATTTGTCTTATGATCCTTTTCTTCAATAGCCACATCAACTATATTATAAATCGATCTTGTCACAAGCTGTTCGTGCTCAAGGGTGAGCCGAAGGGCCTGCTCAATGGACTCAAAATCAAAG
The DNA here is from genome assembly GCF_003337415.1 of Anaerobacterium chartisolvens. Lineage (GTDB taxonomy): Bacteria > Bacillota > Clostridia > Acetivibrionales > DSM-27016 > Anaerobacterium > Anaerobacterium chartisolvens. The sequence goes on along the minus strand of NZ_QPJT01000030.1, from coordinate 380 downwards.
TCCGGAGCGTCAATTGCACCTAATTGCACCCTTCCCCCCACTCTGTTTATATAATCAAAAAACATCATAGCGTGATCTCTTTCCTCCTGTGCCTGAATCCGAAACCAGTTTGCAAAGCCTTCAAGATTAATTGAAGTGAAGTAGGCACCTATAGATAAATAAAGATATGCGGAGTAAAACTCCTTTCTCACCTGATCATTGAGCTCTTTTTGCATCCTTTCGGTAATCATGTTTAAAACTCCTTTCATAAGCCTCATATTTTTAATACCATCCAAATTTATATATTATATATTTAGCAATAAAGATTTTACATGGAGGATATAATTTGATGAAAGAAATTTTTTTGACCCGTAAGGAATACATCTAAGAAAAGCGCCTGA
>NZ_QPJT01000029.1 GCF_003337415.1 Anaerobacterium chartisolvens | reverse complement strand
ATGCTGCCCCGATACAAGGGCTTTCTTTGTTTTATGCTGCTGTACCCCTTTTGCCTTTCGTATCCGGGAATTACAGCTTTCTTTGTCAAGGTGCAGTCATGCCATTTTGCCTATTGATTTCCAGTAATATCTTTTGTATAATTACAGTAGAAGTACAGGGTTTATACAGCCCTTGAATTTAATAGCTTTGTTGATTTACTTGGATACTCAGTGTTTGCAGCACTGGGTATCTTGCTTTTTACGGCTGCTGCCTTCGGCCTGCTCTTCAGCCGCGATATTAGCAGGCCCCCCCATTAAGAAGCCGTGCAATATGCCAAGGACAAAGACCGTTGTTACGTGCGACTGGGTGTAAAACTGCTGCATGTTTGTGTCACCTCCCTTCGGATTGGGATATTTATTATATTAATCTTTAAATAAAGCCGTTATTGGAACACCTAATGCTTGAGATATTTTTATTAATGTATCAATAGTAGGATTTGTTTTTTTCCCCTTTTCAAGTTCATGTATATACGCAGCAGATAGACCTGTCGATTCCGCTAAATCAACTTGACTAAGTTTCTTTTGTTGACGTATACTTTTTATATTGAGCAACAAACTCACCTCCTAATGCTTTTAATTATATTAGCTTGAGGCTAGTATGTAAAATTCTTCAAAGTAGCTTATGGCTAAATTATTGCAAGATATTTTAATGTTTCTCAAAATATCTTGCAATTACGCTAATTTTCAAATAAAATAAATTTAGCTGTACGCTAAGCTAAATTTAGGAGCAGAACAACTATGACCTTAGGATCTAATATTAAAAAGTTTAGAATATTAAAAGGCATGAAGGCATATCAGTTGGCTTCTGCTGTCGGTATCACCACTGCTTATATGAGTGAAATTGAAAAGGGTAAAAAAATACCTTTATTGCCCCTTGCTCAAAAAATAGCGGAAGCTATAGGAGTCTCTGTCTCTGATTTATTGGGAGAAAATCAAAGCATATTTAAAAGAGATAAACTGGTTGAATTAAGGGGAAATAGAACATATGCCGAATTTGCAGAGCAATTGCAGCAAAAATTAAACATACCTATTACAGCCTTACAATTGGAATCCTATGAAAAAGGCCAAAAAGATGACGAAGGCAATATTAAAGAACCACCTAAATCAGTGATACTACAGATATGTAAGGCAGAGGGTCAAGACCCTGATTATTTTTATTATTTAAACAGTCTAAATCAAGAATTATTGGATTCTGATTTTTTCCAATATTCAAGCAATTCTTCTTTGCAAAGAGTGCTAAAAAAGATAACTGAAAACAATTTAGATTTATCTAAAATAGAAGCTTTTATTGATGGGATGATGGCTCAAAAGAGATCATAAAATTATCCTTTTTTAAAAAGCAGACAAGAGCTTTAAGAAGCTCTTGCCTGCTTTTTTAATTGCTTTGGCTCTTTGGGCTGATAAAAAATCCACCCTGATGCAGTGCTTACAGTAACTGCTGAAATCAAAATTAAGAAAAGTGAGACAAATGGTAATACACTTTTTACAACCTTCATACTTTAACCCCTCCACTAATCAAATTATAGTTTTAATATCTTCCAGAGCTGCCGAAGCTTCTTTATATTTACCTTCGTTTAATGATGAATCTACAATTGCTATAACTGTATTTATATTATCTCGCTTTACTACTTTTTCAGCTATTTCCTTGTATTTCATGTTATAAACTATCACATAGATTATTACCATGTTAAAAATAGGGATTATAAGTGTTTCAATAATGAAAAATAATTGCTTACCAATATCCAGAGATACCAAGCATCTATCAAATATAATAAATTTACCTCCAAGACCAATAATAAATATGTTAATTGATAATAAAATTAGAGAAAATATAGTCATTGCTCTACTTTTAGAAATAGTTCTTATTATATCAATCTTAAATGCATTAAACTTTCTTTTTAAGAAATAAGCAATTATTAAAATTTCAAGCAGCCTTTCGGGTATTGTTAATAAAAAATTCAAAAATACCGAGCTATTTATTTCTACCACAGTAGCACTAATAAGATTAATAACTATCGGCATGTACATAAATTCGATTGTCATCCACACAAATACAGCAATCAGTGTACTTACCACTGAGTCTAATAACTTTCTAATTGTATTTGCTTTATATATTATCAGCATAGAAATTATAAGAGTAGGTATAAAAAAGAGCAACACGTTATTTCCCTCAATACCAAAATATTTTAATATGTTGGAAAGTATAGCTGGAATTAAAATCGCAACAGCAAATTTTGAGAACATTATTTTATTAGAAAAGTTTAGATAGTCAAACTTTTTTTGCAATACTAAAATAAAACAAACCAAAAAGGTTTCTTCGGGTATGCTAACAAATATGACATTCCAAAGCATATGCATAAGTCCATCTTTCATTCTATCTTTATTCACCTCATTCTACAAACATCTTCTATGTTTTTAATATTTATTTGAAATTTTATATTATCTTGCAAAGGAAATCAATAGAAATGGTTGCATTTTATTGTTCATCGACAAAAGAAGTGCATAAGTGACAGAATATGATAATATTCATGTTTGCTGGGACTTATAGTTTATGGTATAATTTGCTAAGATGTGTGAGTTTTCGTATATTATTAAAGCACAAACTGCAAAACTCGTATTTCATATTATTTATAGTATTATGGAGGAAGCTATATTTTGAAAGAAATAGGTGCATATTTTATTACATTAGTTATAACTTCTGCTATCTTAAGATATTTACTTGCATACCCTAATGTACATAATAAGTTCTTACTAGATTCTGTAGCAATCTTATTCTGTTATTTTGTATCCAGACCTGTTATTGTGAGGTTACCTGGACTAAAAAAATTCCGGCACAATGAAACAGATATAATAGTATCGTTATTAGCCTTAATTATAATTATTTATAAATTTGATGAAAAGTCCGCGACTATTCTTTTAACTTCTGCAGTTGCTGGCTCCGCCGGATTTATAGCCTATAAAAGATTCAAACATCCTCAAGAAAGCCGTCAGAGGAATAATATCGTTAGAATATATAATGGCAGTAAACACACTTTGTCTCCAGTTCGTACGGACGACAAAAAAAAACTCAATAAATCTAATTTCAGCCTTAATAGTAAACATGAAGCACCTCTTACAAGAGAAGATTCAATGTTAAAGCCAACTTCTCAAATAGACCGTTTAAAAGAACAGGCTCTTGAAAAAACAAAAGAGTCTGAAGATTTTATTGAAGAATATAATAATATACTCTCCAGAGCTTTGTCCGTCAAAAATAAAATAGATTGGCACACATTATATAATACTAAGCCATTTAATAAGAAATTTATTTTTAACGAGCAGGTGCCGGTAGCTATCACTCCTCATGAACCAATGGATTTAGAGACCTATATGAAAAATGCGGGGCTTACCGACAAAAGATTTATAGAAAATTTAATTCCATATTTCAGGGTAAAAAGAATTTCTGCTGAAGAAGCTGTAAAAGTAGCCTATAATGAAGAAATGAAAAAATATGAAAAATATAAAAATCAGATATTATCTGAAAATACTAAAAGCTTAGAAGAATACAACTCCAGAAGAGCTTCAGCACAAGCACAGTATGAAAATGAAAAAAGCGTTTTCCTTCAAAAACAAAAAGAGCATAATGACTCAATTAATAGCTTCAGAAACGAATTTGAAAATGGCATTCCTGAAGCTATTGAAAAATATTTAAGTTTAGTTTTATATAAGCCGGTTTTTCCTTATGATAACAATAAAGATTTAGAGATAGCATTTGAACCTATAAGTGGTGCAGCAATACTCTCTTACTGGTTGCCAGACATTGATAATATTCCAAAAATAAATGGATATAAATTTGTTCAAGTCCGTAAAACCATAGAGCCTATATATATTAAGCAGAAAGAGCTTGACACTTTTTATGAATCAGTTATATTTCAGATAGCTTTAGTAAATATCCATAAGGTATTTGATTCCGTATATACAAATTTTGTTAAATCAGTAGTATTCAATGGATGGGTAAAAGGAATAGATAAATCAACAGGAAATGAATTTACCTCATGTATTATCTCGTGCCAAGTGTCAAAGGAAGTATTCCAATCATTTAATTTATCAAGAATCTGTCCCCGAGAATGTATTCGCAGCCTAAAAGGTCTTACCGCAGGCCCCCTTGCTGCAATGGCTCCTGTAAAACCTATAATGGAAATAAACAGAGAAGACAGCAGGTTTGTCGAGTCCAAAGAAGTGCTGGCGGGAATTAATAGCATAGATAATTTAGCAACAATGGACTGGGAGGATTTTGAGCATTTAGTCAGGGAATTATTTTCAAAAATATTCTCAAAGGATGGCGCTGAGGTAAAAGTTACTCAGGCCAGCCGTGATGGAGGAGTAGATGCTATCGCTTTTGATCCTGATCCTATCCGTGGCGGAAAATTTGTCATACAGGCTAAAAGATACAATAATGTCGTCTCTGTATCAGCGGTAAGAGATTTATATGGAACCATGATAAACGAAGGCGCTGTTAAAGGGATTCTGGTAACAACGAGCTATTACGGGAATGATGCCCGCGAATTTTCAAAGGATAAGCCCATCACCTTGATTGACGGGTCCAATTTAGTCCATATGTTTCAGGAATATGGGTATGACGTTAAAATAGAGCTGCAGAAAAAGGGATAGGGTGTGGAAGGTCGATCTTTACTATAAGAAGAAATAAAGGTGTTGGAAAGAAAAATCAAAAAATAATTATAAAAGCGAGGTTAATTATGAATTGCCCAAACTGTGGAGATGAAATTAAAGAAAAAAAGAATTTTTGCCCAAACTGTGCAGCACCATTGAATAATGATGTTCAACAGGAAATAAAAATAACCGCTGGAAGTGTCGGCATTGGAGTTGGTAGTGGAAATAAAGTAAGAATAGGAAAAATCGAAAACCATATTAATAACAGAGAGTCAGGGAAAATCCCCTGTACCTATACTGTAAAGGGAAAGGGGATTAAGTATGATAAATTAAAAACATTTTCGACTTTTGCTATGGTTATTGGATTTATTGGTAGCTTAATTACAATTATAACTTCCTTTATAAATTTTAAGTCTACAAATTTAGGATTTACAAGTATAATTTTGCCTTTTGCTATTGTCCTTTGTGGTATTGGTGTCTATCTGTATGCTATTTGTAAAGATTTATCTAAAACACATGGATTTACGTGGTTAAGGCCTTTTAAATTAGTAAGCATTCGGTTAAAAAAGCTTGATGATGGAAGAGTAGTTAGAATTAAAATTGCCGGAAATTGCGATGAATGCAATGGGAAAATTAATTTCTTCAAAAACTTTGAAACAGGACATGTTATCGGTTATTGTGAAAATAATAGAGATCATCAATTTGAGTTTGACCATACTGATTTCACTGCTAAAAGAATAAAAAAATAAATTATCATTTACATTATATATTTAACAAAGCAGGGACGTATAGTTATGAGCGTTGAGCAATCCCAATTTGCTGTTAATCAGCTTGATAAAGATATTGCAAATTTAGATAGGAGGCAAAATGGCTATGAATACAATAAACATGACTTCACATGAAATTGCACAAAAACTGAAAGAATTGCTTGATGAAGTCTGAAAAAGCAAAAAGCCTCTGAAATGTTCAGAGACTTTTAAAATCCTAATAATGTTTTTCGATTGTATGTTTGTAAACATCTTGAATTTCTTCCTCATCTGGGTTTTTTATAGAGTTTCCTTTTTTATAAAACTCTTTACGTTTTTCATTATTTTCAGAAAGTTCAAAAAAATCCACCCCATTTTTGTCCTTAAACCATTTAAGGGCAGCATCATAAGGATTTGAAGCATATTTTGAATTTTTTTCCACTGTTAACATCTCCTTCGACCTCCTTTAAAAAGTATTGACAACTTTATATGAAATATTATATAAAAATAAATAGATAAAATCTTAATACTTCGTATTATTAGTATGCAGTATTTTTCATATCGGAACAAAGTAAATAATTGGTTTTATGGAAAATTTTTTTAAAATCAAAAAACCCCTTTATGTTTTATACTATTATTGGAAGGAATGTGATACAATGATATCAGATGATAAAAAAAAGATTCCAAATAAAATAATAAGTGAGATAATCTCTAACCGCTATAAAACATGGAAACAACAATCACTTAAAGAAGGAGGATATTTTGTTGTATTCATTTCTTAATAATCGTCCTGTGGTGCACTTCAGTGAATGAAGTGCAGGGTGATTATTTTTTTTCCTTAGCTATTGCCTTTACTAACGCAATAATTAAGGAGATAAGCGTCAGAACAAACATCCCCGATCCTATCATTAAAGACAATCTGGTATGTATCCATAGGCCTTCTCTCCCCTCTTTTGTAAGAATGAAGGCAACAATCACACCTGCTCTTTCCGATTACCCTTTCTATTAGCAGGATTTATTTACACTCCATTAGTATACATTATAAATTCCTCGCTCAGCTAGAAAACTGGAAAATCTGTAGCACATTTTTTTGGTTACGGATTTTGGTTATTTTTTTGGTTATTTAAAGATTTCCTTTAGGTACAACAGGGATACATCATTTCTGTAACCAAAAAATTTAACCAAAGTTTTTAAGCTAAATAACTGGAAATTTACACTGCATTTTTATCCAGCTCCAGCATTGCATCATCTTGAGAAAGTGTCACCATATACCTCATTGTTCTTGGGCTGCTGCCCACCTTTTCAATCCATTTTTCAGATACAAGCTTTTGTAAGCCTTCAATAACATACCTGTGGTTTATACCCAGATCCTCTTCAATTTGCCTGGTACTCGGCAGGTATAGCTCTTCTTCATCTCCGGCTGCAAGCTTAGCCACATACAGTTTTATATTTGAGTAATAATCATCCCGTGCATAGTTCTTTGGCAGCTCCTCAGGCCTGTCTAAGCTGCCATTATTGCTTTCTGCTTCACTCTCTGTATAACTATCAGCTTCCCCCCGTACATTATCCCAATCCAGTATTTCCCCCTTATTCTCCGTTCCTTTGCCCTTCCACCACTCAACCACGCGCTCTACCTCCTGATCCGATATATATGCCGACTGAAACCTCACTGGAGCGCCTATCGTGAGCAGAAGGCCATCTCCCTTCCCCAGCAGCTTCTCTGCCCCGTTTTCGCCTAAGATTATCCGTGAGTCTATCCCTGAGGAGGTGGTAAACGCCACTCTTGCAGGGATGTTGGTCTTTATTGTGCCGGTGATTACATCCGCAGAGGGTCTTTGCGTTCCCACAATAAGGTGTATCCCCGCCGCTCTGGCCTTCTGTCCAAGCCGCTGTATCGACTCCTCCACCGAGTTTTCGTTTTTGTTCTTTCCCTTCTTTGCTACTACCATAAGGTCGGCCAGCTCATCGATGACTATTACTATAAAAGGCATTCTGTTTTCCTGCTTGCGTTTCTTTTCATTGTATGCCGTTATATTCCTGACTCCCGCCTCAGCCAGCTCTTTATACCTACTCTCCATTTCCTGCACCGCCCAGTCAAGCATTTTTGCAGCCTTCTCCGGGTCTGTAACCACCGGGGCAAGCAGGTGAGGGATTCCGTTGTAGCAGCTCATTTCCACAACCTTGGGATCTACAAATATAAACCTCACCTCATCGGGGGAGGAGGTAAACAGGATGCTGGCTATTATCTCGTTTATGCATACGCTTTTACCTGAGCCGGTTGTCCCTGCTATCAGCAGGTGAGGAGCCTCGTTTATTGCTATGGCCTGCAGCTCTCCCACGGCAGTTTTGCCGAGAGGCACGCTTAATGGGCCGCTGCTTTTCCGGCCCGCAAATATCTGAAGCACTTCCCGGAAGGCTACCTTGCTTTTTTTGCTATTTGGCACGTCTATTATAACTCCCTCTGCTGAGGATATTATAGATATGGCTGTAACACCCAGATACATTGACATTTCCTTTTCAATTTTAAGTACAGCACCGAGCCTGCCGGAGGTGTCCATGCGAACAGTGAACCTTGTTATTGTAGGGCCGGTTTCAACCTTTACAATGGACAGGAAGCTCAGCCCATATTCATCAAAGCACTGCTGCAGCCTTGACCTCATACCCGTGTCCTGAGCCCCAGACTGTGCATGTGAATACTTGTCCAGCAGGGATAACGGAGGGCAGCCTTCCTTCAGCGGCCCTTCGATTAATTCAATGGCAGGCTCCACAGGCTTGTCCTGTGCTTCAGGCAATACCTCTTTATTTTTTAGCCCTGACAATACTACCCTGAAGGCTATGTATACTGCTGCCACAGTTAATAACAGCACAAGCCAGGTGCAGAAGAATTTAATATAGTAGTTCAGGAAGGAAATATTTATGGCAAGGTCAATTCGAGGGATGTCAATTGTACCCTTTGCTATTGCTGCATCAATGTTTGTGGATATCTTACGTGCAATGAGCAGTGCAAGCCCCAGAAGCATAAGCACGGCATATGTTATGCCAGTATTCTTTAAGGTATTTAGAGCGTATTGGGCAAATGATGGCCGGGGACTGCCGGCGTCCTCCCGGCTGCTTTTACCCTTCTGGCCTTTTTTGTCCTCCCACGGGGCATTTATAAGCCAGTCTGTTATTTCAGGCAACACAACAACGGCTGCCAAGACAAGGGTTAAAGAAAACAGTGTGTTTCTCCAGAATTCGGGATTTAATATATTTAACATAACAATACCTCCATGTTTATTTTGTAATTTCCTTTACAGCGTCATTAGATATATCAACAGCGTTTCTTATCGCCCAGTTAACAAAGCTTACGGCCTTGCCCCACAGGTAGGGCAGCAGCTCATTAATGAACCTTTCTAAAAGAACCACGGTACTGTCCCAGTTTCGGGCAAGGGCAAGGATGCCCAGCACCACCGCAAGGATACGTACTCCGTTCATTACTGTTTTGCCCGCAAATTTACCGGCAACAAAGGCTGCGGTAATAACCACTGCAGCAAGCATTATAGAACCCATTACTTTTCACGTCCTCTCTGGTTTATTATCTTTGGATGGGACTTAAGAAGGCCCTCACAGAACCCTTACAGGGCCTTTATAGAACCCTCTTAAGTCCCTGTTATTCCATCTTGCGTGTCAGCCTGCGGATTACCTTACCCAGATATACGGAGCATGATATTCTCTGGTCGGCGCAATACCTCTGGAATTTCTCATGATCCTCACGGGTGCAGTAAACCTTTATAGCCTTTACTTTCTTATCTCTGCTGTCTTCGGGCTTTTTCTGTCCTATATCAGGGTCTACCCTGAAGATGTATTTGTCCGTCATATTGCATGTTCCTCCTCTATAATTCCTTTATAATTAAGGCATTGACAGGGCCTTTTAAGGGCATTTCTAATACCTCCGCAAGGCCCTCATTGGGGATAAAAAAACAGACGAAATAATTTCGTCCGTCATAGCGCGGCTACCTGCCGGAGCTGGTTAAAAATCTTTGATACGCCCACCCACCAGTTTGGATCTTCCGCGTATCCTCCCGATCCTCCGCGTGTATTCATCCACGCTATGGGGTTGGATGCATCAGGCCTGTTTTTGCTCAGGTTTATAACAGTTCTGGCAGCTATTCTGGAGCTGTCCCGTATATCGGTGTTGTACTCACGCCAGCTATGGAATACGTTAAAGGGGTTATTTGCTATCTTGATTGCATCCTTATGTGAACGCGGGACAAAGCTCTGCTCCTGTCCTGTGATGGCAAACAGCAGCACAGGGCTTACATCGTATTCCCTTGCCGAATCCATTATGGCGGAGAAATACGGCTCATCGGAGAGCATTGAGTCCCTGCCGTCAAGAAATGTCTTTAGCTTGTGTGCATCTATTTCAGTATATTTAAGCTCTTCAGGAAGAACGTTCGGAATGTCCTGCACCAGTCCCAGAAAGGGAGCGGGGTCTATGGGACTGTCATCCTTCCTCACCTCAAAGTGCAGGTGCGGGCCTGTCGAAAAGCCAGTATTGCCTGCCTTCCCTATAAGCTCGCCTGCGGAAATTACAGTGCCGTTATTTATGCTGATTACTGACAAATGCGCGTAATAGGTTTTATAGCCTCCGGGATGCTCTATTATTACCAGATTGCCATAGCCTCCTCCATCACCGGCGAAGCTTACGGTACCTCCGCTCACAGCAAGCACCGGCGTTCCGGTATCACATGCAATGTCTATGCCGGTATGCAGCTTACGCTCCTTCAGAACGGGATGCATTCTCATTCCGAAGCCTGAGGTTATGACGATTTTCTGAGTATTTATGGGGAAAAGGAATTCTCCCGTCCCGGTAAGCTTGAAGGCTGCCCCTCCCGACTCGCTGCCGTAGTACATGTCATACTCATAGCCGGGTGAATAATACAGGCTGTCCCCGCCCAGTATGAACAAGGGGAACATGCAGACAGCCAGTACAATGGACAAAAAAATAAGGAGCGGCATTCCGGCTCCTATCAACCAAAGCCATATTTTCTTTTTAACCTTCCTCTTAACAGCACCTGAAAGAGCTGTTGTTACCTCCATTTCAAATCATCCCCCCTGTTTAAGTCCCCTTGTTTTGGATATCTTCTGCAGCTCACTCTCCGGCAGCTCCATCTTAAGCACATCGTATATGTCCCTTCCCCCGTTCCTCTGCCGGAATACAAAGCTGTACTTGGGCAGTGAAAGCCACATCTGTATAACCTCGTCCGGCATACTGGCATCCTGAGCAAGCCTTCTTATTGATTTCTCCTCCAATCGGAATAACACCTTATATTTTGTATTGTCCCAGAGTGCCTGCCCATCCTCCTGAGAAAACAGCACCGAAGGATCGTTGAAACCGAGTATCGCCTGATCGTTGAATTTGCGTCCCGTGGTTATGCTCCTGTAGACTGGAGCTCTGGCATATGGGTTTTTACGCAGCCTTTGCCATTCGTCGAAAACCTCCGCCGAGAAGTGGTTACCCAGTATCCTGTCCCTTTTAATCTGCTGCCACGTCATGTGTGTAGTGGACACTATCTTTACAGCTCCCATCTTCTGATCCACAATATTGTCCGCCGAGCTGGCAACATGGAAGACAACAAGCTGAGATTCCTTGAGCCATTCCCCCGACTCCGCCCTTGCAAACAAGTCGCTGTCGGGGCCTTCAAAGTACGTCCATAAATCCTCCGCAAGCTCCTTCGCGCCCTCATCCCCTTTCTGTCCGTTTTCTTTTATCCTCCTGTACAACTGGTGCAGGCCTATCTCACTTTTGCGGCTTGACCATGTATCCGGGCTTGATTTTATTATGCCTGCGTCCTCCCACATTTCCGTGAGCGCACGTCCTAACGCATTCTTCTTTTTTGTGCTGAAGTCGTCGCACAGCAGGCTTATTGTGGCGCGTGTGTTTGTCACCGCCTCGTTATACCGGGCACTGTCGGCATTTCTTGCCGTTACAAGTCTTTCCTCGTCCAATGAATGCCCGTTAATTTCAGATAGTATGGGCGGCTCAATAAAGGTAGGGTCAACATACAGTCCGGTGCCCATGGTGTAGTCTACCCACGTTCCGCCCACCAGCTTGCACAGGGGGTAATACTCACCGTCTACATCAAATATGTACACCTTGTAGCCTTCCAGCAGCAGGGATATAACCACACCCTTGATCCATGTGGATTTCCCTTCATCGGAGCTGCCGACGACGATAATATTCTGGTTGTCCGAGCCGTAAGTAAAATCCTTGTATACTGCCGTCGCATCCTTTATCCTGTGGCCTATATATGAGCCCCTTCCGTCGCTTATGCTGCCGTCAACAAAAGGGTACAGCGCCGATACCGCGTCAAGGTCCATTACCCTGCCGTGGTAGCGTTCAAACAGGGTGCTGCCTCCTCCGCCGAGCCATGCGGCATCCAGAGCGCGGTGCTGCTCCAGCTCCAGTTCGTTTACGGTGTAGTCCCTAAACTCCATCTGGCTTTTGAATTCGTCTATGCTGCTTTTAAATGCAGCGGCACTGTCGGAGGATATGGTAACGGTAAGCCATACATCGGCGTACCTCCCCGACTGTATGCCCCTTAAATACAGCAGCGCGTCCAGAGCCTTTACCTCTTCTGAACGCGCTGTTTCCGCAATGTCTCCCGATTGCCGGGTGTTGATGTTTCTCTGCAGCCGCCGCAGCTTCGATTTCATTTTGAAATCAAATTTGAGCTTTGAGGGCTTGAAGTGCAGGGAATAGTTTATTATTATCTCCGGGCCGGTGTGTTCACCGTGGGTTATAACGTACAGCATCCCCGGTATGGCCTTCTCCGGGAAGCCGGTTATGAGAAAGGTCTTGACGTGCATGTCGTTTATGCCAAGCCTGTCCCTGCCAAGCTTAATTTTGTTGGCTAGCATGTTATCATCTCCTTTTTGTTTGGAATGTATATAAAAAAACAAGGTGGTCAGCTTGGGGGCTGAATGCCTTGTTTTGGGGTGGGTTGTGTGAGGCTTGTGTTATATGGATAATGCGAATGTTAATGAACTAATTATTTCTATTCTGCTTAACATAATCGTTCATGTTGAAATGTTCTAAAACTTTTTTACGCAAATCTAAATTCATAGATTCTGAAGGATAAATTCGTTTATCCGGAAAATCATATAAGCTATAATTCCATTGGTATGCGTAATACTTAGGCGATTGACGAACAAGTTCAATGTACAAGCGATTCATTTCAGGATGTAGCGAATTTTGAATATGCATAACGTGTTTATCAAAAATTTGCAATAGTGCAATACCATGCTTTTTCGCATATTCTGATGCACCACTCTGGAAGCCAGATGTAGAGATCAAAATCCCTTTATGCCCTCCCAAGCTTCGCACCTTATCGGCTAAAACAACAATTTTTTCACGTTCAACTGGTCGTGTATAGCGTTTGCATTCTACAATTACTTTAAAACGAACTGATAATGCAATGAAATCAGCATAAATATCTATTTGATAATCTCCATCATCAGTTTGAATTTTTTGATTATGGATTATGGAGAAATCTTTTAAAGATTCTGATTCAGCATAAGCCTTCAACACCTCTAAACAATATTCTTCAAATTCGGTAGCAGAGATGCTCGAGACAAATTCCCGATATGGATTAATTGTTTCCATTACACTTTATCCTCCTCTATTTATCCTTGGAGCAGCGCATAACCCATTATTATAATGGGAAGCTGAGTAAAAAATAATAAGTTCCCTTTCCAGTATTTATTCATTCAACTATCAACCCATAGCGATAAACATACTCTAATATCCTGCTCTCATTAATAATTAGCGCAAACCTATAATCTTTTCTCGATACAATATTTGTTCCTGCACGAGGAATGGGTAAAGTCGCTCTGCCCCCATCTACAGAAACCAATTTGTATTTTTTTATTAAGCTTGAATTATAATACAGATAATATTGGTATAAATAAGCATGGGAATCTGAATATCTTATTGCCCATTCTTCATGAAATTGTCTGCGTTCATCAAAGTCGCTTGATATAATTTTTATGTTAGGGTCTAACCGCAATATTCTTTCATCGTTTTCATTAATATACCAATCTTCTTTCGTGCTATTTTCTATTTTTGATATTATATCAGATACTAAATCAACTCTCTTTTCAGCCTTTAAAGAACTTGCGTTCATTGGGTAAACAATCATTTCGCACAGTAAAAGTAATTCCTCAAAATAACGTTTTCCACTGGCAATATCTGAGTTGTACATGGATGCTTTAATCATATTGACCAAACCACTCCTGCCTCCTTGCGATATTATAAAGTCGATAATCCGCTGCTTGGTTTTAGGGTTCTTTAATAGAACAGCAGTAATTAAAGGGAATACCTCATTTACTTTACCCCCATATGGCTCAGGATAACGATTATCTATTAAAACGCTAAACAAATTATTTAAATCTTTATCGTTTTCCAATTCAAAGTTTATTAGGCTCTCCCAAGTTTCTGTGGAATTATAATCAGCCCCATCAATTCGGCATTTGTAATAATGATCTATGTTTTCCATAGTTAAATTGTTTTTCTGTAAGCCAGCCACTGCACCTTTGCTATTCTCAGTTTCTTTATCCATATTTTTTGTTTTTGTATTATAAATTTCATCTTCATTCAAAAGAGAACTTGAAGGAATATATTCAAGTAAAACTTCTTTGAAAAGCGATAAATCTGTGCCCCCATCAGTAGTATCAGACATAATCTTTAGCATGTCATATATTCGCGATGCAAATATTTCCAATTGATATTCACTGTACCAATTATCTACTGCAAATAAACTAAGACAGTATGGTAATACATGATCAATCAAATCTTCTCCTCTAAAGGCTGGTCGGCAGATAGAATTGTTTAATCCTTTTAAAAGTAGCTGATGGCTTTTACCCGTATTAAAATAAGCATACATAGCCGAAAACATATGTTCTGCATTTGAGTTATCATCGTAATAAGACAATTGTTTGGTCGATTCTTCGTAGATTTTGTTTAGAATAGCTTCATTTGCAACCTGCTTAAAGAGATTAAGGTTTATATTAAAAATACTATAAAAAATAGTAAGCATACTCACAACACTATCATACTTAAATAACAAGTGTAAAACTTTTTTTATGTCATCCAATACAAAAGGATATGTCGCTAAAATAGCTCCTATTAAGTTTGAATTCTTATATTTGAACCAATTATAAGTTGAAAAATTGTAATTCTTCACAACAGAAATAATTTTCTGCAAAATACTATCTAATGAATTGTCTGATATAGATATATTTTTAATTTCTATACCAAATTTGTAATTTGGAGTATATATAGTTTTATTCTTTTTGAGCAAGATAGCTATATACTGGTTAGCTTCAATATTTCTCTCCCATGTTGGTAAATTATTTTGGTTGACTTTTTCAAATCTCGTTTTTAATGTTTCAATACCATAATCTTTATGCGTCACTAGATTATAAAAAACAATAGTATTTAGCAAGAATGTATCTTTATCATTGTTTTCAATTCTTGCGACAATACTACTTTTTAAATTGGTTACTTCTGTTTCTTCTGAAACGATCAAATGAATATACTCGTTTCTCAGAAGCTGGTAACATAAAAGTTCTAGATGTTCAATTTCTATTTCTTTAATTATTGTACATAAGAATGGAATGTTATAATCGATTAAATAATTAAAGAAGGATAAAACATGCTGACAACCTTCATCTGCAATTGACATAAAATCAGTGTTGGGATTTATTTTAAATTTCTTGATTCTTTCATCATATACTTTTAAACTAATATCTTTTTCACAAAAAAATTTATTAAAATACAACATGTCATATATAGAATTGAACTTTATTTTTTCTAATTCTTCTTCCTTATAAGAAAAATGTTTTCTCATATTATCAAATACATTGATATTGTTTTTTTTGTGAAATAATACTATTAGCTTAGAAAAAATTTTGGGATTGCTCAGATTAGCCTTCTTGATGCCAAGGCTCTCAAAAAGTATAAAGATATTCTCTATTGTCTGACTTGCCAAAGCATTGATAAATTCATCCTGCTCAAAAGGATTTACACCCCCAACCCCATAGTCACTTCTTATACCAATATAGCTATCTTTATATCCAGCCCAGTAATCTGAACCTAAATACGCTTCAAAGAATCTTAAAGCAAGATTTAATAAAATATTTCTATTTGCAATGCTTTCTTTTATTCCATATTTCAGAAAAAGCATTAAAATGAAATCTTTATCATTTAATAGCTGAAGTTCTCTTAAAACACAGGGATGTTTAGGAAAAACTTCTAATACTTTTTTACACAGAAAATACTCCTGAAATCTTCTATGCCTGAAAGAAAATATCATTTGATCCTGATGATCCGCTTTTTCAAAAAATAATTCACTAAAGCAATAAATAATTTTGTTAGTGTCATCATAGGTTAATCTGTCAAATCTACCTTGTATTAATAATTGTAATTTATGAAGCTTGATATTGAGCAAATTTGATGTTCTCATATGATACGCAATATCACTGAACAACTCTTTAATATATTGTGTTTTGGGCTCTGGTAGGCTTATCTCATTTAATTTATTGTATTTATTTAGAAAGTAATTGACACTTTGTTCACATAAATCAATTTTTGTAGTTGCTTCATCAACTCTTTCTATCATATTCCAGAAAAGGTTAATAGAAAAAATATCATTAAGGTCAGCAACCAAAGATCTGTTTTTACCTGTTAATTCTTGGAGCTTTTTAATTTTATTTTCATCTTTTTTTGCCCTAAAATAGTCTTCAATATACTTTATAGTTAGTGGTAATAGTCCTATTTTTTTTATATCAGGAAAATGTCTATACATAAATACTAAATTAAATGAGTCTTTTCTTGATGAAAATACAATTCCGTGTGTGTTCTCGTAGTCTTTTACGGTTTCAACATAGTTTAGGATATTATCAATGAAATTTGCTGAGACTTCATCTAATCCATCAAGAAAGTATAAGTATTTAAATGTATTCGCTGTTTTGTCAATTCTATAATCTCTTAATCGCTGCCGCAGAATATCTTCCAAATTTCCATTAATACATTCCCGCAATCTTATGAATACGGGGAAAATAGTTGCTCCCGTTATAGCATTTGAATAATTTTTTAAAAAATCATCCTTAAAGTGAGAGAAGAATTTCTTCATCATTAAAGTTTTACCAGTTCCAGCGTCACCAAGAACTATAGCACAACATCTTTTTTGCAAAAGACATATAACATCATCATAGCCAGTATGCTCTCTAATCGGCAAAGGAATAAATTCCTCTGAATTTAAGAAGGTCTTATCCTCAATAGAAATAGAACTGTCTAAAAAATTTAGTTCTCTACTCTCTGAAAAATAAAAAGTTGCAATATCATCATTTTTTGGCTCATTTAATATAAGTTCTAGGCTGTCTTTGGTATTCCATTCTATTGTTATACCGTTCTTACGAGCATCTTCTTGTATTTTGAGTCGATTTGTATCACTTTTTTGAGTAGAAGCCTCATTATCAGAAATGTCGGGTTGAATATCAGCATTGGAATATATATAAATAACATCCAACTGGCTTTTATAGATTCGATATGCAATATCTAAAGATTTTTTTATTTGTCGGTAAAAATTATTAGGGTTCGTTGCTAGTTCTACATATTTACACTGAAACCCATAATATTTGCCATCATGAAGTACTGGTTTTGCTTCCAAACCAGCATTATTATAATTTGCTTGTAAATCATATCCACTGATACTTAATTCTCTGCAAAATAAATGTTTACACATATTTTGGAAAGCCATTCGTTTATCAGGATTTTTAAGGTTAAACATATTCCAATTGATGTCTTGCATAAGAGCCTCCATGTTGGATTTTATTTATCAGCCAACTTCGCATTATAGCCATAATCCCCACCCTCACACCGGAAACTTCCCTATAACCTCATCATACTTCTCCTGAGCCTCAGTAATCGCCAGCTTTGAGTACACCTCCAGAGCCTGCCTGCTCTCATGGCCTGAATAAGGCTGAATAAGTGCATCGTCTACCCCCTGCTTCTTCAGCCATGTAAAGAGGAAATGCCTCAGCTTATGAGGCGACAATTGCTGTTTTATACCTGCCTTATTTGTATATTTCGCCATAATTTTCCGAATTCCTCTTTCCGAATACTTCTTTTTCCAAGAAGATTCAAATAAATATATGGCCCCCTTTTCCTTCATGCTCCTGTGGTGCATTGCAAGCAGCTCCTTGAAGGATTGCGGGAACGGCACCATCCTGTCCTTCTTGCCCTTCCCCTGAGAGTTATCCTGATCCTGCAGCTCTGGAAGTCAATCTCATCAATCCTTATATTAGCAAGCTCGCTTACCCTTGCCCCGGTGTAAAGCAGCGTCTTTATTATCAGCATATCCTGAAAATTGCTGGAGCTCCATACAGCATTATAGTACCTTTTCAGCTCATCCTCTGTCGGAACATAGGGCAGCTTCCTTGAGCTTCCCGGCACCTGCACCTCAAGCTCAGTACGCAGCTCCTTAAACAATGCTTTAAGATAATAGTAATCCGGCCTTTCACCTCTTAGATATTTTGCAAGCTCCCTTGCTTTTTTCTTTGCCGGTGTCCTTATATTATTCATATTAAATTACGCTCCTGAAAATATTTTAAAAATACAAGATAAAAACAAAATGCAGACCACATAAACTGATCTGCATTTCAAAATTTGCAACATTTCTAAAGCATTACTATATTGCAGCTATAATTCTATTCCCTTTATCCGTCATAGTGCCATTTTTAATATGATATTCCTTGTTTCTTGACTGGCAAAAATCTATTACCTGTTCGCTTAAAGTGTTGTAGAAGTCCTTATAATTTTTGTACTGTGTGACTTTCGGGTTATAATTTAATCTCCCGAAAATAATTTTGTCAGCAAAAGCAACTGAGTTCAATATTTCAGAAAAATTCTGATCTATTATATTGGGTGTAGGATAAGGCTCAATACTTACCCAGGTCTTATATCCCTTTTTATGCAAATAATAAAGGCTTGAAATTCGCTGCTGGTAGGTAGCTGAATATGGTTCATATTCTCTTCTGTAATCTTCATTTAATGATATTAAGGTAATACCATATTCGTTTTCCTTGCTCAGTTCTGCAAGCTCTGCGGGTAATATTCCCTTTGTCAATGCAGTGCATTTAATTCCCGCCTCATTGAGTAATCTAATTATATCAACGCTCAATTTGCTAATTTCAGAATATCCAAACATAAATGGATCGGTGGTAAAACAAAGATGTACCGATTGAATTTTTGACTTTAGTTTAGGAATTTCATTGCCTAATAAAGATAATGCGTTATGAACCACTTGCGGCTCAAGCCATTCCTCATATGTTCCCACTTTGCCAAATCTCTTGGCAAGCAAAAAGGCATAACATGGGTACTGGCACCCGTGCGAACATCCCTGCACATGATTTATAGTATAATCACCATATTCTACACCGGTCTTGTATAACAATGTTTTCCTTGAAATATATTTTGCAACCTGCTTCATTGGCTTAGTTTCACCTCAATTTTATATTTTTTATAAAAACTTGATTATTACAAACGTTCTAAACCAAATTCTCATTATTGATTGCTACAATCTTTTGCCGAGAGGCACAGTTAAGGAGCTGTTACTTTTCCTCGGGGCAGCAAATATCTGACGCACTCCCAGAAGGACACCTTGCTTTTTTGCTGTTTGGCACGTCTATTACAATCCCCTTCTGCTGATGATATTATAGATATAGCCGTAACACCCAGACACATTGACATTTCCCTAGAGTAGTATTTAGGCCTCTCTATCTGCACTACCAATTTGGTGGTGACTCTTGTCATTAAATTTTGAGTGTTAAGACTGCTTAGGTTTTTGAGGTGGAGGTGAAAAATTAGGTTTAGGATTTGAAGGCCGAGGATTTTGACCGCCCTTTTTACTCATACTTTCATTCAAAATACTAAAGTTAACAATCTTTTCACCCTTTGGGTTTGCATCTTTACTCACTTTGATCGCGCTCCTCTCCAGTAATTTGGGTATCTTGTATGTCACCTGTATCAAAAAATTCTATTGTTAAGTCATGATATTCTCTCGAGATATACATAGCTTTTGTATCATAACAAAACTGTCCATCCGCATTATAAACTGATACATCTCCTAATAACAGTTCCCTTTTTTCATCAGTTTCAGAAAAAACTTTTATCCAACAATAATAATACATATTTATTTTGTGATCTCGTATCACCATCCATTCTATATTAGGAATATTATGCAAGTAATCCCAGACATCTTCATCACCATATCTCTTCGTAGCGCTAATTAAGCGTCCAAATCTATTAATAATTTTAAACCTATAAATATACGATGCTATGTAAGCCAAAATAATCCCGATTACTACAGAAAATAAAACTTCATCCCAATTAATTGCAGCTTTTTCATCCACAAAAGCGTTGAAAGCAGTAATAGCTGAGTACTTACATGAAAATGAAAAAGGATGGATGACTAAATTCACTGATTGTAAAATACCAAGTAAAACATAGCTTACAACAGAAAAAATAAATATTTCCGAATAATCTTCCCAGTCTTTTTTTGTGCGTTTACCTCTGAGTTTTCTGTATATCTTTGCTCCAATTATTCCTGGTAAAAGAAGTAAAATTATCCGAATAACAAATACACTAAAATTCATTTTTACTTAACCCCTAAATTGTTTTAATAAGTCCTGTTCTAACAGGTATATACTTAATATTAACGTCTGTACTTTGAAATGATTGTAGCAATAATTTAGTAACATCGCTATATACTGGTGCTATTTTCTTAGGATCTCTGATAGTTATAACAACTGCAAAAGGTATTTCTTGTCTTTCATCTATATCTCTCCAAGTTGGTGATAATTCTAATGATATTTCACTTGATCCTTTTGTTCCTCGAAGGCTGCTAAAATAGATTTGTTTTATTGAGGACCACTTCAGTAATTTTGTCATCTGGTTTTTTTCCCATTGTTCTTCAACATCCATCTCTTTTGCTGAGCAGCCTTTAGAAATTGTATTCAATGTTCCGTTTACTAATGAGCGTAATTTTAAGTCAATGTTACATCTGCAATATTGACTGCCTAAATAAGGTATTAAATTCGGCTCATATGCAATTGTAACTATAATTTCTCCTCGAATTTTTTTATCCTCTAGTTCAAGGGATTGAGGAAATGGAAAATCGGCAACTTTAATCCAGTTTATACCTTCCCTGTAGTTTAACCGTCCTTCGTAGATTAGCGTTATTTCATGCTCATTTCCATAGAGAACATTTTGTAATCTTTTGGGGATACCGAAACCATAAAAATAATGATCATTTGCTAGACTAACTCTTTTGTTTGTAATTGGGTGAACGGCACTATGGACTAATAAAGCTCGAGCAAGATTACAACTCAACTCATTTGGATACAATTCAAAGTATTCTGCTAAAATACTTGATATCATGGGGGTTGAGAAGCTTGTTCCATAATCTCCAATGATTTTACCAACGGAATTTATCGATTTTATTGGGAATGTTGGGGGATTACCACTAAAGTGAACTACTTCAGGCTTAATACTTAATCCGACTCCTGGCCCTCTTCTAGAGTACGGGGCTATATTTCCTGTTGTTACCAACGTACTATCATCATGCATCATAGCAATTGAACCAACTGTTACAGCTCTAACTGAATCCGCGGGTATACAAATTCTATCCTCATCATCTTCAAAGAAATCATTTACAGGCCAATTGTCTCTCAAAGTCTCATAATTACCTGCAGCCATAATAAAAATCACTTTATATGTATCCTGAAGTTCATCCATTGCTGCAGTAAAATCGGAAACAATACTAGCGCAAAGGCACTTAGTGCCTAAAGATAAATTCCATACACGATAGTCTTCAGAATGTAAATCTAATGCATCAATAAGCGATGCAATAAGTTCATTCTCACGAATAGTTTCTTTTTCTGGATCAGGGATTACTACGATATCCAGTATTTTGACACCACTATCAACAATTTCTTTTAATTCCGGGTTTATAATATGTCCGTAAACTAACAAACCTCCAATAAAATCCCCATGATAGTTATTTTGCCTGTCCTGTAGAACAAAGGATTCTTGCTGAGTCACCCAAGGTTTCAAATATATATTATCTGGCGATATACCGGAGTCAACAATTGCAACCTTAGGATATGAAACTCCTTCTTTAGGGGTAATAACATCAATTTTATTGTCAGAAAGAGAAGGATTAGTAGTTAGGTTTTGAAATTTTAGATATGTGGATATATGTTCTACGCCCGGGAAGTTAGCCATTTGTGCTGTTATTTTTTCACTTATATAAGGTACTATATAAGTATTAAACTTTTTTGAATATGATAACTTTTGGATTTTGCTTTTTCTTATTCCTAAATCCTGAAATTGCTTTATAAAACTTGTTAAAGCTAAATTATCTAACTTGTTGCTTCCATAATTGAAAAAACGCACTTTGATTTGGCCATCTTGTTCTGCATCATAATAATTAGTAGTAGTCATATCTATAAGAACATCCTTAGTAGAATATTCAAGAATATCCGTTATTGAAGTCAACTCATGTAATAACTCGTATTCATTTAATCTTTCAGAAATTATTGAAGGACGAGGTATTCCATTTTTATCATTTTTATTATATATCCAGTTTTCTCTATGGCTTGGAATTTCGGGGAGAAGATTATTTAATAAATCGAAAAATTCTTCAAGTGTATTACTTGATACACCAATAATATATTCTCCTAAACCATGGATTGAAATAATCTTAGAACCTATTTCATTTAATATTGAGTCTGGCCTATGGCTTTTAGCAAGCTTTCTATCATGCATTCTAATAATTACAGGAACAGGAATTTCCTCTTCGCCCATTTGTACCACTTTTTGGGGTATATAGTTTTTTAAAAGGTGATTAACTTGAAACATAAGCTTTTTAAGATGATCAGATATATTTTTTTTGTTTTCATATATCCATTTAGCTGGTTCTGGAATAGAACTTGGTACTTTATCGTTACGATAGTCTCGTTGTCTAAAACGGACCTTTTTAGCGGAATATCTTTCATCAGTCATGTATATCAACCTCACTTTTAATTTTTTCTCGATCATTTTTTATAGTATTGTGATGGCATCTTAATACTTCACCAAGAAATCTATTGCTTAAGCCACTATTATGTTTTAATAAATATTCAACCTTTTTTCTTCTTGATAAATCAGCGTCATCAGGGACTGCTTGATTAATATAAACATATGCAAAAAAGTGTTCAACAAAATCAGCAAGTTCTGCCGATCTGTTTTCTAACACAGCTCTCCTGAAAGATCTTTTTACGATTTGTTGTATATCTGCAACTGATTGACCTTGGAAAAGACATGATAAAAAATCCATTGATTTTGCATCTAATAAGTGGCCAATTTCATTGCTTATTTGTTCTAAATATTTATAAATCAATGTATGATTTGGAAGAACAACATTAACTCTAATATTAAATCTTCGCCAGATTGCTTCATCTAGCATTTGTTCATGGTTTGTTGCTGCAATTAAAATGCTTTTACTATTTAATGAATCAATATTTTGTAATAGAGAGTTAACTACTCGCTTCAATTCACCCATTTCATGCATATCATCACGCTGTTTAGCTATTGCGTCAAACTCATCAAGAAAAAGTACACAAGGAATTTTTGAAGCATAATCAAATAAAAATCTTATATTTTTTGCAGTATTGCCTAGGTACGAAGAGACTAAAGTATCAAGTCTTGCAATTATAATTGGTAGATTAAGCTTCCTTGCAACACTTAATGCTATTTCCGTCTTTCCGCACCCTGGCGGTCCAA
The DNA here is from genome assembly GCF_003337415.1 of Anaerobacterium chartisolvens. Taxonomy (GTDB): domain Bacteria; phylum Bacillota; class Clostridia; order Acetivibrionales; family DSM-27016; genus Anaerobacterium; species Anaerobacterium chartisolvens. The sequence goes on along the minus strand of NZ_QPJT01000029.1, from coordinate 25,389 downwards.
ACAGTATCATTGTCATTGGCATATCTAATGCATAAGAAGCAAGTTTATCCTTATTTAAATAAGCAAGAGTAATTTCTTTAATTTGCTTCTCAGTTTCCTCACTAAGGACTAAGTTTCTTTCATCTATCTGGTTCGGTAAAAGTATATCTGCCAATTCAAGTTTAGATTCTTGGTCAAATGGTAACTGTTTTATATTACCAGCAGTTATGCTATTGACACTAATATTTTCGTTTAGCATATAATTATATCTTTCTAGCATTTTACTTATTCTTTGACATTTTACTAATTCTCCATCGTTTTCTAGTTTTCCTGCTAAAAGAGTAGAATAATCTACAACTTTTTTTTTATCTGCTTTTAAAGCTCCATCAATTATTTTAATAACTTCCGAAAAATGATTCATCTCATTATCCCCACTTTCATACAAATAATATCATAAAGCTATCCATGTCGCAATATTTATTATCCATTTTATATGTTTATTTATCCAATACGGCAATATTGTTATCCATATGGTTGATTCAACTATCCATTTGCGAATCCGAATTTGGTCAAACTTTTTTGTCCTTAAGCACTATTATTACGATTTAAAAAGTGGATCTAATAAAATTAGTATGCCCCTTAAATACAACAACGCGTCCAGAGCCTTTACCTCCTCTGAACGCGCTGTTTCCGCAATGTCTCCCGATTGCCGGGTATTGATGTTCCTCTGCAGCCGCCGCAGCTTCGACTTCATCTTGAAATCAAATTTGAGCTTTGAGGGCTTAAAGTGCAGGAAATAGTTTATTATTATTTCCGGGCCGGTGTGCTCACCGTGGGTTATAAAGTACAGCATCCCCGGTATGACCTTCTCCGGAAAGCCGGTTATGAGAAAGGTCTTTACGTGCATGTCGTTTATGCCAAGCCTGTCCCTGCCAAGCCTAATTTTGTTGGCCAGCATGTTATCAGCTCCTTTTTTGTTTGAAATGTATATAAAATCAGCTTGAGGACTGAAGGCCTTGTTTTGGGTGGGCTGTATTGGGTTTGTATTATATGGATAATGGGAAGCTCGCTAATTTCATGTTGTAGTTGGTTATAAATATTAAACGAAGCTTGGGGTTATGATTTCAATTTTGAAGATTGTGGATAAGGTGTTGTGACAGGGGCACATGTACAATCAGTCACGGATAAACGGATCGACGCGACCTCCGAAGGCAAAAACTCTCCACTCACCCACCCTTTGATCTTTGACAAGTGTGATCATGTAGACATCCGAAGTAATTTGGGGAGAATCAACGATAAAGCCCTTCTCTACGCGAGGGTATATATGGATATACGCTGTGTCGCGTTGTTGGTTGTACCGAATGACAGAGCTCATCCCTGGCGACGGAATGGCTTTGTAATAAGCGACGGCTTTGGAAAAATCACCCCAGTCGTAGATATTCGGCTCAAACACAAGTCGCTTCATTTCATCATAAGAAAACTGTTCCTGCGCAAGCAGTTGTGTGAAAGCGCAAGCAGTCGCCCACAATTGCTTCTCTTCAAATGTGTATTGCTCGAGCAATGTGGTGAAAATGGTTGCGGTGCTTTCTTCGGTTATATCAGAACCGATTAGGTTACACCAAAAAGGTGAGCCTGTGATATTTTTCGCGTCTGAATCTTGTGATTCAAGGTGAATCACTGGGGCGCGGAAGTGGTGCGCTTTTTCAATGCAGGTCACGCCGTTCACCTCAAAAAAATCGGAAAGTTCAATGACTAAAGCCTCGATTTCCTTTACAAATGTTACGACACAAAACAGTCTGAGCAGCTCATTATCTTGAGCAATACGATAAATCCTTTCTTCATCCGCGTGTAAGTGAAGCCCGTACATCGTATCATCTATGGATTCATCCAGTGTTCGTTCCGTGCCATCAGCGAGAGAGTGATTGAGCGACTGATCACAGGATTGCTGAAAACGTGCCTGAAACTCAGATAAATAATCTGAATGTCCCGGGAAGCGGCGGATAGCCTCAGTAACAATATTAGTTAAATACAAATTGCCTCTACCTTTTCGCGTGTACTTACGAAGCAACATGAGCCGAGTTTGTGCAGCAACGTATATAGAATCGAGAAAATCGCTCAATACTGCATTAGAATAATTTATTGGCAGTTGTTGTGTAAAACGCTTGTATTCTTTAACTGTGGTTTGGAACAATTCTAATTCCACTATTATCCCACCTTCGACAGATTAAATTATACCAATATAGAATTCCTATTAGGCCCATAATACGAACTTATCATTATTACTATAACTGTAAATATTCTAAACTTCCAATTATTAGCCAAATAAGAAGTTTGCTGAATTTGCCATTATATGGATGATTGAAAGTTCGGTTGGACTTTATTGATTTCGATATTATTTGGATGAAAACTTGTTAGTGAATATATCCTACAATTGTTTATTCTCATCATATTGATTAATTATTTTTTCCATCCATCCTATAATGCAATCTTGTTTATCGGACACTGTTTTCAACATAGAATTAATTAGTGGTGCCTCTAATGCATCTAGATTTTCCTTATATCCGATATTATCTAATACTACTGAAAAAACCGAATCTATAAAATAAGCCAAATATGCTATATTTAGGACGATAAAATAATTAAAATAAATACAGTTTCCATTATATAAATACATCTCGCCATCGGTAACTAATTCGTCTACTTCCAAGTTATACACTTGGAATAATTTATTTTTATTATCATTAAACACAACACAAGTAGCACCATTATGAATTATGGCATTTCTCGTTTTCCTGATACTCTGAAACCACTCTGAATTTAAAATATACTGTCTATTATCATTTTCAATTAAAGCTTTCAGATAGTCTAGTTTCATATTAAACCGTTCATGTTCCGATACCTTATCACCTTTATATTTAACAAGCATATCTAATATTTTTAAAGTGTATTCAATTATAACTCTATATTTTGCAAAAATATACTCAATAAAAATAGCTACGGTTTCACTTTCAGGTAATCGCGTATTATCTTTTTCATGTATATACTTTGCGTAAATATCTTCAATGTCTTTTATTGCTAGAAATATTTTCCTAAAGTCTTGACGTATTGCTTTCAAATAATTTTCAATATCAAGTAATTCTTTAACTTGCAATGCAAAATCACATCGCCCAATTTTGTATGTTAATGCACTTACCATATCTGTTGCTTTATAACTTTTGTGAAACCACTTTAAAATTCCAATATCGACCTCACGTGCTCTACTTACATCCATAAAATCGCCCTTTCCCTATATCAATGCCTTATTATTTAGCTTAGTATATAACAATTGTTCACTACCTTCCCATTATAGCCATAATCCCAACACTCACACTGGAAACTTCCCCATAACCTCATCATACTTCTCTTGAGCCTCAGTAATTGCCAGCTTTGAATAAACCTCCAGAGCCTGCCTACTCTCATGCCCCGAATAAGGCTGAATAAGTGCATCGTCTACCCCCTGCTTCTTCAGCCATGTAAATAGGAAGTGTCTCAGCTTATGAGGCGACAATTGCTGTTTTATCCCTGCCTTATTTGTATATTTCGCCATAATTTTCCGAATTCCTCTTTCCTAATACTTCTTTTTCCAGAAGGATTCAAATAAATATAAGTCTCCATTTTACTTCATATCCTGTCCCTGACAAGCTTAATTTTGTTGGCCAGCATGTTATCATCTCCTTTTTGTTTGGGATATATATAAAAAAACAAGGTGGTCAGCTTAGGGGCTGAATGCCTTGTTTTTGGGCGGGTTGTATTATATAGATAATCATCATATCACTCATTGATAGATTAAAGTGAAGCAAACCTTTGAGATATGCTGGCTTATGTACCTAACCATTTGCTCCACGCTCAAATACAACTGGGATGAATTTCTCTTGATTTACTTTGTTGTAGATTTTGGGGAAAATAATCTGTGTTTCTGTTCCTACGCCATCGCTCTATGAGTTTTCTTTCTTCTCGTACTACTCATCGAGCAGAATCAAGATATTATATCATCAATTCAAAATAATCTCTAAATATATCTTTTATATCAGAAGATTGCATATTACTTTCATAAGTTACGATTAATTTTCCATCAAAGAATTTTTCATACCAAGATTTCTTTTTCTTCCAGTGAGCAGCATATTGGGGATTATTTAATAATCCGACATGTTCCCAATAATATGTTTTTCCCCTCCAATCGATTGTAAAGTCTGGAAGATACATTGAACCATCCTCAGCAAATAATGGTTCCTCATATTGGAACCCTATGCCGTTAGAATATAGTATATTAGCAATATTCATTTCTGACTTAGAGCGAACAAGATATTCCGTAAGGGTAGAAATTTTCTTTCCTTCTTCAAGCCAACTTGAGAAATTCAAAAAGTCTTCCGGTATTGGGTTAAATTCAAATATAGACGAATTAATTCTCCGTACTCCGGATTTTTCTAACCGACTTAATGCCAAAAGAGTCGACGCATTATCTTCAACGAAAATTGTCAGATGTCTCTGGGCTCTTGTTATTGCTGTATAAATGAGCTCCATTGACATTAAGTGACTTTGCTTTTTTGGAATAATTAGGTAAATTCTATTAAACTCACTTCCTTGTGATTTATGAACACTAATCGCATATGCAAGTTCCAAATTATCAAGAGGTTTTTGTTCTGGTATAAATCTATTATCACTATCTTTCAACAATTGATCACCATAGTTATACCAAAAATTTGATCGTTCATCTCCTGAGAACAATACTTGAAATCTTTTTATTCGTTTCCATTTCCAAGCGTTATCCTTGAAATCTAAGCCGTGGGGTCTGACAAATCCAATTTCCCCATTAAATATTTCTTTTTTTATAGTTTTTCTTGATTTCAAATCATACGCATATGCGGGCTCTGATTTTGGGCGATTTCGATATTGAATAACCTTATCACCAATCGCAATCCCATCAAGTAGGCTCTTTTTGAACATGGCACCATTAACTAGTTTCTGTATAAATAAATTTATGTTTTGAGTGCCATGATACTCGCCGCGATATGGAGATATTATTTGCTGGTATGTTGCACTCCTATTATTTTCACCATTTTTGCATGCTGCATCCCAAAGCAAGTACTCTTTACGTTCTTCGCATTCTATGCCAGTATCTTTCTCCATATCAGATATAATGACTTTTTTTAATGTTTGTTCAAGTTGCTCATGACTATTCCAATAATAAACTGACAAATCCTGTTCGATGTCACCGCCAAATTGAATTTTTGAAATGATGGCCTCTTTTTCCATGTCCAATGTTTCGCAATTTTTCTGTTTTTCCTGTATAAATATCTCTGCCAAATCTAAGATGCCGTTTCCATTACCTTCAACCCGATTGGCAAGCTGTCTAATGTTTTCATGCAATATGCCAACATTTTCAGGATATTCAGCCGAAAGCCACTTAATTATATCAGAAAATACCTTCCCCCTTCCAATAGGCGGTAATTGGTTGGGGTCACCGACCAAGATCAAGCGCTTGACACTGTTCCAGTTTATTGAACGTATCAATGTTGCGAATAGGGTTAAATCAATCATTGAGCATTCATCAATTATTATTGTATCATAACTATTATCCCGAGTACCACCAGTTTGTTTTAGAATAAAATTCTCGCCTATCCATCCCTGCTTCGCTAAAAAGGAATGTATAGTTGTAGATGGCTTACCAGTTTGTTTCTTTATTCTCTCAGTAGCTTTCCCTGTAGGTGTCATAATTAGAATAGGCGTACCTTCCCCATGTACACGATTAATATTTTCTATTATAGACTTCAGTATTGTAGTTTTTCCTGTTCCTGCTGCCCCGGAAATCACACTTATTGGTTTTAAAAATAAGTCATAACAAATTTTGGCCTGACTTTGTAATGCTTTTTCATATTCTTCTGGGGCTAACTCTAATAGTTTGCCGTTAGTTCTCAATTTCTCATAAAACTTCTCTGTACTAATAGGTATTCTTATTGAGATATTTGTACGTTCAGCAAGCTCCCTTACCGTATTTTCGACTAAACGTTCATCTTCATATATTTGCTTTAAGTAGACGTATATATCACCATTCTCATTTTTTCGTATATGTAACGCCTTTGATAATACGTCTGCATCGACTTTTATCATGAAATTCCTCAAAACATATTCAGTGCTTTTCCATTCCGGCATTACAGTTAGTCTTTTATTAATTCTTTCCAGTAAGATCGTTCCAGCTACAAATGAATGCGCAGCAATGGATTTTAACACGGAAACTGTAAAAGCCCGCAAACGTTCTGGAGAATCTTTCTCACAGATATTCATTAATCCATACTCTGGTGATGGCATTATTCCATTATCTATTTTATATACAGAAATATAATCATCTAAATCATTTGGTATATATTCTTCACAGATAATATATGGATTGAGTACTATTTCACTTACAGATGACTGAATGCCATTATTAGCCCTACTTTCTGATACGATATTGTTTAGTTGTGTTATAGAAAAATCAAATCTAGGAGCAACAGCTAATAAAAACTCTTGTTCACTTTCTCCAAGTAAAGCAAAGTTTCTCTGAGCTGATTTGATTTTTTGACTACTGATTTCACAGTTTGATAAACTGCTACGTTCACCATTAAGGAGACTTTCCAATTCCTTATAGAACCCTGTGCGAGTATTCTTTTCAACCATATTCATGTAATTTTGAATTAAATCGTTTAGCCCCACAAATTCTAAAATTGCCGGGATACCAGGGTAGGCTCCCCTACTACACCACAACTCAGCCAGTAAACTATTCAGCCATTCTTTACGCAAGCCCCAATTTTCAGTAGTATCACTAAGTTCAATAAGTATATTAACAATTTCAATAAAACGAAGTATGTAATAGATCGCTTCATCATCCGTAACATCACGAGATCCATATTTAAATACCCTTGTATTTTCAGGAATAAACGCAATACGATTCAATACTTCCTCATTGTCCATATACTTGTGATAGGGTATACAAAATCCTTGATCCGGATAGCATGAAGTCATTGGCTTTTGCCACACAACGCCGTTTGCATAATTCTTTTTAATCTCTTCTGTGGCATCTTCATAATAAAGATAATTTCCTATCTGTTTAAGACGTGATATGCCCACAATGACATATTTCTGAACTTCATCATCACTGAAGGGGTTACTGTAATTAGCATAATAAAACAATAAGGATTTATTTACTTCAAAGCTATCGAAATACTCTCTAGCATTTGCAAAGCGAACATCATTATTATACTTTCGACCATCTTCGGCGCTTGTGAGAACATCATCACTGTACATGCTTTCATAACCCCATGTGAAAGCTGTATAGGGAGGTATATCTATACTAACTCCCTCGGCTTTACCTTCCATCCATTTCGGCACATCAACATAGCCTTTAATGTGTTCTGAACCGAATGCGTTTATGCTTAGGCAACAGGGCGCTACCTCATTATTACACATTCCACATAAAGTACCTGTATTTTCTTTTTCCCATTCGAGGTTTCTATTTTCAAATATTAAATCCCCAGGATACGAGTAATGCCCGACACAATAGGTATTATTTGCTGGATCATTGCAAATCCTCCCATTCCATCCATTTCCGTGCCATGATAATCTAATACTCATATGCTTAGCCACAATTATCCTCCTGCTCTTGGGTGTTAATTCGTTAATAGTTTCCGGTTATTATAAACTTCCCTAATAGCCATAATCCCTACCCTCACACTGGAAACTTCCCCATAACCTCATCATACTTCTCCTGTGCCTCAGTAATCGCCAGCTTTGAGTAAACCTCCAGAGTCTGCCTGCTCTCATGCCCCGAATAAGGCTGAATAAGCGCATCGTCCACCCCCTGCTTCTTAAGCCATGTAAAGAGGAAATGCCTCAGCTTATGAGGCGACAATTGCTGCTTTATTCCTGCGTCATTTGTATATTTCGCCATAATTTTCCGAATTCCTCTTTCCGAATACTTCTTTTTCCAAGAAGATTCAAATAAATATGCAGCTCTCTTTTCCTTCATGCTCCTGTGGTGCATTGCAAGCAGCTCCTTGAAGGATTGAGGGAATGGCACCATCCTGTCCTTTTTGCCCTTCCCCTGATTTATCCTGATCCTGCAGCTCTGGAAGTCAATCGCATCAAGCCTTATATTAGAGAGCTCGCTTACCCTTGCCCCGGTGTAAAGCAGAGTCTTTATTATCAGCATATCCTGAAAATTGCTGGAGCTCCATACAGCATTGTAGTACCGTTTTAGCTCCTCCTCTGTCGGAACATAGGGCAGCTTCCTTGAGCTCCCTGGCACCTGCACCTCAAGCTCAGTACGCAGCTCCTTAAACAATGCCTTAAGATAATAGTAATCCGGCCTTTCACCTCTTAGATGTTTTGCAAGCTCCCTTGCTTTTTTCTTTGCCGGTGTCCTTATATTATTCATATTAAATTACGCTCCCTTAATATTCTTCAGACAGCTAAAAAGTTCCCATAATTGCAAGAGTGGGAACTTTTTAGCTGGTATTAAGATGTTCATTATAGAAAAGCACTATGTTTTTGACGCAGAAAATACAAAAGTACTTGCCATTTGCAAGAAGTTCCTGTTCCAAAATAAAAAAGGGAACTTCAATTCTTCATGATAAACTTTTTACACATTTTAATAGAGTATTGTATGCTAGAGCTAAATTTGGTTTTTATTCTTCCATTCTGAATATTTTATAAAACCGGATTCTAATATCTGTATATTCCCTTGAGCTAAACTTCCCCAGTTAAGACCTACTGTACCTAACTTTTCAATATTTAATTTATACAAATGTGTCTCTTTCGTATCAATATATAGTACCCCTTCACTTAGTAAAAACTCAAGAATTGAACGTCTAAATTTATTCTCCCCAATAACAGTAAAATCAATAAATTCTTTATCTCTTGCTGGAGTATCTTTACCATGCTTACGTAGAGTATTTGCAATCTTTTTTACAACATGAATGTATTTTACTAGGTCTAAATTATTGTCATCTTCAAATTGGTATGCATAATTTTTTAATTTGTGCATAATTTCAATATTCGGAAATGAAATCCTCAAATCTTTATCATCTTCTAATCTGATTTCAAACTTAGGATAGCCTGAATTCCCATAGGTTACAGGTTTCCTACTTACCAATAAAGTGTTCAAAGACTTTTTAGCTTCAATAAAAATATTTTGCGCATTAAACCAAATCTCTTCACTGATTATTGATGAACTATTAATTCTTATATTACTATTCCCATCCCCTAAAAATAACTTACAAGGAATATCTATATATACATTTGACAATTGATTGAAATATATTCCATCCTTAACTATTTTCACTTTCAGTTCATTTTCAGATATTGTTTTGCAATCATGTATATTCGCTAGGCTAAATATAGAGACTATTTCATCTTCAGAATTAAAAATTTCAAGTTTTGCAATAATATTAGAGGTTTCTTTTGCCTTAAACGAATCATAAAGAAATGGAAAGTGATTACTAAATATTCTACTCCCTGAAAAAATAATATAAAAATCAAACATAAGCTGTGATGAGCAATGTGATAATTCTTGATTCTTAGAAAAATATTCAATAGCTAATTCTTCACACTTATTTTGTGATAGAATAAATGCTAATACATAATCTCTAAATGCAGGACCAGTAAAGTCACAAATGTTATTCTTACCAATACAGGAATTCAAAATGAAGGGGTGCTGAGGAAGAAATCCTTTTATGACTTCTATATAATCATCATACATCTGGCTTGGTATTTCTTCATTTTTATAATATACATCTTCTATTTCATTAAATATAATATAGCTTGCTATTCTTGTTAATTGTTCTGTGGAAGAGTATATTTCATCCCACTTTGAAAACATTGGAAAGATATTTTGCCATCGCTCTCTTAATGCACTACAAACCTTATCATGCTCACGAATTAAAAGATCTTCTAAAATATTTACAATTATATCCGCACTGCTCATTTTACTCGTTAGCTTCTGTAGTAACTTAATTGTGTTACGTTCCTCATCATAAGCACTAGCTAATGCTTCAAGAACAGGGGCATATCCCACGAAAGGTTTTACAAGGTTTTCATCCTTTAATAGTTTTTTTATTTCGACAAATTGTTGGTCTATACATTGTCTTACAAGATCATTAACAGGCTTCCCGCTTTGCTGAATCTTTTCTAATATAAAAGTTCTTGCATTGTACTCAGAAAAAAAACTTATTTCATAATGTAATAAGCGAATATTTCTATTTTTACAATATTCTGAAATGTATACAGCCGTCTCTGTTCTTGCCAATAATACAATAGACGGGACTTTACTATTTAATGAAATTTCATTCAAATCATTTAATAAAAAATCTATTGCTGCTCTTCCTGAAATCATATCAGCTTCATCAAATGCATCAATAACCATAAAAGCATTTCCATTATTTAAGTTTTTAAAAAAATCGCCCAGCTTATCATATCCAATTGCTCTGGCTAATGTACCATGTAAGCTATTCTCACCTAACTTTATTTTTGCTAAATTCCAGTACAAACCTCTTTTAGTATGTGCTAAATATTTAGCCAAGGTACTTTTCCCTATTGCTCCAGAAGCAGAAAACAATACAAATTTTGCATCTTTATTCACTGTTATTTCTTTATATTCTGGCTGTATATAAAATATTTTCTCGTTGATTATATCAATAGAGTTAGGCTTGTCTGGCAAAAGATATATTTGACTACAATTATTTATATCTACCATTATAGAATCTAACGTCACGCTTATCATCCTTTCATATTCATTTTTACCTATATATTGTAGTATTTATCTTCATGTAAGTCAATTCTCTCCAATATTTTATAAGTGTTATGGAATAAATAGAATAATTATTGTGCCTCACATCCTCCCCCGGCTCACCTTTGCCCCCGGAGTCAAGTGGCTGTTAACCGCCTCCTCTGCCATATCCCCCCCTATTACCACCGCATTCTCCTCAAAGGCTGCCGCCGCATCCGACACCTCCTCACTGTCACGCATACCGATTGAAACAATATATCTGGCTGAGCTGGCCCTGCGTGATATGCGGTAATGAACTGCTATCCTCGCATCCTCCAAATCCTTAAGCCCTTCAGGGTATGTGCCCAGCCTTGCGTACCGTTCCTCAAGCTGCTTTGTGCTTTCAGGCGCGGATGTGGCATGAACCGATACCGTTCCCCCGGTCTTCAATACCGAAAACACCTGCTGGGAGAACACGTTTGCCTTCTGCTCCTTTATTGCATCCGGGCATACCTCCCACGGATCGGCATCTGCCTCCAGAAAGATCCTGTGCATATTGCTCTTGGTGCGGCAGATCGTATCAAATTTCTGTATGCCGCATAATTCGGAAAGCTCCCGGAGTTTCTTTTCCGTGAGACTAAAGTCAATGCATTTTACAACCCGGTTATATGCATCAAGCACAAAAATGAGGAACAGGGCCGCAGGCAGTATAAATACCACTATCAGGCTTACTGCTATGTTCAGCTTCATTCCGAATGCTAGCATCAGCCCCAATAAAAAAGAGCCTATGATCCACCACAGGCCGTCTATGGGCAATATGCCCCCTATCTTTATATCCTCCCTTATATCAGGAGGTATGTATCTCTGTCTTAACGCCATTTTACACCCCCTATCGCTTGCCCATATACCTGCCGCCCCTTTCAGGCTTTGTCATGTGCGGCACAATCCTTCTTACCGAGCTGTCCTTGTACCAGTACCGCCCCTTGTTGTCCTCCCAATATGGCGTCTTTTTGAAATATGCCTGTATGAGCCTGTTAATCCTCTCATCCTTTTCATCATCCTTTTCTACCGCTATGCAGGAGCCGGCAATAAATGCGGAGTCAGGGAACTGGGAGTTGATTTCATCCTTTAGCCCTTTTAAATCTTTGGAGTTTACTTTAAAGTATACATATTCTTTGCTTTCCTCGAAATCCAGGCTGTTGCTGTCATCCTCATTTGCCAGATTCTCCATAAATATATCCCTATAACTATTATCTACCCAAAGCTCGCTGTTAGTCTTGCTATCAACCTTATAATCAACTGCCAGCTTGTCCAGCATCTTCTTGGCCTCAATATATTCGTTTCCGTCATCCAACATGTAATTATAGATCCCTTTGGCACCAGGAACAAATTTTTTAAGCAGACTGTCATATTTCTCATACTTGGCCTGCTCTGCAAAGTTCTCAGGATGTATCTCCTTTCCTATCTTCACCCAATCTATTAACTGTTCTATTTGTTTCTTCTCCAGAGTGATAGAATGCGAATCTTTTCTGAGTTCCTTATATCGTATCTTATTATCATTTAGTAAGGTTTCAATTTTACTTGTGTCCTCAATGCCTTTTACCTTAAAGCCTATGTCATCCCCTATAATTGAGTTCTCCTCTATATGGGCTTCCTCAAAGGAATTGCGGACAGCCTGCTTTGCCTGCTCCATATGCTCAGCATCCACCATTACTCTGCCATCCTCTGTCTTGAAGGCCACTTCGCCAAGGCCGCCTTTGTTTAATATGTTATATACCTCGCCGGTATCAAGCCCTACGGCATTAAGCTGCATGAGCGTGCCCTCATTTTCAACCGTTACGCTTCCCTTAGGGTTCATATACCCCTCGGTTCCGTACTGCCTGACATAATCATTTTCATATCTCTGCTTCGCATCTAAGAGTCTGTCCTTTACAGAGCCCTTCTCCCAGTCGTAATTATCCTCCTTCGTCTCCTTTGCGATCTGCTGGTAGGCCTTCCCAGCCGCCGCCATCTGTCCGCCCATATAGCCCAGTTCACCCAGCCCGTACCTTGCCCCCATCTTCTGCATACCCCTGCCTATGCCTTCACTTGCGCTGCCCCACCTCATACGCGCCTCGGCACCGGCAAGCTTTACGGGATTCATGACCGCCTTAATAACCCACTTAAACCAGAACTTTATTGCAATCACAAGCGCCAGAAGAAAAAGCAGGCTGGCTATCAGCTGGCCCGAACCAAAGAAGTTTTCCTCAATATTTATATTAACGTATACCGAAAACAGCCATGCCATGTCAAAGAAGAAGGAAAGGGCTACTGATCTGGCAAACAGGTTTACCCACCCCCATGCCGGATCGGTGTCTCCGGAAAATGCACAGTATGAAAACCAGAATGGGGAGGCCGCACCCAGAATACCGATGACAAAGAAACGCAGCAGCCCAAAAACGCCTATGAGTATAAGCACAACCATTGCAAGGGACATTGGTATCAGAACTGAAAAGCCCGATTGCTTTATGAAGCTGCCTGTAATGGACTGAGAGGGGTTAAGGTCTAAGCCGTATGCCATACGGCACAGGGTATCGCCCGAAAACGAATCAAATCCTGTTTCCTCCTTTGTAAGGTTGTCGTTTATACCTATCGCCGCCATGCCTTCCCTGTGCTTTTCGTACTGCTCATACAGGGTATTTGAAGCTATGCTGTTGAGCATTTTGTTTTCTGCTGTAATTATTGTATCAGCTATAAAAAGAGAAAAGGTTATCCCTATAAACGCCACAATAAGCGTTACCAGCATGCCTGAAGGATTGAATTCCCTTCCCTTCTGCTCAAACCTTTTTTTCTTGCCGGCCACTATGCTCCATGCTGTAAACAGCATCCCCATAACCAGCGCCACAGTACCCAGAATGTAGCACACCCACCACAGCTTTTTCACCCATGCAAAATTAATTAGCTTTGGCGTCAGGAACACCCACCTTGCCATTCCCTCCACCACCTGGCTGTATGCTCCCTGAAGTATGCTGCCTATGGTAAGATCAAGTATATAGCTTACTCCGTTTGTAAGTATGTCCTTTACTGCCTTTATGATCTCGTTTACCGGCTTCATAACCTCATTTACGGAGTCCCCTATCTTCTGAAACCAATTTCTTTCCTCTTCATCATCAGTATCCGCATCGGCGGTAGTAGCAGCGAAGGCCTCCGACTGTTCATTTGAAATTGCTCTGGCCTTTCCGGGCATATTCAAAAACAGCAGCAGAAAGATCAAGGCCATTGCGGCAGCACCTATCCTTCTTAATGAGTCAGCTTTCATAATTCACCATCCGTATGCCTATCTGCCGCCGCTGCTTATGAACCAGCTCACTGAGCTTGTCCCTGACGGCCTTGGCCTCCTTTATCCTAAGTATTTTAAACTCAGGTGTAGAGGCATCCGACGAATAAATCTTTATATTCCCCACCCCGAATATCCTGTTTATGAGGGTCATGTTAAGAGTCATGTCTACAATCCTGTACAGCATAATCTCTTCCTCCACCTGATTTATAAGCCCCATTTTTACGGTAAGCCTTTCCTCATCCAGCTCATAACGTGTAAAGGATAAGGGCATGCCGAATATCCTTTTGCGATCCTTCCACAACGCACTTCCCATTTTTTATCTCCCCCTCTACAAAAGTAATACACTTGTAAGTATGCCTATTAAAAAGAAAGGCCCCAACGGCACAGGTGTATCCTTGCGCCAGACCTTAAAGGCAATCAGCAGAACCAGCACAACTGCCGCGCCGGCAAAGGATATAAAAAGGGCAGCAAGTGCCTTTTTCCATCCCAGAAACAGACCGGCTGCCGCCATGAATTTTATATCCCCACCCCCTATCCCTCCATTTGTGGCAAAGGCCGCAATGTATAACGGCAGTCCGGCTGCCACAACGCCTAGGGCTTTGTCATAAACTCCAGTAATCCCCGCACCTGCCATATAGCTTATAACGCAGCTTAACCCCGTAAACACAAGTCCGACAGCCGCAAGGAATATGTTAAGCTTGTCCGGAATAGTCCTTGTCTTTAAGTCTATAGCTGCTGCTACCATGGCTGCAAATATTAAAAACACATTCTGAAAAATATAAAGAAACTGTGCGGCAAGATATAAAACCCTGAGCATATCTTTATTCGGCGATAATACTATCCCCCATATCAATTCCATCTGCATCAATTGCTTCCCCCTGTGGTGTCATCCTGATACATGTTGCCGTTAATGTATATGCCACTTGTAAGGCTGTCGCACATGCCTCCGCTTTCACCGGCTGACGCTCCCACTGCCTTGAAATACAAGGTGTAGCTTTCGTTGTCTGGGAAGTTTACAGGTATGTTATGCTCCCGCCTGTTTAGCCCCGAGCTTGGATTAATGCGGAATTTCCATGTGTTTTTGCTGCTGCCGGGACTGCTGGAGCTCTCCATCTCCTCCCAATACGTATACTCATGCTCAGGGAAGTAAGCGTATACATACTGAGGCCCGAATATGCTGTCCCCTCTGTCATAGTTGGTTACAAACTCGGTAGCCAGTGTTACCTCTATACCGTAGCCGGATTTCATTTCAGTCGGATTTACAATATCTCTGCCGCTGCCGAATACCTCTCTGACTTCTATAATCTCAACATTAAGCTTTGCATTGAAGGTCTTCTCATAAGGGTAGTTAACCCACTTCCATTCGTATATGGGCCAAGAGGTAGGGTTTCCTTCGGCATCGGTTCCGTGGCCCGTACCCGTCCTTACCTGCTCATGCTGCCAGTTGTCCCGTATCTCAGACCATGTGACGTTATTGTTTGTGCACGGGCTGGGAGGCGGGACTATGCGTATTGCATCATTGCTTCTGTATGGGGCAGGGTTATAGCTTGCGATAGTAACCTTTTTTGACAGCGCATTGTTTGCCGTATTGCTCTCCACCGGGCTGTTTGCCGGGTTAATTCTGGCGCTTATTGTTACATCAGTCCCCGCAGAAGGGGTATCCCATGTCAGCAGCACATTCCTTTTTGAGCCTGCAGGCAAATCCACTTTTTTCTGTATGCTGTGTCCGTTTATACTGAGGGTTACAGTCACGCCCTTATAGTTTTCCTTACTGTTGTTTGCCACCGTTATGACAGTGTTCACGCTGGTAAACTCTCTGTAGCTTGCGGGGCTTATGGATACCACCTCAAAGTCAGGAGCATATTTTCTTACCAGAGTCACCTCCGTCTTTATATTGTTTTCCCCTCCTGTATCTGTGAGTTCCTCCGGAGGTATAACAGAGGCCCTGAAGGCCACCTTCTTTTCTGTTCCTCCGTCCACCGTTCCGGCGTACCATGTCACAGGTATGGTGACCTTTAAATTTGCCGGGATGCTTACCGTTTTGGGGATCTTGTAGTCAGAAACGGAAAGAGTCTTTCCGTCTATCTGAATTTGAATTGGTACACCAGACAGTGACGTGCCTGAGTTGTTTTTAAATACCACATTGGTTGTCAGCCATTCCTCTTCAAAGCATACCTTGTTTTGTATATATGACACCTCAACATCTGCGTTTCCGGAAGCATAGGCCGGAAACCCCGCCAATACAGACACAATCATTGCCGAAATAATAAGGCAGGCCAAGTGCCTGCCCCTTCTACTTAATCTTTTGCTTGTTTTCATGCTTCATCCTTTCTCTAATCCATTCTCTGGTTCCGGGCTCTGGCCCTCACCGGTATTTCTATTGTATACGGCACCAGTCCCTTAAGCATCTCAGGCTCAAGGATCACGGTGCCTTCAACCTCAAAGCGCGGAGGCTCTGCTTCAATGTTGACGCTGTTTAAGTAAAGCTGGTAATTTAAGTTGTCCCTGCTGTACTTAAGCTGCTCATCCAACCCCAGATCCTCCGTAAGGTATTTATAGAATTCCTGGTACGCCACTGCCGTATCTATCTTTGATATATGCACCTGCCTTGCGGAATCCTCCATGGCAACATCAATCGCCATGTTTATCGCTCTGGACATCTGCCTGTCCATATTTTCTTTTATTGTATAGTACCTATACAGCTCCATCATCAACACAATTACCACCCCTATAACACAGCAGGCAAGAATCACAGATCCCCCTGACGTTCCTCTGTTATTCCTAAAAATTAAAACAAGACGCTTCATATTCCCCCCTTTATATCTGCCCCGGCTTCCAGTAGACCTCCGAAACACCCTTCGCAGTGCTTGAAATGGGTATTTCTATGCTTACCGGCGAGGCGAAGGAGGGCTTCATAACCTTTATGGCTACAGTGTCTGTCAGGGTTACCGAAAATCTCTCCCTTATTTGCAGCCTTCGTGACGCGTTAAAATTGCCCTCCCATTCTATACGAGGCTTCAGCCCGGTTAGCTCCTCATACTCCTCTATAAGCTCTACAATATCGGAATTAATTTCACCTGTTGTTTCCAATGCTCTGGCTATCGACACCGCCATGTGATCAAGATTTTGTTTTTTAATGAACGGCGCCGGCAGAGCCACAAAGGACATTACCAGCGCCATTATTATTGCAATTTTAAATATCATATCTATGTAGCCTTGGCCCCTGTCGTTCTTAAGGAGCTTCAGGCATTTTGCTCCTATAACTTTTACTCCGGACATATACATTATCACCGCCAAATCGTAGAATTTTTATAGGAAGGGCAGAAAGTGTTCTCTGACCTTCCTATAAACCTTAAAGTGAAAAGTTGCTCTTAATTTTATTAATCATAGAATTAAAAAGATCTGGTATGGCCACATTGAGCAGACCAAGCAGCACACCGCCTACTAAAATTGCTATTGCTATTGCAATTATTATACCTAAGGCATTTCCCCCTCCGTCACCCCTCTGGTTGTTCATTACCTCAACAGCCCTTTTTATATACCTATCTATCGTGTTTTCCTTTGCTAATATGTTCCTCATGCTTTCTCTCCTTTTCTCTTCATTGTTTTTTTATATTTAAGGGCCTTGGACTTTTCAGCCGAAAGCCTTTAATCCATCTGCGATAGAGCTTATAACCGGTGCAACGTACATAAGCAGACCGCAGCCAGCTACTGCCCACGTTGCAGCCTTAAACCTGCCCGGCCTCTTCTGCAGCTCCCGCCTTAAATTCTCTCTGGCAAGCGTCTTCATGTTCTCCTCCATAAACGCAAAAAACGTGTTCTGGTCAATGCCCTTGCTTGTCCCGATTATTCCGCTCACAAACGTGGACAACTGTGGTATGTTGAGCCTTTCGTCAAACCTCTTTAAGGCCTCCTCATGGTTGCCTATCTTAAGGTCGGTTATCAGTACATCAAGGTCATACTGGAAGGCCTTACCCGCCACCTTCCTGTAGGTTTCAAATATCTTAATAATGTCGTCGGTACCCTTAAGGCTGTGCGAGAAGGTGCGGATAAACCGGGGAAGCTCCTTCAGTATCTTCTCATTCGTCTTTTTCAATACGGTATCGACTTTACCTTTCTCTTTAAAATACATTGCTATTGATAGGAAAATACAGCCCATTGCGGCAGACGGTATGCCCAGCAGTATAAAGAGCAGCCCGGCACACGCCGTCAGCAGGGACTTCACTGCTGCCTGTGCAATGTACTCCTCAGGCTCCATTCCTATACCCGCCTTTTTAAGCCCCACACTCAGCTTATTCCGCTTATGCGGCTGCAGCCGGATAAGGTCTGCGGCTTTCTTCACAAGAGGACTAAGCAGCATATCGTATAAGCCCGGCTTCTTATCATCAGAGCTTTTTATTCTCTTCAAGGCTATTTTTGTTTTCCGTGAGGGTATGGAAAATACAGCGGTAAGGAATGCGTACATCCCGGCAAAGCTAACCGCTGCCGTACATATTAATATAAGCCCGTACAAAGGCATCACCATCCTTATATGCAATTTTTTATATTAGATTTTAAATATGAGCGTTAAGATATACTTACAGGCTTGTTTGTCTTTATAACATATGCCGTGGCAAACAGTATTACAGCGCAGGTTATCGCCATAATCAGCTTGCCGGGGAAGGTGCTTACGAGGAAGTCATACCATTCCTTATTTATCATCCGCATCATGGGGATACTTGCCGCCACCACCCCAACCACGCTTGCAAAATCCTTATATATCCTGTACATCATTGTGTCCAGCTCAGCCTGCATCTTCTTTGTGTCGGACATTTCCTCCATGATGGGCAGCAGGGTGGACTTAAGCTCCCTGTCCTTCTGGCACATTATGAGGTGGTCACACCACTGCCGGAAATACCTGTTGTTTATCTTGACCTTCATACGTAATATTGCTTTTTTCAAGTTTGCGTCAATAAACTGTGTATCCACCAGAAAGTCCTTCAGCACAACCTGCAAAGGCCCCTCCACCCTGCCTATGTTCTCCCTTACAGCCTGTATAATGTCATCACCCTGTATATATGAGTTGCTTATTATATTAAGTGCCGACTCCAGTTGGTCATTTAATGCTACAACATTGCCTATCTGCCTGAACTTTAGGTACTGCACCGGAGCATAGGCCAATCCGCCAGCCAGTATAAGCGACATGAGTATGTTGTTGAAGGCAAGTCCTATTCCGAAGCCTACAGCGGAGCATACCACGACAAGCCTTATATATGTGTCGTAATCCAGCCTGGAGCTGCCCTGCTTTAAAACCTCAATTGCCTCCTCCCTGTGCTTTTGCAGGAAGTTAAGCTTTCTTGGAACCAGCATGGCCCTCCTTACCTGCCTGTAGTTCTTTTCAGGGCTTCTTATCCGCGCTTTTAAGGCGGAGCCGTACAGGCTCTTTGGAGATATCCCGAAGAGTACAAGCAGCATCGCCTCCAGCACTATGAACAATATTACATTCAATATATTAATCAATACTTATCACCCCCTTCACCCAAACTCTTATCACAAATCCTCCTGATCGTCCTCAATCCGTTCCGGATCCCAGTCCGGCTCGGCAAACCTCTTAATGGACTCTATATCCGCGCCGTTCTCCAGCAGCCTGTTCGCAAGCCGTTTGGATATGGGCTTAACCTTTTTGTGATAGCCCAACATCCTTTTTATCCTTTTGCCGTCCTCTGCCTTCTCTTTTCCCGTTACTATAAACTTAAAGAGCGTCCTGCCCTTTACCCTGCCGTCAATAAAGTCCTCCGCCTCTATTATCTTCATATACTTCCTTGTCTTGTCCGGCAACTGCTTTTTGAATACCATTATGGGGAATGCGGAGATTATGAGCTTCATCATGAGATTCTCCGACAGCTTGATACCGGACATCATACACATGGTAAGTATCCGCGTGTATGCATCCAGTGCGTCTGACGCATGGAAGCTGGTTAATATGGTATGGCCTGTCCTCCCTGCCTCCTGCGCTATAAGGGCTTCTTCTCCCCTCATTTCGGCAGGTACGATTATGTCAGGGTGAAACCTCAAGGATCTTCTAAGCAGCACACTTTCATCCACATTCCTTTCACGGTTCTTTTCATCCCTCCGCGTCTTTGTGTGTATAACCCTGTTTAAAACCCTGCCCTCATCATCGGTTTTGATACAATTAAGCTCCCGGGAGTCCTCTATCGAAAATATTCTTTTGTAATCAGGCACGTTGAAAAGCAGGAATGTCGTATCAGTTGTCTTTCCCGAGCTTGTAGCTCCTGCAATTCCAACACTGATTCCGAAGGTGATGCATAGTATGAGGAAGTCCAGCTCTTCCTCGGTGGCGGTGTCCCATTCAATTATCTGCTGCTTTGTAAGGATAGTGTTTTTCTGCTTTCTGATTGAAAATACAGCTCCGGTGTCCTTATCGACACACGGGGGAATAATAGCGGAAATCCTGACTCCCTTTGTAATATAGCTGTCGGCGGTGGGCTTCTGGTCATCCATTGTGATGCCTCCCAGCCGCATCATCTTTTTTACCACGTCAATGCTGTTCTGAGGTGATATGAAGCGTTCGGGAATTTTCCTCCAGCCCTTCGGCGTTACGACCTCAATGTCGGCCCATGAATTCCCGTTTATTTCTTCGACCTCCTCATCATAAAGGTAAGCTCCTATAAAAGCGAAGCCGGCCATATCCTCATAAATTTTGTCCACCAGGGCTGCATGGCTCGCCATATCGCTTACGCTTATTCTGTTCTCACGGACATACTTGCTTATCAGCCCTTTTATAACCGTCTGGGCCTTCTGATCCTCCAGCACGGTTGCAAGCTCCCCTGCGTGGTTTGTACTCACCAGCTCCTTAATAATATTAAGCACTTCCTCATAAGATTTACTGTCCGGCTTACTTCCTGAAGGATTAAGCTCGTCATCCCCACCCTCCTTGTTTGCCTCATATATCACCTGATCTAAGTTTATTTCCTCCATCTATCCTTCTCCCCCCTTATTTGGCTTCAAGCAATACCACTATCTTACGTATTTCCTTTATATACTCCCTGTCTGCTCTGGTAACAGCTCCCGAAAGGCATACAGGCTCGCCCGTGCCTTCTGACCTTTCCACGCTCCTTGAGTAGGGAAGAATCCCGGTGAACTTGAGCTTAAGCTTCTGCTCAAGCTCATTAATATCTATAAGGTTCTTATTATTGTTTGCAACCGGTATAAGCTTAGATGCAAGCTTAAGCCCGTCAATCAGCTCCCTGTGCGCCGCCCTGAAGGCTGCCGCCTGTATTGACGGCCTGATTACCTCCACAACCCTGTCGGCATACCTGCAGCCCAGAGTGGTAAGGGTATCTCCGAAGGATTCGGTGCAGTCTATTATGTAATAGTTGAATTTGTCCTTTGTGTTTATGAGCAGGCTTTTTCCTTCCTCCTCCTTTACCGTTTTGAGCCGCAGGCAGTTTTCCGTATTACTGAGGCTCATTACGAACAGATCCTTCAGTCTTTTATGCTGCACAAAGCTCTTTACCATGTCATCTTCGTTAATTGCTTCAAGTGCCTTTTTAATGCTCTTTTCCTCCGGCACTTCCATCCCCAGATAATGCTGCACCGAGCCGTAAGCCTTGCTTGCGCCAACAAGTGCGACAAGGTACCCTTTGCCGGCAAGGCACACGGCCAGATTTGAGGCTATTGTACTCCTTCCCGATCCGTTTTTCCCCCATACTGCTATAACCAAGCTCCTCACCCCACTCCTTTACCGTAAATTAAAGTCGGTATTCTTTTTACCTTGACCTTGCTGCCCGGTTGAAGGCGGGGCCGCTTGCTGAGGCTGCTGCGGATGGAACGCTTGCTGAGGTTGCTGAGTTCCCTTCTTTTCATTCTGGGCCTGTGTGCCGACATCCGGCATCTGCTCCGGCACTGTTTCGGCCTTGGCCTCATGCGTAGTGTTCTTGACATCCTTCCCGCCATTCTGTCCGAGCAGCTTTTTTGCAGCCTCTCCCCTGCCCCTGAAGAGTATATGTATCACTCCGCTGTTTTCGGCGTCGATTAAATCCTTTGCCTGCTGCTTCGTTACAAGCAGGGTTACTGTGTTGGGTATTATGGTATCCGAGGAGCTTTTATCCTGCTTGCTCTTTACAACATCCGTGTCCTCGGCCTTATTGTTCGTTACCGCCCCAACCTCCACAAACTCAAGGTTGGCATATTCCTTCACCACTCCTTTTGCCGTGGTATATCCCGGCTGTAAGGCCTCATCCTCCTTTGAATACACCAATACCGACACCACATCCCCCGGCAGCAGCTTACCGGACAGCCCTGCCGCAAGTGACTTTACGGTTACAGATACCGCACCCCTGTCATCCACGGAATACAGAAATTCATCCTCCATTTCCTTTTTGTCCATAAACTTTTCCGGCACCAGATTATCGGAAGGCGTGAGGGCAATCGCAGAGTACTTCCCCACAATGCTGTCGCTGTCCCGTATAATGTCCTTGGGAAGGTTATACCTTCCCACCTCCGCCTCCTTAAGCATCTTTGCGGTTATTAATGTGTTTGCGGGTATGTTGTCGGAAACCCGTATGATCTTTTCAGTCTCCCGTGTCTTTCCCACCTGTGCCGGTATTGCCACAAACGCAAGCAAAAGCGCAAGTGCTGAACACAGCACAAATATAACTATCTTGTTTCTTAAAAACCTCATCCTGTCACTCCTCCCTTATTCATTTCACTTATTCCAAAACCTTTTCTTCTTTTTACTATACTTACTATCGTGCGATATTTGCCCTCCAAGCAGCCCTGCATAAGCTCTCTCAAAGCTGTCCCTAATATCCTGTGAAGCGTGCTTTGAAAGAGATATCGGCCTCATTGCCCATTCGCTCTCCAGACAGGCCCTGCTGTCCACAGGAATAGTAAACACATCCCTGAAGGCTATGCCTTCCTCCTTGTAGTAGTCAACCAGCTCCCTGACAGTTATCCCATGTATATCTTCAGCGCGGTTTACCGCAAGGTAAAACTTTTTAAGATTTGATATCCTGCACAGCTCCGACAGAAGCCTTTCATTTTTCCGTATACCCGAAGGGCTTAAATCATGTACAAACAGAACGGTATCAGCTATGGAAACCGTACTGTGCGCCAAAGCGTCATATTCTCCCGTATCCGCTATGGTCACATTGTATATGCTCTTCAGCCTGTCAAACAGTTTAAGAATATCCTCAGGCCGGGGTACTGGATTTATCTCCCCTTCATCGCCCGTATATACATAAAGGTGTTTGTTTTCCCTGTATGCCGTATCCGGAAGTGAATCAATATCCGTCTCATTCAGTGCGTTAAAAAGCATGTTAAATTTGTTGTAGCCCGGATATTTCAAGTTCTGCCGTATTTTCTTTTCTTTAATATCAAACCGATGGCTTAGTCCAAACTGCTTTAAGTCCATATCAACAAGTGCACAAGATACCTTCCTGATTGAGGCCATATATGCAAGCTCGGCAGCCAGTGTTGTTTTCCCCGAATGGCCTGCTCCCGATACAACAGCTATCAATCTGCTATTGGTCATAT
This sequence comes from Anaerobacterium chartisolvens, assembly GCF_003337415.1. Lineage (GTDB taxonomy): Bacteria > Bacillota > Clostridia > Acetivibrionales > DSM-27016 > Anaerobacterium > Anaerobacterium chartisolvens. The sequence goes on along the minus strand of NZ_QPJT01000029.1, from coordinate 1,777 downwards.
AAAAATCCACATCCTTATCCTTGAATGTGGAATACTCCGCTCTGCTGTTCTGTTGTATTTTATCTTGACTCTTTTGTATTTCTACTCTTTCTTCTTTTTCGTGATGTATATCCCGAGATGTATCCTCTGCTTCATCCTGCAGAGCTTCATCCCTGCCGCCTACGCCTATGAACCGCCTTATCCCCATGCCTTTACCCGGCGGCCTGATTTCCCTGGCGGCCCTTGCAGCTCCCCTGCCTGCCTCCATAAATGTCTGTATTGTCTGCCCTGCCCCATTTGCCGCAGCACCCATTATCCCGTTCAATATGCTTTTGCCGCTTTCTATGTTGAGCTGCTTTGCCTTTCTTACCCTGCGTGCCGGTGGATGTACCGAAGGAGTACCTTCGGGCTGCCCTGTGTCCTCCGTGCTGCCGGAATACCCATCCTTGAATATCAGCCTTTTGATAGCCTCCTCCGAGACTTCATCGGCGAACTCTACACCTCCCATTCTCTCCAGCTTGCCGACTATAAGGTCGTTCAGGCTTTTGGTCATAAGCATTATTATCCTTGTTTCCATGCCTGTATTTTCCGCAACATAGCTTATTCCTTCATCCCCCGGAAGCTCTGACTCCAGGATTATTATGTCGGGCCTCAGCTCACCTGCCAGCCGTACTGTCTCGGCCTTGGTGCCTGCCCTTCCCACAATTTCTATGTCCCCAATAGCTGCTACCATTTCCTCCAGCCTATCAGGCAGGGCAAGCAGCACTTTTTTCTTTACTGTGCTTTCAACCGATGCCGGAGCCTGAGAAGCAGTATGCTCCACCTGCTCCGCACCGCCCCCTATATTCAGGTTTATCGTCTGCCCCTTTTGTACTGTAACATTGAGCTTCCCGCACTTAGCCTTAAAGTCGTTAGAAGGTGCAGTATCCATCTGGAGGAATATTTTCGCCTCAGACATGTTGTCCCTCAGCTTTTCCATGTACTCCTCTAACAATCTGTATTTGCCGTCCTCTTCTTCAACAGCTCCGCAATCCTCCAGAGCGTTTTCAGATGCAATTATGTAGTCGGGTATGCGTACCTCTTCCCTGATATCCATTGTCGAGTATAAATTTTTCTTAAGCCCCGCAGAGGTTATCCTGACCATTGCATCCCTGAAGCTGAAGCTCACCTCTACCTCATGCCCATCCGCCTCAAGCTGCCTCACAAAGTCTCTGTCTAAGGATTTTTCTCTGACTATTACATGAAAAAGCATCTATTTGCACCTCCTTCCGGCGTTTCATAATATGGCTATACTTATACCTGCGCCGGAGATCAAAAATGCAGCGGCACAGGCAATAAGGAGCAGCAGCACATAGGCACCCTCAAGCCTGTCCCCTGACTTGCTTCCCGTGCTTGATAACGGAAGCCTCAGCCTTATGTCCAGCACCCCGTAAACAGCCCTGTACAAAGTGTATTTCTTCAACACCTTATGAACACCTGCTTTTTTCAGGATCATGGGGATTACCGACAGGGGAATGCCTTCCTTTGTAAACATGTCGGCAAGGTACAAATGGCTGGCATACCCTAGAAAAAAAGCGTTTCCCAGATAGGCATACCCCAGCTTGCCAGCCAAATAAAAGGCGCATATCGAATACAGAACAAGACCCTCGGTGCTGTGCAGGAAGGAGCGGTGCGGGAATATGGCTGTGGCGATAAGGAGCAGTCCCGCAAGGTATACCACACCGTCCCCCGTGCTGTTAAGGTTATATATGAGTATGGCTGCCCCGCAGCCCGCATATGCCAGAAACATTACAGCCCT
>NZ_QPJT01000028.1 GCF_003337415.1 Anaerobacterium chartisolvens | reverse complement strand
TACACTCAGGGAAAGTGATTCTTCTCTTTCTGCTAATACCTTCAATATACCCCACAAATCCACCTTCTTTCCAATCAACTATACAATAATCCGAAAGTCTAATTTGTATAGTCAATTGTAACACATATCGCTCGAATTATGTTAACCAATTCTTGGGGTATTAGCACAGTCTGACGTTCCTCAAAGAAACGCAAAAGAAATCATGATAAAAACAGGAGCGTCCCCAAATCCAAAAAATTGTATTATTTTTTGGATTTTTATGTATTATTTTTTGGATTTTTATGTATTATTTTTTGGATTTTTATGTATTATTTTTTGGATTTTTATAGTTTATATTGAAATGTATGGTGATTATTGTATATTATATAATTATATATACCTAAGTAAAAATTAAGATTGTGGAGGTTAAAGTATGAAAAAGGTTAGATGTACATTTTACCGCAAGCTCGCAATCCTGATGTTATTCGGCATGATTTGCCAATCGGGAGGATTTGCTCAGGCAGCGGCGACAGACACTGTGACGGTTGACTTCAATAACGTTTTGAGGTCGGTCGACGACAGTACGTTCGGTTACATCCTTACACCCAACTACGATATTCCCGACAGCAGGATGAAGCTGCTTGGACCGGCTCTCAACCGGGAGACTATTCCTGTTCAGACCTTTCAGGGGGTGGGAGATATGGACGGCGCCTGCTTCAACAACGAGGGCAGCCAGCTCCAGAGATGTCTGCAAGCTTATCAGAGAGTCAAGGACAACGGCCTTAAATGGTATTTCCTCTTAGGGCATAACCCGTCGTGGACAGCTCCTAAGGGTGCTCCCGCCGGGGGTGCTCCTACAAATCTGCCGTGGTTTAAGCAGTATATAAAGGACGTACTGCAATATTTCAAGGACAATGGGGCAAGGCCTGACTTCGCAGACCTTACCAATGAGTACTGGACAGGCCTTGAGCCGACCTTTAAGGCTTGCTGGGAAGCGGTGAGGGAGGTATACCCGGATTATATACCAATAGTGGGCCCGGGTGCAGTGGGCTATTCGGGAATACCGGATTTCTACATACCGTTTTGCAGTGCCAACCAGATGGATCTGGAAGGTCCTTGCTGGCATGAGTACTGGCAGGGCAGCACATATGCCTCGTATAACCAGACAAACAAGTGGAAGGACCCCATCGTCAGCCTTCAGAACAAATATCCTGAAACCAACGGCAAGTATGTCATATGGGAAGAAAACAACTCATGGTCAACGTCAACTATTGACTGGACACGAAGCATGGCCAATGTAATACGGTCGGGCATAACGCAGAATATCAAGGGCTGTATAAAATCGGGCAATTGGAACGGCATGAGCGATATACTGACAACGACCGTCAGAAACAGCCAGCAAAACGGAGCCGTAAGAACGCCCATATGGTGGGTGTACTATATGTTCTCCCAGCTTTCGGGGCAATATGTGGGTGTGACAACAAGCGCAGGCGATGATTTTACGGCGTGTGCCAGCAAGGATGCCGATGAAGCCAAGGTGATTATTGCCAAGAGCGCGACTGCCGGAACGATTAATGTAAACCTTAACAACCAGCCTTACGCCGGAAAGAGCGTAAGGATTGACCTGTACAAAATCACTTCAAGTGAAAATAACGGCTTGGAATACCAATCCAGCATTACTCCATCGTCAACGGCAAATATCAGCTTTTCCATAAACAATGCGGCAGCCAATGACTCTTGGATGGTAATTCTGAAGAGAACAGCTTCGGCTCCTAGCTTTTTCCATCCAATGACTCCTGATGACGGTGAGGCTGCCTTAAGCAAACCGACGCTTACGTGGTCGGCTGCCCGGGATGCTGCCAGCTATACGGTAAAGGTTTCGGTGAACAAGGATTTGTCGGACCCTGTCATCAGCCAGACAGGCATTGCAGCAACAAGCTATACCATTGGGACACCTTTGACCAAGGGCCTGAAATATTACTGGAATGTCACTGCCGTGAATTCGGAAGGAAGCAGAACTGTCTCCAACGATGCGGTTTATTCTTTTATAGTCAGCGAAAATACCGGCGTGCCGGGACAGTTCGGCCCATATCTGCCGTCCCTGAATGCGCCGAATGAATCGGTTACGCCGAGATTTTTGTGGTCAAGGGCCTACAACGCAAGCTCATACCGTCTGGTGGTTTCCAAAAACAGCGACCTTTCGTCGCCTGTAATCAATCAGAGCGGAATCACTGCCATAACGGGGACAAATGAGTTTGGTCCCAATACGGCATCGACTTATACTCCAACAACTCCACTGGCATATAATACCACCTACTACTGGAGGGTATACGCCGTAAACACAAGCGGCGAAAGGCCGATAAACGGGCCGATACAGTGCTTTACCACAAAGGCTCAGGGAAATGCTCCCACAGGCTTTGGACTCTCAGCTCCCGCAAACGGTGCAGAGGGAGTGGATAGCAGGGCGGTGCTCTCATGGACACCTTCAAAGAACGCGTTCTTCTACAAGCTGGAGGTATCTGCAAGGGCCGATATGTCCAACCCCGTCATTGTGAGGGACAGGATGATTTACAATAAATATACCGTTGAGCCCAACCTTTTGAATCCTAATACCAAATACTACTGGAGAGTAACGGCATATACAAAGGATCTGGCATACTCTACGCCATCCTCCAGCGGGATATGGTCATTCACGACGGAGAACAGGGTATGCGCGCCATTGCTTTATGCCCATCAGCCCGGTGACGGGAGCGTAAAGCTTTGGTTCAGATCCTCCAACGGTGCAACCTCATACAATATCAAATACGGAACCGAGCCAGGCGTTTATACCGATACCATCAACGGGGTTACCTCCAGCCCTTACACCGTTACGGGACTTTCCGGAGGAACCGAATACTACTTTGCGGTAACGGCAGTCAATGCAAACGGAGAAAGCTCAGTATGGAACGAAAGGCCGGAGACACCTTCTGGAATGGGAACTCCCACTCAGGACCCGCGCTCGGCCTTTACACAAATCGAAGCTGAAAGCTTCAACAGCCAGTCGGGGGTCCAGACTGAAACCTGTAGCGAGGGAGGGGAGAACATAGGATATATCGAAAACGGAGATTATACTGTTTACAAAAAGATTGATTTCGGCACAGGAGCCATAGGCTTTGAGGCAAGAGTGGCGAGTGCGGCCAGCGGAGGAAATATAGAGATCAGGCTTGACGGTGTTACAGGCCCCGCAGTGGGGAACTGTGCGGTCGCCGCAACCGGCGGCTGGCAGGCTTGGACTGATGTAAAGTGCGATATCGGCGGGGCAAGCGGGGAGCATGACCTATATCTGAAATATACGGGAGGAAGCGGATACTTGTTTAATCTCAACTGGTTCAAATTTACCAAAGAGGATATAACTCCTGTCCTTACGGGAGATCTTAACGGAGACGGCAGCGTCAACGCAACGGATTATGCCTTGATGAAGATGTACCTTCTCGGGTCTATTGAGGATTTCCCAGTGGAGGATGATCTAAAGGCAGGGGATCTGAACAGTGACGGTGTGATTGATTCCCGTGATTTCGCTGTTTTTAAGCAATACCTGCTGGGTATTATACCGGAATTGCCTTATTCCGTTTAGGAGAAATTTTGAGACGGGGACATTTCTCAACAAGCCAACAAATTTCCGTTAGGGAATTACTGATTTGTTGAGGAATGTCCCCGTTTTTTAAACCAGTTACAAATGTAATGCGTAATGGTGATATTTATCATTCTAGTAAAGATTTTATTGGTATGCTAGACTGATTTTAAGCAGTTCATATCGCTTCCTGCTATTGTCGCTTGAGGGGGAAATACATATGGAATTTATATTAATCTGGGTGCTTTGCGCGATAGTATGCGCAATTTTGGCTAGTCAAAAAAACAGGAATGTCGCGGGGTGGTTTATATTGGGGGCATTGGGCGGCTTTATATCGGTAATAGCTTTATTATTAATGAAGCCGTTAAACAAATCAAAACATTTTTGAAAAACGGAAAAAACGGGGGACATTTCTCAACAAAGCAGCACATCTTTTTGAGAAATGTCCCCATCATATTTCAAATTTTATTTATTCAGTTTTGAATATTGCAGTGCCATAAGGAGGCATATTAATTTTACTGCCTGTCATAAGCTTTTGACCTATTATCGGTTGCCAGTCCGAAGGTATATCAAAAACTTCAGGCTTAGGGTTATGGTTTAGAACAAAGATGTATTTTCCATGTTTTACATTTCTGCGCGATACTTCAACTCCTTGAGGAGCCTCAAGTATCGGTCGTATATTTAACCTGCTGACAGCATAGTATACAAATTCCTTCATGATATCGGTTCCCAGCTCTGTCCCCACATAATATGCAATTCCTTGCTTATAAGTGTTTTGGGTAATTGCCGGTGTGTCCTTGTAATAATCTTCAGCATAAAAGGCCAGTGCTTCTGCCCCTTCAAGAGTTATAATATCAGCCCATTTACTTACTTGCTCCACTTTATCAAAAAGTCCGGGGGAGGACCAGCGTATACTTTGGGAAACATCATTCAGACAATCATATTCCGGAATTTTTATCCCCACTATAGGAGATAAATCGCCGGGAAGTATCTTTGGTATCACTGTGTTGTTCCAGTTTTTAACTCCTGAACGCATAGTCAGTATTAAATGCCCGCCTTCAGCCACATATTTTTCGAGCTTTGAAGTGAGATCAGCCTTGGTAAGCATTAGAAGGGGGACGACCAAAAGCTTATACTTCATAAAATCTTGCTCATCGGATAACATGTCAACGGGTATATTTGCCTCATAGAATGCTTTGTAATATTTTAATAAGTGGTCTATATAATTGAGCTCAAAATGATGGGGCTGAATTTGAAACGCCCAATCCTGATCATAGCTGAACAATATTCCCACATCAGAATCAGGCATTCCCCCTTTAAAATTATCCATAGCAGGGCCTAATTCCTGAATAGTTTGTTTGATTTCCTCATAACGCCTTTCTGGTTGTCCATGATGGGGAAGAATGCCATGCCAGTATTCCTCTGTACCAAACAGGCATGATCTCCAGCGGAAATACACGATTGTATCCGCTCCGTGGGCAACGGACTGATATGTCCAGAGTGCCAGTTGGCCCGGTCTGGGAGTAGGACTCAGTGTTTCCCAGCCGGAGGGGCCTGCCTGCTGCTCCATTATCCAAAATGGTTTTTGCTTCATTCCTCTCATTAAATCAAGAGTGGCGGCTAGGCTATAGGGATGAGAAAGAATTTCTATGCCCTTTCTAAAATACATGGGATATTGGTCATGTGAAATAAAATCCAGGTCTTTTGCCAGATCAAAATAGTTTGTCTTATCATAAAAGCCCATAAAGTTATGAGTAATAAAGTGATTGGGACACTCTTTACGTATTATGTCTAACTGATACTTCTGAAAATCTACAATGAGGTCAGATGCAAATCTCTTCCAATCAAGAAGAAGAGAAGGATTATGGGAATTTGGGGTTCGCAGGGGTACCGGAATCTGAGCAAAATTTGAGTAGCTCTGGCTCCAAAAAATACTTCCCCATGCATTATTTAAATTATCTATTGTTTCGTATTTGTTTTGAAGCCATTGATGAAAGGCAGTACGGCAAGAGTCACACATGCATAGCTGCTGATGGCTGTTTCCAAACTCATTGTCAATTTGCCAGCCCACAACATCAGGATTATTGCTGAAATGTTTTGCCATGCAGGTAACAAACCGTTTAATATGATTTCTATATACATGGTTGGATTGACAGTTGTGATGCCGTCCTCCAAAGCTCAGCCTTACTCCTTCCTGGTTTACAGGTAAAATCTCAGGATTCTTTTCAATGATCCAGATGGGTGGGGTAGGTGTGGGAGTACCTAAAACTGTCTTGATTTTTTCCTTGCTTAGAACAGTGATAGCTTTGTCGAGCCATTTAAAGTCGTAGGTACCTTCTTGAGGCTCCATTTTTGCCCAAGAAAACTCTGCCAGCCGAACAACTTCTATTCCAGCTTCCCTCATAAGCTTTGCGTCAATAGTCCACCTTTCTTCAGGCCAATGCTCAGGATAGTAATCAACACCGAATTTCATATACATAATCCTCCTTTAAAAATAAATATATTTTCGGAATTTATAAGCCTTGTTTTTCAAAGCATTCCATCCCTTTTAAAACATAGCTGGCGCAATGTCTATTTGCTATGCAAAAAGCTTTTTCTTACTTATGAAACTGCTGATATTCAAAATTCAATCCGTATTGGAATTAGATTTTTCTAATTCCGAGAACTTATAAATATATAATTATTATTTTACCTTTACATAAAATATAATTAATACATATAAACCGGACTAAAATGTTTAAATAACCAACTTTTTCAACGTAACCCCCTTTTTTGATAGAGAAGTTTGTTTTTTAAACATTTTGGTTTAATATTGTTGTATATATTGCTGTATTTTAAATTTATAATGTACACAAGCTAGTCAAGTTTCGCAAAATAAAAGGAGGTTATTTTAAATGAAGAGAATTTTTACTGTACCTGTTGCTGTAGTTTTAGCTGCAAGCTTGCTGCTTGTGGGATGTGGTAAGCAAAATGAACAAAATAATCCGTCCGGTCAGTCAGCTTCGGCTGAAAAAAAGAAGATGGTCTTGGCTGCAGTTTCCGACCCGAGAAGTAAAGCAATTCTGGAGATGATCGATAATAAGATTAAAACCTATGACCCTGATAACAAATTTAATGTAGAAATTCAGATGGAGAAGTATGAGGTTGAGCAGTATAAAACAAAGCTCACAACCCTAATGGCATCTAATTCTCAGCCAGATATCTTCTACACCTATGAGGCTGGCTTCATGAAGCCCTTTGTGGAGGGCGGCAAGGTATACCCCATAGGCGATGAACTAGAAAAGGACGCTGAATGGAAGAATAGGTTTCAGGACGGTGTATTTAAACCGTTGAGTTTTGACGGTAAAATCTATGGGATTCCTTTGACAAAGCAGCTTAGTGTTATGTTTTATAATAAAAAGCTATTCAATGAGGCGGGAATAGCCGGTGCTCCAAAAACTTATGATGAGTTCCTTGAGCATGTTGATGCCTTTAAAAAGAAAAACATTATTCCTGTCAGTCTTCCATCGCAGAGGGCTTGGTTAGCCGGAGAATTAATGCAGCAGTTGGCAAATGGTGTTGGAGGGGATGCCCTGTACAATGAAATCTGTAACGGCACTGCAAAATGGGACGATCCACGGTTTATTGAGGCCGCTACTATATTCTCTGAACTTGTAAAAAAAGATGCCTTCCAAAAGGGCTTTCTGGGAATGTCCCAGGATGAGGGCCGCGATCAATTTAAAAATGAAAAAGCAGCTATGTTCTATACTATATCATCAGATTTTGAAGCTTTGACGGCACAAGATTCTCCTGTCGGAAAGAATCTGGATTTCTTCATGCTTCCTCCTGTAAAGCCTGAAAACGGTGCAATCAATGTAGGCTCGATAGGCAATACCTTTGCAATAAGCATGAAGGCAAAGGATATCCCGGCCGCTGCCGCACTTATGAAAACTTTTTCTGACAAAGATATGCAAGAGAACATTGCATACACCGCTAAGCAGTTTATTGTTACAAAGCAGAATCTGGATGAGACAAAAATGGATCCTTTGGCGATTAAGTTCATTAATGCTACAAGCGATATAAAGGTTCTCACTCCTTGGTTTGACAGAATTTTTGGGGCAGGAGAGGGTACTGAATTCAATAATGCATCAGTAGCCATTGCAGGAGGGAAAAACCCTGCGGAGCAGATGAAGAAGCTGCAGAAATTTGCCGAAGACAATGAGAATAGATAACAAATTAGTATAAATGCGGTACTGCCGCGTCGGCTATATACTTTGGATTGAATTTCCAATACATATGGTGTATAGCGGCAGTCTCGCAAAAAATCAAGGAGTGAAGCAATGAATAAAGTTTTGGGCAACAAAAAATATATTGCTATATTTGTTCTACCGGCATTTGTTTTTTATCTGATATTTGTGCTTTTTCCAATTGGCTACAACGTGTATCTCAGCTTTTTCAGAACAAACCTCATGGGAAATTCAGCCTTCATTGGGATAACAAACTATATCAATTTGTATAATGATCAGTTTTTTGTAATGGCCTTTAAAAACAACATCTTTTTGATGATTGGTTCGCTGCTGGCACATTTGCCGCTTGCTCTCTTTTTTGCAAATGCTCTTTTCCAAAAAATAAAGGGCAGCAAGTTTTTTCAGTACGTGTTTTTTCTTCCTACAGTCATATGCGGTGTTGCTGTAGGTATGATGTTTAACTTTGTATATAACTCCGAATTCGGCATAGTGAATAAAATTCTTGACATTATTAATCTTGGCAATCTAAAAATGGCATGGCTGAATGATGAAAAAACCGTAATGTATGCATTGATATTTGTAATTATGTGGCGGTTTGTCGGTTACCATATGGTTATTCAGCTGGCTGCAATGAAGTCTATCCCAGAAAGCCTTTATGAGAGCGCCTCCTTAGAAGGAGCCACCAACTGGCAGCAGTTCAGGGGCATAACCTTTCCCCTTATCAGACATATACTTAAGATTGATGCCATTCTAATTATTACCGGTTCAATAAAGTATTACGATTTGGTTGCTGTTATGACCAAGGGCGGTCCTAACCATGCCAGCGAAGTTATGTCTACTTATATGTTTTATCAGGGATTCAGAACGATGAAATTCGGCTATGCTAGCGCCATAGGAATAATCCTTCTAGTTCTATGCCTTTTAGTTATTTGGGGAGTGAATTATTTCGCAAAGACCGAGGATTACGAATATTAATACTCTTTGGTAAAGGAGAAGAACGTGAAAAAAAACAAAACCTCAATAGGTACAAAGCTTACATTTATAATACTTATTATATTTTCCATACTATGCATATATCCTATCATCTGGCTGCTTTTAAATTCTTTTAAGGATAATAGTGAAATTTTCACCAACCCATGGGGGTTGCCGAAAGTCATTTCCTTTGTAAACTATGAAAGAGCCATTGTAGTAGGAAATGTTGGAATTAATTTTCTCAATTCCGTTTTTATCACAGTGGTATCTGTGTTTGTAGCTGTACTGCTTAGCTGCATGGCTTCATATGGTATTGTCAGGATGAAGTGGAGGATGTCCCGTTTATTGTACTTTTTGTTCCTTATAGGTATGAGTATTCCTTCCTATTCGGCTATCGTACCCCTGTTTAATATGTTTAATAAAATGGGTATTATTAATAAATATCCGGCTATCATCATACCTCACATTGCTTTTGCGCTTCCCATATCAATCTTTATTCTGTCGGGGTTTTTCTCTAGCATACTAAAGGAAATGGAGGAGGCTGCCATTATTGATGGATGCAGTATTATTGGAGTTTTCTTCAGGATTATAATTCCAATCAGTATTTCTTCTATCGTAACCGTTACGGTAATAAATTTTATTAATATCTGGAATGACCTTTTGTTTCCACAGATATTTTTGTCCGATATAAATATGATGCCTCTTCCTGTAGGTCTTACTGCATTCAGTGACCTTTATAGCACAGATTACTCAGGAATGATTGCTGCTGTTATATTTACTATCATACCTACCATTGTTGCCTATATATTCCTTCATAATAAGATCATGGACGGTATGACTGCAGGAGCTGTTAAAGGCTGATGCAAGGCACGGTGACGGTATAAAACAAGATAATTTCAAATAAACTAATATACAAAAATTATAAAATCACTTAAAATCACCTAAAATCATTGAAAACACTTGGTTTTAGGTAATTTTTTATTGATAAGCCCATGAAGTGACAAAGCTTTTTTTCAGGTCAGCTTTTATACTGCAACTGTGTGCTTTAAAATCTTCCAAAGTAGTTGTGGTGTAATATATTGTTAATTAAGTATCCGTGTGATGCCCTTGCAGTACTAATCAGAAAGGAGGTATAATTGTTATATAAAGTTATTCTTAATCTATTGCGTTAGAAGATATATTTCCTGACTACAATCACAAAATAAATAGGGGAAGTGTGTTGATGAAGCTTTTAATCGTTGATGACGATCTTATGATAAGAAAAGGGCTTTTGTCATTGGACTGGAAGTCAATAGAGATAACGCTGTGCGGAGCTGTTCAGAATGGAAATGAAGCGCTGGAAATAGCCAGACAGGTAAAACCCGATATTGTGCTGTCCGACATCAGTATGCCGACTATGGACGGCATTAGCCTGGCCCGTGAGCTCCTTGGAGAAAACTCTGATTGCATGGTGATCTTCCTGAGCGGCTATAGTGATTTCCAGTATGCAAAAGCAGCACTGTCCATAGGGGTATTTGATTATATACTAAAACCTACATCACCTGAAGAGATCTTCGATTGTGTTAAAAGAGCTATGGCGCGAATACTTAAGGAACGCAGCGAGAGAGCATCGCTGCATATGATGAAGACGGAGCTGAAAGTACACAAGATAGCTGGAAAACAGGAAATGAGGAGCTGTGAAGAAGTCTCGAATTTACAGAACTCTGAGGGGGTGGTGGAAAAAATAGTTAAATATATAGAAAGCAACTACATGAATGATATTTCACTTATAACCCTGTCTGAAGAGATACATTTGAATTCTATTTATATAAGCCGAATTCTAAAAAGGAGTACTGGCTATACTTTCCTTGAAATCATTACTGCCATGCGTATGATAAAGGCGGCGGAGCTCCTGAGGAACACCGGCTTCAGCATGGCGCAGATATCGGAGTCTGTGGGGATAAACGACCAAAGGTATTTCAGCCAGGTGTTTAAAAAAATATTTAACCTCACTCCTAGAGAATTCAGAAATTTAAATAATGAGGATATTAAGCAGGATGTTTTTGATAAATTAAAAAAATGGATTGAATGTTAGGCTATGAGAAAATTGAATTATTATATTAATAGAATATTTAGGAAGAGCATTAGCGGTAAGTTTGTTATTAGCATGACGACCCTGGTTGTGCTGTCTGTATTTCTTGTAGGATACGGATCTTTTCAGGTTGCGGGGGATGTTGTTGAAAGAGAAACCCGCAATTATGTAGAAGATATTCTTCTGCAGACAGGAAAGAATATTGAAATGAGTCTTAAGAACATATCTGATATTGTGTTCTATCTTCAGATAAATTCAGTACTACAGACCTCCATTACTCATGCTAAAGACAATGAAGAAGGCCTGAAAGAGATTCAAACCAGAGAAAACATCCAGAATACCATTTATCACTCTGTTCTCTACAATGATGAGATTGAGGCAGTGGAGCTGATTTCTGATTCTGGTAAGGTATTTGAGATAAATAAAACCTTGGAGGAGCACTTCCTGAACCGAACAGGCAAAAAGGAAATATACGAAGCTAAGGGCAGCAAACTCTGGGTGGCTACCGATCCTGAAACGAGGACCTTTGCAATATCTGCGGCAGTAAACAGCCTGAGAACCCAGAAGCCTTTGGGTTATATCAACTTCTATGTCAAGGAAAGCTATATCAACAATATTTTTTCTCAAATGGAGTTTTTAAATTCAGGGGAAATGTTCATAATGAACCGAGATGGGATAATAATTTCCCATAACGATAAATCTTTGTTGAATACGAAGATAAAACAGGAATACACCAAAGAAATATTCAATGGTAATAATAGAGGTTTTTTTTCCCGTAAGATTAACAATGAGGAAAGCTATGTGGCTTATCTGTATTTGGAGGAGCAATCCTGGTATATTGTTTCCATAATTCCGGCTATTAAATACAGCCAGACACTGTTGCTAGTGAGGTTTGCTATTATAATCATAGGTCTTTGCGTAGTCATTATAGCGATTTTTGCAGCTATTTTTATAACCAATAGGATATCAAGACCTATAAAAAAGCTTAAAGTGGCCATGAAGCAGTTTGGGGAAGGAGACATGTCTGTAAACTGCAGTGTCGAATCACAGGATGAAATAGGGCAGCTCAGTAGGGATTTTAATAAAATGGTTCAAAATATCAATGAGCTTATCCGGAGAGTATATGATGAAACGCTTTTAAAGCAGCAGGCAGAGCTTAAGTCTCTGCGTATGCAGATTAACCCTCATTTTTTTTATAATACACTGGAAACAATCAACTGGATGGCAAGAATAAATGGCGTGACAGAAATAGGGGTAGTGGCTAAGGCAATGGGAGAGCTTATGCGACTAACGATAGGAGGTTCCGATTTTATTAAAATTTGTGATGAGCTTAAGTCGGTAAGCAATTACATCAGTATACAGAAGTATCGGTATGATGATAAATTATCAGTTTCTATGGATATTGATGAAGAGCTCTATGAACTCTATATTCCCAAGCTTATACTTCAACCAATAATAGAAAATTCAATAGTGCATGGTATTTTAAATAAAGCCAGCGGCGGACATATTGAGATTCGTGGAAGCTTAATAAGCGACATAGTTGAGTTCACAGTCAGTGACGATGGTGCCGGAATTCATCCGGATCGTATGAAAGAAATTCTTGAAAATAATTTTGCTACTCTTGAAGATGAGCATACGCATGTGGGTGTAAATAATGTGGACAGACGACTAAAAATATATTATGGAGAGAAGTATGGAGTTCAAATAGAAAGTAAGTTAGGCATAGGAACAAAGGTAACCATTCGTTTTCCAGGCCTGAAATTTTCACCTGATGATAACACGAGATAATTATACTGACTGATAGTGCAGGTTTTGCACGTAAAATTTAAGACTTGAATTACTAGGCTTTTACACAAAAGACACAGTGGTATCTTCTGCAGATGTCGTAAAAAACTATACGTTTACTGACAATAAATAATTATAATAATAATAGTTAATTGACAAGATATTAGAGTTAAGTTATAATTTAGTTAGCGAACAACTCGATAACGATTAAACGATGCAATGTTTTATTTGTGCATAAAAATTAATCGTTAACGTTATTACATCTTTATAAAATTAGAAGGGAAGAATTTATTATGAAAATTACAAAAATTGATGTTATGTTGTTGGAAGGGGAGGGTAATCCATCATGGCGTCCTATTGTCTGCCGTATCTATACCGATGAGGGTATCTATGGGGATGGTGAGGCCGCCATCGCGTATGCTGTGGGCGCGCCTGCGGCTTACGGAATGATTAAAGACTTGGGCAAAATGATTATAGGTATGGATCCGCTGGATAATGAGGTTATCTGGGACATTATGTACCGAAATACATTCTGGGGTCAAAACGGGGGGGCAATAGTTTTCTCTGGCATCAGTGCTTTGGATATTGCACTTTGGGATATCAAAGCCAAATATTTTGGAGTTCCGCTATATAAGCTGCTTGGCGGTAAAAAACGAGATAAACTTCGTACTTACGCCAGCCAATTGCAGTTCGGCTGGAGCGATCACTATGAAATAGCTGCAAAAACCGAGGATTATGTGGCTAATGCTAAAAAAGCTGTTTCGGAAGGATACGATTCCATCAAAATTGATTTCTTTATGTTTAACAAGGAGGGAGAACGGTTCCAGAATGATTTGGAGTCGGTAACACTATTAAAGCCCTATTATGTTAACCTGATTGAAGAGCGCCTTTCTGCTGTGCGAGAGGCAATTGGCCCAAATGTAGATATTATCATGGAAAATCACTCTTTTCTTGATACCAACTCTGCCGTTCAGCTCGGGTTGATGGCGCAGAAGTATAAAATTTTCTTTTTTGAAGAGCCAAATACTCCTACCCCTAAAACCACTAAATTCATTTGTGATAAGCTGCAGATGCCTATTGCTCACGGTGAACGCATATATTCCCGCTGGGAGTTTGCGCCCTATTTTGAAAACCAGTCGGTTCAGCTCATTCAGCCCGACATCGGGAACTGCGGCGGCGTGACTGAGGCTAAAAAGATTTGTGATATGGCGCATGTTTATGATGTAGCGGTTCAGGCACATGTTTGTGCAAGCCCAATTTCTACTGCCGTGGCATTGCATCTGGAAGCAGTTATCCCAAACTTTTGCATCCATGAGCACCATGTGTTCAATCTGCACCAGTATAATAAGAATTTTGGGAAATATGACTTGCAGCCGGTGAATGGTTATTTCGATGTACCTGAGACGCCAGGAATCGGAAATGAGCTTTCTGACCTCTGCTTTGAGCAATATATTGAAAAAACGACCATTAAGTAGAGATATTACGTAAGTGACACATAAATGCTGCTATATTGCTGCACAACAGCATAACTCATGCCATTTGATTATCACTAAGTTTTTATTAATACCAACTAGCTCAGGTATTGGGGAGCTTTCGCAAGGTCGAGATAAACATAACGGTTCAGCGCGGCATTGAGCTTTGCTGAACTGTTTTGTTATAACTAAAATTTCTGTTAATACAAAATATAACAATACTGATGAAGTAGACAGAATTAAGGGGGGTGACAAATAATACTTGGTTTCGTATAATAAAAAAGGATATACGTTATTTTTCTGTAGGTAAATAGATATTTTTCAGTACTATTATGTATGAGAGACTTTACCACAGGGCTTAATAAGATATTGAGCAAACAAGCAAGGATATTTATTGATATACAGAAACTTAAATCGTGAGAATAAATGTAATCTTATAGATTAATACTCTGAACTCTGAGTAAACTTTTCGCTGAGAGAAGTGATAAGATTTGGTAACTACAGTAGATGAATTCAATGTTTGTCTGCAATTATATTGTGCTAGGTGGTAAATGCAAAATGGAAGATAAAAAAATTAAGCGGTTGGTAGGAAAACCGAAAATAAGCAGGGTCTCAGTTGTTGATCAAATATGTTCACTTGTCAAGAAGGATATAGCTGACGGTGTATGGAATCCAGGAGACAAGCTGCCCACGGAAGCGGAGTTTTCAGAAATATTCGGGGTTAATCGCCTGAGTGTGCGAATGGCCTTGCAAAAGCTTAGCACACTGGGTATTATTGAAACACGTGTGGGGGAAGGCTCTTTTGTTCGACCTTTTTCTCTGCGACCATTTTTAAGTGAGATTGCTGTTTTTTATGATGACGATACCAAATATAATGAGGTACAGCAGCTTAGAAATCTTCTGGAAGGCGAATGTATGAATCTTGCGATACTATACGCATCACAGGAAGAAAAAGACGAACTGAAAGTGGCACTTGAGCAGTACCATGATATTTTTAAAGAGTATAATAAGGATATAGATAATGAGGAACGCCTTGAGAGATTGGTAGATGCAGATTTTGCATTTCATTATCATGTAGTAAAAATGAGCCATAATAAATTGTATAATGATATTTATTATATAGTACACCAGCTTATTCGCCGGCATATTACTAAACTGCTCAGCACTCGAGCACATCGCATGAGAGATGCAGGAATAGAAGCAGGTATCTTGGATGATACGCATGATCGAATTTATCAAGGGATTATTACTGCGGATCGTGAAATCGTGAGAAAAGCGAGAGAAGAAGTACTGGGAATAGTTCCCATTCACGGTGTAGATGTTTTTGACTAGAAGCTGGAACATGATAAAAGTGGGGCAAGGACTGCAGCATGAACGAAAAAATTACTGCAGCCCTTGTATGTATGCCTAAGTCATGTAAAGGAGTAATTAGCTTTTAAGAAAAGGCAAATTCATCTTTTAAGCCAGTAGACCCATGGGAGAAAAAATGTGGCGGGTTCAAGGCAGATAATATGTTAAAGCCCCGATTTATAGGTTTTTTGTATGGCTGCCTGATGGGCTTTGTCAACTTTATTTGTTACATGTGTTCTGCTTTTATAAAATAAGTTTACTTATTTATTATTAGCCGATTATAGATCTCTTCCATCTTGCTATCAGAAATCGGAAGGCCATGCAGCGTACCATTTGTAATCGTATTAATATGAATTTTTCCATTAACAGAAAATTCCACAAAAGGCCTGACTAAATATAAATCATATCTGTCTGCAACCGTAGTTTCCATTTTAACATCAAGTACTTCTTCTGGTTTTACTACTAATCCCTCTATTTTATCAAAGCTTCCTCCTGAAGTTTTAATTTGCAACAAATTGCTGACTCCAATATTATTTTCTTCCACAAAGCTAATTTTGTTTAATGTAATTGTATCATTGGAAGAATTCTTAAAATCAAAAGTCGTGTGCGAATCTGGCGATAAATAAGTTTCCTGATTAGCAACTTTTAAAACCTCTATATCATTGTTTAGCCCTAATATGGTGTTATCTTGAAAATAGTATTCTTTTTTATTTCCATTTTTAAATATTACCCTTATTCCTTTTAGTCTTGCTATGCCCTCATTTCCGATCTTTATGTCTAAGCCTATATTACTCAATTCATATTTTTTATAAGTGGTTCCATCATTTAACTGCCAATTAGTAAGAGAAAGGCCGCCTTCTTCAATTATTTGAACAGCAGATATATCATTTTTTAAATTATAGCCATCGTGAATCAAAAATGGATACGGTACATTTATTACATCATTTTTGTATCCACATAAAGATACTAATGTATTAAGAAAGTATAATTCTTTGTCGGTAACTTTATTTGATTTATAAGTCTGATATGCAACACTGCCAATTAGAATAATTACTATAAAAAATAAAATTAAATATCTGTATTTTCTGAACATAATTATAAAACGTTTAAGTTTATTCATTAACATCAATCTCCTTTATTTTTAATGCCTCAGCCAAAGCCTGTTTAAATTATATTTCATATATTTCCACATATCAATAGATTATCCTTGGTCGGTGTGTTTCCCTTGGAAATTACTCGCTTTTTTGAGGAGTGTCCCCGTCTGGTTCGAGCTGGCTGCCCTTTGCTGAATTTGACATTATGACTATCATATGATATAGTATCTTACAATTTATGAAGGAGGTTTTTCGATAATTATGGAAGATAACGAAGACAGCAGTGCGCCTCCTCGACGATGCAAAATAGATAAGACAGTTATGTAGACGAACACAAGCCGAGCTTTTTATATCGGTCTGTGTTTTTTTGCATTTTTTACTTTAGCTTTTGAATAATAATAAATAAGATTAGGAGGACTTATTATGGAAAATAAGCTGTGGGAAAAACGAGTTATAAAAGGAGTACTGCTGGTAACGGCACTGATTCTTTTAATTGTTTATTTCGGTCAGGCCATGCAGGCATTAAGGAGCCTGTGGGGTATCGTATCCCCGCTTTTTCTGGGCTTCATCATTGCATATATCATTAACATTCCAATGAAATTTCTTGAAAAACACTTTTTCCCGAATACAAAAAAGAAGTGGATTAATAAAATTCGCAAGCCGATATGCCTGCTTTTATCCTTTATACTGATTATTCTGGCAATTGCGGCAGTGATAGACCTTGTGCTACCAAAGGTGATTGATACTCTCAGAACTCTGGCCGCAACACTCCCAGACTATTTTGAACAGATAAAGCAATGGGTGGATTCACGCGAGGATCAGTGGCCGACAGTTGCGGACTGGCTGAATAAAAGCAATTTCAATTGGGACAGTATTTTAAGCAGCACCATGGTATACGCTACGAAGGGCATCAATGGTATTGTCGGTTCGTCCTTAAGCTTGATTACAATGCTGACCTCCGGCATCTTTAACCTGCTTATTACATTAGCTTTTTCGGTATATTTGCTTTTGGGGAAGGAAAAGCTGCTTAAGCAGGCAAACAGGCTTCAATCGGCATTTATAAAGAAAGAGATCTCCATGAAGCTCAATACCATGCTGTCTGTTGCCAATGAAAGCTTTTCAAGCTTTATTGTGGGACAGTTCACTGAGGCTTTAGTGCTGGGTACCCTGTGCATACTTGGTATGTGGATTTTTGGGCTTCCATATGCCACATCGGTGGGTGTTTTTGTGGGAGTGACATCGCTGATCCCGATTTTAGGGGCATATCTTGGTGCGGCAGTCGGAGTGCTGTTGATTTTACCGATAGACCCTGTAAAAGCTCTCCTGTTTATTGTGTTCATCAGTGTGCTTCAGCAATTAGAGGGGAATCTTATCTACCCCAAGGTGGTGGGAACATCCATCGGACTTCCCGGTGTATGGGTATTTGCCGCCGTTGTCATAGGCGGCGGGTTTTATGGCATAGTGGGAATGCTGTTTGGTGTGCCGGTTGCGGCAACTGCTTACAAGCTGCTTCGCATGGCCACGGATAACAGGATGAGAGATAAATCAAACGCTTCTTAATGTCCTCCGTTTGGCACAGAAAAGAGATAAAACAAGCCTCTGGCCTTTGAAACTAAAGGGTTAGCGGGCTTTTGTTTTTATGATAAAATCATAACGCAAAATCATAAAAGTTAAGCTTTAAAAAATAATTTTTCCCTCATGTAAATCTGCGTGAAATTCAAATGCTGAAATCTTTTATTTACAAGACTTTAACGGCACATTTCAAACAAGCTTGCTGTTAGACTAGCGAATTTTGCTTGACATATATATGCATATTGACAAAATTAAGAATTAAATGGTATTATTTTTATAAGTTTTCAAATAATACAATAAGAAATATATATTAAGAGGTAGCATGATGGCTATAAATTATGTTGATTCCATTAATAAATTAGAGGATATGACTAATGTAGTAAGCCTAGATGAAAAAGATGCATCACATGTTGAATTCATAATTGAGCAGTCATGGATTCAAGTAGCAAATGGATCGCTGGCAGAGAGGATTAATTTTTCGCATAAGTATTGGACTACTCACAAAATCAAAGAGTTCATTTTAGCATGTAGAGATAATGTTATTTATAATAGTTTATTTAGATGGAATATTATTGATTTTGTTATAAAAGAGAATAGGGTTGTTTCGATGATTTCCTTTTCTAAAGAATACGGACATTCAACCATGAAAAGAGGAGGACTGAATCAACAGGAAGAAAATGAATTTATTAATGAATATACTGAAGAGTCAATGTTTAAAAGATCATTATTATTGTATAGGATGATTCAGTCAATAAGCGATGAAAAATTGTCGGACAATTTTATTATGTTTTTGAAAGAATTGGCAAACGGAGATGCACTAATTACAAGTACCTTAGCTTCTGAGTTACTGTGCCGAAATGCAAATGTAACGGTTCCTAAAAAAATTGTGGTGTCGGGCCATGAGAAAATTGAAGAAAGCAGAAAGAGTGATAATAAAGCCTTAAAAAACATAAAAATGATGTTTGAAGATAGGATTGATGTTTACTCGTATAATTTCTTTGAAATAGTCCATCCTGCGTATGCTAGGCAATGCGTGGCTTTAGCTTACTACCTTAACAAGTATATTGGTGCTGAAGCCGGAGACGAAATACGATGTATTGATGTTGGTACAGGACCGGGGATTCCCTTGATTATGATGCTTGAGATGCTCCCTAATCTTAAAGTTCAAGCTATTGAGCCGAGTGAAGCAGCGTTTGAATATCTACGGGAGAACATAAAAGGAGATAGACGGGTTAATTGTGAAAAAATAGATTTTCTGGAGATGCAGGTGGAGAATAGGGTTCCTGTAATTATGTCTACTGGAGCATCACATCATTTTAATACATATTTCTTTTTTCAAAAATGTTGGAATGTGTTAGAGCAAAATGGGATACTACTTGTTGCAGATGAGTTTATTTCTCCTTTTAAAGATTGCAATGATAGAAAGAATAATTTAATTTTGCACCATCTTTCATATTTACTCCCTATACTATTTGAAGCTACTGAAAGAACAACGGTGGCTCTATTATCTGATGAAAAATTATTAATCGAATGGTTTAGAAATTATATACCAATTGCCATATTTTATGCTTATACTAAACAAGTTGACAAATCATCCTATATTTGTAGGAATCTGTTGAAACTGGCGCATAGCTTGTCCTTGCCTTCTCAAGTATCAGATCCGTTAGTTGCATTCTATCGGTTGCAGCTTTTAGAACTGGAGGCTTTAGTTGCGGGACTTGATTATGAGGTAGAGCAAAAAACATACCCTGAGAGATTTTGTAAAATGGCTAAATCTGCGGGATTTTCTATGATAGATCATTCCCGCGTTTATAATACTATCGGTGAAGATCAATTTGACGCAGGCACACATGTATTCGTTTTTAAAAAGAATGATATATTTGGGGAATCAGAGCTATAAAAATTATAGTATTATCATACCGGGATTACATATCTGGGATGTACTAATTATATAATAAAGCAGAAAGGTATGTTATGAAATTAGCAGAGAATTTAAAAGAAAATTTCACAACGGGTATTATGGCTTCAATTCCTATTGCTATAGGGTACATACCAATATCGGTAACATTTGGGATAGTTTCTTCACAATCAGGAATTTCTCTGCTTCAAGCAGCGTTTATGTCGTTTATGGTCTTTGCAGGTGCCAGCCAATTTATGGCCGTTAATATGATATCAGGGGGAAGCGGATGGGCTGAAGTTGTATTGGCGACTTTAGTCCTCAACTTTCGCCATTTGATTATGAGTACATCACTTATGAATAATCTTAGAGATGTCCCGGCTAAATGGAAATCATTATTATGCTTTGGAATTACCGATGAAACATTTTCTCTCATGTATATGGAGCAGGAACAGAAGCCCTGGCTTAAAAGCAGTCCGGATTTTGCGGCAGGCGTAATTTTTACGGCATATGCTTCATGGGTCGCAGGTACAATATTAGGAGGAGCTTTTGCAGATATCATTCCTGCATCAATTAGTGCAAGCATGTCTATTTCCCTCTATTCAATGTTTATAGGCCTTTTGGTGCCGGCCATCCATAAGACACCGAGAGTAGTAATAATTGTTGCAAGCAGTATGATCATCAACGCCATCCTTGGGCAATTCATTAGCGGAGGATGGGCTATTGTGCTTGCTACTCTTTTAGGAGGGCTGATAGGAGCAGCTTTTGAAAGGGGGGGAGAGTAAAGGGTGAGCATATTTCTTATAATATTAGGAATGGCTATTGTCACATACATTCCGAGATTTTTACCTGTTCTAATTGTAGACCGCTTGAAATTTCCGGGATGGGTAAACAGGTGGTTAAAGAGCATACCGTATGCTGCCTTGGGAGCGCTTATTTTTCCAGGCATTCTTTCTGTTGACGGGAAGTCTCCCCTAGTAGGACTAATGGGTGGGATAGCTGCGGTAATTCTTTCATATCTTCGTATTCACATTATATTTGTTATTTCAGGGTCCATACTGGTGGTTATTCTGGTAAAGCTTTTAACAGGGCTATGATTTCTGATTTCTTAGAGGAACAGCCATGACTTTTCCGACACAGGACAATGCATGAAAGCAATTGGTAGGGAACGCCCCCCGTGGCGTTCCTCCCCCCGTGGCGTTCCTCCCCCCGTGGCGTTCCGCTCCCGTGGCGTTCCCGCTTTATTTTCACATTAATGTCCCAAAAAATAACTTATCAGCTACTCCTCTTTACTTGAAACGCGGTATACCATGATATGTAAGGCGTATCAATATATTTGGACAAGCATGTGTTTGAGGAATTAGCACATGCCGCCGCACAATATAAGGCCTTATAGTTTATAATAAAACAACACTAACCAGTCACATTATTTGACAATAATGTGACTGGTTAGTATAATATTTATTTAGTTGTTTTACTATTTTTCAACTTTAAAACTAAAATAGTTAAAAATACAAACAAAATATGATAGGGGGTTATGGGATGAAGAAAAAAAACATGAGGCTTTTTGGCACTTCCTTATTCACGTTTCTATTCGTAATTGCGAGTCTGGCAGGCACGGCTGCTTATGCAGCGCCGGGCGACGGCGGTGGTGCGCAGCAGTACCGCACGGGTGTGAAGCCTTATACTGCCGAGGATATTGAGTGGATGAAGGAGCACATGGAGAAGACCGAAAAGGTTCTTCCAAACAAAATTGGACTTAAGAGGGCAAATGAGGTACGCAGGCAGAAGGGGTTGAAGGAGATTTCTGAGAAAGCGGCCGTCGGCATTGGGGATGAGGTGATTACGGATAGGACGGCACCGGAATTCGGGAGCAGAATGTTTTCTGCTGATTCGTCAGTTGCCGAATTAAGCCAATCTGACCTTAAGTCCCATGTGGACAACAGCACCGAACTCCCGTATTTTCCTCCAATCAGAGACCAGCAGAGTTTGGGCTCTTGTACAGCATTTGCAATCACGTATTATCAGGCGACACATATGAACGCCATGGCCAGAGGATGGAATACCAAAAATAATAGTGATAACTCAAACAAGTTCTCACCGAGATGGTCGTACAATTTTTTGAATGCAGGTCTAAACTTAGCAATAAACGATATAGAAGCGTATAAGCTTTTTCTTGAGCAGGGTGTGGCTGTATGGGATGATTTACCATATGTAGGCAATCCGTCAAATCTTCAAAATTACAGGGAATGGACCTCAGACCCTGAGGTATGGAGAAACGCATTGAATTATAAGGCTGATAAGGTTGGATATGTAGAGGTGGCAGATGGGACCGACACTCCTGTGGAATATGAAAAGGATGACAGTCTGACAGACATAAAGAGACTTTTGTCCAATGGCTATGTACTATGTATTTTAAGCGATATTTTCAATTGGAAGTATAAACCTGTCTTAAATAATGATTTGTCGGGTTTAGATGATGGGGCTGTGGGAGAAGCCGCTTGCTATATGGTCGATACCAGGAGTTATGATACCTGGCATGAAATGACGGTAGTGGGGTACAACGACGATATATGGGTTGATATAAACGGTAATGGATCTATGGACACGGGAGAAAAGGGTGCATTTAAAATAGCCAACTCATGGGGAACTGATTGGAAGGTTAAAGTATTCTCTGGACAATCTGTGAATACAGGCGGGTATGTATGGTTCTGCTATGATGCTTTAAACCTGAAATCTGCAGTTGCTTCCGCACCTGCTGCAGAAGGGAGAAGGATTAAAGGATGGGGTGGAAATCATGCAACCTGGGTTACATTTAAGGAATCCAATACACCTGCATTATTGGCCCAGATTACAGTTAACCATTCAAAAAGGAATCAACTGGAATGTGAAATAGGATATTCGGAGGTGAATGAGTCAGCTTCCACTAGTACCTATAAGTCAATGCTTTTAAATGGAAATAGTGGAGACTGCTCGTTTGACGGAGTGAATCAAAGCAGTGACGGGACGATGGTATTTGACTATACAAGCCTTATTGACGGAAAGGATTTAAGTCTTACGACAAAAAAATGGTATGTGACAATCAGGGATGTTAACCAAGATGGAAATAAAGGCACAGTAAAAAGCTTTAAACTGATAGAACCCTCTACAGGAACCGAAACCGAATATCCCATAACCACCTACCCAGAAGTGGACGGAAGCTCTGTTACCATGAGCATCCAGTACCAGATTGGCTCACAGCCTGATTCGGAGACCCAGTGGATTTACAGGGAGGATATAAGCTATAACATAAATTACATAGGACATGAAATTGTAAGCATGGGCGGAAAACTCTACATTATAGGAGAAAATGGCGATGATTCCGCTAAGAACATGCTGTTGGAGTATGACCCCGCACAGGGTACGTGCTCTCTTATTGACGATAACTTTCCCAGGATAGGTGAGATGTCAAAGATTGCAGGATATAACGGCAAAATGTATGTCCTTGAAGCGCAGAGCCCCACCTCTCACTATTTTGAGACAGATCAGCTCAAAATATATGATATCGCTTCCAAAAGCTATACTTCAGAGGATTTGCCCGGAACGCTGATAAGAACATCCTCCTTAGTGGAATGCGGAGGTAAAATTTATGTTGTTCAAGATTATACCTTCTCAGCAACTGGCGACTGGATTCAAAGCCGACATTTGCTGGAGTATGACCCTTCAGCAGGTATATTTGCGACAAAAGCAGGAATGCAAAACTTACGGGTTAATCCTGACCTTGTGGCCGTAGATGGCCAGATTTACGTATTTAGCGGTGAACAACCTGGTACTGGAGGTTGTGTGGAGGCTGTTGAAAAGTATGACCCAGCAAACGATATATGGTCAGTGATAGATACAATGCCCGAATACATCATAGAGAAAACCAATACTGCTTCTAATTATAGAGCTGTAAGTATATATGGGAAAATATATTTATTTATAGACTTATATGTAGATCTTGTATATGAGTATGACCCTGCAAGCCATATATGGACAGAAAAAGGCTTCATTCCGGTTACTGTAGGTGATTTTGGTGTTCAGCAGGCTAATGGCAAAATATATGTTATACCTGAAAACACGCATAATATATTGGAATTCAATCCTGTGGCGATACAATCACCAATGGTGCCAATACCTTACATGAGTCCGGCAGGCGGAACATATTCTGTGCCTCAGACTATTACAATAAGCACTTCCGACAGTGAGGCCACAATAAGGTACACCACAGATGGGACAACGCCTACGGACAGTTCTCCTGTATATACAGAACAGATAGCCGTGCAGGAAAATATGACAATCAAGGCTGTGGCAACGAAGAATGGCATGACCGATTCATATGTCACGACTGCAGAATATGTAATAGCACCGCAGGTGCAGGGGCCCGTATTTGATATAGCAGGGGGGACATACAAGTATGCGCAGAGGGTATCGTTAACTTGTGCAACGCCGGGAGCGGAAATAAGGTATACAACAGACGGAACGGCACCTAAATCATGGTCTACCCTGTATACAGAACCTATAACGGTATCCGGAAACAGGATGGTCAGAGCTATTGCGATGAAGCAGGGTATGCCAGACTCGCAAATTTCAAGTGCTTCCTACAGCACACATTCCCTGATAGGAGATGTTGACGGGGACGGTGGGGTTAATGCCTCGGATTTAGCAGCCATAACACAATACGTTGCAGGGACCTTGAACGACTTCCCTGTTGAGGATGACCTCTGGGCGGGAGATGTGAACGGCGATGGAGCAATAACCGCCGCGGACAGGGAACTGGTAAGACAATTCGTTATGGGGACCATACCGTACTTCCCAAAGCAAAAGCTTCCGGTACCTGTCTTCAGCCTTGAGGAAGGGACATATGCGGGTGCGCGGACGCTTACCATAAATTGTCCTGAGGATGAGGCGATTATCAGGTATACTACAGACGGATCCGCACCTGACTCAAGCTCTCCGGTATATAACGGGCCTGTAAATGTATCTGAAAGCATGACAGTAAAGGCGATAGCTACATTACCTCTGTTTGTTGACTCGGATGCTGTGAGTGCTTCATATATTATAGCACCAAAAGGGGATGCGCCCACCTTCAGTCCTGAGGGAGGAGCGTATACGTCAATCCAGACCGTTAGCATAAGCACGGCCACTGAAGGAGCGGAAATCAGGTATACTACCGACGGGTCAACCCCAACACAGAATTCATCGCTGTATAGCGGGCCGATAACCCTAAATGCTTCAAAGACCATAAAGGCAATAGCTTTAAAGAGCGGCTCGGAGGATTCGGACGAGGCAAGTGCGGAATATGCATTATCCTTCAGGATAGGAGATGTGAACGGAGACGGAAATATCGATCAGTTGGATTATGATTGCCTGCGTGATTATATAACCGAAGCAATATCAGCTTTTCCTGTTGAGGATGAGCTGTGGGTGGGAGATGTGAACGGGGATGCGGCAATAAACGCATTGGATCTGGCATTGATGAGGCTGTATCTGAACGGTCAGATACAGTATTTCCCGAAGGAGCAGCAGTGATAACGCGGATCTACTGAGATATTCATTTTAAGGATGCATAAAATAAATGATGCCGGAGATTTTACTCCGGCATCATTTTAGTATATAATTATCTGATAGATACAACCAACACAAGTGTTTGAATGTCCCCGTGTCATGGTGTGAATAGCTCTAAATGGAGTTCTTTTTTATTTTTAAAGAATTAAGATAATATTGACTTTTTGTCGGCTAAATAGTATTATAGTTTTGAGCCGACAGAAAGTGAGGTGAGCGAATGTCGGACAAAAAGATGGGTCGTCCTCCATCTGATAATCCATTATCTGAAAGAATATATTTACGGGTAGATAAAGAAACGAAAGAAGTTTTAGATGCTTGTGTAAAAAAGATGAATGCTACCCGCTCGGAAGTTGTAAGAAAAGGGATTTATTTAGTGCAGGATGATCTCAACAAAAAATAAAGGAAGAGGCGACCTCTCGCAAAGTTACCGCCACTTCCCCAAACCGACATATGCCCGAAGGCAAATGCAGCGTAAATATTATACCATGCGCCGCAGACCCTTTCAAGCAATGTCGATAATGTTAAAGAAAGGAAGCGTGTTATGGTTATACGTCAACTGAAAGCACACCAATACGAGCAACTTCATAAATTCTTAGTGAAAAGGGCACACATAGGGCTTTTAGAAGCGAGCTACACTGCAAGCATGATTATCAACGGTAAAGAGTACGCGGTAAAGATACAGCCGGAAAGACATAACAAAATGGCAGTTTTACAGGTTGTCAGAATTGAGCGTGGAGAATATGGTGTTAAATTTGAATTGATTACAAAAAGCAATCTGCTGTCCTCATTTCTTGAGATTCTGATTTCTCAAGCTCTGGTTTCTTAAACCTTGATTTAGCAGGAAGTGAGCTGACGAATATAAATCGCCTATCTTAAGATAGGCGATTTATTACGTTTGACGGCAAACATCAGGGAGGCTATTCTGCCGCAGGATATCAGGATTGCAGCCGGAGGGATACATTTTTTCAAAGGAGTGTCCCCTAAAAATCCGCTCCCCTCTTTTGAAAAGAGAGGGGCCGGGGGTGAGTTTAAGGAATGTCCCCGTTTGATGCAACCGCTTTTGTGCTATAATAGGAATGAAGGAAAGATACGGAGGTGGATGTGATTATGCCCGATTTGAATTATTATGAAGGCAATATGACTGTAGAATGGGTAAATGGCATAAAGTATATGAGCCCGTCGCCGCACCCTAATCATGGAAGGGTTTACTCAAAAATATTCAATACAATTTTCAGTTATTTAGAAGGTAAAAGCTGTGAAGTATTTCCCGACAAAACAGACTTGTCCTTGTCCGACCCAAAAAGCCCCATCAACATAGTCGATATTAAACAGCCTATTGTTCCTGACTTGTTTGTTGTATGTGATAAAAAATACGAGCTGGTGGGAAATAATATTGTGGCAATTCCTGATTTTATATGCGAAATAGTCAGCCCATCTTCGATAAAAATGGATAACGTAATAAAAAAGGAATTATATCTGTCAAAGGGTGTCAGGGAATACTGGATAGTAAACTATTATGATAAGACTATTACAGTTTGTTTTGATGGCAAGGAGAGTATTTTCTCCTTTCAGGATGAAGTAAGGGTAAGCATATTTGGTGATCTGGCTGTTTGCTTAAAGGATATAAGGCTGTTTGATGAGAATTAAGAGGGTCCGAAGGGTGAGTTTTAAAAATATATTTTAAATGTTAATCATATGATATAATATAATAAATATCATTTAAGCACTTTATTGAGTTAATTAATACTCAAATTAAAAAAATTAAAAATTATATTAAAAATATTAATAAACATGTTGATTTTTTTAATGAAGTAGTATATTATATAATAAAGATGAATAAAGATTTATAAATAAAACAAATGTATTATAAGAAATGATGGGAGGATTGCATATGTCAGTTTTTGAAAGTATAACAAGGAAGGTATCCGATACAGCCAAGGCCGCTGCAAAAAAGTCAGGTGAGCTGGTTGAAGTGACTAAGCTGAATATGAACATAAGCGCGGAGGAAGACAAAATAAGAAAGGCCTATGCGGATATAGGCAAAATGGTATATAACACTTATTCCAAGGTAGGAGAGGTTGGAGAAGAGTATAAAGGCCTTTGCGAAGCAATAAAGGGATATGAAGAGGTTATAGCCGAAACCAGACAAAAAATACTCGATCTTAAAAATCTCAAGGTATGTACAGGCTGCGGAGCAGATTTGGAGCAGGACATATTATTTTGCCCCAAGTGCGGCGCAAAGCAGTAAAATAACGTAAAAAAGCCGGAAAAGAATATCCGGCTTTTTTTGTGCGCGCAGCGCAAAAGGAAAGTAATAGCGAATTGGGCTTCACTGCTTCGCTAAATTAACATTATTACAGTTGGAGGAATATTATGCTGCTTCAAAAGGCATTGGATTCTATAGAGGGGCTATATGAGGATATGATGCTGAAGGCACAGCTCAGGCTGGACAGCCTTACAAAACCTCTGGGCAGTCTGGGGAGGCTTGAGGATATTGTAAAGCAATTGGCCGGGATAACGGGAGAGCTGTACCCTTCTGTCAACAGCAAAGCGGTTGTTGTTATGTGTGCCGATAACGGCGTGGTTGAGGAGGGCGTGGCACAAACCTCTAAAAGTGTGACGGCGGCGGTTACACGGAATTTTACAAAGGGCTTTACCGCTATTAATGTTCTGGCAAGGCATTCAAACGCCGAGCTGGTTATAGTGGATATAGGCGTGGATGATGATTTAAGCTTAGACGGAATACTTGACAGGAAGATAAGGAGGGGAACGCGGAATATTGCAAAAGGCCCTGCAATGACAAGGCAGGAGGCTGTGGATGCGATTGAAGCGGGAATCGGTGTGGTTGGCGAGCTGCATGGCAAGGGAATTAAGCTGCTGGGCACCGGTGAGATGGGA
Source organism: Anaerobacterium chartisolvens (assembly GCF_003337415.1). Taxonomy (GTDB): domain Bacteria; phylum Bacillota; class Clostridia; order Acetivibrionales; family DSM-27016; genus Anaerobacterium; species Anaerobacterium chartisolvens. The sequence continues at coordinate 20,916 of NZ_QPJT01000028.1, read as the reverse complement.
ATAGGGAATACCACCACAAGCAGTGCCGTCGCTTCGGTTCTGACGGGAAGCAGTGTGGATAAAATGGTGGGGCGCGGAGCGGGGCTTTCTGATGAGGGACTGATAAATAAGATTAGGGTTGTTGAGCAGGCCATAAAGCTAAACAGGCCAGACCCCGATGACCCCTTGGAGGTGCTTTCAAAGCTTGGAGGATTAGATATTGCAGGACTGGTAGGCTGCTACATAGGAGCGGCTGCCGTAAGAATTCCCATACTGGTTGACGGCTTTATCTCGTCTGCCGCGGCACTTATAGCGGTAAAAATAAAGCCTGAGATAAGAAGCTTTATTTTGCCCTCCCATGGTTCCGCTGAACCGGGGAGCAGGGCTGTCATGGACGCCCTCGGCATGGAGCCGCTGATGAGCCTTGGGATGAGGCTCGGAGAGGGTACGGGAGCGGCGCTTGCGTTTCACATAGTGGACGCTGCCGTTGCCGCCTACAGGGAGATGGGAACCTTTGATGACGCAAATATACATAAATATACACCGTTATAAACGTTTTATTTGACATAGTGCTACCAAACCTTTAAAATTAGCTTATAAAATATTTGCACGAATATAACGTGAGTGCTTATTTCGGGGGGAGACGGCTTGGAAACTACGGAGGACGTATCAACAAAAAAGTGCTCTTTTTGCAAAGAGACGGTAAAAATGGATTGGAACCGCTGCCCTTACTGCGGTAGTCTTCTAAATACTGAAGAGGCAAGAATGCAGCAGCATACCGAAGATGATCCCGGCTTGGAGGAACCTCAAGAGACGGTGGAGCGTCAGCCGGAAGAAATCAGAGAGCCCCAAGCGGCACAGGACAATGCCGTCTGCTTTAGTTCCCAACCCTTTAATACGCCCCGAGGAGGCTTCAATGGATATATTGAGAGCCCATTGAGCAATGGCATGAAGGTTTTCCTAACCGTATTGACCTCCGTTGTGCCGGGTATAGGGCAGATAACGGGGCTCATAGTGGCTATTGTGTTCATGAACAGTGACGGGGCTAAGCACGGTGAGGATAAAAGATCCTTTGGACTGGCGTTGCTTATAGCTTCTCTTGTTATGTTTATATTATCCTGCATAACCTGCTTCATATTGGCTCTTGCATTTTCTGATTCTGTCTAGGGGCGGATATGGACATAATTGAAGGCTTTTTCAGAATTATAGGGTCGTTAATATGCCACCAGCTTCCTTCCCGCACAATATATTTGCAGGGCTGTCAGTTGCCCATGTGTGCCAGGGATACAGGAATTTACATCGGAATATTCATATCTCTGGCATACTCCTTTTGTACCGGAAAATTCAAATCGGACAGGCCGCCGCATGTTTTTACTTCTGTAATTTTGTGTCTAATAATGCTTCCTATGATGGCCGACGGGGTGACCTCGTATATGGGTATCAGGAGCACCACCAATGAAATAAGGCTGTTTACCGGCATTTTCTTTGGAATACCCATACCGTTTTTACTTATACCTGCGGCCAATTTCAGAGTTGAGGGCTCAAATAAAAGCCCCTCACTAAGGAATAATAGAGAGCTGCTGCTTCCTTTGCTTATGGGGCTTTTGTGCGGGGTGCTTATTGCGAAAACCGGGCTTGTGCCGTGGATTGTGGTTTCTTCGGCAACAAGCATTGCGTTTGTTTTTTTAATCTGGCGCATAGTATTCACAATAGCCGTAAGGGCAAAGGTGGTAAGCAAAGGCGCAGGGGCGTTGGTGGCTGTGTCGGGAATAACGCTTGGTGTTCTTGGGATATTATTTTTAATATCGCACTTTGTTTTGCAGCCTTTAAAGCATTTGCTTATAAAATAACTTGCTGTGCAGGTTATAAAAAATGCTTATAAAAATATATTTATGGGGTAAGGAATTAAAAAGTGGAATATAGTAAGGAGCACATTAGAAAAACTGCATTAAAGCTGAGGCAGAGCCTGACGCGTGAGCAGGTAAGCCTTAAAAGTGAAGCCATTTTAAACAGGCTTGCCGGCCTTGAGGAGTATAAGAAAAGCAGCCTTGTGATGCTTTATGCCGATTTTAGGAATGAGGTCGCAACCGGGGACATGATCAGGATGTGTATAGAGGACGGCAAAAGGACGATATTACCGTATATAGTCCGCACGGATGAAGGGGGAAGGGCTATGTACGCTTCGCAGATAGCCTCACTGGAAGAGCTTTGTCCCGGCGCTTATGGAATATATGAGCCTAAGGAGTCCGCAAGAATTGCTGTAAGCCCCTTAAGCCTTGATATGGTGATAGTTCCCGGGGTGGCTTTTGACGAGAGGAGAAACAGGCTGGGGTACGGAGCAGGGTTTTATGACTGCTTTCTGGCACAGACAAGGGGAGGCTGCTGTAAGGCGGCATTGGCGTTTGAGGTGCAGATTTTCCCCAGTATACCAAAGGGTGTGCATGACGTATGCATGGACATGGTTGTCACTGAGGACAGAGTTATAACTTAGAGAGGCCTGATTGGGGATGCTTTAACATCATACCTTTTTTAGGAAACGGAGAGGGTAATGCAAAAAAGGATTACGGTAACGGGGGCAAACAAGGTCTACTTTGCAGTGGTTTCATTATTTCTGATTTTTTCTGTTTTAGTAGAGCTGCTGTCCTCTTGGATGCAAATTGACATTTCTAAGGACTATTTTTATGTGGTGACATTATTTTCCCAATTTGGGCTTATTATGGTGCCGGTGCTTATATATGCCGGTGCCATGAGGCTGAATTTCAGAGAGATCTTCAGAATCAACAGGTTAAAGCCCCTGCCGGCATTGCTTATTATTGCCATAGCCTTGCCTGCCATTTATGCTTTAAGTACATTTAATTCCATAATGCTGTTTTTTCTTCAGCTTTTAGGGCCTATACCGACTCCGCCGATACCGATTTCCGATACACCGGGGGAGCTTTTGGCGGGCTTGCTTACCATAGGCATTTGCCCCTCCATTTGTGAGGAGCTGCTTCACAGAGGGCTGCTTTTAAGTGCGTATGAGAAAAGGGGAACAACAAAGGCCATTGCAATCAGCGCAATTATGTTCGGGATTTTTCATTTTGATATTTCAAATTTGCTGGGTCCCATATTTATGGGCCTTCTTATAGGCTATTACGTTATAAGAACCAATTCCATTTTCGCCGGGATGCTGGCGCATTTTGCAAACAATGCTGTTGTGGAGTTGCTGCACTATGGCTCCGATATAGAGGAGGGAGCCGGCACATCTTTGAGCGTCAATGAATTGGGATGGATACTTTTTTTCGGGGGCGTAGCAATGGTCATAATTTTTATGCTGCTTAAGGTGTTTAAAAGAGTGACCCGAGATACCTGCCGGGCAGCTCCGGCAATAAGTACAATAAGGGCGGATGCCGCTTCGGTACTGTCTCACTGGCCGATAATCGCTTCTTTAGCACTGTATGCCTTTATTACTTTTCTTTTTATTCTCTCTATTGCAATTATATAGGACGCGATAAAGATTTTACAAACATGGAGGATACAATTGCTTACAGAAATTTTTAATAGCAACGAAAAGACGCCTTGCGGGGAAATGTCTCACGGGTATGTCATCAGGCGCTTTTCTTAGATGTATTCCTTACAGGTCAAAAAAATTTCTTCCATCAAATTATATCCTCCATGTAAAATCTTTATCGCTATGTGTATAATTAAAAATAATTCTTTAATTTGCTATAACCTGTCTGTATGACTATCTTCCGCGCATAAGTTATATAATATATTATATAACTTATGCGCGAGAGGTGGACGCATTGAATTTGTATTTTGACTTTAATTTGGCACAGTCTCCTAAAATCCTGATGACTCCTCAGCTAAGGCAGGCTTTGGAAATACTTAAAATGAATTCGCAGGAATTGTTTGAGTATGTGGAGGAACAGCTTGAAGTAAATCCTGCGCTGGAAATGCAGGAGGATGAAAATTGTATGGGTGATGAGGAGTGCGGCTATAGTGACGGAAGAGGCTGGTGGATTGACAGCGGTGTTTCCTGCACCGGTACACAGGCACCTGCATGTGAAGAATCCGAGGACTCCGGCAGTCCCAACGAAACGGACAAAAATGTAAGGATGTCTCTGAAAGAGCATTTGCTTTTTCAGCTTCATACCTCAAGCTTAAATGAGGTTCAGATTTGTATAGGAGAATACTTAATTGACAATATTGACCAAAATGGATATCTTATGATAAGTGTTTCTGAGGTAGCGGAGTTTTTTAATGTGAACTCAGCTAAAATAAAAAAGGTTCTGGAATATATACAGACCTTTGACCCGCCCGGAATATGTGCCAGAAGCCTGAAGGAATGCCTTCTGATACAGCTTGCACAGATGGAAAACAAGGATGAAAATATAAAAAGGATAGTTGACAAGCACTTAGATGATCTGGCCGACGAAAGAATTGATGTCGTTGCCAAGGCCACGGGCCTCAGCGGAGCTCAGGTGGAGGCCGTTTACAGGTTTATAAAAACCCTTGAGCCCAAGCCGGGGAGGGAATACGAAAGCGGCTCGGATGTTAAATATATTATCCCCGATATAAGTATAAGGCAGCTAAAAAGCGGAGCCGAAGTAATAGTAAATGATGAAGCGTTTCCGGCTTTGGGTATAAACCAGTACTATAAAAAGATTTTGTCCGCCGAAATAAGCAATGATGCAAAAAAATTCATAATGAACAGGATGGATAGCGCCTCGTGGATTATAAAGTGCATTGAGCATAGAAAGAATACTATAGTTGAAATAGCCCGCCATATTGTAAAAAGTCAGGAGGATTTTCTGAAAAAAGGGCGCAAGTATATAAAGACTGTGGATAACGCAAAAATATCCGGGGAGATAGGCATTCATGAATCAATGCTTAAAGAGGTGGCAACAGGAAAATATATGCAATGTGTTTGGGGCATTTTTGAACTGAAGTGTTTTTTTAAGTAATATGAATGACGGAGCGGCCCGCTCCGTCATTTGCCTTTTTTAAGCAATTTGCTTTAATAAAATACATTATTTTTTATATAAAGAATAAAGACTACAAAATTGGTATTGAATTACTTTAAAAAATAATGTAAAATTTTAGATAGAATATAATATTTATGTATATAAACAATGAGCTTTACAACCACCCTTGATATTAAAAATCTGAAATAAATTTAATTTATATAAAAGGGGACAAACAGATGGTGGACTACAAAATGGAGCTTACGGATGAGGAAAGAGCATTATTGAAGGGCGAAAAGGGACAAGCGCTTAGAAAGGCTATGGAATCGGTTGTTGTTTATGGAGAGGCATTTGGGGCCAAAAGGCTTTTGCCTGTAAATGGGCCTGTGCATGTGGTAACCTCCTTCGGGATTCCTATTTTAGAGCCTGTGTTTGACATGATGGATGAGCTTATAGCGGAAGGGCTTGCCGCAAAGCAGCCTTTTACTGTGAATCCCAGGCCTATTGATTATGCCAATGTCAGGTGCGGTATTTTGCAGAAGCTTGCTTTCAAGGTCATGTACGGAAGACAGAAGGAATATGAAAAACAGCTTGAGAGGGTGGGGCTTAAAAGCAATAAGTCATTCACCTGCACATGCTACCTTCCCGAAGTGGGAAATACTCCCCAAAAGGGAGATGTTTTAGCTTGGGCGGAGTCCTCTGCCGTTGTTTATGCCAATTCCGTTATCGGGGCAAGAACCAACCGGAATTCGGGGGTTATTGAGCTGTTGTCAGGGATAATAGGAAGGACTCCTGAGTTTGGGCTGCTTACCGATGAGGGCAGAAGGGCGAAATGGCTTATTGAGGTGAAAACGCAAAGCCTCCCAAATCCCCAAGTGCTTGGGGGTGCGATAGGAATGGCGGTAATGGAGGATGTACCGTATATTACCGGGCTTGACAGCTTTTTGGGAGAGGGTATGAATGAGGATACGCAAGGCTATTTAAAGGATATGGGAGCCGCAAGCGCGTCCAACGGTGCGGTAGGGCTATACCATGTGGACAAAATAACCCCCGAGGCAGCGGAGCAGGGAAGAAGTCTTCTGGCAGAGGGATATAAGACCTATGTTGTGGATGATTCCGCACTGGAGAGGGTATTGAACAGCTACCCTGTTATGTGGAAAAATGAAAACGCAAGGCCCAAGCTTTGCTTTATAGGCTGCCCTCATCTGTCGTTAAGCCAGATATACGGATGGACGGATAAGCTTTGCCGTTGTGTTGAAGGGAAGGGAAAAAGGAAATTAAGCGTAAGGACTGTACTCAGTGCTGCCCCGGAGGTTATTGAGAAATTCAAAGGGGACGGCCCGTACTATAAAAGGCTTGCTTCGACAGGGGCCAGCCTCACTTCTATTTGTCCTCTTATGTATATGAATAATCCCTTGTGTTCAAAGCAGGCGGTTATTACCAACTCAAACAAGCTGAGGACATATACAACCGCCAGATTTTTTACCGATGAAAAGATATTGCAGATTATAACTGCTTAAAGGGGGATTCTCTATGGAAAGGATTTTTAAAGGAAGGCCTGTACTGGCTGGGAATACGCAAGGAGAATCGGTCGTCAGCCGTCAGGGCCTTAATATTTTAGCTACCTTTCAAAAAAGCGCGCTGAAAAAGGCGAGGGTTGTAGTGTGCTCTGATCAAAATAACAAGGATTTATTTAATAAAACATTAACCGATAAGATTATCTGTCTGCCTAAAACAATTGGATCTACTACGGGGGGGATGGTGCTTGAGGCTATTGCAAAGCTTGGAATAGGTCCTAAGGCAATGCTGTTTTCAGAGCATATTGATTCTTTGGCCGCTGCCGGTGTTATTCTCGCCGACGTATGGCTGTCACGGAGAATTATAACTGTTGACACACTGGGAGATGAATTTCTTGAATATGTAAAGGACGGGCAGCATATCGGGATTTGTGAGGACGGAACCATTAGCGTAAGCCCATAAGGAGGATGAATATGCACGACAAGCTGTTTGAACGGGGTAATATAGGCAAGTGCAGGATAAAGAACAGGATCATTATGGCTCCTATGGGCAATATAAATATGGCGGACCCTATCGGAAGGCCGCTGCCCAAGATGATCGATTATTTTGCCGAAAGGGCAAAGGGGGGAGCGGGCCTTATAATAACAGGACTAATTCCTGTTTCTTACGGAATTGATCCTACGGTATCGGAGGATAATGACACCACATATTTTCCCAGAATTGACGGCTCCTCAAGGACAAGGCTTTCAGGATGGAGGGATATTGCCTCTGCGGTGCATTCCTATGATGCCAAGCTGTTTGTTCAGCTCACTGCGGGAATGGGAAGAGTGGGTTCTCCCGAGTGTGCGCTCAAGGGTAAAATTCCCAAATCAGCCTCTTTAAACCGCAATTTCTATGTGCCTCAAATACCTCATATGCCTTTTACAGACGGACAAATTAAAAAAATAGTCAGAAGCTTTGGACAGAGTGCCGTAAATGCCAAGGTTTCGGGGGCTGACGGGGTGCAGCTCCACGGACATGAAGGATATCTTATGGATCAGCTTACATCCTCGCCGTGGAATAGAAGGATACTGGGAAGATACAGCGATAAGCTTCAGTTTGCCGTGGATGTGGTAAAGGAGATAAAAAAAAGGTGCGGAGAGAGCTTTCCCATTATTTACAGGCTGGATCTGACTCAGGCTCTGGAGGAGTCATATGGGGCGGAGGTGTTTAAAAAAAGATTCAGGGGTATGGAGCGGACGGCAGAAGAGGGGCTTTTTATGTGCAGGGTATTGGCGGAGGCCGGAGTTGATGCCTTTGATGTGGATAAGGGGTGCTATGACAATTGGTTTTATCCCCACCCTCCCGCATATTTTAAGGATGCTCCGTATGCGGAGGAGACGGCGGGGAGGCTTAAGGAATACTTTAATGAGCAGCAAATAGGAGTGCCTGTCATTGCTGTCGGCAAGCTGGGTGATCCTGCGGTGGCGGAGCGTATTTTAAATGAGGGCAGGGCAGACTTTGTTATGCTTGGAAGGCCGCTTCTGGCAGATCCCTACTGGCCTGAAAAGGTAAAGTCAGGCAGGATAAGAGAGATTACACACTGCATAGGCGATCAGGAGGGCTGCATACAATCATTTATTCTTGGGGGACACCCTTGCTGCTCTGTAAATCCTTATACGGGGTTTGAGGACAGCAAGAAGATAACAGAGGCAAAGGCGATAAAAAGCATTGCTGTTATAGGAGCGGGGCCGGGAGGCTGTGAAGCGGCAAAGACATTGGTAAAGCGGGGGCACAAGGTTACTTTATATGAAAAGGGAGATAGAATAGGCGGGCAATTGATTGCCGGAAGCAGACCGGGAATAAAGCAGGATGTCAGAAGGTATCTTGATAATTTGCAATACCAGATGCTGCAGCTTGAGGAAAACGGACTTAGAATAGTATTAAATAAGGAAGCTGACGTACAGGATATAAAGGGGAAATATGACGCCGTTATTTTAAGCAGCGGCCTTAAGCCTTTTGTACCTAAGATTGAGGGAATGGAAAAAATGAGATTCAGTGATGCCAGAAGCTTTCTTAACGGGACAATGGAGCTGCCGTCGGATGTAAAGAGGCTTGTAATCATAGGAGGAGGGGTTGTAGGGTGTGAGCTTGCATACACCCTTGCTGCGGACGGGGAAATTGATGTTTCCATTGTTGAGATGCTTCCTGAGCTTATGGAGGGAGTTGTGCATTCAAACCGTTCAATGCTGCTGTGGATGCTGATGGGAAGGGGAAGCGCTACAGGCAGGGGCTGCGATTCCATAGGCAAGCCGGTTAAGGCATATACTGCTTCACGGGCAGTCAGGCTTGACGAGGGGAAGGTATATATAGAAGCCAACAGGGGAAGATGGGACCCTTATACGCCGTGGAGGACTCTGGTGCCTGAGAATATTCATAATCCCTTTGACAAAAAGCTGAAGGCCGGGGATGTTGAGCTTATTTCTCTGGATGCCGACTATGTCATTTTTTCAACCGGGGGAGTTTCGGACAATTCTCTGTATCATCTTATGTGCAGGGAAAACGCGGCGTCGGAGATTTATCTTATAGGAGATGCAAGGCAGCCCGGCAGGGTATGGGAGGCAGTAACCGCAGCAAACGACGTAGCGAGATCTATATAATGGGTTTAAAGTATTTTTTTCCTTTATATATGTAGCGATAAAGATTTTACATGGAGGATATAACTTGATGGAAGAAATTTTTTGGCCCGTAAGGAATACATCTAAGAAAAGTGCCTGATGACAGACCCGTGAGACATTTCCCCGCAAGGCATCTTGAAGACTCTTAGAGTCTTACGTTGCTATTAAAAATTTCTGTAAGCAATTATATCCTCTATGTTTGTAAAATCTTTATCGCGTCCTATATAGTAAGTTTATAGCCGGATATTAAGTAAGGAGATGAAATATGAATTACAATGAAACTACTTTTGAAAGAAATAAGCTTGTGGTAAAGCTTATGTGGATTTCTCTTGCATTAGGACTGGCAGTAGATATTGCAAATAAGGTGCCGGGGAGAACGATATTCTCATTGGCTGCTACAGGAGTAGTTGCGGGAGGGTCGGCCACTCTGCTCACCTATAAAAGGATATTGGAGGCACAGGTTAAATATGTGGTTTTAGCAGGCCTTGCGGTATTGTGCTATCTTATTATTTCGTCCAATCCACATATGGGAAACTATCTTCTATTATACTATTGTCTGGCGATAGTTACATTATATCACCAGTTTGTTCCTATAATTGTGTCGGGGGCTGTCAACATTTTTTTTACCAATTACTTTTTTATTACTCTTAAGGATACTATGTTTGCCGGATTGGCTGTAAAGCATGTCATTTCCATGAATCTGTATATGGTATTGGTAACGTTTGTGCTGGCGTTTCAGACAAGGATCGGGAGCAAAATGAGAAAGTCTCTGAGGGATCAGGGAGAAAGACTGGCAGAGGATAAGAATATACTTGAGGATATGTTTGAAAGGATAAGGGAAACGGCAGGGGCACTGGATGGGTTCAGTAAATCCATATTAGACAGGATAAGGTCTATGGGTGCAATATCCGGAGAGATTACCGAGGTATCGGGAGAAATTGCCGCGGCTATACAGTCTCAGGCTCAAAGTGTGAATGACATAAGGGAATCCATTACTGCCAGCAATGAGGAAACAAGGGCACTGTCCGGCACCTCGGCGGCGATGAAGGAGCTGTCGGCCTCAACGGTTGAAACATCCCGGAGGGGAAATGAAGAGGTAAAATACCTTCAGGAGGAAATAAAGAACGTGGGACTCAATATAAACGACACTGTTGGGCTTATGGATGAGCTGGACACCAAATCCCAGCAGATAGGCATTATTTTAAATACTGTAAATGAAATTGCCAGCCGCACCAACCTGCTTGCTTTAAATGCCGCAATAGAGGCGGCAAGAGCAGGAGAGCACGGAAAAGGCTTTGCTGTTGTTGCAGATGAAATAAGGACTCTTGCGGAAAACTCAAGAAAATCTACCGGGGAGATCGCGGCCATTTTAAATGAGGTTCAGAGCAAGGCTAGGAACGCATCGGAGAAAGTGGCGGAGGTATCTGCGTCCTTTGATTCGGGCAGAATGGCGGCGGAAAATGCGGGAAAAATCTTCGGGGATATATACGATAATACCAATAATGTCCTCATAAAGGCTGAGGATATGGATGAAAAGATTAAAAGCCTGAAAAAGGGCTCCGAAGCGATTACAAATGAGGCTTTTTCCATATCGGGCATTACCCAGCAGGCCTCGGCATCTATTGAGCAGGTGGCATCAAGCATTGCAGAGCAAAACAGAAAAATTGAGGACATTGTAGAGGAGTTTAATAAGCTGGATGATCTGAGGGGCAGGCTGAACGAAATTGTAAGCAGGGGGTAACAATATAAATTAGGATACAAACTATCTAAAAAGGATGTAAAATAATTTCTGGAAGAATAATTTCCCCGGAATACGTAACCAAGATATAATTTAAGCTAACTAAAATCACAAGCGTCCTCTAAAGGTATACATGCTTCTATAGTTAGAGTAGAAATTATTATGGATGATATTATTTTACATCCTCCGTTATCCGATATGCAAGAGCCTAAACTATAAAATATTATAAAAGCAGGGAATTTTACAAAAGTCTCTTTTTGTCTGCCGCTTTGTTAGCGGAAGGCAGGGGGGACTTTGTTTTTTAAGTTTATAAAAAGTTTACTGTTGCTTTAGAAGGTTACAATGGTACAATGGTATGTAGCGGCTGTTTAAATTTATGTAAACAAAAGGGTGGTCATTATAAAAATCAGTTCATTTTTAAGATTTTCCTTGTTTGGAATAAGCACTATAGTATTTAAAAGAAGGAAGCCTATCCTTGCAACCATCATACTTACCGATAAATGCAATCTGACCTGCAAGCACTGCGCCGTAAATAATATTGACTGTGTGATGTATTCATACACAAGCATACAAAGGGAAATGCATGAGCTATATAATCAGGGCATAAGAATTCTGTTTTTCTGCGGAGGAGAGACCTTTTTATGGGAGGATGACGGCAGGAATGTCAGAAGCCTGGTGGTGGAGGCTAAAAGAATAGGCTTTTTAATTGTAAATGTTGTGACAAACGGAACCTTCAGACTGGATTTGCCGGAGGCAGATCTGATACTTCTGAGCCTGGACGGAGCAAAGGAGAATCATAACAAAATAAGAGGAAATACGTATGATGATATATTGAGAAATATAGAAGAGGCGACCTCCGATAATATTTGCCTGTATATGGCAATAAACAGGGTGAATATAGCAGACATAGAGGATGTATGCGAGGTTGCGGCAATACAAAGCAATGTCAGGGCCGTTTCGTTTAACTTTCATACTCCATATCCCGGAACAGAGAGCCTTAGTCTTACAACGGAGGAAAAGCGGGATTGCTTAAGGCGCATTGAGAATATGATGGAACGGGGCTATCCTGTTTTCAACCTCAAAAGCGCATTTCCCAATATAGCCGATAACAGCTTTAAAACGCCTTGCTATCAGTGCCTTGTTGTTGAAAACGGGAGGAGCTTTGTGTGCGGAAGGTGCGTCGAAATACCGGGGCTTTGCGAGAGGTGCGGCTACTTCTTTGCGGCGGAGTATTCAATGGTTTTTACCGGAAGCATTAAGGTGATACTGGATATGCTCGGTACTTACTTAAAATATGTATAGGGGAATTTATAAATGTTATTGACTTCACTGCTTAGAATATTTTTAACAAGATCCTTAAGCCCGTTTGTTTTTAGGGATAAGCACCAAGACAAACTGAATTTTACGGACTTGGACAACATGGGACTTTATGTGCATATTCCCTTCTGCAGATCGATATGCGGCTTTTGTCCTTATTGCAAGGAGAGGTATGAGGAGGCAAAGGCCTTAAGGTATAAGGATGCGCTGCTTAAGGAAATTGAGCTGGTGTGCGGAGGCATGGACAGTAAAAAAACAGTGACAAGCCTTTATTTTGGAGGCGGAACTCCCGCACTGATGCTTGAAAGCCTTGGGGAGATTATTGACAGGCTGAATTGCTTTTTTGAAATAAGAGACGGTATCGGTGTGGAGCTTCACCCTGATGATATAAGCGACACGGTATTGAGTACGCTTAAAAATATAGGGGTTACAATGATAAGCCTTGGGGTGCAGTCATTTAATGAGGGCGCCTTGGAGAAAATCGGACGAAGACAGGACGGCCTCCGGGAAAAGCTGTCACTGATAGCAAAATACCAATTTTCAGTGATAGACATAGATCTTATATTCGGCATACCGGGGCAGAACAAGGAGATATTGAAAAGCGACATTGAAAGTGCATTTGGGTATGGAGCAACTCAGGTTTCAACATATCCGTTCATAGATTTTACGTTTGCCGACAATAAGTACTCCCCGCTGTCCGGCAGGCATAAAAGAGAGATGCTGGAGTCCTTAAATGACTTCTGCGTGGAGTCGGGAGCTAAGAGGACTTCGGTATGGACGTTTGCAAAGGAGGGAACCGATAAATATTCGTCGGTTACGCGTGATACCTTTCTGGGGTTTGGAGTTTCCGCCACCACCCTTTTAAAGGACATTTTCAAAATAAATACGTTTTCGGTAGACGAGTACATCAAGCGTATTTGCGGGGGCAGCCTTGCCACATCCTTAACTCTTAACTTTACAAAAAGACAAAGGGCGGTCTATTATCTTTTCTGGAGCGCCTATGGACTCCAGATAAATTCGGATAGCTTTTTGCGCTTGATAGGCACGCCCCTTGAGAAAATGTACGGCTTGGAGCTTTTTGCCGCGCAAAGGCTGGGACTTGTCACATTAAGGGATAACGTATATTGCCTGACAGAAAGAGCGGCATATATTTACCACTACTTAGAGCAGAGGTACACGACGGCTTATATAGATAAAATGTGGAGCATATCCCGCAATAAGGCGTTCCCGGATAGAATGGTTCTCAGATAGATTTTGGGAGTAAGCTCCGGGCTCCCGGCCGCTGTTATTTTTCCGGGGCTTTTATATACTTATAAAAGCCCTCCCCGGTTTTTCTCCCCAGCAGGCCGAGATCCGTCATGCTTTTAAAAACTGTGCAGGGCTTATAGGCTTTGTCCTTCAGCTCACAATACAGCGACGACAGGATGTTGTACACCGTGTCTATCCCTATCAGGTCGCATAGCTGAAAGGGCCCCATAGGATGATTTGTTCCCAGCTTCATTGCCCTGTCTATATCTTCTGCTCCTGCGATATTGCTTTTGAGTAAATTTGCGGCATTATTCAGATACGCCATAAGAAGTCTGTTTACAATAAAGCCGGGGCTATCCTCAAGCAGCACATATTCCTTTCCAACAAGCCGGCAAAAAAGCTTTATCAGCTCTATGACCCGTCCTGAGGTTTTTCCCCCTCTCACTATCTCGACCAGCCCCGTTCTGTCTACGGGGTTAAAAAAGTGCAGCCCTATAAATCTTTCGGGGTGTGTAAGCCTTTTCCCAAGGCTGTTTATGCTGAAGGAGGAGGTATTAGTGCATATAATGGTATGAGCCGGGGCAGCCTCATCCACTTTAAGCAGCAGCGCCTCCTTGTGATGGAAATCCTCAACTATGCTTTCAATTATAATGTCGAACCCGCATAAGGATAATGTGTCGTCTGCGGGATGAATTTTATGAAGCATTGCCTGATGCAGAGACGCTGGAATTTTATCGCTTTTGAGCCACGAATCAAGCCTTTCCGTTACCTTAAGGACAGGCTTTTTTGAATCGGTGTGATGCCACATAAACACGTCACAGCCTGCCCGTAAGCACTCTATCGCTATTCCCTGAGCCATAGTGCCGCCACCCTGAATAAGTATATTTTTAAGCATATATGATTTCCCCACCCTCTCTATTTTATCCATTTAAACAGTGCGGCTCCCCATGACAATCCCCCTCCAAAGCCTACCATTGCTACAACATCACCCTTTTTTATAAGGTTTTTGCCTGCCGCTTCGGCAAGTGTAATGGGTATTGACGCCCCTGATGTGTTTCCATACTTCTCAATTGTGGTATAGGTCTTTTCAAAAGGTATGCCCAGCTTTTTTAAGGAGGCTTTAATAATGTTGATATTTGCCTGATGAGATATTACAAGGCTTATATCCTCCGTTTTAAGACCTGCCTTAGATAGCACGGTTTCTATGGATTCGGGGAACACCCTTGTTGCAAAATCCCATACCCTTTTGCCCTGCATTGTAAATGCATGAAGACCTTTATCTATGGTATCGTGCGTGGCGGGAATGCGTGATCCTCCGGCAGGCAGCTTTATTACGTCCCAGCCCCTCCCGTTGTTCATTATAAAGCTGTCGAGATAGCCCGCTTCATCTGTTTGGGAGAGCACCGCCGCTCCCGCTCCGTCTCCGAAAAACACACAGGTATTCCTGTCGTTCCAGTCCATTATCCTTGAATAGGTTTCCGCCCCCACCACCAGTACATTTTTGTATCCCAGACCCCTCATCATTGCCGCCGCGACGGTAACGGCAAATACGAAGCCGGCGCATACCGCCGATATATCGAAGGCCGCGGCCCTGCTTGCTCCAAGCTTTCCCTGAAGTATTGCGGCGGTGGAGGGCTGAAGCATATCCGGGGATGAGGTTGCAAGTATTATAAGGTCAATTTCCGCAGGTGTTATGCCTGCGTCCTTTATTGCATCCAGAGCGGCGTACAGCGCCAAATCGGACGTTGCCTCACAGGGATCTGCTATTCTCCGCTCCTTTATACCTGTCTTGCTGTAGATCCACTCATCTGTCGTATCAAGCTTTTTTTCCAAATCGTGATTTGTCCATACCATATTCGGCACATAATAGCCCGTGCCTGTAATACCTATATTTTTCATATTAATTCACCGCCTGCATAGCTATTCTTTATTTCCTTTGCCGGAACTCCCACTGCTGTGCACATGGGAGCTATGTCAGAGGTAACAACTGCCCCTGCCCCAATGACAGACCAGCCTCCGACCGATTTGTGAGGAATAATGCAGCAGTTTGTACCGAGGCTGCAGCCGTCCTCCAGCCTGACATTGCCTGAAATGTTCACTGAAGGGGCAAGAGTACAAAAGCTGCCCATGCTCACATCATGTCCTATGGTACAATTTAAATTTATAATATTGAAGCTCTCCATTGTAATATTGACGGTTAACACCGAAGAGCAGCAGACAATATTCCCGTGCCCCATGGACACATATTTTGAAAGCCTTACCGAAGGGTGTATAAGGTTTGGAAAGCTCACATGAGAAAGGGCCATGACCTTATCCGCAATCTTTTTCCTTCCCACCGAGTCTCCAACGGCAATTGCGGCACAAACAGGGGAGAGAGTATTCTCAAACCAGCTCATGTCTCCCAGTATGGGTATATGATTTACCATGCTGCCCTTTTTGCTTATGTCGTCATCTATGCAGCCTATTATATCCCATTCGCCATACACACTGTTGATATCCTCAACAAGCCAGAATATCTCCCTCGAAAAACCTCCCGCACCTATTATTACAAGCTTTTCCCTATCCATATTTTCCTCGCAATCCATGCTCCGTCGCACGCCATTTTGCAAAAGCATTGCATTTAAAAAAAGAAGCTGTCTTTTTGGGACAGCTGCAATATAATGACATGTATATACCTAAAGACATCAAGTGTATTGAAAGTTTGCATGTAGTATAAATATATTCGTTCAGCCTTCCTTATAATAATGCTCTTCTGAAAGTCCCACTGCTCTTGCATAGCACAGCCAGGTTTCCACACCGGCAATTACTATTCTTACATCGGCAGTTAGTAATTCAATTCCAAGAAGGGATGCTCTTACGAAAATATCTATTACTATACCCTTTTCGAGAATTCTGTCCAATACTTCCGCGAGGCTTGACGATTCCACAGAGTGTCTAACTGACATGATTTTCACCTCCTTTTAACGGTCATCGGTCTCATTATTTACAAAACCTAATATCATTATATTAATCAGACACAAAAGTGTGATTAACATAATATTGAGATAAAAGCCTTTATTCTCAAAATTTTATACGCTTCATGAATAATGGGACAATACCTGCATAAATATATAGAGGTATAAAATATATTGTAAAAAAGGGATTAAAAAGCAATTTAATTTTTAACCCTCTATGGACGGGTGATAATTTGGACAATTATAAAGATGGTTCAGTGGAAATCTTATCTCAGGTTGTTCAAGCAAGATACCTTTTAGAGAATGAGATGCTTTTTAAAAAAAAATACCCGGGGGAAAGACCCGAAGGATGCATTATAGAAAATATTGCGTATTCAGAGGCGGAGAATATCAGGTTTAAGACAGCATTTAAAAGTGAGAGCATTGCAATACACTATGAATTTGCAATAGTTTGCATATACGGGCTGTATAATTACAATTCGGGGATAAGAAGCTATGATGTTATTTCGGATATGGCAAGGGGCACATTATCAATAGACAAGTACAATTTCTATCCGTTTTCGGACTTTTCCGAAGAAACAGGCTGCTGCTGCAGGCCCAGAGAGGTAAAATGCAATTGTGATATAGATATTGACGGCAAAGGTATTACTGTCTGTGTCTCGTCTGCAATTGATATACTGCTTCTTAAGGAGGATGTGCTGAGAATTGAAAGCGGTGTGCCGGCGGCAAGGGATAAAGCACAGTATGAAAGGGGCGGTGAGGTAAGTGACAGGCTGCACACTGCCCAAGACATTGAATGGACGGACAGACAAAGAGAGATAAACAACTTAGAGGCAAGGGTTCACGACTATATTCATGAAATTGCTTATTTAAAGGATGCAAACAAAAACTTATATTTGCAGCTTAAGGATATGGAAGAAGAAAACAAAAGCTTAAGGTGTAAAAAGGATATGGAAAAATTGGCTTAAGCATTTATTAAAAAAGGGAAAGCCTCCATCTAAATAAGGGTTTGCCGGTGCAAAAATGCTATGTACAGAATGGAGGCTTTACAAATTTTTTGTTAATAATGTGAATACGAGTTATCGGTTTTCTACGTTGATTAAGTAAGAGAGGTTATTTTAAAAATCTTCTCTTATATGCGGGGAAAGGAGACCGACTGCCTTGGCATAGCACAACCAGGTTTCAACGCCTGCAATGACTATTCTTCCGTCAATAGCCAGTAATTCGATGCCAACTAAGGACACGCGCACAAACAAATCAATAACTATACCCTTTTCGAGAATTCTGTCCAATACCTCAGCCAGACTTGATGATTCAACCGAATGCTTTACTGCCATTTATAAAACCTCCTTAAGCTATAAAAAATTTCAATTGTTTTACATTTACAGTATATTAGCCTTAAGCAAAATAGGTGACTGTTTAGAATTTAAAATTAATAATATTTATGGAAGTCACGGCATAGTTATTAATTATGGCCGGATTTTATAAACTACCTCACAAAACCATATTTGATTCACCTTTTAATGTGGTCAAGAATAATATAACATGAATGATCTAAAAGCATTGGCAATATATAATGAAAGGAGTTTTAACCTATGTATGATGAGAACATTGTAAGTCGGCAAGATGGTGCAAACGAAAAATATGGAATTTTTGTAAAAAGAATTCTTGCAAAATACTTTGCTCCTGAGTCTCAGCTTTTATTCCAGGAAAAGAGGGACCCTGCAACAGGGCTTCAAATGGGGGTGAAGGAACCTTTAAAGCTTTATATAAACAATGCCGGAGAAAATGGAGAGCATCCCGTTCAGGGGATAACCGAAATTATAATGAACCTGAATGAAACACCCTCCAATATTATAATAAGCAATACGAAATCCAGAATAAAAATAATATTCAAGGTTTTTCTGCTTATAAAGTATCAGGATTTGGGAACTCCCAGCCTGATTGTACTGCCTGATGATATCGGTACCAAATGCATGTCGCAGTATGACCTGAGCGAGGCCCAGCATAAGAGCCATAACCAGCCTAAGGAAACCCTTCAAATATCCGACGGAAATTTTATGTATATAGTTGACGTGCCTTTAACTGAATTTGACAGTCAGCTTACGCCGTATCAGCTTAATGATTCCACTTTGCAGTCATATGTTGTGCTTAAGAATCTTACATGGACGGTTGATGTGGATGATATAGAAAAGAAGGGTGCCGGCATTCCTCCAAGCGCGGCAACTGTCACAACAATTTCTGTGTTTCAGGATTTGCTGAACAAAATAGGGATAGATGACGACATAGTAATAAATGGAGTGTCAAGCGCCTATTAAGAGGGTCTTTATGCTTCCGCCTCCTTGCATGTACATATAAATTTGTTTTAGAAGGTGAAAAGAATGTCTGCAAATGAAAGCTATAAGGCTTATCTTGAGTTTCTAAGAAGCAATCTGGACACCGTTATGGAGGGCAGAGAGATTGAATATCAGTGCCCATTTTGCAATACTAGTGAGAAAATTAAAATATTAAAGCAAGATACCGCAAGATGCTTACGGTGCGGAAATGAGTTTAAGGTGGAAATAAGATTTCATATTGATTAACAGCCTATAGAATTTATTGAAATATAAATATTGCAAGCTTTAAAGGGCGGCTGCCGGGCCGTCCTTTAAAGCTTGCCGGCTTAAAGAGATATATTACCTCTTATGCAGGCTCCAGAGGTATTCCGGGGTTATACCCGCAAAGCCTCCTCCTGCCATAAGAGTTCTTTTTTTCTCGCTATTTTGTGATGGATTTGATGTGTAATCCTGCTTTTGTTCAGCCTCCTTAAGGGACTCATCCTGTTTTTCCAGGCTGGGAGGCTCAGACTGCTTCTCCCTTTCAATTGCCTTTATTGTGTTTGAAATTTCAAGCTCATTAATCCTGTGCCCCATATCCTCAAGCTCACTATGCATACTCATCATATCTCCGTTAAGGGATGTGAGCTTTTCGGTAAGTATGCCAAGATCCATTTCCGAAAGAGCTTGCTTTTGCCCTATCTCATCAATTTTTTGCTTCAGCCTGTCAATATACTTTTTCTGGTCGTCAAGATTTCCTGTGAGTATTTTAAGTGTATTTACTATAAGCATTTGAGATTCATTCATAGCCCCATCCTTCTCCTTTCTTTCATTTAAAAAGTCATCTATAAAGCTGAGCTTATATCCGTCCTCCAGAGTTCCCGGCAATTCATTTATAAATATGTCAAGAGAGCGGTAAGACGGGTTTTGGAGGTACTGCAGGCAGTATAGGGACTTGTCGGAAAAAAATATATATTTTTTGGGATTACTCCATTTATTCCCTCCGTCTTCGGAAGCACAGTAAAAAATATTTCTTTCTCTTACCCAGTATACAATGCTTCTATTGTTTAACAGCAGCATTGACGCGTTGAAGAAATTATATGGAGAGGATGCAAGCGTTTGCTCCTCCCATGTCTCGGAGGTACTTTTTTTCCTTGAATATACGAGCTCGCATTTTAGGGGGGTTGTTTTCTGCCAGCATATATGAACATTGCCTTGATTATCGCAGACTGAAGAAATTACGCCGGATTCTATATTTGCCTTGTTGCTTGATATAACATTGAAATTACTCCAGTTGTCCTTCTGGCGGTTGTACATTCTGCAGCCAAGCTGGCTGTATTTTTCATTGGCATTATTATATGTTATGTAAATTGTGTCCGAATGAACCGACAGTCTGTAGGGAAACTTTGCAGAGGGCTTTATGATGTCAATTTCCTGCTGCGACTCAGCGGGGTTTTGACGGTATTTTGTCTGGAACAGCAGAACCTTTTTTTCTTTTTCCTCGCGTACATAAAAAAAGTATAGAGTTTTTCCAAGGCTTACTATGCTAAAAAATTTATAGCAGTCTCTGCACTCTTTACCGGCATTAATCTTATCGGATATCCACTGTCCGTCCTCTGAGTAAATGTACATTATGCTTCCGTCTCTGGCCGGGCAGATTATATGTATAATATCATCCTGGTCAATACATGCCGCAAACCCGGGTGCGGCATCCTCAAGAAGGACGGAGGGCTTCAGCCGGCTGCCTGTTTCACTAAGTGCGCCGGTACACAGGCCCATGCCGCTTTTGTAGAAAATGTCAATGGTTTTTTGCGCCGATGACTTCAATATGTATTGCTTGTTGTTTATCTCAAACATTAAATATCACTCCTTGGTGTTATTATATTATGAAACCCTTATTTTGGTTCTATAGTATTAATGAAAACACAATATGCCTCACTTAAAACACCTTATAAAGTATTTATTTGTGTAACAAGTTTTTATTTTGATTCATATATATATATTGCGGTATGCATCAATTATGTAAACTATAAGGAGGCTGATTATATGTGTGATGAAGAAAGATTCCTAGAGAATAAGAAGCACAAGGACCCCTGCAAGGATAACTTCTGCAAGGACGATTTCTGCAAAGATAACTTCTGCAAGGACGATTTCTGCAAGGACCCCTGCAAGGATAACTTCTGCAAGGACCCCTGCAAGGATAACTTCTGCAAGGACCCCTGCAAGGATAACTTCTGCAAGGAC
>NZ_QPJT01000027.1 GCF_003337415.1 Anaerobacterium chartisolvens | reverse complement strand
TGGCATAGCACTCACCTCAATATTTGTTATTGATATTATAACCTTTCAAGGCAATGTTTGTCAAGAACAAATGTTCTAAGAGCAGGAGCGTCCCCATCAAAGCTGCTGAAGCTGCTGGAGCAGCTCTGTGAATATGTCGTTGTATTTGTTTGCGGGAAGCCTGCCAAGAAGCCTAGATGCCCTGTTTATATAGCTTTCCAGCATTTTTTCTGATCTTCGCATTCCCCCGGCTTCCGCTATAAGCCCCGTTATCCTTTCAATCCCGGCTTGCGGCAATTGCCCCTTTCGTTCAAACAAATCCCCTACCAGGCTTTTTATCTCTTCACTTTCATTAATTGCATATATGACAGGCAGAGTAAGCACTCCCTTTGCTATATCACTTCCCACAGGCTTTCCTTCGCTTTGGGCCTTTGACAGAAAATTGTTTAAATCGTCCCTTATCTGAAAAGCCATTCCATAGCAAAAGCCAAACCGAGCAAGGTTTTTGCAGACGGGTACAGAGCATTTGGCAAGGTGTGAGCCTACAGAGCACGCCGAAGCGAATAGCACCGCAGTCTTGCGGCTTATTCTTTTAAGATATGATAATACTGAAACGTCAAGCCTGTACCTGTCCTGATACTGATCCACTTCACCCTCGCATATTGTTTTTACAGCCCTTGCAACCAACTCCAGCCTGTCTAAGGGGATTCCGGCAGATAGCATCATTACGGCTTTGGTGAACAGAAAATCCCCCGTGTATATAGCCATGTCATTTCCGTATTTTTCAGAAACAGTTGCCTTGCCTCTCCTTAAGCTGGAGCAGTCGATTACGTCATCATGTACAAGTGTCGCAGTATGGAGCAGCTCCAGAGCCCCGGCCATCGGAATAACCTTTCCGGCGTTATATTTGCCGAATTTTGCAGATATTATTACGAATGCCGGCCTCAGCCTTTTGCCTCCCGCCCCGACAAGCTCGCTCACCACTGATGAGAGAAGCTTATTGCGGGACCGCATGTTGTCCGAAATTAATTTTTCTGTTAATGAAAGCTGGCTGTAAATATCAGGATATTTATCCCACAACACAAATCAACTCCTGTGGCTTATAATATTTATCTTTTTTAAGGCGGAAGAAAGAAAGCCGCTGCAAAGCCCCGTAAAGCACCCCGTTACAACAGAAGCCCCGAGAAGCAACGGCATATACCCAAGTACTGCCGCAGTTTTCATTACAATGCAGGCTATAAGCACCTGGCCGGTATTATGGGCTAATGCGCCGGCAATGCTGATGCCTGTCAGGCTTAGAGCTTTGGACATCTTCTTATAAAGTAATGCCATTACAAGCACACTTAAAACTCCTCCGCTTATACTGAAAAGAAAGAAAATAAGCCCGCCCGAAAAAAAGGATGAAAGAATACATCTTATGATGACTATGGTTAAGGCATCCGCATATCCTAAAAATATAATGGCCAGCAGCGTTACAATATTCGGCAGCCCAAGCTTCATCCCCGTAACAATTGAGGGAATGGGAAGCATGGATTCAATCAGCGACAGTATCATAGCCTGAGAAACCATAACAGCAATAATTGCCAGTCTTTTTGTGCTATTCACAAGCAAAACTCCTTAAAAATTTCAATATGCGACTCCGTCCAGCTCATTTGCATACCCCTCAATTTTAATAATGGCACGGTTGGGAATACACACCGCCATGTCTCCCGGATGGGTCAGCCACCCCGCCTTGACACACAGCTCATCGGGACAGTCGGCGTGACCGAATCTTATACGCCCTTTTTCCACAAAAGCCGTTTCATTATATTTTCCCGGAATTTTTATCTTTTCATTCCTCTTAACCTTGTCCAAATCTATTCTTTTTATAACGCTGTCATTTTGAATAATTACCGCAATCCTATGACTGCCTCCCGTGTTGTGAATTTTAAGCGAGATATATCCTGCGGCGGCAATTAAAGCTATGGACAATATGAGTATTATATCACCTTTTTTGAACATATTGGAATTCCTTACTTTCATCATCAAAAATAAATTCGTCTTTAAGCCCTGAGGTGGTATAAATCCTTTTATCCTCTGTAATAAAAACAGCTTCGACTCCCTCAAGGCTTTCTACAAGCTCGATCCCCTTTTCAAGCCCCAGCACGAAAACTGCTGTGGACAAAGCATCGGCAGCTACTGAGGAATCAGCCAGTATGGTTGCACCCATTAAGCCCGAGCCGGAGGGATAGCCTGTATGAGGATCAAGTATATGGTGGTATCTTACATTATCCTTTTCAGAAAATCTTTCATAGTCTCCCGAGGTCACAACCGATTTATCCTGAATATTAATAACACCCACTATCTTGCCGTTTGCCGCTCTGGGGTTCTGTATTCCTATGCGCCAGAGCGTTCCGTCAGGCTTTTTCCCAAGCACCGAAACATTGCCCCCGAGGTTTATATAGGCCGATTTTATGCCCCAACGCTTATATATTTCTATCGTCTGATCTGCGGCATAGCCCTTTGCTATCGCTCCGAGATCCACTGCCTGTCCTTCTCTTGCAAGCCTTACAGTGCCGTTATTTGAATCAATGTATATATCATTGTAATTCACAAGGGATAAAAGCTCGTCTATCTCTTCTTTTTCGGGGATTTTAAAATGCTCTGTAGATATTCCCCACGCCTTTACAAGAGGGCCTACAGTGACATCAAAGGCTCCGCCGCTTATAGAGGAGTATTTTTTTGCCGTCTCCAGCACCTCTATAATATCGCCGTCCAGCCTTATGCTTTTCTTTCCTGATGCCTCATTTAACGCTTCCGCCTGACTTCCCTGCGCGTTTACAGTCATGGTATTCTCTATTTCACCGATTCTAGCCATGGCTTCGGCAGAGGCCTTGCGCGCATTATAGCCGTAAACCTTTTCGGAAATCACCGTACCCATAAGAAAGCTCTGCTGTTCAAAATGCTTATCGCTTTTAAGCCAGAATGCGCCGAAGATAAGCACTGCTATAACTATTGCGGCTACTGCTATTTTCTTCAAAACCTTCCTCCGTTCATTATTGTATAGACAATATTATAAATAATTGCACCTAAGTTTTCAACTGATGTTTTTTGATAATATTTTTATTGCAAATGCGTAATACTATATGAATGATACGTCTCAACCCAATTGTATATTTCACAAGTCAAAGGCATTTTATGTGATTTTTCAAGAAGAGATTATTTTTAAGGAGGTATCCTGAGTGCATAGAAGGATTGCCGTTTTAGGAGCAGGGTATGCGGGAATAGAGGCTGCTTTAAGCCTATATAAAAAGAAAAGAAGAGACAGCGATATTGAGATAACTGTTATAGACAGAAATCCATATCATACCCTGCTTACCGAGCTTCATGAGGTGGCCGGCAACAGAATATCGGAAGACGGCGTAATTGTGCCCTTGAGGGATATTTTTAAATATACCGATATCAAGCATATAAGAGACGACATTACAGACATAGATTTTAACAGCAACAGCCTTGTGTCAAGTGTTAATAAATATACCTATGACTATCTTATAATAGCGGCCGGAAGTGAACCCAACTATTACGGAATACAGGGCATGAGGGAGCATTCCTTCTCGTTATGGTCATTCGAAGATGCGGTTAGAATAAGGGAACACATAAAGGATTGCTTTTTAAATGCCTCCGAGGAGAAAAATCCCGATACAAGAAAGTCTTTATTAACCTTCATTGTAGGAGGCGGAGGGTTTACAGGTGTTGAAATGATAGGAGAGCTTGCCCAGTGGGTAAAGCTTCTATGCATTGAACATTCCATCGACAGGTCTGAGGTAAGATTGGTTTTGGTAGAGGCCCTGCCCGCCATACTCAGCAATTTAAATGAAAAGAGCATAAAAAAAACAATGCGCTATCTTAAGCAAAAATTGGGAGTAGAGGTGCTTACAGACTCGGCAATAACAAGTGTGGAGTTTGACAGAGCGGAGCTCAAAGGCGGAACGGTAATTTCAAGCAGAACTATAATATGGACGGCAGGAGTAAGGGCAGCCTGCATAACGGATGAGATCAGCATAGATAAGGGAAGGGCCTGCCGCATAAAGGTCAACGAGTATACCGGGACGCAGTTTGAAAATGTGTATGCGGTGGGAGATATATCGGCATTTGTCTTTGAAGGCCAAACTATGCCTGCGCTTGTTGAATCGGCACTTCAGACAGGCAAGACGGCTGCCCGGAACATACTGGCGGATATTGAGGGAAAGGAAAAAACAGCGCTTAGGCCCCGGCTGCATGGAGTTATGGTTTCGGTGGGAAGCTTTTTTGCGGTGGCGGATATAATGGGATATCAGCTTCCTGTATTTTTTTCCATACTGATGAAATATGCCGTAAACATACATTATCTTTTCGGAATAGGAGGCTTTGAGCTGGTATTTAAATACTTAAAGCACGAATTGCTGCATAAAAGGCATAAAAGACTTCTTCTCGAAAAGCACCTCACCTTCCCCACCCGTGCCTTCTGGCTGGTGCCGGTAAGACTATTTCTTGGATATTCCTGGCTTTACGAGGGAATATCCAAGGTTAATGAGGGCTGGCTTGCAAAAGCCATGCTTGTCGGTTCCGGCACCGACGGGAACACAAGTGCATCAGTTTCAGAAACGGGAGAAAAAATATTTACCATTGTCTCAGGACACACTCCGGCATGGTATTCCTGGATCGCCGATAATATTGTCGTACCCAATGCACTTCTATTCCAAGTATTAATTGTTATGTCGGAAATAGGCATAGGACTTGCTTTTTTTACCGGAACCTTTACATTTATTGCCGCTCTGGCATCCATAGGACTAAATATAAACTTCATCCTCTCTACAGGCCTTTACCCTGAAACCTGGTGGTATATCCCGGCGGCGCTGTCGATGCTTGGAGGGGCAGGAAGAGCTTTTGGCTTAGACCACTATTTAATGCCTTACCTGATGAGGCAATGGAGATTTTTTGCAAGAAATAAAAGGCTAAAATTCCGCATATGACGGGCAAGACAGGGATAGAGTATTGTATTTTGCGAAAGCTTCAATCTTTTTCATCATTATCCTTGCTTAGATCCTCACTCCTGCATTTGCCGGTGCATACCTCCATCTTAGAAACCGAAACCTCATATGCCGTTTTAGTAATAACCTCTCCCGATTCAAATTTTTTCTGGTACTCCCTGCTTTGAATCCTTCCCCATATTTTAATGTTGTCTCCTGTTTCTAAAACCTCGGAATAACGGGCATTCCTTCCCCATGCTATGCAGGGAATGTAATCCGATTTATTGTAGGGCCTGTTGACGGCTAGAAGGATATCTGTGATTTCTCTTCCAAAAGGAGTAGTTCTAAATATTGGCTTTTTGCATATGTAGCCGTTTAAAAATATTAAGTTGGGATTTTTAATCTTCTTTTCGTCGTCAAGAAAATTAATTTCTCTGGCAAATACCGTCAAAAGCAGCCTGTTGCCCTCGTTATTGAAGCTGTTATACGAGCGGAACTGTCCCTCTACTTCAATTATCTCCCCTATCTCCAGCTTTTGCTTAATAATCAGACGTTCAGAAATAGTTACAGGAATTCTGTCATAACTGTCGCTAAGCCTTGGAACATCAAGCATAAAGTAATAAAAACCCTCTCCATACACTTCATGGCTGAATGCAATATCCGAGACTACCTTACCCGAAATGGTCACCATGTTGTTCTCTATGATGTTTCCGACCATCCGTACCCCACTCTCCTCTCTCAGGCTACTGTATATCTAAAAATTTATCTAGTGTAATATCTATTCATAAGCAGTAAACTTTAGAATTAAATTCCTATAGATTTGCAACCTAAAATAAAGAAGCATAGGTATAAATCTATCCAGAACTGTATTTGATTAGGCTATAGCTTTCTATAATAATCCTTTCTTAAGTTTTAATGAACAAAAATATACAATATATTATATTATATATTTTTCTTATTGAAAATCCCGAATAAGCATTTTAAATACAATATTTTGATAAATTTTTACTAATTCTCTAAAATTCCTGCATTATTTAAGTCAATGTCATTTACTATGGCAAAAGCCGCCGCCGCCAATATATTGTAACTGTCAAATTCGTTAGATTCCAGCTTTATTCTGTATTCCTGAGGCTCCACAACAACTCCGCTCTTTGTAGATA
This sequence comes from Anaerobacterium chartisolvens, assembly GCF_003337415.1. Lineage (GTDB taxonomy): Bacteria > Bacillota > Clostridia > Acetivibrionales > DSM-27016 > Anaerobacterium > Anaerobacterium chartisolvens. The sequence goes on along the minus strand of NZ_QPJT01000027.1, from coordinate 44,885 downwards.
CTGTCCTTTGAAGGCAGCACATAAAGCTGTCCTCGGACCCCATATTTCCTACGCTTGACGTGGTAACACTGGCTTTGGAGTTAAAACCATATGTTATTATATGATGCTTAAATCCTTTTAAAAATTTTAAGGCTTCATTGTCATCAACATTCATTATAATAGTTCCCTTATCGTCCATTAATGAAAAAAAACTTCTTATAGCATAAAAATAGTTTTCATAATTGATTCTCTTTAAATCATCGGCTTTCTCGGTCAAAATCATAATATCAAAATGAATATAATCCAAAAGTGTTTTGTTAATATAATAAGGGTTAATTTTTATTATAAGGTATTCGAAGTTATTTCTTGATAATTGCTGTATATATTCCTTTATATGGGATGGACTCATCTCCATAAGACTTTTAGAGTCGGTTATACTGATTTTTTTACCTGTTGAGACTAAAAATGAATTGATAAGATTTGCTGTTTCAGAATTGTCCTTATTGCATGTTATTGCTGCTAAAAGCATTCTCTTAAACCTCATTTCATCAAAATAGGCATTTAAGCTTATAATATGTATTTTTCAAAGTTTTTATGTAATGACGAATCTTTATTTTATAGATCTCTGCATCCCTTCAGCGTCTATTTCATAGTTTTCTCTCATTATCATTTTTGATACCGGCATGAATGAATATCCTTGCTGCTGCAAAGCTTTAATTATACCGGGAAGAATTTTTGCGGTATGCGGGGTATCATTGTGAAACAATATTATTGAGCCGGGGCTTATTTTTTTTGTTATCCTGTCCATAATTTCATTCTCGCTTATTCCCGGACGCCAATCCAAAGAATCAACATTCCACTGTATTGTGTAATAGCCCAAATCCTTTGCTATGCTTACAACATTATTATTATAGTCTCCATAAGGCGCCCTGAACAAGTCCACCTTTTTTCCCGACAGATCGCTAAGCTTCTGCCCGCATATTGAGATTTCGCTTCTTATTTTGTCTGAGCCTATAGCCCCCATTCTGAGGTGGGAATACGAATGATTGGAAACATCATGGCCCTCATCTGATATAGATTTTACGGCATCAGGGAATTTTTCAGCCCACTGACCTACTATAAAAAAGCTGGACTTTATATCTTCCTTTTTAAGAGTGCTTAAAATGTCAGGTATGTCCCCCGCTCCCCATGCACAGTCAAAGGTAATTGCCGCAACCTTCTCATGTGCTTCAACAGAATAAATAGGCAGCTGCCTTGACTGTGACAGGACAGGGATAGCTCCGTCCCTCATTTTTGTCACTATTACCGCCCCGGTGAGCAAAAGGGCAATTGTGATAACGGATAGGATGATAAGCCTCCTTAACGTTATTACGTCAATAATACATATCCTCATTATTGCCTCCTGAAATATTATTTATAATAAATAATATTTCAGGAGGCAATTTATTATGTGTAAAACCATAAGGATAGCTTATGCTCTTGCTGTCAACCCACATTTTTAATTGCTTTGCAGCTCAATACCAGCATCCTTGTCCTACACAAAATTAACTTTAATATAACATATATGTTGTTTATTTGAAAACATTTCAATGGTAAGCTATAACTGCAGTTTTGATAGACATGCAATAAATTACATAATTATATTAATTTTGGGAGGTATATGATAATGTTTAGAAAGCATTCCGGCAGGCTGTCCAAGTATCTGGCAATATTGCTTACGGTGTTCGTCATGTTAACCAATATTGCAGGCACCGCATTTGCTACAGACAGCGAAATAATAGCGCAGCAATTGGGAGGCGCTTACAATTCAATTAAGAGCGCTTTAGGGGGAGACAGGCACCACTGCTTTGCGGGAGAGGTTTATGACAGTACATATGTATATAAATTTGACGCAAACAGAAATGTAACAGGATATGTTACGAGAGACACAGGGCCATGTGTACTAATGACTAAGGCGGATCACCAAAAAACGGCAAGCTGGGGCAGCAGTACGGCGGCTAAAGCCTACAGGGCCCAGCAATTAGAACTTGTAAAGCAGGGAAGGCACCTTGCAGCCATGCAAATGGATATAAACGACATCCGCTCCAAATTCGGAAGCAAGTATAACACAGCCATATCAAAAATGTGGACATACGCAACGGGCACCCTGGGATGGTCTAAGTGAAATTACCAAATCAATATGGTACTCTGATATTTTAATTAATGCTATAATAAATTGGTAATATTCTTTTAATATTGCCAATTTATTATAGCTTAAGGGGAGATTCTTAAAATGGAATTTAAACTAATGCTTTTTAAAGGAACAGACAGCATAAAATTCGGAATGACAAGTCTGGAAATACAAGTACTGTTAAATACAGCTCCGATACTGTTTAAAAAAACAGAATTTGATATATATGAAACAGAAGAATATAATGAAATTTGCCATGTCTTTTACGAAAGAGGTCAAAATAATTCCCTTGTTTGCGCAGCTTTTGAATTTTTCCGTCCCTCGCAAGTCTTTTTGGAGGGTATTCCATTAATAGGAGAAAAAACACATAAAGCAGAGGATTTGTTTAAGACAATGTTTGATGACTGCATAAGCGATTCGTCGGGCTCAAGCTCAAAAAAATACGGAATTTCCTTCTATTCGTCGGACAAAAAGGTGGAATCTGTTTATGTGGCAAGAAAAGGTTATTGCACCGAGCAGGAGGAGTATTATAAGGAAGCCTTCGATGAAAAATATTCTTCCGGGGAGGATCTAAAAGACCCGACCGTCAGAAAACGTCTGTGCCCAAGCTGCATGGACATAATAGACGCTAAGGAAGGCACTCTTTGCCCAAAATGCAATGTATTAATGCTTTAAATAAAGTATTGCTTCATTGTTTTCTATTGACTTAAAGCTAACATTAAGGGTTACAATTTTTATTATACTTATATTGGGCTGCGGCATCAGGCTATATAAGCAGAATTCAATTAAACAATCAAGGAGTGTGTATATTATGAAAACAATGAAGCTCGGGTCATCAAATTTGCAGGTGCCGGTAATCGCAGTGGGATGCATGCGTATTAAAAATTTAACCAAACCACATGCGGAGCGTTTTATCAAAACAGCCTTGGATGAAGGCGCGAACTTTTTCGACCATGCGGATATTTATGGAGGAGGTACATGCGAGGAAATTTTCGCCGAAGCGATAAATATGAACAGCAGTATTCGCGAAAAAATAATTTTGCAGTCCAAATGCGGCATTGTACCGGGGCGTATGTTCGACTTTTCTAAAGAGCATATCTTAGAATCGGTGGATGGAAGCCTAAAGCGTCTCAAAACGGATTACCTTGATATACTGCTTTTGCACCGGCCGGATTCGCTGGTTGAGCCGGAAGAGGTCGCCGAAGCGTTTGATAGGCTTCAAAGTAGCGGAAAGGTTCGTAACTTTGGTGTTTCTAATCATAACCCCATGCAGATACAATTGCTTAAAAAATCACTCAAGCAGCCGCTTGTTGCAAACCAGCTTCAGTTAAGCATTACCAATGCCACTATGATTTCTTACGGCATACACGTTAACATGCTTGATGAATCGGCTGTAGACCGTGACGGAGGTGTTCTGGATTTTTGCCGCATAAATGACATCACTATACAGCCATGGTCCCCGTTCCAGTACGGTTTCTTTGAGGGAGTATTTTTAGATAACGATAAATTTCCTGAGCTAAATGCTAAAATTAATGAAATAGCCGCTAAATATGAGGTTACTAACACTACTATTGCAATATCATGGATTTTGCGGCATCCCGCGCATATGCAGCCGGTAACCGGCACTGTAAATGTTAATCGTTTGAAGGATTGCATCAAGGCGGCGGATATCTGCCTTACCCGCGAGGAATGGTACGAAATCTATCGGGCGGCCGGAAATAAATTACCATAGCATTAATAACACATATCCTTATAATAGCCTCCTAAAACATCACTCATCATGAATATTATTTTAGGAGGCTATTTATTATATTTGGCGCCTCAGGTTCCGGGACAGCCGGAAAACCATACTTAGAAATGTCCCAGACCTGTTAAATTCCCAGCAAGTGTTGCCTGAGCAGTAAAAAGTCCAGCGAATTGACCGTCCCGTTACCGTCTAAGTCGGCCGGTGCAGTGTCTGCAAGGAGCTCAAGCCCCAAAATGTGCTTTTTCATTAATGTAAAATCTATAGAGTCTACCTTGCCATCCGAGTTTAAATCACCCGGCAGCTTTTCCGGGATAATTTCCTTGCCAAACATAAACCAGTTAACATTGAAAAGGTATCCGCTTCCCCCCGTGAATTTCAGGTATAAGTCATGCTTTCCGCTTACATCTCCGACATCACACTTCACATCCGCCCAATTCTGCCAATCGCCGGTTCCGGGAACCGCGCAGGTGCCTATTAAGGTACCTGTGATGCTGTCAAGCCTTAGCTCGATATTGCCTCCACTAGTGGCACTGGATACTCTGGCCTTAAAATCTGCCGCTCCTCCGCCGAAATCCACATTGCTGTAGACAGCATAATCTCCATTTTCTATATACCCGATACACTCCCCCCCTTCGGAGCAGCTTCCATTCTGGATTCCCGACTGGCTGCTGTAGCTTTCTCCTTCAATTTTTTCAAAGGCCGATACCGGTTCAGGAGGTGTAACCGGGCCATAATCCGTAAATCCGTTAGCACACGCCATTTGTGAAAAATTCCACAGGCTTGGCTTCCATACAGACCAGTCGTGTCCGGCTCCCTGAATGAGAAAATAGGTGTCGGGGATATTGTTGCTCTTACAAGTACTGTCTATACTTCCGCTGAAGGATGTGTTGTCATTGGTTCCGATGCAAAGAAACAGAAGCTTTAACTGCTGCCGGACGGCTGCGGGATCGGGAAACATGTTGACACCTGTAATAGAAGCGGGGCCTCCGGGGGAAAATCCTCCGATATATGGAAACATATCCAGATGCAGCAGCCCTATATTCAACGATTGCGCACCGCCAAGTGAGAGGCCGGCAATCGCCCTGTGAAGGCGGTCGGTATAAACGGAATAGTTTGATTCAATGTAAGGCATAAGGCTGCCAATCAGATCGTTTGTAAAATTCACATAGCCATCCGATATTCCTGCGCCGGTAGCATTGGCATTTGGCATTACAAGTATAAAGGGCTGAATTTTGCCCTCGGCAAGCAGGTTGTCAAGAATTACGTTGGCTGCTCCGGAGCTGTACCAGACATCTTCATTCTGACCGTAACCCGGCAATAAATACATAACGCTGTATTTATTGTTTTTGGAATACCCTGGGGGCAGGTAAATTCTGGCCCTCCGCTGGCTGTTTGTCGCCTTGGACTGGTAATTGATGTAGCTTACCTGTCCATGCGGAATGTTGCTCCGCGTCTGATCATACCCTGACGGCGGCAGCACCGGCAGCGTGGCTGCCGAAGCTGTGATTACGGCAGAATTCATGCATACTGCAAGCACCATACCGGCCAAAAGAACACTTAAAAGCTTTTTAATCATTACTCAAACCTCCTACATTTTTTTGATATATCGAAGCAGATTCAGCCTGAGTATATGAAGCTTCAAGCATATTTTCAGGAATATGAATCCACTGCAAATTTATGCATCCGAATCCTTTGTTTCATTATTTGTATATTGCTGCAGGAGTAGCGTATTAATAACGGCATTGATATGAGATATATATTAAGAATAGTATGGCTATTACTGACAAGACGGTTTCCTGTATTATATTCAGCTCACGACTTCTTTTATTTAATTATATATCTTTAAGCGGCTGGCTTCAACAGGAAAATATACATTTTTTAGTTTTTTTGTAAATCATTCTATTTACCGTTTTACAATAAAGAAGGGTATAGTTTAAAGTATGCAGACTATTTTTTAATTACACCGTTTTTCAGCTTTTAATGCAATTTTATCTAAATAAGTGTATAATGTTTTGTGCTGAGAGGCATTTTAAGAAATTTTATTTTGTTGAATTTGTACACTTAGCAAGCAGTTGGTTCAAAGGTGATAAGGGGGTGCCGCATGAAGCTTTGGCCGGACCAAAAGCCATATTATTCAGTCAACCATTATTACAGACAAATGTTTGGCCGTAAGGTTTACAAAATATCGTTAGATATCGGCTGTACCTGCCCTACCAGAGACAGGAAAACAGGCGCGGGCGGCTGCACCTTTTGCTCGGCAAGAGGCTCGGGCGATTTTGCCATAGCAGGGCCAATGGACATTCATGAAAAAATTGATTCGGCTATTGAAATGGTTTCATCAAAGGGTAATTTAAGCGGATATATTGCATATCTTCAATCCTTCACCAATACCTATGGCCCCATTGAACAGCTGGTGCCTGTCTATGAAGAGATTCTTGCCGACCAGAGAGTTCTCGGGCTGTCTATAGGCACAAGGCCGGATTGCCTTTCCGATGAGATGATTAAAGAGCTTGGGCGTTTGTCCCAAATCAAGCCCTTATGGGTGGAGCTTGGACTTCAAACAATTCACCAGAGGACAGCGGAGCTTTTTAAACGGGGATATGAATTACCCGTTTATGAAAAAGCGGTTTCTCGGCTAAATCAAGCCGGTATTCCGATAATTGTCCATCTGATTGTCGGGCTGATGGGTGAGACTTACGAGAATTTCATGGAAACGGTCGATTATGTGGCGGCGCAGCCTGTGAGCGGCATCAAGCTGGCTATGCTGCATATATTGGAAGACAGTCCTTTATATAAGGATTATTTAAAAGAGCCATTCCCGTTATTGGACGAAGCATCCTATATAAAATGGGTGGCGGAGGCCATTGCAAGAATTCCTGAGAATATTGTCATTCACAGGGTAACCGGGGATGGAGCCCATAAGAGATTAATTGCTCCCAAATGGAGCGGCCACAAGCGTCACGTCCTTAACGGGCTGCTTCATTACATGCTTAAAAACGACATGTTTCAGGGACTTAACGCTGTATTTACCCAATATACTGAATTTTAAACGGATGCAAATACAGAACCCAAATCTATAACGAGTTCCGGGAATACTGTTGCTTTTAATTGGTCGGTGTCAGTATAAGATTCAGGACGGCCATACCGCTTATTTTCCTGTAGGGTAAAAACACTGATATACTTTCCGTCAGGTTCAACTATCCAATACTCTTTAACACCGACCTTTTCGTACTTATTAAATTTCAGTACCCTGTCCTTTCGGGTAGTGGAGGGTGAAGAAATTTCGATTACCAAGGTTGGAGTACCGAAATACCCAGTCTTTCTGAGTTTTGTTTCATCACAAACTATGACTAGATCAGGTTGAACCACATTGGTTGTTTCATCATCATTTTCATTATATTCTGCCAGACATAAATCGAATGGTGCTGCAAATACTCTGCAGGACTTACCATGTAAGTAATTTGAAATTTGTCTATGGAGCTCACCGGATATACTTTGATGCTGCCATGAAGGAGCTGCCTGTAAGAACAGTACACCGTCAATAAGCTCCCAGTTTTCATTTTCCGGGAATGCGGCTAAATCTTTATAAGTATAGATCCTGTTTCCTTGTGGTAAAGGCATAAAACCATCCTCCTTTTTGTTTTCGTTTATTATATTACCATTCTTTAATTAATGGTGCAATACAGAGCCATCTGAACATTGTGTACCCTGCGAGGAATTTTATAAAAAAAATGCCGGCAGCCCGGCATTTTTTTATATATATTAAAATTTTACAGCTTCTTCCTCTCCCTTGTAGACAAACTCAATAGTTTTTGAAACTTCTCCGCCCCCAATAAGCTTGATTTTGAAATTTTCCTGATACCTGAATCCGCCGCAAGCCTTTCCAAATGTCAGTGTTTTTTCATTATCCCGGTATGTTAGCTTAATAGCTGAAAAGTTCCCTTTTTCATAGGAGTAATTATCTCCCTCGTCATTATACAGGACAAACTCTCCGTCCTCTCCGCCGTAAATAATGAGTTCGGATACCTCCCCGTTTTTCTCATCCGCATACATAAGAGGCCTGGACAACGGTACAATGGAGCCCGCTTTGACAAAAAGCGGTATTGTATCCAGCTCCGCCTTACATGTTACGGCCTGTCCGCCCCCATATTGCTTATCCGTCCAGAAATCAAACCATTGAGTATGTTCAGGCAAATATACCTCCCTAGTCTTTTCGGTATTTACCAGAGGCACGCTGTTTGCTTCGTAATACATCGGCTCAGTGACCGGGCAGACAAGGAAGGCCTTCCCGAACATGAAGCTGTCGTCAATATCCTTTACATTTTTATCCTTTGCAAAATCAAACATCAGGCTTCTTATCATTGTCGAATGGTTTTGATATACGTCCGCCGCCGTTGAATAAATGTATGGAAGCAGCCTGTAACGCAGCTTTATAAACTTGAGTATTGTATCATAGAAAATATCGCCGGGCTCGCCGAAATTCCACGGCTCCCTTGGTGTGTCGGTGCCATGGGAGCGGAACATGGGTAAAAAGGCGCCGTATTGAAGCCATCTTACATAAAGCTCCCTATATCCCAGATCACCCACTCCGTCATTATAATCCCCATCCCAGAACCAGAGCTTGTATTTTTTGTCGCTGCAGTTGCAGCCTCTGTTTTCCCATTTATCCTTTACTGTAAAAAAACCTCCGATATCCAATGTCCAATAGGGCATGCCGCTCATTGAAAATTTAATTCCCTCGGTAATCTGCTTTCTTAAAGCAGACCATTTGGCACTGGTATCCCCCGACCAAAGTACCGCTCCGTGCTGCTGGCCGGATAGATAAGATGAACGCGTAAGATTTGTAACACGCTTGCTATTATTGGTTTTGCGCCAGTTTTCATAAATTCCTTTTGAATGAAAAAGGCCATATGAATTAAGACGCGTCCAATCCATAAACTTCTTGGATTCATCTACAATTAATTGATAACGTACTTCCTCCGGCCTTTTTGTCTCTCCGCTCCAGTCGGCATCGGAAAAGGGCTCGGAATTATCACACCACAATGCGTCTGCTCCCGCCGAAAACCATTCATCCTCGTACTGCCTCCAGTAAACATCCCGCGCCTCTTTGGAATAGGCATTATAGGTATTTGAATTGGGCAATAAAAGTCCTTTTTCCTTAAATTCCTGATGGTTGCTTCCGCCCTCCGCCATATTGGGCCAAACCGACACCATAAGCTTCACATGCTCCTTATGAAGCTTATTGATAAGCTCCTTCAAGTCAGGATATCTCTTTTTATCCACCCTCTTTTCACCCCATAGTCCATCTTCCCATGAAAGCCAATCCTGTACAATGCAGTCTATGGGAATACCGGCTTTTCTAAACTGCAATACGATATTTACAAGCTCCTCGGCGGATTTGTACCTTTCCTTTGATTGGACATAGCCGTAAGCCCATCTTGGAAGCATCTGCGCTCTTCCCGTAAGGCATCTCAGCTCCTTTATAATCTCCTCGAAGCTTTCCCCCGTAATAACGTAATATGAAAGCTTGTCGGTGGTATCAATTGTAAATTCTACCTTGCCTCGCTCGCTGTCAAAAATCATGGCACCTTCGGTGTCGATCAGTATCCCATAGTTCCGTGAGGACAGCATAAAAGGAATGGATATTTTCATATTTGCCTGAAAAAGATATTCCTTTCTGCCGTTATAATTATAAACCCCGTCCTCATGCTGACCCAAGCCGTATATACCCTCATCCTCTGTTATAGAAAAAGTAAGCTTCCCCTCATACGCTGTACCTGAGGGCTTATACACAGCATTTTCAACATAAGTCACTTCGCCGTTTGCTGTCTGCTTGTATTTGACGATGGGCTCACCGTCTACATAGTATGTGAAAACCTCTTTTTCAGTCAGGCTATGTCCCGTTTCTTCCAGAACTACTTCTCCGCGTTTATTTTTAAATAAAATGCGGCCGCCCTCACACAGATATTTATTCGTTGCCAAATTACTCTCCGGCTTAAAATCCTCCGAAATAAGAATACTGTTTTCCGTTTCTTCCTTTCCACCCCCATATACAACCTTTACAATGTTTTCACTAACCTGCATAATACGGGCAGAACATTTGTCTTCAGCTCCCATGTTTTATCACTCCTATAGCTCTTGTATTATTGACATCAATATATTAATATTATATTGATATTTACTTTAAAATACTTGTACAATTAAGCATATTATATAGTATTATTTTAAACACAAATGGGAGCCGTCATGATTTTTTTTGATATTGAAAAACTAAGAGAGCAAAAGCACCACGGAGAAGGAATGCTGCCCATAGCCATTTATACTGTCCACCATAAGTCCTCGGGCAATATTTTGCCCCATCACTGGCATAACGAGCTTGAATTCATCTTCCTGTCGGAGGGTAAGGCAGTTTTTACAGTTGATGACGAGGCTATTTGCGCCCGGCCCGGTGAGTGTATCTTTGTAAACAGCGGGCAAATTCACTCCGGCTTTTCCGAGGTTGAGGATTGTGCCTATATTTCGGTTGTTTTTTCAATTGACTTTATTGTAAATTCCTTCGATATCTGCCGTAGATATTTTGATGATACCATTGCGGGCAGATATAAAATAGAAGCCCATTTTAAGCCCGCAATTCCTGAGCATGGAGAAATAATATCCGATCTGAGGGCAATTATAGAAGAGCTTACGGGGAAAAATACGGCATACGAATTATCCGTTAAAAGCAGGCTGCTTTCGCTTTTTAGCACTATATTCAGAAAAAGCCTGTACATCAATGTTCCGGCATCAAAAAAAGACTCCTTTCGCCCCAAAAAATACCATACACTCAAAAATATTCTGGGCTACATTTCTCAGAATTACAATGGGAAATTAACGCTGGCCGATATCAGCAAGTCGGTAAGCTTAACGCCCCAATACCTTTGCAAGCTTTTCAAGGAAATGACCGGCACTAATATTGTGGACTATATCAACAATTACCGCATAGAAACGGCAGCTACTCTTCTCAAGGCCACTAATCTTAGTATTACGGACATCGCTCTGAATTGCGGGTTTGAGAACATAAGCTACTTTAACCGCGTTTTTAAAAGAGAAACGGGGTATACTCCCACAGAGTTCAGATTAATTTTACCTTAAAACAACAGCCCTAAGACCCATAAGGCCCATCTGTTGTAAAAATTAAATTCCGCCAGATTTGGTTTATATGAATTGTTTTGCGGTGTAAGGAAAACACCTCACTTAAGTGAATTTTCATAAACGCTTTCAGTAATTTTTTTACGGAATATAGCATAGAAAATCATGGTCGGCATCATAGCAAATATATTTCCGGCCATTTGAAAAGGGATGTTGGACCCGTGGCGGCGATCCAGCATTGCCAAGGATGTCACTATTGTCTTTGTGTTGTCATTTTGAAGCATCACCAGAGGAATTAAGAAGCTGTTCCACATGCTGAGAATTAAAGAAACCGCTATTACCGACAATCCCGGCAGGCATAACGGCACAAAAAAGCTTTGCATAATCCTGGGCTCTGTGCATCCTTCCATGCGCGCCGCATCCACAATTTGAATGGGAACCATTCTAAAGAACAGGCAACTGAACATTATAGCCTCCGGCAGGTTCTTTGCACAAAATGACAATATGACAGAAAGGTGGTTGTTTATTAAATCCAGATCCAAAAATAGTTTATATTGCGAGAACACTGTCACCTGCTCCGGTATAACTGCAAATATAATCAAAACCGTTACCAGAATGAAGAGCATCCTTTTTGATATCCTGTTCATGGAGTACGCGGCGGGAATTGCCACTGCCATAGTGAGTAAAACCCCACCGGCAGTCACTATTACACTGTTAAGCATTTTTTGCAGCACATTAAAATCCTTAACCATTTTTATGTAATTTTCTATGCTCCAGCTTGAAATGTTTAAACCATATATATCGGTAAAATAGCTTTGCTTATCCTTTAAGGATGTAACCAGCGTAAAAAAAAGAGGATATATAACTGATAAGCTTATAAATACTATAACTGTATATAAAATGACCTTCTTTATGCTCATATTATTACCTCGTAACACATTATCTGTGCTATTTGTATTTGTAACCCTTTAGTTCTTGCAGCTATTGCTGCTTTTAGCAAGATTATTATTGCTGATTCTGGCAAATGCAATATATAGCATAAAAACGAGCGCCAATACTATTGCCAGCATGATTATGGATAAGGCATATGCTTCGCCTAAGTTTCCTTCACTACCAAAGGACTTGATATAGATCATAAAATCCAGCGTAGTTGTATTATATCCCGGGCCGCCATATGTCAAAACAAAAATAATCGGGAAGAAGCCTGTAAATCCGAATATTAAATTTATACTGAACGAATACAGTATAGTCATTTTTATTAATGGTATATAAATAAGAAAAATGCTTTTGATAAAACCGCATCCGTCAATTAATGCCAGCTCACTTATATTTTTATCTATGGACGAAAACGCGCCTGTAAATAATAGCGTCTGCCAGCCAAAGGACAGCCATACAACACATAAAATAATTATCATAAATGAATAAAATATATTCCCGTGCCAGTATATTTTGTCAAAGCCAAGCATATCCAGCAGCTTGTTGATAGGCCCATCCAGCCCGAAGTACAGGTTAAAAACCTTACCGACAACAATTGTCGATAATATCTGCGGAATATAAATAGTATAAAGGAAGGACTTGCTTCCCTTAAACCCGTAAAAAATCAACGTTGCCACAAATATGCCGATTATTATAACTACAGGTATGTAAATAAATACTATCAGGCTGTTCTTAAGAAGCAGCCAGAATATTCTATCCTGAAAAATTTTAATATAGTTATTTAAGGCTATAAATTTATTTGTAAATAGCCCGTCCCAATTAAAGAAGCTTTTTATAAAGGTCTGCAGCAGGGGAATTCCATTGCACCCCACAATAATTATCATGGGAATCATTATAGAGATGCAATAGAATTTTGTATTTTGACCAATCCTGCTTTTCTTATTAAATATTGTCATAGCTATCGCCTACTTTTCAATTGTACTATGATATTGAACGCAAGAAGGCGCTTACTTCTCACTTTGCTTAATCTTATCGTCAAGGGCTTTTGCCAGCTCCTCAGCCTTCATTTTATTAACCTGCGTTTGTGCGCCAAGCCTGAAGAACATTTCTCTCAGCTCTGTTCCCATTACGGCATAAGGATATATCTGTACGGAGTCCTTAAGTCTGAAAATCTCCTCGTACAGCTCGTCATCTTTCCAGCCTAAATCCTCAATAGAAACGTCCTTGCGTACCGGCAGGGTCTTAAATGTCTTATACATTTTAATGCTGTTTTCTTTATTAAGCATCCATGAAATTATATCATTGCATTCCTTGGGATATTTTGTTGATTTAATAACACTGATGCATTGGTTAACTCCTCCGAAGTTTAAGTCCTTTGAATGGCTTTTGGCCCTTGGGATAGGCAACATGCCAAGCTGGTCGCCCATGGCTTCGTAAAAGATCCCGAACTCGCAATTAGATGTGGGATAAAATGCTGCCTTCCCCTGTATAAAATCCATCTGTGATGTTGTATTGGTAATATAGTCAACGTTTATATACCCTTTTTCAAAGCATTCCTGAGAATATTTGAGCGAGTCAATAAATAATTTGTCCTCGGAAAATTTGGCAGTGCCGTCCATTAATTTTTTTAATTGTCCTTCCTCGGCATCCTGCAGCCACCAGGTAGAAAACAATGTAGTGTACAGGTTGTTAAATTCACTTTCACTGGCAATAATAGGCTGAATACCTTTGGCCTTTATTGCTTCCAAAACATCCATAAATTCATCGGAGGTCTTTGGTGGTGCATTTTCAAAATCCAGACCTGCTTGTTTAATTATATCCTTATTGTATAATATAAGCGAGACTTCACACCCCGCTACGGGATAGCCTATAATGTCCCCCTTACCGGTTGTAACGGTTTCCCAGAAGGTGTTATTATCAATAAACTGCTTGTCTATATAGGTGTTTAGAGGCAATAATATCCCTGCTATTTCCTTTACATAGCTTTCGTTTTGCAGAACAACAATGTCCGGAGCGTCTTTAGCATCCAGCATGGAAGTCTTCAGCATCTGAAACATTGCGTCCTCATCTTCCACATATGTAAACTTAATTTGAATATCCTCATTCATATCGTCGTATTCTTTCAGCAGCCTTTTTAAAAGCCACTCATCCTGAGAATTTTCCAGCTCTTCATCCCCTATCAGCGACCATCCCGACCAAAAGTTTATGACTTTAGCGTCAGTCTTTTTATTACACGAAATTAAAGCCGTGCTCAAGCATAAAATCAGTAATATACATACTATCCTCTTCAAAAAAACCCCCCCATGCACAACTTTTATTTTTCCTGCCAAACCTCCAAGCAGCAAACCTGCTCCACATAACAAAATGTTTTTTATTTCAAATACATATCAGGATTTCTATAATAGCTCTTATAAAACCTGTTTGAAGCGTCAGTCTTTATAGAAGCATTGGAGGTAGCCATTTTAAGGGCGCAGCCCCTTGCCTCGATACCCTCCATGCGCTTTACAATCTTAATCCTTTTACCCACACGCCCGCATTTACATTTTTGCAAGCTGACAATTCCATAGTCTTCACTTAAAATAAAGCATGGGTAGCTTAAGGAGCTCCCGTCATAGAAGGATAAAATACCCAACTGGCCGTCCTTTAGCACCTCGTTGGTTTTAGGATCCCTCGCAAAAGCCTCAACCCATGGCAATATATGCTTCTCATGGCACTCACACTCATTTATTACCGAATTTAATTCAACCATGTTGTAGCTATCCCGCACATAACGACTGTCTATTTTGAATGTATCGGTTACAAGGCTGGTGTAATCTTCTCTGGGGATTGCCTTGTTGCTCATGTTTTTCCATCCCCCGGCACTGATTACAAACGAATTTCCCTTTAATTTGATTGACAGCTTCAATTGATTAATCCAATTGCACAGCTCAACAATTCTAAAAGGCGGGCTGATAATCAAAACCTCGTTATTATTTCTTACAGCTTCTTCAATCCTTTCAGCGGCATAGGCAACATCAAAGTATCCGTTATGCTCAAAGTATTCCGTGTTAAAGCTTATAGCCATGCTGGAAAGAACATAGGAAAACCACAGATCTCCTGACTCCTCCGGGTTTGGACCAAGCACAAAGGCCTTATGGTTGCCTGTCCTTTCCAAATCGAATATACATGATAGGCCGGAGGATATACTGCCCAAAAAATTAATCAATGTCAATTCATCTCTGGGAACAACACTTAAGCTCCCTTTAGTCCCACTGCTTGTACAATGCTTTATTATTTCATCATCGTCTACCGAAGAAAGCCTTATATCATGCCTCTTAAAAAAAGCACTGGGCAAAAGAGGTATTGACGCAACATCAAAATTCCCTATAATATTGTCAATATTGGGCTCCAATTCCTCGACATATTCCCTGTACCCCTTATTGTTTGACAAATGGAACCGAAATGTATTCAGTATGCTCCTGTTTTGAGCTTCTCTATAGGATAACTCATCCTTGAAGATATCTTCCAAATAAAGCTGAAGATAGTCTATATCTGATAGACAGTTATTCTTTAAACCCGACATAAATTTCTCCTTTATCTGTATTTATTAATATTATTGGAATTGTTCGAGTACTTCATCCAAATTATCCGGATGTCCGAACATTTGCGATACATACAGTAAAACGCTCTCCTCGTCCGTATCGTATTTATATTCATACTTTGAGTCACAGTCTATATAGCATAAGCGGACGAAGTAGTGAAGCGGGTACATGGCATCGTGCGACCAGCCCTCTCTGGGGTAAAAGCTCATTCCCGTCTCACAGATTTTGGAGGCTCCCTTTGCGCAGAATATATCTCCCAGCCTTTCAAGGTTTTCTTCGTATGGATAAACAGAGATACATTGTGTCTCATCATCTATAAACGGCAGTATTTCCGATTCGGATTTTACAGGATGAACAAATAATGTACGCCCTAAGGGGTGCTCATTAACCTCCAGAGGGTCACATACAATTATCCTCCATTGATCCTCTCCCTCCGTCATCTGCCATTTGCGGAACTTAGCCTCCATCCTGATTCTATAAATGTGGGATTCCACATCCTTATTTGACACACCTCTTCGGAGGCATTCGGATTGCCAGTTAAGCCACTTCTCCAACACCGGCAAATAAGCTTTGTAATCTCCGATAATAAACAGTCTTTGCGGAGACAGACAGGCCTCCTGATCATAAACACATAGGTCGTGCGCCATTCTGATTGCTGCCTTGTCGAAATTGCAGTCCTCGGTGTACAGCACCGAATAGCTGCGCTTCGGACCGAATTCCAGATAAGGAATGCTGTGGGGGATTTTTTCCTTAATCATTTTTAAGGACTCTCCTTTTCCCCAGGCACAAATCATATCCGAGGCTTCAATCATTTCAGACAGCGTGTCGTCGTCTCTCTCTAAATAAAACACCGACAGCGACTTATTCAGCATTTCCTGGAATCTTTCCCCTCCATTATTTGCTTCAATTAAGCCCTTTGCAAAATATAACGTAGTCACAATATCTCTTGAAGGCAATTTAACTACCGTCTGGTTCTTTGTAATAATTGATCTGAACACACTGAAAAAACCCGTCATCGGCACATTGCCGACAAGTATATGAAAGGTTCTTCCCCTTGGAAAGGCTCTTAGCTTTACAAGCTCCTTTCTTTCCCAACCGTCCAGCATTCTGTAGCTGCCAAGCTCTGCCCCGACTATGTCGTATATGTTGTATTTATAGCTCAAATAATCCGATATAATATCATAGTCGCGAGCCAGCATCTTTTCCTCATAGCCCGTTATACAAGCCGAAAGCTCAATGGCTTCTTTCCTTATGCTGTTTTCCGGGTTGTAAAACGAACTGGCGAAATTAGTAATATATTTGGCTAAATCTGAAAATCTGATGCTGTTTATATCTTCAGAAAAATCATATATGCTTTGCAAATCCTCTTTTGATGGTCTGGTAATTCTGACGGTTATATCGTTGCTGTATTTTAATTCAATGTAATCATCCTTGGGATATTTTAGCTCTCCGCATATAATAATTGGCAATTCTATTATTCTAGGCATAATATTATACTACTCCTTTTTGTTATAGTAGGCTTATTTGAGCTTCACAATAATTGGCGAAATCAGCTTCCAGTGACGCCGCCTTTACAACATCCGTAAGCTTAGGCAGATTGATGCCGGCTTTAGCCGATTCCTCCCCCAACGCGCATTCAATGGCAAGGGCCGCCAGCTTCTTCATAATAAACAAGCTCCTCCCTATCATATGCCCCGCGTCGGGCACCTCTATGAGCTTTCCGTTCTTCTCAATTAAATCCCTGCATTTTAAAACGTCCTCATAATTTACATATTCATCATCTTTTGCGGAAATCATATATATAGGGACATTTGTTTTGGTAAAGTGAGATATTGAATCTTCAACATTTGACATTGAATTTTTTATTATATCATCGACAAAAGCCTGCGCAATGGAATCGTGCCCGAAAACAGTCAGATATTTGGGAGCAGCAGGATCTTTTAGTACATATGGGTCAAGCGATTCTTCAGATACTCTCTCAACAGTATCCTTTACGTCTACAACGCCCACAATGGAAATTAATTTGGATATGCATCCGGCATAGGTGGAATACTTTAATCCTACCGGGAAGGAAAGGCTTTGAGTAAGTATTGTTAACGGCAGGTCACTATCGGCTAAAACGCTGTCTATTACTTGTGCGGTGTCTTTTTCAAGCTGCCCTAACGTATAATTTTCCATTGTCCCTGTGCTTAAGCCCACACTGTTTATTCCGTCAAACCGGTAAACATTATAGCCATTTGCCTGAAAGTAGTAGCTGAATAAAAACAGTGAATGTGCATTAACCGCAAATGGCGGAATTATCAGTACATTGCCCTTCGGCTTGTCATGCCGGGTTGTGGTTTCAAAAACAAAAATCTTCTGATTGCTTTCATTTTTTAGAATATATGCACAATCCCCGGGCAAAGCATTTTTATCAGTATTTTCAATTCGGATTTTCTCTATAGGCACTATTAAATCCCCCTTATCCCAATCTATACCTTTATATTTAAATCAGTTTGAATTGTTTATTTGATTAAAGTCCATATTCCTTAAGGGCTTAAACAATTGACACTATTACTGTCGAATAAAGCAAAAACATGCATTAACATTTTATACCGTTACCTGCCATTTGTCAACATTTTAATTAATATACATTTATTTGACTTTTTCTGATACAAACGTACGTTTAGCGGATGTCCGCTCGCTGCAATTTAAGTGCTAAATGAGATTTTTATAACAATCAATTAATTTATTAAGCTCCTTTGATTCATGAAAGTTGTCTCTTACATGATTATATAAATTAGCACCAAACTTTTTCCCCATCTCCTTATTGCTTAAAATAAAGTCTATGCTTTGTGCAATCATCTCAGGCGACTTGGGCTTAACCAGAATTCCGCTTGTATTATTTGTAATATTTTCCGTAAGTCCGCCTACCGCAGAAGCAATTACCGGCTTTTTCAAGCTGGCCACCTCCAGCAGGACACTGCCCAGCTCTTCGTGAACTGATGGAATTACCATGATATCAGAGATATAAATACCTGCTGCAACTAAGCTGTTAGGTATAAACCCCGTAATTGTAACCCTGTCTTTCAAGCAATAGTCATCAACCATTTTGTCAAGGTATTCCCTCTCATTTCCATCCCCGCAGAATACGGCATGAAAATCCTTATTGTCACAAAGCCTTACTGCCTCTAAAAAATACTTCCATCCTTTTTCATGTGCTATCCTTCCGACAAAGCTGATAACGGGCTTATCTCTTGGTACGCCAAAGCTATTGTAAAAGTATTCCAAATTGCTTTCATTTATATTTTGATTAAACTCTTCTATTGAAATAATGTCAGGAATAACAAACACC
Source organism: Anaerobacterium chartisolvens (assembly GCF_003337415.1). GTDB lineage: Bacteria > Bacillota > Clostridia > Acetivibrionales > DSM-27016 > Anaerobacterium > Anaerobacterium chartisolvens. The sequence goes on along the minus strand of NZ_QPJT01000027.1, from coordinate 26,010 downwards.
TTTTCGCTCGTAACATTTTTATAGCTGCTGGTTAACAGCTTTTTTGTCCTTTCGGTCAAGGTTATAACGGAATCTGCCTTTCCCAAGCAATACCCCTCTATTTTTACAACATACTTATTTATAAGCCTGTCAAATCTGTTCATTGGTTCATATGTACCTATTCTGCAGCAATGCACTGTATAAACCAACGGCTTTTTTAATATCCATTTGGATAACAGCCCTACTATCAGAGGTGCTGCCACCCCGCTGCAATGAGAATGTATTAAGTCCCATGAGTTCTTTTTGTTAAAAAGAGAGGTTAAAAGCAATGAAATTACCCTTAAACATACTCCCACTCCCCAGTAAATATTCAAGCCTACCGTTCCTCGGACTCTTGATCGAATTGGTATGATGGGAATGTTTGACGAACAAATTTCAGTATTTTTATTAATCCTCCATGTTTTAGGAGCATTCTTCATTCCTATAGTCAGCACCTTTTGAGCTATTCCCAGCTTGGAAAGCGCCGTTGTCATTCTGAAAATTTGTGTTTGCATCCCGCCGATAGGGTCCAAATGAACCTTCCATTCTGATACAATTCCCGGCGGATAATAAAAATGCGGTGTTAATCTTAATATTCTGATATATGATTCCCCCTTACACATATGCTTCTAAATTTCACTGCTATACATCTGCACCTTCTCAAATGCGCTTATTATATCATCCATATCACTGCGGCCGGATAACAGCTTTGAATGATGAAATACTATCAAAGAGTCATATGTATTTTCACAGCCCGGAAACTTATCGGCCGACAGCTCCTTAAACCTGGCATCCTCCACATAATATTTATACCTTTTTCTGGTCCATGGCGAAAAAAGCTTGTTCCTATAGATAGGAACATCTGTCGGGTGCAGACTGAAGCCCAATTCACAGCTCAATGCATTGCAGATTTTATCCAGTTCCTTGTTGCTAAAGCTCCTCCTGTCTATTTTTACAGCATATTCATAATAAGTGCATTTTTCAGCCTTTTTATGATGCTTTAGAGGTATAAGGCCCGGTATGCGGCTTAAACCCTCATCCAGATATTTTGCATTTCCTCTTCTGATTTCATTTAATGAAGATAAATTCTTTAATTGAGATATCAAAACCGCTGCCTGAAATTCAGAAGCACAGTAATTACTTCCCATAAGCCTGTTATCATATATCAGTTGATCGTCACCCGGTATTTTCCTGTCCTTATCCAAAGCACACCCGTCTGTTTTTATTCTGAAAAGCCGATCATATAGCTCAGGATTATTTGTAATAAGTACTCCCCCCTCCCCGCAAGTCAAAACCTTTTCCTGATTCAGGCTGAATACTCCCGCATGGCCCATAGTTCCTACCCTCTTACCGTCCCATACGGCGCCGTGGGCCTGAGAACAGTCCTCAATAACAAATAAGCCGTATTCCCGGGCAATACTCATTATTTCATCCATATCCGCTATAGAGCAGTGAAGGTGTACCGGCATAATGGCCTTTGTTTTGCGGCTTATGGCTTTTTTTATTGCTCCTGTATCTATACAGGTGGTTTCAGGATTTATATCCGTCAAAACAGGAACAGCACCGGAGTTCAATATGGAGGTGGCAGGAGCTATCCATGTCAGAGCAGGTACTATTACCTCGTCTCCCGGACCTATATCCATGGCTTCCAGAGCCAGAAGCAGTGCCTCTGATCCGGATGTAGTCATAACGCTGTATGAACACCCGTTATATTCCGCAAACAACCTCATAGCCTGCTGCTCCATACATTCAGAGCCTGTCCAGCTTCCTCTCACCGACCAACGCCCGGACTGTGCAACCTCATGGATGAGCTTGTCTGCGCTTTCGTCCCAAACCGGCCAGACAGGCCATTTTTTATCCCTTAAGGGTATCCCGCTGTTTATAGCAAGCTTCATAATATAAACCTCACAATATTTTCAGAATTTATCTGTTACTTATTTATATAAATTAGGATATAAACTATCTAAAAAGGATGTAAAGTAATTTCCGGAAGAATAATTTCCCCGGGATGCGTAACCGGGATATGATTTACGCTAACTAAAAGCAGAAGCGTCTTCCACAAGTATACATGCTTCTATAGTTAGAGTAGAAATTATTCTGGAGGATATTATTTTACATCCTCCGTTATCCCATATGTTAAAACCTAAACTATATAGCCGTTTTCATTTTAGTTGCCCGTGTTACAAAATAGACGGGAGAAAATTTCGATAATACCGTTTCGCTGTCATAATCCTCAAAAAACCCGTCTATTACCAGCCCCGCCTTGATTTGCCCGCCAATTATATCCTCTGTGGTATGACTGTACGTTACTAATTTCTCTTCTTTAAAGTACTTTTTGACCTTCTCCTTGCTCAAGCCATCCAGTGAGCAGTAAGGAATTTTATTTTTTACCTCAAACACATTTTTCTCCAGCTTATCCTCGTCAAATATATAGACATACGGATTAATAAACCCGGCGATCAGGACGCCATCATTTTTCAGTACCCTGCTTATAGCCTTCCACAGCGTTTTAACCTCTGAAATGTAAGGAGTTGACACCGGAAGAAATACAACATCAAACGATTCGGCATCCAGCATATCCAGAGATCTCATATCTCCCTCAACGAGTTTTATGTTAAGGCCTTCATTATCAGCCACATATTTGTCCCTTGACAGCTGTACAGGATTGTTATCCAGTACCGTTACATCCGCTCCCAGTGAGGCAAATATCGGAGCCTGCTGCCCGCCTCCACATGCGAGACAAAGGATATGCTTGTCTTTCAAGGATTCCGGGAACCATTCTATGGGTATATTTTTATTGTTGGTTGCACTAACCCCCCAAATTCCCTGCCGCGCGGCTTGAATTATCTCCTTGCTATAGGGCACCGTGCAATAGTCTCCCTCCCCCGCAAGCTTTGTCCAGGCTCTTATGTTATTCTCGGCAATATCCATTTTCTTTCCTCTCAGTCTTTACAATAATTTGAGTGCTGTTTTAAGCATGACCTCGGGCAATCGCCTTATATTTTATGGGAATACCTATGCACCTTTTCAAACGCCATAATAATGTCATCCATATCCTGTCTGCTGCCAAGCAATATGGAATGGTGGATAACCACTCCTTCATTCGCGCTTGCCTTCTCAGATACCGGCAGGCTGTATTTTTCTGTTGATAAAGCATCCCAGAACTCTTCACTCCAGCGATACCTTTTTTTAGTTTGAGGTCTGTAGAGCGGGGATTTGTGCAACGGCTTATAAGGCTGTTCAACCGTAAAGTTCAGTTCTGCTTCCAAAGCCGTACAAATATCGCTCACGGGCTTTCCTGAAAAAAGCTCGCTGTCAACTTTTACTGCATAGCGGTAATAGGACTGCTTGCTTACCTGCTCATGCCTTAGCATTGTCTTTATACCCGGAATGCTCCCTAAATGCTTGTCCAAATAAATGGCATTTTGCTCCTTGGTTCTGTTGAAATCTTCCAGCCTTTCAAGCTGGTCGAGCAGAACCGCGGCCTGAAACTCCGACAAGCAGTAATTTGAACCCATAATGCTTCCCTTTTCTATAAGCTGCATCTTATCAACCTCAAGCTTATTTTCTTCTATATAGGCCCTTGAGTTTGAACGCAGTTCGATTGCTTTTTCATATATTTCCTGATTCCTTGTCAGAAGCACTCCGCCCTCTCCCGATGTCAGCACCTTACCCTGCTGCAAGCTGAAAGCTCCCGCGTCTCCGATTGCTCCCGCAAACTGATCCCTCCAGACAGAGCCGTGAGAATGGGACGCGTCTTCAATAACCCACAGATTATTATTCCTTGCTACCTCCATAAGGCCATCCATATTTACCATGCAGCCATATAGGTGAACAGGAATAATGGCTTTTGTTCTGGGAGTTATGGCTTTTTTTACTTCCTCAATAGACAGGCAATAGGTATCAGGGTCTATATCCACTATGACAGGGACGGCATTTACATCACATACCGAAATAGCCGTGGCCACCCACGTAAGAGCAGGAACAATCACCTCGTCTCCGGGACCTATGCCCAAGCTTTCCAATGCTATTAAAAGGCCACTTGAGCCATTGGTGGTCGTTACACAATAGGGCACACTGTTAAACTCTGCAAACTTACGCTCAAATTCTTCACACTTGCTAAGCCGGCCTTTCCATTGACCGCTGACAGCCCATCTTCCGCTTGTCAATACAGACTCCAGCCTGCTTAAGGTATTGTTATCGAATATGGGCCACGATATCCAGGGCCTTTTTCTTATTGACTCTCCGCCTCTAACCGCTAACATTATTATTACCCCCATACATAATAATTTTTATAATACCAATCAGGTTTATTAATGATTATTAATGACATATAGCATTTCATTGCTAAATTCAATTTTCTTAATTACATTAAGCTCATTAAGTATCAAGCCGTACATATACTCAATATCCTCGTCAGGCAGTATATTCCTCCTGCCCGATATGCCCTTTTTGGGAAACGACAATACTACATGCTTTGCTTTCAGCGACCTTATTAATTCCAGCGAGTACTTTTTTCTTTGAAACTCAATTATAGGTATAAATTTAAAAATGAAGGCGATATCGGCACATTCTTCCGGCTTTTTGCAGATAACATCCTGAACAAAAGCGTCCGCAGGATACTCTATGGCTTTAAAGAAGCTGTTTAGCAGAGCTATCTGATTAAAGTTTATGTCATACGCGTAATAACGGATTTTTTTACCGGCTTGCATCCATTGTACGGAAAAGGGATTAAAGCCGCATGCAATATCCATTACAGATTCGGGAAAGCCGGTTACCTTAAATATTTCCTGATAAAACCTGTCATAAAAATAAAGCCTTTCAGCAGTGGATCTATGAAGCTCCAAAATCCTTTGGCATATTTTTTTCAATTCAGTTTCCTCCAAGAACCCTTTACCGGTCAGCTCATCCACATATAACGCTATTTCGTTATATTCCTTATTCCCGATATAAGCTCCCTGTATTTTATGAAGCTTGCTTTTTACAGACTTTTCAATGTCCTTATAAAGCTTGAATTTTTTAAATTCATCCTCACAAATCCTTATAATTGTATCATTGCATATATTTCCATATTTCTTGGATTGGCTAACCTTCTCCACAATTGCATTTACACACATAAATCATTTACCCTGCCAATTAATTTTATTTTTCATTCTTATTAATTCCATCAGGCTGCTATAAAACCTCAGATTATGTATAGAGGCCAGTCTATAGGCAAGTGAATCACCTGTTTTAAACAGGTGCCTTAAAAAAGCTCTCGAGTAATTTTTACAGCTATAGCAGTCGCAAATATCTGAAATTGGCTTTTCATCTCTTATGTATTTTTCATCCATAATATAGATATACTTATAAAATCCCTTTTGATTCAGGTCTATATCCTCAAGCTCGTCACCTCTAAATGCCATCAATCTATGATGTCTGGCCTCACGCGTTGGAATTACACAGTCAAACAGGTTATAGCCCATTTTTACACATTGCACTATCTCATCAGGCTTTCCGACTCCCATGGCGTATTTAGGAAGACTGTCGGGTACAAGCGAAGCCGTATAAGCCAATATGTCCTCCAGCAAATTGCCGTTTCCGTCCATCGGCCACCCGCCGAATCCGAATCCGTCAAAGCCAATATCAATTAAAGCCTCCGAGCATTCCTTTCTTAAGGCCTTATCATTGCCGCCCTGTATAATTCCAAAAAGCAAAGGCCTCTTAGGCAAATTTCCGGCTTTCTGCTTCAATATGAGGTCATATTCCTTCTTACATGCCGCAGCCCACCTTACTGTCATGTCTACTGATAATTTGTTTGTTTCGTATGGGCTGTCGGGGTGAATACAATAATCCAGGCACATCATGATATCCGACCCAAAACCCAACTGTGCCTGTATGCATTTTTCAGGTGTCAATATAACCTTTTGCTCCTCCATTGAAGGGCGGAATATTATACCATTATTTCTGATCTCCCCGTATTTTGGGTTTTCCTTTATCAAAGAAAAAACCTGAAACCCCCCTGAGTCGGTCAAAATCGGTTTGCTCCAATTTGTAAACCCATGCAGCCCGCCAAGAGATTTTATTGTACTTGTGCCCGGCTTTTGCATCAAATGGTAGCAGTTCATAACAACGCCGGGGGTGCCTGTGCTTTCCAAATCTACTGAATCAATTGAACGTACCACACCGAAGGTACCATCCGGGAAAAATGCAGGCAGCTCAATGGTTCCGTGTGCCGCTTTTAAACTTTCCATCCATTATCCACCTTAAAATTTGTTTTTTCACTCAGTCATATATTATTGCCAAAAAAATAATATAGGCTATACGATTAACCATCTAACTAAAAAGGATGTAAGTGATATCCGGAAGAATAATTTCCCCGGGATACGTAACCGAGTTATGTTTTACAACGGATTAAGCAGAAGCGTCTTCTGCAAGTACACATACTTCTACAGTTAGAGTAGAAATTATTCTGGAGGATATCACTTACATCCCCCGTTACCCCTTATCAAACAAATCAACCCCATTTAAGCAATCCACAATATCAATATGATTTTCATTTATGCAGCTTAATTGCCGCTTGCCTTCATACCTGCTCAAAGCCTCATCCACCATGCTGTTGATTATTTCCGTAAAGCTTATGCCGGAGCCCTCCCATAAATCGTAGGACAGAGCGCCGGCTATAGTATTAATTTCATTCATATACACCTCTCCCGACACCTCATCATACAGATAGTCCATACGCACTGTTCCTTTGCAGTCAATCCCTCTGTATATTCTTTTTGACATATCCCATATCGTATTCCTTGCCTCCTGAGGTATAGTACAAGGAAAATTTCTTTTTAAGTTATCAGTATACTTGTCTGTAAAGGTAAGCATTTCCCCATGGGGTATTTCTTCCTCACACTCTGTAACCAGTACCTCATCTCTCTGCTTTAAAACGGCACAGTTTACCTCCCTAAAATTATTCATTAATTTTTCGATGACCACGCGCTCTGAAAATTTCAAGGCGGTATCAACCGAAGCCTCCAATTCCTTTTCACATTTAGCGATTCTGATTCCAATGCTCGAACCGCTGCTGACAGGCTTAATAATGACGGGAAAGCCAAGTCCGCCGGATATTTGGGACACTATGCCACTCCTGCCGCCTTCCCAGTCCCACCTGTAAAGCCAGTCAAACTCAAGCACAGGTATTCCCATAGCCTGCATTACAAATTTAAAAACCACTTTGTCTCTGCACAATGCGGAGGAAAGAACGGGGCAGCTTGTATAAGCAACGTCGAGCATCTCAAACAGTCCCTGCAATGTGCCGTCCTCACCGTTCGGGCCATGAAACACCGGCAGAAGAACATCTATCTTAAGAGGCTTACCAGCGGCTTCCGATAAAATAAATGCATTTTCCGAACCTCCCCCGGGCTTTACTAATATTTCCCCGCACATACCGGGTATGGCCTCCAGGCTTTTATAGCACTCTGTATTTAACAATTGCTCACCCGTATAGAATACTCCCTGTCTTGAAATATAAATTGGGGTAACGGAATATTTCTCTTTATCAATAAAATGTAAAACATGCATTGCTGAAATAACTGAAATTTCATGTTCTGCCGACCTTCCTCCGAAAATAAGCCCCAGTCTCGTTTTCATTATTTTAATCATCCCCTTCCTTCATTAAGCCTTAAAGCGCGATTGTGTTTAATGGATCAGCTTTTGCGATGTGCGATAAAGCTCTGTCCGAAGGCCTCAAAAGGCAGGTACTTAGTCATTGTGATATCTTTGTAACGCTCAAGCCATTCCCGGACAGCCCTTTGCTCGCCATGCTCCGGACTGCTCCTGAAGCAATTCCAGTCATCAAAAAGAATGACGGTTCCATCTGCTATATATTTTGTAATGAATTCAAGAACGGGAACTGTTGAACAATACAAATCGCAATCTACAAGAATAACTGCCGCCTCTTTTACCGCAAGCCTTTCAGACAGTTCATCGCTCAGTGTGCCGTCATACCATCCGGGTATTGTTACAACTCTTGATATATCAACGCCGCCACGCTTTAAATCTTTATAAAACTGCTTTTCGGTGGAACAAAACTCTCCCCCTTTAAATTCAGGATACTCTGCGTCAACACCTTTGATTTCGGGAAGTCCCTCAAAGGAATCAAAGCCATAAAACTTTATGTCCTTCATACCGAAGGCCTTGGCCGCCTTGTATGCCCAAGTCATGGTATACCCGCCAAAGCACCCGAATTCCAGATAGTCCCCCTTAAGCTTCATTTCAGACGCATATTCAAACACCTTGAGCATAATGCTGCCGAACTCGTCTACTCCAAGCCTTTTAATGTTATCTATAATACACCTTAGCGTGCTGAATTTATCATCATTTGTAAACCGATCAAAAAACCCCAAGGGTGCCATTGCTTCACTCACCTTTCGAATTGATTTGTAAAAATTCTTCAATTGCATTCAGGCATCCGGCATCGGAAGAAATGGAAATGCATAAATCACATACTGAAAAATATTCTTTTTCCAGCTTCTCGGTATGCAGACCCTTTTGTACAATAAAATCCATGAAAGCGTCCGTTAATGCCTTGTCGGAAATTATACGCAGGAACTTATTCTCTTTTTCTTTTTGAAATATTTCCTGTATGCTGTTATGATTTATATTTCCCAAGTACATTGGAGTCATTTTCAATTCCGTATTCTCATCATTGATATTGCAACATGCGAAGGCATCGCCGTTTGGAAGAAAGGTGGTGGCAAAGCTGTCACAGACATTTAACTCTGCAAGGGCTTTTTTATCCGAATCCCCAAACATGTCACAGGCTCTTCCGAAGGGCAGGAGATCATCCTCATAAAACGAAAAGCCTTTTTCGTTTAAGTGCTGTAAAATGGCTCTGTCTTCATCAGGGTTGTTGGATCTCGTAAACATTACCTCGCATTTCAGCCCGATGTCATCGGAGGCATCTGCAATATATTTAATGTTTTCACATGAAATAAATTTGCTGTGGAAATAGTCATAGCTCACAAATATTGTCTTTAGACCGTTTTGCTTAAGCAGCTCCATTTTACTTTTCGCAGCGGAAGGACTCTCGGCCCAGAAACCGTTTGTTTCTATCATCACATCCATTCCGCATAAGGAAGCAAACCTTGTTAATTCAACAATCTCATCAAAAAACAGCAGCACCTCTCCCCCGCTGAAAATGACGGCTTTTTTGTTATTTTGTGAAGCCGTCTGAATTATTTCCTTTGCCGGCTGGAAAGCTATCTTGTCATTTCTGGACATATTGGATTTTGTAATGCAATGCTGGCATGAGGCATTGCACTTTAAGGTATAAATCAAGCATATCTTTTCTTGGGTTTCGTAATCAAAAAAGTATGAGTAATTCATTGATTCGACTCCTTGGATTTTTCTATAAAGCCTATAATCTTCCCCGATAAATACTTGTTTGTAAAAATGTCCTCACAGAATTCACAGCAGTGAGAGTATTTCTTCATTTTATATTTACTAAAAGCACTGTCTTCAGACAGCATGTTATAAAACGTCTTAAAGCCAAGCTCACTTATGGAATTTATACAATCTGATTTCAGATACCTGCCGACATTCTCTTCAAAATTCCCTCTGCCTGTTCCTATGAACACGGGAGATTCCTTCGGTACTGTGGGATTGCAGCATCCTATAACGCTTCCTCCGGGACGCACCAGAGGGCCAAGCTCCCCGCAATCTCCCACCTGAGAAATATCAATACTTCCGAACACTTCCTCGGGGAGGCTCTTGGCAAACCCCACCTTTGCAACTGCGCAGGCTTCAAACGGGACTTTGAAATCCTTAAGATCATTAAGTATCTTATTATCCGCCTCCCCGTCTCCGCTGTATGTAAAGCTCACGATTGAGCTCAGGCTCAAATGCTGCGCGGCTTTAACAGCATTAACAACCCTTTGGACAGGAATATACTTTAAATGAAAGGCGTCACAGCTTACACCAATATGAACAACTCCCGCCCGCTGCAGACGCTCCAGCTTTTCACAGGCAATCGCTTCCGACACGGCCCAGTAAGCATTTGTGTCGATTGTAAAGGCAAGTCCGAGTGAATGCCCATATTCGGTTAATTCCACAATTTCATCGTAATAGATGAATACCTCTCCCCCTGTCCACAATATGCATTTAAAGCCCTTTGAAGCCGCAATTTCAATATATTGCCGGGCTTCCTCCACGCTCATTTTGGAATTGTTGTATGGCGACGATTCCGCGGCGCAATGTGAGCAATTTGCCGTGCATTTATCGGTATACATCAACAGCATTCTTTCTTTATAGGTGTAATCATCATATTTAACCTTGAGAAATTCACCCTTATCCATGTTAAACCCCCTTTCAATAATCTTTTATTTCATTTAAGTCAAAGCCGAATCTGATGGCGTTTAAATCCGATGCCAGCTCTATATGCCCATGATGGGGTTCATAATAATCAGGCTTTGAGCTTTTTGAGCATAAATTCAAGGGGTCGGTTACCTTAATGCGGCATTTCCCATACTCAGCCAGACCTTTATTTTTCTTCCCTCCCACAATGTCCTTAAAATATTGAGGGAAGTCGTATTTAAACTCACGTGTCGCAGGAAGCGTCCTGCCGTAATACCCCATTACAAACTGCTGAATATCCAGTACGGTCTGTAATTCCTCTCCGTCGGCAATGTCGTAATTGGCCAAGATATATTGCTTTACCTCGGAGTAGAATTTTTCCCATCCGTTTTCATAAACAGTGTCCCACAGCACTCCCTCATGGCCTGTAAACGGAACGGTTGTTTCATCCGGGTCTCCCCTGTCCCTAAGCTTCAGAATTTGCGGGTATTCACTCAGATCGTTGTGCTGTAAATCGTATAGGAATTGAGTTTGAAGTATGTTATGCTCATTCTTTAAGAAAAACATAACATACTTTAAAATGGATTCTCCGTAAAAGGTATTAAATAATGCCGTAAGCTTCATCATTTTTATAAACTCATTCTGACTCATGCTCTCAAGAGACACCACCTGATTTTCATTAATGGGCTTAAGCCCTATCTCGAGGAGATATTCAGGGTCAGACAAATTGCTCTCTGCCGCCGTTACTATTTTATACTTCTCTCTGAAATCCCTTCTTGAAATTTCAGTATTGGGAATTAAGATGGTGAAATGGACATACACACCAAGATTAAAGTCACATGCCCACTGGAGATCAGACATAAAGGACTGTGTCGTAGACCTTGGCAGTCCAAGCATCAATTCTATTGTTACGGGCAGATTCAAGCCCCTGAACAATTCAAGCGATTTGCGGTAATGCTCTTCATTTAAGTTTTTGCGTCCGATGATTCTCAACGTTTCGGAATGTAACGTCTGAATGGACAAAATAGCCTGAGATACAAGCCCCGCCTCTTTTGTCTTCTTTATAATTTCTATAACATTATCATGGCTGTTCTTGGCAAAATTGGCGGCAATCTCTTTTGGAAATCCATACCTTTCCTTGATTTCACAAATATACTCCGCTACTTTGATATCACGCTTGAGTATCCCTAAATTAGAGTCCGACAGCTCAATTACGGGAATTTTGTTTTTTCCCACCCATTCCAGCTCATTATAAATTCTTTCTAAGTCAAACTCCCTTATCTTCTGGTTTGTGGATTGGCCCCAGTCACAGAAAGCACATTTGAAGGGACACCCCCGGGTTGTCTCAAGCGTCACCATGTGAGGCTTATGTACAGACAGAAACGAATCATATTCTCCGCTCAAGTACGGAGAGGAAAGCTTTTTGACATCATCAATGCACCCTATCCCTGTAAATACAGGCTCACTCCCCTTAATATAAGTAATATCCCGGATGTCGTGATACTTTTTATCCGATAAGTAGCTCCTGATTACATTTAAGACGGCATCCTCACCCTCCCCAAGAACCATTACGTCAATATGAGGATGTTCCACAATGAACCTTTTCGCCAATTCCTCATCCCGTGGTATAAAGGGGCCTCCAAAAACAATCATAGCATCCTCAAAGCGGTTTTTTATTAAAACGCTTTCCGCCATATGAGAATTAATATTCCAAAGATAGGTTGAGAACAGAAATATCCCATTACCCTTTTCTTCTATTTCCTCTCTGAGCCTTTCAGCATCTATTATATACCCCGAGGAAAAATCAAGCCGCTCAATCTCCTCAGGAGCCAAGCTTTGCTTTAAATATGAAATTATCAGCCCCAACCCGAATGGAGGCCTGTCGCAATTCAAATGTATTGCATAAACCGGTATTTTGTTTTTAACCACCGTATAATCCACCTCATCTTTTTCTTAAATAGACCTGCCGTTTACTTTTATATATTTAGCAATAAAGATTTTACATGGAGGATATAATTTGATGAAAGAAATTTTTTTGACCCGTAAGGAATACATCTAAGAAAAGCGCCTGATGTCATACCCATGAGACATTTCCCCGCAAGGCGTCTTTTCGTTGTAGTTAAAAATTTCTGTAAGCAATTATATCCTCCATGTTTGTAAAATCTTTATTTCATCCTATATAGATACTCCTCTAAAACCAACTTAAGCTTGCTTATAATATAGTCAATAACACTTTCATCTATGGTGTAAGGGGGTACAAAATAAACATAATTTGCTTCGATAAATACAAAAAGTCCGTTTTCAATAAAGCCGTCATGAACAGGGCCCATGTCTTCCACAGGCTTTTTTTCATTCTTATCGCTGACTAATTCAATGCAAATTAACAGTCCCGTGCCTCTGATATCTCCTACAATAGGATACTCCGAAAGATTATTTTTCAAGGCTTTGAGGAAGTATTCTCCCAGCTCCCTGACTCTAAGCGACCATTCAAAGCCGGCAAAATAATCAATAATCGCCGCCCCAAGGGAGGTACATACAGGATTCCCATCCTGAGTAGAGCCTATATGGATTTCCTTATCCCTTAGCATGTCGGTAATTTTTCGGTTGAACACCGTAGCACCCAAAGGAAGCAGCCCGTTCGATATTGTCTTCGATAAGCAGATAATGTCAGGAAGTATGTTGTATTTCTGAAACGCAAAGTCATATCCTGTTCTGCCGAAGCCTGTCAATACTTCATCGGCTATTAAAAGCATATCATGCTCCTTAGCCAATTGGCTAAGTGTCTCCATATATGTACGGGGCAAAGCTATCATGCCGTTTCCTTGAACCGCTTCAAAAATAATTGCTCCTATTTTATCGGTGTCAAGCTCCTGTACCTGTTTTGTCAGCAAAGCGGCGCACCCTTCACCGCATTCATGGGAAGATAAATCCAAGGGACACCGGTAACAGTACGGCTGAAGCACCTTTAAGTATTCCTCCCGGTTATTGAGCCTGTATGCCCGGTTATGTTCACTATATTCCGAAATTTCAGACATCATTGCCGAATTGCCATGGTAGCCGCCTGTAATGGAAATAATGCCCTTCTTTTCCTCCCTTCCACGTCCCAGCCAGTAATCTCTCGCCACCTGTACGGCAACCTCGCAGCAGGAGGTTCCGCTGCCTGAGCAATAAACAGATTTAAAATCCCCGGGGAGAAGCCCCAGCAGCTTGTCCGCAAATGCTTCTGCGGCTTTGTTGCCATGCCCGTCCATGGTAGGGATATATGCCACCTGATCCCACTGCTTAAGCACGGCATCTCTAAATGCCTGTATCCCATGCCCGAAACTGACATTCATCATCTGACTTTTAGTATCGATATATCTTTTGCCATCATAGCCATACAAATAGATGCCTTTGGCTTCCTTAACAGAAGGAAACCTTAAACAGCCCTCTTCATAGGCGGAGGTGCTCGTCCATCCCCTTAAAAGAGAGGTATTCATATCAATCCCAGCCCCCTTTAATATAACCCACTATATGTAAAAACCTTTTATATGCTCATAAATCAGGTCTTTGAGCCTTTTCCACGTTATCTAAGGACTTTATTCGGTCGTACCATTCTTTTAACACATCTATACTGTGCTCTCTTGTGTCATAGGGACAAGGTAATTCCGAAAGCCAATAATCATCATTTATAAAATTGTCCTTTACCGCGTCTTGATAGAGCTTTGTTCCGGGGAATATTGTCAGTATGCTTGGAGCAACCGCGAAGGGCTTCACCGAATCAATTAATTGAACGGTCTCCTCTATAGTTTCATCTGTTTCCCCCGGACTGCCTACTATAAGCAAAAACTCTATATTCATGCCTGCCTTGCTGCTCATTTCGCAAGCCTGCAATATGGTATCCCTTGTTATTTTCTTATTTACGGCGTTTAATATTTTTGAAGAAAAGGATTCTATTCCATACGCCGTAAAAAGGCATCCGGCTCTTTTCATCCAGTAAAGGAGTTCCTCGGAAACCGCATCGGCTCTGGTGCAGCAATTCCACGAAATAGGAATATCTCTTTTTATGATCTCCTTGCATATTTCTATGGCCCACTTTTGATCGAGAGTAAATATATCATCGGAAAAGTCTATAAACTCATAGCCATAGACCTTATTTAAAAATTCTATTTCATCGACAATATTTTGTGGAGATCTTTTTCTCCAATGCCTTTGCCAAAAATACGGCGTGGAGCAAAAACTGCACTCATATGCACAGCCTCTGCTGCCGACAATTGCGGTCCATTTGAGGCTGTTTGCCTTAACTCCTCCAACCTCGAGCTCACGGAACCACTCTATGGAAGCATACTTTGTATCTACAAAATGCTCATATGCAGGAAACGGCATACTATCCAAATCCGCTATCAATCCCCTTTGCTTTGTCAGATATACTCCCATCTCACCCTTCAATGCCAGACCGGCTACCTCATGCAAAGGTTTTTTGCACATGTATGCCCTCGTCAATTCCAGAAAGGTTAATTCACCTTCTCCCAGCACGACGGCATCTATAGGAAAGCTTTCCAGCATTTGCTTATATAAAAAATTGCTGTGGGGCCCTCCCACCACAATTAAAACATCCCTGCTTAATGAACGGATGTATTGAATTATTCTGTATGCCGAAACCCTTTGCTCTGAAAAGCACGAAATACCGACAATACAACCCAACTCCTTCTTTATAATATCCTTTGCTTTGTCCATCGGAGTATAATATAAATCCAGAGCCTTTACATCAAATTTGTTGTGCGAAAGGGTAGCTGCAATATATGCTATTCCCAGCGGAGGCGACCAATGCTCGTCACAATCCAGTTTTCCCAGCTCTGATGTATCATATAGAGGCGGATTAATTAATAATATATCTGCCATCTTAAGGTTGTCTCCTTTACTTGTAGTCTTAAGTCTTATTTACAACACCGTTTTATCAACACACTATTTAAATCAATATAATTTTGAAATAGCGTGCCTTGCTAAGTCTTCCGGGACAGGAGTAAGAATTTTTTCTCCGTTAAATAATGGTTTTCCAATCTTTTCGAGCAGCACCATATGGAATATTCCCTTTTGGCTGCTAAGGTACCCCCTTTTGTTATCAAATTTCATAATTGATAAAATAGCTTCAGGCTTTAAATAGCCGGGAATTTTTACAGGCGCTCCCGCCTTTTCCAAAAGCACCTTATGCAACTCCACATCGTCTTTAGACAAATATCCTAATTCACGCGAAATCTCTGCCGCACACAGCATTCCCAATCCGACTGCCTCGCCATGCGTTATTGCGCCGTTGGTAGACAGCTCAATAGCATGGCCTATCGTATGACCGTATTCCAGTATCAGCGCATCATGCTTTTCATAAGGATCATCTCTCATGACATGGGTTTTAGCCTTTATCGACAAATCCACAAAATAGAGATAATCCTCCTTGGAGTAATCGCTGTTTTTATTAAGCGTATCAAATATTCCGTCTATACTGTCGGGTAAAATTGTTAACGAATTCTTCACCACTTCACAAAGGCCCGACACTATTTCACGCTCGGGTAGGGTTATTAAAAAATCCATGCTTGATATTACCATCTCAGGCCTGTAAAAGGTACCTATCAAATTCTTGCCGCGGCCTGAGTTTATTGCCTGCTTAAGCGATAAAACGGAATCCAGTACCGCCATTAGTGAAGTAGGTATATGGATAAACTTAATCCCCCGGAACAGCAGGGCGGCAACCATACCTGCCATATTTCCGCAAATGCCTCCGCCCAGCGCTATTATACAGGTACGCCTTGTCGCTTTTTTTTCAAGAACCCTCTCAATTAGCTCTTCAAGAATTTTTAGATTTTTGTTTCTCTCTTCACATTCAAAGGATATTAAATTACATTTGTAATACCTTCCAATAGTTCTCAGCAGCTTTTGCCCATATATTTGCTCGATATTTTTATCACATATTATAAAAAAAGACTCTGCATCCTCTATCTCACTTATATGTGTTATATATTCTTCATCAATGAAGGTATATAAATAATATTTATATATTTGCGAACCGAATTCTATCTCGTATAATCTGTGATTATTTTTTTGTTCGGCAAACAATATGTTAAATTCCTTTCTCATATTAACCTCTCTTAAAGACATGCTGTTAACAGTGAA
Organism: Anaerobacterium chartisolvens; assembly: GCF_003337415.1. Taxonomy (GTDB): domain Bacteria; phylum Bacillota; class Clostridia; order Acetivibrionales; family DSM-27016; genus Anaerobacterium; species Anaerobacterium chartisolvens. Next base: position 9,522 of record NZ_QPJT01000027.1, on the reverse strand, counting down.
TTTTCTGACATAGAATAATATTGCGGAGTAAAGTATAAATATTTACACGATTGTTGTTATATTTTGTCGTTATTAGTATATTTTGAAATATATTTCATTAACTAATTTTAGCAAAATTATCCGCATATTACAACACTTTTAATTATTAAATGTAAAATTTTATTAAATAAAGTATAAAAGCTTCACAAATTAGCAATAAATAAAATAAAAAATGCGCTTTTACAAGGAAAATATATAAAAATAGTTGTAATATGTTAAAATTCAAGATATAATTTCAATAATAGATTTTGCCAGTAATTACTAGACAATTAAATCATAAATGTAAGTATATAAACTGTTAACGCCTGAAATGTCTTTTTTCCTGCTGCAAGCGGCTATCTGTATGTCTGTACAAGGTTTTCTTTATTCAATCAATAGGTTTGCCGGAGGTTATCATTATCAGTCTATGCCGCAAGAATGTGAAATGTTTTTTAAGGTTGTAAGCTTATTTATAATAAAACTGTGTGAAGGGGAAATGATATGGAAAACAGATTGTCGGAAAAGCCTGAGCCTACGGAGGTTGAGCTGGAATTGACCAATCATTGCAATGCCAGTTGTTTAGCATGTCCGAGGGATCAGTTAACTGCTGAAAAAGGCTTTATGGATGAGGACACATTTCATACCATTATAGAAAAGTATGAAAATTACAGAGAAGGGCTTGCCATAAATAAAATTGCAGAGGGCACGCGTTATCCTTTTATATCCTTTGCAGGCATGGGAGAGCCTTTATTACACAGCAAAATTTTCGACTTTGTAAGGCATGTGCGATCACGGAATTTTAAAGCCGTATTGTTTACAAATGCTTCCCTGTTAAATGAGGAAAAAGCCGGCAGGCTTGTTGAGGCCGGCATAAATCACTTGAATATAAGCTTTTGGGGAATTAACGAGCGTGAGTATAGGCTGTCAATGGGACTTGATTTCAGCACCTCGTTAAAAAATGTCGAGTATATGTCCAAGCTGGCTTCTAAGAACAATATTTCGATAATTATAAGCTGGATTAAAAACAAATATATTACCAGTACCACTCAGGAAATAGTGGATTTCTGGAACGCAAGAGGGCTGGAGGTAGACATAGAGGAAGATAATCAGCCGTGGAACAGGGGCGGCTATTTAAGCAACGATTCATTCAACGAGGACTTCGACTCATATCCCCCCGTTAACTATGACTTTGACGTATGGTGCAGCCAGATGTTCTTTACCGATACGGTATGCTGGAATGGTGATGTGGTAATATGTTCATGCGATTATTATAAAAAAGAAAATGTTATTGGTAATTTAAAAGACATACACCCCGATGAAATCACAAACAAAAAGCATGAAATTTTATCCTGCAAGGCCAAAATACCTGTTTGTCTTAAGTGTAAGAAGCCCGACAGGAATTACCCTTTGGGCTCCAGCCCATGGGATGAGCTGCTCAGCGAAGATGAAAAGCAAAGGTATTATTATTTTAAAAATCAAAAAAGATAGAACCTAAGGAGTATTTTATAATGAAAATAAAAACATTTACCAGCCTTACAGAATGGTATCATTTAATAACCAGGCTTGAGGACTATAAAGAAGAGGCTTTAATTTATAAGAAAATGTTTTTAAAAAAAAAGTAACAAGCATACTTGAGCTGGGAAGCGGAGCAGGCTATAATGCATATTATTTAAAAAAGTATTTTCAAATAGATTTGGTTGACATATCACAACAAATGCTAAACATAAGTAAGAAGTTGAATCCTGATTTAAATCATTATTGCGGTGATATGAGGAGTATAAAGATTAGTAAAAAATATGATGCCATATTTATTCATGATGCTATAGTACATATTACAAACTTAAATGATTTAAAAAAGGTATTAAGAACTATAAGCTCTCATCTAAAACCTAATGGCTGTATATTAATTGTACCGGATTATTTTAAGGAAACTTTCAGATCCTCCTCCATACAAGGTGGATATGACGATTTTATGCAAGGCCTGAGATATCTTCAATGGACTATTGACTCAAACCCCAGGGATAGCGTTGTTGAATGCTATACTACATACATGCTAAGGGATGCTCTAGGAAATATAAAAGTAGAAAACGATTTCTATCAAATAGCGGTCTTTTCTATTGACAAATGGAAAGAGCTATTAAGCAAGGAAGGCTTTAAATCAGATATCCGGCCGATTGCCATTAATGATATGGAACCAGGTGTTCACATTTGTATTTTTGCGGAAAAATGCTAGATTAGCACTCAAAGGAGTATGGCTTTGAGCTAACCCGAAATTAAGTCAATAAAAGTATGCTTTTATTATTTGCCATATGGAGGGACTAAATTGTGAATAAGCTAAGAGAAGTAACCTTATATACCAACTTCAATTGTAACTTAAGATGTAAAATGTGCTATATGAACGGAGTAAGCCGTCAGAATAACAGATATTCGTTTGAAAAGAAAAATTATAAAATGAGCTTTGATTTTTTTAAAAATGCAATCGATCAGTTTCTGAAGCTAAACCCAAAATGCTCCTTCTGGTTTATGGGCGGCGAACCGTTATTGCATGAGGATATAATTAGCATGGTGGCGTACATAAAAAAACATGGAGAAAGCTTCATTGACATAAATACTAACGGCACCTTTCTTAAAGATAAAGGTCAATCGCTCATAGACAAAGGGGTTGATTCGCTTACCGTTTCATTGGACGGCTTTGATTCGGAGACGTGCGACGAGGTTAGGGGCAAGGGCGTATACGATATGGTTGTGCCAGAGGTGCGCAGGCTTGTAGAGTATAAAAAGCGCAACAATATTAATATGATAATTAATATTAATTATACCTTAGTCAGCAGCAACTATTTAAGTGCGTCAAAAATGCTCGATCTCTGCGGCAGCCTGGGCGTTGATAATTTTTATATTGACCTGCCTGCCTTTATTTCCTATGAGGACGGAGCCCAAACTCAAAAAATATACAGCGAAATGTTTAATATTCAAATGGAATCGTGGAAGGGCCAACTCATGAGTGAGGTTTACGAGGCTATAGACAAGGACAGGCTAATTGAGCAGTTTGAAAAAATATACTCCGCGGATAAGGCTTTCGGCTTTGATATGGTTCCTCATGGGTGTTCTCCCGCTGAAATCGGCACATATTTCGGCCGGGAATGGGAAAATAAAATCAATGGCAGCTTATGCACCAAAATAAACTACAGGACAACGCTGCTGCCGGACGGGGGCATTGCTCCCTGCACCTTATATCATGATCTGGTTTTCGGTAATTTATATGAAAGCAGCTTTGAGGATATATGGAATGGAGAAAAATACCAGTTATTCCGAAAGGCACTTTCCTCAAGCCTCTTCCCGGGATGTAAAAGATGCTGCGACCTCCTCGACGAGCATGACGAGCTTTCGTTTGGGAGCTAAATAAATGTAGAAATTATTCTGGAGGATATTATTTTACATCATCCGTTATCCCATATGCAAAAGCCTAAACTATATAGTGCTTTGAACACATAAGCAAAATTATAAAGAAGGGCGGTTAAAAATTATGATGAAGGTATTGAGAGCTACACAACCCGGCAGGCTGGAGCTTTGTGAGGTTGAAAAGCCTGCCTTGAAGGAAGAACAGGTATTGATACAGGTTAAATACTCAATGGTGTGCAGCAGTGATATAAAGCTTATAAGGGGTGAATTCCACGGATTGAGCTTTCCTGTTGTTCCGGGGCACGAATGGAGCGGAATTGTTGTTGAAGCTCCTGAAAAGTATAAGCATCTGATTGGAAGAAAGGCCGTTGCCGATATATTGTTTCCGTGCTTAAAATGTGAACAATGCCGCAAAGGGAGAAGAAACCTTTGTGAAAACCTGTTGGAAATCGGTATAAGCCTTCAGGGCGGATATGCGGAATATATAGCGGTAGATGTGACCAATGTAATTCCTATCCCCGACTCCATCCCCTTAAAGCACGCCTGTATAATAGAACCATTGGCGGTGGTATATAATGCCATACAAAGAGTTGGAGGAATTAAACCCGCAGAGACCGTTGCAATATTAGGCAGCGGAGCGGTAGGCCTGCTGCTGGCTTCACTTGCAAAGCTTATGGGAGCGGCGAAAATTTTAGTGACGGATTATATTGAAGAGAGGCTTGACATTGCTAAGAAATTAGGGGCTACTGAGACATTGAATGTAAGCGATAGCTCTGTTATAGATGAGTGTAATTGCGGTAGAATATTTAATCCCGATATAGTATTTGATGCCACAGGAAATGCCGAAGGCTTTAATGCGGCGCTGGAAATAGTAAAGCCCGGCGGAAAGATAGGCTATGTGGGCTACTCCGCACACGACAAGGCAAGCATTCAGCCCAGTCAGATAATGCTGAAAGCCTTAAACATCTATGGAGTTCTGTCCCCCACAGAGACATGGACTGAAGCCGTGAATATAATAGAAAACGGTATGATTGATGTGGACAAGCTCATAACACACGAATTCAAATTAGAGGAATATGCAACTCTAATGGATTATATGTCCAATAGAAAAAACGGCATCATAAGAGCTGCATTCAAGCTATAGCCTGATAATAGCGGCTGCAGAAGAAAGGATGTATTTATGAAGGTTGCATTTGTAATGATTGACCCTATGATTGGTAAAAGGCTACATAGGGCCGGAGGGGCAATTTATGCCCTGAGCTCATATTTGAAGGATAGAAACCCTTATATAAGCGGCATTGATACTAAAATATTTAATTTTAATTCATTGTATACCGGCCCTTTAAATTTATATATATCTGCTATTGTAGATTATAAGCCCGATGTAATCGGATTTTCTACATATTGCTGGAATGTTGAAATAGTTAAGAATTTAATAAGATCCATAAGGAAGCTGCTGCCTGATGCCACGGTAATATTGGGCGGACCCGAGGTTTCCTATAACTCTGAGGAGCTTATGTCCGATCATAAGGAAATAGACCTCATTATAAGAGGCGAAGGGGAAATTACTTTTAATGAAGTAATCTCACACCTCTACACTAATAAGGAGCTCACCGGTGTATCCGGAATAACCTACCGTACTAAAAACGGGAATGTTGTTCAAAATGCCGACAGACCCTTACATCCGGTATTAGATGATTTCCCATCTCCCTTTTTAAACGGGACAATAAACCTTGCCGAAAGTGACGGAGAAGTTGCCTATGAGACAGTAAGAGGATGTAAGTTCAGATGCAGCTACTGCTTGCATACAAAAGGCATGTCTCACGTAAGAGAGTATTCTCTTGAACGCGTTGAAGAAGAATTAAGGCTTATACTTTTGTCCCCCTGCGTAAAAATAATATGGTTTTTAGACCCCACCTTTAACGCTGAAGAGGAAAGGGCTCTTAAGGTTTTAGAAATTATAGAAAGGTACAATCCTAACATGCCTCTGGCCTTTGAAATAAGAGCCGATTTGTTAACGGACAGGCTGATAGAGCAATTCGGAAGGCTCAATGTAGCGGAGGTAGGCATTGGCCTGCAATCGTATTCCGAGAGTGCCAATAAACATATACATAGAAAGAACAATATTGAAATAATAGAAGAAAAGCTGGGAAAATTAAAAAAGGCAATTGCCCATTCCTGTGAGCAGTTTGATATTGACCTTATATACGGCCTGCCCGGTGATTTGTTTGAAAACTATAAGAAATCCGTAGACTACATTTTATATCTGGGCGGACGCATCTACTACCAGCCCTTAAGAATATTCAAGGGTACGCAGCTTTATAATGACTCAGAGGACTATGGAATAGTTTTTAATGGCACTGCTCCATATAATGTACTCAGCAACAGCACTTACGATATGGAACAAATGGTTTCCTCCTATTGCCTGAATGTCGGCATAGACTACATTAACAGAGGCGGCATATATAACGACATCATCTCTGCAATTAAAGAAGCTAAGCAATGTGCTTATTCAGATATACTCCAGCTAATCGGCAGATATTTCTGGGATAAGCAGGCGTATGACATCTTCAGGGTTTCAAACTGGACTCCCGACGACAGAAGTGACGCAAGTGTTTTTGATGACTTCTGCCAATTCTTAGGCAGTTATATGCTTAAGGAAAACAATATGGATTTAAGCCGAAAAGTAAGAGAAAAAATAGACGGTTATTTGGATATGGAAAAGGACATCTCCAAATCCATGTACAGTCAATACGGATATTTTCAATTAACTATCTGACCTGATAAAAGAGGTGAAGTATCTTGAAGGATTTTTCATGTCCGCAAAACATGTATTCACTAAAAAGCAGGGATGGAAGGAATATTTGCTTTGCCGGAGGAGACGGATGCTATCTGTTTGATGAAACGGGAAAAGAATATGTGGATTTATGGAATGGCTTCGGCTCAGTGCTGCTTGGCTATAATGATGAGGATATCGTTAAGGGCTTCAATTATTTAATTTCAAACAGGGCCCTTTCACTTCAAGCGCCGACATCATACTTAAAGCAGTTAAGCCGTTTGCTTTTGGAAGACTACCCTCATAAAAGCCAGATCGGAATTTTTCCCACCGGCACCTCCGCTGTCAGAGCGGCAACTTTAGCTGCTTTGCAAAAAACAGGCAAGGATTTTGTTTTAAGCTCCGGCTACCACGGCTGGGATGTTATGTGGAGCAAGGGCACGCGGTTATTTGAGCCAAATTCTTATGGTGTTATTGATTTTTATTATATTATTGAAAAGCTTGAGGAGCTGGTTCATCTTTATAAGGACAGGGTGGCCGCCGTTGTCGTATCCCCCGACTTTTCCTATTTTGGCAATGCTTTTTACGGCAAGCTGTTTAGCATCTGCAAGGAAAATAAGCTTTTAATAATTGTTGATGATGTAAAGTGCGGGTACAGATACGCCTGGGGTCCGTCCTTAAGCCCCGAAGCTTTTCCGGCGGACATTTATGTAGTGTCAAAATGTATCGCAAACGGAGCAAGAATAAGCTGCCTTATAGGCAATGAGGATATAATGAAGCACATAAGTGATTTTTGCTTTACAAGCTTTTTTGATATCTACTCAACGGCTTCGGCGGTTATTACATTAAAAAAGATAAAGGAAAGGAATGTTCAGCAGAAAATCAGGGAAGCCGGAGACAGGCTTATTCTGGGTGTTGAACAAATAATTAAAAAATGGGGCCTGCCAATATCTATTACAGGCAATGGGAACTTATTTCAGTTCGTGCTGGCTTCAAGTGAGCTGAGCGAGGCCTTTTATCAGCAGTGTACCGATAACGGCATAGCGTTATATAAGGATGATAATCAATGTCCCTCCTATGCCTTTGACGACAATGCCTTAAGAAAAGTGCTAAGTAAATTTGAAGAGGTTTTAAGCTCTATGGCCCTTATGTTTCCCGGCCTGCTCGGTAAGGATATCCCGATCAAAAGATTTCACCTTGCCGCATACTACCAGACAGACGGCTGTGCTGAAGCGATGGATTATGACGAGAAGGTAAGCTTGATTACAGAATTGTTGTATCGTTAACTATATAAATTAGGATGCAAACTATCTAAAAAGAATGTAAAATAATTTCCGGAAGAATAATTTCCCCGGAATGCGTAACCGCGCTACAATTTAGGCTAACTAAAGTCACAAGCGCCTTCTACAGGTATACATGCTTCTGTAGTTAGAGTAGAAATTATTCTGGAGGATATTATTTTACATCCTCCGTTATCCGATATGCAAAAGCCTAATTTATATATAAGGAGATAAACCCATATGATACTTAACACTGAAATTTTTAATAATAAAAAGATTATATACTTAAGCCCTCATTTCGATGATATGGTTCTTTCAAATGGCGGATTAGCCAGAAAAATATACGAAGGCTTCAAGCAATTTACACTGGTAAATGTTTTTACAAACAGCCTCTGGGCGCCTAACTGTCCCGATACCCTTGACATGAAAGAGATTACCGAGATCAGGCACCGGGAGGATGCGTCTTATTGCAGCCGCCTCGGACTGCAATATATTAATCTGGACTTTGACGACAGCTCCGTCAGAGGCTATGATGCCCAAATCGAGCTTTCAGCCTCAGTAAATGAAGATAAAGCCTATGCCCCCGTAAAAAGGCGCATAGCAGAGCTGTTATCGGATATGGATTTTGACTTTGTGTTTTGTCCCTTGGCTGTCGGCAATCACATCGATCATAGAATCATCTTTGAGACAGTAAAGGAGGCCCGGCCGCGCAACGTGCTTTATTATGAGGACTTGCCGTATGCGCTTGGCTTCACCGAGGAAAGCATAAAGAGTATTGCCGGCACTGCCTTAAAAAATCCCACCGCTTATTACGTGGAAATTCACACCGTAATGGATGAAAAGCTAAACGATATAGTCATATATGACAGCCAGCTGGAAGCGGAGCCTTCCGGCAATGTCAATGCGTATTTGCACAAGCTTTTCCAGAGAGATGGGTTTGAGAGGATCTGGGCTGATATTTAAGGAGGGGTTTTAAGTGTTAAGGGAGTCGCTTGCACTATCTGAACAGGCTGTTTTTAATGATTTTGCGGACAACTTTGATATACGGGGAAAGGACATACTGGAAATCGGAGGATGCCTGCCATTTGAATATTTTGAAAAGCACGGTGTTAAAAGCTGGTCGGCAATTGATCCTAGAAACAGGGATGAAAAGATAAATGAAATTTATACCTCTGTCAATGGATACGCCCAGCTTATCCTCTTTGAGGACGAGCATTTTGATTACCTGTTTTCCTGCAATGCCTTTCAGCACATACAGTGCTTTGATGCCGCTTTAAATGAAATGCTGCGCGTACTGAAGCCGGGAGGAGTGTTATATGCAAATTTCGGCCCCATATGGTCTTCCCCCGACGGCAGCCATATTGAAAATGTCTTTTATAAGGGTAAGGCTTATAACTTCTGGGATGACAGCTATATACCAGACTGGTATCATCTGGTATATAGCTGCAGGGAGCTTTATGAAATTCTGTCCTCCAAAATAGACTGCGGCTTAGCGAAAGCACTGTCCGAATTCGTGTATCTGAACGACTGGTTAAACAGGCTGGAATTCAAGGATTATAAAAAAATTGTTGAGAGCTGTCCCTCCAGTGAAATAATATTTTTCGGCGGAGCAAAGGAATTTGGATACCAACGCATTATAAAGGACTATATCAATAATTATAAATCCAAATATAATAACTGGATAAGTCAAAAGCAGGATGTACTGGATGACTATAAATGCAGGGATTTGAAAATATGCCTGCGAAAGAAATAATATATAGGACGCGATAAAGATTTTACAAACATAGAGGATATAATTGCTTACAGAAATTTTTAATAGCAACGTAAGACTCTAAGAGTCTTCAAGACGCCTTGCGGGGAAATGGGTGTGAATATTTTTTAGTGTAAATGGAATAATCCACCAAATTCGTGTTAATAATTTTAATGCAGCATAAATCGGGCGACGCTGAGGAGTGACCCAACGCTTGCTGCAGCTTATACGATGAATGGCGGACTTTATTGTTCGCCGTTTTTCTATTCATCGGTAAGCTCCAAGCGGATAAACCTCGG
>NZ_QPJT01000026.1 GCF_003337415.1 Anaerobacterium chartisolvens | reverse complement strand
TTATACACTAAAAATATTATTTTTTCAAGTGTTTTTGGAATAAAAAAAGCGCGTATTTGCGCCGATTTCCTGAGTTTTGTATGCTGGTTTCTCCTAAAAAATTATGGTGTTAAAGTCTAAAGACGGGATTGAAGCTTAAGGCTTGTGCCGGAGAAAAATACACCCGCAAGCATCCTCGAAGTCAGCTTACTCTTATTTAAGAGTACCTGTGCAGGGGATGTTTGCATTTTTTTAACTAAAAACAGTGGCAATATGGTATAATATCCATTAAAATATTATTTAATAATGTATTGTGTATACAGGTCTATTACAAATAAAGGAGAATAGAAGTATGGCTGCAGAAGTTAGAACGCGGTATGCCCCAAGTCCCACGGGATATATGCACATAGGCAATTTAAGGACGGCTTTATACGAGTACCTGATTGCAAAATCCAATGGCGGGAAATTCATACTGAGGATTGAAGACACGGATCAGGAAAGGTATGTTGAAGGAGCTGTGGATCTTATATATAAGTCCTTGAGGCTTGCGGGCATAAAGCATGATGAAGGACCCGATATAGGCGGGGAGTATGGGCCGTATGTACAAAGCCAGAGAAAGGATTTGTATATGCCTTATGCTAGGCAGCTTGTAGATAAGGGAGAGGCATATTACTGCTTTTGCACAAAGGAAAGGCTTGCGAGGCTGAAGGAAGAGCATGAGGCGGAGGGCATACCCCACAGATATGACCGATGCTGCCTTAGCTTAAGCAGGCAGCAAATAGATGAAAAGCTTGCGGGCAGTGAGCCCTTTGTTATCAGGCAGAAGATGCCCGATTCAGGCTCAACAAGCTTTGAGGACGCTGTTTATGGAGTCATTACCGTTGAAAATGAAACTCTTGACGATCAGATTCTTATAAAATCCGATGGTCTGCCTACATATAATTTTGCAAATGTGGTAGATGATCATTTGATGAAAATTACTCATGTTGTAAGAGGAAGTGAATACCTTTCCTCGTCGCCCAAATATAACCTTCTTTACAAGGCCTTTGGGTGGGACATACCTGTCTATGTGCATTTGCCTCTGATAACAAAGCCTGACGGTGCGAAAATTTCCAAGAGGGCCGGAGATGCTTCTTTTGAGGATTTGCTTTCAATGGGCTATCTGGTTGAAGCGGTAATTAATTATATAGCTCTGCTTGGGTGGAGTCCGGGAGGTACTCAGGAAATATTTTCGCTTAGTGAGCTTGAAGGCGTTTTCAGCGTTGAGGGAATAAACAAGGCACCCGCGGCATTTGACTTCAATAAGCTTAACTGGTTTAATGGGGAATACATAAGAAGGATGTCTCCCGAAGGCTTTCATGAGGTTGCAAAGCCTTATTATGAGGGTGCTATCCGCAATAAGGAGATAGATTTAAAAAAGGTAAGCGCAATTTTGCAGGCGAGGACAGAGATATTGACAACCATACCTGAAAAGGTTGACTTTATAGACCTCCTTCCCGAATACAGTGAGGAAATTTATATCCATAAAAAGATGAAAACCACCTTGGAAAGCTCGCTTAAAAGCCTTATTGCGGCACTTCCTGTGCTGGAGGGAATAGAAGAATGGAGCGATGAGGCGGTGCATGACAGCCTAATATCTTTGGTTGAGAGCATGGGCATAAAGAACGGACAGATGCTTTGGCCAATAAGAACGGCCATTACCGGCAAGGAAGTGACTCCGGGAGGGGCAATAGAAATTGCCGGCATTTTAGGTAAAGAGGAGACCATCAGGAGAATAAAGGCGGGCATTCAAAAGCTGTCTTTGAAAGCCGGAACAGATGCCAATAATTAATGCTTATAAATGGGAGGAACACTAAGATGGAAAGCAAGGACTTAAACTATTCCAATTTTATTCAGGATATAATAAATCAGGATCTTAAGGACGGTAAAAATGACGGCAAGGTACATACAAGATTTCCCCCTGAGCCTAACGGGTATTTGCATATAGGACATGCTAAATCCATCTGCCTTAATTTTGGGATAGCATCGAGAAACAATGGGCTGTGCAACTTAAGATTTGACGACACAAACCCCAGCAAGGAGGATACTGAGTATGTTGAGTCTATACAGGAGGATGTAAAATGGCTGGGCTTTACATGGGATGACAGAATGTTTTACGCATCCGACTACTTTGAGAAGCTTTATGAGTATGCGGTAAAGCTGATAGGCTTAGGGAAGGCGTATGTATGTGATTTGAGTGCGGACGAGATAAGGGAGTACAGAGGAACACTGACTGAGCCTGGAAAGAACAGCCCTTACAGGGAACGTAGTATCGGAGAAAACCTAAGCTTGTTTGAAAGCATGAAAAACGGGGAATTCCCTGACGGATCGAGAGTTCTGAGGGCAAAGATTGACATGGCATCTCCCAACCTGAACATGAGAGATCCTGTTATTTACCGTATTCTCCGCGCTTCTCACCACAGGACAGGCGACAAGTGGTGTATTTATCCCATGTATGATTATGCTCACCCCATATCCGACTATATAGAGGGAATAACACACTCCATATGCACGCTTGAATTCGAGGATCACAGACCCTTGTACGACTGGTGCCTTGAGACTCTGTCGCTTGATCATCCAAGACCCCAGCAGATTGAGTTTGCCCGCCTTAATATAAACTATACCGTTATGAGCAAGAGAAAGCTCTTAGAGCTGGTTAAGGGCAATTATGTAAATGGGTGGGACGACCCCAGAATGCCTACCATATCCGGACTTAGAAGAAGAGGGTTTACGCCTGAGTCCATAAGGGACTTCTGTGACAGGATAGGAGTGGCGAAGACCTCAAGCACTCTGGATACGGCGCTGCTTGAGCACTGTATAAGAGAGGATTTAAATAAGACTGCTAAGAGGGTTATGGCGGTATTAAGGCCTCTCAAGGTAATTATTGACAATTACCCCGAGGGAGCGGAAGAGGAATTTGAGGCCGAAAACAACCCGGAAGCCCCTGATGAAGGAACTAGAATGATTCCCTTTTCAAGAGAGCTATATATAGAGCAGGACGACTTCATGGAGAATCCTCCAAAAGGATATTTCAGGCTTGTACCGGGGGGGGAGGTACGACTGAAGCACGCATATTTCATAAAATGCACCGAAGTGGTTAAGGATGAAAGCACAGGTGAAGTAATTGAGCTTCACTGCACCTATGACCCTGACTCGAGAGGGGGGAATTCTCCCGACGGGCGCAAGGTTAAGGGCACGCTTCACTGGGTGTCGGCTGCCCATGCGGTAGATGCCGAGGTACGGCTGTACGACAGGCTTTTTAAGGAGCCCAATCCCGGAGAGGATGAAAGCCGTGATTATAAAGAGGATCTAAATCCCCAGTCGCTTGAGCTTCTTTCCTCATGCAAGGTTGAGCCAAGCCTTGCAAATGCCGGCGGCGGCTCCAGATATCAATTCCTCAGGATGGGATATTTTTGTGCCGATTCAGTTGATTCAAAGCCGGGAGCACCTGTATTCAACCGCGTTGTAAGTTTGAAGGACTCATGGGCGAAAACATTGAAAAAATAAAACACAAAGCCATGCGGGGAGCAGGGACATGGACTTAAACTTAGCTTAGGACTGTTTTTGCCCCCGCAAATTGTTTCAAAATGGCTATTGACAAAAGCCGCTTATGCGTATATAATATCCTTTGCAGTCATAAGTGCGGGTTTAACTCAGTGGTAGAGTGTCACCTTGCCAAGGTGAAAGTCGCGCGTTCAAATCGCGTAACCCGCTCCATGTTTAATATATAATTTTGGATATTATTGTAAAGTGTTATTATGATATATCGTTTCAGCGTATGATGTGCGGGTGTAGTTCAATGGTAGAACATCAGCCTTCCAAGCTGATTGCGTGGGTTCGATTCCCATCACCCGCTCCACGAAAGAGCCATCTGACTATAGTGTCGGATGGCCTTTTTATGTGTATGGAGCTCTGAAGGAATACACAATATCATATATTAAAAATTTTTAATATTATGATATTGTGTATTCCTTCAGCAAGTATTATAATGTAAAATGGTGAGGGATTTTGATAACTTCACTAATGATGAAAATCAGTTAATTTTTATGTTAATACTGCAGTATTAATTAAGCTATTTTTTATGGTATGGTAATGTTTTTGACATTATTCAGGTTTGATGAAGGAATGTATTGCCAGGTAGTAATACGGTATTATTATTCTACCGTAATTGCTCTTTGATAACTGTGAATTTTTACAAAGCTACTGCTTGATAGTAAGTATTGCATGTCTTTTGTCCGTATAGGGCTTAAGCTTTTTATGCGTGCTTATGTTTTGAGTATTTATTATAAGCTGCTATACGGTGGGCTTTTAAGCAAAATTAAGCTGCCTGCTGTCTTTAAGACGGCTATATTCAAAATTATCATTGTCTGATATCAAGGGGGATGTTTTTTTATGGATTTTAATCTGATAGTTCTGGCTCCGGTCGGTTCAATCATTGCCTTGGGCTTTGCCGCATATCTTGCATTCAGCGTAATGAAGCACAGCGAGGGAACCGATGAAATGAAAAAAATAGCTGCTTCTGTCCGCCAGGGTGCTAACGCATATTTAAAGAGGCAGTATACGGGAGTTGCATTATTTTTTGTAGCCATGGTTATTATCTTGGGCATAATGGCATTTTTAGGCTATCTCACTCCGTTTGTGCCTTTCGCGTTTTTGACAGGAGGATTTTTTTCCGGCCTTTCGGGCTTTCTGGGGATGAAAATGGCAACAAACTCAAATGCCAGAACTGCTAATGCCGCAAAGGACAGCCTTAATAAAGGCCTGAGAGTGGCATTTTCCAGTGGTGCGGTAATGGGTCTTGTTGTTGTGGGTCTGGGTCTTTTGGACCTGAGCATATGGTATTTCTTCCTGGATTGGTTCTATACCGGTCTTCCAGATGCTGAAAGGATTCAAAAGATAACGAGCGCTATGCTGACATTCGGTATGGGCGCAAGCTCAATGGCTCTGTTTGCGCGTGTCGGCGGCGGTATATTCACTAAGGCGGCAGACGTAGGCGCCGACCTGGTAGGAAAGGTAGAGGCGGGGATACCTGAGGATGACCCGAGAAATCCCGCTGTTATAGCCGACAACGTAGGAGATAACGTAGGTGATGTGGCGGGAATGGGCGCCGACCTGTACGAATCCTATGTGGGATCAATAGTATCGACAAGCGCGCTGGCTGTTGCGGCGGGGCTTGGCACAAGGGGTGTTACAATTCCTCTTATAATGGCTGCCATAGGAGTTCTGGCATCCATAATAGGAACCTTTTTTGTACGCTCTGGAGAAAAGGCGGAGCAAAAGGTTCTGCTGGCAGCACTTAGAAGAGGCGTATATATAAGCAGTGCAATAATTGCGGTTGTGTCCTTTTTCCTTGTAAGAAATGTTTTGGGCAGCGAGCATATGGGAGTTTACTGGGCTGTTATAAGCGGGCTTCTTGCGGGAATACTCATAGGCTTCTTTACCGAATACTTTACCTCGGATACATATAAGCCTACACAGAATTTGGCGGGCACATCTCTTACGGGGCCTGCTACGGTAATTATAGGCGGTATTTCGTTGGGTATGGCATCTACTGCGATTCCCGTTATAATAATAAGTGTTGCGGTGCTTGCAAGCTATTACCTTGCAGGTGGTGCTGCTGATTTTGGTATGGGTCTGTACGGCATAGGTATTGCCGCGGTAGGTATGCTGAGTACCTTGGGTATCACTCTTGCAACGGATGCATACGGCCCTGTAGCTGATAACGCCGGGGGTATTGCGGAAATGTCACATCAGAAGCCAGAGGTAAGAAAGCGCACAGATGCCCTTGACTCTCTGGGAAATACCACTGCTGCCACAGGAAAGGGCTTTGCAATAGGCTCGGCGGCACTGACGGCGTTAGCGCTGATCGCTGCGTTTGTTGGTGAGGTAGAGCTGATTGACCCAAGCTTTAAATTTAATTTGTCAATAATGAATCCATCCGTATTAATAGGATTGTTCATAGGGGCTATGCTCCCGTTCTTGTTTGCCGCACTTACAATGAATGCGGTGGGAAGAGCGGCGCAAAAAATTGTTGTTGAAGTAAGAAGACAGTTCAAAGAAATAAAGGGACTTATGGAGGGAACCGCACAGGCTGATTACGCTACATGTGTTGATATCTGTACAAGGTCCGCACAGAAGGAAATGATAGCCCCTGCGTTTGTTGCCATAGTAGCTCCTATCGTGGTTGGACTGGTGCTTGGAGTAAACGGTGTTGCAGGTATGCTTGCAGGTGCCGCGGTAGCAGGCTTTGTGCTTGCCATTATGATGGCCAATTCCGGCGGTGCGTGGGATAACGCCAAAAAGTATATTGAGGCGGGGAACCATGGAGGCAAGGGCTCGGACAGCCATAAGGCTGCAGTAGTCGGCGATACCGTGGGAGACCCCTTTAAGGATACCTCGGGACCTTCTATAAATATATTAATAAAGCTTCTTTCAATGGTGTCAATTGTTTTTGCGGCGTTTATACTGAGCAACTCAATTATAAAATAACAGCATCAGGCGCGTTTAGCAAAGGCTATGAAGAAAATATACGAAACCTTTCGATTTTTGAGGAAGGTTTCTTTTTTTGCCTTTTTAGGGTATAATATCAGTGATAAAATAATTGGGGGTATGGCTATGTACTCAATAACCCTAAGGGAATTAATTGAAGAATTTCAGCTTGAGGTTGTTAGTGATACGGAAAATCTTGATGATATTATTATATCTACTTCGGATATAAACAGATCGGGCTTGCAGCTTGCCGGATACTTAGAGTATTTCGGTACCGACAGAATACAGATTATAGGCAAGGGAGAAACGGCATATATGTCTGAGATGTCTTCCGAAGAGAGATATAAGAGGCTGGATGATTTTTTTAAATGCGGGTTTCCATGCATGGTTGTCGCCAGAGGCCTTGAGATTTTCCCCGAGATGATAGATGTTTCAAAGAAATACAGCATTCCCATAATAAGGACTGAGGATATTACTTCGAGATTCTTAAGCGGGCTTATAAGATATATGAATGTCCAGCTTGCTCCAAGGACTACAAAGCATGGCGTTCTCGTTGAGGTATATGGGGAAGGGATATTGATATTGGGAGACAGCGGGGTGGGTAAAAGCGAGACTGCCCTTGAAATTGTCAAGAGGGGGCACCGGCTTGTTGCCGATGATGTAGTGGAAATCAGAAAGGTTTCCGACAAGACGCTTGTGGGAACCGCACCCGATATAATAAGGCACTTTATAGAAATAAGGGGAATAGGTATACTCGACGTAAAGAATTTATATGGTGTAGGCTCTGTAAAAGTAACTGAAAACATAAACCTTGTAATTAATCTGGAGTTCTGGGACAACAATAAAAATTATGACAGGCTGGGTCTTGTTGACGAATATACCGATATACTGGGAATGATGGTGCCTGCATTGAATATCCCGGTAAGGCCCGGAAGGAATCTCGCTGTTATAGTAGAGGTTGCGGCAATGAATAACAGGCAGAAGAAGATGGGGTATAATGCCGCAAAGGTGTTGAATGAGAGGGTAATGGGTGAAATCAACAGGGACGCGCAGAGTAAAGGGGAGGAAATGCCTTGGAGATAATAATAGATACACATACGCACACCGTTTCAAGCGGACACGCATACAGTACCATACAGGAGATGGCGAGAGGAGCTCGGGACAAGGGAATAAAAATGATTGCAATGACGGATCACGGCCCATCCATGGGGGGAGCGCCCCACCTTTACCACTTTGGGAATTTAAGGGTTATACCTGACGAGATATGCGGAGTCAGGGTACTAAAGGGCGTTGAAGCAAATATAATAGACTATGACGGCAATACCGATATGCCGGACGGGTATTTAAAGAGGCTGGAGTATACAATTGCCAGCTTTCATGACATTTGTATAGCTCCCTCGACTGTAGAGGATCATACAAGGGCAATGATAAATGTATTAAAAAACCCATATATTGACGCTGTGGCACATCCCGGAAATCCACAGTTTCAAGTGGATATAGACAGGGTTGTGATGGCTGCAAAGGAATATAACAAGCTCATAGAAATAAATAACCACTCCTTTTATGTGAGAACGGGAAGCGAGCGCAATTGTAAAACATTTGCGCTAAAATGCAAGGAGTACGGTGTTAAGGTGGTGTGTGGGAGCGACTCGCATATAAGCTTTTCTGTCGGCAGCTTTGAAAATGTGCATAAAATATTGGATGAAGTGGGTATGCCGGAGGATTTGGTGATGTGTACCTCAATAGAGAGATTTAATGAGTATTTGAGTAACAAACAAAACTTTAAAAAATATAATTAATATATATGCCCTAAGGAGAGGTGTTTATTGAATAAGAGGGATATTGAACATATGATGAGAGGGCTTATCAGCAGGGGAACTGCAGTGGCGGATCAGCCTATGAGCAATTATACCTCCTTTAAGGTGGGAGGGCCTGCCGACTTACTGATTGTACCGGGAGATGCAGAGGAGCTTTCTGAGATAGTCGGGGCGTGTAAAAGGGAGGGCATTGAATTTTACATAATGGGTAACGGTACTAACCTGATTGTATCTGATAAAGGCATCAGGGGAGTTGTAATTAAAATATGCGAGAATTTTTGTGCGTACAGCATAGAACAAAATACTGTAACGGCTGAAGCGGGAATGCTTCTGTCAAGGCTTTCAAACATAGCATTGCAAAACGGTCTGGCCGGAATGGAATTTGCGTCGGGAATTCCCGGGACTTTGGGAGGAGCTGTGAGCATGAATGCGGGAGCCTATGGAGGCGAAATGAAGGACATCATAGTCGAAACGGAGTATATGGATCGCGAGGGGAATTTTGGCTCAATAAAGGGTGAAGCTCACAGCTTCGGATACAGAACGAGTGCTATACAGGAGATGGGCTGCATAGTTATAAGATCGGTTATAAGGCTCCGGGAAGGGGATAAAGCCTGCATAAAGGCATGTATGGACGATTTCACCAAGAGGAGAAGGGATAAGCAGCCGTTGGAAATGCCAAGCGCCGGGAGCATATTTAAAAGGCCTGAGGGATATTTTGCAGGCAGGCTTATTGAGGACTGCGGGCTTAAGGGGTACTCCATAGGGGGCGCACAGGTTTCGCCAAAGCACTGCGGCTTCATTGTAAACACAGGCAATGCCAAAGCATCCGATATAATATGCCTGATAGAGCATATAAAATCCCAAGTCGGCCTGCGTTTTGGGGTTAATTTGCAGACAGAGGTAAAAATATTAGGAGAGCAATAAAGCTTGCGGTCTTTCTATAGATGACGGACTCTGAAACTCAACAGGAGGTACAAATGAGGTTTGTAATAATTACAGGTATTTCGGGTGCGGGCAAAAGTCAGGTGATAAAATATCTGGAGGATTTCGGATTTTTTTGTGTGGATAACCTGCCGCCTGCGCTTATACCGAAGTTTGCCGAAATATGCTTCCAGAGCAATGATAAAATGGACAGGATTGCGCTGGTTATTGATATAAGGGGAGGGGAGCTGCTCCGTGACCTGTTCCCTGCGCTTGATGATATAAAAAGAGGAGGCTTTTCTTATGAGATACTGTTTTTGGAGGCCTCAGACGAGGTGCTGATAAAGAGGTATAAGGAAAGCAGGAGATCACACCCTCTGTCTCCCGAGGGTCGCCTTATAAATGGTATAAGGCAGGAAAGAGGAATACTTAAGCCTATAAAGGAAAGGGCAAATCATATTATAGACACCTCTAACCTTAGTACAAGGCAGCTTAAGGAGGAAATATCCAATATATTTGTTGAGGGGAAGAGCTTCAGCGGCTTAATTATAAGCATAATTTCATTTGGATTCAAATACGGTATGCCTATGGATTGTGACCTTGTTTTTGATGTGCGCTTTATCCCCAACCCCTATTACATACCTTCCATGAAAAGCCTTACGGGAAAGCAGCAGACAGTCAGGGACTATGTATTGAACTCAAATGAGACTATAGAGTTTATGGGGAAGCTGAACGACATGCTGGAATTTTTGATACCTAACTATATAAAAGAGGGAAAATCACAACTGGTTATAGGAATAGGCTGTACGGGAGGCCGGCACAGATCTGTGGCCATAGCGGATGAATTGTATAAGTCTCTCTTAGGCAGAGAAAATAGTGTAATAGTAGAGCACAGGGATATTGAAAAGGATAACAGAAGGCATTAGGCATCATCACCAAAATGGAGGATGTTATGAGGTTTATTGATTGGTTCAGACCGGGCATCAGGGTCAAAAGATGGATTGTCCTTGGAGCTGTGGGGGTTGCAAGTATCAGCTTCGGACTGTCCTTTCTTGTTACTGAAATATATTTAAGCGCTATTAAAATCATTCTGTCAATACTTTTAATTATTGCAGGCTGTGTATTTATATTTCTTTCGGTAAAGTATGTGGCAAAAACCTTCTTTCACGCTATTTCAAACAGCGGCTTCAGAATTTCGCTTGACTCCGACAGGCTGAGTAATTTGCTTTACGAAAAGCGCATATTGATAAAGGGTCCTAAAATTGTAGCCATAGGAGGGGGAACGGGGCTTTCTACAATGCTTAGAGGGCTCAAGGCATACAGCTCAAATATAACCGCCATTGTAACGGTGGCAGATGATGGAGGGGGCTCCGGTGTGCTGAGGCAGGACTTAGGAATGCTTCCTCCGGGAGATATAAGGAACTGTATTCTTGCATTGGCGGATACCGAGCCCATAATGGAGAAGCTTTTGCAGTACAGGTTTGAGGACGGGCTTTTAAAGGGCCAGAGCTTTGGAAATTTGTTTCTTGCCGCAATGGATGGTATTTCCACAAGCTTTGAAGAGGCGGTAAGAAAAATGAGTGATGTGCTTGCTGTGACAGGGAATGTTCTTCCCGTTACTCTCCAGGATATGAAGCTGTGCGCCGAGCTGGAGGATGGGCATATTGTATGCGGGGAGTCAAATATAGGACGGCATAACCTCTCCCATCCGGGGGACATAAAAAGAGTTTTTCTTGAAAACGAGGATATAATACCCTTGCAGGAGGCTCTTGATGCTATTTCAGAGGCGGATATGCTTATACTGGGTCCCGGAAGCCTGTATACAAGCATAATTCCCAATCTGCTTGTAAACGGGGTTGAAAATGCAATCAAGAATTCACATGCGGTAAAGGTGTATGTCTGCAATGTTATGACGCAGCCGGGAGAAACTGACGGGTATTCTGTTTCCGATCATATCAGAGCACTTGAAAGGCATACATATGAGGGGATATTGGACTATTGTATTGTAAATACCGCAGATATACCCGAGGGGCTTCGACTGCATTACGCAAATGACGGAGCAGAGACTGTAGGGGTGGATTCAGGCATTTTAAATAAGGCGGGAATAAAGATAATAGGAGCCGATTTTGTGAGCATAAAAAGCAATTTTATAAGGCACGATCCGGTAAAGCTTGCGGCTACAATAATGGATCTTGTTGCGGAAACCGTGCTTGCAAAGGACAAGAAAAGGATAATAGATTATTACTATGTTAAGGACAGGTTAAGGAAGCTCTTTGTAGGCTCCTAGCTGACAGTACCTTGTTGTATTGACAAAAAAAGTGAATATGGTAATATAAAGTAGAATCGACGTGAGAAATAGCAAATTACAGTTTTGCGGGAGGTTATTTAATGGAATTCGGTAAAGCCGATTGGAGGACCTTTGAAAGAGGCATAGAAAAGGAATGGCTTTTAACTAACGGGATCGGGGGCTTTGCATCATCCACTATTATATGCGCAAATACAAGAAGGTATCATGGGTTGCTGGTCGCTTCTCTGAAAGCGCCTGTGGAAAGGCACCTGATCTTATCAAAAATAGATGAATGCTTTACAATTAATGGAAAGGATTACAACCTGTATTCATTTCAGACACCGGATTATATAATGAGGGGCTATTACAACCTGCAGAGGGTGTCCATAAACCCTCTTCCCACTTTTACATACAGTGTAGAGGATGCGTTTATAGAAAAAAAGATTTGCATGGTTTACGGGCAGAATACCACAGTAATCCAGTACCGTATTATAAATGGGGCGGCGGAGGCCAATTTAAGGCTTACGCCTCTTATTAATTTCAGAAATTACCATCACAGCTCTCGGAGTGAATTTTTAAAATTTGATGTCAGCAAGGCGCCTAATGGAGCAATTATAAAGCCTGCCTATTTTAATACCGATATAAGCTTATTGTGCGGCGAGGGAGAATTTACGGTATGGGACGGGTGCTATTTTTTTAATATGTATTATGAGGCTGAGAGGGAGAGGGGCCTTGATTATATAGAGGATCATTATATACCCGGGTGCTTTGACATAAAGCTTAAAAGCTATGAAGAAAAGCATGTGACCATTATAGCTACCTTAGAAAAGGAAGTAAAGGACTGCTGCGGTGAGAAGCTGATAAGCGCCGAGGAGAAGAGGCTTAAGGCTCTGGTGAGTACCGCGGGGTATGGCGATGAGCTTGCGGACAGGCTTGTTATGGCGTCTGACGCATTTATTGTTCACAGGGAATCTACAAAGTCAAGGACCATTCTGGCAGGGTATCCGTGGTTTACCGACTGGGGAAGGGATACAATGATCGCTTTTACGGGTATTACCCTTGCGACAAAGAGATTTGAGGATGCACGGGACATATTATATACCTTCTCAAGGTATGTAAAGGATGGGCTTGTACCCAATGTATTTCCCGACGACGAGTCCCATGAACCCGCGTATAACAGTGTGGATGCCGCTCTATGGTATTTTGAGGCGGTAAACAAGTATATAGAGCATACCGATGATTTAAAGTTTATAAATGAAAACATATATATGGTATTAAAAGACATTATTGGGCACTATATTAAAGGAACAAGGTTTAATATAGCAATGGATTCCGACTATCTTATTTCAGCAGGCCAGGCGGGGATACAGCTTACATGGATGGATGCCAAGATAGGGCGCTGGGTGGTTACGCCCAGGCATGGCAAGGCGGTTGAAATAAATGCGTTATGGTATAATGCTATTAATATAATGGAAAGGCTTGCCGGTCTAAACGGGGATGACGCCGGTTATTACAGGTCTATAGCCGAAAAGGCCCGGAAATCCTTTGAAGCTGCCTTTTGGAATAACCGCAAGCAATGTCTGTATGATGTGGTAATTAATGATTATAGGGATTCCAGCGTAAGGCCCAATCAGATATTTGCCGTTAGCCTGTCTTATCCTGTGATATCGGGAGAAAAAGCAAAAAAGCTGGTTCGTAAGGTATGGAAGGAGTTATATTCCACTTATGGTCTAAAGAGCCTGTGCGGCAGTGACAGGAACTACAGAGGCATTTATACCGGTGACATTCACAGCAGAGACAGCTCCTACCATCAAGGGACGGTTTGGACATGGCCGCTGGGGCATTTTATAACCGCCTTTATAAAAGCTTATGGAAATACTGAAAGCAATAGAAGGCTTGCTCTTAAATTTATAGAGCCCTTAAGGGATCATCTTTCAGACGGCTGCATAGGCTCAATATCGGAAATATTTGATGGAGACGGGTCAAATGCTCCTAAGGGATGCTTTGCACAGGCATGGAGCGTAGGAGAGATTCTCAGGGCATATACAGAGCTTATAGCGCATGGCTCGGGGGATTTGCAATAAAATTATTTTTGTGATATATTGTATTAAGCTCTGCAAAAACAGGGCGGAATATTTGTCTTTATTATAGCAGTCTTTGGATGGGGTGTGTCACTTGTCATTCTCATCATCGGTAAAAAACGAATTATGCAGGATTGAAATAGCGGGAAGGTGCTGTTTGCTTTCCGAATTGGCGGCAGTTGTCAGGATAAGCGGGGTGATAGGCTTCAATGCAAAGGGTGAGGCTAACATTAAGGTCGTAACTGAAAACGCTGCTTTTGCGCGCAAGCTTTTTACTAATATAAAGAAAATATACAACATCTATCCTGAGGTTGTGGCCAGAAAGAGCAAAAAACTAAAAAAGCATACTTCATATATACTGGTAATAACTGATCTGGCAGGTGCCGGGCAGATACTGGAGGATATCCGCATGACTGCCAGAAACAAAAGGGGGGCCAGCTTTTTAAACAGTGCCGCGGACTCATCATTATTTGGGGATAATAAATTTAAAAAGCCCTGCTGTAAAAAGGCATATCTCAGGGGTGCCTTTCTGTCCGGAGGGTCTATAAGTGATCCTGAAAAGACCTATCATCTTGAAATATCCAATCACAGCAGAGAGGCTGCTGCCCAAATACAGATGCTTATGAACGGGTTTGGCTTAAATGCCAAGATAGTAAAACGAAAAGGCACATATGTTACCTATTTAAAGGAAGGTGAAAACATAGTGGACTTTTTGAATATAATAGGAGCGCATACTTCCTTGCTGGAGCTTGAAAATGTGCGTATTCTTAAGGAAATGAGGAATAATGTAAACAGGATTGTCAATTGTGAAACCGCCAACCTTGAAAAAACCGTTACAGCTTCAGTCAGGCAGGTGGAGAACATTAAATATATAAGAGACACCTTGGGCTTCGATAACCTTCCCGATAATTTGAGAGAGGTTGCCGAGCTGAGGCTTAACTATAGCGACGCAAATTTAAAGGAATTGGGTCAAATGCTTAGTCCTGCCTTGGGCAAATCGGGTGTAAACCACAGATTGAGAAGATTAGATGAGATTGCAGAGAATGCCAGAAACTTGGAGGAGGAGTAATTAATGGTTGAGAGTACTGTTGAGATATCGAATTCAACCGCGCTTCATGCCAGACACGCCGCTTTGTTTGTTCAGACTGCGGGAAAGTTTACTTCACATATTTGGATAATAAAGTCGGATAAGAAGGTAAATGCCAAGAGCATAATGGGATTGATGTCTTTGACTGCCGTTCAAGGGTCTCAAATTACTATCGGAGCCGAGGGCGAGGATGAGCATTTGGCGGTTAAAGAGCTGACAGAGCTTATGTCCTTGGGTTTTAAGGAATAAGAATTGCCCGATATTGAAACTTAAATGCTGTACATGGGGCGAGCGCAAAGCAAGTGCTTAAATACAATGTGCTTTGCAGTCGGCTCGTTTGTCTTTTTATAGAGAAATAAAAATCTATATCTTACATAATATTGCAATTTTCTTTGAAGGGTTTTTCTGAAGGATAGAGAATAGATTAAGATGGGGCTTAATATGGTCATAATTGTAAAATAATTATTTGCGTACAATATGTTATGGGGAGGCGTGTACATTTGCAGGTTAAATTTTCAAGCAGAGGCTCTACACTGATAGTTGCAATATATGGGGAAATGGATCATCATTCCGCCGAATATATCCGTGAAAAGGTTGACGGAGAGATGATGAAATCCACCACTAAAAATGTAGTTTTTGACTTTTCAAGGGTTACTTTTATGGATAGCTCGGGGATAGGGGTAATAATGGGAAGATATAAGAATATTCAAAAGCTGAATGGAAAAGCTGTAATAGCAAATGTCAACTCACAGGTGAAGCGTATTTTTGAAATGTCGGGACTTTTAAGGATAATGCCTGTATACGATAATATAGACACTGCTGTCAGCAGCATGTGAGGAGGAAAAAAATGCAGCCGATAAATGAAATGAAACTTGAGTTCTTGAGCAGATCAAGCAATGAGGCATTCGCAAGAGTTGCCGCCGCGGCCTTTGTTTCACAGCTTGACCCTACTCTCGAGGAGCTTGCCGATATAAAGACCTCTGTTTCGGAGGCGGTGACAAACTGCATAATACACGGATATGAAAACGGGGATGGGTACATAAAAATGAGCTGTATGCTTTATGAGAATTCTGCGGAAATCACCGTATCGGATCAGGGCAGGGGAATAGATGACATTGAAATGGCAAGACAGCCGTTATATACGTCAAAGCCTGAGCTTGAAAGATCGGGAATGGGCTTTACCGTTATGGAGACGTTTATGGATGAAATTAAAATAATTTCTGAGCCGGGTATGGGTACAACTATTAAAATGTTTAAGAGATTCAGCCCAAAATAAGGAATTTAATAATTTACAAAGCGGGAAATAGTATTTTTTTTTGAGCAATGGTGTAAAAATAAGTAAATTAAGCAATAATATGCATATAGGATTATTTATATGCATGAGAGGCTTAGGAGAATTTATGAATGATTTTTATAATAAGGACTATAGTGAAGAAGATGTGCTTGAGCTTATAAAAAGGACTAAAGAAGGGGATAAGGATGCTCAGGCCTTTCTGGTGGAAAAGAATATAGGGCTGGTATGGAGCATAGTGAAAAGATTTCAGAACCGGGGGTATGAAACGGAGGATATTTTTCAGATAGGCTGCATAGGGCTTATAAAGGCGATAAATAAGTTTAACCAATCCTTTGAGGTGAAGTTTTCGACCTATGCCGTGCCTATGATAATAGGTGAAATAAAAAGGTTTATAAGAGATGACGGAATTATAAAGGTCAGCCGTTCACTAAAGGAGATTTCCAATAAAGCCAGGGTAACAAAGGAAATTATGAGCAAGGAGCTTGGGCGCGAGCCCTCAATAAGTGAGATGTCAATAAGGCTCAATATACCTGCGGAGGAGCTGGTAATGGCTATGGAGGCAGGGTGCTCCCCCGAATCTCTGTACAGCACGGTGGGGGAAGGGGACAACTCTCCCATGCTTTTAATTGACAGAATAAACGGAGAGGCAAATAATAATGAGGTGGAGCTCATAGATAAGCTTGCGCTAAGACAAATACTAGATACGCTGGGCCCTAGGGAAAAGCAGATAATTATCCTCAGATATTTTAAGGAAAAGACCCAGTTTCAGATTGCAAAGCTGCTTGGAATATCTCAGGTTCAGGTATCGAGGATTGAGAAGAGAATACTGCAGGAAATAAGAAAAAAAATTAACTGCGTATAAGCGGGCAATGTGCAAAATTTTGCATATTGCCTTTATTTTTTGAAATACTATTTAAAGATTTGCTTTGAACGGGACTTAGATATGGAGGGTAATATATGACGGGTGTTTTTGGCAGACATAAGGCAGTGATATTTATAGTGCTGGCGCTCATTGCAATAGGGGTGGCTGTGGGCATATTTTTTCTTACTCATAATTCACAGAAGTCTTATACCAAAGGTGTTTTTGTGATGTCGGCGATGCCGAAGGATATAAAATGGCAAGGGATTTATGGATAAGCACAATGTAATTATTGTTACCGACGGGGACAGGTCGGCCAGACATGCCATGGAGACAGCGGCGGCAAACATAGGGGGAAGATGCATTTCGGCATCCGCCGGGAATCCCACTGCATTGACGGGATATCAGATTGTGTCTCTGATAAAAACAGCCGGGTCTGACCCTGTGGTGGTTATGGTGGATGACAGGGGCAAGGAGGGTGCAGGGAAGGGGGAGTATGCCATGAAAATAATAATGCAAAGCGAGGCTGTCAATGTTTTGGGTATAGCTGCCGTATCCTCCAATGGAAGTGATTGCAACGGATTAAAGGTCACCTGCTCTGTAACCAAGGAAGGGCGGGTTATAGAAGGTGCGGTAGACAAGTACGGCAATGCTACCGGCGGAAATGAGATATGCGGGGATACCTTGAGTGTTTTGAATGGAATGGAGAATATCTTGGTGGTTGGAATGGGAGATCCGGGAAAGATGGATTTCTATGACGAGGTATACAAGGGAGCGCCGGTATCCACAAGGGTTTTAAGGGAAATAATAAAAAGGAGCGGCTACAGGCAGCGCATTAACTAAAATTGTTTTTGTAAATTTACAGTTGCTTGTCTGCCGGTCTTTTTGAAGATCATTTAACAACAATCTTCAATTCTTCGGGCGGGATGACGCTAATATTTTTTGCGTCCTCTTCTAATGAAAATGCCGCACCAACCTTTACGGTATATTCGCCTTCAGGCAGGTACAGATAAGTTTCAGAATAGAACTTTTCCCAGAAATCAGCTCTCGGATCATCAGCGGAAAACCCTCCGTTTTTTGAGTAATCAAATTTATAGAGCTTCTCCCTTTCCAACTCTGTTGATTTTAAGATATCATTAACTATGCCTCCGATGTTAAAATCCTTGCCATCAGAAATATAAAAGTTTATATAAGGCTCACCATGCCATATTTTTATATGGTCATTCTCTCCCATGTACTTCAAGGTTGCCCAAATATTAATTTTATCAGAAGTACTATATGTAATCTTATCGGAATATAATTTCAACTCAAAGAGTTTGCTGTAATCCTGCATATCTTCACCTGTGCCTGAAACTGTCTCAGGCTCCATTTGTGGCAAAGCAGCCTTATCGTGACATCCTGTCAGGGAAAGCATTATTATAACAGAAAAAAACAATACTACAATCTTACAAATGTTCATAGCCGGCTCCTCAATTCTTTCTATAAAAGTTTTCGATAATTTTGACTATGGCTTTTAAAAAAAAGTTCCAAATTATAATATGAGAGAGTGGGATTAACGTTTTGGCTCTTTTGATGCTCGTCTGCCGCTTAATTTACCTTGTCTTTACATTTAATTAATATTGCTTTAATTACCCTAAGACATAATAAAGTAAAAAAGCCCGCCGGGAGTATGTCTATGAAATCTGTTCTGATTATAGATAACAATAAAAATATAAGAAAAATGTTAAGAGACGATCTGAAAAAAAAGGGCTATAAGGTTTATAGCTCGGATGTGGGGAAAAAGGGAGTGGTAAAGGCTAAGGAAAAAAGCTTTGATATAATTGTTACAGAGGTATCATTTCCTGATATGGAGCAGTTCGACATTATAAGACAAATAAGGGCCGAGCCCTCTTTAGTAAGGACACCGCTGCTTGCGATATCGGATAAGTCGGATGACTTAAGCGTAGTGCTGGCACTCGAGCTTGGAGCGGATGATTATATAATAAAGCCGTTTAGCTTTCAGGAAATGGCTGCAAGGATAAAATCACAGCTTAAATTTCTAGGAGGCGTTAAAATATGGAATCAACCGGCAATGCCTGCTCTGAAGTACGGGGATATTGTGATAAATCCCGAGGAAGGAAGTGTTTGTGCTGCCGGAAATGAGATAATTTTAAATTCAAGGGAATTTGAAATTTTATATCTTTTAATAAAGAATAAAGGCAAGTCGCTTAAGAGAAATTTTTTAGTTGAAAGGGTATGGGGGGAAATTACCGACGAGACTTGCGATATGCTGGATATTTGCATGGACACAATAGCTCTAAAAATATCCCAATGGTCGGGCTATGGTTTAAATATTTTAAGGGATGAAAATTCAGCATACAGGATATGGCTTGAGCCTAAGGATGGGGAGATTAGGGTGCAATAACAAAGGAGCGTGCCGCAGGGCAAACCACTTCTTCACCTGCCTTATCTTTAGACAGACTAAAAATAGAACATAATAGTTGTATTACAATAATCTCACCAAGAGATAATGTGAAGTTCCTTCATGAAATATGTAGGGGCAGACCTATGTGTCTGCCCTCAAATTTCTCCGTGTTTGTAGGTAATTCAGGGCAGACACGCAGGTCTGCCCCTACGACGATTTCGACAAAAGAATAAAATTATGTTATGAGCAATTCTCTTTTAAAAAGCTTTTTAAAGCTTGAGGCGTTTTCATTTGAGAGATTTATTTCCAGCTCGGCGTCCCCGTTGTTGTGAGTCTTTATTTTTACCGATTTGGAGTCTATCTGGCATATAAGGGATTTAACGATTTTGGTTTCACTCCTGTCAAGGCTTTCGGAGATTCTTAAAATAAGAGAAAGCTTTGACAGTATTTTTTCATCATCCCTTAAAAGAAGCTTTTCATAATCCTTGTAAAAATTCTTCTTCAGCTTCTCCTTCTCATGACAAGCCGCTATAATTGCAGTCATTACTATTTCGCGATGAGACAGCCCGCTAATCTTTGAATTTAAAATCATATAAAAGGAATGTATATAATGCCGGTAATAGTTAACGGAAATACCTATGTCGTGAAGCAGAGCCGCCGCCCTGAGAATTCTCCTTTCATTATTGCCGAGCCTGTGCAAAGGCTTTAGCTGGTCAAACATGGATAATGCCATGTCGCATATGTGCCTTGAATGATCCTGACGCATCGAATACATCTCTACCAGATTGTCAAGACTGAAATCCAGAACGTTTGTAAACCTTTTTTCAGGATACTTTCCCATTATGTATTCAAACATTATACCTTCCCGAAGCCCGTTTCCGCTTATAACAAGAGTGGAGGATCGGGTAATTGAGGATATGGCTTTTAGTATAGTCAACCCCCCAACCAGAATATCAGCTCTGCTAGAGGACATTCCCTCTATTTTTTTTCTTGCCTCCAAGTCAAGGCTTTTTATTTGATCATAAATATTATAGAAATCACTTATGGGAATCGTGTAGTTGTGTATTGCCTCCAGAGGGTAATTGAACCGCTTTCTGTGAATTTTAGCCATGTTTCTTATGGTTCCCCCAAGCCCTATTATGACAGGAGACTGTTCTGCCGAAAGCCAGCCGAGACCTGAGAGAACCGATTCAAGATGCCTGTCTAAAAGCCTTATGCTATCAGGGGATACAGCGTTTTTGCCCAAAAATTCTTCTGTTGCAACAATGGAGCCTATGGGAATGCTGATATGATTTATTACACTTCTTTGGCTGAATTTTATTATCTCTGTGCTTCCTCCCCCGATGTCTACAATGATTCCGGCGTCAATGTCTATAGAGCTTATCACTGCCTTATATACATAGAGCGCTTCTTCATCCCCTGAGAGGATGTTAAATTTTAAGCCTGTTAGGTTAAACAAAAGCTTTAAAAAATCGTCCCTGTTTTCCGCTTTTCTTACTGCGGCTGTTGCTACGGGAATAATTGAGGAGTTTTGTATATTATAAGCCGAGCACAGCTTTTTAAAAAGCTTAATTGTTTTAATAGCCTTTCTTATAGCCAGATCGTTTATATACTTTCCCTCTACCATACCCTCGCTTAAGCGTATAGTGTCGCTTATATCGTCTACTATACGGAATGTACCGCTGTCCTTTACTTCAAAAATGACCAGACGCACCGAGTTGGAGCCTAAGTCTATAATTCCCATTTTATTTTCCAGATTTCACCACGCCTTTTCTCTTTATTATTTCATATACCTTTTTACCATGCTCTGATGCTGCCTGCTGCCTGATATATATTGATTCAGCACAGGCTCTATTTGTGATTTTTTTAAATACCTGAACCTTATTGTAGTATGGTTTTCCAACCTGTTTTCATTTACAAGCTTCATTATAGTTTTATGATCCACATGATATTTATTCATTAACTCCTGAGGGGTTATATATTCCTCAATTGGTCTTGGGATAAGGGGATCGCCTCCGAAATTTTTCAAACAAAATTGCGCCACCGTGTTTGGATTGCTTCCAAGCTTTTGGGCAATTTGAACATAGGTAAGCCCCTGCTTTCGCATATCCCATATATCATCCCTGCTTATAGACCTTATATCCTGCTTTGCACTTTTATATATAAACCCATAGCTTGATATAAAGTCCTCAACAGAGAGGTTGTTTTTTTTGGCATGTCTCTTTATATAGCTGTACAGTGTGGAATTAAGATGCAGATTGTAAATAAAATTACCTACGGCCGCTTTTTTTAATCTATTAAAAACTGCCTGCTCATATTTTTTCTTTATAAGGCTTTCTATATCGCTTGTAATTTCATTTCTGTGTGCTTCATTGCCTATGGTTTTATACAGGTAATACTCCTTTGCACTTAGGGCAGAGGAGCCAAAGAGTGCCGTCAGCATTCCTGCCAGTCCAAGCGCACGGAAATCGGAGGTGCTGAGAAGAAGGATATCATTTAATGTGTACCTCTTGCTTTTAAAGGTCTTATGCATAAAATAAAAGGCATTTTCAAGGGATTCTGAGGCAGCCCATTTTGTTTTGTATTTAAAATCCGTCGGGTGAAATTTATTGGGGTAAACAAAATTAAAAAGTGCGTAAATAGACCAGTTAAAGTACGCAAGCACATTATATATCCCATGCGTTAGCAGCCTTTTTTTCCAGTCCAGAGAGGGGATATCCTGAACCCTCCTGATACCCTCTTTATATACCATGTCGTGAACAGCCTCAATAATTGCATTGTCGTCATGCCATATACCATGCTTGCTCCACATCCAGTCCTTTAAGACCCTTGTCCTGAATTCTTCAGGGTAAGCGTTCTTCAAGACTGCCAGAATGTCGTGGCAAAAAACCCTTTGCACCATACCAAAGAGCTTATGCTTTGAAAGTATGGCTTTTATCTGCTTAAGATTGTAGCCGGGCAGACTGTTAACCTCTATGGATGCCACATTCTCAAGGCAATACCTCGTGATAATTCTGCAGCTTTGCTTTATGCCCTTTAGCTGGTATTTTTCCTTGAGCCAGAAATTTTTTTTAAAATGTTTTCCCTTTTCCAAGACCTCTTTGTATTCAACCAGAGCCTTCAGCTCTTTTGTGTTTAGTTTAAATAAGTCGACCATGGGTTAATAAACCTCTGCACAGGAGTTTTTAAAATTGAAATATCAGTATACAATCCTCATAATACCACTTTTATAAATTAAGTACAATAATAATATTTATACGGGTTTTGGAGAATTTTGGGGTATGCAGGCTTAAGGAAGATTATTTTTAGAAGGTTTAAACGGCATGAGTAATATATTATAATATTATATATTATTAGTGCGGTTTAAACGGTACAAAGGAGGAATGGATTAATATGGACTTTAATTACAGAATGCCCACCCGGGTGTTTTTCGGAAGACAATGCATAAGCCGGAATAAGGATTTTTTTGCCAGATTAGGCAGGAAGGCTTTTATTGTAACGGGGAAAAGCTCGGCAAGAGCCAGTGGCGCACTGGACGATATTGAAGGTGTGTTAAATGAAGCAAATATAAAATATGAAATATATGACGGAGTTGAAAACAATCCCTCCCTAAACAATGTAGAGGAGGCAGGAGCACTTGCCGCAAAGTCCGGCGCAGATTTTATAATAGGAATAGGAGGAGGCTCTCCTCTTGACGCGTCAAAGGCTGTGGCTGTTCTGGCCGTCAATAGGATGGAGGCGGTGGAGCTGTATAAAAATTCTTTTCCAAACAGGCCGCTCCCCATTATAGCAATTCCTACAACGGCAGGGACGGGAAGCGAGGTAACCCCTTACTGCATACTTACAAGGCCTGATATGCAGACGAAAATGAGCTTTGGCAATGATGAAACCTTTCCTGCGGCGGCCTTCTTAGATGCCTCCTATACCGAAAGCCTTACGCGGAGCGTAACTGTCAATACCGCTATAGATGCCCTGACCCATGCGATGGAGGGATATCTCAGCAAAAGGAGCACTGCCGTGACAGATGCTCTGGCCGCAGAGTCAATGGAAATACTGGGAGAATGCCTTATAGCACTCAATAATGGAGAAATCAGCCCTGGTACAAGGGATAAGCTTTTATATGCCTCCATGCTTGCGGGTATGGTAATAGCCAATACCGGTACGACAATTATACATGGAATGGGATATTCCCTCACATACTTTAAGGACATTCCTCATGGTGAGGCAAATGCACTGTTTGTAAAGGAATATCTGGAATTTAACCGTGATGCGGCACCAGAGAAGACAGACAGGGTGCTTGGGCTGCTGAAGGTGGAGAGTACACAGCAGCTTGGAGGCGTTATAGCTTCTTTGATTGAGGAAAAGCCGTCTTTGAACGGGGAGGAAATTAATTATTACGCAGATCTTACCATGAAGCAAAGGAGTACGCTAAGCAACATAAAGACTGTATCTGCACAGGATATTGAGGGAATTATAAGGCGCAGTGTTAAGCAGCTTTAACAGTAGATGCAGTAAACAATGTGTGCAAAAAGGAGGATTTAGAAGGTGCTTATCGGGGTAGTCTCAGACACTCATATTCCGAAAAAAGGGAAAACGCTTCCGCGGCAGCTTTTAGAGGGGATAAAGGACGCAGAGCTTATAATTCATGCGGGCGACGTATGTAGGGACTATGTATTATATCAGCTTGGGGAAATAGCGAGAGTGGAGGCTGTTTCAGGGAATAATGACGATGAATACGTTTTGGGCATAACAAAGAATAAAAAGATAATCTGTGAAGAAGGAGTACGAATAGGAATAATACACGGGCATTACGGTGAAGGAGCGTCTTCTTTGGAGAGGTCACGGAGGGCTTTTCGGAATGAGACGGTGGATTGCATAGTGTTTGGACACAGCCATATGCCTGTCAATGAGGTTATTGGAGGGGTATTGTTTTTCAATCCAGGGTCGCCTACTGACAAGAGAAGGCAGAAGTATTTTTCATATGGGCTTCTTAAAGCGGAGAACGGCACCGTAACGGGAGAAATAAAATATTTTTAATTTGAGGTGAAGGATGACAGATGCTAAAAAGGGTAAGCCGCCATATTTTAAGTGTGCCGGGTATAAGCTTGCTATAGGTGAAAAGACATATATAATGGGCATACTTAACGTAACTCCCGACTCATTTTCCGACGGGGGAAGGTATGACAGCTTGGACTCGGCTGTCAAAAGGGCCGGAGAAATGGTCAGTCAGGGGGCAGATATTATAGATATAGGAGGGGAATCCACGCGGCCGGGGCATAAGTCGGTGGATGCGCTTGAGCAAATCGCAAGGGTAGTACCCGTTGTGGACAGGCTCTCAAAGGAGCTGCAGGTTCCGATATCTGTTGATACCTCAAGTGCAATGGTTGCGGAAAAGGCTCTGCAGGCGGGAGCGCATATTATAAATGATCAGTGGGGCCTGCAAATGGATTCCGGTATGGCTGAGGTTGTTTCCAAATCCGGCGCGGGAGTAATAATGATGCATAACGGTGACAATGCTTCATATAAAGACTTAATGGGAGATATAGCGGCATTTCTCACCAAAAGCATAGAAATTGCCGAAAAAGCCGGTATAGCAAGAGAGAGCATGGCGGTAGACCCGGGAATAGGCTTTGCGAAAACTCTGGAAAATAATTTGGAGGTAATGAGAAGAATAAGCGAGCTGAGTGCATTGAACCTTCCCGTGCTTTTGGGAACCTCACGTAAATCCATGATAGGAAATATTCTGGGCTTGCCGGTGGATCAAAGACTTGAGGGGACAGCGGCTACCGTAACACTGGGAATTGCCAATGGGGTTGATATAGTACGCGTTCATGATGTAAGGGAAATGGCCAGAGTTGCGAGAATGACAGATGCAATGGTAAGAATTTGACATAATATTGAGACTGGAAGTGAATAAATTGGATAAAATTGTATTAAAAAACATGAGTTTTTATGCATATCATGGCGTGCTTCCCGAAGAGAGGCAAGAGGGACAGAATTTTTTAATAGATGTCGAAATGCTTTGCGACCTGCACAAGGCCTGTGAAAGTGATAATTTGGAGGATACCGTTGATTATTCCAAGGTATACGGAATTATTGAAAATATTAATAAAACAAATAAATTTCGACTTATTGAAAGACTGGCCGACAAAATTTCCCGGGAAATATTGTCGGTATTTGAGGAAGTGGAAAAAATTACGGTGTGTGTAATGAAGCCTCAGGCGCCCATAGGCGGAAAGCTTGATTGGGCGGGAGTGGAGGTGGTGAGGAGCAGGGATGGGACATAAGGTTTATATTGCACTTGGGTCTAATTTGGGTGAAAGGGAAAGCAATTTGAGAAATGCCGTTGAACATATTTCAAACATTGACGGGCTCACTGTAGACAAGCTTTCACATATATATGAAACCGACCCGGTAGGCTATCTGGAGCAGGACCGGTTCCTCAATATGGTTATAGCTGCCGCAACGGATATTGAGCCTTTAGAGCTGCTCGGCAAGCTGCAAGGGATTGAGGACAGGATGGGAAGGACAAGGGAAATCCACTGGGGGCCCAGAACTATGGACATTGATATGCTTATTTACGGAGATAAAAAAATAAATTTGCCGTGTCTTAAAATACCTCATCCGCAAATGCTCAAAAGGGCGTTTGTGCTTATACCCTTTAAGGATGTTTACGACTGTCCCGAGGTATTAGGTGCCGACATAAATAAGCTTATACAAAGCTGCGGGGATAGAGATGGTATAAAATTATACAGGAAATCTCTTTTAACAGAATATCGCTTAAGAAAAATTTTTATGATATAATATTCATAAATATGTAAATTTTAAGAGGGCTTGTAATACATTATATGATTGACAGCAGCAGTAAGCCATTTCTACAAGTCAAGGTATGTTTGGACTTGCCGGAGGTAGAATGTGATTGAGGTTTATTTATATGTACCTGTGGATGAGGTAGACAATATAGCTGAGTGCGGGCTTAAGCTTTCAAAGTGGTGGAGCAAGAGCGTAACTATTAACGGAGAAAGCAGGAAATATATATCTGCTCTGCTGAATCCCCGGGATAACAGATCAATCCGCCGCGGCTCCCGCACGAGATGCATAAGGCTTGAGCTGCCCGAGGAGAGGTGCTGGATAGGGGATAGCTGGCTTTATGAGCTGAGCACGGAATGGGATCGGGC
Source organism: Anaerobacterium chartisolvens (assembly GCF_003337415.1). Lineage (GTDB taxonomy): Bacteria > Bacillota > Clostridia > Acetivibrionales > DSM-27016 > Anaerobacterium > Anaerobacterium chartisolvens. The sequence continues at coordinate 40,142 of NZ_QPJT01000026.1, read as the reverse complement.
GGCGCAATTGTACATAGATTCGATAGTTCCGGCTGAAAAATATGTTCTGGGCTCTTACAGAATGCCTGAGTGCCTTATTGAAAGCACGGTAATGCCCGAAAGCATAAAGGTTGTCGATAAGAGGCTTGATTCTCCTGTTTTGTATAGCAGCTCCGAGGCACTTTATGTAAATAATATTATTGAAATCTGTAAGGATCGGTCTGAAAATTTCAGCGAGGCTCTTTTATATTGCTTCTGCTCAAAGCTTGCAGACGAGGGAAGATTGATAAAAATTGAAGATGCCGCCAAGGGAATAGCGGTATTTTTTAAAGATAATGGGGAAAAGAGGTATATTGTAAAAATACCTGATTTGGGAATGTATTTGTTGTAAATAGAGCAGGTAGAGCTGTGGAAGGCACTTTAAAATAAAATATATGGTTTGGAGAGAATAATACGCGTGAAGTATAAGGTATTGAACAAATTAAAGGCAAATATGGGATTGTACGTGTCCGGGGAGGCCTTGAGCGAACAGTTGGGAGTATCGAGGACTGCCGTTTGGAAGTATATTAATGAGCTGAAGTCTCAAGGGTATATAATAGAGTCGTCCTCTAAAAAGGGGTACAGTCTGAGCGAAGGGCCTGAGGTTATCAGTGCCTATGAGATAGGCCACGGGCTTGAAACTCAGGTGGTGGGAAAGGATATAAAGTATTTTAATGAGCTTGACTCAACCAATACATATGCCAAGCTTATTGCTGCGGAAGGCTGTGCCGACGGAACGGCTGTGATAGCCGAAGCGCAGACGGCGGGAAAGGGCAGGCTGGGAAGAGGATGGAGCTCTGCCCATAAAAAGGGCATATGGATGTCGATAGTGCTCCGGCCTTTAATAGCTCCCGAGGAAATTCAAATAATGACTCTGGCGGCTTCTATTGCCGTTGCAAAGGCCATAGAGCAAGAATGCCATGTAAGGCCGGGTATAAAGTGGCCTAATGATGTTTTGCTTGAAAGCAAAAAGGTATGCGGAATATTGACGGAGATGAACTGCGAGATAGAGAGGATAAATTTTTTGGTACTGGGAATAGGAATAAATGTAAACCATGATATGGAGGATTTCCCTGAGGCTTTAAGGGAAATAGCCGGTTCTCTCAAGGAATGCTGCGGGGGAGAAGTGGCAGAACCAAAAAAAGAATTTTCCAGAAAAAATATAATCCGATGCATATTGGCTGAGCTGGATGTGATATATAGACGGTTAAATACCGAAAATGAAGAAGCATATGCCGATGAGGCAAAGCAAATAGTGGATGAGTGGAAAAAATATTCAGTAACAATAGGAAGAAGGGTAAAGGCGGCAATGAAGGGACAGGAGCTGGTAGGCGTTGCAACGGACATTACGCGAGACGGAAGACTTATAATAGCTTGCGAAGACGGGAGCATACGAGAGGTGATGTCGGGGGAGGTATCTGTAAGAGGGCTTTTGGGATATTCATAGGAAGCGGGGGCACTATAATGATTATTGACTTTCATACTCACTGCTTTGCCGACAATGTGGCGGCGCAAGCGGTTTCGAAGCTGGCGGAAAGGTGCGGTATTGAGGCAAAGCTCAATGGAACGGCAGCAGATATTAAGGAGTCGATGAAAAGGGCGGGGATTGACTATTCTGTGGTGCTTTCTATTGCCACAAAGCCATCTCAGACTGTGAAAATAAATGACTGGTCCATTGGGATACAGAACGAGGGAATATTAGCCTTTGGGAGCATACACCCCGATTTTGGGGAATGGAAGCACGAGCTTGAAAGAATAAAGGGCTTAGGAATAAAGGGCATAAAATTTCATCCCGATTATCAGGAGTTTTATGTTGATGACAAAAAAATGTATGACATATATCAAAAGGCTTTTGAGCTTGATATGATTGTGGTGTTTCATGCAGGTGTGGATATAGGTCTGCCCGAGCCTTATCACTGCACTCCTAACAGGCTTGCACGGGTTGCGGCGGACTTCCCGGGCGGAAAAATAGTGGCTGCGCACATGGGAGGCTATGACTGCTGGGGGGATGTGGCAAAATTTTTGGTTGGGACAGAAGTATTTTTCGACACCTCCTTTAGTATCGGAAGGGGTAATGACAGCCTGATAAGAAGCATTATAAGGGAGCATGGGCACAGCAGGATTCTTTTCGGTACAGATTCGCCATGGTGCGTTCAGAAGGATGAGATTGAAAAGCTTAAAGGCTTTGGGCTGGAGGACTATGCCCAAAAGGATATACTGGGCGAAAATGCCGTAAGGCTGCTTGGGCTGGAATAAATTTCATTGACAATTTTGTTTTTTAAGTAGAAAATATAAAATAGTGTATCATCAGAGTCGCCATGTTATATAATAATGGTGATTACAAGGGGGGATATATAGTGCAAAAGGGACAGGGCACAGGCAATGAAAACTACAAGCGGAGCAATTATCAGGGCGGATTTCAAAGCAGGGGGCCTAAGAACAATCAGGGGCAGAGCTACAACAGGGAAGGAAGTGCGGCTCGAGAGGCTCGTGAGGTTCGTGAGACTTCACCCTCTAAGGAGGGCGGCTATGTAAAGGATAATGGCCGAGGAAGGGATAACAGCAACGCAAAGGATGGCTTCCGCAGCCATGATAACGCTCACCCGCAGGACAATAACCGCAATAAGGACAGCGGCAGGGGCAGGGACAGCTCTTATGGAAGAGACAACAGCCAGAGCAGGGGCTTTCAGAGAGAGAGCAGTCCAAGGCAAGGCTATTCTCACCAGAGCTCATCCTCCAGATTTAACAGCAACAGAATAAGAGCCGTGGAAACGGTCGAAGATATAAAAGCTGATATAATGAGAATTGAAAAGGAAATAGAGCTGGAGATAAAAGAAATAAGGAGCATGAGGCTTGGACTATGATTTTAGTAATGGACGTAGGGAATACCAACATTGTTTTGGGGGTTTATGAGGAAAGCAAGCTGTTGTGCCATTGGAGAATGAGTACCGATAAGGAAAAGACCTCAGATGAATTCGGAATGTTTATGTTGAATCTTTTCAACAGTGAAGGGCTTAAGCCCGGAAATATTGAAGCCGTCATCATTGCTTCGGTGGTTCCGCCTATAATGTACTCGCTGGAACATGCCATAAAGAAATATTTTAAGCTAGACCCTATTAATGTCGGACCGGGGTTGAAAACAGGGATTAATATAAAATACGAAAATCCCCGCGAGGTGGGGGCGGACAGAATAGTAAACGCGGTAGCGGCATATGAAATATATGGGGGGCCTCTTATCGTAGTTGATTTTGGCACCGCTACCACATTTAGCGCAATATCTTCAAGAGGAGATTTTATGGGGGGAGTAATTTGCGCAGGGGTTAAGATTTCCGCAGAGGCTCTTTTCCAGAAGGCGGCAAAGCTTCCGCGGATAGAGCTCACCAAGCCGGAAAATTTGATAGGACGAAACACTGTAGTCAGTATGCAGTCGGGAATAATATACGGATATGTGGGTCAGGTGGACTACATTGTAAACCGTATGAAAAGGGAAATGAAGGAGAGTGGAATAAAGGTAATAGCCACAGGAGGGCTTGCAAGATACATTGCAAGTGAGACTCCGGCCATAGATGAAATTAACGGCTTCCTTACCATGGAAGGCTTAAGGCTTATATATGAAAAAAATAGGTAAGTGCTTTAAACCCGCATATATTCTAGCTTGTGCGGGTTATTTAATTGGAGCATCGTTAAGCCGTAAGGGCCCATATTATTGGTTTAAAAGACATAAAATTTAGCTTGAAATCCCAAGCCCATGTGCTATAATATAGATTGTATATTTTTTAACAATATATATGTAACAAGACCTGTTACTTAAAAAGCTATATAAAATTTTTGTAGTTAATATTAAAATCGGGAGGGTTATTATGACTATTCAAGAAGAATCATTAAAACTGCATGGAGAATGGAAGGGTAAGCTGGAAGTAATAAGCAAGGTGCCGGTAGCCGACAAAAGAGATTTGTCTTTAGCATATACTCCGGGAGTAGCAGAGCCGTGCCTTGCTATAAGCAAGGATGTAAATCTTTCATATGAATACACAAGGAGATGGAACCTTGTGGCGGTAGTTACCGACGGTACGGCAGTTCTGGGCTTAGGAGATATCGGGCCCGAAGCAGGTATGCCTGTTATGGAAGGGAAATGTGTACTGTTTAAAACCTTTGGGGATGTCGATGCTTTTCCCCTGTGTATAAGATCAAAAAGCGTGGATGACATAGTAAACACTGTAAAGCTTCTTGCAGGAAGCTTTGGAGGAGTTAATCTGGAGGACATATCTGCTCCCAGGTGCTTTGAGATCGAGAGAAGGCTCAAGGAAGAATGTGATATTCCCATATTCCATGACGACCAGCACGGTACTGCGGTAGTAACGGTTGCCGCTATGCTCAACGCATTAAAGCTGACTAAAAAGGACATAAACGAAATTGAGGTTGTTGTAAACGGTTCAGGAGCGGCAGGAATAGCCGTAACCAAGCTTCTTATGAGCATGGGACTTAAAAAGGTTATACTGTGCGACACGAAGGGTGCCATCTATGAGGGAAGGGACAACCTGAACACAGAGAAGGCGGAAATGGCTAAGATATCTAACCTTCAGTTGAAGAAGGGCTCATTAAAGGATGTCTTGGTTGGCGCGGATGTATTCATAGGCTTATCCGCACCCGGAATGGTTACTGCTGACATGGTTAAATCTATGGCAAAGGACCCTATAATATTTGCTATGGCAAATCCTACTCCCGAAATTATGCCTGATGAAGCATTGGCAGCGGGAGCGAGTGTTGTGGGTACAGGACGCTCGGATTTTGCAAACCAGATTAATAACGTGCTGGCATTCCCCGGAATATTCAGAGGCGCTCTTGACGTGAGGGCGAGTGATATAAACGATGCAATGAAAATAGCTGCTGCTGAGGCTATAGCATCACTTGTTTCAGATGAGGAATTAAAGCCTGAATATGTAATACCCGCTCCGTTTGATCCAAGAGTAGGGACGGCAGTTGCCAAGGCGGTAGCAAAAGCTGCAAGGGACACAGGAGTTGCAAGGCTGTAGGAGATGCGATAAAAGTACTCGAAAAAAAGAGACGAGCTAAAAGGTACGTTTCAGCAGCGGAACTTATTGAGCCGTGCCTCAAATCGATAGAAAACCGGCAAAGAAGGCATTATCACAATGATAGTGCCTTCTTTGAGCGTTTACTGCCCATTTTTCACCGATATTTCATATATATATATATATTTAGCAATAAAGATTTTACATGGAGGATATAGCTTGATGGAAGCAATTATATCCTCCATGTTTGTAAAATCTTTATTGCATCCTATATAGAAGGTTGTTGCTGACACACAAACAACTTCGTCACTAGTCTATGCTGACGTTTTTCAGCCCTGCTTTTTCCTCTGGAGCTCCTGCAGAGGAGGTGTATTCGGAGAGGGCCTCATTTAAAGCCTTAGTTATGGTTTGGTGAATGTTTTTTGACCGAATCTTTGCATTACCGGGCAGCGCATCAATAAGCCTGTCAATTGCTTTCAGCTTAAGGCCTATAAGCTGTTTCAGCAGCAGATCATTCATTTGACTCACCACCAAATCTTATTTTCAGAATTTCTTCCTCAAATTTTGCTCCCTTAACCGTAAGATTCGCAAGAGTTTTGGGCAGCGATATATTTCTTTTAACGCTTCCTGCCCTTATGATAAGCTCCTCTCCCTTCTGATTTAAGGACAAATCCTTTTTATCGGTAAAAGGCATATATATTGAAAAAACATATTCACTGCCGTCCTTGACTATTTGCTGTGTCCGACTGTTGTAGCTTATGGCTATTGGGTCCTGTTCTTTAAAAACCTCCTCTCCCATTCTTTCCAGCATCTCCATGCCCACTATTTCATTTTCAAATAGAGGGGCATAGTAAATGGGCAGGGGAGAGAAGCTGTCTATTATTGTCTGCTTGTACTTTGACTGAATATCCTTCCATACTTTAAAATACTCATCTGTAACACTTTCAGGGATTACCCTGTTAACCACAATGGCATCAATATTAAAATCGTAAATATTAAGATAGGTAAAGCTTCTTTGAGCCTCTTTTATAACCATTTTTTCGGGATTTACCACAATGCGTACACTGGTTATGCTCCTGTCGGACAGTATTTTGCGCATTTCATCAAGCTGGCTGTATATTTTCTCTATTTCGCCCATAACATTGTCAGAGGGCATGGGTACGCCAAGCAAAGGCTCCACAACGGGCTTAACAAATTTTAATGCTTTCCTTTTCAGGGGGAAAAGCTTATCCATCCACCACCTGAGCATGTCGGGAAAGCTTAAAAGAGCAAGAGTTTCCCCCGTGGGAGCACAGTCTATTATTATTACGTCAAAGGTTTTTTCGTTATAGTAATTTAATATCCTTAAAAGGCTCAAAAGATCCTCTATGCCGGGAAAGATAGTCAATTCCTCTGTTGTAATGTCCTTAACTGTTTTAGCCGTAAAGAGTGCCGTAAGGTATTCCTGCACTTTTCCCCAGCCCTTTTCAACCTCATGGGTGGAGTCGATTTCCTGAGCCCACAGATTTTCTTTTATCATAGCAGGCTCAGGGGAAAGCTTGATGTCGAGAGAATCTCCAAGGCTGTGGGCGGGGTCGGTGCTGACCACTAACGTTTTTAAACCCTTTTCTGCACTTTTAACCGCTGTGGCGGCTGCAACGCTTGTTTTTCCAACGCCGCCCTTTCCCGTATAAAGTATAATTCTCATAAAAACCCCTCCTTGTATACTTTTAATTGCACCTATTATTTTGCAAAATGAATAGTTCGCATGACGAAATATATGACATATATAATGCCCATTTTCAGGGCTTGTTTTAAAGCTATTCTATTTCAATTTTCTTTATTGCGGGCATACCAACACCCTTCTGCTCCTTATCTGAGGCCTTACCCTCCAGAATATTCACAACTCTTGTGAAAATCTTAAATATAACCTGACGCTCATCATCAGTCAATGAATCATTTACCATTCCAATATATTTCATAGCGGTTGATTTAATTCTTTGGACAATTTCCCTTCCCTTATCCGTCAGGGCAAGGGTTACAATTCTTCTGTCGGTTTCGCTGCGATCCCGGCGGATGCATCCGTTTTTCACAAGCCTTTCCACAACTCCGGTAGCTGTGCTCATAGGTGCCTTTATATAATCCGCTATCTGGCTCATAATTATCTCTTCATTGCGGTCGACAAGCAACAGGGCCAGAAGCTCGGACTTAGAGAAGGACAGATCAAGATCGAGCCAGTCTTGAGGATATAAAAACTTTTTTATACTGTCAAGAAAAAAATCAAAAATATTATCCTGCTCCAGCACTATTATTCCTCCGGCAAATATTACGACATACGAAGTATATTCAAATAATACTATATTTTTGTGCATAAGTCAATAGAAGCTTAAATAATATATTCTCCAAAAAAAGCTTATACGGGGGGCAAAAACGATATTGCTTTTATCCCCGTATAAATATAAAGATCGGGTTTTGCCTAAAACCTTTCAAACCCTGCTTCCTTTAGCTTTTTATAGGTATATTCATCTGCTGCCTTTTGCTGCATTTCAGCCCAACCGTTAAACGACGTATTATTTTTTATAAACAAATCCCATTCTGCTTCAGGGATATCTATGAAGTCCTGCTCAGTTTCCACTTTATATCCGCAGTTATCCAGCATGTCGTCAAAGCTTTTAAAACGGCTGCTGCTTTGCATGAATGCCTCATCCATCAGCTCATTCAATGGCAGCAGGCCATTTAAATCCTCTTGTATTTTACGGTTTATTTCACTGATTTTTTTAGAAATATCCTCCACTAAATTACACCTCCCTTAAAGACCCTGCGTTTTTTTAAATTGTACCAAAATAAATTCAGTTTGGGTAGACCTTTAGGAGCTGTTTATTTTAAGAAAGGTAAAATATTATGTAAGTCTTTGAACATAATCTGCCTATGATTTATTGCTGAAAAAGGAATTTTAATCTATAATTATTAATAAATATGTTAAAGAATGTAACAGATAATGGGCGGGATTTTTGGAATATAAAAATCTTGGGGGATGTCCGGCAGGAAGCTTTCCGTTCCTAAAGACATCCCCGACGGTGTGCGCACTATAGTGAAAAGCCTTTTGACGAGAGCCAGGACTCTGCCTCATTAATGTCTGTAAACACCTGCTGTTCAAACTTTTTGTTGTTTCCTGCCCTGTTCATTTGCATTTTAACTATGGAGCTGTCAACTACAATGGCAACCTTTTCGCAGCCGTTATTTTCCAGCCAGGCTGCGTGTGTATTAAGCTCATCGCTAAGGCTTGAGGTCTTGTAGTCCTTCATCACGGCAACCATTCCCCATTTCTTGCCTTTTAAAGCAGGGCCGATCTTTTCCACGTAATGGCTGTGGTATTGTTTGTAATCATCCTTTGTCCAAAGACCGGTAGGTGTCTCGTACACAACGTTCTTTCCGCTTTCCAGCTTAATGCTGTACAATCCTTTCGGGTCGTTGATTGTCATAAAATTACCTCCATTATATTTTATATTAACAAGAGAAGTAAAAAGACTCCTGTTGTCATCCTTATTTATATGACGTAAACTGCAAAGCTTAAGCTTTGAAGAGCTTAAGGCTGTCTTTTATCCTTTCAGACAGCTCCTCCACGCATTCTGAAATCAGTGCCGACGCTGCTGTCTGCTCCTCGATGGAGGCGGAAATTTCCTCAGTGCCTGCGGCAGTCTGCTCCGACACAGCCGCAATATCATTTATTGCCCCTCCCGCATTCTGGGCTTCACCTGCAAGAAGATTTGCAGAGTTATAAACGGATTTTATATTTCCGGCTACCGAAGCTATTGACTCGCTTATTTGGTTAAATACATCTAGGCTTTCGTTCAGAGCAATTTCCTGACTGATTGCGGCAGCCTCAGACTTTCTTATTTCCTGCACGGCATGTGCTACTCCAATCTGTACGTCACTTATAATATGCGATATTCTTTTAACCGATGTCCCTGACTGATCTGCAAGTGTTTTTACCTCGTTGGCTACAACGGCAAAGCCTTTTCCCTGCTCCCCGGCTCTGGCCGCTTCAATTGCGGCATTTAGAGACAACAAATTTGTTTGATCCGCAATTTGCTCTATGGCGTTTAGTATCTCTCCTATCTCCTGAGATTTCTGTGAAAGCACGTTCATGGCTTCATTTACATTGGAAGATATCTGCTTGTTCTCCTTCATTTTAATTTCCTGTTTATCAACCAGAGATCTTGAAGCAGCTACTAATTCCTCCGCTTTTTCTATCAGATCCTCCGATTTCTTCATATCGCTGACAATTTGAACTAAGCCCTCCACTATATCATTAATCACAGAGCTGCCTTTTTCAGTAGAGCAGGCTTGCTCCATGGCACCTCTTGCAAGCTCCGACACAGTATTTGAGGTTTGCTCTGCAGAGGAGCTCATATGCTTGCTTGACGTGAGTATTTCCTCCATAGATGAATGTATAACATAAAATGTCTCTGTGAAGCTTGACATTAAACCATTAAGCATATTTGCAGCGTTGTTTAACTCTTCGGCCAGTACCCCAAGCTCGGTGGTGTCGGAAAGATATATTCCTGTTTTAAAGTTTTGTGAAATAGATTTTCTGACGCTTTCACCAAGTAATAAAAAAGGCTTTACACACATATTAATATGAATAAAAATTGGAATTGCCATGAGGATTGCAGCAGCAGGACATATTATATAATAGTGAAATACATTTAAATGCGTGAAAATGCATATTAGCGATATACCACAAATCAATACAAATAAAATCGGACAAAGTATCTTCATCCTAAGACTTCTAAATTTTAATACCTTCATTAGCATCCCCCTATAAGATATACTTTTAACTTTTAGCTCACTATTCTTTTAACACAGCAAATTTTTAAGACATATTTACTGTCATAAAAGAATTTTATTTAAAGACACCGGCTTCCTCCGGGCTTTCTGCATAAAAGAGTATGTTTTTAAACGCCTTCTTTGGCAGCGAAAAATTAACGCAGCTCTAATTTTGACAAAGAAGGCCGAATAGTATAACAATATTTAATATGAACAGTTAATTAACAAGAGGAAATAAATATATGCTATAAAATATTAATATTGCAGGTCCTAAAATAATGTTTATAAGTGTCAATAAATATGACTTTTTTTTAACAAACCCCATTAAATTTTGTAGAAATTAATACCTATAATGTATTATATTATTATTAAAAGCGGTGTTTTGTCGATTTTTATTTAGAGCCATAAAAATAAAATACATTTGTTTATATCTTAATATCTGCATTTCCCTTTAAATGTCGTAAAATTCCATAACTTTTATATTTAAAATATTTTTGTGTTTAAAAGGTTATATCTTGACATGCCAATGATAAAATCCTATAATTAATTGTAAACCTGCAAATAAAACATGGTTAACAAACAGAGTTAAGGAGGAAGGCATGAATAACAGAACTTATAAAATGATCTTAGTATCACTTTTCGCAGCGCTTATGGCTGTAGGAGCATTTATTAAAATTCCTCTTCCGCCCGTGGCTTTCACAATGCAGATATTTTTTGCGATTTTTTCCGGGCTGATATTAGGTTCAAAGCTGGCGTTGGCATCACAGGTTATTTATATAGCGCTGGGGCTTGCGGGAGTGCCGATTTTCACGGGAGGGGGAGGGCTAGGCTATGTGTTCAGTCCGTCATTCGGTTACTTAATAGGGTTTGCGGCAGCCGCATTTGTGGTGGGGCTTATATCTGAAAGGTCGTCAAAGCAGACAATTTACAGATTTTTTATCGCTTCCTTTGCAGGCTTAATGGTATGCTATGCGGTGGGAGTCCCCTATTTGTACATAATAATGAAGTATGTAAATCATGCAAATGCTACTGCTTCGGGTGTTTTGACAAGCGGCTTTCTTTTATTTCTTCCGTGGGATATTGTAAAGATTGCCTTAGCATCATGGCTTGCAAAGCAGATTTATGGACGTGTAAAGCCCGCGCGTGCATACAATTCTTAAACGAAGCAGTTTTTAAGACATCTGGGGCTGGATACGGACAGTCCTGCCGCAAATGTGTTAAAAATATAACCCTCGACTTTAAAATGATGTTATGCTAGAATAATTATATAGAATATGTGTATCCCATAGTCAGCAGGGTTTTGAGGCTTTTATATTAATCAGTCACGGTATTTATTCTTTAAAAAAGCGTATTTTATCCGCATTTTATTATACATAGATAACGAACTATAAAATACTTCTTTATTAAATATTTCACGTATGTTTACAGCTGTGTCAATGTAAGGCATTTAAGACTGTTACATAATAACCGGGTATTAAAGAAGGGAAGTGTATTTTATGGACAATTTTACTGAGCGGAGGAAATATCAAAGATGCAGCGGATCTATTTGCAAAGCCGTTATTAGCGTCAACGGGGGAAGACAGGAGGAGATCGAGCTTTGTGATATTTCAGCGGGAGGTATCAAATTTGCTTCCCAAAGCCGGTATGAAGAAAATACGTCCTTGACGGTTAGCCTCACTGTCTACAGTCTGCTTTCAGAATTCAAAATGAAGATTGACGGGTATATCATAAGGGTGGAGCGCGCAAAGCATGGGTATGCGTACTCTGTCAAATTTGATGATATCAGCATATATAATCAGGTACAGCTGGATGAAATTATAAATTCCCACATCAATTCAATTAATTCCAACCGCCACGCAGCGGAGGACGGTATTTACACATTTATGCTTGTGCCTAAGGGCAGGCCCCCCGCGCTGAAAAAAGTACAGAGATAATAACAATCCCCACATACGGGGATTTTTTATTGCGTTCTTCTTTACTTAAAGAAAGCTTGTTTCTATATAGGACGCGATAAAGATTTTACAAACATAGAGGATGTAATTTCTTCCATCAAGTTATATCCTCCATGTAAAATCTTTATCGCTACATATATAAAATAAAGATTATGGATTTAAAGCTCCTCCTTGTGGTAAAATATTTTATACAAAATGGAGGAAGATAAATGAACATAGGGAATGTGACTTTAAAGAACAATGTTTTTCTTGCGCCCATGGCAGGGGTTACCGATATGCCCTTCAGAATACTTTGCAAGGAGCAGGGCTGCGGGCTGGTGTATACTGAGATGGTGAGTGCAAAGGGAATGCACTATAATGACGACAAGAGCTTTAAGCTTACTGAAATAGATGGTAGTGAGAGACCTGCGGCGGTACAGATATTTGGTTCAGACCCGTCTATTATGGCTGAGATTGCCGGCCGGCTAAACAATTCGGATGCTGACATTATTGACATAAACATGGGGTGTCCCACTCCCAAGATAACCAAAAATGGCGAGGGAAGTGCTTTAATGAGGAATCCGAGCCTCGTTGGCGATATAGTCAGGGCGGTGTCGGAGGCTTCATGCAAGCCGATTACCGTTAAAATACGCAAGGGCTGGGATGACGAAAGCGTTAATGCCGCAGAGATAGCGCAAATAGCGGAGAGATGCGGCGCTAAGGCAATTGCAGTACATGGGCGCACGAGAGAACAGTTTTACAGCGGTACCGCCGACTGGGAGGCGATACGCAGAGTAAAGGAAGCGGTATCCATACCTGTTATAGGGAATGGTGATGTGACAACACCGTCTGACGCAAAGAGGCTGCTTGAAGAAACGGGCTGTGATGCTGTTATGATTGGAAGGGGGGCACAGGGGAACCCGTGGATCTTCAAAAGAGTGCTGCACTTTCTTGCCACGGGAATTGAGCTTCCCGAGCCGGATGCAAGCGAAAAGCTGTCTGCCGTCATACGCCACATGAATATGCTTGTGGCCTTAAAGGGGGAGCATATAGGGGTATGTGAGATGAGAAAGCACATAGCGTGGTATATAAAGGGCATGAGAAATTCGACCTATGTGAGGGAAAAGATATTCAGGCTTACTTCAAAGGAGGAAATAATATGCCTGCTGCGGGAATATATGCTGATTGAATGCAAGGATATTAAACTTTAAAGTAAAATGTGGTATACTACTAAAAATACATAATACTTTTAATTTGCGGCGAGGGGCTGTAAATTAACATGGAGGCTGAAGCAATGCACGATATTTCAAAAGAATATATAGATAATCTGACAGCAAAGACACCGGCAATCTCTGCGGTGGAGATGACTGAGCTGGTGCTGCCTAACGATACCAATCTTCTGGGAAACCTGCTGGGGGGAAGGCTTATGCACTGGATCGACATAGCGGGAGCCATAGCCGCTTCAAGGCATTCGGGCAGGGTGGTTGCAACGGCATCCATAGACAGCTTGGACTTCAGGCATCCTGCACGCATGGGTGAGCTTGTTATTTTAAGGGCAAGGCTTACATGGGTTGGAAGGACATCTATGGAGGTGACAGTAAAGGCATATGCCGAGAATACTAAAACCGGCAGCGTAATTATGACTAATAAGGCATATATGACCTTTGTGGCACTGGATGAGGAGGGTAAGCCTACGCCGGTTCCTCCCCTTATACCTGAAACAGAGGACGAAAAAAAGGATTTTGCAGAGGCCGAGGCAAGACGCAATGAAAGATTAAAAAGAAAAAGCTTCAACCTGTAGGAGCATTGGAGGAGTTCATGAAGTTTTTGCGTTCTAAAGCCGCTTTCATTGCAATAGCTCTTGTTTCGGTGATGTGTCTGGCCGCTGCGGTAATAGCTGTTGACGTGTCTGTTTTTATGCTGAAAAGAAGGGACAGGACGATTGCCGTACAGCCTCAGCAGCCTGTGAGCAACAACGTGCAGCCTGTGAGAGCGGACGAGCTTAAGGAGTGCGTTTTTTTCTTTAACGGTCAGAAAATTAATGTCCTCACAACATATACATATGCAGGTGAATTTGTGTTTGTGCCCATAGATCTTATACTTCGGAAGATAGGTGTCGGCTTTGAATACTTCAGCCCGGATGATACGTTTCAATTTGAAATAGCGGGACAAAAGGCGGTATTTAAGCTGGGGAGCAATGAATTTACATTTGGAGACAGCATCTTTGACATGCACTGTTCGCCCGTGGCTGCCAAGAACAGCATACTGGTGCCTATTGAAGCCTTTTCACATATCCCCGGATTTGAAACGGATGTTTACGGGGAAAGTGAAACGGCTTTTATCAACTATTATCCGGATTACATGAAAAAAGCAGAAAATGTGCGTGTATTAAGATTGGTAAACGGGCTTGGCGGAATATATGATATGGAGGGCAACGAGCTGTACTGGTCGGCTCCCGGTGAAAGGGAGGGTATTGATTCTATCAGCCGGGACGCCGAAGGAATAAAATATCTTTTGAAGGCAGGTGAGAGCAGTTACATAATAGAGTCTCGGGGAAACGGTTATCCCGCTTCTGTAAATGTTAGTCCCGAGGCCGGCTGGTCTGCCGATGGAAAATATCTTTACTGGATTGACTATGAGAAAAAGCTTTCTTACATATATGACATAAAAACGGCATTGACTAAAAAGCTGGGGGATTATTACTTCAGAATTGAGCGTGACAATGTTCAGAAAAGCGTGCAGCCGGAATATGCTCAAAACAGCGTGCTTTACGACTATAAGAAAGCTTCTCTGTACAGAAGGGCAGTTTTTACAAATGCCATGCACGAGGGTAAGTATGCATTTATCGAAAGAAAAGGCAAGACAGTACTGCAAGGATATGTTGCATATTCTCCCGACAGGCAAAGAGTACTCTATTATAAAAACGGAGAAGGCTATTATGTGTCTGTTGTGGATGGAACCAGGCATATTTTTCTGGGTGAGTATGTAAGCGCGGTATGGGTAAATAACGATAAAATAACCTTAAGCGATAACAGGGGAGTATACTTATTTGACATAAGCGATAAAATGAAGCTGAATGTGGAAAAGCTGTGGCGTAAGGTGGGACAGGCCCCTAACGGAGATGTTCTTTTCACTGTGGGAAACCTGCTGATGTGCGAAGCCAATGGGGAAGAGAAGCCTGTACTGCAGCTTCCGTGGGCATGCGACAGTGTTTTAAGGCTTTCGGAGGAAGGACTTTACATAGCGGTATCAAGTGAGGAGGACAGCGTTTATTATATTAACAAAGACAAGCTCACTAATATATGCGCCGCAAGCGAGCTTTTGATCCCAGGGGGGCTTTTGGGGGAAAAAGGGGCAGAGGAAGCAATATCGCGTGCTAAAGGCGGAAAGCGCACTGCGGTGCTTGTAAACAGGGGCGGTTTTCTGGGCTTAAACATTATAGAGGAGGCTTCATCCGATATAACGGAAATCACATTAAACTATAGAACAGACAGCGGTGAAGCTGCAGGAAGGATTTCTTCAAAATGGCTTTCCGATACTCGTCTTCTTATATACCTTAAGGATCGCGCCTGGCTGGTGGATACTGAAAATGACGTAAAAATTTACAGGTGGGATGAAAAAAAGCAAAGCACAATAGAAGGGGCATGGGTTTTGTTCTAATAATAAATTCCCTTAAATATTAATATTTAAGGGAATTTATTTATTTGGAGCAAGCATGAGCAAAAAATCATTTATAGGCGGAACTATAATTCTTATGGCTGCGGGCTTTATTGTAAGGATTCTTGGGTTTGTATACCGCATATATCTCTCAAACCTTATAGGCGCTGAGGGTATGGGTCTTTTTCAGCTTATCATGCCTGTATATTCCCTTATAATATTAACACTCACATCAGGAATATCCATTGCCGTATCGAAAATGGTTGCCTCGGAAATGGCAAAAAAGCACAATGCAAATCTTATAAGAATAACGGCCTGTGCTCTTATAATATCGGCGGCGGCAGGTGCGGCAATATCAGTGTTTATTTTCATTAACGTCCGATTCATAGCGGACTTTATATTAAAGGACAGCAGAACCTACTATTCCTTAATGCTGCTAGTGCCCTGTATACCGGCAATAGCTGCGGCTGCATCAATAAAAGGCTATTTCTATGGGACAAGAGAGGTTATGCCGACCGCTGTTTCCCAAGTAGTGGAGCAGGCAGTAAAAATAGGGCTGGTAGTAGTTTTAGCGGCGTATTTTGTAAACATAGGGCTTGAATATGCATGTGCTCTGGCTACCATAGGAATGGCATTAGGAGAAATTTGCAACCTAGCGGTTTTATACTTTGTCTATCATTTCAAGAAAAAAAAGTTGGCGGCAAATTTTACAAAGAGCGGAATTATGCCAAAGAGGGACATAATTAAAAGCCTGCTTGCCATTTCTCTGCCCATATCCTTTAACAGATTTATTGCTTCCGCAATGTCTGCTTTAGAGGTAATACTCATACCAAGACGGCTTATTGCCGGAGGCTTGGATTACCAGAGCAGTATTTCGGAATACGGAAGGCTTACGGGGATGGCAATGCCTCTTATATTCTTTCCGTCTCTGGCTACAGCATCTCTGGCTACCACTATTGTGCCTGCAATATCCGAGGCAATATCCTTGAAGCAGTACAAATCCGTCAATTACAGGATCTCAAAATCCATACAGCTTACGTTTATACTGGGATTTATATTTACCGTCATTTTCATGGCATATCCCAAGGAAATAGGGGAAATGGTATACAGGAAGGAGGATATAGGAGACATACTGTATTTTTTATCATTTACCTGTATTTTCACATATTTGCAGCAGACTCTTCTGGGTATACTGAACGGACTGGGGAAGCAGGCGGTCTCATTGAGAAATTCAATAATAGGCAATTCTATAAGAATTTGCTTTGTATATTTTTTCATTCCCATGTATGGCATTAAGGGATACACTGTCGGAATAATAATAAGCTCGGCCTTAGTGTGCAGTCTTAATATATATTCTATAATCAAGACTACAGGAATGGCTGTGGATATAAGGAACTGGATTATAAAACCGGGGGTGGTGGCCGCCGTCATGATATTTATATCAAAATATATTTATGGATTTTTTATGATATTCAATGCGGGGCACACATGGACGGTGTTTATGAGCATATGTGGAAATGCGGCGGTATCAGCGGCTCTTATGGTCGTGGCAGGAGCGCTGGACAGGGATGAGATATTTAAAGTGTTTGTAAAAATGCCTTCCAATGCTATCCGTAAAAAACGTTAGAAAAATAAAGCATAAATCAGGTATTCATATGAAATTAAACTTAAAAGCCTTAGAAGGTCAAAGAAAGTCAAAAACAAATTTTGATTTTTATGCATATCATATGATATAAAATATATATAAAGTCAAAGAAAGTCAAAGTTAATTAAATTTATGGAGGTGCATGATAATATGTTTGGACTTACTCCTTATAACAGGAAAAACAGTGAAATATTAAGAAAAGGAGATGCCATGGATCTGAGGAGCTTTGTAAGCGATTTCTTCAACGACCCGTTTTTTACAGGGTTTATGAGTGCCGCTCATCCCATAAAGGCAGATATCCGTGAGACAGATAAGGAATACATTATAGATGCAGAGATGCCGGGAGTAAAGAAAGAGGATATAAAGCTTGAGCTTAGGGACGGCACGCTTACATTGGCTGTGGAGAGCACCCAGAAGACGAACGAGGAAAGGGAAAATTATATCAGGAAGGAAAGAAGGATGAGTTCGTTTAGCAGAAGCTTCTATGTGGACAATGTAAAAAATGAAGATGTAGCCGCAAAGTATGACAATGGAATTCTTACAATTACTCTTCCCAAGCAGGAGGGGGCAAAGGAAAACAGCCACAGAATAGATATTCAATGAAAACGGGCCCGACAAAGCGGGCCCATTTTTTTGGCTATATAGGATGCAATAAAGATTTTACAAACATAGAGGATATAATTGCTTACAGAAATTTTTAACTACAACGAAAAGACGCCTTGCGGGGAAATGTCTCACGGGCATGTCATCAGGCGCTTTTCTTAGATGTATTCCTTACGGGTCAAAAAATTTCTTCCATCAAGTTATATCCTCCATGTAAAATCTTTATCGCTACATATATAAGTGTAACTCAATTTTAATATTTAGTTTATAGGCTGTTAATAAATATGGAATACAATTAGATATATATAAATAGACTGCTTTTACATTGTCAAAGCAGTTATTAAATGAACAGGGAGGTGATATTAATGAAGGATGAAATGAGAGAACTGAAAACGCAGATAGCTGAAAAAAATAAAATATTAAATTCCACAAGGGATGATTCAGGAGATGCCAGCGTGATTGTGTGGGATGCGGAAAAGGAGCTTGACAACCTGCTGTATAAGTATTATAAGCTAATCAAGTATAAGGGCGGGGGCTCTTTAGTGTGCCGGAATGCATTTTAGGTGTGGGTTTAAACTACCGGCTTTAAGATCTACAGTATTGGCATGTTCCTGTGGGAATCCTGCCTTTGCTGAAGGGAGGAAATTATTGAGCAAAGCTTTTCTATGCCGGGCCGGATTTGCTCCGTATACGCGGACGCAAAGCTGAGCCGTATGTTATTCAGCCTCTGCGGCAGATTGTTGCTGTAAAATATCCTGCCAGGAGCAAAAACTATGTCATTTGAGGATGACAGCTTAAACAGGCTGCCGACAGGAAAGCCGTAGGGCATGTCGAGCCATATGTTCAGACCGCCTCCGGGTTTAAAATACGTTACGCCGTCACAAATACAGCTATCCAAGGCTTCTACCGTCTTAAAATACCTTTCTCTGTATATGTCATACATAAAAGAAAAGTGCTTGTCCCAAAATCCCGTTCGTATATATAAGTCAAAGGCCCTTTGAATCAATCCCGAGGTGGAAATGTCACTTGTATGCTTGGCTTCGAGGATATTGCCATGTATGTCCGAGGGTACTATCATAAAGCCAAGCCTTAAGCCGGGCATAAATATTTTTGAGAAGCTTTTTATAAAAATTACCCTATTGCTTTTATCCTCAGATTTGAGTGAAACAAAGCCCCTGTTGTCAAAATCCAGATCGCTTACATAGTCGTCCTCAATTACATAAGCGTTATACCTTTCCGCAAGCTTAAGAAGCTCCCTTCTTTTAAGGTTGGAATAAGAGTGCCCTGTGGGATTTTGAAAGGAGGGAATGGTATAAATGAGCTTGCAGTTATATTTTTTTAAGTTGTATTCCAGAACATTTAAATCGGGGCCGTCTTTATTTATTTCAACATCACATATCTCCGCGCCTCTGGATTTGAAAACCGCTATAGCGCCCGTATAGGTAGGGCTTTCGGTTATAACATAGTCGCCCTGATTCAGAAGTGCTTTGGATATGATATCAATACCCTGCTGTGCGCCGGAGATTATCTGTATATTTTCGGAATTGCTCTTAATATTGCCCTTTTGCATCATCTGGCTTATACATTCCCTGAGCGGCAGAAAGCCCCTGATGTCCTGATAGCTGAATGCATTGCCCTTGTCCCTGTCTAAAATATCGTTAAGTACAACCTTAAAGTTGTCTATGGGGAATAGATCCGAGGTTGGAGTGGCGCTTGCAAAATTAATTGTATTTTCATTAAGAGTTACCTGCCCGCTGGTCAAGAAGGGAAGGTCATCCTGCTGGTATAACTCATCAAGTATTATATTTCCGCCTCCGCTGTCCGTCATGCCTTTTAAGGAGAGTGTGTTTGAGATATATGTCCCGCTGCCGGGCTTTGAGTATACGTATCCCTCATGCTCCAGACGCTTGAAGGCCGACACCACTGTGATCTGGTTGACATTTAATAAAGCGGCCAGACCTCTTATGGAGGGAAGCCTTGAATGCGCCACGAGAGTGCCCTCATCGATTAAGTTTTTTACAGCCTCGTACAGTTGAAGGTACAGCGGAGCTGCAAGTGTCTTATCCAAAAGCATTGTTCTGAAGATTTCCAGCATAAGCGACCGCCTTTCTATACTGCCCATTTTTCTATATGGTGTCCATATGAGTACAAGTTTAACAGAATGACGCCGGATTGTCACTAATGGGGTATCGTATTTAATAAATAAAAGAATATATGGTAAAACCAGCGGAGGAAGCTTGGGGACGGATTCCTGTGCTTCCGAAGCGCAGCGAAGGACTGAAAGGAAAGCATAGGAACCGTACCCCACGCTTTCGCAGCGGAAACAAGCTGCAATTCTTAAGCAGCCTTGAGGCCTTCGCATATTTAGAAACAAATCTATGTTAATCCGTCATGATTTCTGGTAAAATAATAATACACTTATTTCAAAACAATACATCAAAATTAAAACATAGCAGGAGGAGCAACTATGATATCTCGCATACACGCAATACGCTCTGAGGACGTTAACCCATGGAGAAACCTTGCACTGGAGGAGTACTTGCTGGAAAGCGTTGAAAAGGGAAGCTGCATACTCTACCTTTGGCAGAATCACAATACTGTGGTAATAGGAAAAAATCAGAATCCCTGGAGGGAGTGCCGTACAGAGCTTCTGGAAAGGGAGTGCGGACATCTTGCCAGAAGGCTTTCTGGCGGTGGGGCCGTCTTTCATGATGCGGGGAATCTTAATTTTACCTTCCTGATGCATAAGGAAGACTATGACTTGAAAAGGCAGGTAAGCGTTATACTGGAGGCTGTGAAAAAAATGGGCATATGCGCCGAGAAGACCGGGCGCAATGATATAACTGTGGATGGCAGGAAGTTTTCGGGCAATGCGTTTTGCTTCAGGAAGTTCAATGCATATCACCATGGGACAATTCTCGTATCTGCCGATATGGAGAAGATGGGCAGATATCTTCAGGTTTCAGCCGAAAAGATGAATTCTAAGGGAGTTAAATCGGTACAGGCCAGAGTTGCAAACCTGACGGACTTCAATAAGCTGCTGACGATAGAAAAAATGGCGGGTGCAATGCTGGAGGCGTTTGAGGAGGAATATAGGGGGAACGGGCTTGAGATTCTGGACAACAACAGCTTTGACCAAAAGAAGCTGGACGAGTTGTATAACAAGTATTCATCATGGGAATGGCGGTATGGAGAAGCTCCCTGCTTTGATATGGACGTTGACACGCGTTTTCCGTGGGGAGGGGTGGAGCTTGCTTTGAAGCTTGAGAGGGGAATAGTAAGCAGTGCCACAGTGTATTCCGATGCTATGGATGCCGATTTTATTGCAATGCTTCCCGGTGCTCTTCAAGGGTCGGTTTTTTCTTCTTCTGCTCTGGCTGATAGAATCAGTGCCTTAGAGGGAGATGAAGAGCAAAGAAAGATGCTGGAGGATATGGCAAAATGGATTGAAGCCAAGGAATTTTAAATAACAGGAAGGGTCTTAAATTATGAAAATATTTTTTATGTCCGACATACACGGGTCACTTCACTACCTGAAAAAAGCATTGGAGGCCTTCAAGCAGGAGAATGCCGGCTATATGGTTATTTTGGGGGATCACCTCTACCATGGGGCAAGAAACCCTCTGCCTTTGGAATACAGTCCCAAAGAGGTGGCGGAGTTGCTCAACGGCTTTGCCGGCAGGATTATATCGGTAAGGGGAAATTGCGACAGCGAGGTTGACGAAATGGTTCTGGATTTCCCTATTATGGCTCCTTATTCCACTGTTTTATATAATGGCAGAAGGCTGTTTTTAACGCATGGACATATATACAATGAGGACAGGCTGCCCAGCCTAAGTGCAGGGGATGTGCTGATATACGGGCATACTCATGTGCCTAAGGCTGAGAAAAAGGGCAATATATTTATAATTAATCCGGGAACTATAACGCTTCCTAAAGAAAATAGCCCTAATTCCTTTGGCGTTCTTGAGGAAAACGTGTTTAAAATAAAGGATTTCAAAGGCAGAGTGTTTAAACAAATAGCTTTATCCTGAAACTTCCATTAGATTTAATGGAACTATTTTGATTTCTATGCGTCGGTATTATTTAAAAGATTTAAAAGGATGTGTCGGAATGAAGGGGTTAGAGGGGATACTAAGTGTTATTTTGCTGATATGCTTGTTTGCAAGCTCTCTTATTTATATGCTTGT
Source organism: Anaerobacterium chartisolvens (assembly GCF_003337415.1). Lineage (GTDB taxonomy): Bacteria > Bacillota > Clostridia > Acetivibrionales > DSM-27016 > Anaerobacterium > Anaerobacterium chartisolvens. Next base: position 18,259 of record NZ_QPJT01000026.1, on the reverse strand, counting down.
GGATTTTTCCAGTGACGTAAATCCAAGTACATGGCTTTATGCCTTTATTCAGCTTGTATTTGCCGTTCTGCTTTTGATTGATACCATAATATACAGGTTTAAGCCCAGCAGCAGACTGGTAGTTTATATAGGGCGCTTCTTATGCCTTGTTCTGGCAGTTGTGCAGGTTTTGCCTACCATTCTGTGGCTGCTTTTCAACGGAAGCACTATTTCTGAAACTCCCGGCGAAGGGATTATGGCTCACTGGGGCTATGCCGTTGCCCATATGATTATAGTGGCGCTGTGTGTGTTTAATATGACGATGATAAAACGCTCAAGGCGGTATATGTTTGTAAAATAAAAAAAAGAGGTTAGTCTTTCGACTAACCATGTAAAGGGGGTCAAAATGTATTTTGTGAGGTCATTTATATTATTGACCCCCTATACATTTTTTATACAGGGCTGTAAAAAATATTTTAAAAAGATTCCAGCTTGTTTTTTATCTTAAGAACGGCATCCTCTATTCTGCCGCACGGGCAGTCTATAATTATATCCGAGTGCTTTTTGTACAAAGCAATTCTTTCACCGTACAGGCTTTTAATGCTTTGGGATTTTCCCATTGCTATTCCCCGGCTTTTTATGTTTTTAAGCCTCCTTTTAATCTCATCATATGACACATTCAGAAAAATAAATATGCCGTCTCTCTTCAGGTGCTCCACTGCGGCAGTGCTGTAGATTACACTTCCGCCGGTAGCTATTACATGCTCCCGCACATTCAAAGCCTTTACCGCCCTTTCCTCTGCCGAAAGGAAATAGTCAAGCCCTCTTTCGTTTATTATGTCCTGAAGAAGCATTCCTTCTTGCTTTTGTATTAATAAATCGGTGTCTATGAAATCCTTTTTCAAGGCTTTTGCAAGCAAAACCCCAAGTGTGCTTTTTCCGGCTCCCGGCATTCCTGTTAAAATTACGTTTGATTTTTCCATTTTACCTCGTCCCATGTGAATTTTATTTATATAATAGCACATATTTGATAACAATATAAGTGAAGGGTCCCACAGCCAAGGCAGTTAACTGCCAAACAGTTAATCAAGTATCTGCGAGGAGGAAGCATATGGAGAGGAATGAAAAAATAATAAACGCTGAAAGCATAATGAATACTGATGCAACGCTAAGTAATATTTTAAACGAATTCAAGGAGGGTGAAACGCTGGTCCTGGACATAGGCAACAATTACTTTAACCAGACGGATGACATTTATAATGCCCTCGAATCAAAAGGATATGATGTAAAAAAATCCTTCAGAAATGGGAGGAACCAGATTATTATAAATAAAAGGCCGCAATAATCTGAATTAATGTGCCGCAGGCTATAGCATAGCTGAAGCGGAATTTGGCACCGTCCGATTTATCCTCAAAATCGGTATAGGGAAGCAGCGAAAAGCTGAGAAAACAGCTTTTTATATATGCCACAAGGTGCCGGAGCCTTTCTTTGCCATTCTTTCTTAAGGCTATAATAAGCACGGCTATTACTCCGCCCGAAATAAATGAATACGCCATTGCATACATGACAAATTCTGCCCCCATTATTGAGCCTACGGCACTGAACAGCTTAATATCTCCTGCCCCCAGCATTCTGAGAGCAAAAAACACTATCAGCAGCAGTACGGGGAGCAATATTCCTGAGATAGAACTCTTTAAGCCTTCCGGCCCGCCCAGAACAGTGTTTGTTAATATGCCGGCTACTATAAAAGGCACGACAACGGCATTTTTTATCCTGTAGATTTTATAGTCGCAGATAAGTGCCAGCAGCATAAGCAGCCCAAGCCCGGCATATTTCACACCCATTTAAATCCTCCGTCTTTTATCTCACAGGTTAAATTACAATATGGTTACATTATAGCATATATCTAAATTTTTGATTAAGTTATGACGATATAAATTCATAGGAATTTCCATTGGCATATGCCTTGATGGTAGCTTAATATTGCTAATATTGCAGGGATTACAATATTAGCGGCAAATTAAAATTCTGATGCCTTTTAAGGCAGATATTCTAAAATTAAAATATACGCTTTATAATCTGGGGGTAATGTAATGAGGATATTTAAAAAGCTTCTTGCCTTAGTATTAATAATAAACATAACATACGGAATGTGCCCCAATCTGGCACAGCTTGCTCATGGGGCAGGCACGGCGGCACTGATTGTCAGCGGGTATGAAAATAAGAGGCTTACCATAAGATGGAATACGGCAAATGTAAGATCGGTGCAGCTTAAGTATCATAAGCCTGCCGCGGGAGATACCGCACAGTATGTTGACGTGGCGGTAAGTGCTTCGGGTGCCTCGCAGACGATGTCCTCCGTTACGATAGACGAAATAGAATCTGACTACATATATGATATAGCGGTTAGCATGTATGACGCTGCGGGAGGAGAGAGCGGAACAGGGATTTTAATAGCCACCGGCTCTGTTAACTGCCTTCCTAAGATATCGTTCAATGCTGAAATTGTACACCAGCAGCCTGTCGAAAATACGGGTGGGGGAAGTGAATCGGGTATTATGCCTTCTCTTAAGGTGAGCTGGAATATACCCAAGGTATATGACGGATCTGCCGGATACATTCCCATGGACAGCGTAACAAGCTTTCAAATGCTGAACTCAGGGATAGAAAGCTTCAATTATAAGGTAACGGTGGCGGACAGCTCAAACCGGGCGGATGTGGATATAGCATGGCAGTCTGGAGGAGGCTATACGGCGAGAGTTGCGGGTGACAGCTCAAGAACCTCCGGGGTGAAAAGGGACGGAAACTCATATTATTTCTACCTTTTGGGCATTAAAGAGGATGGTGCTGTTTTACCAACCACGGCTCAGGTGGCGGCAAACAGCTATGGGAATCCCTCTGACGGAGAGCTTGACAAGGTCCTGCCGGACGCCATTTCTGGTATAGGCGACAATAACTTTGTTCTTCCCCATAAGGACATACGCCCCGGTACGGTATATTACATGCGCTTGAATACGCTTCCTCTCAACGCTTCGGGGACATATATCAACTGCCTTTCCTCAGGCCCCCTTGGCAATCTGGCCACAATGGGGGAGCTGTCCTATGTGTATACCCCTATAAGATTTGCCCTTACAAAGGATTCTCTGGACAATGTAAACGTAAAAATATACAGGATAAACAAGGGCAATCTCAATATGCCTCAGCTATACTATGAGGTTCAGCTATGCAGCTTCCCGTCGGATCAGGACAGTGACTGGAATCAGGGGGCTTTTAGGGACAAGGGAAAGGTAATGGACGGAACCTATTTTACGGGACCGTACCAGTACACGCTTATAGAGGGCATAAGCCCTGAAAACGAGGTTTTTTACAGGGTGGTGGTCAAGTCCAACGCAACCAGCGACAGGCTGGAATCACTCAAAACTCCCTATACAATAAGGAACGATATATCCAGGCCTCCCATTCCGAGGAATGTTTTGGCCGTGGCAAAGGCTGACGTGGTTAACAAGACCAGTGATGTAACCATATCCTGGGATAAGCCGTCACAATGGGATCAGATAAAGACAATTACAGACCCCGATCAGGATATCGTTTTTCATTTCATATTGAATATAAACCAGAATGATTTAGACAGCAGCGTGACATACCCTCTTGAAGCTGGAGGGGAGACATACGGAAGCTTCAATGTAAAATACAGGCTTATGGGCTATGTGAATGCGCGGGCCGGTTCCATTATAGACAGGGGCAGCCGTCTGGAGTTTACCATGAAGGGAGCCGATCTGTTTAAAGGCATACAGTGGGACGATACTGAGCAGGATTTCAACCCCAATGAGACGGATGCCGACGGAAATGTGTACCCGGATTTTCTGCTGACAAACAAGACCTATTATTTGCAGGTATATACAACCAAGGGCGAAAACCGGGGCCACTATGACGCAAAAAATACGCAGGGCTATATGTCTGACAGGTCTGTAACCACGAGCTTTACAACCGTTGCCGCAGCCCAGAAGGATGTTCCCCTGCCGGGAAACTTCAAGACAGCCTCACAGCCCACTGAGGATACCATAGTGCTTCAGTTTGACAAGGTGAATATAAACTGGGACGATTATTCCTTCAACCATACGGCAAACGACAGAGTGTACTATGACCTTTACATGAGTACCAGAACAGCTCCCGAGTCCTTTGTAATGATAGGGACGACGCAGCGTATGAACACCCCCTCCGATGATGAAAGATCGGATATAGCCTTTCAGAATGTCGATAATACACAGCTTTCCTATATAAGGGCGGGGATAAGCAGCTTCAGAGCCGGAGTGGGCTATACCGATCCGGCAAGCGGGGTTTACATAGACCCGTATGATATTTTCGGAGAAGGGCTTAAGTCCAACACAACCTACTACTTTAAGGTGAAAACGCGGCTTTTTATTGAACACCCCCTGTACCCATTAAACCCTGCCGTTTCAACCTCAATATTGTCCGTTACAACGGACAGGGATGAAATGCAGGACCCGGACGATGCCGCAGACAGGCCTATTGCCCCCGCGGACTTTGACATTGCCTTGGACGGGGAGGGCAATTTTATGCTTACAGGGCAGTCGGTAACCTTCACGTGGGCAAAGAGAGAGAACGCCGTAAGGTATTCTCTTGTATGCACCTCCAAAGAGGTGGGCCGCAGGGAGGATGTTTCTCTTTTGTATGACAGCGATGGAATTTATAAAAGCTTTATAGATTATTTCGGAAATCTTGATAAGAATATTGACGGCGACAGCAGGAGCTTTACGCTGGACCCTGCACTTAACCTTACCGAGAACCAGAACCCCAAGATAGACGCATATACCTTTGCATATAACGGCGTTACGGAAACGTATACGCTTTCGATAAATAAGTGGCTGTTCCCCAATAAGCTGTATTACTTCAGCTTAAGGGCCGAAATATGGGACGGAGCGGTGAACCAAAAGCAAAGCGTCTGGATTTCCATACCTGTCACTACAACGCAGGTGGAGGCTCCCACATTTTTGGAGCCTGTGAATGACGCTCAGCTTGGCTTCTGGTGGAGGGGGGAGCTCTCCAAGCAGGCGGAGGAATACAAGATATACTTGAAAAAGAGTGAGGACAGCGAATATACACTTCTCACAAGGACGCAATATACAGCGATAAAGGATGGCAGCATATTCTACGGAAGGATACCCAAGCTAAAGACCGATACGCTGTATGATATAAAGGTATGTATTGGAACGCAGGATACTCTGATAAGGCAGCTTTCGTTAAAGACCAGAGACGCTTACCATGAGCTGGAGGTAAAGTGGAGGGGAATCCCTTTGGATGATTACACAGGCTTTGAAATAGCCATAAAAACTCCCGAGGCAGGGGAGTATACAGTTCTGGAGCCTTCGGATCTGGAGGTATTTCAGAATGTAAACCTTAAGACTCCGGGAAACAATAACCTTGTCCCGGCTCGCCAATACGCTGAGAAAACTGTGCAGACTCTGGGCACCGACTATTACATGTATTATGCCAGAATAAAGACAGTTACGGTAAAGTATGCTGACGGTACTGTGGTTAAGGAGCCTCTCAAATCCAATATGAAATACTATATTAAGGTGAGGACGGTAAAAAACGATCCCTTGAATGACAGCCTCCCTGAAGAGTCTCAGAGGCCATCGGCTTATTCCAAGTATGCCGGTCCTGTGGACAGCAGGACGGAATTCAGTCAGGATGATTATGACGATGAGGACGACGATACGAATAAGGAGGCGACATACTTGGACAGGGTCTCAAAGCTTGAGGAGGCACTGTACTGGAGAGTTGAAATGAGCAGCACCAAAGCAACAAAAATACTTTTAAAAGGCGACAGGGTTTCAAATGTCATAGAGGGCAGTCCCGATACTCCTTGCGTAATAGACATATCAACACTTAAGCCCGCTATCAGTGTTGACGTAATATATGTGCCTCTGATTGTTGCCAATGTTTTGAATGCCCAGAACGGAAGCCTTGTGGTAAAAACCGTTGAAGCGGAGTATACCATAAATCCGGGAACCCTTGATGTGGAGAATATGGCTGAAATTAAGGCGGTTGAAAAGAAGTCCGGAGTTAAGGAGGTATTCTTTAAGCTTACCGTTACAAGGGGGGATTATCCTGCTTCCACCTTGCCGCAAGGCGCCACGCTTGCTTCAAAGGTAAATGACCTTGAGGTGCAGGTGCTTGGAAGCTCAAAGACGGATGAAGCCCTTAAGAAGGAATTCTATGACAAAATGTACAACGACAAGACGGGCATTGTTAAGCAAAAAAGAGATATGCTGTCAAACCCCTATTTTGACAATACCCAAACAAAGCAAAAGCTTAACGCATTTATGGATCAGCTGATAAAAGAGACCGAAAGCGAGCTTTCGGATTATATAGGCAGAACTGTCGAGGGGACTAACGGTTCGGGAGGAATGGTTGTTGCAAAGGAGTACATGACATCCTTTGGAAACGCTATGAGAGTAAAATTGGTGTATACTGTCAAGAAGGGAATAAACACCCCTTATGTTAACTATGACGGAGTTGACAGGTGGCAGAAGCTTACTAAAAATATAAGCCGGCCTGCCTCGAACGCACTGGTGCTGAGCGCCGAGAGAACGGGAAAATACGGTGTGTTTGCGGTTATAACCGCTGCAAGCGACTTGCCTGTAAATTATTGGGCTAAAGAGAGCATAGACAAATTTTTATCAAAATATGATTTGAGAGGTGTCTTTGCAGGGGTAGATAAGTCGTTTAATCCCGAGATGAATGTGTCGGTAGAGGAGATGGTGCTGCTGTATGAAAAGGTCATGGCAAAGACTGAGGCCAACGCGGGAGCGGACATTAAGCAGAAGGTGTCTAAGATGGGCTTAAACGGCATTGTAAACACCGCAGGACTGAAAAAGGACATAACCAGGCAGGAGGCCTCAGCTATATTTATAAAGGTATACTGCTCCAATAAGGGACTGAACTCACAGAATCTCAGGCCCTCTAAAAATATATTTGTATCGGATGAGGATGATATAGGCTCAAAGTATTACAGCTCTGTAATGATGACTATAGACTTAAAGGTAATGTCTACGGACGAGACGGGCAGTTTCAAGCCCAAATCCTCCATTACACGGGCTCAGGCAATAGACTCGATGGTAAAGGTTATGGGGCTTTGATAAACATATTGTTTAGGAGAGGACACGGATATGAGAGTATTGAAAAAAGCAGCGTGCATAGTGCTTGCGGTTATATTGGCAGTGCAGGTGAATTTATTTGACGAAAGGGTATACGGGGCAGATCCCCAGCCCCCTTTGCAGGATCTTACCGTACAGTCCACGGGAACGGATAGAACTGATGCCGCGGCAAACAAATGCTATGTGGATTTAGGGTGGCCCCCTCTTAGCTCACCTATGGGAACGCCTTACCTTAACTTTTATGTTCAGGAAATAAACAAGGCATACAGACCGGCGAGGCCCATGCAGATAAGGGACAGAAGTGTGCCTACAGGAAGCTCCTCCTTCAGGATGAAGGGACTTGCTTCGGGAACCTTTTACCTGATAAATGCAAAGGCCTTCTATACGTATAACATCGGCGATGTATCATATACCAGCCCGGAGTCGTCGCCATCAAAAACGGTAAAGGTGCTTACCGATATAGGAATGACGGTTGCCTCCTACGGAACTAACCAGATAAGAATAGAGTGGGATGATGTCTGGAATTCAGGCTCCAGAATAGGCTACAAATTGTATGTATCCGATAACAGCAGCTTTGCCAACACAATACCCATCTATATAGGCAGCAGCCAGATTGAGCCTAACGGGCCTGTTACCGTTAACCAGTCTACGGGAAAGCTTGAGTATATACATCAGGTTAATGACCCTGCCAGAGTTTATTATGTAAAGATTGAGCCTGAGATTGTTGAGGAGGGAGTGGTATACAATCCTTCGACAGATGTTCTCCCTGTTTCAAGCTATATACTGGTAAAAACCACCAGAATGTCCGAAACGGAAGAGGGTACTATATGGAGGCTTGACTGGACCCCTGTGGTTACGGGGCTGGGAAGCGGCGATATTATTGTAAGATATTATATATATAAGTATGTTAACAACATGCCGGTGGGAATATCCATTGACAGCGGCACAAGCACATTTATTACCGTGCCTCCCGGAGAGGATAACAACTACTACATGATAAGGGCGGAGGTAACCCGTAACGGAGTTTCTATATACCCTCCCACCGTGCAGATTATTTCGGACAGGGTTTTAATCCGTGAGCAGGAAATACCGGCTGTTCCCGCCGCTCCCGAGCTTGTGGACGAATTTAAAACCTATGACGGCAAGCTTATTATATCCTACAGCGATCAATTGCAGGACGGAAGGATATTCCCCGGAGAGCTTGCCCCCAAGACTGCCACTATATTGTGGAGGCTTCCCAAAAAAGCGAATGGGTCGGTGGATACCGGCATTATATATGATATGTGGATAGTGGATAATCCCAATCAGATAGATAATCCGCCTGAAGCCAGCAGAACCGAGCTCAGGCTTTCCCCTGACGAAAACTACGTGATGGAGGATCACAACCACATAGGCTATAAGTATAAAATAGAAAATCTTACTCCCAATCATACCTATTATGTAAAGCTTGCCGCAAGAAAAACCTACCTTGAGGAGAGGGACGGGATATTGCAAAGCGTGCAATACAGATCCCTTCCGGCAATAAAGGTGGTTGTAACTCCTACCGACGGCTCTATTGATCAGCCTTTGGTGCCGGGGAGGCCCCCTCTTGTTGTTTTGGCGGAAACCATTAAAAACACCAGTGCCACTATTCAGGTAAAAAACAAGTGGTATGAAAAGTATGTTGAGTCAGAGGGGAGATGGATGCATATAGACCCCTTGAATTTGCCGTCAGGCGCTGACGCCGACCCCATTTATACTCACCAGCAGATAAGAGACTATTTTTCAAAAATGAATGATGGTATTTTTGAAGATCCCAGTGACCCTGAGCTGAAAAATTTTGGCAAGACATACCGCATAGTGGAGTATGATTCGGGAGAAAATGGCGTTACCTTGGATGTGGGATGCATTGAATATCAGGAGGGCATGAATCTTGACACCCTTAAAAATCTTCCCGCCAACAAGGTTATAGGGTTTCCTGTCACAGCCAACGACGCTGCCGAGGATGTGACGCTGAATTTTGACAATAAGAGGCATAATGTTAACATTCCGCTTACGGCACTTACCCCAAATACAAAATACATTATATGGGTGAGAGCGTCCAGAGTAAGCCAGAACCTTACATCGCCCCCTTCGGATGCCCTTCTGCTGACAACCTATCCTGATGACGTTATTCATGTGGAGAAGCCCACAGTGCCTGAATTCACTTATTATCAGGCAGGGGACACCTATGTGGATTTGGGATGGAATATAAGGGATGACTATACATACCATTTAAAATACGGCACCACTGATAATGTAAATGCGGCAGGAAATACTATTACCACCACCGCCAAGCAGATAAAGGATTCGGGACGGAGCTACTTAAGGATACAAGGACTTCAGCCCAGCACAATATACTACTTTTTCATACAGGCCGAAGCAAAAAAGGACACACTGACAAGCCTTTCCGAGTGGAGCGATTCACTGCCGGTAAAGACACTTGCGCAGACTGCTCCAGACACCCCAAGGGGCTTTGGGGTAAAAAACTCTAAGGATGCCGTCACAAAGAACAGCATAACCTTTGAATGGATTCAGGAAAACGGTCTGCAGTATATCGTGGAGGTAACGGGTGGAATAGACTATAAGGATGTTAAGGAATATAGCGCGGGAGCTGCCGCAGAGCTTAAGGTGGATAGCTTAAGGTCCAACTTCAGGTATTTTGCAAGACTGTATGCATATGATCCCGTAACACAGCTCAGATCCGAGCCCACTCAGAGCATTACCGTAAGAACACAAAGAAGCGATGACGATTATGATTCCGATGAGGACATAGAGGATATTGCGTCAGGGGATTATATAGTAAAGGGCAGCAGCGCGGTAAAAAATGTCTGGAGCATTAAAATTACCGGAATAAATGCAGACAGGTTTGTGGAGCATATTAAAAATGACAACGTTCTTGATTATAAGCTCGATGCCGGCAGTCCTCCCGCAAATACCGAGAGAATAAACATTCTTGTTTCCAACAAGGTTTTTAATTCATTAAGCGTGTTAAAGGAGAATCTTATAATATCAATAAAGGGCAGTCGGTTTGTAATAAGACCTGAAGTGCTTACCGATAATTTGGTAAAAATATCGTCGCCCAGCTTTAACTATCAGATATCTCTGGTGCTTAACGACACCGCCACAAGAACCGATGAGCAGAATGTCAACTTCAAGACAAATGTAGTAAGGCTTGAGGTATCAGCATATGACGGAGGGAACTCAATACCTGTAAATGCTTTTAATAAGCCGCTGAAGGTAATTGTGCCATATGACGGAAGCACATGGTACAAGGAAGGAATAACCTCCGGCTATGTGTATGACGACAGCACGGGACAATGGAAAAAGGCAGGCAGCTCAAACACCTTTGACATAGACAATGAGAGGGGGAATTTGAGCTTTGAGACTATAATACCCGGAGGCATAGCGGCGGCGGATACGGGAAAAGCATTTTTTGACGATATCTACGGTACAAGATATGAGGATTCCATAACAAAAATAGCTTCTGTTTATAATCTGAAAAGCGTGTCGGGAAGAACTTTCCGTCCCTCTAAAAGCCTGACTGTATCGGATGGCATAAAGCTTGTTATGGACGTTTACGGATACAGCTACGGCGCAGATTTCATGAGTACTGCAGCCAAGGCCGGATTTATAGCTCCGGCAGATATTTCTAATGCTTCTGCAGGCTGCACAAGAGAGAAGGCAACGGTAATGGCGGTAAGGCTGTATGAGCTTAAAACAGGTGAAAAAAGTAAGCCCGACAGCGGATTTTCCTCAGGCTACAGTGACTTAAACGGAGTTGCTGCGGTAAACACTTCAAGGGTGAGGTTTGCAATACAGAATGGAATGGTCGAGGGTAAAAGCGCGACTGCTTTCGGCCCTAAAGACATCATAACCAGAGGAGAGCTGATGGGAATTTTAGAGAAGGTTTTAGTGATTGCAGGAGAGATAAATTAAAAAAATTAAGCATATAAATTGGGAAAATTTATAATATAAGTTATATGTAAATTTAATCAAAGTTTAGCTTGCAAGCCAGTTATAGCGTTGTGTTTTAAATATTGCATGTATATCCCAATGCCAAAGTGGAAATAATTTTACTGTAAAAAGATTATTAATTCATAAGGCATTTTAACATAAGCTGATTTAGGGGGATGTACATGAAAAAAATAATTTCAGTGTTAACCTTATTAATTATTTGCATTTTTTCTTTCTCCATGCATTATGTAAGAGGGCATGGGGAGCTTAAAAGTCCGAAGGAGCTTATCCTAAAGGCTTTTGATGCGTCAGGTGCAAATATGGTTGGCAGTGAAATTTATTTTTGGTCAAAAACAGGCAATATGGATACTGTGAAAAAAAGTGATACACTTAAAAATATCGAATACGATCTTTCAAACGCATTAAAGGGAGAATATTCTTCAGAGCCCCGGAAGGGTGTTGGCATAAAAATCACACTAAAGGATGACAGCAATGCCGAAAGTAATATTTATGGAAGTATAATTTCAACCATTCCTCACAGGGAAGTGGAAAAGTCAGGAAATATACTGGACAAGATATTTAAGGAATATGGAATTAAAGCAAATATAAACACCTGCATATCGGGAGAATATGAAGGACGCTTGAGCGATGAGCAGATGGACAGCATAAGCAGTGCTGTGCTAAGGGAGGCAGATGCCCAAAGGGTTGAAGGAATGAAGGACGGCAATACATTAAGCATATCTGCGTACTCTCCCCGCATACCCGGTGCAATAAAGTCAGGCAATAAGAAAATAAATTTAAATGTGGCTATGAGATACAGCCCTTATATGGATAAAACCTGTATATGGCTTGCTACTCCCGTAATTTTAAAGGAATACTGAGCTTAAACAACGTAACTGAAAGGAAGAATTAACATGCCCAAATACATAATAGGTGAGGGAAAACCATTAAAAGGGAAGGTAAAGACAAGCGGAGCAAAGAATTCCGTGTTGCCCATTATAGCGGCATCTCTTTTAGGAAACTCCCATAGCATAATAGAAGAAATACCTTATTTGAATGATGTAAGAGTCATGTGCGATTTGCTGAGATCCTTGGGGGTTTCGGTAGAATTTTTTGATAATCAGGAAAAAATCAGGGTTTGCCCTGACAATATAAGTAATATTACAGCGCCTTATGAGCTTGTAAATAAGCTAAGAGCATCTTTTCTTGTTATGGGGCCGCTGCTTGCCAAGACGGGAATGGCTAAAGTATCGCTGCCCGGGGGCTGCGCGATAGGGACAAGGCCCGTGGATCTGCATTTAAAGGGTTTTGCCGCATTGGGAGCGGAAATAACTCAGGGTCATGGATACATTGAAGCCAGAGTAAACGGAAGGCTTAAGGGAACAAAAATATACATGGATTTTCCAAGCGTAGGCGCCACCGAGAATATTCTTATGGCTGCTGCTTTGGCAGAGGGGCAGACTATAATAGAAAATGCTGCAATTGAGCCTGAAATAGTCGATCTCGCCACCTATTTGACGGCAATGGGAGCGGATGTAAAGGGTGCGGGCACCGATACAATAAAGATAAACGGAGTAAAAAGCCTTAGCGGAGCGAATCATCCTATCATACCCGACAGAATTGAAGCGGGAACCTTTATGGTTGCCACTGCAATTACAGGAGGAGACGTAGTTATAGAAAATGTAGTGCCGGATCATTTAAAGCCCATAAGCGCAAAATTAAGAGAAGCGGGCGTGGAGGTTTCGGAGGAATTGTCGGCGATTCATGTAAAGGCGGGAGGCCCTTTAAAAGCCGTGGATATAAAAACTCACCCCTACCCGGGATTTCCCACGGATATGCAGGCCCAGATGACATCCTTGGTAAGCAAGGCGGAGGGAACCAGCATTGTAAGTGAAACAATTTTTGAAAACAGATTCATGCATGTTAGTGAGCTCAAAAGAATGGGTGCAAATATAAAGATAGAAGGAAGAAGCGCGGTAATAGAAGGGATTCCAAAGCTGATGGGAGCTCAGGTAAAGGCCACCGACTTAAGAGCCGGCGCGGCTTTGATTCTTGCAGGGCTGGCTGCCGAGGGTGTTACTGAAATAACCGATATAGAGCATATTGAGAGGGGATATGTAAATATAGATAAAAAGCTTAAGGCGTTGGGGGCGGATATACAAAGGGCGGAAGAGTAAAAATCATAAACTGCTTGCCCATGAATATATTTTTATAGAAGGCATTTAAAAATATTCATGCGGTGAAGGTATATGATAATATGAAAAACTTTGTGTATTATATGTTTTTAATGATGCTTATAATGGTGGTGCTGCCTCTTTTTATAATAAAGGGCTGCAGCTTTGCAAAGCAGGATGTGGCCCCAAAAAAGCCTTTGCCGCTTAAGAGGCAGGCAGAGGAAATCAAAATAAAGGTTTACGTTAATTCTGAGAAAAAGACGGAGGAAATGCCTCTCGAGGAATATGTAAAAGGCGTTGTAGCCGCAGAAATGCCTGCGGAGTTCGGAGCGGAGGCATTAAAGGCGCAGGCTGTGGCGGCCAGAACGTACGCCGTTGGACGAATGAAGGGAATTTACAAATCCAAAGAGGATATTCACCCCGATGCCCACGTATGTACAGACTTCGCACATTGTCAGGCCTGGGTAAGCAAAGCTGAGGCCTTTAAAAAATGGGGTGCCATAAACTCATTTAAATACTGGAGCAAAATCGAGAGAGCTGTAAAGCAAACAGAGGGTGTCATAATAACGTACGACGGAAAAATAATTAACCCTGTTTTTCATTCCAACAGCGGAGGGAGAACTGAAAATGCCGAGGATGTGTGGGAAGGAGCAAACGAGCCCTATCTCAAAAGTGTTGCCAGCAGCGGAGAGGAAAACAGCGCGTCTTATAAGAATACGGTGGTTTTTAAAATAGAGGATTTTTATGATACTATAAAAAATAAATACTCTGACTTTGAAATAGAAAAAAAGGATATTTTACAGCATATAAAAATAATTGATTATACAGAGGGAAACCGAGTGAGAAATATCCGGGTGGGAAATATATCAATGAAGGGAACCGAATTCAGGACGCTTTTTTCATTAAAATCCGCGAATTTTAAGCTTGAAAATGAAGGAGAGGACTCCATTAGCATCACCACCTTAGGCAACGGGCATGGGGCAGGGATGAGCCAATGGGGAGCAAATTACTTGTCTGTGGGAGGAGGAAGCTATGAAGAGATTCTAAAGTATTACTACAGAGGAGTAGATTTGGCACAGCTTAACATTAACGACACTTGAAAATATACCGTGCCTGAAAAAATAAAATAACCTCTTATTTTTTTATTTCCATGTATATTGCTGCCATGAGCGGAAACAATATTATATGGAGGTGGAAAATGTGAATATGAAAAAGCTGTTTCCAGAGAAGCGTTTAACAAAAAAGGGTTTTTTGGAATTTCTTGATAAAAAGGGATTCTATATAGTATTAATACTTTGCATTGCCATTATCGGGGCAACCGCGGTGTTTATGTCAACACAAGGGATAACACCGTCAGGGGATGAGCCTCAGGCTAAAATACCTCAGGAGCCTATAGAAGAAAGGCTGGTTGACAATTATGACGAAGGCTTAAGCCTTGATGAGAATGGGAAGCCATCTATAGCGGATAAAGAGCCTGAAGAGGCAAACCGGCCGGTGCTTAATCCTCAGGCCAATGCCGAAGGAGCAACTGCCTCGGATGCAGAAGAGCCTGTTCTTGCTGAAAATAATAAAAATGCGGCACCCAAGCAGCAGGAGAAAAAGCAGGATGAAGGGAAAAAGACAAACCCGGCTGGGAAAAAGACTGACGGCACAAGTGCGGGTAGCACCGGCGGGGCAAAGTTTGTAATGCCGGTTTTTGGTGACATTACGCTTGGGTATGCTGAGGACGAGCTTGTATACTCCAAGACGCTGGAGGAATGGAGAAGTCACAGCGGACTGGACATTGCGGCCGACAGGGGAACACCTGTAAAGGCCGTCAATGACGGAGTAGTAACCGAGGTTAAAAATGATCCCAGGTATGGAATTATGGTTGTAATTGAGCATGACAACGGACTTAAAACAGTATATGCAAATTTGGCAAGCGATGAAATGGCTTCCCCAAATCAGAAGGTGAAGCAAGGCGAGGTAATAGGGGCGATAGGCAACACGGCGGTTTTTGAGTCGTCGGAGCAGTCCCACCTTCATTTTGAGGTATGGAAGGAAAACCAGCCTGTAAATCCTAAAGAATACTTGCCTGAAAAGTAGCGGAGCTGAAATTGCCATATCTTATATGTGCTATATAATTATATAAATATTCTGTAATTGATAAAAAGGAGAAAGCGTCTAAGCTTTCTCCTTTTTATCATATCACCCTATGCAGAGGCATATATATAAAATAGATTATGCTCTATAAGACAGAAAACTGACAATTAGTATTAAAACCTTCTATACATTTTAATTACGGCTTCAATGTTATGGTTTTAGCTATAAATTGCCATTTGAATTGTCAATTATCTATAGAGGGGGGCTTGTTGTTGAAGGGTTATATTGAGGACAGGGTTATTGAGCTTGCTAACTATATTATTGAAAAGAAGACTACAGTGAGGGCGGCTGCTAAAAAGTTTGGAATAAGCAAAAGTACCGTCCATACGGTTGTAAATTAACAGAACGGTGGACGAAAAGGGCAGGAAGCTACTAAACGGCTGCGTTAGGCCTTTAATTAAAATTATATCACTAAAATGAAACAGGTAAACTAATTTTTAAAATATATTAAAAAAACACATCTAAAAGGGTGTGTTTTTTAATGCCGTTATTTATTTGAATCCTCTTGGAAAAAGAAGGATTCAGAAAAAGGACTTCGGAAAATTATGGCGAAATATACAAATAAGGCAGGAGTAACAGATTATATTAGCGGAGGTAGAACAAATGCAATCAGGATGCCAGATTTATGTGAAAGGGTCAGTTGAGGCGGCAGCATTTTATCAAAGAGCTCTTAATTTGACATTGGGGATGAATTTTAAAGACGGCGATGGTACATATGAGCATGCGTCACTTATGTTCGGCGAGCGCGAAATACTTGCAGTGGCTGAAGATAAGGGAGATATGAGCAGCCCTTTTATACGGGATAATAAAAGGCCTGTTATGTCTTTCAACTGTTATGGACTGGGGACAAGGGAAGCCGTGCTTCAGGCATATAATGTATTAAGTGAAGGTGCTTTTCACAATGAAAATCCCGATGGACCTGCGCCGTTACCGTGGAGTGAATTGTGCTTTTATTTAGTAGATAAATTCGGTGTTTATTGGTGGGTTGCAATATAGTGCTTGCTATTGCTAAATATATAGATAATCAAATTTTCATGAAGGAGATTTATTTAAATCATTATGATTACTGAGATTTATCATAAAAATGTTGATACTGCCTCTGAAGACCAGCTGACAGGAAATGTTTTTGGAGCATTGAGATATTTGCCTTATCCTATGGCCCGGCAAATAATAATCAATAGCGTTCTTCCGGCTGCCACAAATGAGCTTCTTGAAAAAACGCTGCCATCAGAAATCTGTGATGAATGGGGGAGAAATGTTTATTTCTGGAGGCACTATCCCAATTCAAATACAGAGCCCGACGTTGTAATGGAGCTGGGGCAAGGGGCTATATTGATTGAGGTTAAATATAACAGCGACTTATCCGGCAATGATCAGTTGATTCGGGAGGCGGAGCTGCTTCTTAGCAACTATCCCAATAAAGCGAATTTTCTATTATTACTTGCTCGTGAGGAATCGGCAATTAGTATCTTTAATGAGAACAAAACAAATATTCCGGCGGAAGTGTCTTTTGGCTATATCACTTGGCAGCGATTATATAACTCTATAAGTAAAAACACCGCCGGTAGTCTTATATGCGATGATTTGTCAGCGCTGTTAAATGAAAAGGGATTCGGCGGTTTCAGGGGGTTTGGTATGATGAACGAAGAAACAATAAAAGCCTTTCGTATAGTGCAGGAGACTCATAAAAATGTACAGGAGTTCATTTCCTGTTGTATTGCGCTTGCAGATGAAAAATGCGAATTTGAGCTTGCTCCTATAACGGGAAACAACAGGTTTCTTAGATGGAGTAGTGACAGAGACTCCAATGCTTGGGCATACTTCAGCTTTATTGTAATATTCCAAAGGTGCCTTGACACCAAGCTGAAAAATGGCTATCGTAACGGTGCATTATATGTTTTGGAACTTAATTTTGCCGATTATGAAATACCAATGGCTAATGTCGCCCGCTATGATTATGATAATATTGAGAAGAACTGGTCTTCAGCTCCGCTCTCTCCAAGTGACCATTGGATTTTCTATGACCCTTTGTATAATGATATAATTGAGTTTCCAGATTATGAATGTGGTGAAATGTATTGTGGAGAGGTTGATAAGCCGATTTCGCGTTATTGGGGATTAAAACGTGTAATGGGGTATGAAATACCCTTGCTGGAGATTACGGCTGACAACACATATGAGAAAATATTTGGTACATTTAAAGAATTATCAAAGTATGTTTATTGAATACCTAATAAAGAAATCTTAAAATCATATATAATCTGTCCCAAAAACAAGGCATTCAGCCCTATGCTGCTTACCTTGTTTTTTGTTGGTATAATAATAACACTGGCTCTATACGCCATCCCCGCTTTTGCGGCAGACAGCATATGGGATGAACTGGGGACGGCAGCGGTATCTGGGTGCAGTTTTTCAAAACGGGGCAGCAGCTTATTGTAGATCCTGTAACGAACATTATCAATAAGGAATACGACGGCAAGAACCCGGCAGCTTCAACTACTACAAAATAATCAACAAGGTGGAATGCAAAAATGATGGGTACAACTCACTACAGGCTGGCGGCACTGTATTACATACTGCTGGGAGCTGTGGCAGGCACAGTTCCCCTGATTGCGGCTGTCCCGGTAATAGGGGATATCGCAAAGGATGGGATCAGCCTCGCCGGGGTGCTGGTTGCGGCACTGGCCGCGCTGATGCCCGACATGGACAGCCGGCACAGTAAAATTAATCGGCTGAACCCTGTTACAGGTCTTGCAAATGAGGCTATTGACATGGTAACAAGAATGCTAGGATTTTGCATCAGGCTTG
>NZ_QPJT01000025.1:60333-68745 GCF_003337415.1 Anaerobacterium chartisolvens | reverse complement strand
GAAAAATAATTATCATGCCAAATCATTTTCATTGTATTATAGAAATCGTAGGGGCAGACCTGCGTGTCTGCCCTTAAATTGCATCCAAACACGGAATATGCAGAAATTCAGGGCAGACACATAGGTCTGCCCCTACCGGTAAATGATATGTAAATATTCTGAAATAAAATTGTGGAAAAATAATTATCATATCCGAATAGATTTTAAACAGACTCTAAAACCCCTACCAGCCTGCAAGCCTTGCAATTGCAATGGCAGCCTGACCCAGACAAATGCCTGCGTCATTTGAGGGCACAGAGCTGTGTATATAGACAGTAAAGCTTGCCTTTTCAAGCTTTGAAATGCATTTTTGCAGCAGCGTCATATTCTGAAAAACGCCTCCGCTCAGTACAACATCATTAATCCCTGTTTTCCTCCTGACATTCATACATCCCTCCAACACTATACCGGCTGCCGTCTCATGAAATTTAGCGGATATTGCCCCCTTAGAAACCCCGCTTAGGACATCCCGCACAATTTCTCTCACAGCAGCCTGCATACACACCTTAAACGGCTGTCCCTCAATAACGGAAAATTCATAGCTGCCCCGGAAGCCGTGATCCATAATGTATTCTAACTCTATAGCCGCCTGTCCCTCATAAGTTATATGAGTTCTCACCCCCGCCAGAGCGGAAACAGCATCAAAAAGCCTGCCCATGCTTGAGGTAAGAGGGCTGTTTATTCCTCTTTCCATCATCTGTCTTAAAGCTGATATATGCCCTGTGTCAATTCCCTTCCATAAGCCCTGCGGTACGGATAAAAAGGCATCGGAAACATCATCTCCCGAGCCAAGCAGGTATGCCAGAGCCATCCTCCAGGGCTGTTTAACAGCCATATCTCCCCCCGGCATTTTCACATATTCTATCTGGCCCATCCTTTTAAAGCCCTTATACCCACCCGCAAAAAACTCTCCTCCCCATATGTTTCCGTCCTCGCCATACCCCGTGCCGTCAAAGGCAACGCCCACAACCTCTCCCGTCAACCCGTTTTCCGCCATGCAGGAGGCTATATGTGCATGATGGTGCTGCACTCCCACGGTATCCTTAAAATCACACTCCATTGCATATTTGGTGGAAAGATAGTCCGGGTGCAGATCATGCGCCACGGCATCGCAGCGTATGCTGAAGATTTTTTTAAAGTGTTCTATCCCCTCCTCAAAGGAGATGAGAGTTTCAAAATTTTTAAGATCCCCTATATGGTGGCTGAGATAGAACTCATCCCCTCTATTTATGCAAAAGGTGCTTTTAAGCTCACCCCCGCATGCCAAAACCGAAGGTACACGAAGCCCCCCTGACAGCAAATTCACGCCGCTGAACTCAACAGGCATTGGAGCATATCCCCTAGAACGCCTTATGATATACTCCTTTCCCATAAATACCCTTGTTACACTATCATCGATCCTGACAAATATCTGCCTGTCATTAGTCAAAATATAATCAGCGATTCCCCTTAAGCTTTCAAATGCCTCCCCATCCCTGTAATAAATGGGCTGATCGCTTAAGTTGCCGCTTGTCATTACCAGCAGATCGGAGGAGGGTGTCCCCACAGGCCCGGTATCATTTAAAACAAGCAAATGAACGGGAGTATAGGGAAGCATTATTCCCAAATGCCGGCTTGCCGGAGCAATGTACTCCGTAAGCCCTGTACCATGCTTTTTTTCTAAAAGTACTATGGGAGCCCTTTGGGATTCCAAAAGCTCCCTTTCCTCAGCACTTATGCGGCAATACCTCAGAGCGGTTTCATAATCCCTCGCCATGAGGGCAAAGGGCTTTTCATCCCTTATTTTTCTGCTTCGCAGCCTAAAGACCGCCTCCTCATTATGGGCATCACAGGCAAGATGATATCCCCCAATGCCCTTTATGGCTATTATCCTTCCGTCGGCAATAAGCCGTCGTGTATAGGACATTATATCATCCGGGAAAATCTCCTTGCCGCTTCCTAAATCGGCAAGCGTAAGCTTAGGGCCGCAGGAATGGCATGAAACAGGCTGTGCATGGTATCTCCTGTCACTCGGGTCTTTATACTCCCTTGCGCACTCACTGCACATATTGAATTCACTCATTGTCGTATTGGGTCTGTCATAGGGTATTTCTTTGACTATAGTAAACCTTGGCCCACAGTGGGTGCAATTTATAAAGGGATACAGATACCTTCTGTCGGAAGGGTCGTAGAGCTCATCCCTGCATTTGCCGCATATGGCTGTGTCGGGAGAAATATATACTTCTCTTTTAAACCCTGCCGCGCTTTGTGCTATTTCAAAGCCTGTATAGCCTGCAGGATCGGCGTTTTCAATGTCGATGCCTTTTACAACGGCAAGAGGAGGCGCCTTGGAGCGTATGGCTTTAACAAGCTCCTCCACGGCAGCCTCCTCTCCCTCTATATCCGCAACCACTCCCTGGCTTACATTATATACCCTTCCCTTCAGCGAAAGCGAGACGGCCTCAGAATACACAAAGGGCCTGAAGCCTACTCCCTGCACAATTCCCCTTACCGTTATAATATATCTTTTATTCCTGCACATTTATATCAAAAAACTCCCTTGCCCTGCGCATGTCAATTTTTATCTGGCCTTTAAGCTGCTCAATGCTTTCAAACTTCTTCTCGTCGCGTATTTTTGAAAGAAAGAATACCTCAATTTTTTTGCCGTATATGTCTTCCTCAAAATCTATTATATGTGTTTCCACGCTGAGCCTCTTGTTATCCTCAAAGGTGGGGTTAAAGCCTATATTTGTTATGCTGTTGTACAGCCTTCCGTCCAAAAGAGTTCTTGTTATATATACTCCCCTCATGGGAAGCACAAGGTAATCCTCGGGGTTTATATTGGCGGTGGGAAAGCCTATGGTATTTCCTACACGCCTGCCGCTCACTACAACGGCAGTAATGGAATAGTGCCTGCCCAGAAGCTTGAATATGTCTTCCATGCTGCTTTTTGCCACCTTGTCCCTTATTTGGGTGCTGCTGATCACCTGATCGTCTATTTTTATGGGGGGTATTATAATTACCTTAAACCCATAAACCCTGCCCAGACTCTTAAGCAGCTCCACATCACCGGCTCCGTTGTATCCAAACCTGTAGTGGAAGCCCGCCACAGCAAGCCTCATCTTCAGCCTTGCCACCAGTACGTCTTTTACAAATGCCTCGGGTGCTATCCTCGAAAACTCCTCATCAAATTTATCAAAATATAAATAATCCAGAGAGGTTTCTCCCAAAAGCTCCACCTTTTTGGCTTCTGTAGTTAAAAGCGGCGTAACAAGCTTTTTTCTCAAAATGTTTCCGGTATGCCTTGTAAAGGTATACACAATCGAATCAAGCCCATTAAGCTTTGATTCCCTTATAAGAGTATTAACGAGAGCCATATGCCCTATATGCAGTCCGTCAAAGTTGCCAAGCCCCACACCCGACTGCCTTTCCATTGCGCTGCTGTCAATATTGCCGTATATTACCTTCATAGCTTATCCCCACCTATATCGTTATCCCCTATTCCTTAGTACCCGTACTCCCTTTAAATAAAAAGCTTTTTGGATTTTAAAAACATTTCCCCGTCGGACTGCATTATTTCCCCGAGCCCTAAAAAAAGCTCTTCCGTACCGTATACCCTTGCTGCCTGCCCTGCTTTAATATCCGCGGCGTTTACAGGTACAGCCGCCCCATTTAAAAACTTTTTTTCACATTCCCTATCCAGATGCAAGGATTTCAGGTGTAAAAACACCTCTTCAGCTCCTGCCAGCATTTGGCCTATTTCGCCCTTTTCAGCCATTGATGCGGCCTCCTCAAGCGTAAGCGCCGAGCCTATATCAAAGCTTCCCGCTCTGGTTCTTATGAGAAAGGACATATGCCCCCCGCACCCCAGATCCCGTCCTATGTCTGAGCACAAAGTCCGTATGTACGTGCCCTTGGAGCAGTCTACATCAAAAAGCACTCTCCCGTTCTCACTCATTTTTATTATTTCAATGGAATATATCTCTACCTCACGCGGCTTCCTCTCTACCGTAATTCCTTTTCTGGCAAGCTCATAAAGCTTCCTTCCGTCTACCTTGACAGCGGAATACATGGGTGGAAGCTGACTGTATTTTCCAACATAGTCCTTCATAACCCTTTCTATTTCATCCGCTCCCGCCACAGCCTCACTTACCGATACTACCCTTCCCGAGGAATCCTGAGTATCTGTCTCAATCCCCAGAGTAAGCTCCGCCCTGTAGCGCTTATCCTTTTCAATTATATATTCAATAGCTCTTGTAGCCTTTCCCACGCATATGGGAAGCACACCCGCCGCGTCAGGATCAAGAGTCCCCGTATGCCCTATTTTTTTTATTTTTAATATGCCCCTTAAGTATGCAACAACGTCAAAAGAGGTCATCCCCGGAGGCTTTATTACATTCAAAATTCCATTCATAGACTTTATTCTCTGCCTTTAATTAGATTTAAGAGCCTTCTCTATGTGTCCTAAAAGCTCAATTTTCAGGTGCTCAACCTCAGCCTTAGCTACAAAGCCCGCCGCCCTTTTATGACCTCCCCCTGAAAATGCCGAGGCAATCTCCGAAACATCTGTGTCGCCGTTGGATCTTAAGTTTACCTTTACCTGTCTATTGCCCTTTTCCCTGATCATTGCGGCAACCTCCACACCCTTTATACTCCTCCCAATATTTACAATTCCCTCGCAGTCTTCCTCAACGGCTCCTGACCTGGCTATCATATCATCCTTAATAACTATAACCGCCACCCTCCCGTTGTCAAAGAGCTCCAGAGCCTTTATCGCTTCTCCCGTCAGTCTTGCCTTTCCAATGGACGTCAGCTCAAAAACTCTGCGGGATATTTCCGATACATTTACACCCTTATCAACCAAATCTGCCGCTATCCTGTGAGTTAAGGCAGTGGTATTGCTAAACCTGAAGCCTCCCGTATCGGTAGATATTGCGGTGTAAAGACAGGTTGCAATGCTGCTGTCGATGCTCTGCTTCAGAAGGCTTATCATATTGTAAATTATTTCGCCTACGGCAGAGGCTTCGGTATCTACATAATTTAAAAGGGCAAACCCGGAATTGGTGTTGTGATGATCTATATTTACCGTTACGCTTCCGACTTCTAACAGCTTGGCCCTGCTCCCCAGCCTTTTTATATCCCCTGTGTCAAGTGCCGCCACAACGTCAAAATGCTTTACATTGCCGTCATATACCTTCACCATGGATCGCCCCGGCAAAAACTCATACATCGCCGGGATCTCCTCCTCAAGGTATACCACCGCCTCCCTGCCCATATTTACAAGCGCCATACACAGCGCAAGGCTTGAGCCGAGGCCGTCTCCGTCAACCGATATATGAGGCATAACGGCAATACTTTTTGCAGCCCTTAACGCTGCAGCTATTTTTTCAAGCAAACCACACCATCCCCCTTACTTTAAAGCCTACTTTTCATCATGCTTTACTGTGTCGTTTATAAGCTTTGACATATATGCGCCATACTCTATGGAGTTATCCAGCTCAAACTGTATTTCGGGAGTATACCTAAGCTGCACTCTATGCCCCAGCTCACGGCGTATAAAGCCTGCCGCACTCTTAAGCGCGCTTATTGCATTCTTTTTATCCTCTTCACTCCCCATTACGCTTACGTATACCTTAGCATACCTTAAATCTCTCGTTACATTTGCAGAGATAATACTTAACAACCCGGGAAGTCTGGGGTCCTTCAGCTCATTCTGAATGATATTGCTGATTTCTCTTTTTACCTCTTCGGATATTCTGCTCGTTCTGTCAACCATAAACAACTCTCCTTACATAATAAAATCAGGTAACAGGCCATAGATATTGCCCCTCTTACAGGCAGGGCAGCAGTAAGCACTCCATTAACAAGAACTGCCCCGGCCCCCATAATAATCTACAGCCCATTACCCTCACACTTTTTACTCTATCTTGCTACTTCCTCCATTGCAAACGCTTCAACTATGTCGCCCTCTTTGATGTCGTTAAACTTTTCTATAGACAGCCCGCACTCAAAGCCTTGAGCCACTTCCTTTACATCATCCTTAAACCTCTTAAGCGACGCGAGCTTTCCTTCACAGACAACAATTCCATCCCGTACAATCCTTACCTCGGAATTTCTGGTAAGCTTGCCGTCAGTAACATAGCTGCCTCCGATTGAGCCTATTCCCGAAACCTTAAATACCTGCCTGATTTCGGCGTGTCCATGTATAACCTCCTTGAAGGTAGGGTCAAGCATTCCTTTCATAGCGGCCTGTATATCCTCAATGGCATTGTAAATAACCCTGTACAGTCTGAGGTCCACTCCGGCATTTTGTGCGGCTTCCGCCACATTAGCCCCCGGCCTTACATTAAAGCCTATTATTATTGCATTGGCAACCTGCGCAAGAGTAACATCTTGCTCTGTTATTGCACCTACCCCGCCATGGATTATTTTAATCCTGACCTCTTCATTGGTAAGCTTCTCCAGAGACTGCTTAACAGCCTCCACCGAGCCCTGGACATCAGCCTTAACTATTATGTTGAGATCCTTTACCTTGCCCTCCTTAATCTGATTAAACAGATCCTCAAGAGAAACCTTTGCACTGGCCTTAAGATGCTGCTCTCTCTGTTTGAGCTTTCTCTTCTCAGCAAGCTGCTTGGCAACCTTCTCATCGGTTATTGCATAAAACGTCTCGCTGGTCTCGGGAACATCCGGCAGCCCCAATATTTCTACAGGTGTTGAAGGCCCCGCCTTTTTAAGCTTCTGCCCCTTATCACCGATCATTGCCCTGATTCTTCCCACTGTAGTGCCGGTAACAATTGAGTCACCCACCTTAAGGGTTCCCCTCTGCACAAGCACAGTGGCAATAGGACCCCTTGCTTTGTCAAGCTGCGCCTCTATAACGGTTCCCTTTGCCTGCTTATTTGGGTTGGCCTTAAGCTCAAGCATGTCTGATACAAGCAGTACCATTTCAAGAAGCGAATCAATATTTTCTCTTTTCTTTGCGGATACGTTTACAAATATAGTATCTCCGCCCCACTCCTCCGATACAAGCCCATACTCCGTAAGCTCCTGCTTAACCTTGTCAGGGTTGGCTCCCGGCTTGTCAATCTTGTTAACGGCAACTATTATTGATACATTGGCAGCCTTTGCATGATTTACCGCCTCTACTGTCTGAGGCATAACCCCGTCGTCGGCAGCCACAACTATTATCGCTATATCGGTAACCTGCGCACCTCTGGCCCTCATTGCCGTAAAGGCTTCATGTCCCGGAGTATCAAGAAAAGTGATATTCCTGTCATTAATTTTGACCATGTATGCGCCTATGTGCTGTGTAATACCCCCTGCCTCGCTTTCAATAACGTTTGTTTCTCTTATTGCATCAAGCAAAGATGTTTTACCGTGATCGACATGCCCCATTACAACAACTACCGGCGGCCTCGGCTCAGTATCTTCGTTTTCCCCGTCCTCACTGTCGTCAAACAGTATGTCTTCCTCGTTAACAACCACTTCCTTTTCAGCCTTTACACCAAATTCATTGGCCACAATGGAAGCAGTGTCAAAATCCAGTTCATTGTTCAGCGTAACCATCATGCCCAGTCCCATAAGCCTTTTGATTACTTCTGTAGAAGTTTTCTTCAGAGACTCGGCAAGATCCTTTACCGTTATGGTTTCGGAAATGGTTATAGAAGTCAGAACAGCCCTGTGGGGAATATGTCTTGGCTGCATCTGTCCTCTTGCATCCTTTTTATTTCTGGACACCCTTCTTACACTTTTAACGCCATCGTCGTTGTAAAATTCCTCAAGCATAAAGTCGTCGGACAAAATTTCAGAGACATCCTTCTTTTGTCCAAAAACCACCTTGTGGCTTTTAAACTTTTTGCCCTTTTCCGCCGCTGCCTGACCCTTGGGAACATCTCTCCTCTGCTCCCTCTTTATGTCCTTATCGACATCCTTATTCTGAAACTCGCGCCTTGCCTCATTGCGCTGTGAGTTTTCCTCTTCCTTCTGTGCAATGGACAAATCAGCCTTTGGAATATCCAGAGACTTTCCTCCCTGCCTGTTGTAGCCTCCCTGCGGGCGGTCTCCCTGCGGCCTGTTATAGCCTCCCTGCGGACGGTCTCCCTGCGGCCTGTTGTAGCCTCCCTGTGGGCGGTCTCCCTGCGGCCTGTTGTAGCCTCCCTGCGGGCGGTCTCCCTGCGGCCTGTTGTAGCCTCCCTGCGGACGGTCTCCCTGCGGCCTGTTGTAGCCTCCCTGCGGACGGTCTCCCTGCGGCCTGTTGTAGCCTCCCTGCGGGCGGTCTCCCTGCGGCCTGTTGTAGCCTCCCTGCGGGCGGTCTCCCTGCGGCCTGTTGTAGCCTCCCTGCGGGCGGTCTCCCTGCGGCCTGTTGTAGCCTCCCTGCGGGCGGTCTCCCTG
>NZ_QPJT01000025.1:10101-60326 GCF_003337415.1 Anaerobacterium chartisolvens | reverse complement strand
TAGCCTCCCTGCGGGCGGTCTCCCTGCGGCCTGTTATAGCCTCCCTGCGGGCGGTCTCCCTGCGGCCTGTTATAGCCTCCCTGCGGGCGGTCTCCCTGCGGCCTGTTATAGCCTCCCTGCGGGCGGTCTCCCTGCGGCCTGTTGTAGCCTCCCTGCGGGCGGTCTCCCTGCGGCCTGTTCTAGCCTCCCTGCGGGCGGTCTCCCTGCGGCCTGTTCTAGCCTCCCTGCGGGCGGTCTCCCTGCGGCCTGTTATAGCCTCCCTGCGGGCGGTCTCCCTGCGGCCTGTTGTAGCCCCCCTGCGGGCGATCTCCCTGCGGCCTGTTATAGCCTCCCGCCTGATTACCGTCTCTGTGGGCTCTGTGTTCAGGCGCACCCTGACTCTTCGGATGAGGCTTTTCTTCGCCTTCCGCGTTGTGCGGTGCTTTTTCATTAGTCTCATCAGGCTTTGCCGTATCTGCATTGCCCTCTGCATGGAAGCCGCTTAATTGTTCTCCTTTTTTTTCTTCCAATCCCAATTGTACACTTTTCATTTCTGTCTGCTTCGCCTCACTTATCTTATCCTCGGGCTTATTATCATCCTTCTTCATAGCTTCCGCCGGCTTTAGCTCCTGTACGGCAGAGCCTCTTCCAAGCTCTTCCTTATGGGTCTTTTTATCAGAATCCTTTACGCTGTCGGGAGGTTCATGATACAGCTCCTGCTTCGGATGCTCCTTAGGCGCGTCACTTTTTTGCACTGCCTTTGCAAAGGGCTTTGGCTCTTTTAAATATTCCGGCTTAGGATCTCTTATATATCCCGGTCTCAGTCCCGAATTGGAATCGGCTATTCTTACCATTTCAGGCTTGTGACCCTTTCTCGCTCCGCCCTTGCTTTCTCCATGACCGTCCCTCTTTGCATTATTGGCCATATGCTCAGGTTTATTGGAAACTTTAACCTCTTCTCCCGAATCACCTTTTGTGTCAATAATTATTTCAGTTGTTCTTATTATTCTCGGTGCATGTTTTGTTTCCTTTTTCACATCGGATTTGGAAGAATTTGCAGGGGGAATCTTTCTGTCCTCTGCTTCCTTTTTGCCATCATCATGCTTTATTACACCTATATGTTTATATAGTGCCTTAAGTTCATTCTCCTCCAAAAGGCTCATGTGATTTTTAACGGTTATATTAATTTCCGATAACTTTTCCATCAACCTTTTACTGGTAGTGTTCAACTCTTTTGCAAGTTCATATACTCTAGCTTTTTCCAAACTATTCACCCCCGTTTTGTAGGTACATACCATCTATCATTTCCATTAAATGCCCGGCAAAACCCCTTTCTAATATTGCAATAACCACTCTCATTTCTTTTCCGATATACCTTCCAAGCAATTCCTTACGTCCAAAAAATCTTATATCAACACCCTTATACGCACACGAGTCTGAAAACTTCTTTTTTGTATTTTCCGAAGCCTCCTCTGAAACTATTATCAGACAAGCCTTTTCGGATTTCAAGGCCCTCTCGCACGCATCCTCGCCTGACAGAAGCTTACCAGCCTTTGTTGCCAGACCAAGAAAGGAGTATATTTTATCTACCATCCTCTTCCTCCAATTGACTCTTAAGCGTTTCATATATCTCCTGGCTTATGGCACATTCAAATGCCTTTTCCAGTCTTTTTGCCTTCCTTGCCTTCTCAAAGCACGAAAGCTCTTTACACATATATGCTCCCCTTCCGGGCTTCTTTCCCGTAAAATCTACACTTATCTCATTTTCCTTATTCTTAACTATCCGTATAAGCTCCTTTTTAGGTTTCATCTCCTGGCATCCCAGGCACATCCGCATAGGTATTTTCCTTTGCTTAATGATAACCACGTCCTATTCTAAAGGCATTTTGCCCTATTGGCTTACAGCCTGTCAAATTCATCCTTATCAATTTCTTCGCCATTCCCAATCTCTTCCTCGATATCGGTTCCTTCATCAATATAAGTCTCTTCATCGATATAGGTTTCTTCGATATCAGTTTCTTCATCGTCAATGTCATCGTCTGCACTGAAATTTAATCCGGTGCTGAACATCTGCTGTTCAATAGATGCTCTGAGCTGGGACTCACTTTTAATGTCTATTTTCCAGCCGGTAAGCTTGGCAGCCAGCCTTGCATTCTGGCCTTCCTTTCCTATCGCAAGAGAAAGCTGGTAATCGGGCACAGTAGCCTTTGCCGACTTTTCATCCTCATTAGCCTCCACCCTGACCACCTTTGCGGGGCTTAAGCTTGCCGCTATAAGCTCCTCGGGGTTATTGCTCCATTTTATTATATCTATTTTTTCTCCCCGGAGCTCATCTACAATAGCCTGAACCCTCGTTCCCTTTTGTCCTACGCACGCACCTACCGGGTCTACATTGCCGTCCCTTGAAAAAACAGCTATTTTAGTTCTGGAGCCGGGCTCTCTCGCTATTCCCTTGATCTCCACCGTGCCGTCGTGAATCTCCGGCACCTCCAGCTCAAACAGCCTCTTGACCAAGCCGGGATGAGTTCTTGAAAGCACTATCTGAGGCCCCTTGGTGGTTTTCTTTACCTCAATGACATAAACCTTTATTCTGGAGTTAAATTTATACTCCTCGCCGGGAGTCTGCTCGGCAGGAGGCAATACAGCCTCTGTTTTACCAAGGTCTATTATAACATTCTTCTTTTCAATCCTCTGTATTATGCCGGTGACAATATCACTTTCCTTGCTGTAATATTCGTCAAATATAATCCCTCTCTCCGCTTCCCTTATCCTTTGCACTACAACCTGCTTTGCCGTCTGCGCGGCAATCCTGCCGAATTTTCTGGGAGTAACCTCCACCTCGGCGGTGTCGTCCTCTTCCAGCTTTTTGCTTATCTTTTTTGCCTCCTCGACGGAAATTTCGAGGAGATCGTTCATCGGCCTTTCAGTAACCTTTTTCAAGGCGTAAACCCTTACGTCCCCCGTCTCGGTATTAAAAGCAATCTTTACATTCTGAGTAGAATTGAAATTCCTTTTATATGCAGATATAAGCGCAGCCTCAATAGCCTCTATCAAAACCTCCTTATTAATTCCCTTTTCTCTCTCCAATTGCTCTAAAGCATGTATTAACTCAGCACCCATTTTGCTCTCACTGCCTCCTTTTAAATAATAGAGCTTCTAACACTAAAAGCATTAAAACTTAATAACCCTCTTCACTATTGATACTTCCTTTGTGTCAAACTCCAAATCCCCTGCCTTTTCCTGATTTATACAAATCCTGCCGTCCTTCAGTCCCAAAAGAACTCCCTCATATGTCTTCTTTCCGTTTAAAGGACTGTACAGGCTCACCTCAACCAGCTCCCCCTTGTACTTTTCAAAGTCACCTGGTTTTTTAAGAGGCCTTTCCAGACCTGGAGATGACACCTCTAAAAAATAGCTCTGAACAATAGGGTCTGTTTCATCCAGCCTGTCGCTCAGTTCCTCGCTTACAGCCTGGCAATCGTCAATACCTATGCCTTCCGGCTTATCTATGTATACACGAAGGTACCAGTTGGCACCCTCCTTAACAAACTCAACATCAACCAGCTCATATGATAGCTTCTCCACAATAGGCGTCACAAGCTCTGTAACTATTTCCTCAATCTTCTTTTTAGCCATGCATCCTCCTTAAAAAAACAGCCCTTCGCATTGTGCGCCCTTGTAAAAAGCCCGGTATGCTTAAATATCGGCCAAATGCCAATTCTCTGGCTACAATTGCGGCAACAATACGAAAGAGTGGGATGTGCCCACTCTTTACATTTAGAAAAATATATTTTCTTAAAGTCCAGTAGTATTATATCACTATTATTTGTAATTATCAATAAGAATATTACATTTATTTATATTTTTATATTTTTACTTCAAAACAAGCTTAGCTGGTTGCTTTCGGGCATCCCCTCAAGGCATCCGTGCTGCTGCAGTATCTCTATGACCGACTTGCTTATTTTGGCTCTTACGCGCAGGTCGTCAACAGATAAAAACTCACCCTCGCCCCTAGCCTCGGCTATGTTTTGCGCAGCCGCTCCCCCCAGGCCCTGAAGCGCATTTAAAGGCGGCCTTATCCCCTTTTCTTCAATTTTAAATTTTACGGGATCGGACTTATAAAGGTCAACCGGAAGAAATTTTATTTGCCTTGCATACATTTCATTGGCTACCTCAAGTATGGTTAAAACATTTTTCTCCTTCTGGGTAATATTGTTTCCCTTCTGCTCCAGCTCCCTTATTTTATTCCTTACCATATCCTGTCCGTGAGTCATGAGCTGTGCGTCAAAATCATCCGCCCTTACGGTAAAATACGTTACATAGAACGCCTCGGGGTAATGCACCTTAAACCACGCAATCCTGAACGCCATCATTACATATGCTGCGGCATGGGCCTTAGGAAACATGTACTTTATTTTATTGCACGAGTCTATATACCAGCCCGGCACATTGTTTTGCTGCATGGCCTGCCTGTATTCCTCCTTCAGCCCCTTTCCCTTTCTCACATCCTCCATTATTTTAAAGGCTGTTTTTGGCTCCAGCCCCTTGTGTATTAAATATATCATTATGTCGTCTCTGCAGCATATCGCCTGCGAAAGCACGGCAGTGCCGTTCTTTATAAGCTCCTGTGCATTGTTCAGCCATACGTCGGTGCCATGGGAAAGGCCTGATATTCTTATAAGCTCTGAAAAGGTCATGGGCTTTGTATCTACAAGCATTTGCCTTACAAATTTTGTCCCGAATTCAGGTATGGCAAAGGTGCCTGTCTGGCTGTTAATGTCCTCCGGCACAACACCGATAGGCCCGGTACTGCTGAAAATGCCCATAGTGCTTTTTTCACCTATGGGAATGCTCTTTGCGTCAACCCCCGTCAAATCCTCAAGCATTCTTATGGCGGTAGGATCGTCATGCCCCAGTATGTCCAGCTTAAGTATGCTGCCGTGGAGAAAATGGTAGTCAAAGTGCGTTGTTATTGTATTGGACTGGGTGTCGTCGGCAGGACGCTGTATAGGAGAGAAATCGAATATTTCCTTGTCCTGCGGAACTATCATAATCCCTCCGGGATGCTGTCCCGTAGTCCTCTTAATGCCGGTACACCCCTTTACCAGCCTGTTCATTTCGGCACTGGTAACTACTATTCCCCTTTCGTCCAGATAATTCTTAACATACCCGTAAGCCGTCTTGTCGGCAACCGACGCTATGGTTCCCGCTCTGAACACATGCCCTTCTCCGAAAAGCTCCTCTGTGTATTTGTGGGCAACCGGCTGGTATTCCCCCGAAAAGTTCAAGTCTATATCGGGCTCCTTATCTCCGTCAAAGCCCAAAAAGGTCTCAAAGGGTATGTCATAGCCGTCCTTCTTTAACTCTCCTCTGCATTTGGGGCAGCTTTTGTCGGGGAGGTCAAACCCGCATTCAACGCTTCCGTCAAGTATAAACTCGGAATACTTGCACTGGGGGCAGACATAATGGGGCTGCAAGGAATTAACCTCTGTAATGCCCGCCATATTGGCTACAAAGGATGACCCGACCGACCCCCTTGAGCCTACCAGATACCCGTCACCGAGCGACTTGTGCACCAGCTTCTGGGCTATTAAGTACATGACGGCAAAGCCGTTCTTTATTATTGAATTAAGCTCCTTTTCAAGCCTCTGCTCCACCACCTCGGGAAGCGGAACGCCGTATATCTCCTTGGCCGTTTTTTCTGCAAGGCTCTTTATTTCCTCCTCTGCCCCCTCCATTTTAGGGGGAAACGTACCCGAGGGCACAGGAGCAATTTCTTCTATTTGATCGGCAATAAGGTTGGTGTTTTTAACCACCACCTCATATGCCTTTTCACTCCCGAGATATGAAAACTCCTCCAGCATCTCCTCCGTCGTCCGAAAATGCAGGGGGGCTTGATTATCGGCATCGCTGAAGCCCTTGCCCGCCATCAGTATACGCCTGAAGGCTTCATCCTTAGGGTCCATAAAGTGTACGTCGCAGGTAGCCACCACAGGCTTTTTAAACCTCTCCCCCAGAGCTACAATCTTCCTGTTTATGTTTTTGAGATCCTCCTGGCTTGCCACCTTTCCGTTATTTATCATAAACTGGTTATTTCCCAGAGGCTGTATTTCAAGATAATCATAAAAGCTGACAATCTTGTTTATCACTTCATCGCCCTTGTTCTCCAATATTGCGGTATAAAGCTCTCCCGCCTCACACGCGGTTCCTAATATCAGCCCGTCACGGTAATTCATAAAAAGCTTTTTAGGCACGCGCGGCCTTTTATAGTAATACTTAAGATGAGATTCGGATATTATCCTGTACAGGTTTTTAAGCCCGGTATAATTTTTTGCAAGAATTACCGCATGGTAGGACGCGGCCTTTTTAAAATCCTCATTTTTATCAAAGGCATTTTCTATTTCATTAACAGTGGCCACTCCCTTAGCCTTAAGTATTTGCAGGCATTTGACAAATATTCCGGCGGTTGCCCTCGAATCGTCTACCGCCCTGTGATGATTTTCCAGACTTATCCCCAGATGCTTTGCGACATTATTGAGCTTATACCTTCCAAGCCCTGGGAACATATTCCTGCAAAGCTGCAGGGTATCTATAACAGAGTTGTCTATGACTTTTCCGAGGCTTCGCGCAGAGTGCCTTATAAAACCCATGTCAAAAGAGGCGTTGTGCGCTACCAGCACCGAATCGCCTATAAACTCCATAAACTCCGGCAGCGCGTTTTCTATTGCCGGGGCATCCCGCACCATGTCATCGGTAATTCCCGTAAGCTTGGTTATGAAGCCGGGAATTGGAATTCCAGGGTTTATAAAGGTGCTGAAGCTTTCGGTTATCTCTCCGTTTTTTATTTTAACGGCTCCTATTTCCGTTATGCCGTCCCTTTCGGCATTTAAGCCGGTGGTTTCCAGATCAAACACCGTAAACTCTGCGTCAACGCCCTGCCCCTTGGCGTTATAAACCACAGGGACGCTGTCGTCAAGCATATAGCATTCCACTCCGTATAATATTTTTATCTTATTTTTCTTAGCCGCGTCAAAGGCATCAGGATATGCCTGCACAACGCCATGATCGGTAATTGCCACAGCCTTATGGCCCCATAATGCCGCCCTCTTTACCAGCTCCTTTACAGGTGTCACTCCATCCATTGCGCTCATTTGAGTATGAAGGTGAAGCTCAACTCTCTTCACCTCTGCGGTATCCATTTTTAATTCCTTTTCAACCTGTACTATATCGGATACCATAATGGCAAGCTCTTTTGAAAATTTGTCATACTGCGCTTCTCCTCTGACTTTTACCGATATGCCCTCCTTGACATTCTCTCGGAAAATATCTATATCTCCCTTTTCGATAAAAAACTTTCCGGTTAAAGAGCTTGTATAATCCGTTATGTCAAAGGTGCATATATACCTTTCTCCCCTTATTTCCCGAAACTCAACCCTGAAAACGTCTCCGGCGATGGCAGTTTTTCCTGATTCCTCCGTTACCTCAGACATTTTCATTACCGCGTCTCCAAAGCCCTTCCCGAGTATTACATTAGCACCGCTTGCCGAAGCAGAGGAGCTCCTTTTTCCCTGCTGCCTTTTGGAATCCTCCGAACCGCCCGAAGTCCCGATGCCTGCCATTGCCATATTTATTACAACCGATTCCTCAGCCCTCTTCTTTTTAATGTATTCATCATTTGTGGCACAGTCTGTCCGGCAATCTAAAAATTCCACCTTAAGCCTGCACGAAAAAAGGTGGTCAATCATGCTTTCCATCAGGCTGTCACAGGCTTTTGACTTAAGTATCTGGGAGCCCTGTGTTTTTATGCTCACAACAAGCTTCTTTCCATCAAGCTCCCATTTGCAGCCATGAAGTATTCCCCTGCTTATTGCCACTCTTTTGTTGACATAAAAAAGAATGCTATCCCAATATTGCCGCAATATTTCCTCTATTGTCATGCCTACGTCAAACTTAGGCCTTATAGACACCGAATCTGCATTAAAACGCTTAACAATGCATTCCTCCGTGCCGGTCAGAAGCTCCGCAGGGATAAGCCTGTCCGACAATATATTAATCTCAAGCCTTCTGGATTTTTTATATACATTTATGCTTAGAATTTTTACATTTCTGAAAAGCTCAGATGCTTCTGCATCTGCTTTCGCCACCGAACCAAGAATTTCAGGAAATAAATCTATAAAGCCCTTTTCCTCCGCTACCGCATTTTGCACAATCCCTCATACCCTTTCCGTCGAATGCTTTTTTACAGCTTCTCTATCTCTGAAATAAGCTCCTCCACAATTCTTTCGCGTGGAATTTTTCTCACAATCGTCCCCTTTTTAAACAGCAGCGCCTCTCCGTCCCCTCCCGCAATACCTATATCGGCCTCTCTCGCCTCGCCCGGTCCGTTAACGGCACATCCCATAATTGCCACCTTCACATCCCTGTCTATGTATTGAAGCCTTTCTTCAACCTCATTTGCTATGCTTATGAGATCAATGCGGCAGCGTCCGCAGGTGGGGCATGAGATAAACTCAATACCTCCCCGCCTTATACCAAGGCTCTTTAATATTTCCTTTGCCACATGAATCTCCTGAACAGGGTCCCCCGTGAGGGACACCCTCACTGTATCTCCTATCCCCTCGGCAAGAAGACATCCTAAGCCCACAGAGGATTTTATGGTTCCCCTGTACACAGTACCCGCCTCGGTAACACCTATATGAAGCGGGTACTGTGATCTCTCCGACATCAGCCTGTATGCGGCAATTGTAACAGGAACACTAGACGCCTTTATTGAAAAAAGAATGTCATAAAAGCCCAAAGCCTCAAGTATTGCCGCGTGTCCAATGGCACTCTCAACCATTCCCTGCGGTGTAACCCCGCCGTACTTTTCTGTTATATGCCTTTCTACAGATCCCGAATTGACACCTATGCGTATGGGAATTTCCCTTTCCCGGGCCTTCTCAACCACAGCTCTTACCCTTTCGCTGCCGCCTATGTTTCCGGGATTCAGCCTTATTTTATCCGCACCGCTTTCTATGCTTTCTAAGGCAAGCCTGTAGTCAAAGTGTATATCCGCCACAAGAGGAATCCGTATCCCTCTTTTTATTTCCCGAATAGCCACGGCCGCTTCATTGTCAGGCACTGCAACCCTTACAATGTCACAGCCCGCCTCCTCCAGCCTCTTTATTTGATCTATCGTAGCCCTGCTGTCTCTGGTATCGGTGTTAGTCATCGACTGTATGCTTACGGGAGCATCCCCTCCTATATGCAAATCCCCAATCCTGATTTTTTCGGTACGCTTTCGCATTATATAATTATTGCCCGCCATAGAACCATATTCACCCTCATTCGTTATGAAACTCACCCCTAACCCCTTCTGCTCATCCTCCGCTCAGGCGCAGAATATCATTATACGTGGCAAATATCATGAGCATTACCAGCAGTACAAGCCCTATGAGAGATATAAACGCCTCCTTTTCAGGCGGAATTGCCTTTCTCCTTATTCCCTCTACCGCAAGAAGTATCAGCTTGCTTCCGTCAAGGGCAGGGAAAGGAATAAGGTTAAACAGCCCCAGATTTATGCTTATAAACGCAACTACACTTAGAAGGTTCAATATCCTGTCCGAGAGAGTGGGGCTCATTTCAACGACATCACCTATTGCATTTACTATTCCGACGGGTCCCGACATCTGGTTTAAGGAAACCTTTCCTGTCACCAGCCAGGTAAGTGAGTAGTAAACATTGCGTGACAATGTGTACGCATAAATGGCTGAATTTTTCACAGTGCTTGCAAGCCCGCTTTTTGTCCTCTTAAAATCCATGCCCACCTCATACATCTCCTGTCCTTTTGTGACAATAGGAGTGATTTTAAGAGCTACCTCCTCTCCCCCTCGGTTAACGGTAACATCTACGGGATTATCCTTGTTTACCGTCATGAAATCCCTTATCTGCCTGTTGTTTTCTATAGCCACGCCATTTAACCCAGTTATAACATCCCCGGGCTTAAGCCCCGCCTTAAAGGCATTTGAGTTCTCCTGCACCGTCTTTACGGCATTGGAGCCTTCCCCATATCCCTTTTGAGGGCCGAACCCCAAAATGTATCTTTCCGCAGGGATTGTTTCGGGCTTTACCTCAACAGTCATTTTCTCATTGCCTCTTTCTATCTCAACATTCACAATCTTTCCCTTGGTTCCGTAAACAAACAGCCCTATGTCATTGGGATGGTATACTCTTTTATTGTCATAAGAAACAATCCTGTCCCCAGCCTGTATCTGCGCCTCGGCAGCAGCCGTCGTGGGGGCTACAAAGGACACCTCGTTTGTGCTGTAGCCTGCAACGGAGGTTATTATTGTAATAAGAATTATTGCGGTAATTATATTCATAACAGGCCCTGCCGCTATAACGGCAGCCCTTACAAGCACAGGCTTGTTGTTGTATGCCCTCAAATCATCAGATTTCTGCTCCTCGCCCTCCATTCTCACGTATCCCCCCAAAGGAATAAGCCTTACAGAGTACAGCGTCTCCCCCCGACGAAAGCTGAAAAGCTTGGGGCCCATAAAAAGTGAGAAGTCAAGCACCTTTATCCCTGACAGCTTTGCCACAATAAAGTGTCCGAACTCATGCACAACAATTAAAAAGCTCAAAGCAAGAATAGCAACCAGAATGCTCATAAATATTATCCTCCATTTCACCGCTGCAAATACGCTGCAGCCTCTTCCCTAGCCCAAGTATCTACTTCTATTATATCGCCAAGGCATGGATTATTATTCACCGTATGTTTATCCATAGCCATCCCTATAATTTCAGGTATATCGGCAAACCTCGCCCTTTCGTCAAGAAAGGCCTTTACAGCCACCTCATTGGCGGCGTTCAAAACAGCGGGCATTGTTCCTCCCAAATCCAATGCCCGGAATGCATACTCCAGACATGGAAAGGCTTCATAATCGGGCTTTTCAAAGGTTAATGCCCCAAGACTTGAGAAGTCAAGCCTGGGGAACTCATTTCCCGCCCTCCCGGGGTATGTAAGCGCAAACTGTATCGGAAGCCTCATATCGGGGGACCCAAGCTGCGCCATTACAGCTCCGTCAATATACTCCACCATTGAATGCACTATGCTCTGGGGATGAACTATCACCTCTATCTGATCGGGCCTAAGATCAAAAAGCCATCTTGCCTCTATCACCTCCAGCCCCTTATTCATAAGAGTCGCCGAATCAATTGTGATTTTCTTTCCCATGGTCCAGTTGGGGTGCCTCAGAGCCTGCTGGACAGTAACCGCCTTAAGCTCCTCAAGGCTTCTTCCCTTAAATGGACCTCCCGAAGCCGTAAGTATAACCTTGCGTATATTTTTATCACTGTTTCCCATAAGGCATTGGAAAATAGCGCAATGCTCACTGTCAACGGGAAGTATCCTCACGTTATTATCTTTAGCTGCCGACATGACAAGCCCTCCCGCCGTAACGAGAGTCTCCTTATTTGCCAGAGCCACATCCTTTCGGTTTTTTATTGCCTCCATGGTGGGTATAAGCCCCGCAATTCCCACAACAGAATTTATTACCATCTGCGCCTCATCAACCGAGGCAACAGCCCTCATGCCTTCAGTTCCGTAAAAGATCTCTGTTCCTATGCCCCTGACCCTTACTTCCAGCTCCTTAGCAAGCTCCGGGCCTTCTACCGACGCAACCCTCGGCCTAAACTCCCTTATCTGGCTCTCCAGCAAATCAATATTTGACCATCCGCTTATCCCCAGTACCTCCAGCGCAAGATTGCGCGCCACATCAAGGCTTTGTATTCCCACAGACCCTGTCGAACCTAAAATAGAAATTTTTTTAACCATTTATGTAAAACTCCCTGTAAATTATGTTTGTAAAATCTTTATCGTGTCCTATATAAAATTACAAATGAATTATTGTCTTTAAATAAAAATATACAACCGGAGCTACAAACAGTATGCTGTCAAACCTGTCCAGCACTCCCCCGTGCCCCGGCATTATGCTTCCGTAGTCCTTCACTCCCACAAACCTCTTTACCGCCGAAGCAGCCCAATCCCCTATCTGTGATATCACCCCGCAAACAGCCCCTATTATTACAAAGTGGTACAGAGCAATTCCATCTCCCACCCAACCGTTTTTATTTATAATGACTCCGTACAGCAGCATAACAGCGATACACCCCGCTGCTCCTCCTATCGAGCCCTCCAAAGACTTTTTAGGACTAATCACCGGCAGAATTTTGGTTTTGCCAAGAAGTATGCCTGAAAAATAAGCAAAGGTGTCTGTCGCCCATGCCCCTATAAATATCATCCATATAAAAAACGCGCCTCCCGCAAGATTTCTCGTAAGAACAATAAAGGACAGCAAAAAAACAATATAAACTATTCCGAACAAAGTCACTGAGATGTCATTTATATTAAATTTGTTTTGAGAGAATACCACTGCCGAAAACAGAACAATAATGGTGACAAACAAGGCCAGAGCAAAGCTATGTACACTTGCGGGGAGGCTTAATGCAGCACTTCCCGTATGAAGGCCGGCAAAAAAAATAATAAAGCACCATATGTACCCTACCGGCCTTATGGGCTTGATTCCTTTATTTGAAGCGGCGTTATAGAACTCATGAATCCCTATCAAGGCCAAAAGCGTCACAAAAACCGCCAAGACCAGATTGCCTGCCAGCACTACCGCAAGCAAAAGGATTATTCCGACTATAGAGCTTATAATTCTAATTCGTGTCTTATTCAAGTTAAACTCCTCCAAACCTTCTGTTTCTTCTTTGGTATTCGGCAATGGCCTCTAAAATATGCTCCTTCCTGAAATCCGGCCACAGCACGTCAGTATACCAAAACTCGGTATAAGCAGCCTGCCATAAAAGAAAGTTGCTTATTCTCTTCTCTCCGCTTGACCTGATCATTAAATCCGGATCAGGAATCCCTGCGGTATACAGTCTTTCTGCAAGATCCTCCTGAGTAACATTTTCGGGCTTCAGCTTCCCTCGGCCAACCTCTTTTAAAATTTCCTTTACGGCAAAAAATATTTCCTCTCTGCCTCCATAGTTCAATGCTATATTAAGGCACAGCCCGGTATTTCTCTCAGTTAGTCTTTCAACCCTCTTTATCTCATTCTGCATATCGTGAGACAACGCCCTTTTATTTCCCAAAACCCTTATCCTGTTATTTTTCCCCGCCAGCTCTGTTTCTGCCTTTTTTAAGTATTCCATAAGAAGCTGCATAAGATTATCAACCTCACTCTGCGGCCTCTTCCAGTTGTCGGTAGAAAACGCATAAACGGTAAGGTATTTAATACCTATATCACTGCAAATTTCTGTAATTCTTTTAAGAGCATTAGAGCCCTCCCTGTGCCCAAGGCTTCTTGACAATCCCCTTTTTTTTGCCCATCTCCCATTGCCGTCCATTATTATCGCTATATGCTTCGGAAGCCCGCTTTTATCTATTTCAAGGCTTTTTTTATTAAATATCCTGCTAAACACAGACATTGACTCCTCCAAAAATTGCTGTATCACAAAGCTCCTACATCTAAACAATATAATATAGAAAATTCATAAAAAAAACAATGCATAATTAAAATCTCGTGCTGCTATACAGCAAACCCCTCTTCATCAGAGGGGTTTGCACACTAATAATTCTACTGTCTCATCATCATTTTTTTTAACTCTTACCACCCTATAAAAATCATGGTATTCTCCCGTTCTCTGTCTGGGAGGGCAAACAGGGGAAATTTTTTTAACACTTATCCCGCCTATCTTCAAAAGCTCCAGAGCGTCCTTTAAGACAAGCCCCGGCACATCAGGTATATTCATAATTCCTACCTCTAAAAAACACCTACACCTCTAATATTTCCTTGCACTTTCCGTCTACCGTCTTGTCAACCTCACCCATATATTTATCGGTAAGGTTTTGAATGTCCTTCTCAATATCCTTAAGATCGTCCTCTGTAATTTCTCCGCTCTTTTTTTGGCTTTTTGAGGTTTCTATGGCATCTCTCCTTATGGACCTCAATGCCACCTTTGAATCCTCACCGTATTTCTTTGCAACCTTTGTAAGCTCTTTTCTTCTTTCCTCGGTAAGCGAGGGGAATACAAGCCTTATTACCTTGCCGTCATTGCTGGGATTAATTCCTATGTCGGATTTCTGGATAGACTTTTCTATTTCCTTTAAAAGCTGGGACTCCCAAGGCTGAATTACAATAACCCTTGCCTCGGGTACCGATATATTTCCTAATTGGTTAATAGGTGTGGCAGTGCCGTAATAATCTATGGTAATCTTATCCAGAACAGCCGGATTTGCCCTGCCGGCTCTCAAGCCTCCCAGCTCATCCTTCAGAACGCCGATAGTTTTTTTCATTTTTTCCTCAATGCCTTTATAAGCTTCCTTACCCATAAAAATCCTCCTTCATTATGTTATAGAAGTTCCGATCTGTTCGCCCGTCAATACCTTTATAATGTTTTCCGGTCTGTCCAGTCCAAACACAACAATGGGTATTTTATTATCCATGCAAAGAGACGCCGCTGTGGAATCCATAACACCCAGTCCCTTGTTCAGCACATCTATAAACGACAGCCTGTCATATTTAACAGCACCTGGATTGACTGAAGGGTCACTGTCATAAACTCCGTCCACCTTTTTTGCAAGCAATATTACCTCGGCATCAATTTCAGCCGCTCTCAGAGCAGATGTTGTGTCTGTGGAAAAATAGGGGTTTCCTGTCCCACAGGCAAATATAACAATCCTTCTTTTCTCCAGATGCCTTACCGACTTTCTCCTTATATACGGCTCGGCAATCTGTCTCATCTCTATGGCGGTTTGAACTCTGGTGGGGACATTCCTCGACTCAAGTGCATCCTGAAGAGCCAGAGCATTTATAACGGTGGCAAGCATACCCATATGATCGGCGGTAGTACGATCCATGCCCTTGCCGCTCCTTCCTCTCCAAAAATTACCTCCGCCCACAACAATGGCGATTTCTACTCCCATGTTATAAGCCTCACAAATTTTGTCAGAAATCCCGGCTAGGGTGTCGGCATCAATTCCAAACCCCTTTTCCC
The DNA here is from genome assembly GCF_003337415.1 of Anaerobacterium chartisolvens. Classification (GTDB taxonomy): domain Bacteria; phylum Bacillota; class Clostridia; order Acetivibrionales; family DSM-27016; genus Anaerobacterium; species Anaerobacterium chartisolvens. The sequence continues at coordinate 45,308 of NZ_QPJT01000025.1, read as the reverse complement.
CTCCAATCGCCTCTCCGCTTATTTTCAGCATTACCCTTTTATATACGGGCATTTTTTCGCCTGTCTGCATTTATTGGTTCCCCGCTCTCCTATTTAAAGATACTTTCTACAAAAAATATTAAAATCCTGCCCGCCGTTAAAAATTAATAAATACAGCTTCGTAAGAAAAGGAACATAACGGTATGTTCCTTCTCTTACTTTTAGCCTTCTATTTGCTTCATTACCTCATCGGCAAAGTTTTCCTCTTTCTTTTCTATCCCTTCTCCTCTTTCAAACCTTACAAACCTTCTGATGTTTATATTCTCTCCTATAGCCGCTATTTTTTCCTTCACCAGAACCTGTATGGTCTTGTCGGTGTCCTTGATCCAAGGCTGCTCTAAGAGGCATACTTCCTTATAATATTTTTCTATTCTTCCCTCAACCATCTTTTCAATTATCTTCTCAGGCTTACCCTCATTAAGAGCCTGTGCCTTTAAAATTTCCTTTTCCTTTTCTATAATGGCCTCAGGCACTTCCTCTCTCCTGACATACTCCGGCTTTGCGGCTGCTATCTGCATTGCGACATCCCTGACAAAGGTCTTAAATTCTTCGTTTTTAGCCGCAAAATCGGTTTCAATATTTACCTCAACCAGAACACCGATTCTCCCGTCTCCATGTATGTATGCCTCCACAAGACCCTCGGCAGCTATCCTTCCAGCCTTCTTTGCCGCTGCGGCAAGTCCCTTTTCCCTTAATACCTCTATAGCCTTTTCCACATCTCCCTCGGAAGCCGAAAGCGCCTTTTTGCAGTCCATCATACCTGCGCCCGTCCTCTCGCGAAGCTGTTTAACCATCTCAGCAGTAATCATAACGATACCTCCGTAATAAAATTATTTATATTATTAACCTTATTATTACTTATATACTCTCACAATGTCTTTTATCCTTGAAAAGCACCAAAAAATCCGGCATGGGATGTTTTTTAAGCAAAGCCTCTAAAACCCCCCTTAATGCCGGATTTAAGCTTATTGATCTATAGCACCGGCGCTAACCGCCTCTTTTTCAGCTTCCTCAACCACTTCCTCAGCAACTTCCTTAACCGCTTCCTTAACCACTTCCTTAACCACTTCCTTAACCGCTTCCTCTTTAACGGAAGCCTCGGGATCATCCATCTGTTCTCCCTGTCTGCCCTCCATTATAGCATCGGAAATCTTGGCCGCAATGAGCTTAACCGCTCTTATGGCATCATCGTTTCCGGGTATTACATAGTCCACCTCATCAGGATCGCAGTTTGTATCAACTATGGCTACAACAGGTATTCCAAGCTTCCTTGCCTCCAGTATAGCGTTTCTTTCCTTTCTGGGGTCTACTATGAACATAGCTCCGGGAAGCCTTTTCATGTTCTTTATTCCGCCCAGATTTTTCTCAAGATCATTCATTTCCTTTTTAAGCTTGATGACTTCCTTTTTGGGAAGAACATCGAACACACCCGTGCTCTCCATTTCGTCGAGCTGCTTGAGCCTGTTAATCCTCTTTTGAATTGTTTTGAAGTTTGTGAGCATTCCCCCGAGCCATCTCTGATTTACAAAGTACTGCGAGCTTCTTTCGGCCTCTTCCTTAATAGCCTCCTGAGCCTGCTTCTTGGTGCCGATGAAAAGCACATCCTCTCCGTTCATGGCAACTTCTCTTATGAAGTAATATGCTTCCTCCACCTTCTTTACGGTCTTCTGAAGATCAATGATATATATACCGTTTCTCTCCGTAAAGATGTATTCCGCCATCTTAGGGTTCCACCTTCTTGTCTGGTGGCCAAAATGCACACCTGCCTCCAACAACTGCTTCATAGAAATAACCGACATTTAAAAATCCTCCTTAATATTAGGTTTTATACCTCCGCAGCAATCATTTTTACAAGCCACCGGACAGCATCCGGCACCCGCTTGAAAATCAAGCTGCGTGTGTATTTTTCCGCTAAGTATTGTACCATATAAACAAATTTTTATCAATGTTTTTTAAAAAATTAAAATAACTAACTCACCCCCCTTCATATTTCTTATGACATTTCATCATTATCATTATGCTTTTTATCCCTTGTGGGATACAGTTTGTCCTTTTTTTATTTGATTAGCCGCTTATATGCTCTATAATACAATTATTCACAAGGCTTGCATGTTAGTACCATTCTACTATGAAAGGCATGATACGCTTGAAAAACTTGAACTATTACCCTTTTGAGAGAAATAAATTTTTTTACGGAAAGCTTCTTACCGTCGCGGATTTTGAACTGGAGCAAAAATACATGAACGACAAGAGAAGATTCTTAAACAGGTATCTTTTCGGAAGCGGAGTTATATGCGGACTCAGCACTTACAGCGTAGACGACAGCTCCATCATGATAGAGTCGGGTGCGGCCATCGACGGCTCCGGCAGAGAAATAGCGGTATACGAATCAATTATTCGCAAGCTTTCAGGCATCGACGGCTATGAAGCGTCCTCGGGGACAGTTCTTTATCTTTGCGTAGAATACAGCGAAGAGCTGTCGGACCCCGTGTATTCCATTGCACATACCTTAGGAGATGCGACGGGAAGCTCTTCCGAATTCAACCGCGTAAAGGAATCCTTTCATTTGTTTATTACCGATAAGGAGCCCGAACCGCTCCCGTATTCACTGATAGACGATTTTATTACGCGCAAGGTCATATTCTCAAATAAGGACATAACCGTTACACAGAGCGTGCCGTGCATTATATCGGGCTCAGGCCCTTTTAATGTTAATGTTGACATTGTAAAGCATACCCCCGAACAGGATTTTTCCTTCGAATATATTATCAATACACCATATTTTAATACACAGGACGGCTCCGAAACAATACGCGTGGTATTTGACGATTTGCAGGCGGGCTTGCCTGGAAAGCATACTCTCACGTATACCCTCACGCCTCCCGGCGGCACCCCGACGGAGGCGTCAATAGCAGTTGTTCCTCAAAGCCTGAAATTTAAGGTTCAAAAGGGCCTGCCTGCTTTAAGTGCCGCAATTTCTTTTGATATAGCTGTTTCACAGGAGGATCTGTATCAAATGATTGAGCAGAAATATTTTTCGGTTTCAATGGAAGAAGCCTCGGTCAGCAAACAGAACTCTCCCATTTACCTGTCAAGGATAGAAATTTTTCGTTCAAGCACCGCATATATCATAGAGTCACTTAAGCCAATGCCCTTTAACCAATATGTTTATAATCCTCAGATCTCTCACCTTAAAACCCGGCTTGGCTGCTTCTTTCCCTCTTTAGCAAAGGACAGCCCCGCTCCCGACGCTTCTCCCATGCCCTGCACCGAAAGAAATGAGGCCGCTTCTCTCCCTGCCGGTGAGCCCTCAAGCTCCTCCGGTATTGTTGAGATTCCCCTTGGCTTTAATCCGCGGCCCAAACAAAAATTTTATTCAGAGGAAATCATGCATGGACTGGGTAAGGGCCCTGTGACAATTATTATGGGAATTGAGTCTTCGTCGGTAAATGAAATGCTTTTTCGCGGAAATTTTACCACATATGGAAACCCCGAAATTTTTCAAGGCTCCGAGCACGGTTCAGGGCTCCCCTCCTGTGAAATCGCCGCCATGAATTATGAGGAAAGAGGCACCTTTGTCGTGGGAATTAAGCTGCTTGAAGCGCCTTCTGCGCTTTACCTTAAAATAAAGTGGCACGCCGTTAAAAGACCCGGTGCGCCTTCGGCCTCACCTGCATCGCGGCAGGATATCTGTCTGTTTGTCAAGCCCAATACCATTGTTGTTGCCCCCCGCGAGACAACATACTTTAAGCCCATTTTCTACAACACCGGCGAAACTCCCTGCAACTGGACCGTTGTGGAGGAAAACGGAGGCACGGTGGCTCCCAACGGAGAATATACCGCTCCCAACCGGGAGGGTGTTTATGAAATAAATGTACAAAGCATTTCCAATCCCGACCTTAAGGCATCGGCATTTGTTGTGGTTAAAGAGAAAGGAGCTTCTTAGAGATGATACAAACCCCGGGCAAAAGCTTTGAAGAAATCCGAGCTGTCTCCAAAAACGACATAAATGAGGTTTCGGTATGCAGAAGCTTGTCCCAAAACGATTCCGGCTATTACACAGTGATAAAGCTCAAGGATCGCACTGCCCAAGCACGGCTGTTAAAAATATTTTCACTCAGCTCGGAGTATTCCTCCTCTTATGACTTTATTGAGGCGTCCGCCATTGAATCGGGAATAGTGATAGTCTTCCGGTATAATAAGGAAAACGGCCTGTTTTATTATCGCAGGCTGTATTGCAGGGATTTCTCCTCCAGATTAAACGCCGCAAAAAATCTTGTGGCAGAGCTTATGTCCAGTCCTCTTCCTGCGGAAATGCTTTATTTTTTGCTTGAGGAACGCAATTTAAACCTGTGCCCCGATGGAAGGGTATATTTTAATTATTTTATGGATTTTGAACTGCTGCCTGCCAAAATAAATATGCAGGATATTGTAAACAAGGCCGCCGAAACAATATTTAAATTTTTGGCTCATGACTTCAGATTAACCTCAGGCGAAGCGGAGCTGTTTAAGGTGAAGGTGCTTCGCAAATCCTTCGGCAGCTTTGGCGAAATTTATTCTGATTTGAAAAGGATCCCACCCGATATGGAAACAGGACCGCTTTCTTTAGGCAGAATCAAAGGGATTTATGATAAGCACAAGCCGCGCATACTCTCGGCGGCTAAGACAGCTACCATCATTTTAGTGATTGCCGCTTCAATATTATACAGCATCACCGAATGGCGAAGCAGAAGCATCGCCGCGGCACAGAACATGGCGGATGCAAGGCCCGCTTACAAGGGACTTGAAAAAATCGGTACCGTAATGCTTGTAGAGGACACAGGCTCCGATGCCGGCAATACCTCTTTAAGATAAATAGTTGGAGGATTATTAATGAGAAGGATCGGTATTATTATAATTGTTGCAATATTGTTAATAGGCTTAGGCGTATCCTATGGGTATAATTCCTTTTCCGCCCCGAATGTATTAGGATCTCCCGATAGCATAGCCGTCGATTCCAAAGGGCGTTTTTATATGCTTGGAAACGACAGTGATAATTTTAATGTCATTCGCATAAATAAAAGCAATATCATAGATTATCACTATTCTGTCGGTATAAACAAAGGAGACAGCATGCTTCGCTTCGGCAAAATATTTTCAGACGGTAATGCCGGACGGCTCTATTCCATAAAGGATATCATGGATAACAAATCAAACTCCTACGTTTCAAGCAGCATTATATATTTTAACACCGACTTAAAGCACTCTACGCCTCAAGTACTTTATGAAAAAATATTTGATTCGGCTAATCCGCCGGAGAATCATCACATAAAATATATTTATCCCAATGAAAATTACCTTTACTTCACAACCGTCAGCGAAAATTTGAAAAGCGTTGCTTTTTACCGCTTAGACATCGGCGGCCTTTCTCCAAACGCAAATCGTCCGGAGCTTCTTTTAAGCTTTAATGCTCCCGGGAATTCTACTGTAAACACAACATTATGCACAAAGAATTTTATCCTTGTGCAGACGATGGATTCAAAAATATACCATATGGACTTAAACGGCTCGCAAAAGCTTCTCTTTCCCACACAGGGCTATACCGGGAGATATTTCCCATTAAACCTTTGCCTTGACAGCACGGGACTCCTTCATTTTAATGAAATATACAGCCACGATACCATTGCCATGGACGTTAATACCGGCGGCATAGTATCTGTTATAAAGGGAAATGAGCCTCTATATGAGGGAAGCAGCTATCTGCAAAGTGACATTTCGGATCTTTCGGTATTGAACGATGATATCCGGGCTGTTCTTATAGACGCCGACTCAGGCAGCCTTCACTCTTTGCCAGCGGTGCTTGACAACGGCGAGCAAAGAATTTTTGCTTCGCCTGTGCTGTCCAGCGAGATTCTTATATACAATACAATGAAAACCGCTCTTTTAACCGTTGCCGTTCCGATATTAATCTTCGGAATTTTGGTATTGTTCCGATTTATATTAAGCCGCAAGCCTACTTTGCTTGTAAAGCTTATAACCTTTGTGCTTCCGATAATCCTGCTGTCGATGTTTCTGTTCTCTAGGGTAGCGACATATATATTTTACAATTCAATGTCTGCCGAGCGCACGGTGCTGGTAAAAAGTGTGGGCAGCTTTGTGGCTCAGAATATTGACACCGGGCTGCTGTCTCAAATGAACACTCCGCGGGACATGACGACACCCGCTTATAATAAGCTGCTTAAATCCATTTCAAAGGTATCTGATTTCAGTGAATTCGTTACCGCCTCACAGTATGAAAACCGCCTGTACTGCATACTGATGAAGGTTGAGGGAAATAAGCTTTATACGGCGGTTTCGGCGGACATGCCGTGCTTTGTCCCTCTTGACAGCCTTTATTCAAGGGAGTCGATAAAGCTCTACAGTTCGGCCTTAAGCAGCAGGAGGCTGGCTACGGGAACAATACAGGATACTCTTGGCATATGGACGGTATCCATACTGCCTGTATTTGATTCAGAGGGCAAAATTATCGGTATGCTTGAAACAGGAATAAACTCAAAGGATCTCGAATCCTTAATGTTTGATCTCTCAAAATCCATGCTTCTTTCCGGCATTGCCGTATCCTTTGCCGTTTTGCTTGCCTTTTTTATCTCTTTGAGGATACTTCTCCGGCCTCTGGCCCTTTTGAAGGAAGCGGTTATCTCGGTATACAACGGCAATTACGGCGCGGTTGCTCCTATAAAAGCAAATGACGAGGTTGCCGATATCGGCCGTGTTTTCAACAAGCTTTCGGTGGAATTAGATTGCCAGTTTAAAAAACTGACAAGCTTAAATGAGGCCTACTATAAGCTTGTTCCTCCCGATACCTTTAAATTGCTTAAAAAGGATTCCATCCTTGAAATAAGCTTAGGCGATCAGGTGAGCATAAAAATGACTCTGATGAACGTTTCTATCAGAAACTTTGAAAATGCCACCTCAGATTTGTCCCCTGAAGTAACCTTCAAGTTCATAAACAATATTTTTGAAATTGTCAGCAGCAACACCGGCAGCCATTTAGGAACCATTCATTCCTACAACGTGGACAAAATAACGGCGCTGTTCCGCAATTGCCCCGAGGATGCGCTTCAGTCGGTGATAAACATAAGAGCCGAACTGATTGCAAAGCAAGACCTTGCCCTTTCGCAAAATGCCGTTAAAACAGACGCGGGATTCTATATCCATACCTCTGACTGCATTTACGGTATAGTTGGAGATGAAAACAGGTATTCTCCCGCCGTCGTAACCGAAAGGAACGATCTCATATACTCTCTTGACAGCCTTCAGCAGGATTTGATGTGCTCTATTCTCGTTACGCAAAGCGCGTATGCCGGAATTTCAAGCCCTTCAAAATACAGCCATAGGTATATAGGCTATATCACCGATACAAGCACCTTAGCACAAATAGATTTATACGAGTTTTTTGACGGAGATGAGCCACAGGTGCTTTCGGGGAAAAAACAAACCCTGGAAATATTCAAAGCGGCAATGGATGCCTACATGAGCCGGGATTTTTATAAAGCAAGAAACCTTTTTGCAAAGATACTGAAGGTAAACAGCCAAGACACTGTGTCAAGATGGTTTATGTTCAAAAGTGATATGCTTTGCAAGCAGGCAGACGAATTAACCCTTGAGCTGGCAATTGCAAAATATTAATAAAACTATATAGTTTAGGTTTTTGCATATCGGATAACGGAGGATGTAAAATAATATCCTCCAGAATAATTTCTACTCTAACTATAAAAGCATGTATACCTGTAGAAGGCGCTTGTGATTTTAGTTAGCTGAAATTATATCCCGGTTACGCATTCCGGGGAAATTATTATTCCGGATATTATTTTACATTCTTTTTAGATAGTTTGTATCCTAATTTATATATGAAAGGTGCTGTCCCCCATGCAGGATAATCTTTTTAAATATATACTGGACCGTGCAAAGCATACTCTCTTGCTTCCGGTTTATAACTGCATTTACAAATTAAAAAAATCCTCCGACTTAAAGACTCTGTCCTCTAAAGCACTGGCTCATATTTCCTCCGGATTAAAAGGACTGCTTTCACTGCGTCCTCAGAAAAGCGCCGATTATTTCTATATAGGAAGGCTTGGGGTATATAAAAAGCTGCTTGTCATTCTTCTTTTACTGATCTGTATGCTGCCCGTCGCCTACTTGCAATTTTTTAGTTCCCCTGTTTCAGCTCCATCACAAGATCTTACCCAATACGAAATGTTTTATAACGACCCTGAGCTTGAGGCCTTCAGCGGAAACGCAAAAATTCTTTCGGCAGACAAGGCTGTTGTGTATGACGGCTCTATTGAAAAGGGTGTTTGCACAGGCAAAGGAACTCTTTATGATTTAAACGGATCTCTTGTGTACTCAGGGGATTTCAAGGACAACGAATACAGTGGAACGGGTCGCATGTTTTACCCTTCGGGAAAGCTTATGTACCACGGCAGCTTTGAGGCCAACCTGTATAACGGAGAAGGAATTTTATACAATGCCAACAGCACAATCCTGTATTCAGGCGGATTTTTAAACGGAAAGAAGCATGGCACAGGCAAGCTGTATGACTCGTCGGGACTTAAGCTTGTATATGAAGGCGGTTTTTTTGAGGATCTGTACGGAGGAGATGGGCTGCTGTACAATAACGATAAAAAGGTCATATATCAGGGAGGCTTCTCAAATGGAAAGAGACATGGCACCGGCAGGCTTTACGACTCGTCAGGGCTTAAGCTTGTATATGAGGGCGGCTTTTTTGAGGATAGCTATTCGGATCAGGGCACTCTTTACAATGAAAACGGCAGCGTGCAATATCAAGGCAGCTTCAAGAACGGCGGCTTTTTTGGGGAGGGAACTCTTTTTGATTTCGGCACCACCCGCCCCATTTATAAAGGCCAATTTAAGGACAGCCTGTTCGACGGAAGCGGAAGCCTCCACTCTTTATCGGGAAGGGTTATATTTACAGGGCCGTTCTTAAAGGGCTTCCCGGATTATGTATACTTTCTGGGCTCTTCCTCGCAGGAGCTGTCAAAGTATTTTTCCGACGCTCCCGACATTACCCATTTATCAAGCGGGACACACCTCAGCTATAGGGATATGAACGTATCCTTTATTCTTGATGGTGAATTTACAGAGGAGGCCTCCGGGCCAAAGATAATTTCCGCAGTTGTATATAATGGCAGCCTGCCTCCCTCTCTTGAAGGCACAGTATCGCCCTCCGACCGCCAGGCACTGCTCGGCGATGCCGTATACAGCGGATATACCGACATGCTTTCAGAAGACCTGACGGCGTTGTATTCGTTGCATAGCCGTGGTGTTATAGATAATGAGTATGTCCGCGGGGTATATTCCGAGGAGCTTAATATGGAATTATATATTGAATGCTATACCTGTCAGGGCTTCTCTCTTACACTGTTTTTTGACGGCAACGGGGGTAAATTTCTTTATTACAGATGGGATATTTATTAGGAGTGTGACCGCTTATGAAAAGGAGCCGGTTAACGGCAATTTTAATTATATTGACGCTTGTTATGCCCGGCAGCACATGCAGAGCCGCCGTTTATCCCAGAGTGCTTACGCTTGCTCAGGCAGTGGACTGTGCGGTAAGCACAAGCTATGAGGTGCGTAAAGCAAAAAATGATACGCAGCTAAAAAACATAGAGCTTAAACAAGCCATTCAGGCAATTCGGGATATAAGAAAAAAAGAAAACACCATTCAGTTTTCTCTCCTTTTTAATATCAAATTCCCTCAGCAGCATGCTCTGCCTAAGGAAATAGATCTTTTAATGAAGGTTCCTAAAATACAGTCAGATTTAAAGGATCTTCAGAGGAAGGCGGCACAAGCTAAGCTAACTGCCGTTATGTCGTGCAAAACAGCATATTTTAATACCGTTGAGCTGATGGAAGGCTGCCTCCTGCTGGAAAACCGCATTGCATCGGCTAAAAGCACCTACTCAAGATTAAGCAGGGACTACCTCACGGGAAACGCAAATAAGTCCGACGTGGAAGAGGCTGAGTCCGGCATCGGTAAGCTTGAAAAGGAGTATCAAACCAGCCTGATCCGTTTTGAGAATGCAAAAAACAAGCTTTCGGAAATTACAGGCGTGGATGTCACAAGCTCCTACACCTTCAGCAAGGACTTTTCCGAGCTTCAATTACAAAGAAAGCAATTGGGAAGCGTCATTGAGCACGCATTGAAAAATGACTATAAGGTGTACAAGACCGAGCTTGCCCATAAAATCTCAAGCACCAATGTTGAGCTGCTAAGAAATATTTACAACAACCGCTGGGGCTCAATGGTTGGCGCAATTGAAAATGAAATAGCAAAAAACGGGCCAATCGACTTTGAAACGTTCAGGGAAAAGTATGAGGCTGCTTTAGACAACATCGAAAGGCCTTATCAAGGCTCCTTCAAGATAAGAATTTTATTTATAACAATAAGCATCCCAAAGGAATGGCTAAGGGGTGAGCTCAGCGGCATACGTTATTTTGACGACCGGAAATACGCCCTCTACGTTGCGCTTATGGAAAGGGAGGCAGCCGCAAAGGAAGAGGCGCAGGCACGCAAGGCTCTGTCATCGCAGATTGGGGATGAGTTTAACGGCCTCCTTGAGCTTTGGTCGGCATATACCGGCTCTTTAAATGAAACAGACAGGGTAAGGCTTCAGTATGAGCGCATCAAAAAGCTGAACCTTACGGGCGATGCTTCCTTCACAGATGTTGAAAGTGCAAAAAATGATGTGCTTTCGGCTGAAAGCATGGTGCTGTCGTCACTGATTGCATATAATAAATCACTGGCAAGCTTTGATTTCACTACAGCCGGAGCGGTATCGGGACTGCTGTCGGGAGTATCGGCGAATGAGGGCGGGCAATACGCCTCGGGAATTTCCTGGGTCACGGAGGAGTCCGGCGGCAGCAAACCCGTATGGTATCTTAACACTCTTATTGACGAATACAAGTTTATTTTCGGGGTGTCCATTCCTGAAGGCATGGGGATTGATGCAACTCATTATGAGCTGTGTACAGAAGACGGAAAGCTTATAGGTTCCCGCACCTCCACAGACAAAACCATCTCCCACCTTCCGCTGGCATATCAGGGCACCACAAAGCTTATAGTTAAGCTGTACAAGCAGGAGAGTCTTATATATACCTCGGAGATTGATGCCGCCGATTACGGCGGTGTGCTGGCGCTTCAGCCTGTAACGCCCCAAGCCGGACAGGAGGATATTTTGCGCCCTGCCTCCGGCTCACTCATCGGAAGCTGGGCCGTCATAGAGAACGCCGACAAATACACCTCGCGTCTTGTGCTGCAAATGGATAAAAAATGGGATATGGCATATTATGAGCTGGAAACAGATTCGGGAAGCAAAATAGGCGATTCTAAAATCCCTATCGACACTCCCCTTTCCCATCTATCTATAATTTTTTATTCTCCCGAAAAGCTTATTCTAAGGCTGTATGACAGTGAGGAAGGCTCTTTTGGTGACGCTGTGATTGTAAATGACATGGGTTCGCAGGTTGTTAAAATGAAATGATGCCGTCAAATCGGCTGTATGGAGGGTTTAAAATGCTTAAAGAGACAATGAAGAAATTTACGGCTTTTATTATATTGTTTACGTTGGCGGCAGGCATACTTCCGCCCGGCGCCTTTACTTCACATGGTGCCGGTGTTCGCCCCTCCGCCTCCGATATACCCTCGGGCACGCTTATTATAGGCACTCACCTTATTCATATAAAGGCACTGAACTCCGAGCTTCTGTCAATAGCCTCAGACAGTGGCGGCGGGCAGCAAAGCGTATATTATAAATCGGAGTTTGCCCAAGGGGCGTGGTTTGATATTTCAAACGCCTCCGGCTTTTCGGAAATTTCACATGAGGGAACACCTGTAAAAAACTCCGTTATTGATGCCCTTACACTGACCCATTGGACCAAGGAGGACGGAAAAACAATAGAGCTTGATACGGGGAGGGTGGTAGACATACATAAAATCAACGACCCCTCGGATTTTTCGACCCTTTCTGAGCTGGCGGAGCTTAAAACGCGAAGGGAAATGCTTATAGAGGCATTGAAAGAGGAAGAAACGGGCGAAAACCGCAAAAAGCTTCAGTCAATAGAGCGTGTTATAGCGGCGCCGTTTAATTCACAGGAGCTGCAAAGAATATCCCAGGAAATGGACGCAATCGAAAAATATATAAACCACCTGAAGGAAAGCAATGCCCGTGAGGACTGGATTAACACCGTTACAGAGCTAAAAGGCTTGATGAACAGCTCGAGAACACTTCTTTGTTACCGGGAAGCAGGGGAAAGGCTTAACTCCGAAATAAGCTTTGTCGAGACAAAAATAACGGATTCCGACGGTAAAAAAGCTGCCGCATCGGATCTTTCCTCCGCTTACTATTCCTGTCTGGATGCGGTGAACAAAAAAATATCGGAGCTTGAAACGGGACAGCCCGGCTCGCTTCCCGCAGACTCACTTGGAAGGGAGAAAATTAAATATTCAGAAGAGGTGCTCCGTCACGCAATTGATTCAAGCTATGACAAAGCCGATATAAGCCTCCAAAAATACATGTCTGTCCAGAATATTTTAGAAGGGCTTAAGCTTGATATACCTCTTGAGCTTTCCATATTAAAGCCTCTTTTAACCGCCGCTTGCGGAGAGCTTTTTTCGATATGCTCGGCAGGGGTGCCGGAGGACTATAGGGCAGCGGTAGCTTCAGGGGAGCCCGCTGTTGTTTTGGGCTCTATAAAGGCGGAGCATATGTCGGCGCTTTCATCCCTTATCTCGGATGTGAAATCCATTACATGGTATATAAAGGAAAGAGAGAGCGACTCTGCTTTGCTGCAAGCTGATCTGTCTTCCGTTATGAAGGGCTGCTTAGATACCATACCTAAAATACCTCAGGATGACGTTCATGACGACACCCTCGTTATTGTTAAGGAGCTTGTAAGCTGGTTTAATAACGAGATTTCGCTTATAAGGGAGCAGGAGATAGCAACCGGCCTTTCATCAGGGCTCAAAGCCCTCGACGATAAAATTTCCGATCTGGCTGAGGATTATCTTACCGCCCTCGACAGCCGTAATCTTTCTCTGGCCCAGTCCATAAAGTCTGAAATAGACGAGCTTTCGGCCCGTAGATCCGATATGTATGAGTCTGCAAGTCAGGAGCAGGCAAAGCTGCTTGCACAAAAGGAGGAGCTTGAGGCTCGGCTTGAGGAAGCTCTTGGCAATGGTGACAGCATATTGGCGGGAGAGCTTTTGGATCTTCTGGCATCGGTGAATACCTCCCTCAGCATCCGCAGCAATGCTACAGATAAGGTATCCTCTGCAATTAATGCTGCCATAGCCGATTTATTCTCAGAATTCGAGGAGCATTTGGATAAAAACAGCCTCCCCGATGCCCTGTCTAAAATGAATGAAATCTCGGATATGCTAAAGGGTAACCCTTCCGCCTCCGGCACCTCTCTTCCCCTTTTAAAGTCCGATCTTTCAAAGGTGCAGAGCAAGCTGGGGAAAGCGGAAGCCGAAGGAAGATTAACAGATTGTGACAGCCTGAAAGCCATTGAATTACTCATAAACACCCTTCTGGAATCGGCATCGGGCCCCGGCTCCAATATATCCAAGCTGAAGGACTCTGTTTCCTCCGGCCTTGACAGCCTCCTGTCGGGAGTTAAAAATGATGCGGTCAAAGCTGCGGCTGCTTCACTTAAAAAGGATTTAAATGAGAATAAATTCACCGACGCACTGTCAAAGCTGAAGGACATTTCAAAGGAGCTGGGCTCTCCCCCGTCCTCGTCTCTCCAAAAGCTTGAAGGACAACTGGAAGCTCTGGCTGAAGCAGCCTCCATATCCCAGCAGCCGCCGGGCAGTACAGATGCCTTAAAGAACGCTCTGCTGTCCCGGCTTGACAGCCTGTTATCAAAATCAGGCGCCGCTTCGGGCTCCTCCCAACAGATGCTTTTAAAAATTCTTCTTCTCGATAGGCTTGGGAAGGATACCGAATATTCCGCAATTAAGGATTGGATTAAAAGCATGCAGGACGATGCTTTGGCGCTTTTGACTTCTTCCGGCTATGATTACACCGCGGAGGACTTTAAATTCATAGGTAAAACGGGCTATGTCAGCCTTAAGGAGCTGGCGAAAATTACCGGGCGAAGGTATGTATGGCAGAGGAGCACCGGCACGGCCTCCATAGCAAAGGGTAAAGCCTCTATGGTGTTTAAAAGCGGCAGTACCGACATAGTTATAGACGGAAAAACAAAAAAGCTGCCGGGAAAGGCGGTTGCCTCACAAGGCGTTATTTATGCCCCCATTTCTTACGTAGCCGCAGAATTGGGCTATTCATGGATTCCGGCAGGGAAAAAGAGCAAGCCGCTCATCTATCCTCAGGGCATGGACGAAACAGTCGAAAAGCTCTTTAAATAGAAAACAAAAAGGGTGGTGTAAACTTATGGCAAATTACTCAATCATAGCGGATTTAGGAAACAGCATTGTAAAGCTTCTGCGCAAAAGCTTATGCCCCGAGCCGGTGCAGGCTCCTGAGTCCATTTTGTTATGCCCTGCCTTTGAAAAAGGAGATTATGTTGTGGGCGTACATCTTTATGACATTCAGGAGGATGGAGATTACCCCCGGCTTGAAATGATAAGCCTTGGCGAAAATGCAAGGCGTTTCCCTCCTATGGCTGTCACATTATTTTATATGCTGACTGTAAATTCCCAGTCTCATATATCATCAAAGTCGGTAGATGAACAGCGTATTCTGGGCAGAGTAATGCAGGTGCTTCATGACAGCCCTGTGTTTGAAATCTCGCATATACAACCCGGTGCCAATGCATCGGATGAGGTTATATCTCTGTCTCCCAATTTTTTATCCTTTGAGGATAAAAGCAGGCTGTGGAGCAGTTCGGGCTCAGGTGGCACCTCAAGGCTTGCACTGTACTATAAAGCCGCTCCCGTTCTGATTGACTCAACACGGGTTTCACATACAAGCCGTGTAACGGAGATAGGCTTAAATGTTCATGGAAAGGAGCTTAAAAATGGCTTGCCATATTAAAATGCTTCGCTCTGTCAGCGCGGTTTTCAGGCTGATAGACGATTTCACGGGAAAGGTATTGAATGACGCCTCCTTTTTCTTTTTAAGCAATGGAAAAAGAATTTCTCACATCAGAAAGCCCGAAGGTTTTTTTGTACTTGTTGATATGGAAGAGTCGCGGGATTTGCAAATCATAATCTGTTCCCGCTATTACTGTAATTATGTTATTTCCGGCCTTTCCGTCCCATCTGAAAGCAAAAGCATTATAACGGCAAGGCTCACTCCGGGACTGAATTATCCTGTCCCGCCGGGTGCTTCGGCATACAGTGCCTGTTTTACCCACAGCAGCGGAATCCCCGCCGCAAACCTTGCCATAGAGCTGTATGCACCCTTTAGGGACGGAGCTGTCAAATTAAAATCCATCAACACCTTGGACAATGAGGCATACGCTTCACTCTCGAATCCCTATGGCGTTGATTATACAGGCTTTACACTTGCGGTGCCTTCTCCTGACGAAGGCGATTCACCTCTTGTCTTCAGCCTTTCTTCCAGAAAGGACAGTACTGACTTCAGGATTGACAGGCCGCTTCGCAAGGTGCCTTCTTGCGGCTGTATGGTTAAACGCGTTTACTCCTCCGTTTGCGATTTTTTGGGGCGTGCTCTCATCCCCGTGGATTACATAGCGAGCCCTGAAAGCCCGGATGTCATGGAGGTTCAGCTTCATGCCTTTAACGGAGTGAACTCGTATTTTAGAGACATCTCCCTTTCACGGGGCTGTATAAAGCATTTTAATGAAGTTGTTGACTGGTAAAACATATTATTTAAGGAGGGCTATATAAAATGGGACTTTGTGTTTGCGGTGGTGCCAATATGAAATGCACCTTCGGGGCGGCTCCGTGTTCTCTAATGGTGCTTCCCGAGAATCAGGCAATGACCTCTCAGCCCATTGCCACTATTATGGATAATAAGCCTATGGTAAATATTCTCCCCTTTGGAATGTGCAGCAGCATGGCAAACCCCGCCGTTGCCGCGGCAACCTCCGCGGCAATGGGCGTGCTCACTCCCCAGCCTTGCATCCCGGTTACCACCGCTCCATGGGCTCCGGGAGCCCCTACTGTAATGGTGGGTAACAAGCCTGCGCTCAACAATTCCTCAAAGCTGATGTGCGCCTGGGGAGGAGTAATAGATTTTGTCTCACCCGGCCAGACCTCTATTCAGATGCCCTGACGGGCGGGTTATAAACCCGCCTGTTCCCGCACTAAATCAGCCTTACCGCTTTCACCGCAGCCTGCTTTAGCATTTTGCGCTTCATCCAGCCGCTCACTAAAACCTTCTCTCCATTTACCATATCCCGGCATATCCCCGGAGCACCCCAACGCCCTTATTCTGGCAAAAAACCTGCCGTCGCTTAAAGGGCTTGTGGCATACCTGTATCTCTGAAGCATAAGCCTTCTTATATAATCCTTTTTTCCTATAAGCTGTGTCAGAGCCTCCACCCTTGCCGCAAGCCTGCTTTCCCTTTTCCTCAGCCCCTCTGCGGTTTTATTCTGTCCCGCCCCCGCACCCTTCCTCTGTATTTCGGCGATTTCCCACCTAACCGCTTGAAGATGCTCTTTTTCTCCGGCAAGCTTTTTTCTTTCCGGCGTATCGTCGGCATAGGGACATGCCTGCTCCAGCATACGGCTTGTGCCGTCCCCCCGCATAAGCTTAAGTCTTGCGTCGGTCCATTTGCTGCTGGGGTCGGCCTCAACGGAGACAGCTCCCTCCTCAAGTCCTCCTGCAAGAAGTACATCGGCATCTGCCGTCCTCCTCTGCTTTTGCGCCGCCGCCCTGTTAAAAGCGCGCATATCCCCCTTAAGCTCACCCGACTGGCATGGACTGGAGGAGATTACCGTAAAGGACGTTCTTCTGCCCTCCAAATCGGCTTTTATTTCCTGACTCCCAAAGCGGTCGGACAGCTTCATAAGGGTTATTTCCTTTTTCTGTGAGCAATCCTCCTGTAAAAGGCTTTTTTTGTTCAGGATATGAGGAGCAAAAAAGCTTACCGGCTCCTCCATTCTCTTTCTTTGCCTTTCCTCATCCCGTTTGTAAAGACTTCCCATATACCGCCTGAACCTCCTCCCCATGCATTTTGCTCCGATTCTCCGTTAAATTAAGCAGTTACACCGGCTGATTCTATATAGGATGCGATAAAGATTTTACAATCATAGAGGATACAAATGTCTGCAGAAATTTTTAATAGCAACGAAAAAGTGCCTTGCGGGGAAAAGTCTCTTGGGTTTGTCAATCGGCATTTTTCTTAGAGGTATTCCTTATGGGTCAAATAAAAATTTCTTCCGGCAAGTTATATCCTCTATGTAAAATCTTTATCGTCACATATATATAGTGCAACAGAAGCATCAAATTTTCTCGGGGGACATGCCTTGGAGCTTTTTGCCCATCCTGTTCATAATTGCTTTTTTCATGTCGCCTCCAAGAGGAGATTTGCCTATTGCCACACCGTCCATATACAGTATTCCTTTATTTACATCCAATTCGAAAGCGGGTATGGTGCGTGCATCAAAGGCAGCCTTAATTCCTTCCGCCAGCAGCTTCTTATCTATTTCCATGCCCCCGCCCTTATCCTCTGTGTTGAATGCATACTCGCCATTATCTAAATCGTCACATACCTCCTTGCAAAGATCTTCAATCACAAGCTGTCTGATTTTCAGATCAGCCCCTATATAAGTATGCATCATATTCGCAAAATCCTTAGTGGACACTGGAACGACTCTTACCCTGTCCACCCCTGCCAGCACACCTCCAACACCCTTATCTACAAAATCTTTTTCCTCGAACCGCTTTTTGAGTCTTTGGAGCATAAAATTAAATCCTTCTTTATACTGCTTTCTGTATTTATTTTTATCTCCGTCCTGACTAAATGCTTGCGTTGACTTCTCAGGCTGTTCCCCTTTCTTTTGGGGCTGTATATCAAACATTGCAACGGGTTCCCGGAGGCCTATCGCAACCTGGCTGCCTGTCAGCGCGTCGCTTAATCCCGTGCCTCCGAAATACGCAAACGCACATTCCGCATCTATTATTACAGGCCCGCCGGCAGTGGGCATTATATTGTCCTGATGCAGGTCGGTGACTCCCATAACGCTGCCGGCACACTCCAGCATCCCCATTTTAAAGTAATACCTGCCGGCCTCCTCCTCGGTAAAGCTCCCCTTTTTGTTTACAAACTCCTCGGTATTGTCCTTGGGGTCTATCTCCATTACCGGAAGAGTATAATCGGAATTTTTCTCATTTCCGTTTATCAGTGCCAGCATCCCGTGCGCTCCTGTCAGCGCATTGTCCACCGCCATTGACCTCGGCTTGTATACCCTTTTTTCACCATTCTCCTTATCGACAAGGAACAGAGCATGCTTCCCTCCCTCATGCGGATCCGAGCCTGTGGGCTCAATTTCATACTTCCCCTTGTGTCTGGACTCAATGTCGATATATGCTTTTTTTACGAAGATTGTCATCTTTTTCATACGCTCCACAAATGCCTCTGTATAAACCTGTGAATCCTCTCCGTTCTGAGCACCCTTATCCAGAAGGCTCTTATTTACATTTACCAGCGCGCCCTCCACCACCTTGCCAACGCCGTCAACAGTACAGCAGGCTTGCAGCTCCAACATGCAGCCCAAAACGACCGCCCTCTGCTTTCCGTCCAAAGCCTTCATTATTCCCGCAAGTGAGGTAAACTCCTTCTTTCCCTTGCTTATATCAAACAGCTCGGTATCGGAAAACATCCCTGCCACATCCTTGGCCCCTTTTATATTGTTGTCGCCACCCTTGCCGATCTGGGCCTGCATCATAGTCAATACGGAATTTATAACATCTCCAGGCTCAGACACTCCTGCATCATACTGGGCCTTTATCATATCCAATACCGAGTTTATAATATTGTGCGGCTCCGATGAGCCGAACATATTCCACATGGAGGTATAAATGTAATAGCTATTCTCTATGGGATTTACTATCTTCAGCAAAGCACTCACGACTTCTTTTGTAATTGCTTCTTTAGGGCAGCCCCTGTCACCTGCCATTTTTATGATATCCTCTTGTGTAAAGGGCTTTCTCTGCACCACGCCTGCATCACCCTTTAAATGAGTAAAGGATGGCGTCAAAACCCGCGGAGGCTCCGTCATGCCGCCGTCTTTTGCGCCGGCAGCCGCCCTTCCCTTCCTCTGAACAGCCGGAAGCACCTCCTGCGTGGCATAAATCCCCTCTTCTTCTGTATATTTATCATGGGAGTGCTTTGAAATTTGTCCGTACATGTCTTACCCTCCATTCATCTGAGACAAGGAGCATTCAGACTGTGTGAAAACGCTGAACCTGCGAGAAAAATTGCAGCCCGCCACCGCTGCGGCATCATGGGGTACGGTTCGTCCGCTTTCCCTTCGGTCCTTCGCTACGCTTTAGGAAGCGTACGAATCCGTCCCCAAGATTCCTCCGCTACATTTTTGCAAGAATTATAGCTTGAAATTTCACTCAAAATAGTTTTCACACAGTCTGCATTGTCCCTGTCCATTACAAATTTGGCAGGCTATCTTCTGCGTGATCTAAAGCAAATCCCCATATCCGCCCAGATCCTGCCTCACGACAACCTTTCCCGCTTTTGCCAACTCATTTTTAAGAGCCTTCATCATATGCTTCATTTCAACACACCGGCCTTCTGCGGCGGCAAGAAAGCTCGCCGCTACCGCAATGTTTTTTACACTGCTGCCTGAAATTTCAAAGCGCTCCGCCATAAAATCCAGATCAACATCAGGGCCAAGGGGCAGCCGTTTGGGAAATACCTCCTCCCAAAGCCTCCTTCGGGTGCTTTGATCCGGCATGGGAAAATGGATCATAAACTTAAATCTCCTGCGGTAAGCCTCATCAAAATTTTGCAGAAGATTGGTTGCAAGCACGGTTATTCCCTCATGCTCCTCCATTTTTTGCAGGAGATAGGAGGTTTCCATATTTGCATATCTGTCATGGGAATCCCGTACCTCTCCCCTTTTTCCAAACAGTGCGTCCGCCTCGTCAAAAAACAGAATAGCGCTTGTATTCGACGCCTCGTCGAAAACCTCCTTTAAATTTTTCTCAGTTTCTCCTATGTATTTGCTTACCATCTGAGACAGGTCAATCCTGTATATTTCAAGGCCCAGCTCATTGGCCAGCACCTGCGCTCCCATTGTCTTACCTGTTCCCGGAGGCCCATAAAAAAGAATACTTAAGCCTCTTCCGTAAGGAAGCTTTTTATCGAACCCCCATCGGTCAAGTACAACATGCCTGTATTTAATATGGTTACAGGCATCCAAAAGCATGTTCTTCTGCTCTATGGGCAGTATAAGATCCTCCCATGCAAAGGCGGGCTTAAGTCTTGAAGCCTTACTCTCGAGGCCGTTTGAGGACTGGCGTATACATGCCTTATAAAGCATTCCGCTGCCAACAGCTTCTCCGGCGGCCCGGGCTTCAGATATTGCCTCTCTTATGGCCCTCTCAATCATACCGGGAGTAAAATTAAATTTGTTTGACAGCTCTGTAAGGTCAACACAAGGATCAAGCATAGCACCTTCCGCCAGCCTTCTCCAAAGCTCAATCCTTTTTTCCCCTCCGGGTATGTCAATCGGCAGTGCTATCGTAGTGTATGCAGTACTCCCCGACTCCGGCCTCCACTCCCTTGAGGACAGTATAAACAAGGCATCCACATTATCGGCAAGCCTGCTTAAAACATGGCTTGCCGCATTCTCATCACCGCCCTCAAGCAGCTCAAAATTGTACAGGCACAGTATGGCCTTATACAGTATGCTGTAAAAAATGATATTTTTAGCAATATCAACAGTATTATTTATTTGCTTTTTCAGCACTGAGGCATCGCACCACAGCACAGGCATATTAATATGTCTGGCGGCATGTCTTACATGAAGCCTCTTGCCCGCTCCCGAAGGCCCGTAAAGGCACAATGCCGTTTTCCCAGCCCGAGCGTCCTCCGATAAGCTGTCAAGAATGGAGCATATTTTGTCTTGTATCTCCTCCCCTAAATAAAGCGTGGGGAGATTGCTGGGAAACTCAAGCCGGAGGCCATACTCAGGAAAGCTGTTTTCGGAATCCCTTGCGGTCAGAAAGTCAAACACCTTATCACTCAGACGTATAATGCGTGAAAGCCTTGACACAGAGGAATTTTCCTTAATATCCTCCAGTATGTACTTAAAGAAAACCCTCGACGGCATCAGCACCCCTCCGGCCGGAAGCTCCCAAAGCAGGCGGTACAGCCTTGAAGCGAGCCCCACTGTGGCAAGCGCTTGGGAGGTATTGTCGTGAAGCTGTCCATACGCCCTTTCATACTTGCCGTCCAGCTCGGGCAGAAGTGCCAAAAACATGCAGAATTTTTCAAAGCCCGACAGTCCAAAGGCCTCGGCAATATGCTCCGCGGGAAGAAAGATCCCTTCCCTTGCAGATGCCTCCTCCCTTTCGGCAATATGTCCCGTGGCCTTAAGCAGGGCAGTTCTTGCCGACGAATCCGCCTTTACACACTCCGGCACCGCCAGAAAGGCCATATCCACCGCAAGCATGTAGTCCCCTGCCTGATCCTCCCAGCCCCTGTAAGGCTTACCCGTATTTTTTCCGTCAAAAAAGTCCTCATAGCAAAGCATTGTTAAAGCTCCATTTCCTTTATTAACAAATCTCGTCCTCCGACGGCTTACGGACGTCTTCTAAAAATTCTTCCGAAATCGCGCCTATTTTTTTGTAATTTTCCCGCGCCTCCTTCAAGCTGATATTATTTGCTCCATCCGGGTAATCCGGATCCTCAAACTGTACATTATCATCTTCCCAATAGCAAACAGGACAAATTTCAAATGTTCCGGGGGGCTCACTGCCCAACGTCCGATTTCCGCAACAAACACATTTATACTTTTCCATTTAGAATAATCCTCCCTGTTTTATTGTTTATTATAATAGTTTAACCCACCTGACGGTTTAAAGTAAGTCCTTATTTCCTTTGAACCACTTAATATAGCAAATTCATTAGTCGTCGGATTGTAAAAAACCGTGTCCCCATCGGCTCTTTGTTTTGATAAAACACCGCTTCCCGGGCTTGAGCCGACCAAGCTCTGTGCACCGCTTAAATACTGGTCCTGTGTAACACTCCCAAACTCAGCGACATGCTTTTTGTAGTGGGAATCAAATAATGTCTGGGTAGCAAAAACAGGCGACGTCGTGATCCCTGTTTTACCCTTTCCGCAGAGCTGCACCATAACGGCACTGTCGGGATCAAGCTTTCTCTGTACCCCTTCTGAAGAGGGCTCCCCCAAATCACCCTCCAAATGTGTGAAGGATGTCCTTAAGGCCCGGGTATTGGATTCCAGTGCGGCAAAATTATCTGCCTCACTCTCCAACCGCGGGTCACTGTTTATGTTAACTCCTCCCACCTGAGTATACGAATTAACCCTTCCCTGCCTCTGCTGTATAACATGGGACAGCTCATGGGACAGATGCTTCTCCTGCCCCGGCCCTAAGTGTATTTCGCTCCCCTGCGCATACGCAAGAGCACCCATAGCGGCGGGCCTGCCGGAATTGTAATGCACGCTGACATCATCCAGCGCAATGCCCGACATGCCCTCATACTGAGACATCATCTGCGAAGGCAGCCCCGATGCAAAGCCCGAATTGCCTTCGCTCTTTTTCTGGATCGGAGGAAGCTGCTGCCCGGCATCATGAAAAATATCATCCTGCTGCTTACCGCTTCCTCCATGTGAAGCCTTCTTGTACATATTCACCCTCCCCTCTTTTTAACCTTATATAAATTAGGATACAAACTCTCTAAAAAGGATGTAAAATAATATCCGGAATAATAATTTCCCCGGAATGCGTGACCGGGATATGATTTAATCCAACCAAAATCACAAGCGCCTTCTACATGTATACATGCTTCTATAGTTAGAGTAGAAATTATTCTGGAGGATATTATTTTACATCCTCCGTTATCCTATATGTAAAAGGTTAAACTATATAACGTCAACGTTAAGGTCTTAACGCAAGCGTTAAGGTCTTAACATAAACGTTAAGCATTAAGATAAAACCCTCCGTCCATTGTTGTATTTTCACCTATAGAACCGGCGGTGTGCATATGAAGCCTTGAGTTAATGCCCATATAGCTGTGCATATCCAGTCTTATCCCTTGCTTAAGCACAATAATCCGCGCAACAGTATGCGAAGGTCTTACCTTCTCTATAAGGCATGAAAGCTCCTCAAGCTTTCCACCCCGTTCAAATACCTCCTGATTTTTAAGCACAATGCAAAAGGTATGCGGATTGTCGGTGTACAGCCTGTGATAAAGCAGCTCTCTTTCCCTGTTGCCTTTGGCATATCCCCTAAGCTCAAAAAACTCTATAATATACGGCTCCTCTCCGGTATAAAGCCTCACCATGTCAATTATGCTCCATACGGTACCCTTTGCTTTGTTCAGCGTCAAAGCGTTTTTAACAATATACTTAAATTGAGTGGTGTCTAGTATAGCCCCTTCATTATTTACTCCAAGCCATGAGGCAAGGTAATCCAAAAATCCGCCCGACACCGCATCGGCATCCAGCAGCATGGGAAGCCTGTCTATGCTTCTCTCCATATCGGTATATACCGACTGGAATACCGCTAGATATCGCGTTAAAAAATCGCTGTCCTTTTGGTATATTTCGGGAAGGTACTCAATAAATGATTTTTGGGGAAATTCAATGTGTATGCTTTTAAATACAACCTCCCCCTCGCCTGTATCAATAGCCTTAAGGCAGATCCAGATATACCTTCCTTTAAGCCTGTGCAAAAGGATGTCGGAAAGCCTTTCACAGCGTATACTGTCTTTCCCTTCAAACAGCTCCTGCTTTTCCCCTGTGTCCACCTCCGGCTCTGCAAGAAAATCATCCACCTGTATAAGCCCGCCCCTGTAAGACATATAAGCGTTATCCGAGGCCCTTATTCTTATTTGTATATTTGAGTGCTGAGAATATACCGCGTTAATCACCATTCTGTTATAGGTCATTTCACTTTCAAGCATATCCACCGACCTGCTGAAAAAAATGCCCTTCCTTATGCTGCTTTCCAATACCATACACCCGGAGGAATCCACAATAAAGTTATCCCGGAAGCCGGCTCTCCACAAATCGCCCGCAAGAGTCATTTTTTTCAGTTCGTTGTCCGTATATGCACCCTCCATATGTATTCCCCCTATTCCTTAATTTCAATATCAATCACCTCGGGGTAGATGAGTCCATGGGGAGGTATTTCAATATCTCCACCATATTTTTTGATTACATCTGCCCCACGGGGTTCAATTGAAAGAGCTATAATATGCTTTACACAGTCCATAAGCTCAAGCCTTCCGTATATATCGCCGTACTCAATGCTTTGCCCGAAATCCCTTCCCCCCTGCACAGCATCCAGCTCCTTCCTTAAAAAATCCTCCAGACGTTTTTGTATGTCCTTATAATAAGGCTTCACCTCAACCACACATGAAACATGAATACCTATATACCTTGGGGGAATTACATGCACCTCGGTAGTAATAAGCCTGTGCCTGTCTAAATGTCTTTTTATATTGTAAAGATACGCCTCATTGAGCTCCGGCCTGAGGGTGTAATCAGAGTAGGGTTTTACCGCTATAGTTATGCAGCTTCCCGATTCTTCTTTAACCAGATATCCCATTTCGGGCCTGTAGCCCGGTATAGCTCTGGCCTTGCAGATGATAAGGCCGGGGGTGTTCATAACCATATTCTCATAATCCCCGGCAGTCACGGCTCTGCTCTCCCTTCCAAACCCTTCCTTAAGCCTTAAAAGTGCCTCTTCAGTGGATTCTTCATCCATTCCTCCCTCGGCGGATCTTTTATTCGTCGCCACAACCCCTTTTAGAATACCCTCCATATCGGTTCCGCCGGTGCATACCCGGTTTATCCTGCCGTCCTTTATATTGCCCCTGAGACCACTCGACTGCCGGCATGAAATAATACTTATATTGTCGATCCCTTTGCATGGAATCGCCCCATTTTCCCCATCTCCAAAAGTAATCCGCCCGCTCCCGGCATCCAGACTATAGCTCCTGTCTCCAGAGCCTTGCATCAGTAAATCCTCTGTTTTTACCCAATCCTGCCATAGCATTCCGTCTCCTGACGGAACTCCTATTTGCAGCTCAAAGCTTTCGTATACTATCCCCTCAACACCTATTGAATACTTTTGTCCCGGATAGCCAGTACTGCCTGCAACAATGCTTTTGTCAGCCATTTCATTGCTTGTGTAAATAACGCGGATGTTGCGCACTCCGGCAGGCGGCACGCTTCCGTTTTCATCCGGCATAACAACAACAGCTCTGAACCACCCGTCTTCATTGTTTTCAACATAAAAGCTGTGCCACGTATACCACAGGCCATCCTTCCCAAGCACCTGTATTTCTGGGCTGCACGTAATTGAAAGAAAGCTGTCCATCCACAAACTCTGCCTGTCCGTGCCCGTCCCATCGAAATAAACAGCTTCACTTAATGTATTTTGTTGTATTACCGGCACAGAGTGAATGGATATTCTTTCAAGCCTTGGAGCTGTGTCGTAGCTGCATGAGTTAAGGATACACTTTACCCAGTAAAGCTCATGGGGGCATTCTCCCTGTACAGACGCTTCGATATCCTCATCCATCGTAAGCTCAATATAGCCATCCCTTATAATTCCAAGGGTTTCGTCCCTTATAACGGTGGCATCCTCCCACCTGCCGTCTGTCCAATACCGCCACTTGAGCCGGGCAAGAGGATACATTTCCTCTCCGTTTTCCGCATTTCGTTTTAGCCCCTTTTTTTCAACCAGCTGTATATGCAAAAGCAATGGGCTGTTTGCCGGAAGAGCTTTTTTAAAGCCTATGAGAAGCTCACTTTCATTTTGGGGCTTTTCTCCGAAGGCATACTCGGATAAGCCGTCTCTTTCCGCAAGTATATGTGTAATGTCCTCCCACCTGACTCCCCGGAACGACTGCAGGCATTCAATTGTGTTTGCCGGGAGGAAGAACGGTCTTTCCGTTTCAAACACCACACCCTGTGCGTCAAATTTAGTTCCTCGCGGGAGAATAATGTCCCCTTCAACATCTCTTAAATACACGTCGGTATGCGCGCTCTGAGCCTTTCTTGGCATGTGATTTAACAGCTTGAGGTACTTAACGGTATGCACATCCCCAATGCCGTCAAGGTAAAACTGCTGCATTTCCTTGAGCCATGATAAAAGCTGCAGAATAGTAATTCCCGGATCATGATAGTTAAAATCCGTCCATTCCAATGTCAAACCGGGAATCTGGCGTCTGGCATCTCCAAAAATCTCTTCAAAGGATTCATCATCAAGCCTTGGTAAAGGGAGCATTATATCCCTCCTTTCAGTTTCCTTAATTTTATCCGTAAATAACTGTAACCTCATGCTGTCCGTTAATCCCCATATAAAAGGGGTTGTACGCAAGATCAGCCATATGGGTTTCCACCCCGGCCGCATCCTCCGCATCCGAAACAGTTAAAATCAGCCTTTCTATACTCCCCTCGATATCCATTGATTTAACATAGGAAAAAATCTGTGCCCTGTTGGGAAGCTCTCCTATATTCCACCCGCAGTTATTAAAATTGCCCTTTACTGGATCTATAAACCCCATTATTTTTTCTTTTACCCTGCGCTGAATTTCATATATATTTTCCGCCGTTTTAACCTTGAACCAAAGCTTGGCAGACACCTTAAGAAATACAGGCTTAACTACCCGGATTCTTCCATTGCAAAGGGTGCAGCTTGCCTTGTCGCGCAAAAAGCTCTCTATGCTCTCTTTCTGTGCCAAAAACGCGCTGTGGCAATTATCAAACTCCTCCATTAAAACGGCTACCGTAACCTGCCCGGGACTAAATACCCCTTCTCTATTTATATTGGATACACATTTCACCCTTGCAATACTTCTTGAGGCTTCCATTGCAAGGGCTTCAAAATCCTCCTCGGTCACCGCACGGCCTCCGTGCTTTAAAATGTTTGCTCCGCGCCTCACAGCGGCGTCAACATCCTCGCAGTTGCTTCCTCCATGAGTGGAAGCAGGATTATATACCCTGCCTATAAACCTCATTGCATCCGCCATTCGGTCAATGCTGCCGGGAGAAAGGTTTCCGCTTTTTCCTCCGCCCGAACTGTAAAGTACTCTGATTGCCTCATCATAGCGTTTCTGCGGAATCATGCCCTTCTTGCCGTCTCCAAAGAGTATTTCCCCTGTTATTCTGTCAACAATGTAATGCCTGTCACCGGGCCGTGAGCCTATAAAGCTGTCCACCTCATCCCACGCCCTCCATACTCCGCTGACATTTCCCTGAGAATCCTTTTTTATCTCTATATCATGTCTGCGCACAGCATCCAAATATTCGTCCGATGATGGGCTTAAGGAAGCCCCCTGCTCATTCACCATTACCTTTAGGCTAATAATGTTTTTCCGTGAAAGCCTTATTGAAAAACCGGGCTTTTTTTCCTCAACAAAGAATATCTCCTCTTCCATGGTTTCCTCATTAAGAACCTCGACGGAATTTATATAAATGCCCTGTACGGAAGGAACCCTCCTTGAACTTACATTCTCATTATCTGCATCTGTTATTCGCAGCCAGAAGCATTTTCTCCCGAATATTTCAGTATCCGCAAAGTCCTCCGGTATAATTAGCGTCACAATACCGGGATCTGAAAAGCCCCCTGTTGTGTCGGACAATTTAAATTCCTTCCATTTGCCCGCAGAGGAATAATATTCCCATTCCAGCACGGGCACGCCTCCGGTTTCGCCGGAGCTTTTGCCGTCACTTGCCGACTTACCGTCTATATTAAAATATATGCTGATGGGAGACCCCTCGGGATATCGGTCAAACCCAATGTAAAGCACATTTTTACCCTGTCCGCCTCTAAACAGCACCGCTCCGCTCCCGCTTGCCAAAGACTGTGTTATATCCTGGTTAACAGTATTGTTCCACGCAAGCGCTCTTTCAGGCAAAAGTCCGCTGCCCTCATAGCAGTACTCAATGCGAAGTCCGGAAATAACAGGTGCATAATGGCGGCAGTTGGTTTGAAATATGTTTTTGGAGGAAACAAGCCTCATTCTTATCCAGTGCGTATCATAGGCATTCACAGGAATAGCCCGTATACTTTCGGGGCACCTGAAGGAAAGCTTGATTTCACCTGATCGGCTGTTATTAAATACAGTTTCCGCGCCTCCGTCCAAATCAAGCCTCGCCCAGCCCAGACCGTTCCAATATTCCCATATTACCCTGTCGCATACCACGGGAAGCTTTTCGATGTAATATGCCTCCTCGGGCTTTTTCATAATCAGCTTCCATTCCACCGGGGGCACAGGCAAAATAAACTCCTTTTCCAATTCGGTATAGGACAGGGTAAAGCATAGAGTTACTTTTGCGTTGGCCTTTGAAAACGCCTCTCTGCACGCGATATAGCATTCTCTGTAAAGAGACAGTTCCTCTCCGAAGGGCTGGAATTTTTCTATGGCCTGTTCAGTATCATCTGCATAAATGACCTCGGGAGAAATGTCCTCCTTAAGGGTTTTTATTCTAAGGCTTTTAATTCCCAGAGGCTCCATGTCCTTCATGCCGACTGCTTCACAGCCAATCCAGCAGCTCCTGTACCCCTCATATTCCTCCTCGGCAATTGAGACATTGTCCCCCTTAAGTACAATAAAATCCTCCTCAATTCCCGCATAATCAAACGGCTTCCATTCCCCTGAGCAATAGTAGAGCCATCTCATTCGGCGGCTGTCTGAAATGCACTCCATAAGCTTATTGCCTATGCCGCCTTCGCTGTGCTGGAATGCAAGCCTTATACCGCAGCTTCCATTTACGTTTAAAACAAATCTATGACAAAAAGCAAAAAAATGCTTTTGTATATTCTCACCGCAATTTATATCAAACAGGCTTATTCTCTTTGCCGTTATATCCTCGTTTCCGCCATATGCCACAGCGATGCTGTCATTGGCAGGAGAGTGATAAATAATACCTGAAATTTTGGCAGGAGTAACAAATACGCTCCTCTGAGTTTCAAAAATAACACTGCCTCCCGCACCCCCGGTGCCGGCAATCAGCTTTGTTTTAGACGGAACATATACCCCCGTTATAAAATCCGCCGACTGCTCGAAGCATACCACTCCTTTTGCAGGCACCGACGGCTTTATTGCTATGTCGAGATTGTTTAAGAATGCGATATGATGCTTATAAAGCACATTATTATATCTTTTTACCGTGCCCTCAAACATATCCGCAAAAATCATGGCAATAACCGAGCCTATATCGGGGTTTTCCTCGGTAAACCTCCACTCGGGAAGGTAGCTGCGGGCCAGCTCGGATATCTTTTCAATAATATCCCTTTTAGTCCTTCTATCAATATCCGGTACATTCAAAGCTCCCTACCCCCTATTTCTCCCCTATTCCTTCATTTATATAAAAAGGGTACACAAGATTAAAAGGATTATTGGTAGCTCTGGCTTCATACTTTATATGAATATTTATTTTATTCGCTTCCAACGCGTCCTGTAAAATCTCCACTTCCAGATTAATAATACGTGGCTCCCACTGTATTAATGCATCCCTTACATCCTGCTTTAAAAGGTTCAATACGGTAAAATCCTTCTGAGAAAACACATACTCATGTATATTGGAGCCAAATTCCGGCATCATAACCCTCTCATGATATTTTGTCATGAGAATAAGATATATGGCCTCCTTAATATCCTCCTCATATTCAACCGTTTTAAATCTGCCTGTGATACTGTCTATAGAGGGAGGGAACTTCCATCCCCTTCCTAAAAAGCCATTAGTGTCAGCCATAGCTTAAAAACCCACCTCCACGCACTAATTTATCTTAACCAGCGAGCCCTTAAGGTTCGCCACACCGTCAGATTTAAGATTCAATACATTTGAGGCTTTTACATTCAGCATACCCGCTTCTATGTCCAGCGACTGAGCCTTTAATTTAATGGAATTGCTTCCCTCAATTTTTATGGCGTCACTCTTTACAGCTATGCTGTTTGAATCCCCCTGAATATTGATTTTGGAAGAATTACTGGTGAGCAGCACTCCGTTTTCCGCTTTAATGCTTACCTTACCCTTTTCAACATCAATCTCAACACAATTCTTTTTATCCTTATCGGTCACAGTCATTGTATTTTTCTCATCATCCATACGTATATTAAGCCCCTTTGGGGTTTTTACATCAATATACTGCTTGCCATCCTCATCATAAAAGGTTACCTCATGTCCCCCACGGGTATTAAAGCCCTTTATATTGTTATTCTCATTAAAAGCCTTTTTGTGGAATTTATCATCCGTCTTGTAAATACTTCCTATGACATAGGGCCTGTTTATATTTCCCTGTTCAAATATTACAAGCACCTCATCGCCAACCTCGGGCAGGGCATACATTCCCCACTGGCTTCCGCCGTACATAACGGCAACCCTCATCCAGTCGGATATATTGCGCTTTGCCTCTCTGACGAGAAGCTCCACCTTAATCATTCCGGGAAAATCCTTATTGTTGTTTTCCATAACCACGCCTATCATTACGCCGTGTATTACAGGCTCTCCCGCCTCATTTCTGGAATCTCTCCGTTCAATTGCATCATCCAGCAAATCATAAATCCCCATTAATCACCCAACCTCGCTTCAATTAACGTTGAAAAAAAAGACTCGTTTATGCTATGGGTAACCCGTAAAATATAATAATCGCCATCCAGATCGCTTCCCAGCTTTTTAACATTTATAAACCTTCCGGGCACAATCTCGGGAATTCCTATGCACTCTATATTTGCCGTAACATAGCTCTGGTTAAGCTTCTTCAAAAGCACCTCTGCTCTCTCCTGTGCCTCCTGCTCCGAGCCAACAGAGGAATCGACAACAACCTTTTTCAGCTTCTGCAAGGCTTTCTTTGCAGACGGCCCCTTGCTCATCTGAACATTTGACGTCGCAATGCCCGATATCATCTTTCCCTTGTCCACATCAGCGCTTCTTACCTCCAGCTCCAGCACCTGTCCCTCAAGAGATGCTCTTCTTTCAAAGCTCAAAATATTATATCCCCATTCCAGGCTGATTACAGCAGCCTTTAACGGCATGGGCTTACGGAAATAGACCTTTCCCTGGCACACAAAAAACTCATAATTTATCCTTGCCGCAAGCCGTACAAGAAAATCGAAATCACTTTCTCCCGCTACTTCTATCTTTCTTTCGGGTGTACTAATGGAATCAACCTGTGTTCCCTCGCAAAAATTATTATAAGCCTGATTTCCCAATATACTGGAAACCACGTCATCCAGCTTATTTTCAGTACGCTGCTCGGTAGTTCTGGTATTCATCATTATGCCCTTGACATCGGTGCATTCAACCCTTATTCCGGCAGCCTCATTCCCCATACGCAGCACCACACCGGAAATATATCCCTTAAACACATTTACCGTTTTAATATATCCCGCATCAATACTTACCTTCTTGCCGAGCTGAAAAAACTTCTCCATAATCTGGGGATTAAAGCGTCTGTTTGCAATATCATACGCTCCAAAAACCTCAAGCACACAGCCGCTTGCCTCATTTTCGCACGTAAGATCTATCTTAAGCTCCCTCACAACCAGTGACTCGGCAGACAGTAAATCGTTTCCGTCTATGCTGATCTTATAAGTGGGCACTTTAAAATCACCATATTTTGAAGACAGATTTTCAAAGGTATATTTATCATTCGTCATTAAGCTTTGGCCCGACATTCAAATTCCACCCTCCCGCCTTTAAGTTATGGAAGGCACCTTTAGCACCATGCCGTGTTCAACCTTTCTTGGGTTTAAAATACCGTTTTCCCTTGCAATGACCCTCCACATAGAGGGATCTCCATATTCCTCGCCGGCCATATTCCACAGTTGATCCATTCCTCTCAAGGATCGCTGCTTTGTCCTGTCGGGAGAATGAAGCACAGTTTTTTTTGCATTATTTGCCGCTTCCTTAATACCCTTAAAGCTGACGGTAAGCTTTGCCCTCACAGGCTTGCCACTGGGCAAAAACATGGTATAGGTTTCCTGAACCGACTCTATCACAGCATTAAAGCTCAAGGAGCCCCAGGCGAACACCACTCTTGGAGGGCAATGAGTTTCAGAGTCTATCTTCATGAGATCTGTGATTTTGTCGGTATAGAGCCTTACATCCTCTCTGTCTCCCGAAATGGAATCCTTTACTGTTTGCATAGAATCTGTCTGGGTATTTTTAAGGGGAATTTGGGTATAAGTATCAAAGTACAGCGTCATATTAAGGCTGCTTGTGCCGCCTCCTATGAACTGCAGCATAAGATTATCCGTTCCCGGTGCAATTTGGGCACGGTACGAGTTATTGGTGGATATAACATATTCACTGGGATTAAACAGCACCTTTACCTCTTCTTTAAGGTTCTTACCGTATTTTATAACCGCCTTTTCCAGCCCCATTTTATCCTCCCCCTATCGGAACAGTCCTCTTCTCTGTCTTTCAATTCTCAGTCTTTCCTCAAGTCTTTTATAAATCTGATCCGCCAATTTTGAAATATCGGGCTTATCACTCTGTATTTCAATTTCGCCTGCTCTTACAAGATCCTCCCGGCTTTCGTTGATAACCTTTATTTTAGTAGTACCTGCCTCTTTGGAATGCTTCAGCTCTCCGGGAGAATTTTCCTCAGTCCTTGAGCTTATAAAAGCATTATCATTTTTAGCGCCTGCTTTTTCTATGGGCAGCGGGCTGCTCCTTAAAACAAGCTCAGAAGGCGCTTGCTCATTAGCTTTAACGGGAGCTGACCCGCGTTGGTTTATCCTCTGCACTATTGCGGCAGAGGAACGCGTCCCCGCACTGCCTCCGCCAATTTTTTTATAAGCGTCAAGGGTTACGAACTTACTTAAAACGCCCTTCACAAAGCCTGATTTATTGGCAGGGAACGCCCCCTGTGGCGTTCCGACATCGGAGCGTGCCCCAAAGCGGGCAAAGTGGGGACGCTCCTTCACAACAACCAAATCCGCCTCTGCCGTCCGCATGTGCCCCGATTCGTACACTTCCCATGCTTCACCCGCGTTATGCTGCCTTAAAAGCATTCCTCCATGCCGTACAAAGGGCCAATACTTACCCGACAATGCCTGAATGTGTGAATGTCCTTGAACTTCTGGGAGAGCTGCGTCACTCGTAAGAGCCATGGTATCTGTCAGATCTATAGTGCCCGTTAAAGCCGTGGCTGCCGTCCGCTGAGGAAGCATGGTGTACCTCTCCTCTGCTTTCCCTGTGTTCCTTCTCTGCGCTATTGCAGCAGAGGAACCC
This sequence comes from Anaerobacterium chartisolvens, assembly GCF_003337415.1. Classification (GTDB taxonomy): domain Bacteria; phylum Bacillota; class Clostridia; order Acetivibrionales; family DSM-27016; genus Anaerobacterium; species Anaerobacterium chartisolvens. The sequence goes on along the minus strand of NZ_QPJT01000025.1, from coordinate 11,875 downwards.
ATCCTCAGACTTCCTCCGTCGATTTTTTTATAAGCGTCAAGAGTTACCAGCTTACTTAAAATGCCCTTCACAAAGCCTGATTTGTTGGCAGCAACATCCCCTTGCGGTGTTATCAAGTGAAGATGCGTCCCCATTCTATTTGTAGGGAACGCCCCCCGTGGCGTCCCGACTCCGGAGCGTGCCCCAAAGCGGGAACGGTCCCCCACAAAGTGGGGACGCTCCTCAACAACAACCAAATCCGTCTCTGCCTTCCGTATGCCCCCGTCCTCGTGACCCGATTCGTACATTTTCCATGCTTCACCTGCGTTATGCTGCCTTAAAAGCATTCCGCCATGCCGTGCAAAGGGCCAATACTTACCAGACAATGCCTGAGTGTGTAAATGTCCTTGAACTGCCGGGTAAGCTGCATCACTCGTCAGAGCCATGGTATCTATCAGATCTACAGTACCCGTTAAGGCTGCAGCCACCGTCTGCTGCGGAAGCACGCTGTACCTCTCCTCATCTGCTTTACCTGCGTTCCTTCGCTGCACTATTGCAGCAGAGGAACGCATCCGAAGTCTTGCTCCGCTGGTTTTGGGGTAAGTGTCAAGGGTTACCAGCTTACTTAAAATGCGCTTTACAAAGCCTGATTTGTTGGCAGCAACATCCCCTTGTGGTGTTATCAAGTGAAGAAGCGTCCCCATTCTATTTGTAGGGAACGCCCCCCGTGGCGTTCCGACCTCGGAGCGTGCCCCAAAGTGGGGACGGTCCTCAACAACAACCAAATCCGTCTCTGCCTTCCGCTGCGGAAGCACGCTGTACCGCTCCGCCTCTGCTTTTCCTGCAGTGCTTCTCTGCACTATTGCAGCAGAGGAGTGCATTCCCAGACTTCCTCCACTGGTTTTTGCATAAGCGCCAAGAGCTACCAGCTTACTTAAAATGCCCTTCACAAGGCCTGATTTATTGGCAGCAACATCCCCCTGCGGTTTTATCAAGTGAAGAAGCGTCCCCATTCTATTTGTAGGGAACGCCCCCCGTGGCGTTCCGACCTCGGAGCGTGCCCCAAAGCGGGGACAGTCCCCCACAAAGTGGGGACGCTCCTCAACAACAACCAAATCCGCCTCTGCCGTCCGTATGCGCCCGGCCTCGTGCCCAGATTGATACACTTCCCATGCTTCACCTGCATTATGCCGCCTTAAAAGCATTTCGTCATGCTGTGCAAATGTCCAATACTTACCCGACAATTCGTGAGTATATGAATGTCCTTGAACTGCCGGGTAAGCTGCGTCACTCGTCAGAGCCATGGTATCTATCAGATCTACAGTACCCGTTAAGGCTGCGGCCACCGTCTGCTGCGGAAGCACGCTGTACCTCTCATCCTCTGCTTTACCTGCGTTCTTTCGCTGCACTATTGCAGCAGAGGAACGCATCCCCAGACTCACTCCGCCGATTTTTTTATAAGCGTCAAGGGTTACCATCTTACTTAAAATGCCCTTTACAAAGCCTGATTTGTTGGCAGCAACCTTACCTTGTGGTGTTATCAAATGAAGGAGCATCCCCATTCTATTTGTAGGGAACGCCCCCCGTGGCGTTCCGACTCCAGAGCGTGCCCCAAAGTGGGGACGCTCCTTAAAAACAACCGAAGCCGCCTCTGCCGTCCGTATGAGCCCGGCCTCGTACCCAGCTTGATACACTTCCCATGCTTCACCTGCATTATGCCGCCTTAAAAGCATTTCGTCATGCTGTGCAAATGTCCAATACTTACCCGACAATTCGTGAGTATATGAATGTCCTC
>NZ_QPJT01000025.1:0-10006 GCF_003337415.1 Anaerobacterium chartisolvens | reverse complement strand
TCCCATGCTTCACCTGCATTATGCCGCCTTAAAAGCATTTCGTCATGCTGTGCAAATGTCCAATACTTACCCGACAATTCGTGAGTATATGAATGTCCTCGAACTTCCGGATAAGCTACGTCACTCGTCAGAGCCATGGTATCTGTCAGATCTACCGTACCCGTTAAAGCCGCGGTTTCCTTCCTATGTGGAAGCGCGCTGTACCTCTCCTCCTCTGCTTTACCTGCGTTCTTTCGCTGCGCTATTGCAGCAGAGTAACACATCCCCAGACTCACTCCGCCGATTTTTTTATAAGCGTCAAGGGTTACCAACTTACTTAAAATGCCCTTCACAAAGCCTGATTTGTTGGCAGCAACCTCACCCTGGGGTGTTATCAAATGAAGGAGCGTCCCCATTCTATTTGTAGGGAACGCCCCCCGTGGCGTTCCGACTCCGGAGCGTGCCCCAAAGCTAGTACAGTCCCCCACAAATCGGGTACGCTCCTTAAAAACAACCAAAGCCGCCTCTGCCTTTCGTATGTGTCCGGCATCGTGCCCAGCTTGGTACACTTCCCATGCTTCACCTGCGTTATGCCGCCTTAAAAGCATTTCGTCATGCTGTGCAAATGTCCAATACTTACCCGACAATTCCTGAGTATATGAATGTCCTCGAACTTCCGGGTAAGCTGCGTCACTCGTCAGAGTCATGGTATCTGTCAGATCTACCGTACCCGTTAAAGCCGCGGTTTCCTTCTTATGTGGAAGCGCGCTGTACCTCTGCTCCTCTGCTTTACCTGCGTTCCTTCGCTGCACTATTGCAGCAGAGGAACGCATCCGAAGTTTTGCTCCGCTGGTTTTGGGGTAAGCGTCAAGGGTTACCAGCTTACTTAAAATGCGCTTTACAAAGCCTGATTTGTTGGCAGCAACATCCCCCTGTGGTGTTATCAAATGAAGAAGCGTCCCCATTCTGTTCCGGTACCTGTTGTCGGTATTTTGTATTCGTGCCATATCGTTGATATAGGCTTGATGCGCAGGCATTGTTTCCCTGCCCGCAATTATTCTCTTCACACCCTCCTGTATGGCCTTTTCAATAGATGCTTCTCTTTTCAACAGGCTTGCAGGAGCAGTAAAAGCATTTATGAGCTTAACAGCCTGTCCGGGATTCCTTGGACCTGACATAAGCACATGGAGCAAAATATTTATATTGCATATGATATCACTATACTCATTGCGCACATTTTCAGAGCTTTTCTCCACCCGATATTCACGCCCCGCCTGAGAAAGCTCTAAAAAGGCCAGCTCTGCTCCGCCCCAAAAATCCCCTTGCGTAAAAGCATATAAAGAAAATATCTTTATCCCAAAGCCCGGGTCTATAATTCCCATATTCTTTTTTATGCTTCTCATATCAAGAACTGAAATCATTTTATCCCCTTCTTTGCAAGCCTTGGCACATTAAAAAACATACCCGTCTATAAGGCTGTTTTCTTTAAGTCCTCCCCTGTACTTGCCCATATACCCGAGTGTGCTATCTCGAGCGTCTCTATAAGTATGCTGTTTTGCATTGCATCGAGATCCCCAAGCTCCCATTTAAGAATAATGGGGTCACTGAAGGAATAGCTTGCCACAGCCTCACCCTTGGCATCATGGACATTAATTATACCAGGAAAGGGCAGCCTTTTGCCTACAAGAAGGGGGGTGGGATTTGATAAGATCGACGATTCACATAGTCCTCTTTCAAAAATCAACTTATGAGGAGAGCTATAAGACTTTTGCAAAATATGTACATAATCGTTAACCCCGCCTTCCTTTAAAGCCTCAACCTCTATTTCCTTTGAAATATTCCTTATTTTCGAAAAGCTCATTGAAAATTGCCCTATCCACACCGAAAATCGGTTGGCGTTAACAGGTCTGCTCATTTTGGCACCGCCCCCCCTTTTTACATATCATTCAAAGCAAATCCACCAAAGCATTAACGGTTGCCTCCTAAAAGCCTTCAAAAACGTTTTTAGGGGCATTGTTGAGCTTTTTATTAATGGTGGATATCTCACTGCACCACCGTCTTCTGTCTCTGTGAGGCATGTCCATAACCTCATTGCTGCTCCAGTGGAAATAATAGGCTATAAAGGCCATCTCCTTATACATCTGCTCCTCAGGATAAACCCTTATGCCTGACCCATAAAATTTATTTCCGTATTAAAACCATGCCCGCATTTAGGGCACACCGCACTTATATAAGGTGCCTCCATCTGGTTTATTCTCTGGTACATATCCTGTAAAAACATCAGATCGGCAGTAAACAGCTTTTCAATTACTTTAGTGTCTATAGCCCTGAGATCTCCCAGCTTTGTGACCACCCTCGAAAGAAGAATAATAGTAAGATAGCCGGGATTCTGCTGGACTCTCGGGTCCCTCATGGGAAGTATTTCATCTGCCGCCGTAGCCAGCCGCATTATTCCTTGCCTGTGAAGCGTGCCACTCTCATCAACATACCCTTTCGGTAATTCAAATGCAAATTCAGTTTCAAATGCCATAATTTATCCTCCATCAAAATATACAACTATCCAGTTTCATCTGCAGGCCGTAAAAAATACAAGCTCCGGGATAAAACTGGATATCAGCAAAACTATGCGGTACGCGTCATTCCCTCATGCGCCAGCTCCAGACTCTCAAGCGCAACCTCTGATGCCGTCGCGTTAAAATCGGGAGCAGTATACTTAGACGGCCATGCGTTAATTAACTGCCATGACGCTTTTGCTTCTCCCGCATCATCCAAAACAGTAATTGTTACTGTCTTTCTTTCAATAGTTCCTTCGCTGATGCTTTGTATCCATTCATATAACGTCATCGAATCGGTAACTCCCCATTTCAGCGTTACATTTCCGTATTTGACAAGCCCGGGCATTTTCATTGGAGTAATCACGGGAGAGTCTCCTTCTCTATACTCAACAACATCAACATTGGCATCAAATCCGCTCACTTCTGAAAATCCCGCCTGATCAATACCGTCCATTTCAAGACGGAACCTATACTTTTTATATGGGTATGCCATACGCCCATCCCCTTTCCGTTTTCAGTTGTATTTTAGCTTAAGCCTATACTTGCGCCGCATCTTACCTTCTCTAACCCTTTGCATGTTATGCCTGGGATTCATTCACCTTCTGTGTAATTCTGAATATTACAAATTCGGCAGGCTTTACAGGAGCTACCCCTATAACACAAATAAGCCTTCCGTTATCAATATCATCCTGCGTCATTGTCGTCCTGCCTATATCCACAAAAAGCGCCTCGTCCGCAGTGCTTCCCGCAAGTGCGCCATTTCTCCACAGGTTAATAAGAAATACCTCTATAGAACGCTTTACTCTTGCCCACAGCATTACATCATTAGGTTCAAACACCGCCCAATTTATATTAGCCTTGATAGACTCTTCAATGAATATGAACAGCCTTCTTACGTTTACATATTTCCAGTTTGTCTCTGAAGAGCATGTCCTTGCACCCCAAACGCGAATTCCCTGACCGGGGAATACACGGATAAGGTTGACGCCCTGCGGATTAAGAATGTCCTGCTCCCCTTTATTGTAAAGGCAGTCAAGACCTGTGGCGCCGCGTACCACCTCATTTGCCGGAGCCTTCTGAACGCCCCTGCTGGTGTCAGAACGGGCGTATATGCCTGCAACGGAAACCGAGGGAGGTATGAATGTACTCTTCTTGTCAAGAGGATCAAACACCTCAATCCATGGATGGTAAAGCGCGGCATAATTGCTGTCAAATATGTTTCTGTGCGCAATAACCTCATCCACCTTTTTCTTGTCTCTGGGTATATCAAGCACCGCAAACCGGCTGCCGAGATTTTCGCAATGTGCCACAAGCGTAAGCTGCACATTGGGATCTGTGACTCCGGGGACAGCCATAATGCTTACCAGTGAATTTTCAAGAAAGGCCTGTATTCCGCTTCTTGTGCCCGGGCCGTTGTCCACGCCTATAAACACCGAAGCATCCGCACTTGCAATCTGGCCGTTTGTGCCTCCCGCAAGAGTAATGGTTGAACTGTCTGCCGTGCCGTCCGTTATCTGCTCAAAGGGCTTGACGATTTCCGTTGCATCGGCGGCAGGTATATAGGCGGCTTCGATAAGCTCCGATTTTGCCAGCCTCTTTTCAAGGAAATTTGCTGCCACAGCATTTAGTGAAACATTCTCAAAGGTTTCGACTATATCCTCATATTTTATAACTATATTGATTTCACAGGTTGATACTGTTTTTGAGGGAAGAAGCTTCTGGTCGATAACATCAATGTCAAAATTATTTTCGAACTGTATAAAATCATCCTGTACCTTTTTAACCCTGTTAATAATGGTTTGCTGTCCGTCACTAAACGAAACGACATCTCCTTCATTAAAGCCCACGGCGTTTTTTACAATGTACCTGTTTCCTGTCAGGGCATCCTCTTTGATATCAATTATTTGTGTTTTTGCTTTTGACGCATCACTTATTATTACTCTTATTTTATTGCCCCACACTCCGGGGTTTTTAGCGGCGACGGATATGCAACCGGCAGGCTTTCCGTCGCTTCCGGCATTTGATGCGGACTTTGCGTCGGCCGGAGCAGCTCTCATGATAAAGCATCTTGCCCCCCCGTTTATAAAAAATTGTTCTACACAGATAGGAAGATACGAATAATCACCATATTCGGTCTTAGAAAGATATCCTCCGAACTTCCTCTTAAAATCAGCAAAGCTTGTTACTAATTCCGGCACACCCTTTATCGATCCCCTCTCAGCCATTCCCACAAATCCGGCTGTACTGGTGCTTACCCCTTCTATTGGCCTGCCTCCCTGATCAAATTCTTCAATATAGACTCCCGGCGATAGATATTCTGCCATATATACCCAATTCCAAGCTGTAAATCCCCACTTGAAACCAGTCGCCCCCTTTCTAATTCTTTTTTATCATTATACCTTCAAAGCAAAAATGTTCCTATAATTTTTGGATAAAGCACATTTTTTTCAAGATGAGCAGTCTGTCCGCCTAGATAAAAGGAAATAGCTCAGATATTCGACATATATACACGCACATGCTGCTATATTATTCAGAAACAGGTATTATTTAGTTGACTTAATTAAGTGCAAAGTATAAAATTAATTCATAATAAATTGTCAGTATATTGGAGCGAAATATTGTGATAAAATTTATAACTGTTGACCAAGATTCTCTGTGCTTAGAGCACCTCAAAAATGTGCTCAAAGGCTTTGATAACGTTAAACTCATAGGCAGCTATCAAAACCCTCTTCCGGCACTGAACGAGATTCAGGGTCTCAATCCCCATGTCCTTATTTCTGACATTTTAATGTCCGAAATGAACGGACTTGAATTTGCAGAAAAAGCCGCCAGCATTTTACCGAATATTTATATTGTTTTCCTTACGGAATATGATAAATTTGCATTAAAAGCCTTTGAACTTGGAGCGTTTGATTATATAATGAAGCCTGCCACGGCTAAAAGACTGAGCAAGCTTATATTGCGCGTATCTGCAAATATTAACATGAGAAAAAAGGATGATATTAAGCCTTTGCGGCCTGTCAGCAATCATTTTAAAAACTATATTACGGTAAACAAGTCGGACTCCATTGTCCTAATCAATAAGGAGGAAATTCTCTATTGCTGCGCCTCCAACAAAAAAACCCACGTTTTTGTAGAGGATGGCTGCTTTGAATGCCGTTATACATTAGAACAGCTTGAAGGAATTCTTGAACCGTTTTTTTTAAGATGCCACAGAGGATATCTGGTAAATGTCCAATTTGTGCGTGAAATTTCCCCCATGTTTAATCAGACGTATATAATCCGATTAAAAAATTCCCGTGCAGAGATTCCCGTCAGCAGAAACTACGCAATAAAAATAAGAGAATTCTTAAGCTTTTAAAGTAGAGGGGACGCTCCTTAAGTAGTATCCACTCTACTTTATCATAATTCAAAGATATTTATGCCTTTAAAAACCATTCATTTATTTCATTGCATATAGTATCCACACCCTCATCATCCAAAACCCAGTGGCCTCTTCCTTCAAGTTCCAAATACTTCTTGTTTTTTGTTCCAAGTTTTTCATATGCTTTTTTAGTGAATTTTGCAGGTGTCATTTTGTCCGCACCAGGCTGGATAACCAAGATTGGTACAATATCGAACTCCTCAAATGATATTGGCAACAACACACTTGTCATCTCAGATGCTGCTGTCAATGTCATTTTATTTCCACCTAACGGATCCTTTTTAACGAGATTATTAAATTCATCATTATCCGACAAGTTGTCATAAGATGATACACTTGATGCAGGTATACTAAAATTAGGGGCTACCTTGCTTATCCATCTTAAACTTGACTTAACTAATGAAGTAAACGGCCCATATGAAGATGATTCCTTAATTAACTCCATATCTTGAAAATCAAACAAACAATAGCAAGCCACTGCCTTCACTGGTGCGCCATGACAAACAGCGTGGTATGCAATCACTCCACCCATACTCCCTCCAGCTAAAAAAATGTCCCCATTAAATTTGTTAGCTGCATAATTGGATGTATCTATCAGATTTTTAACAAGGTCGCTCCACTTCCAATGTCCCCTTTGTCCTTTGTTATGACCGTACCCTATTAGATCAGGCAATATTACATTAAAGCCATTAGAAAACAGCCTATAGGCATATGGACAAAGTAACCTTCCGTAACCAGCCATGCCATGAGAAAACACTATGGTAGGTGCTTCAACGTCCTTAGTGAATACATCTAAATGAATTTCGCCATGAGCAGAGTCGAGCCAATCTTCTGTCATTTCCCTTTGTGAAAACTCCATTACCTTTTTGCCAAAATACTTCTCATAGTTCATAAAGTAAGTACCTTTTAAATCCACCAAATTAATAGTCCCTCCAATCTACTAAAAAACAACACATGAAAATATCTAATCCATATCACTATTCTATCTTATTTTTGCCTTGAAGGGGACGCTTCTGTTTCAACATAATAAAAGTACCTTGCTTTTACATTTTTTTGCAGATTGATTACTATATTTTAAATGTCTTAGCGTTTTAAGATTGTTTTAGGCACAACAAAAATAGACCGCTGCATCCTATGCATGGCCTATTTAGAAATCTAAACCGTCTTCAGAGCTTTACCTTAAAGCCTATCCCATTTGAATTAATGAATTGAAGGCATTGTTATACCGCATATTCTCTTTAAGCAGCTTAAATCCCTCATTTGATAGTCTTGATACGCCGCCAACCGACATATTGCCTATATACTTGCATATGCTTTTATATGTATACCCGCACAACACCCTCATTATATAAGTCACAAAAGCTCTATTACTGCTGGTTTCCCGGCTGTGCTTCCTTCTTAGGCTCTCTTCCAGTCTTTCTCCAAGAAATCGACCCACCTTTCGCATTATATCCTCAGGAGTTCTATCCCTTACAATATAGCATTTTTCACTGCTGTATACATTTTCAGTGTATGCCCTTATAATACTGTCATCCACTTCCTTCATTATGCCGGTATCTCTCATTGACTCTGTAAAAGCCCTGTATTTTTCCCGGGCTGCTTTTTTGTCCCTGCCAAAGTGGGCAAGTATAAAGCTTACGTCCACTATCTCCTCAAGGTCTTTCCTCAGGCCTGTGTATATTCCATAGGATGAATACCTGTAAAGCTCCTCTCTCCCGGCGTATTCAGGCAAATCCTTAGCGTTGTTATGGATATATGCCGACAGCGTCAGGCTGTATGTGTCGCTGTCTACTATCGAGCTCGCGAACCTGCCCTGATACAGGTGCCCATGGCGGCTGTATTTCCTGTTGAAGTACGCGACATAGGCATTGTTGAGGCAGCGCATGAATAACGATATATCATATCCGCAAGGGTCTATATAAATATGTACATGATTATCCATAAGGGCATAAGCGTATATTTTGCAGCAGTATTTGTCTTTATACCGCTTAAGCAGTGCAAGATAGTAGTCCTTATCCTCGTCGCACTGGAAAAGGTCTATCTCGCTTATGCTTCTGGACATCACATGATACATGCATTCTTCAGATTTTTTCCTTGCTGCTCTTGGCATTATACCCACCTCTTGGGCCTATTATATAATATCAGGTATAATCTGTCAAGAACAAATGTTCTAAGGTTCTGTACAGGGACATTCTTCAAAAAATCAGGAATGTCCCCCCTGACAATTATGTGTAGTATTTGTAATAAAATTATATTTGCATAAAATAAATGGGAAAGCCATTGACTCTAGCACGGTGTTATAGTTTACAATAAATACAGTTGGATTTGCTCTCAAGGAGGTTAGTTTTATGCTCAAAATCGGAGATTTTTCTGCATTATCAAAGATTAGTATTTTTATGCTTCGGCACTATAATGAAATAGGATTGCTCATTCCTGTACATATTAACCAAGCTACAGGTTACCGCTATTACAGTGAAGAACAGCTTCCTATTGCCAATCGAATACAAGCATTAAAAAGCATGGGGCTTAGTTTGCCTATTATTAAGGATATTTTATCGGAGTACAATAATGAGGATAGCCTAAAACGGTATTTAAGGCTTCAAGCCTCTCAAAAAAAAGAAGAGATTGAGACAATGCAAAAGCAGCTACTGTTGCTTCAAACAACTATAAAGGGTCTTGATAAGAGCTGGTATCTTTCCAGATTTAGCATCGCGGTTAAGGAACTTCCCGAAAGAAATGTGATAAGCTATCGCAGTACAATTTCCGCGTACGATCAGGAGGGTGCTTTATGGAAGAAACTGTCGGAGGAAATTGAGAAACAAAATCTTCAGTTTGCTAATCCCAGTTACAACATTGCAATTTTTCATAATGAAGGATTTGTAGAACACCAAATTGATGTAGAAGTCCAGCGCGCCGTTGTAGGAAAATATAAAAGCACAGGTATCGTAAAATCCAAAAGTGTTCCCGCCATTACCGCCGCAACATTGACTTACAAGGGCGGGTATATTCAACTCAGCCAAGCAAACGAAGCAATTGCAAATTGGATTTCAGAAAACGGTTACGAGCTTGATGGCCCCATCTTTAATATTTACCACGTTTCCCCTGAAACTGAGCCCGATCCGGACAATCTGATTACAGAAGTATGTTTTCCAATTAGAAATAAGTAAATATTCCTCTTTTTATCATAATTTTTTCTATGCCTATTGACTCTAGCATTGTACGATACTGTACGCTTAGAACAAAGAGAAAAGGAGGTATGGATTTGGAAGCAATTTTAGTTACCAATCTATCAAAACAATATGCAAGCGGTAAAAAGGCACTTGACAATTTAAGCCTTTCTGTTTCAACGGGAGAGATATTTTCCTTGTTAGGGCCAAACGGGGCTGGTAAATCAACATTAATTAATATCCTGACTACGTTTTTAAAGCCTACAAGCGGACGGGTATCGATTCTAGGCCATGATGTACACACGGAGCAGAATTCTATTCGAGCCAATATTTCCTGCGTTGCTCAAAAGGTATCCATTGACAATCACTTGTCCCTACGAGAAAACATGCTGTTTCAGAGCCGACTTTACAAGTTGGACAGCATGACAGCTAATAAGCGCATGGAGATTCTCATTGCTACATTTGGCTTAAAAAAATATGAAAAGCACAAGGTAACTGCATATTCTGGCGGTATAAAGCGGCGTTTGGATGTTGCCATGAGTATGATGTCATATCCTAAAATTCTATTTTTGGACGAACCAACTGTTGGAATGGATATTGAATCACGAAAAGCCATGTGGGAAGTCGTTAAAACAATTAAAACGGAGTTTGGCACAACCATTTTTTTGACAACTCATTACTTAGATGAAGCGGAAATGCTAAGTGATACGGTATGCATTATGGATAACGGACATGAACTAGTACAGGATACGCCTGAACACTTGCGCGAACATACACACAAAAATATTGTTCGTATTAATTTGGATAATCCCAAAAGGCCGCAGGAATTAATAACGCAGATATCATCTCTGCCATTTATCAAAGGAATACGGCAAGAGCAA
>NZ_QPJT01000024.1 GCF_003337415.1 Anaerobacterium chartisolvens | reverse complement strand
CCGAGGTTTATCCGCTTGGAGCTTACCGATGAATAGAAAAACGGCGAACAATAAAGTCCGCCATTCATCGTATAAGCTGCAGCAAGCGTTGGGTCGCTCCTCAGCGTCGCCCGATTTATGCTGCATTAAAATTATTAACACAAATTTGGTGGATTATTCCATTTACACTAAAAAATATTCACACCCGAGCATCGATAACAACATATTCGATATGCATAGTATATTTTGTTTCAAGATCTTTTATACTTTGCTCGATAACTGGAACCATGCAAAAATCATCATCTGAAAGAATAACGACTGTAAAAATAGCAAGTTTAACTCCTTCAGATCCCATGTATTGTGGTAATTGAGCTGTTAATCCTTCAAGCACATTAGCGTTTGACGCAAGTTTTAGCTCCATGAACACTCTCAAATTGTAACCCATTGAGAACTTGAAATCTACAGGGCCAAGACCAGTATAGACTTCTCGTGAAGGATCAATGCCTACAGCTTTGAGGTAACCACGCATTCTTTCATAAATTTCAACTTGAACGTGTGATTCTGATTTTGGCTCGTCATGATTATAAAAGGCAGTAAAGGCCTTTCTGTTTTCAATTCCGTTTTTAATTTCAAGAACTATCTCTTTTAAAACCTTAAGAAATGCTAATCTGTTGTCGTCTGAAGATACCTTTAGTCGATAGTAGTTTTTATTCTTTACCTTAAATGATTCAACATAATCATTCTGAAGCAATACAGAAATTCTACCTTCAGATAGAGCTATATTCTCGGACTGAAGACTTTCAAAAATTTCTTTCAAAGTTTTTGACTTGCCGTCGGATAAGTTACTTCGTACAATAAGGTCAAATCGAGTGCGGTTGAACTTTTTCTTTTCAAACGCATTGATTTCTTTTTGATATTTTTTTCGCCAAGAAGCTAGGATGAATTTACCATTTCCTACAGGAAGAAATCTATCCCTTAATGTGTATAGGTACGAATAAATGATCTCTATGCGTAAGTCATCTCGCGAAAGGCATACTTTTGAATATATTTCGTTTGCTGTCATCGCTTGGCAGCTTGAGTTGTTTTCATGAAAAGCCCACTGAATAATATCGGCTTGATGACGGGAGTCAAATTCATATTTACTTAGAATCCACATACCAGTTTTACCGATACTTCGAACATGAGGGTTTATCGATAGAACATTCACAAGGGAATCGATTTGATATAATGTTTTGTCACCATTCTCGCGCATTGTTAATTCTTGGAACAGTTCTGTTTTGTGAACAGGGGTATTTTTGTCTTCAAGAATTCGAAGAGCTTTTTTATCCATACTTGAAAGGTACTCGTATTTTAAACGTACATTATCAGAATCAAATTCAATGTTCTCTATAGCCGTTGATATTATTTTGAAATCTTGCATCGTTAATTTTGTGGGGCTACTTTTATTGATCTGAATGATAAGATCGAATGTTCGTATCCAAAAAATCTCTGTGTTTAGAATAGAAATGATAGACTTAACAATGTTTTCGATAGTCTGAACAGGGATGTTTTTTTTGTGAAGTATAGTTGCATATGTTTCAATTTTGGTAACATGAAAACCTGCAACATCAAAAGCTATATTCTGGTAAAATCTATCTTCGATGTTAAATCCAATTGTTCTAAAAAAAATATCAGTTGATAAAAACTTGTATGAAGATAAGCTTAGCTGTATATGAGAAGTCCATAGTAAAAGATTTTCAGAAGCAGTTATATGTTTATAATGTAGCCGCTCGGGCTCTTTGGCCGCAATTAGCCAGATTTCCATGTCCACATTTACAGCTTGATTTTAACGACCTGGGCAGGGTTCTTGGAAACCCTGCCCGGTCATTTAATTAGCTCTCAAATTCACTTTCAATAACTACTCTCACCAAATGGTCATCAATTAACCTTGAATTTCCTCGAGGCGCCGCCATCAGGCTGGCTGTTGCCACCTTGTTGATTTTTCGGGGAACTCCTCCACAGTACTCATGGAGGACACCTATAGCTGCCGGAGTGAAAATTTCTCCAGGTGCTTTAACTGCTTCCAGATGCCTGGACACATAGTCCGAAGTTTCCTTTGGACTCATAGACGGCAAGTGGAACCTTATATCAACCCGCTGCCAAATTGCCTCGTTGATTTGGAGTTTTAACGTCTCCCGGAGTTCACTTTGCCCTGTCAATACTAAACTTAATGAACTGTAGGAGTCCATCCTCAAGTTAAGCAAAAACCTGATTTCCTCCAGCATTTCACGTGAAAGCAGGTGGGCTTCATCCACCACAATCACCGGAGTTTTCTTTTCACTGTCAACCAGCGTTGCCAATGCCTTCTGCAATTGCCGTTTGGCATCACCACGGTAGAATTTAGGTTCACAGCCCAACTGATGCAGGGCTTCCCAGTAAAAATTCCTTGGCGTTAATGCCGAGTCGGAAATATATAGAACCCTGTAACGGTTTAAATCCAGCCCCTGGGAAAAGCGGCGTATAGCAGTGGTCTTGCCTGTTCCGGCATCTCCGGTAAATACACCGAAGGCCCTTGTGCGTGCTACATGGTTCAGCCGGCCATGTAATTCCTGGCGGCTTTCGGTTTCCAGTAACTCTTCTACCGGAATATCCCTTGAGAATGGGGTTCCACTAAACCCAAAGAATGCTTCAAATGTGGTCATGGCTTATGCACCTCCTCTCCAAGACGGAATGCACCTAGCTGCTGTTTAAGCCGGTTTTTGCTGTCTTGTGCCATTAAACTAAGGAGTTTGGATTCGCTGGCCTTTTCCAACGCTTCCGGCTCCTTTTTCACATTCCTGTTATACTCTCCGATGCGGGCAGGCTCAACCACTTTGCGCTTTTCACCGTCTAACCACATCTCTACCTGGGATAAATTCATGGGGTCGTAGCGAAGTAATACTTTTTTCCGTAGAAACTCTACGCCTACCTCATATAGGTTGCCTTCCAGCTTCACGCATCCGCTCTTGTCTACTGTCCGCTGGGCTTCCCATAGAAAAGCATCTCGAAGAACCTCCGGACTTGAAAACCGCAGGGGCCTGGCATCTTCGGCAAAAGCTTGCGCCGGGCTTTTGTTAGGCAGAGAAGAATGAACCCTATGGTTGTACCCTTCGGATAACCATACGCTGAATAGTTCATTCAGGCGCTTGAGGGTTTGCGGCTTTTCAAGGGCTGCTTCCTGTATAAATTCTTCTACTGTACGGTTAAAACGCTCTATCTTTCCTTTTTTACGTTAATCTTTACGTAAAAAAGGTTATGTAAAGACTTAAATTATGTAAAGAAATGTGGTCTCAGTCCAGTAAAACCAATGAACTGAGCCTTGATTTCTTTACATAATTTAACGTTCATGTGACCATATATTGAAATCACTTTTAATGAGGAGGAATTGATATATGGTAACGGATTTTGAAGAATTAGTAGCTCTTTGTGATGAAGAACTTTGCCATCGAGAGTATACTACCAAGTATTATGAACGAATCAAACAAAATTGGGATTCTTTAAGGAAATGGATGAGATCAAATCATCTAAATGATTTTGATGAGGCAACGGGTAATCGGTACTGTGATGAGGCTTTTGGCACGCATCTTATGCCAGCCAGATCTCCAGCATCTTTTAGAGAAAAACTTAGGTCTGTAAGAATGCTCATTTCATACCAGAAAAATGGGGATTTTGAATTTCGATGTCCAAGTATCGAATACATATTTGATGGCCTTGTTGGGAAAGTGTCACAGGAATATCTTGAGTTTTGTCGGAATGAACTTTTGCTTGCAGAGAAGACCATTGAAAATAAGAGATTGTATCTTTATGACTTTTGCAAGTTTCTCAATAGTAAAAATATCACTCTTAATGATCTGTGCATTGAGGAAACAGAAGCTTTTTTCATTTCAATGAACTATACTCTTGCATCCAGACACAATGCAGCAAGAAATTTAGGCCTCTTTCTTCAGTATGCTTATGATAATAGATATTCGCAAAAAGATACATCTGTATATATTTTGCCTGATAATTACAAAAAGGATTGCAAACTGCCTACTACATATGAAGAGGATGAAATTAAAGAAGTTCTGATTTCTGTTGAAAGGGTATCCTCCATAGGGAAAAGGGACTACCTAATACTCCTTCTTGCTACAGAGTATGGCTTGAGAGCAAAAGACATTACCAAGCTTTGCTTTGATGACATCGATTGGGATAGCAATATCATACGCATTAATCAGCACAAGACGGATTTTCCTGTTGAATTTCCACTGCTCGCATCAATTGGAAATGCTATTATTGATTATCTGAAGTATGGAAGACCATTATCCGATGCTCCGCAGATAATAGTTTCTGCTGAAAATGCTAATAAAGGAAAGCCACTCTCGTCTCCAACAATACATTCTGTCGTAACAAAATATATGAAGCGCGCTGGAATCAAAAACTGGCAGAATAAGAAGCACGGACCTCATGCTATGCGCCATAGCCTGGCGACAAATCTTTTAAAGAAAAATATTTCCATGCCAATCATAAGTACCGTTATGGGTCATCAACGCACAGAGACCACGAGTGTATATATATCCGTAGATTATGCCAGATTGAAACAGTGCGTGCTTCCTATGCCAGCAATGCACTCTCCATTCTACAATAAGGAGGGCAACCATGGCAAGATATAAGTTCAGCTCTGTATTCGCAGATGATATGATGCGGTACATCAAGGACAAGAATACAGCCGGATATAATGGTGAAAATTTCAGAAGCAGGCTGATAGGTTTTGATAAATTTTGTATTGAATATAACCTGACAGAACCAGTTTTTACAGTGCACCATGCATCTAAATGGTTGGAAAAGAAGGAATGCGAATCACATCCAACTCATTATGGTCGTATTAATGCAATCAAGCACTTTCTTATATACCTGAGTATCAAAGGATATGATGTGTACATAACCAGAGATGTTAAATTTAAAGGAACTGATTTTCAACCTCATATCTATACAAATGAAGAATGTGACAGATACTTTATGGCAGTTGACAACTATAGCAACTGCAGGAATCGCAAAGATGCAATACAATATCCGGTACTTTTTCGAATTCTGTATTGTTGTGGTACAAGAATAAATGAAACTCTTGGAATAAGAAGGAAAGATGTGGACCTTGATAAAGGGATTTTACAACTGAACGAAACAAAAAATGACCGTCAACGCTATGTTATAGTTGGGGATGATCTAAAGGAACTGCTTAACTGTTATGCGGAAAAATGTTTTTACATGCTTAATGATGATGACTATATATTTACGAACGCCAATCGCGGTCGTCTTGATGAAAAGACGATATACGATAATCATAGAGAGTTCCTTTTTAAAGCCAGGATTCCTTATCTCGGTGATGGAAAGGGCCCACGGATTCATGACTGGAGACATCATATGGCAGTTTATGCATTTAAGCAGATGATTGATTCAGGATTTGATATGTATGTTGCTCTTCCAATACTCTCAACATATCTGGGGCATAAGACTATTTATGCAACAGAAAAATACATCAGACTTACCTTGCAGTTGTTTCCTTACATAGAGGAAAAATTTCACGGAATGGTTGACAGAATATTTGGAGGTACAGCATATGAAAACAACTGATTTTGCGGTGTATCTGAATAAATATTTTACTCAATATATGCCAAATGAAAGGGGGAATTCTCCACAGTCAATTGATTCATATAGATATGCTTTTATATTGTATCTGGAATACATGGAATCAGTACGAAAGATATCTGCTGAAAGGATTGTTCTATCGGATTTTACAAGAGAAACAGTAACCGGTTATTTAAACTGGCTTGGAGCAAGTCGAAAAAGCAGTCCTTCTACACGCAATCAGAGACTGGCTGCATTAAAAGGATTTGTGCATTATCTAAAATACGAGTTTCCTGATTATCTTGATGAATATCAGAGAATACTTGGTATTCCTTTAAAAAAGACACTGCGAAAGGAAATCTCATATATGAAGACTGATGGTGTTAATCTGCTTGTTGAACAGATTGATGTAGCCCGAACAAATGGTTTGCGGGATTATGTGATTCTGCTTATTTTATACACAACTGGCATAAGAGTCACAGAACTTATCAATATAAAAGTAAAAGATATCTCACTGACACAGCCTTATACAATTAGAATTCATGGAAAAGGTAACAAGGGCCGGTATGTGCCGTTAATGAGAACAGCGGTGCCGCACATAAAAAGATATCTGGAAACAATGGGCTATGATAATGAAGCCAGGTATGAGGAAACACTTTTTAATAACCATATGAAAACCCCTTTTACCAGACAGGGAATCAATTATGTACTGAAAAAATATGGAATCAAAGCCAAAAAGATTAATTCTGATCTTATACCAGATGATCTGAGTGCACATAAAATGCGCCATACTACAGCCATGGAACTGGTTACATCAGGTGTTGATTTAATGTATATCAGAGACCTGCTTGGTCATTCTAGTGTAGTTACGACTGAAATCTACGCCCGCACAGATGCAAAGTTAAAACGTAAAGCTATAGAGGCAGCGAGCAAAGAAATCGTTCCACCAGAAGATGCACAATGGGACAACAATAATGATTTAAAAACATGGCTTAAGAATTTTAACAAACGATAGGGTCGATAATTATTATGTAAAGAAATCAAGGCTCAGTTCATTGGTTTTACTGGACTGAGACCACATTTCTTTACATAATTTAAGTCTTTACATAACCCTTGGATTCAGGGCTGTAGGCTTTCGTATTCAAATGGCGGACACGGAGCTTGGCGCAAGCCAGCTTCATCCATTGGGAGACAAAGATTTTCCCATTATCAACGTAGAAAGCATCGGGAGTACCGCATTTCATTACTGCCTTGCGGAAAGTGTCCTCAAGTACCGGCAGCTTCTGGTTATCATAAAACTCAGCATGAACCACCATACGGGTAGCATCATCTATTATCGCTATGAGATAAGTCCTTATCTTGCGTCCGGGGTGCAATGGATCAGGCAGGTGAGGCCCGAATTTCAGGTCGGCTTGCCATAGGGTATTACGTCCTTGACGGTTAAACCTGCGGCTGGAAACCTGCTTTTGACTGGCTTGAATTTCACGGCCGCTTAGTCCCTGCTGTCGCAAATGCTTTTCCAGTGTGGAACGGGCAACTGTATACCCTTCACCTTTCAAAAGCTGCTGAATGCGTTCTGCACTGCGCCGGGGCAATTCCCGCCGGTATCTGGCGGCCAGTTCCAAGGCTTCCGGGGTTATAGCTTTGCACATGCCTTTATCTTTACGCTCTTTGGGAAGAAGTGCATCAAAGCCCCCTTTCTTAAATGCTGCCAAATACCGGCGCAGTGTCCGCTCGGAAACATCTTCCTTACAACGTATCATCCACCGGGCATTACGTTTTTCCCATTCCGAAGAACCCTCATCCAACAGTGGAGCAATCATCTGATACCGTCGGAGGGCTTCTTCTCTTCTTTCATCCAATTCATTGTTTTTCATAAGGTATCAACTCCTCTTTTTTCAAATTGATACCATTGTACCGTTGATTAACCCGGTCAGACTATGCAAAGTGGGTAGGATGGATTAATCAAATGTAAAGCTTTCACCAGTACAGGCCATGCGGGAGGCAGGGCAGGCAGCCGGGATAAGGCTTGCTCCAGCCGCTTTAATGGATGGAACGGGATACTTAACAAATCAGGGTATTCACCAAACAGCCCTGATGCCTTTGACTCAAGTGAACCAGCCCAAGATTGCAATTTCCTTTTGAACTCTTTCTGCCATCGGCGCAAGGTACTTTCTTCAGCCCCGGAGGAAACAAGAGTCAGCGGACAGCCTTCCAAAATACTTCGGAGCACGTGTTCAATTTCCCTTGCCATATAATGCTTGAAAGGAATGAGGAAATGAGGGAGGCGGGTAAAGGTTTTACGGCAATGGGGACATCTGAACCGTCTTACCCTGCACCACTTTTTTTCACCCATGATGCAAACCCGGCGCTTACGAGTGCCGTGACCATGGACTTTCCCACCGCATTTAGGACATTTTTTAAGTTTATGTTGTGTTAGTTGTATTAAGTATGGTAAAATCAGGACGTAGAGTGATGGACCTGCTTATCAATTTGACTCGTGGTGGATGAGGATTGATTTGTATGGTCCTTCTCCTTTTTTACCATTAATCGTATACCAAAAGGGACACTTATGTAAAGCTAAATCCGGCCAAAAAGACCGGGCCGAAACAATACATACTGTGGATCCAGTCTGGCATGGTGGAAGTGTTAACGAAGACTTTCTGACTGTTTGTTATCAGAATTCCTTGTAGATTGCCGTAAAAAATGGGAGTAAAGCAATTGTCTTTCCATCTATAATACCAGTGCGTAACGTTTCACGGTAAAGTGAGCTGCCAGAATTGCTATGTTGGAGATATCCAAGTTTCTAGATGAGAACAGCAGTATCGAAAAGATACTTGTGGTGTGCTTTGATGAAAGAACTATGGATACTTATCGATGTGGAAGCGCTGAGGGATATAGAGTAAAAATAAAATCATGTATTTATATTAGTAATATATGGATTCAAGATAAAAACTATTGTATAATCAAAGAGGGATTTGGAAATTATTTGTCGAATAGATTTTAAGAGTATTATGGATATTCATTAATAGTTTTTATCTATTAACAAGTAAGAAAAGTGGAATTAGTAAGTATTATACTATGACTATCAATGTTGAGTTTGGATTTAGAAGAGGTGGATTTACTTGGACAATGAACACTTATGCTTGATTAATGAACTGAAAAAGCTTAAAGAGTCTTCTAAGGAGTCTGTTGAAAACTTGGACTCATTTAGTGAATTTAAGAAATATATGCATGTAAAGAGAAACGTTGAAGATGAGTTGAAAAGTTTGATTTTAAGGGCTAGTTCAGCAAACAAATCACAGCTTATTCTTGTTTGTGGTGGAGTTGGGGATGGAAAATCTCATTTAGTTTCTTATATACTTCAAAATTTTCCACATATTCGAGATAGTTTTGTTCTTCATAACGATGCAACAGAGAGTTTCTTGCCTCAACAAACTTCTATAGATACATTGAATTCTATTTTAGAAAATTTCTCTGATGATAAGATAGGTGTTCATACTCCTAAAAAATTAATTCTAGCTATAAATCTAGGAGCGTTGAACAATTTTATTGAATCTGAATATGGAAGACGTTTTAATTATTTGAAAGAATTTGTTAATAATAAAGGAATTCTTGAGTCTAAAATTGTAGATAATTCATTTGATGAGAATAGCTATTTTCACTTCATTAACTTTAGTGATTTTCATATGTATAGTCTGGCTTCTGATGCTCCGAAGTCAGATTATATTAGAAATATTTTTCATAAAGTAACACAGCAAAGTTCGAGTAACCCATTTTATTTGACTTACAGTCAAAAATGCACAAAACTATGCAATTGTGCAGATAATTGTCCTGTAAAGTTTAATTATGAGCTCCTTGGAAAAGAATTCACTCAAAACCGTTTAATAAGTATATTGATTGAAGCAATGATTAAATTTAAATTAATTATTTCTACTAGAGCGCTTTTGAACTTCATTTATGACATAATTGTTAGTACATACCTGGATATGATTCCAAGTGAAAATCTTCAGAAAGAAATTAAAAAACTAACATTTAGAGAACATATTAAGTTTTTAATACCAAATCTAATTTTTGAGCATGAAGATTTATCCCCTATTTTTCAGACCATTTCAAAACTAGATCCCATTAGATTAAGGAATGAAAAAAGAGATCAATTAGTAACAAAATTTAACACAGTAAAAAACATTGCATTTTTATATAAGGAGTATATTGAAATATCTGATTACCCTCATTTCAGTACAATGTTAGCAATAGAAGGCGTTTTTTTAGACTCTGAAGAACTTAAACAAGAACTAATAAAGCTTTTTTTTAGGCTTTACTTATTTAGTCCTAGAGTAGGTGAGTTAGAGTACAGGGATGAGATGTTTTCTGAATATGTCAAGCACCTTTACTATTTTAATGTAGGGGATAAGAATAAGGTTAAAGGTCTATATTTTGACATAAGAGAAGCTATTTATAAGTGGAATGGAAAAAGTAGCGAAGATAGAATAAATATCTTTGTAGGAAAAAATCAATTGAAGTATAGAATTAGTCAAAAGCTGTACATAGATCCGGTTGTTGGAAAGCTTGAAAAGAAGGATTTAATAGAAGTTGAAAAGTTCATACCTTATATCAAAACTCAGTTCAGCAGACAAGATGATGAAACCGTATACGATTTAGATATAGATTATTCGTTGTATTGTTTGTTAATGGATGTTAACAAAGGGTATAGACCAAATAAGAATGATAAAAGTACATATATCAATTTTGTAGCATTTATGGAGAAAATTCTATCTCTCGGACACCAAGATAGGGAACTGGTATTTGAACAGAGAGTCGGCGAAAAGATAAGTAAATATAGAATGAATTACAATAAGCAGTTTGATCAATATAGTTTTGTGAGGTTACAGTGATGTTTCTAAGGTTAAACATTGATGAGATTCTAAAGAATTTCAACTTTAATAAAGAAGCTAAAATTAAACTACAACATAATACCGGAAATAAAATTAGAATTTTGCCATTTAGGGCTAAATTTGAAGAAATTTATATTGCAAACTTTAAGAGTGTAACTGGGGAGCTTTCGAGAATCATTACAAGTAGAAAGCTGAAAGACAGTTATACCGCTGATTCTATATGTAATCACATTACAAAGAATATTAATATTGAAAACGAAGATGAAGATGTTTTCAGGGATTTGGTTAAAGAATTATTTTTTAACAAATTTAATGAATTAGAAATATTTCATCCGATAATTTATAATTATGTTACGCTCCAGAATACAGAGCATAAAAAGATAGCATCTTTTTTAAATTCTGTGCTTGTGAATGAAGAAATTAAGCATGTTGTTATGCAAACATATGATTATAAACCTAAAAACATAATGCTTGGGCTAATTCTTGAGAGTTTGCCGGAATTGTTGTGTGAAGAAATAGTTCAAGATGAAAATTACATAAATTACTTACCGTTCGTTCAAACAGTGTTTATAGAAGATTTAAAATTTATGTTGAGTAATGAGAAACTATATGTAGAATATTTTGAAGAGTTTATAAAGTATTATTTCTTTTTCTATGTTTCGCAAATTTCACTTAAACTGAATCAGATGTTTAACAGTGATATTTCAAGACCAGATCCTCTGTTTTTTACTTTGGAAGGAGAAAAAATATCGAAATCACGGACTAGTTATGGGGTGGGATGGAATTTGCTTTCAGGGAATATCGCAAATCTTTTTTCTCATGCTATTTGTCTTGAATTCTTAAACCATACGGTTGAAAGTTTCCCTATAAAACTATCATATGTTAATATTGCAGAAATTGTTAAGAAGATGAATACTGATGAAAAGCAATGTTTACAAAATGATATTGATCAACTTCTATCTCTTTATAAAGATCACATACAAGATATTGATTGGGAGAGTTTCAATTTAAATTACATATATTATGATGATGATTGCCTTAATAAGATTTATGAGTTATTACGAGCGATAGAATATCAATTTGCGAGATCAATTGGTAATCGTAAAAGTGCTAATCAAAAGTATAGTAAGTGGTTTGAAGATTTTTGTCGAAAGAACTTTTTAAAAAGTCATGGACCATTAGGTTTTACGTTGTCTTTAACTCAAGAATATTTAATCTTAATAACTCGTTTATGTATGAATAATAAAGATAAAATTGGTTTAAAAAGCTTATTTCTAGAATATGAGAGGCGGGGGCTTTTCTTAGACAGCGATTCAAAAGATGCTGTGATTCAGCTATTTGATAAGTTAAACATTTTGGAGAAAAAAAGTGATAGTGGGGATGCTCAATATGTCAAAGCAGTTTTATAATTATTTAGCTAAGAAAATTGTGGATTATTTTTCATCAAGGCAGATAAGCAATGGTGATAAATTTGGTATTAGATTTGAAAAGGAAGAACAAGTAAAAGCGTTATATGATGAGCTTGCTTATACACCAGGGATTGAGGCTTTTATTTACCCTGCAAACAATCCAGTTTATGAAACCTATTCTTTAATAATTAATGGAATAAAAATCATAGTTGCCGCGACAATTGATGGAATAAAGGCAGATTTTTTAACACGTCTCAGAAATAAAGTGGGTACTATAGAAGAAAGTGAGTTTATAGGCACTGCAATACTCTTTATACATAATACTGATTTGGATAGTTTAGTCAGAGGTTCTGAAAGTTTTTACAAAGAAAGTATGCCCTTTCATTCTAAGAACATTGTTGATAATATTAAAGAAAAGATTATATGTTCAAGTCTTTCAAAGGTCGATAAAAATATAATAAACGTTATTCTTGAACGAAAGGCAAGTGAATCTTTTCAAGATCATACATCTATTTTTGACTATGAAGAAATTCTTGAAGTATTGAATTCTACAGGGATTGAAAAAGAACAATATAAAAACTTTGGATTATTTTATGATTCAGAGTTAACAAATTATGGGGAAAAAGATATAAAAGAACGATTAAAAGATAATTATCAGTTTTATGCGATTGTAGATGCTTCACATAAATATGGGAATCCTGAAGTTGACCTTGAAAGATATTTTGATCAAAAAGGCCTTGAAATATTATGTGATAAAGATTGGCGGGATATAGTAGAGTATAAGGATGTAAAATTATCGGCAACTAACAAAAAAAATACACAGCCTATCAAGTACATTGAGAATCACAAAGACACTTCAATGGTTGGAATACCTTACTGGGAGAGACCTGAAGGTGAATCAAAAGCAAGATCTAGGATCAGAAATATAATTATATTCAACAAAGATGCTATTCAAGATATTGAGATTGAGTTTTCATTTGATAAGTTTGTTACAAATTCTAATCTTAAGGTTGAAAACAAGTCTGAAGCTTCTGCAGTGGCTTCTGGTAAGAAAATAAGAGTTTATATTAACCATATTATAGGTTCGACAGGGTTTAGTAAAATAAATTATAAAGATGATAGTATCAAGTACGAATTTAGAATCGCTACAGTTGAATGTGGTGAAAGCATTCTAGAAGGTATCAAGACAAATTATAGTATTAATTTTAAAGATAAGACTATTGTTACAAGGCTAAATGAAAATGTGCTCGTAATACGACCGGGTGGGGTTAGCGAAATAGAGGAAGTGCTTGAAAAAGTTGATAACACAATAGAAATATTTGATGACAATCAAACTGTTAAATTGATAAGGAATATTGGGCAAATAAATGATGAATCAGAGTATATTGACATTAATCTAAAATATATAAATACAATTATTCCTATTGCTATACATGAGGAAAGTATTAAGCCAATCCTTGTGACAGGTGTTTCGGTATGGAAACTTAAAAGAGAACTTCAGGAGAGTTTTATATATAAAGGCGAAAACAAGCTTATACAAGGGACAAGGGAGTATTTTGCAAAAGAGGAGTATAAAAAGAATATTGAAAAAGAAAAAAATATTATTGAATCTGAGGGTCTATTCTACTTTGAAACGTATGATGGGTTAATTGCGGAGGAAATTACTATAGATGCTCAAATGGAGGATTCTTATAGAAATCTAGTTAGGTATTATAAAAGCAAAAATTTACTTCCAAGTCTTACATTTATGGACGATACTTTGCTGGATTTATCGACCCAATATGTTCAACAATATTTGGATTTGATTAATGATGTAGAAAATGGTCAAACATTAACAACCGAACAAATTAATCTTATGAAATTAGGGACAATATATAGAACTGTGGAGGAGAAGGAAATTCTCTTGACACCGTTACATCCATTAAATGTAGCTTATCAGGTTGTTCTTAATCAAACTATTGGAAACGAAGAAGTTTCTGAAGAAATACTTAACAAATTAGGCCCTAATAATTTGTTACCATATATCTATAGAGAAAAAGATAAGTTATATAAAGCAATTGAACAATCTCACTCGCCAGAATGGAATTATTATGTAAGCGATAAAATGCTAAGATATAAAGGTTCTCGTGATTTTGTCTCAAAACTCGTTAGGGAGAAAATCGATGAGTTTATAGAGCATTTTTCTTACTTATTTACAATTACAAAAGATTGTGCTATTAAGATTAATCTAATTAACCTTGGAGATTGTAAGGAAATAATTCAGGGGATATTTGAATTTTACATCAAGCAACTGAAGAAAAACAGTAATGCTGAGGATTTAATTAATATTCAATTATATATTTATGGCGACGATAAATCACATAACGCTTTTGAGGAAATATCTTTCTACCAGGATACTCAACTTATAAAAGATGAGTTTAGTATCAATCTGTCTTTAGAGGATTTTTCAGAAGAAGAAGTTCTAGGTATTTTTAGAAATAAAGTTCGGTTCTATATGAAAGATGTGTCTTCACTTCAATATGAGTATTGTCACATTGCTTTTTACCAATTAGAACAATTTCATAATCCCACCTATAGTAATATGAGCGAATTAAGTACAGGTATATCAATGAAAGGATTAATGTCAGGCATACCATCTGTATACTCTAATAATTTTTATAGAACAGGTTTTGGAACTAAGTTCATAAATGAGGACAATTTATTAATTGATGTGGCAAAAAAAATTAATGCTATAGCAAGAACTGCAGGTGGCTTATATCCATTTAACAATAATGAAAGTATAAATACTGCAATTTCAGATGAAAGCAGAAAAACACTTGATAAAATATATGATTCGTCTAACTGGGTTACATTTATTGATCCTAAAGTTGATTTGAACTTTTTCAAAAACGATCCTATGGCAAAGGATATATTAATTATTCATTATAGCGATCAATATAGTTCATCGAGTGGATATGATGCAATCACAGTTACTAGAAAATCAAAGCAATACCAAGTTATTATAGAAGAATATCTTAAAAGTAAGATGATTCATGATGTAGAAAAGTCTTCTCCAAAACTTATTAATGTCTTTAACGCAGTTAATGGAGACTGGTTATTAAGGTTAATTTCTAATAACCGGCAATTCCCAAGGGAGAAATTAAGTATATTGTCTGCAATAAAGATTGGTCTAGCATACCTTTATAATGAAAATATTATATGGATTCCAATATCATTAGAAGAAATTTTGAGAGTTTCTGGTGGGACAGGTTTGAAAAGTAGTGATGGACTTTTTTCGGCTAAGAATCTGGGCGCACCGGGATCATATTGCGATGATCTTATGTTCGTTGGAATTGAAAATATTGAGCACCGAATTAAAGTGTATTTTTATCCAATTGAAGTAAAAATAGGTAAAAACGATGCGAATGTTATTAGTAAAGCAAAAGAACAAATAAAACAAACACGAGCATTGTTTTTTAATAACCTAATTGAAATGGCTGAGGAAGAAGGAGTAGATAACAGAAAGTTTACTAAGCGGATATATAGGAATTTTCTTGCACAATTAGCAATTGTCAGTGCCGAGAAAATGAAGCTTTATGAAGTTTGGCCTGAACAAAATTGGGACTTGATAGTTGACACAGAAGTTAGAGCTAAGCTTTTGAACGATAACTATGAAATTAGCTGTGATTTAGATAGTATTATAGGACATGGGGCGATCATTTCGTTTAAAAAAGACGTCTATTTTAAGAGTGTGATCAAGCAAGATGATATTTTACAGTTTGAATTTTCAGAAGATGATGGTTACCAATACACTGTTAAGAATACAGAGGAATTAAAAGATAGTTACATTAACGGAGAATCAGATATTAATAAAGATAACTTATTACATTATGTCTACCATAAATGTGAGTACGGTATTGAAAGAGGGGATAATCACTCACTTGTTGCAGATAAGTCTCAAGAAGAAGCAGTTACTCAATCAAAAGAAATTGAACAGGCAGAAATAGTTGAAGCAGTGCCAATGAACATTAAGTTTGGTCAGAATTCCGAAAACAAGAGTCCTGTCTTGTGGTATCCCACATCTACAGATAAAACTATGCATACAAATACTGGAATTATAGGGACTATGGGTACTGGGAAGACTCAGTTTACGAAGTCTCTAATAGCACAACTTCATTGGAATTCTAAAGATAATGTAAATGGAACAAAGATAGGCATACTTATCTTCGATTATAAGGGTGATTACATAAAAGAGGATTTTAAAAAGGTAACAAATGCTAAAGTTTATAATTTGTATCATTTACCGTATAACCCACTAGCATTATATCAATCGGGTGACTTCAAACCATTGTTACCTTTACATACAGCAAACAGTATTAAGGACACAATTTCTACGGCTTTTCACCTTGGACCTATACAGCAGGCAACATTAAAGGACGTAATTATGGAGGCTTATGAAACAAGAGGTATAAGGAAGGCAGATTCAAGTACTTGGGGGGCTTCGGCACCGACATTACATGATGTGTACCGGATTTATTCGGAAAAAGAAAATATCAAAACAGACAGCTTATATTCTGCACTAAATGCATTATATGAATTTGAAATTTTTGAGCCGGATCATAGTAAGACAAAAACTCTATTTGATGTAATTGACGGGGTAACAGTTATTAACCTTTCCGGATATGATAAAAGCATACAAAACCTTGTAGTTGCAATTACCTTAGATGTTTTTTACTCACAAATGCAAATGGGTGGACACAGTGCAATAAAAGGTAATTACAGAGAAATTACAAAAATGATACTAGTTGATGAAGCTGATAACTTTTTGAGCGAGGATTTTCAGTCTCTCAAAAAAATCCTTAAAGAGGGAAGAGAGTTTGGTGTAGGATCTATTCTATCTACACAACTTTTAAGCCATTTTTCAACTACAGATAATGAATATGCAAATTATATACTTACTTGGGTTGTTCATAATGTAACCGATATAAGCAACAAAGATGTTAGATATATTTTCAATACTCAGTCAAAAACTGAAGAGGAGAATATTTTTAATAAAATTAAGAATTTAGAAAAACATTATAGTATTGTGAAGCTTGGCGGCGGAATTAATCCAATACATATGAAAGATAAAGCATTTTGGGAGTTAACGCAGGAATTTGTGTAAACACAGAACTATTAAGGGAGGTAAATGGATGTCAACAGAAATATTAGCTACGCCTACTAAAGAATTTTTTATTTATATGATAACTCGTGATATTGGGCTAAAAGAGGCAATAATAGAGCTGGTAGACAATAGTATTGATGCTGCTAGAAGATTTGTTGTTGATGATAATTTTGATGGATATAAAATAGAATTAGAAATCAAAGAAGATGAGTTTATTATTAAGGATAATTGTGGAGGGATGGATCCTAAGGTAGCTGAGAAAGTAGCTTTTAGGTTCGGACGGCCTTCTGATTACAAAGATTATATTCAGGAAAATAGCTTTTCTATTGGCAGATTTGGTATTGGTATGAAACGATCTCTATTCCGCTTGGGGAGAAAAATTAATATAAAATCATCAACAAAGACTACATTCTTTGAAATTAATATTGATGTAGATAAATGGGTTCAGGAGCCTGATAAGTGGAATTTCGAGTTCTCAGATTTGAAAACGAATTGCGATAATGCAGAAGTAGGAACAACTATTTATATTACCGACTTAAATACAGAGGTTAAGGATAAGTTAAATTCAGTTAATTTCATTACTGAGCTGCAAAAGCATATTGAGGTATACAATTCAAAAGCTATTGAGAAAAAGATGTTCATTAGCATTAACAGAACAATGCTCCAATATTATTTTGATGGACTTTACTTCGATGAAAATTTTAAACCTGCTTATAAAGAGCTAATAGTAGATGATGTTGTAATAAAGGTTTATGCGGGAATAGGCGATACTGGTTTTCCTAAACATGCAGGATGGTACTTATATTGCAATAATCGTCTGGTTGTATTTTCAGATCAGACTAGTTTATCCGGGTGGGGCGAAGATGGGATACCAATTTCTCATTCTACTTATGCGCGTTTTAGAGGATTTGTTTATTTTGAATCAAGTAATCCAGACAAATTACCTTGGAATACCACTAAAACTGGAGTTGATCCTGAATCAAAAGTGTTTATTTCTGCAAAAACTATTATGAAAAAGTTGATGCAGATTGTTTTTGAATCAATTAGGAAGTTTGCAACATTAAAGGAAGAACAAGTTAGCGAAGATGAAACTGAAGAAATAACCGATGATGTAAATAAGGTATTACTAGAAAATACAAAAAAAGTAGATATCAAGGACATAAAAACATCTGATTTAACTGAGAAATTTGTGATAAGTGAAGTACTTCAGAGAAAAATCAGTAACCTTGTTACAATAACTTACTATAAAGAAAGAGAAATGGTGGATAAGGTAAAAAAGTCAGCGAAATTATCGTCAAATGCTGATGTAGGAAGATTTACTTTTGATTACTATTGTGACATGGAGGAAATAGATTAATGGGTAAACAAGAAAGACAAAACATTAATTATTACCTAAGGCCTGCTAAAAGTATTGAAAGAAAATTTTTTTGCGATATTTTTAGAAAGTTAGAAGTGTTTTCTCCACTTAGGGATTATCAATATATTGGAATGGGGTCAAAATACTTTGTAGATTTTACTCTGTTTCATAAGGAATTAGGAATCAGTAAGATGTACAGCATTGAAGGAAATGCGTCAAGTGAACAAGAACAAAATAGATTTGAATTTAACAAACCATTTAAGTGTATAAATATGGTTTTTAAAAGTTCATCTAATGCAATTAATGATATTAATTGGAATACAAAGTCAATCGTTTGGTTAGATTATGATGAGATATTTTCTCGATCGAATTTACATGATATAAAAAATATTGTTCTTAATTTATTACCTCATAGTGTTTTGCTTGTTACCTGTAATGGAAATTATAGCCCTGATGATCAGACCGATGATAGATTTGAAGTGTTTAAAAAGGAATTTGAAGATGACGTACCTATGGGGACTAAAAAAAATCAAATTGTAAACAAGCTATTTCATCAACTGGTTAATGAGATGATAAATAATAAAATACAAGAAGCTTTAATAGAAAAAAATGCTAGTATTTCTGATGATAATGAGAAAATGATTTTTAAACAATTAGTGTATTTTACATATAAAGATGGCTCTCCTATGGTAACTATAGGAGGTGTTTTCATTGGAAAAAGGGACGAAGAAATATTTAACAATACCAATTTTTACGATTTCTTTTTCAATAATAACATAGCTCACCCGTATGATATTTACCTACCTAACCTTACATATAAAGAGCTGCAAAAGATTAATACACAATTACCATGTGAGAATTGGTCTGACATTAATTTATTTGGATTAAGGGAAGAAGATTTGAAAATATATATGGAACTGTATAGGTATTACCCATTTTATATGGAATCTAGGTTTACCGGATAAAAATAATACATTCAAACACTGTAGAATTAATTCATAATTCCTCAGTGTTTTAGGCTTTTATAATTGGAGAAGTGATGAGGATGAGTAAATTTACTCTAAAGGATTTAGCAAAAAAAATACTTTTTGAAACAAAACGTCCGTTAACTGCGCGTGAAATTTGGGATATAGCTCAAAAACAGGGACTGGACGGAAGGCATGGTTTTATTGGTAAAGATGCATGGAACACTCTTGGTCGCAAGGTTAAGAATGATATTGTTGATAATGGTAAAACTGATTTTATATTGATTGAATCTAGACCAATTAAATTTTATCTGCGTTCTTTGGGTTCACAACAAGATATAGAAAAAGTTATTGAAGATGAAAAAGGAAAAGTTGAGGAGGAAGAACCGAAGCTAAAATATAGCGAAGAAGATTTGTACCCATTGCTTGCATATTATTGTGACAGTACTGACATTCTTCCAAAGTCCGTAAAGCATCAAAAGTCAAAAAAGTCTCATGCGCAATGGTTGCACCCTGATATGGTTGGTGTTTATTTTCCAATAAAAAGATGGAAGAAAGAAGTGGTTGATCTTTCGAAAAAGATGGGAGAATTTGGTGTAAAATTATTTTCATATGAAGTAAAAAGGAGTTTGGGCTTTTTCAATATTAGGGAGTCTTACTTTCAAGCTGTTTCAAACTCATCTTGGGCTAATGAAGGGTATCTTGTGGCAGCTGAGATAGATACTGATGAAGATTTTATGTCTGAGCTAAAGAGATTATCAAATGCATTCGGAATAGGAATAATCAGATTAGATACAAGTGATCCGGATTTATCAGAGATACTTTTACCTGCTAAGACAAAAGATATTTTAGATTGGGAAACAGTTAATAAACTTGTGAGCTATAATTCGGATTTTTATGATTTTATTGTATCAATATACGAAAATGCTGATGTGACAAAAATTAATCGAGGAAGTTTTGATGAAATAATAGATATAGATGCTCTAGTGAAAATATTCCAAAGCATCCATAAAGATAAAAAGAAAAATTAATATATCACTGAATTGATATTAATTGATTTATAAAAGAATTAACCTGATTCAAGGTATTAAACTTAGATAAAGATATCCTTATGGTAGTATAGATTTCTGATTCAGTAAGTCCAATGCTTTTTAGAACATAGCTTGGTTCGCCTAAAGAACAAGCAGACCCTGTAGAAATTGCAACATCATTACGGAGTTTTCTAATTAAGATTTCATTGTTAATTCCGGGCAAAGTAACATTTATTACTCCAGGAATTTTATGCGTCAAATGACTGTTTATTTGTGAAGATGGATATATAGCTCTTATCTGGTCAATGAGAATTGTTTCCAGATCTTTTAATACTAAGGTGTTTTTATTCATTTCACGCTTAGCTATTTCGCAGGCTTTTCCAAACCCAACAATATTATGGACAGAATGAGTACCGGCACGGTAATCAAATTCTTGGCTTCCCCCGTGTATGAGAGGTGTTATTTTCTGCTTTGTTCCAATTTTGGTTTTCCTAATAAAGCACCCACCAATCCCTTTGGGACCATGAATTTTGTGGGCTGAAAAAGATAGAAAATCTACAGGAATAGATTTAACATCTATATCTATTTTACCTAACACCTGTGTTGCATCTGAATGAAAAAGTATACTTCTATCTTTACACATAGATGAAAGAGAAGATATCTCATTTAGAGTACCTAACTCATTATTGCCCCAAATCAATGATACTAAGATCGTTTCCTTTGTCAACGACCCTTCAAGTTCATCTTTGTCCACTTGACCATATTTATTTACATTTAAATATGTTATCTTATACCCTCTCTTTTCAAGCCACTTACATGTCTCAAGCACTGACTTATGCTCCGTTTTTGATGTAATAATATGATTTCCAAGCTTTTTTTCATAATACAGATAATCACTTATTCCTTTAAGAATAAAATTATTGCTTTCTGATGCACCACTGGTGAAAATTATTTCATCATTCCTAGAATTTATTAGTTCAGCGACACTAGTTCTGCTTTCTTCAACAGATTTTTTTGCAGTCTCTGCTAAAGTATAGTATTTACTTGACGGATTGCCGTATTCTTCATTTAAAAATGGAAGCATGGATTCAACTACTTCAGGATCAATTTCGGTTGTTGCACTGTTATCAAAATAAATCATAAAAGTACTCCTGAATTGATTTTTGAGAGATTTATCATAAATTTCTCAGTATTTTTTGAATAATTGTAAATTTTTTTTAACTCAGGTGCCCCACGATCAAGATGCCTGTTTATATAAGTTGGAAAATATTCTTCATCACTTAGATAGCGGCCACAGTGTTGAGAAATAAGGCACTTGAAAAGTAAATCATGATTACCGGTTAATATATGTCGGTGAAATTCGAGACCGTGATTATTTCTATCTTTATCGCCAATTGGGGTATTATCTCTTAAAGACAACGCAATAGCAAGCCTTGCAAGTATATTAGGCGTGATATGAGTAATATCTTGCATTTCTTTTAAGATTTCCATAGTTTCTTTTGATGTGCGCATTCTAAAATTCATTATCTTCACCTTCTTTAAAAAAGTATCCTTTATGAATTGATACAGTCTTCATATTGTTATCATATGATATGACGTATTCCTTACTTATATGAGGTTTGAGCTTTTTATAATAGCTTACATCAATCTCTGTATTAGTGGAAAGAATAATAACCTGTTTACCAGACTGAGGTAATAATTTCGTTATAATGTTCTCTTTATGGCAATGATCCAATCTTCCTAGTAAGGTATCAAATACTAATGGGGCCTCTCTTTTTGAAGAGTTAAGAATGGCCCAAAGCATAGATAATATGTATATTTGCTTTTCACCTGCAGACAGATTATCTTTAGGTATAACATTATCTGTGTTATCAATAATATCTAGGTGGAAAGTATCTTTATTAATTTTTGCTCCTACAACAAATTTGCTTTTTCTTATAAGCTGAGAAAACATATAAATAAAATGCTTCTCAATTTCACGGAATTTTTCCACGGATACTAGGTTAACAAATCTATCAATTACAGTGTTTATCTTCTGAGTGATGTCAAAAATATTTTCATCTTTTTTTGCTCTGATAATAACATTATATACCTTATCTTTCTGTGCTTGAAGTAGTGTAAGCTTGTTTTCTAAATTGATTATTTCAGAAAGGATAAATTGCTTATGCCCTTCGTGCTTTGTAATTTCTTCATTTAATAATTTAATTTGGTTTAAAATCTTATCAAATTCATTGTCCTTTAGATTCAATTCTTGCTTTTTTCGCAGATTAATAATATCTGTAGTAATCTGATTTACTTTTGCATGGGATTTCTCACAGAAACTTGAATCATATGAATTAATGATATCAATAAATTTTTGTACATCTAATGCTTCACTGGTTGATATATTATGAATTACATTTAAATTATCAACAGAGGGTTTCAATCTTTTATCTATTGAAACATCTAAATGATTAACAAGTTTATTAAATATAATTTTTTCATTCTCGATATTTATAAGTTTAGTTTCTAGCAAAAAGTCCTTCAAAATTGTTGTTATTGTATTATGGTCTAGCTTCTGTTTAATGGATATATAGTCGTTATGATCTTTTTCTAGCTCCAGTTGTTCAGATACTCTTATTAGAAGGTCTTTTGTTATTACAAAAGGAAGTATATCAGAATAAAAGCCTTTTTGTTCATCATAGACTTTTTTTCTGTCATCCTCTAAAAAGGCTATCTTATTTGATATTGAGTCATGCTCTTTGGATAATAAGCCTCCATGAATCCTAAATTCTTTTTCTAATTTTTCGATTAACTGTTTATTATCACTTATTCTATTATCAAGATTAAGTATAGATTCTTTTTTTGATTTAACTTCCTCTAATAAGGTGTCATATTCCTGTGACAAGTTTGTGAATTTTTTTTCTTCGTCTGTGAGAGAAGAAAATATATTGTCTTGTTTAATGTAATTGGTTAAATCACCTTTTAAGATTTCAAACAAATCAAGATTAAACATAGTCATAGCAGAATTTTTTAAACTATAGTCAAATTCATCAGTATTAAACAATTCTGCAATTTTTTCACCATCAAAGAAAAAGAAATTAAATAAGGCTGGAGGCAAAAATTTCCTTATGTAGTTTTCGAAATCAAAAATATCTTTTTTATCTAGTTCATCTCCATTTTTATAAACACTATACTCTTCTTTTATAGTACTGTTTTTTATATTCCAAATTCTCATAACCTTATAGTTATTGATAACGCCTTCTTCCGTTAAATTAATATCAATACCAGCATGAGAAGATGAATTAGGTTCTTTAGCAGCATAAGAATTATAGTAACGCTCCTTTATTTTGTTTAAATAACTTTCATTAGGTGTTTTATATCCAAGGGATAATGGTCCATAAAGTGCTACTCTAATTGCATCTAATATAGTAGTTTTTCCAGAACCATTTTCACCACCAATAAGTATGATATTTTTATTATCACCGCTGGCAAGATCGATTGTATGTTCTCCATAAAATATACCGAAGTTTTTCAGGATAATACTGTTAACTAACAATTTATAGCACCTCAATTTTTTCAGAATGAATCCATCCTTGGTTAAGGATAGAATTAATGTTTTTTAAAATACCATTTCTATACTTATAACCATAATACTCAGATTCAACTGTTATAAGCTTTTTGATTATTTCAACAGAAACACCTTCTTCAGAACATAAATTTCCCAATATTTCTAACTCGTTTTCACTAAATAGTGGCCTTTCATTAACTTCCCAGTTTAATTCAATGCCATATACTTCTTTATAAATATCAGGTAAAGAATCTTCCCAATCACCTTCCTGCAACCAAACTTTTCTAACTTCTTTAAGCTCTTCTCTTGTAATTAGTTCTAATCTATGAGGTGTGCGGTTATCTTCATTTAGGGTTTTTTGACATAATAAAAGTTCTTTTAATATTGCTTTTCTTCCATGTAAGTTAAAAGGACCTAACCCTTTTCTCTTATCTTCACCTTCACCTAAATAATAAACACTACCATCTTTTCTCTTGTTATCCCTGTATTGCTCATTTTCTCTAATTTCGATTAACCAATTTCTGAAAATGAGAAGATACTCTAACCATTCCTCACCATTTTCAATGAACCCAATCAACGCTTTATCTTCTTTTACTACAGTACATATCCAGCAGCCAAACCTACTATTACCGCATGATGGAGTATTAACGGATTTATCAAGTTGATCAGTAACTAAAGGGCATTCTCCAGAAGAATTCTGGTATAGTTCCAATAACTTGTTATTATTTCCACCCCATGGAGAAGGGGTCGTTAATAAGTAATCCCATACGTCGTCAGTGCTAAAATTTTGTATTGGAGCATAAACAAAAGCATTTGTTAAAGTTGTATGTCTTTGCAGAATTTTCCCCTCTATTTCATGGGACCTTAGAACTTGATCCCTAGCTTGACTTTCACCTTTTCTTACGCCTAATACCATTATTACTTCCCCAAATTTTGAGACTTTATCTAAAATGAACTTGTTCGCAGGTGCGATTTTTAGCTTGTCCGTACACCACCTAAACTTTTGTCTTGGAGGGGGATAACCTTTGCCTATAAGGCTTACCCAAAAAGTTTTATTTATTTCAGGTGATACTTTGTGACAAGAAATAGGAAGACTTAACTCACTAGCTTTCTCTTGAATCGACCTAAGTGTATTCTCTATGTATGATATGATTAACGGAGTTTCCACCATAGTATCAGATGATATTATATATACTGGTTTGTTACGTTTTTCTGGGTCAATTTCACAGAGAGCATTAAATATTATCTGAATTACAGCAGTAGAATCTTTCCCGCCACTGTATCCAATAACCCAGGGACGCATATCGTAAAGATACACGTACTTTATCTGTTCTGTTATTTCTTTTACAAAGTTGTTTAATTTATGTAACATATATATTATTTTCTCCTCTTGTTTTGTTCAAACCTTGACTCTATAATATTTTCTTCTTGTGTTAACGCAAGGCCAAGCCTTTTCTTAATAATATTTGCAGTTAAAACGACGCACTGTTTATTCTTAGTAATTCTACCATTCGGTCCAATAGCTCTATCCTTCCAATCTTCAAGATTTTGCCTGCTCCAGTTAATGTTATTTAGCTTATTTATAAAGTCCTCAGTTAATAAGTGTTTCCCGTTTTTAAGCAAGAAATTGCCTATTGCTCCCAAAGACTCAAGGGTTATTCCGTATGAATGTATATAATTGTCTCTCAATGCAGAAGCGTTTAATTGTTTATTTTTTACTTGTTGCCATTCTTTAATATTGTTGCATATTAATGACCAATACTTAAAAATGAATTCTTTTTCAGTACTTTCAATTTCATTCTTGTTAAAATCTGAAAGTATTAGCTTATTTGCCTCATATATATTACTGAGAAGGAATATTTTTGGGGAAAATTTAGGGATTGAGTTGCCTTCTTTGTCGGTAAAATCTCTTAGAAGATCTATGCTTTCAATCAATTCAAGTGTCAAATTTCTTATAGGATCACGATGATCAAATAAAATACCAATAGACTTTGTTGTATTAACTGCATGTTTATTTAAGTCAGAAAACATTTGCTGACTTCTTCTTAACCCTTCATCTCTAAAGAATACAATTGAAATTGTTTCGTTACCCAATTCTGGACGATGTTGTATAGCTTCTTCAATAGCTGCTCGTCTATGTTGACCATCATTTATCAAAAATTTCGAGTCCATAGAAATAATTAGGTTGCCAAGATCACTAAATTGAGACTCTTGACTAAAAGGTATAAATTTTAAGTCGCCATCTATTGATGCAGTTAAAGATGAAAATACATAGTCCTCAGGGTTGTCAATAATATATCTTGCGATTTCAGGTAATCTAGATCTATTGATTACTCTTTGTGCCCGATATTCAGGCGGCAACTCCTGTAGGTCGTTAAAAAAAATTTTTGTAACTAGTTTTAAAGGAAACATGGTTACATAATATTCTTTTTTTGCCTGCAAACCTCTAATCGCAGGGAATGCATATGTATAGTTATTATCAATAGTATTCAATATAAATCTCCTACGTACGTAATATTTAAAAACTACTTACATTATAATTCTGCATATTTGTAAAGTCAATAATATTAGGGAAAAATTTACCTCATTATACTAAAGTTTTAGGTGTTATAAATATATATATTACTATCCTTTTTATTGGACACATCCTGTGATATTATAGTTTTACTATAGGTAAAATTTATATAGTAAAAATGAAATAGAGGTATATTATGGCAAAAAGCTCCAACCAAAAATTGAAGATTCTCTACCTGATGAAAATCTTTCTCGAAGCGACCGACGAAGATAATACTATAACATTAAACGAGATGATTACAGAACTTGAACGCTATGGTATTACTGCCGAGCGGAAGTCAATATATGACGATATCGAAGCTCTGCACCAATATGGCATCGACATTGCCACCAGGAAAACAAAAACCACTGACTATTTTGTTGCCAATCGGCTATTTGAACTGCCAGAGCTCAAGCTTCTGGTTGATATTGTACAATCTTCAAAATTTATTACTCACAAAAAGAGTAATGAGCTGATAAAGAAAATTGAAAGCCTCACGAGTGTGCATCAGGCCAGAAAGCTTCAGAGGCAGGTGTACGTAGCAAATAGGGTTAAGACTATGAATGAGCTGATTTACTGCAATGTTGATACCTTACATATTGCAATATCCGAAAACCGGCAGATATCTTTCAAGTATTTTGAGTATAACCTTGATAAAAAGAAACAATTTCGGAATTCTGGACAAGCTTATGTCGTGAGTCCTTATGCACTTTCCTGGGTGGACGAAAACTATTATTTGATATCCCATTATCCAAAGAATTCTGATTTAACTCACTTCCGTGTAGACAGAATGGGAGAAATAAAACTCTTGGAAGAACCTCGCCGGACGCTGGCAGAAATTATAGGTGAAAAAAGCCTGGATATCGCCGAGTATTCGAAAAAGGTCTTTAATATGTTTGGGGGAGAGGAAGTAGCGGTTAAGCTGCAGTTTGACAATTCTCTTGTAAATGTTGTGATAGACCGTTTCGGTAAAGATGTATCCATTGAAAAAGTCGATGAAAATAGCTTCGCGGTCCGGACGCATGTGGCTGTCAGTTCTACGTTTTTGGCCTGGGTGTTCCAATTTGGCAATAAGGTGAAGATACTGTCGCCGGAGAGCGTTGTAAAAAGATATAAAGAAAATCTGCAGGAAATAATGAATTCATATTGATTTGAGGGGCTAACAATGTCAGATTACATATTAACATATACAAAAACCAGGTTTTATCCGTTAAGACCGATTGTGGAGGACATCAGAATTGAAGATATCGCACATTCATTATCTTTGATGACTAGAGCCAACGGTCACTTCAAGCATTTTTACTCTGTCGCTCAGCATGCAATAAATTGCTATAAGGAAGCCAAAAGCCGCGGCTGTTCTAAAAGGATACAGCTAGGGTGTCTTCTTCATGATGCAAGCGAAAGCTATATTTCTGATCTGACAAGGCCTGTAAAAGGGCAACTGTCAGAATATTTCATTATTGAAGAAAAGCTGCAAAGTTTGATTTATGAAAAATACGGGCTTGGTGATCTGACTGAGGAAGAAAAGCACCAGATCAAGGATGTTGACGATGCACTATTGTATTTTGAATTCATCGAATTAATGGGTATTCCAGTATTTGATATTCCACCTGAAAAGCATATGGAACACAATTTCTCGCAAAGAGATTTTGTCAACGTTGAAAGTGAATTCATTTATATTTTTAATCGGCTTACTCAAGAGCAGAGAGGCTTTAGCAGTGTTGGTATTGATGGATGCAGGGCTGGTTGGGTTGCAGTTAACATTACTAAAGAAGGTTTTGAAGTTGAACTTTATAAAAGTATTGTAGAAATCTGTTCAAAATACAGTGACAGTGATAGCATTCTGGTTGATATGCCCATCGGGCTGCCTGAGAGTATTGATGAAATAAGGCCTGATGCTGAGGCGAGAAAAATTATTGCAGGCAGATCATCCTGTATATTTAATACACCCTGCAGACAATCAGTCTATACTGAAGACTACTTTGAAGCAAGCAGTATAAATAAACAGGTGTTGGGTAAAGGCCTGAGTAAGCAGTCCTTTGCCATATGTAATAATATTAGAGAAATTGATGAGCTTCTGGAAAAAGTGCCGGAGTTTAAGGAAAAAATAAAAGAGAGCCATCCTGAAATATGTTTTGCCATGCTGCAATCCACAGGACCGTACAAGGAGCCGATATATGAGAGCAAGCATACAGAGGAGGGGCAATACGCACGCTTTACTGTACTTGAGCAGTACTATGATCGTGCAGCAGATTTTGTCCAATATATTCATGGACATCCAAGGCTCAGTAAGATATCTGAAGACTGCATTGATGCATTGTGCCTGGCTGTGACCGGAATGTTGGGTATAAAAAATGGTTTCAGAACTGTTCCCGAAAAACCAATGTGTGATAGCCGGGGAATTTTGATGCAAATGGTTTGTGCTGAATAAATGGAGAAATAAGTATAGGATTGAGGTAAATAATTCATGGCATACAGTGATGCACTTTGGCAGGAAGCCAAGAAAAAATGCAGGTTGAATAATGAGGATATCAAAATTGCCAAGGAACTTGGTCTAAATCCAAAAAGCTTGATCAAAAATATTCCTAACAAAAACCAACAGTGGAAAGCTCCTGTAAGTGTATGGATCAGAGAAATACAGGAGGAACGTCAGAGAAAGTCATTGCTGAAACAGAAACGTAAAGAGTCTGATAAGACAGAGGTGTAATGGCACAGAAGCCATCTGGTATCCCGGGCGTATGCCAGTAATACTTCCATTGGAGAAATGGCAGGTATGTATAGCAAGAATTATTTCAAGTCCGATAACAGCCAGTCTATGTTTACATTTAATGCTGTTGCCAATCCAACCACCTCATAGTCGGCCACAAATCTGTCGCCCGATTCTATTTTGCTTATTGAAACCCTATCAATATTATAACCCAAAACTTCAAGTCTGGCTGACAGATCCTGTTGGGTAATCTGCGGATTTGCTTTAAGCCGTGCCTCTCGAACTCTTTTCCCTATAATGTTTTTTGAGCCGTTATGCCAATATATTTTCATGGTAACCTCGTTCTAAAGTAGAACATTTTTGTATTGATTATATCCTTTAGTTTGTTTATAATTGTTCTAAAGTATTACATTTAACATTTTTTACGATGGAAGCATTTGAGCCTTTAAAAGGGCAGGATTGCTAAATAGGTGGTTTTTATGAAGAAAGTTATTGAGCTTAAAGCTGAGATTGAAGAAATCAGAGATTTATTGAATACTGTTACGGCTAACATGGGGTCAAATGATTGTAACTATGAGGCACTTATGAATATCAGTGTGAAGATGGACAATCTGATTCTAGAGTATATAAAAAACGTCGGTTAGGAGGATTGGGTTTTGCATTATGAAGAGACTCTTCAGTTAATAGAGAATTTTAAGCAGCACCCATTTGAAGGTTCACTCATCGTTGTTGGGATAGCGGCTCTTTTTGCGTATCTAATTTATATTGACAGGCGAAAAAGGTAAGTCAAATAGAAATGTAAAGGGTAGCTAATCAAACCACTTCTCTTTCTGCTCTGTGTAAAAGGCTTTTTGTATGATATGTTTGGTCCAGTAATTACTGAGGTGGAAAAATATTCTTGCAATAATTACTACTGTCCGTTTTATTGTACTCATATTATGATACAATAAAAGCGGAGGTGTGGAAAATTTATGAAAAAAATGTCTACTGCAGATGATATGCAAGATATATCCTTGACTATCTATAATGGCGGCTTTGGTGCAGTGAAAGAAACTCGAAACATTAATCTTTCAGGAACTGAAACAGAGCTTATATTTGCTGATGTGGCACAACAGATAGAAACAGATTCCCTCCTGGTTGACGGAGTGAATATCCTGGAGTTCAATTATGACTATGACCTTGTTGACAGGGACAAGCTTCTTGGAAAATACATAGACAAGGAAGTATATTTAAAGGATAGGAAGATCGGCGACAAAAAAA
This sequence comes from Anaerobacterium chartisolvens, assembly GCF_003337415.1. Classification (GTDB taxonomy): domain Bacteria; phylum Bacillota; class Clostridia; order Acetivibrionales; family DSM-27016; genus Anaerobacterium; species Anaerobacterium chartisolvens. Next base: position 42,013 of record NZ_QPJT01000024.1, on the reverse strand, counting down.
GCTGCCGTCTTTTATCTGTTGAAGGAGCCGGAAGGTGTGTTTTGGAGGATTGCACAACAAAGGAAATATACATAGATGCTCAAGCAGAAATTATTCTTCCGTCCTTGCCTTCCGGACTAATTGTGAAGCCGGCTCTTGTGTGGAAAATTTCACCGTCAAGTGCAGAAAGTGTGAAGGTATCCTACCTCAGCCAGGGCTTTAACTGGAATGCGAATTATGTAATTGAGCTTCTGGAAAAAACCTTGAATATTGCCGGGTGGGCAGAAATTGAGAATCAAAGCGGCGCTACATTTGAAAATGCGAAAGTTAAGCTCATTGCCGGTGATGTGAACCGGATTAGTAAAGATGATTATGAAATGGAAGACCGCATGTATGTTTGTGAGTCGGCTGCAGCTCCGCAGGCCGAAGAAAAGACCTTCTTTGACTATCATATGTACACCTTGCTGCATCCAACCACTCTCAAGAACAACCAGACCAAGCAAATAAATATATTGAACGGTCTGGATATCCCATATAAAAGATATTATCAGCTCAACACCCGTGATGAAAAAGTGAATGTTGTTATAGAATTTGCCAACTCAAAGGAGTGTGGCCTTGGTATTGCTATGCCAAAAGGAAAAATAAAGCTTTATAAGGCGGATGAGGCTGACAGCTCTCTGGAATTTATCGGTGAAGATAGTATAGGTCATACGCCCAAAGATGAAAATATTAAATTGACTATTGGGAACGCCTTTGACATCACATTTACCTGTGGGGAAGTTGATCGTAAGAAGATGGATGGCTTTGAGCATTACAAGTATTAATATGTCATAAAAAATCACAAGGATGAGCCTGCAGAGGTGCATTTTGAGCATTATGCCTGGGGAGTATGGGAGATGGTTTGATCAACCCATGATTATACAAAGAAAACATCGGGTCTGATAGAGTTTTTGGTTAATGTTCCAGTAGATTGTGAAATAAAGGTGAATTTTGAATTTAAAATTGACCGGCGTACTGAGGTAGTTATTAAGAGATAGAAAACCTTATGAGAGGGCTTGGTTTATGGGGAACAGTGTATTGGAAAGATATAATGCTTTAAAGGCACTTGTAGTGGTCCGTAAGGAGCAATTTAGCAGGCTTGTAGCTTTTATGGAAAATGAAACTGCTTGGCTGACAGCCCCTGCAAGTACCAAGTATCATTTGTGTAAGGAAGGCGGGCTTTTGGAGCATACTGTCAATGTTGCTGAAACCATGTTAAAGATTAAAGCTGCCATTGCGCCGGAAATCACAGATGAAAGCTGTGTTATCGTTGCATTATTGCATGATTTAGGCAAAGTTGGTATGCCTGGAAAACCCCAATACCTTTTAAATGAGCAAAACAAGAGCCCTAATCAGAATGGGAATAAGACTCAATTTCCTTACCGATTTAACTCTGAACTTACATATTTGAGTGTGCCAGTCAGGAGCATTTATTTAGCATTGCAGTATATCAGTCTTACTGAAGAAGAGGTACAGGCTATTGTCTATCATGATGGACAGTATGTGGAAGACAATCGCTCTTGCGCTACCCGTGAAGAACCACTGACACTTCTTCTTCAATATGCTGACAGTTGGAGCGGATTTGTGGTGGAGAAATAATTGCAATAATTAGGATATAAGTTTAGATTTTTTAGGTAGATCCAATGAGAAAACATAGAGAATGGACGGAAACAAAGAAAAAGTGAGGTTGCAAATGATATGTCATATAATTCCCGGTTTATTGTTGATGTTGCAAAACTTCTAATTCAATATGCTGTTAATGGTAAGTTAGTAAGCTACAAAGAACTCTCAGATTGCTTTGGGAATGCAATTGCTCCCAGAAATACTGGTGGACCCATAGGTGTGATTTCAGAGGCGTGCTCACAAGCAGGTCTTCCTTTGTTGTCTGCCATTGTTGTAAATAGCTCAACAGGAATGCCTGGAGAAGGTTTTTTCATCCTTTTTAAAGAATTAAAAGGTGAAATGCAGTTAAAACCGTGGGATGAATGGCGGCAGGAATGCGAAAAAATATGGGCAGTAAAGGATTGGGAGCCACTCATGGATGTTTTAAATGGAGCTCGGTAATTGAATTATGTGGGAAGCGGATAGGTATTAATAACATGGCTTTAAAGAAAACACCCCCAAGAGAGCGGCGATTGCAAATGGCGAAAGCCTGGATTCCAACATATACAGGTAAAAATATTGTTAAAGGATATAGAAAGCATTTTGCGCTTTCACCTCTTGGTGCTGTGGCGGATCTGCAAATGATGGGGTATGAGTTTACCCCTGAATATATAGAGGAATTGAAAAGAGATGAAGTAAATAGAAGTAATTCAAAAAGAAAGCCAAAGGAAGAATTGCTTGAATTTCTTGAATATGGTGAATTTGATGATGAAGAGGCTGTAGAATTATGGTGGTTTTCAAGTGATGATGAATGTGGAAGCGTGCCGCCCAAGACAAGAAAGTTCAAAAATCATGAATTTGTAGATGGCAAGCTATTGCAGACCAATAAGAAGTTTTCACAGCTTAAGGAGAAGCAAAAAGCATTGATTGCAGAATGGTTTTTTATTGAATGTAACAGCTTCTATAAAAACAACAATAAGTTTCCATCATCAAAGAGCGATACAGAAGCCATCCTTGATTTGGTTTATGATCGTATTCAAGAGCGTGATATATGGATTCCTTTTGGCGAGATTAAGCATTATTTTGGAAAGAGAAAAACCAAGATTGAGAAGAGGGTGTTAAAGAAGCTTGAAAATGTGTGAGTGGATTTTGGGAAATGAGAGTAATTTTATTGGAAATATATGTAGATAGATATGTTGGATGAAGACCATGATTTTTGTTTTCCAGAGAATTATGAAGTGGGATTATGATGATTTTGTCTATAATGGGAAGCTTAAAAGGCAATGAAGATATAGAGGTGTTTTATGGGTAAAAACAATAAAAGGAAGACTGGCCCAGATGAAGGTTTGGTTATTGAACAATTATATTCACTTAATAAGGAATTTTATAGCGACTATTCTAAGGATTATTTTGGTCTAAAAATGTTAGTTCTTGGAAGGGTGATTAGTAACCCTGGCCGTTTTTTAGATTTAATGAATAATGATGAACCCGTAAAGATAGGTGCTTTTGAGGTTAAAGGTAATAATAAAATAGAAATTGATGAGATTGAGAAATATGCTAAACTTGAGTTAGCTACAACTTACTACCATTGTATTGAGACGTTTTTAAGACTTTTTATGGCTCATTCAACTTTGAAACAATGTCCATGGTTTGAAATATCACGAGAGACCAGCTTTGTTGAGTTTAAGAAAAAATTGGCGGAATTTTCTGAGAGAAGATTCAATATCAGGCATGAACAGCTTTCAGAAGATGATGTATTCCTCTATGTTTTTTATGGTACTACAGAATTAAGTGAATTAAAGGAATTTGATGAAAAACTGAGTAAAGAAGAAGCTGCAGGAGTATTAAAGAAATGGATAGAATGGGCATCAAGAGAGCTATTAAAAGTGTATGATTACAATGCTTATAAACATGGTCTAAATATCGCTACCGGAAAAAGGGGTTTCAAACTAGGACAGGGTGAAGATGATAAGATTGAAGAACATGGCGAAAGCTTAAAGTTTATTACTAAAATTGAAAAAAAAGATAGGTGGGTATGGCAAAAAAACATTGTATTTACACCACTGGACTTTAGGGCTGCAATGATACATATTATAAATGGGTTAATAAATAACATAATAAAAGTTGGAAGATTTACTTATTTAAAAGAACAGTTTTCGGAATTTCTATTTTTAGGTTCAAAAGCACTACCTGAAAGCTTTTATAAGGAAATTAAAACTGAGAACAAATTTGGTGTTTCAGTAGAAGGATACTCAATAGAATTACAGTATTATAAGAAAGACACTAACGCAATATAAATATGCAGCTATAATATACACAAGATAACCTGATTAACACCTTCCAATTATCTATATAAAAATTTATCATGCAAGCTTCAGGTTTGGCTAATAGTAGGCATTTGACAGTTAATGGAGAATTGGTATAATACCTATAAAATGTTATATGTAAAGGATAGAGAATGATAAATCTTATTTCTGAAAATACTTCTTCAAAAGTAAATTGGCAAGGAAAAATTGTATCTATTCAACCTCGAACGAGAGTTTGGAGATATCTCACAGATAATCGAACCCATTATCATTTAGGGTACAATTTTTTTATTGAAGGGTATAGTTGTGATTCTAAAAAACAGTTTACAGTAGCAATTTCTGAAAAACAGCAGTTAAAGGGATTATATCGGGTAGGAGATATACTTGAAGGAACAGCATGGACAAAAAAATATGAAGAAAGAGAATTTGCAGATTATTATAAAGTAGGTTCTTTAAAACTTTTGGAAAGAGTAAATGAAAATTTTGAAGCATTACCGCCACCATGGGTAATGATGCCTCCATCTATACAGACATATGAGGAAAGAGGGGCAAGAATATTAAGTAAAAGTCAATGGGATTTTGATAAAGATATAAAAAAATATCGATTTGAAACATTTTGTTATGGTCCAAAGTCATGCAAACATTATAAAATGGGTAGACCACGTTCGGTTCCATATAAAAATAGAGGTTCAGCTCTTGATGACGGATACTTAGATGAGCTTTGCACTGAAGGTAGAGATGATGACGATTAGAATTACATTGTGCCATTGAAAAATCAATTATAAATTTTTAAGTGTGAATATAAGTAAAAAGTTACCTGGGTTTGTTAATTTGATTAAGAATATTGGATCTAACTAAATCTAAAAACCTTTCCCTTTGGCATGAAAGGTAAGTTGTTCCCCTTGGGTATTAAAAAAGCATGATCCCTGTGTATCCTTAATGGTTCGCAGTAGCCATCAGTAATAATCAAAAGCGGACCCTCTTTAGGGAAGTCTTCAGCCTTTTCCAGCAGATCAATACCGGGTTGGAGTATTGTACCTCCACGGCCTTTTACCTTCACGCTTTCAGCTATAGCTTCTGGAGCCATATATCCTTGGTCATAAGTAGCAGCATCACAAAAAACTACCCTGACAAAAGGTACATCTCGTGAAATACTGTAACTGGCAATTGTGCCTAATGCCTTTGCAAGTAATGAACGATCCATTGAACCCGAAGTATCGAGTATAACTCCATATGTCCGACCTTCTTCAGAACCGGCAGCAGGTATCCAACGAGGTCGAGGTATGTCCGGAGTCGATGACTGACGGCGGCTAGGGCGTGCATACGAACGAACTTTTTCCAAAGGGGAAAAATAATTATCGAACCATTGAGCAAGTTCGACATCCCAGGGAACAGGAGGCTGACTTAAAGCTCGTATTTCTTCAATGAGTACTGCTGGTATATAACCACGTCCCTGTTCCTCGTGATAGGAAAGACCCTGACTTAGGGAACGGCGGTAAAAATCATCAAGACTTACTCCATTGCCTATTGCCCACCAGCCAGGAGTATCTTTTTCAAGTATATCTCCAAGCCCAATTCCTCTTAATGTGGCCAGTTTTCTAAATGTTCTGATATCGACAGCAATTCGGTCATATATTGTTTCAGCGGATAAACCCTTCAATTCTGGATCATAAAGGGTGCCTATTTTAGGAAGTTCTCCAAGCGCCATTTCAACAAGCCATCCGTTAATCACGTAATCACATGAGACATTCCATAAATAAGGATCACGGCCTTGACATCTTGCCTGATGTCTTAAACCAACATGTAACAATTCGTGTGCCATAACAAAGCGACATTCATAAAGATCCAGTCCAGCAGCAGGATTCATATATATTTCTCTCATATACGCATTAACTGCTGCAACTGAGATATCCATACGTGTGCAGATAACAGGATCTTCAATGATTGTAAAGCTTGCCGCTAAAGCACCTAAAAGAGGATAACTGCTGATAAACCAGTTTTTTGCTCTAACTGCAGGGGTCAGGCACTCCTTATCTGCTCCAAGAAAAGGTTCATGACCTGCAGCAACATTAATTGCACTTGTTACTGCCATTGAAAGACCTTTGGCAAAACAGTCAACCCAGTCAATTTTTCGTCCCGACCAATCCGTTTTCTCCTGTGCCATAATCATATCACCGCAGGTCAACCCTGCTGTGCCAAAACCAGTAAGTGAAGAGGGGATACCCTTTTCGATAAAATCGTTATAAAGCCTTTCCTCTGAAGGAGCAGAAAAATCAATAGCGTATTGCAGATCTGATGGCGCTCGGCCCAGTTTCATATCTGACAGGAATCTGGCAATAAAACAGTCACAGGCTGTATTCCACTTAATAGTGTCATCCTTATCATGAAAATGACCAAGCCCTAAATGAAGCAGACAGTGAGCGATGACGTAAGCCCATTCCAGGGGGTCCCCGCGTCTTGTAGGATGAACATGAAGATAGCCGTTTCTGGTTATTACTGCCCAACCATTCTCAGGGCATAAGTTACCCTTCCTCCGAACATCGTGAACGTGAGAAAGAAGAGGTGAAAACATAGGGTGCTGCTTTATTATGTTATACCCTCGAACATATTTTTCATAAGCAATATCATTTTGAGGAGCAATCTTTTTCTTTCCCATAGTTTTATGCTTCTTTCCTTTCTACCAGCCTTGGAAGGTCACGGACGATATCAACCATAAACCAGCCAGGCAAGCCTTCGTCTTCACCTTGCTTTGATACAACCATCTGTGCCATTTCAAGACTAATGGATGCAAGTTCTTTAATCAATGCCTTAGATTTATGCGCAAGCTTTTTCTGTTTTTCATTCATTACTTCCTTCTCATTGGGAAGCTGCTTGATAAGTTGCGCACGAAAGGATTGTGACAGAAAATATAGTATATCCCTGTCTTCAGGTTTGTAGGGCCATTTCTCTTCACCATCCATGATTGCTGACAACTGGTACCTGTCTTTTATTTGTTTAATAAAAGCCTTAAACTGTCCTGCGTGGTGAGGTGAAAGGCAGCTGTATGTCAATATCTCAAGGGCATCATCAGTTACTCGCTCTCCATACTCGTTTAAAGTATCACTTAGCATATGCCAGGAACGTGGAGTGGAGAAAGGTTCCTCGTGTTTTGGTGGCTGTGTCCAAAGGTGATCTGGACGTAAATTTATATATTCAATAACATAAGGATGAATACCACTTACTGATGCCCATTCCAACCAATCATGGTGGGAGACCTTAAGCTGTACATGCATCATTCTGTTAATCAGTGCAGAGGACATGGGTTTAACAATGGCACTATCCTGTGCTCTGTTACCGGCACCAATAACGATAGATCCTTTAGGAAGCTCATATTCTCCGATCCTTTGTTCGTGAATCAGACTGTAAAATGCCTTCTGAACTTCCTGACTGCAAGCATTCAGTTCGTCCAGAAAGAGACAGTAAGGATCTTTCCTTGCTATCATCTTTGGAGGACAGAATTGACTTACACCATTAATAATTTGGGGTACACCTATAATGTCCTCGGGTGCCAGTTGGCTGCCGAGCAGTGAAACACATGGAAGACCCAGTGATTCAGCAAATTGCTGTACCAGAGTAGATTTGCCGATGCCCGGTGGCCCCCAAATAAAGACTGGTCGTACTACTGCTATATTTAAAAGCAATTCTGATAATTTTTTTTGTGTAACTGTGATTGAAATATTCATGTATTACCTATTCCTTTCGGTGTCTTTTAACATTTCAGATTTTAAATAATTCAATATGTTAAAAATACACATCCTTGATGTTGTGCCTCGCATACAATAGCTAAATTACTTATCGAGGTACATGGCGTATATCTGTTTTTAATTTAAATCCCGAACCCTCATAGACTCTAATTGGGTTGCCTCTCTCGAGTGTGTTGTGTTGCATCCACATTATCATTTTATTGTTTGACGAATTCTCCTCATTTCTTGCCTTGATAAGATTTGATAACCGGGCAAGGGCAAGTTTTTTATTCATATACTGTGATCTTTCCTCACTTGCTGTTACAGTGAAACCGGTAGGAAGGTGAGTTGCCCTCACTGCTGTTTCTACCTTATTGACGTTTTGACCTCCTGGACCCGAACTTCTCATTGATTCAAACCTTACATCCTTTTCAGAGAAGTTAAGTTTCTCTGAGGATTTGAATACCTCTATATTTATGAACCAGTTTTTTCTCTTGTGGGCAGGTCGGTATGGGCTTTTACAAATCCATAGAACGGTACCACTTATAATTTCAATAATTTCCTCCTGTTCATGGCATTCTAGAGACAAGAGTACCGATTTCAAGTTGCCGGATATATTTCCTGGTGTTGCATCTATGACGTTAGTTGTTATTTCTTTACTACTGCATTCATTCTGGTATGATTTCAAGAAAAGGCTTACCGCAAGTTCGCATTCATCGGGACCTTTTCCAGAACTAATTTGTATCCACATATTTCCTCCTATGCTTTATATGTTAGTATTGGTTTGAAGGTTGCAATAACGTTTATCAATTCAAAATCTATTAGACTTTGAATTACAGTATCAATATTTTTGTAGGCTTCTGCCGCTTCTTCGAAAAGCAGATTGGTATCATTGCAAACAACTCTTCCTTTGAGTTTAGTAGACTTGATGCTTTCCTTAGTATATTTGTTTTCAAGTCTTGACCTGCACATGCTTCGTTCCCATTTTCGACCTGCACCATGAGCCAATGAATAGCCTGAGATTTCGGTATTGTCTTTTGGCATCACTAAATATGTGAGTGAGCCCCTGGAGCCTGGAATGATAACAGCACCTTGATCTGCAGGAGAAGCACCTTTTCTGTGAATGTATAGCAATTTACTATCTGATTCTTTTACACTCACACTATTATGGCAGCAATCTATCAGCTTGGTTGTTTGAGGACTTACTCCGAATGCCTTAAGAATTCTATATGCAATTAAATCCCTGCTGAGGGAAGCCCAATTGACAGCGTCATTATGCTTTGATAAGTATTCCTTGGCAGCTTCTGAAGATTGAGATAAACCGTTTTGCGCAGAGTAAACCCTTATACTTTCATCGAGGATAGTCTGGCCGTATCCTCTTGATCCACTGTGTATCAAAAGCATTATCTGATTTTTATCAAAGCCAAGGCTTCTAAATTTCTCTTCAGCAAATATTGTTTCAACTTCCTGAAGCTCTGCAAAATGATTGCCGCCCCCTATAGTTCCAAGACTTGCTCCTAAGGGAGAAGGTCTTTCTCCCAAAAGAGAAAGGGACAGATTTTCATCTCCAGTTTCAGGCAATGCAATTTCTTTTAAGTTTCCGATACGCTCTAGCGTTTTTATCAGTCTATCAACTTTGACCTTTCTCTTTTCTATTTCTGTCATAAACATGCTCATTCCACAGCCGATATCATTACCTACTAAATGAGGGTAAATTATACCTTCAGTAATAATTGCTGCTCCTACAGGAGTCTTTCCGGGGTGAAGATCGGGCAATCCAATTGCTCTAACTACACCAGGCAGGTTACTAATCTGATTAAGTTGGTTTACTGCATTTTGCTCAAGCCAATTCTTTTCAGACGAAATGATAGTTACATTATTCATATATAATTTGTTCTCTCCTTCTACATTCAACATGCCCCTTAATCCTTAAAAGGGCATAAAAATACCGTGATACAGTAACCACGGCAATCAAAAGGGGACATTTCTTATAAGATGTGTCCCCTCACATAAGCAATAAAAAAACACGATAACCCATCGTGCAATCTGTAAATAGTATATTTGTTTATTAACAGGTGAAGGTTACTTTAAAGGTTGACCACAAAAAGCATGCTAAACAAAGAGACTAATACGCCTCATGCATTGCCCTTTTGGTCCAATATTCAATTATAAACTAAGCACCTCGTAATTTAATGTTGATGTCATTTTAAAAACTCCTTTCACCTGATTAGTTAATATAAATCTTACCATAACATAATATACTTGGACAAAACCATAAGTCAATATTTGTAACTAAATTGAAATATGATTATAACACTATAACAATATTCTGCCGTAAATCTCTAGCATTAATTCTTCGACACGCTTATAATCCGGTTCATCAGGAAGAGAAGTATTTTCGGCCGCCGATTTGAACCTACGTTCATACTCGTCAACCATTTCAAAAACTTGGTTGTAACTATACTTTCCGTTCCGGATATCTAGAAAAAGCTCGCGTTCATTTTCTCTATAAGTATTTATGCCTTTACCTTCAAGGATCTCAGTTCCTGTAACCAGAAGCCGGATTAAGTGCATGGCATGCTTGTTAAGGTGAAGCTCATCCTTTTTGCTGTTCCTATGATTCAGTTTGGAGTAATCCTTCACAATGTTATTCATATCTGAATAGATATTTTTAAGGTCCCTCAGGGGATAATGTTTCAGGCTTATATCAATAAATATTTCTGTGTCCATTTCTTCCTTTTCAGATTTATCAACATATAAGTTGATATCGTTATCAGTAAAGCTTTTATAGGTTCTTTTTAAATGATCCATTTGCCCTAGAATACTGTTTAATATATGTTGTTCCTTTTCGGCTTGAGGATAGTTATCCCTTGCCAGAGCATTTTGTAGTCTTCTGAGCTGGGCTGTTGCATAATTGCCAAAACTCTGGATAGCCTTCTTGGATAAGAAAAGGTCAATATTATCTCTTAGAAGCTTGCCTTCTTCGGTTATTATAAGGAGATGTTCAGGTCTGGTTCCTAGTATTTCAAGAACATTTGGGTTACTGTTTAAACATAGAGTAATAAATTTCTTAAGGCCATAGATGACGGTGTCAGTTATCCTGTCTTCAAACTGTTCAAAGCTCGATAAGCCCATGATATCCTGACTTGTTTCTACTGTAACGCCTCTGACGTCAATATCGCTGGTGTCTACATTTGTTCCATACGCAATAGACCCTGCAGTTGTAAGGATTAATATATTCTTCCCAAGGTGTGGATCTGTTCTAAGAAACTCATATTCGCTAGAATTTAGCTTTTCTTTTATAGACTGTATATCCATGTAGTTGCTCCTTTGTTTATTTGGGGAAACTCCTTAACGTAAAAGGAATACTTCTTGTTCAGAAAGGTGTGTCCCCTTTCCTTAACCGCCCCAGACTTCCTTAAGTATTTCGCGGAATAAGGCATTTAATAAATTATAATCAGATGTTTTTTCTTTTCTAACAGTTTTGAGATATTGTTCATAATAGTAAATTTTTCTTTTTAGAAAATCAGTTATAATTGGACTTTTAGGTTCAATGTCAATTTCCAAACCAGAAGTCTTTTTCTCAAGCAGCTTATTGATTTCATTGACCAAGATACCATCAAGTTGTTGTGCTGCCATTAGCTTGCTGAACTCCATTGGAGGCATGGTATTGTTCTTCTCAATCCACATGCATGCCAGAATAGGTCTTAAGATATAAAAATATCGTTTGATCTTGACCTGTTCAGTACTCATAATTTCTTCATACTTGTTTCTGGCTATATGAAGGTAATGGTAAATTGTTGGCACAGGGGAGAAGTAGTAAGGTAATAAGTCTCTCATTCTCTGTGCTGCACTGGAGTCCTCCGTGTATACGATGGGGGAACTGAGCCACTCCAGTAATGTAGGATTTGACTTTTTATACTGCAGCAATGCCTTTTTGATATCCCAACCGTTTATATCCAGCAAATCATTGATTGGAACCTCAATAAAGTCCTTTTTATCTTCAATCGATAAATACCAGTCAGTGGGATGGATATATATAAAACGTACATCGTAGTCGCTGTCTTTGGATGCAAAACCCCAACCTCTGCTACCGGATTCAATTGCATAGAGGATTTTGATATTGTTCTCTTTTTCAATAACATCTAGTTTTTTCATTATTTCAACCTGCATAAGTTAATACCTCGATTACTTTTGTTAATAACAATTATAATACATACAGAGAATTTTACAAATTAATAAAAATATATTGACAACAAAATATAAATGGTAATATAATGATATTAACAAATTGATAATATCATTGAGCGAATAACAAATTAAGGGTGATAATAATGGGTGAAAATAAAATGATAAATAAACAGGGACTTACCGAGGAGCAATTCTTAACAACATATGATGCGAGTAAATATGAGAGACCATCGGTAACGGTAGATATGCTGATTTTTACAGTAACTGAAGAAGAAAAGAAAAACTACAGAAAGCTGCCAGAAAAAGTTTTAAAGCTATTGATGATTAAAAGAGGTGATCATCCATACATGGGTCAATGGGCTCTTCCTGGTGGTTTTGTGCAGATGAATGAAAGTTTGGATGAAGCAGCGGGGCGGGAACTGAAAGAGGAAACCAACATTGATGACATATATATGGAACAACTTTATACATGGGGAGATGTAGCCAGAGATCCACGCACAAGAGTGATAAGTGCTTCATATATGTCACTGGTTGATAGTTCTACTCTTGATATTAAGGCAAGCGACGATGCAGACGATGCAAAATGGTTTACAGTATCTTGTAAATTATATCAGGAGCAAAAGACAGTAACTGAAAAAGGGCATATACTTCAACGGTTATTCAAATTGAGTTTGTCAAACGAGGAGGATATCCTTTCTGCAATTGTAAAGACAGTAAAAACTGTTGAAGGGAAAGTAACAAAAATACAAAGAGAAATTATTGAATCAAATGGAATAGCTTTTGACCATGCAAAAATCATAGAATATGGAATTGATAGGCTCCGCAGCAAGATAGAGTACACAGATATAGCTTTTAATCTAATGCCGGAACTCTTTACTCTGACTGAGCTTCAGCAAGTGTACGAAGTTATTCTTGATACGGAACTATTAAAAGCTAACTTCAGAAGGAAGACTGCCGATATGGTGACTGAAACGAATGAGTATACCAAGGATGCAGGCCACAGACCTTCAAAATTATTCAAGTTTAACCCAAATTGGACCAATATTTCTGAGTGAGAGGAGATGACCAATATGAGGATGATAAATAAAAATGATTTTTTAAAAAGAAGTGTTGAAACTCTTGGAGAGATATTTGATATGCTGGCAAATCTTCCAATACTTCAATTGAAAGATTTACAGGGCAAGAAAACAGCGTTTGTGATTGTTGATATGATAAATGGCTTTGCTAGGGGAGGAGCATTAAAAAGCTCCAGAGTTGAAGAACTAATACCTAAAATAACAAAGCTATCAAGGATGTGCGATGAATTGGAGATTTCAAAGCTTGCATTTGCAGATTGCCATACGGTCGCTTCACCAGAATTTGATGCATATCCAGCGCATTGCATTATGGGAAGTTACGAGGGAGAAATTGTTGATGAAATCAAAGAAGTAGGAGGCTACACTCTTATTCCAAAGAATTCTACAAACGGCTTCCTTGAAGAGGAATTCCAAAAATGGTTTGAACAAAACAATAAAATTGATACTTTTATTGTTACCGGTGATTGTACAGATATATGTGTTCAACAATTTGCGATAACACTAAAGACTTGGTTTAATATGCAAAATAAAAAAGCCAGAGTTATTGTTCCTGTAGATGCGGTTGAAACCTATGATTTTGGAACACATAACGGGGATATGATGAATGCAATGGCATTGTATAATATGATGATTAATGGAATAGAAGTGGTTGCGGGGGTGGAATAAATGGACAAGATGAACTTAACAATGTTGACTGATTTTTATGAATTAACCATGGCAAATGGGTATTTACAGAACGGTCTAAAAGATAAAATTGCATATTTTGATATGTTTTTCAGAAAGGTGCCGGATAATGGTGGATTTGCGATAATGGCAGGGGTTGAGCAGCTTATACAGTACTTAAAGAATCTTAGTTTCGACGATGAGGATATTGAGTACTTACAGAGCAAAAAGTTGTTTAGTGAAGAATTTTTACTATACCTTAAAGACTTCAAATTTAGCTGTGATGTTTGGGCTGTACCTGAAGGAACTCCAATATTCCCTAATGAACCTGTAATAACGGTTAGCGGTCCTGTTATTGAAGCTCAGTTTATAGAAACAATGGTCCTGCTGACGATAAACCATCAGAGTCTGATAGCTACAAAGTCAAATCGTATAGTTAGAGCAGCGCAAGGAAGAGACGTTATGGAGTTCGGGTCAAGAAGAGCTCAAGGTTATGATGGAGCTATCTATGGAGCTAGAGCAGCATACATAGGAGGCTGTGTTGGAACAGCATGTACTATTGCTGAGAGAGATTTTGATATTCCAGTCATAGGTACAATGGCTCACAGCTGGATTCAGATGTTTTCAACGGAACTTGAGGCTTTTCGGGCTTATGCTATGGTCTATCCTGAGAATTGCACATTCCTTGTAGATACCTATAATGTACTGAAATCCGGTATTCCTAATGCTATAAAAGTATTCAATGAAGAAATAGTTCCAAGAGGCTTCAGGCCCAAGGGTATAAGAATAGATAGCGGAGATATTACTTATCTGTCAAAGGAAGCAAGGAGAATGTTGGATGAAGCAGGCTTCCAAGATTGCAGGATTGTAGCATCCAATTCTTTGGATGAATTTATTATCAGGGATATTCTTATGCAAGGTGCGCAGGTGGATTTGTTCGGTGTCGGTGAACGTCTTATCACTTCCAAGTCAGAGCCTGTATTTGGTGGGGTTTACAAGCTGGTGGCTGTTGAGAAAAATGGTGAAATAGTTCCCAAGATAAAGCTTAGCGAGAATGTAGGCAAAATTACCAATCCTGGATTCAAAAATACTTGGAGGCTTTTTGATAAAGAGACTGGGAAAGCAATAGCGGATGTGCTAACAACTAACGAAGAAACTATAGATGAGAACAAGCCTTATGAATTATTTGATCCTGAGTATACATGGAAGAGAAAGACTGTAACAAATTTCTATGCTAAAAGGCTTTTGACTAAGATTTTTGATAAAGGAACTTGTGTATATGAAAGTCCTAAATTGAAAGTTATAAAGAGCTATTGCAAAGAGCAGATTGATACGTTATGGGATGAAGTCAAAAGGTTTGAAAATCCTCATAAATACTATGTCGACTTGTCAAAGCCTTTATGGGAGATGAAAGAAAGACTACTGCAAGAGTATTCTGTAAAATAAAATGGAGGGATTTGTTGTGATAGATAGATTTGAAGTGATTAAAGGTGATATAACGAAGCAGAATGTTGATGCGATAGTAAATGCGGCTAACACTTCACTACTTGGTGGCGGTGGTGTGGATG
This sequence comes from Anaerobacterium chartisolvens, assembly GCF_003337415.1. Classification (GTDB taxonomy): domain Bacteria; phylum Bacillota; class Clostridia; order Acetivibrionales; family DSM-27016; genus Anaerobacterium; species Anaerobacterium chartisolvens. Next base: position 26,867 of record NZ_QPJT01000024.1, on the reverse strand, counting down.
GAGCCATCCACAGAGCGGCAGGACCGGAATTGGTTATGGAATGCAGGGAACTTCATGGTTGCAAAACCAGTCAAGCTAAGATAACAAAGGGGTACAAATTATCCGCTAATTGGGTTATCCACACTGTAGGACCTGTTTGGCAGGGAGGAAATAAAGGAGAAGACGAACTTTTGGCAACATGCTATAGAAATTCTTTAGAACTAGCGGTTAAAAATGGTGTAAGAACCATAGCTTATCCGTCAATAAGTACAGGCGCATACAGGTTTCCTGTAGAAAAGGCAGCAATGATAGCCATTAATGAGATTAAGAGGTTCCTTGAAACAGATTCAAGTATTGAGAAGGTGTTGATGGTTTGCTTCGATGAGGATACATATAGAAAATATCTAGAAATTTGTGGGAGCTTTTAATAAGAACTAAAGGAAGCCTAATAATTTAGAAGAAGGTGGACGAATATGAACGCAAATCTAATATTTGAAAATGGACTGTTGTATCATCACTATGCAAATACAGCATATCCTTTGACTCCAAAATCATTTATGGAATATCGTATTAATGACCCATCGCAAATACAAAATTTTCTGACTTCGGAATGGGCAAAGGCAGACGAATTGAGTCTCTATGTACATATACCATTTTGCAAGGTAAGATGCAATTTTTGTGAATATGCTGTATTGCAGGATGTTGATATATGTACTGAGGATCTATATGTTTCGTTGCTTCTAAAAGAGATTCAAATGTATAAGGCGATATTGAAGGACAAAAAAATTGTAGGATTTGATATGGGAGGGGGAACTCCAACAAAATTGTCAGCAGGCAATTTGAAGAAAATTACAGAAGCTATTACAAATTCATTTAACATACAAGATAATGTTATTTTCAGTATAGAGACAACCCCGGTTATTGCTGCTAAAGAACCTGAAAAAATTTTAGAAGTTTATGAGATGGGATATAAAAGAATTAGTATGGGTATTCAAACCGTTTCTGAAAAACTGCTAAACGAGTTGGGAAGAGAAGGAACAACCCATATATATGAACAAGCCACGCAAAATATTAGAAAAGCTGGGTTTAAGCAATTCAATATTGATCTTATGTATGGCTTTCTACATCAAAGTAATGAGGAATTCGAAAATACAATTCGTTATGCAATTTCCTTAAACCCTGAATACATAACACTGTACCGTAACCGTTACAAAGGAACAAAATTAGAAAAGGAAGCAGACGGGGTATCTTTGTATAAGATAATATGTCAGTATCGTTTGGCATATGAAATATTGCTTGAAAATGGCTATATGGCAAATGAGGGTAAAAATACATTCAGTAAAGTAAAAGATGATTACGGAACAAGCGATTACCTGACAAAGCGTGTGATTAATGGAATTCCCTATGTGGGAATGGGACTGGGGGCGCAATCGTTTGGAATGGATTACCTGGCATATAATGAAGGTGCTGCAAGTAAGCAGTTAGCAAAATATCAAAATAAAATAGAAAATAATCAATTCCCAGTACAGGACATTTATAGATTACCGAAGGAAGAATCTATAGCTAAAATGGTATCAGTTGCTTTTTATTTTGGATTTGTAGATTTGGAAGCGTTTCATAATAGATTTGGTGTTTCATTTTTAGAGCATTTTAAGAATGAAGTTGAGTTTGCTACACAGGAAGGGCTAATGGAAATAAAGGGAAACAGGATTTTCCTGACAAAACGAGGTGCGGATTATATCAATGGTGTTATTCCGCTATTTTATTCAGATAAGTCAAAAGTAGAGCTAACGGAACTTTTTAATAAGGCAGATCAACGTTCTGAAGGTGAAAAAGAGTTTTTAAAGGCATATAGAATTGAAGATTATCAAAGGCCATCTCTTGCAGCTGATATAGCTGTATTTGCTTTAAATAATGGTGAGATGAATGAGTGTAATGATTTATCTGAGAAACGACTTTCTGTTCTTCTGATAAAACGTGGGGAACACCCATACATGAATAATTGGGCTTTGCCTGGTGGTTTTGTAAAACCTGGCGAATCAGTAGAACAAGCAGCATATCGTGAACTACAGGAAGAAGCGGGAATATCGGAAGTTTGCCTGTCACAACTCCAAGTGTTCAGTGAACCGAAACGCGATCCTAGAGGTTGGATTGTTTCTTGTTCCTTTATAGCATTGACTGAGGGGAAAAATCTTCAAATGCAATTTGGTGAGGATGCCATTGATGCGCAGTGGTTTGATATTCAATATATGAAACTCGATACATCCACACAAGAAATAATAAATGGAAATACAACACAAGAGCAATACAGCCTTGTACTAACAAATGAAAATACTAAGCTTACTGCTACGCTTGATAGGGTAGCAACTGATTCATTGTATAACAAAAATGTGAAATGTGATATTCTGGATACGAAGGGAATTGCCTTCGATCATGCTAAAATACTGGCATTTGCCATAGAACGTATACGTGGTGAGGTGTTACATTGAAATCTTTAACAGCTATAGAAAGAATAAAGAATGGCGATCTGAAGGTGCTTAAAAGCGAAAAATGGCTCAAGTATCTAGCATTAACATCAGAGAGCAATATCAATCTTGAACGTCTTAACTCCCTTGAGGAAATGAGAAATAATTACGTACTAAACTATGTAGAAAAAACACTTAAAGCACTTGCAACCTTGAAGCTAAGTGAGGACCAAGCCTATATAATTGAAGAGACATTAAAATGGTCTGAGGTTGCCAAATCTGGGCTTGCGCATCAAAGGAAACAGTGGATAAATAAAGGGTTCAACCTCTTTGCCCATAATATTGGCTCTGCAGAAATCTATCTAGAGCAATCTGAAGAATCAAACCCTGAAATCAAGAGGATAGTACACAACCTTATTCAAACTCATGGCTTGATAGGACAGTACATAAGAGGAGAGGTGCCACTTACGGATAACAAACCACTCTACCAACTTGTTGAAGACAATAAAATGTCAGCTACCGAGTTGAAAGAAATATTAAAGGCACTCAATTATTGTATTGTGACTGCAGTTGATGAAGGTATATGGACAGATATAAGCAAACAGGTGTGCGAGGTAATCGGATATGTTATAAAAGGGAAGTTTGATAAACAGTATGAGGTCAAGGAAAGAATAAGTCGTTTAAGAGCTGTATCTATTAGTAACGGCGAGAATTTTGATGCAGAATATGAAAAGATTCTTTTTGATCCGAGGATCATAGAAAAAATAACTAAGTTGCTTGAAATGGCTGATTTATGGTATGTGGAGGCTGCGCTATTTGATTTTTCATTTGAAGAATTTATAAAGGCATTTCTGCTCATTACGCAGGAAGTAAATTTATTCAAAGCTAAACATATCAGCTTTGAATGGTTGATGAAGGCTATTTACTACCAGCATGAAGGGAAGAAACGAGTTAATATTTATAAAAAACGGATCATTGAAAAGTATCTTGCGGATATCACAATACAGGATATATTGGAAGGAAGCTATAAAGATAACCTGCACGTTGCGCATGAGGTAACCTTCCATGAAAGCTTGGATGATACTGTGTTTTTTTCTTTCAGGTTTTCAGCGGCCGGCACAAAGCTTATCGAATTCTGTATTGAGGCTGAGAAATCCGATGTGTTGTATGAAAGTGCCATCATCCTGCTATTTGACCTGTTCGGCCTGAGAAAGGATAAATATGACCGCTTTTATGAAGAAGAGAAATATCTTGCAACTATGAATCAGACTATAGACTACAAGAAAGTCATACTTGATTACATCAGTGGCACCAGTATTATTGATATTGGTCCGGGAGGCGGAGCCCTGATGGACCTTATAGAGGAAAGGTATCCGGAGAAAAAGGTTTTAGGAGTCGATATTGCACAGAATGTACTGGATAGCTTGAAAAAGAAAAAGCATTTGGAAAACAGGAAATGGGATGTGTTATACGGAGATGCCCTTAATTTAGGTGAGTATATTGAAATAGGGAGTGTCGATACGGTAATCTTCTGTTCTATCCTGCATGAACTGTTCTCCTATATCGAATACAACGGAAGAAAGTTTAATCATGAAACATTAGCTGCTGCATTCAAAAGTGTATTTGAGGTTCTGCCGGCTGGTGGGAGGATTATTATACGTGATGGTATTATGACAGAGCCGGAATGTGAAAAAAGAATCATAAAGTTTCTATCAGAGGAGGGAATGCAATTCCTTGAGAGGTATGCAAAGGACTTCAAGGGTAGGGGGATTGAGTACACTGTAGTTGGACAGAATGAGATGCTAATGCCGATAAACGATGCAATGGAATTTTTATATACCTATACATGGGGAGAAAAGTCATACGTCCATGAGGTGAACGAGCAGTTTGGATACTTTACTCCAAGCGGATTTAAGGAATTTATACTTTCTGTGTTAGGCAAAGAGGCTAAAATAATAGAGTTCAAGCATTTTCTGCAAGACGGCTATACAATAGCCTTGTCACAGAAAATTGAATTCTTTGATACTGATAGAAATCCGGCAAGGCTGCCAGATAGTACATGTATTGTTGTAATTGAAAAAATATGTGATTAATAAAAGGGGGTCTACTATGTTCGGTTTTAGGTTTATCAAATTTCAGCCTACAGAATATGTATTGAAGTACAGAAACGGCAAAATTGTAAAGGAAGGCTCAGGTGTCTCGTTTTATTACTATGCACCTACAACTTCAATTGTTGTTGTCCCTGTAGGCAGTGTAGATGCGCCGTTTATCTTTGAAGAGGTTACATCTGATTTTCAGACTGTTACGGTACAAGGACAAGTAACTTTTAGGATTGTGGATCAAAAAAATATCGCTCAGCTTCTTAATTATACCTATGATATAAAGCGGAGAGGCTATGTGTCTGATGATCCTCAAAAACTGCCACAAAGAGTTATTAATATCGTCAGAGTACTAACAAAGAAGCATCTTGAAAGTCTACAGCTTGGAGATGCAGTCAAATCCAGTGAAAAGCTGGCACAAGGTATTATTAATGAAATCAAGCAGAATGAAGAAGTAAGTCTTCTAGGTATTGAAATATTGGGACTTTCCATACTTGCAATACTCCCGAATAAGGAGACTGCAAGAGCCTTGGAGGCACAGGCAAGGGAACAAATTTTAAAGAAAGCGGACGAAGCTCTATATGAAAGGCGAAATGCTTCAATCGAGCAAGAAAGGCGTGTTAAGGAAAACGAGTTTAATACTGAAATTGCGATAGAAAACAAGAAAAAGCAAGTCCGGGAAACACAATTGGAAGCTGAGAGGGCAGTCCAACAAAAACAAAACCAATTAAAAGAAGAACAAATGAACTTTGATACATCTCTGGAAGAGAAGAAAAAGAGTCTTATTGAGATAACTGTGCAAAATGCTAAAGCAGAAGCTGATGCAAAGGCTTATGAATTGTCAGCAGTAATGAAAGCTTTGGAAGGTATAGAACCAAATGTTATTCAATCACTAGCCAATATGAACATGCAGCCAAACAAATTAATTGCAATGGCTTTCCAAGGATTAGCTGAAAATGCTGAGAAAATAGGACAGCTAAATATTTCACCTGATCTTCTACAAGAACTTCTAAAAGGAACAAAATGATTATGGACAGACTGACAGAGAATAAAATAGTCCTTATAAAACGAAAAACACGGCTTGAAGATTTGATTACTAGGTATAATACCATAGCTCAGGCCAAGTTTTATATTGAACATCTTGGCAGTGATTTTTCAGATTATATTACTGAAGATGAACAATATAAGAAGGTCGTATCTGAAGCGCACAGCGAATTGGAGTCGCTTGGCAGGGTTCAGGTTGTTGACAGGGAATATGTTTCCAATTTCATATTCGGTGATAATGATATTGTAGTGGTTGTGGGTCAGGATGGGCTTGTGGCAAATACATTAAAGTATCTTACAAACCAGTTGCTGATTGGAGTTAACCCTGACCCTGCCAGATGGGATGGCGTACTGCTTCCATTTAAGGTTGCTGACTTGAAGCTGGTCATTCAGGATGTTTTCAAGATGAGGAGACAAGTCAAAGAGGTTTCCATGGCGAAGGCGATACTAAATGATGGTCAGACTATTTACGCTGTTAATGATCTGTTCATCGGTCAGAGGACACATGTGTCCTCAAGATATCATATTCAGCTTGGAGATAGGCATGAATACCAATCTTCAAGTGGAGTGATAGTATCCACGGGACTTGGTTCAACTGGGTGGCTAAAAAGTATACTTGCAGGTGCTACAAATATTGTAAACAGAATTTCTGATAAAAAAATCAAGATGCAGCAGGAAAGAAAGCTTGAGTGGAATATAGATTATTTGTATTTTTCTGTGCGTGAGCCTTTCCCAAGCAGAACTTCAAAAGCAGATATCGTTTTTGGAAAGGTAACTAAAGGCTGTCCATTAAAGATATTATCCCAAATGCCTGAGAGTGGAGTGATATTCAGTGACGGTATTGAAAGTGATTATCTTCAGTTTAATTCAGGTATAGAAGCTACAATTATGCTTGCAGAAAAGAGAGGACATTTGGTGGTATAAAGCTCAAAATTAATTGCTCAGGATTGGCAAATCTACCTTTTGTATTTTTTATGGTTTAATTCTGTTACAATATTGCTTATGATAGAATTAGGACATATATTTTGTGAGGGATATTGAATGTTTAACGACTTTATCAAGAATTACAACATAATACGGGATATTCTTAGAGATTGCTTCCTTTATGGATGTTTTTCGAGAGACGGGCTGGAGAACAAAAGAAATGTCAGTTCAAGGAAAGTCAGCTATGAAATGCGTCGTATTCAGCAGTATGTCGAAGAGAAGTATATCAAGTTTGAAAAAGATGGTCGGTATAAGCTCTTGAGTCTATCATATGATTTCATGAGACATACCGATAATTTTCTTATAAATACATACATGACCAAGAGTTTTACAAGGACGGATATATTGACCTACTTTCATATTTTAATGTATATTCAGGCAAAAAGCATTTCCTGCTCACTAAGTACTATAGAAAATGGACTGAATGATGAAGGCCTGATATCTTTTGACAAAATCAGCAGTAAGACCATTGAAAGAAAGCTTGCAGAAATGCGTGAAAGCATTGGTATTCTGTCATGCAAAGTAGTAAAGAGGACAAAATACTATTCTATATCTCCGGATATACTCCAGACACTTAATAATGATGAACTTGTAGAATTACATACTGCAGTCAGTTTGTATAAAAACATTATGTTTCCTGTAACAGCAGGCTACTACCTTGATCAAACCCTCAAGGATTATATGCGCTATGAGCGGAAAATTAACAGTAAAGATATCAACTTCTTTAACTACAGGCATGTACATTTTCATCCGGTAATAGAAGAACAGGTGTTATGGGAGATTTTGAAGGCTATTCATCAGAGAAGCAAAGTAAAGCTGTATTATCATTCGCCAAAGAACCAAGACAATCGTAACAGCAGTAAGGTTTTAAGTCCATATAAAATAAGGTATGATGTGCGACATGGGAGATTTTATTTGATCTCTTTCAATAATTATGGCAAGTGTATAGTATCAAGACTTGATAGAATAGAAAACGTAGAAATCTTAGAGGAAGCATTCCAAAGATCGGACTTTGATGAAGAATATACAAAGCTGATGTGTTGCAGTTGGTCCAGCGTATCACTTGATGAGGGGAAAGAACCTGAGAATGTAAAGCTTGAAGTTATTATTGATGAACAGAATGAACGGTATATTGTAGAAAAAATCATGAGCGAAGCTCCCAATGGAACCTTGGAGAAAATTGAAAATGGACGCTATCACGTGAGCCTGCAGGTCAATGACAGCGGTGAAATTATCCCTTGGATCAGAGGATACGCTGGGTATGTTAGGGTCTTGGAGAGTGCAGAACTTGCAGAAAGACTTCTGAACGACTGGAAGGAGATGCTTTTAGCCTATGGAATTGTTTAATGAAGTGAAAAATAGGTACTTTCAGTTGGTATTCAGAATCATCAATGAATGTGCAGATGGGAAAGCGAAAGGCGAAATATTAAAGTTAATCGATGAATGAGAATTTGAGCAGAAGGTTATCGGGAAGAATCAACAATCCTTTGCAGACATTATTTTAAATAGATGTAATGAAGGTGAGAATCTAAACCTTTTAACTGAAAAGGAAGGTATGTTCTATCCTTCTATAGAAAAGGCGGGGAAACCGGGATGCATGGCGAGTAGGATGCATAGCGAGCAGCGGAGTGAAACAGAGCGGCCAGCCAATGAAGCGAAGCGGAATGACCAGCCACCTGTTCCGGTTAGGTTTACAAAACTTGAAAAAGCTTGGCTTAAGGCAGTTCTGGAGAAAGATGAAATAAGAATGCTTCTAAGTAGTCAAACAATTGGGAAACTTCAAATGGAACTTTGCGACTTTGATTCCCCTATAAAAGATGAATATTTTGAAATGACCAATATAATAAAATTGCCGGAAATTACTCAGCAGGAGCTCTATGAAAAGAACTTCAGGCTTATACTGGATGCACTCATACAAGAACGCCCCATAAGATATAGCAATACTGATAAGAAAGGTAATGTTTACAGTAATAAGTTAGCGTTGCCTGTCAGTATTGAGTACTCCATGAGGGATGCGCGATTCCGAGTCTCTATGTACTCTTTGGATGATAATCGTCCTATAATGGCTAACATTTTTACCTTGTCAGATGTCAGAATAGTAGATGAAGAAGTAAATATAGATAGAGAAACTGCGAAAAAGTTGTTGTTTGAACAAAAATATTCAGAAGAACCGGTGATTTTGGAGGTAACAGATAAAAAGGCAGCTATGGAAAGGTGCTTTATGTGCTTTTCTGGAATGGAGAGGACTTCGAGAGACTTAGGGAAAAATAAATATGAAATACGGCTCAATTATTATTTGTTTGAAGAGGAAAACCTCATACGAAGTATTATTTCACTGGGACCCTATGTGAGAGTTGTTTCTCCACAAAGAATTTCTGATGAGATTGTAAAAAGAGTAAAAAAATCTATAAGTTTATATAATGATTAGAAAGTTTGCAACAAGACAAAGGTTGCAAACTTTTTGTCTGTTAACTGGCAATTTATTCCCGTATACTAATATTGTTCCTGTTCCTTATGTAGAGATTTTTAAATGGTCTCGCGGTGCCTTTTATTTTTATTATAAAAGGTATGCCTGGAAAGTTGGAACTCAAAAACCTTAGTGTCGGAGGTTCGATTCCTCCATTACTGTAAAGTAATTAGCTCAGCGGTAGAGCATAAGGCAATGGAAAAGGGGTTCGAATCCCCATCAGACTTAGAATCTGAGTGCTATGGTTTAGCAATCGGCTGTTAACCGATGAAATTCACAGGAATCTTTGGAGAGAATCCTCAGGCTTTTGTAGATATTTTGCAAAAGCACCAGAACTTAAGCTCTGAAGTGTGCGGATACCGGATATGACAAGCCTATCCTTGTGCATGATCCTGCATCAAAAGTAATCAGGCAAACCTGAAATTTTAGATGCAGCCATGTATAACGATCTGTGAGTAATATCCTCAAGCAGCACTCCGCCGATGTTACGGGAGGATTCTTGAAAAAGGTTCAAAAATTATTAGTTTATCGAAAGGATGGGTCAAAATGAAGGTAAATATTAAAAATGATGAAAGAGGTTTATTGTTCAGGACGGAAACTATATTAAATGCTTGAAGCCTGGAAAGCACTCTCTCAATCCATTTATAAAATATAGTGCTGTTGTGTCTGATGTAAATAAAGCTTTTGATGCAGCAGGTAAAAATATAAATCTGTTCCTTGGAGACCAGGAGCTTTCAAAGGAGCTTACAGTGATTGATGTCCAGGATAATGAGATTGCCATTCATTTTGAAGATGGTAAGCTTGTGGATGTACTTAAATCAGGTAAATATGCATACTGGAATGTTCTCAAAAAGCATGATTTCATTGTTGTGGACATCAGAAATCCTGAAGTAAAACCGGATATTGATGCTTCCATTTACAATAGTCCTAAACTTGCGACTTATGTGGGCTTCTATGAAGTGGGGAATCATGAAAAAGGCATCCTTTACTATAACAATGTAATACAGAAAACTTTGGAACCTGGAAGGTATTTCTTTTGGAAAAGTCCTGTGCATGTTGCAGTAAAGAATGTAGATTTGAGGCAACAACAGTTAGATATGACCGGTCAGGAAATTATGACGGAGGATAAAATCACATTACGCTTAAATTTTGTGTGCCATTACAGGATAATAGATCCGTTAAAGGTTGTTGAAATAAAATCCTTTGAGGAACAGCTTTATATAGTTCTGCAGTTAATTTTGAGAGAGTATGTGGGAGCCTTGAAGCTTGATGATCTTCTTTTGAAAAAACAGGAAATCGGAAGTTATGTCCTTGAGAAATTGAAGGAGAAAAGCGGTAGTTTCGGTGTAGAATTCCTATTTGCCGGTGTCAAGGATATCATATTGCCTGGAGATGTAAAGGATATATTGAATACTGTACTGATAGCTGAAAAGAAAGCACAGGCAAATGTTATTACCAGAAGGGAAGAAATTGCCTCAACAAGGAGCCTTTTAAATACTGCAAAGCTAATGGAGGAAAACCAGACGCTTTACAGGCTGAAAGAGCTCGAGTTCCTGGAGAAAATTTGCGAGAAAATCGGCAATGTTTCACTAACTGGCGGGGGCAGCCTGCTTGAACAGCTAAATACTCTGCTGTCTAATAAAGTCGGTGACAAAAAATGCTGAATATGAGATTATAAATATAGTGTTAGCAGTCTCCTTTGCTATTAATTAATTTTTAGCAATGGAGATTTGTGATATAAGAGGTGAGGTTATGATAGAAATCAAAGGAAAATATAATACTGCTAAAGTGTTTACTGATAATGTGGAAGAAAAGGCAGCTGAACAAATACTGGAGCTTTGCAGTCAGGAGTTTGTGCAAGGTAGTCGGATCAGGATCATGCCTGATACTCATGCAGGTGCAGGATGTACGATTGGAACAACCATGACCATAAAAGATAAGATTGTCCCTAATCTGGTTGGCGTTGATATTGGCTGCGGGATGTTTGTCAGCATGCTCGAAAAAACAAAGGTTGATTTTGATAAGCTTGATAAGGTTATAAGAAGCTATGTTCCAAGTGGATTTGATGTTCGTGAAACACCGCATGAATACAAGGAGCTTATAGACCTTGACATCTTAAAATGTAAGGAACACGTTGACCTGAAAAGGGCATCTTTAAGCATTGGCACCCTGGGAGGGGGGAATCACTTCATTGAAATAAATGAAGATGAGAATGAAAATATATATTTGGTAGTGCATTCGGGTAGTCGGTATTTAGGAAAACAAATTGCCGAATATTATCAGGACAGAGCAGCAAAAGAGATTATTAGGAAAAGTAATGACTCAATTATTGTTGAATTAAAGTCACAAGGAAGAGCTAAAGAAATCCAGGCAGAAATAGAAAAGGGAAAAACCAAAATGAACAGTGCCCTGGCTTATGTCGAAGGTCAAACCTTTGATAACTACATCTTTGATATGCGTATTGCTCAGAAATTTGCCGAATACAACAGGATGGCTATAGCTGAGGTGATTATCTGTGAAATGGGCTTTAATGTGGCAGATAGTTTTACGACTATACATAACTATATCGATCTCGATGAAATGATTCTGAGAAAAGGGGCCATATCTGCAAAAAAAGGTGAAGTCGTAATTATTCCTATAAACATGAGGGATGGAAGCATTATTGCAACAGGAAAGGGTAATGCTGACTGGAACCAATCTGCGCCTCATGGTGCTGGGCGGTTGATGAGCAGAAAGCAAGCAAAGCGTAGCCTTTCATTAGAGGAGTTTAAAAAATCAATGGATGGTATTTATACAACCTCGCTGTCCATAGATACTCTGGATGAGGCCCCATTTGCCTATAAGTCTATGGATGAGATCATTGCTAACATTCAGGATTCTGTTGAAATCAGCAAGATAGTTAGACCGATCTATAATTTTAAAGCTTCTGATGATTAATTTGTGTATAGACTGAATAAGCAGCCTTCACTTTATAATAAAAGTGGTATGCTATTGGTAGATAAACTCCGTGGATCTCGCCTGTGGGAGCATTATAAATACTCGCTAAAGTGATATGTAATATTTACTTTGGAGAGTTGGGATCAATTTAAAGGAGGATAAAACTCATTAATGAAAATATTTGATAGATTATTTTCAGAATCACCGACGATTAATATATTAAAACATATTGCATCCAAAGATGTACCATGGGATAGTGAAGCCATTTTGTTTTATATAGAATCGGGGCTGGGAAAACTGAAATTGGTAAATGGTAAAACCGAAAAGGGTTTAGTAAAGAAATTTCTTTTATTAAATGATATACCTTTAGTAAAGTGGCACGAAGATGATTATTGCTGCCCAACGTGTGAAAAGCTTATCTCTGCGGGGTATGGAATTGATACTGTTGATCCCAAAACATTAGAGATGATAAAAAGTATAAGAGGCAACAATGCAACATTAGAAGAAAACGTATTTGAAATAACCCCTATTTTAAGGTTGCTGGAAGAAAATATTTATATGGTATCTAAGATTAACTTATATCCTACAAATGGTGTAGGCGGTTTCTTTTGGGATGTTAAAAATAAACCTAAGAGCTTATGGAGCACCTGCGATACATATTATAAATTTCATGTTTCTGCGGGTTATCCTGCTTATTTGTTACCTACTCAAACACCAAAATGTTTCAATGAGAAACAGGTTGAGTTCTACAGGGAAAAATTACGAGATGGCGAAACATTGTGTGGATTAGCTATATACATAGACGGATACCTTTGTGCATTATTAGATGGACACCATAGAGCGACTGCCTGCCTTTTAGAAGATAAAGAATTTAGCTGTATGACAATTGTACCCATGAACGGTTGGGCAAGATATGTACAGGAGAATAAGGAATTTGCTATGTTTGGTGGTTATAGTATAAATGCTGATGACATCGACAGAAGTATAAGGAAAAAGGTTTATGACAACTTTATGAAGTCGATAAAGCCTGACACCAAAGGTGTTGAGGAATACTTGGCACTAATTAATGACATATGGGATAATTATGTATGGGCAGATGAATTCAATCAAAAGGCCAAGTGTTTTCCAACTGTAGAAGGACTGGCTTCTATTCAAATGGCTGGAGATTTATCCGATGAAAGAATTGAGGAATTACTTACGCTTAAAAGAAGAGATTACGAAGATGATTTAGATATGACTTTTAATGCATTAACTGTAAAGGATAAGAATAGAGCTAAGAAACTTGCTTTAAAGCTGGGAAAATCCGAAAGATATTTATTTATGTGGGAAAGTGTTATGAAATACCTTTCCTGCTATAGGGATAAAGAAGTTGAGCAGTTCTTTATTGATTTTCTTATAAATGACGATAAGATAAGACGCGAATTGACAAAAATAGCAGATGATTATTTCAGAGAAAACAAAACATAGTACTTTTAGATTTTGCTAAAGAAATCTTAAACGGAAAACCATTATAATTGCTAAATATTAGTGTGATAAGTGTAGATTGGTAGCTGATGTAGTTAAGCGTAATTGGCAACAGATTATTAATAAACATTTTTATAGGTGGAAACAATGAGTTCAAAAAAGGTATACAAGAATGAAAGACAAATAAAACTATCAAGCAATAATTACTCACAAGAACTTGTTAAATTAGACTTGAGGGAATTTCCCCTAATAGAAGACTTTAGTATTCTGGTACAGCAAAGAGGAGCATTTGGATATCATCTTTATTATGTTAGCCCAATGTATGGATTGCTTGCATCATTTCCGTGGTGGGATCATGCTGAAAAAGACCTTGAAACTATGAAAATTGCAAATATTCCACTAGGCACTATAGATAGACCCTTTGATGATTTAGAGCAATCCTGGCAAATATTGATATGGGATAAAAGAGACTATGTATATATTATGGAAGGCGAAGGTCCTTGTTGTATAGAGTTTCCTGTTTGGTTCAGGGTAAGGAAACAAAGATATATCGAAGAATGGGATAGGGTTTTAAGGGATTTCACTAAATAGTTGTGAACTTTTTAGATGTGTAAAATTTGAGAGAAGGTGTAGTATGTTCAGATATTTTAGAAATTTGTTTAGTGGAAATAAGAATGTAGAGAAGGCAAATAATCAATCTGAAGGAAACGGAACAAAACAAACTGTGGATAACGAAAAAACACACAAGTCAAAGGCTTTCTGTAATGATGAAGGATTAAGTGTTGAACATGCAAATGGGTCAATTGAGTCAGCTCTCTGGGATGAAATTATTAAGATATCAGTTATAACAACTGATCAAGGTCCATTTGCTGATGACGTTTTTCTTGTGCTTTTCAAAGAAGGGAAAGGGGTTCTCATTCCTTCTGAGGCAGAAGGCTACAACGAAGTGTATGAAAGAGTTTCAAAGTTTGATGGTTTTGATTTTCAAAAGTATATTGATTCTATGTCATCGACGATTAATCAAGAGTTTATATGCTGGGAAAGAAGAAAAAGTATATAAGATATAGAATTTGCAAAAAGAAGAAGGGATATCTATGATTTGCCGAGCTGAACCCAGCACGTTGATGGTATTTAATGCTGATAATGGTATTACTGCTGCTATTTCTAGTAATGAACTATATAGCTTAAAAGCTTACCTCGAAACTGGACTTCAAAATGAGTTTATATCCAGATTAATTGACCTTGAATTAGCACCTACAGATATATCAGGATATGAAATGCAGAGCTTGCTTAAAGAAATTGAAAAAACAGAAAATGTCAGTGCACCCTTGAGATCCTTTGCTGCTCCCGAGTCTATACATATTGATTTAACTACAGTTTGTCCACTAAAATGCCCACATTGCTATAAAGATACTTCACAGGATACGGAAATGTCTTTTGAAGTATTCTCTAGTATAATAGACCAGGCAAAAGCTTTAGGGGTATTTCAAATAGCTTTGGGTGGCGGTGAGCCTTTGTTAGTTAAGAATTTACCTACATTCGTAAAAAAGGTAACATCATGCGGAATGGCATGTACAATAACTACAAGTGGCTATGGACTGACAGTAGAACTGCTTGAAGATCTGAAAGTGTCCGGTGTCAACCATATACAGGTATCACTGAATGGGTCTACAAAAGAAATAAATTCAAACTCTCGTGATGGATTTGATAAAGCAATTTCAGCGCTTGATATACTAGCTGGGAGTAATGTGTTATTCGGGATAAACTGGGTTGCAAGAATGGATAATGTGCATGACTTTGAAAACGTAGTCACTTATGCTAAAAGACTGAAGGCTGACAATATCAATATTTTGCGGTATAAGCCTTCGATGAGGGAGGATTATGGGAAGTATGTACTGACTAATGAGGCTTTTAACTTTCTTGTGGCTGTGATTAGAAAGATCAGCGGCATAAAAATCAAAATTGATTCTGCCTTCTCAAATATTCTGTGCCACCTTTACGGCAATCAAATAAATACTATCAACTGTGGGTGTGGTGCTGGACGTAGATTCATGATGATAGATCCAAGTGGCAGATTTAAACCATGCAGTCATATGAGCTTGGTTTCAGAGGAGCAGGATATAATGGAATATTGGATAAATTCACCCGACCTTGAAAAGCTTAGAAAAGGTGAGGAATGTATTTATGGAAACTGCAAAAGCTGCAGTTGTTTAAATGTTTGCCGTGGGTGCAGGGCAATCTGTGAGAGAATACACAATGACATAAATGCAGGAGAAAATAACTGTCCTGTATTCATTAAAAAGGAGATGGTTTGATTGTTCACATATTGGAAAGGATATGAAATTGATGGTTCATCTACAACTTATAATATTGTAGTTCCTCAGCGAGAGTTGGTATCTGAGGTTCTGAGGTATTTTATTAACTTAAAAATAATTGATCGCAGTTCGGATATTTCTCTTTCGTTTTCTGAAGGTCAAAAAAACTCTTCAAAGAGTTTAGAATATAGGAATGAAAGTTATAAATCTGATGATATAGACAAACTCTGCGAGATTCTTGAAAGACCTTCTACTCAATCATTTTTTATTAATACTAATTGTATTCATCCTGACAAACTCTATCATGAGGTGCGCAAAGATTTATATAACATATCTAAAACTCGTCCTGGAGCGGAGGAGCGGGTATATAATTACAAGAATCCTACAGTTAGTCCTCTTTATTTTGGACCAGACTTGGGTGTAAGCTTTGAAATTTCTTTTGGTAAGGAGCAGGTAGTTGAGAACTATGAACCCGAGGGGTTAGTTTTCAATGATAAAGCACTTATCAATAATATGAAAGTTCAACATTTTACTATTGATTTTGGATGTGGTCCTGGATTTATATTTGAATATGCAGCTTATATAAATTCTAAAATGGCTGAACGCTTTCCTGAAATAGGCATCGATGGAGGAATAGATTGCGCGGGTGGTTTTATTGATGGTTGTACATATTCATGCAGCTTATACGCATATGAAAGAATAACACTTGTTTCAGAAAAAATTGCCAAGACAATTAACAGTCTGCTTAGTGAGGGGTTAGTATTACCACAAAAACGTGCCGGGAAGTATGGCAATGAGATTTTACCTTGTGACAATTTATTTCTTTTCAACCTACATGATGTAGACCGATGGCATGATGAAAGTATTGGTGGAAAAAGCAAAGCAATAAAGGGTATCGTGTCTGGCAAGAAAGAGTGCACACCAGAGGAATATGAATGCTTTGTCCGAAAAGTATCTGAAATAGAGATGTTCGATCGCGTAGATTTCATGCATTATTGCACTTGTTGTATCAAGATAGACGATAACATTTGTGCATTGACCTGTATCAAAGAGAAGGAACGTATCTGGTTAGAGCTACGGGTTGCGCCTGGAATCCGGGATGATGTTGAGAAAAAGCTTAAATTTTATGGAGTATCTATAAGATAATACCTTGAAATACATCGAATAAATAAGGATATTGAAAGCAGCGAGTGTGAAGAATGTGTACATTAGCTGCTTTTGTTATATGCCCCAATAATGTTTTTGGCCTACATCTTTTGTTTGGAGATGTTTTCTATTACTTAATTCAACCATAAAATTGATATTGACATGGAAATTAAATCCTGATATTATGATAATAACAAATTGTTAAAAACATATTATTAAAAACAAATTTTTAAGAACGCTATTTTACTTTTCTATATAGGATAGGTGATAACTTGAAAGAGATATTGAGAAACAGACAAGGTTTAACAGAGGAAGAGTTTCTGGAAAAATACGACGCAAGTATGTTTGAAAGGCCGTCTGTTACCGTAGATATGTTGATTTTTACTGTTGTAAACGAAGAGGAAGAAAATTATCGAAAGCTTCCGGAAAAAGCGCTAAAACTTCTTATGGTAAAAAGAGGAGACCACCCCTTTATGGGACAATGGGCACTACCTGGAGGCTTTGTATCTATGCAGGAAAGCGTAGAAGATGCCGCGCTAAGAGAACTTAAAACTGAAACAAATGTTGATAATGTTTATATGGAGCAATTATATACTTGGGGAGATGTTGGCAGAGATCCTAGAACAAGAGTAATCAGTTGCTCGTATATGGCTCTTGCAGATAGCGCCAAATTAAATATTGTTGCAGGAGATGATGCAGATGATGCTAAATGGTTCAATATTAGATATAACATAACTCAGGAAAAGAAAACAATTACTGAAAAAGGATATATCGCTGAAAAGCAGTATTCAATTAATCTTTGGAACGATACTTACGCCTTATCTACAACTGTAAAAGTAGTTGAAATAGTTGAGGGAAGGGTAATACAGACATCAAGAGAGGTAGTAGAATCAAATGGAATTGCCTTTGACCATGCTAAAATTATTGAATATGGAATTGAGAGGCTTAAGAATAAGATTGAGTACACGGATATAGCATTTAACCTGATGCCGGAACTATTCACTTTATCAGAGTTGCAGCAAGTCTACGAGGTTATACTTGGTAAAGAACTTCTTGCTGCTGCGTTTAGAAGAAAGATTGCAGATATGGTAGTTGAAACAAACCAATTTACGAAGGATGCTGGACATAGGCCCTCAAAATTATATAGATTTAACCATAGTTGGAGAACCCTATAGCAAGAAAGTGAGGAATAATTTGATGGAAAAGTTCACTTATTTCTGGAAATCACATTCGCCTTTTTCACAATGGTACATGGCGAAATTCAATATTAATGGAATTGAGTTTAACTGTGCTGAACAATACATGATGTATATGAAAGCCGTATTATTTGGGGATGAGGAAATATCACAAAAAATTCTGAAAGCGAAAATGCCTTCACAGCATAAGGCTCTTGGTCGTAAGGTAAAAAACTTTCAGCAAGAAGTGTGGGAGAGTAACTGCAAAAAGATTGTATATGACGGCAACTATGCTAAGTTTTCACAAAATCCTGAACTAAAACAAAAACTCTTTGAAACTAAAGGAACTATTGTGGAAGCAAGTCCAGTAGATCGTATTTGGGGTGTAGGTCTTTCGGAAGACGACCCAAGGATTAAAGACAGAAGGACATGGAGAGGAAAGAACTGGTTGGGTGAAGTACTAACACAGTTAAGGGACGATCTTCTCAAAAATGAGAGTTAGTGGTTTTGTTGGAGGTATTAACAATGAATAATTCACAAAATAGAGATGTTAGAGCTAAGGTTGCTCTTGAAACATTGAAGATATTAGAATCAGGTTTCTATACAAACCATAAAGGGGCAACAGTAGATATAAAAGAAGACCTAAAAATTGCAATAAACAGCACTGTACTGTATAAGCCTGATACTTTTGCAAATATCGAGAATGAACATGAGAAAATCAGAAATGAAAAAGAACCTAAAATGTCTAATATTGAGATAACTGATGAGACAACAATAAGTGCAGCAAGAAGACTTGTTGCAGATGAAGGGTTCGATGAAGTTGTATGTTTAAATTTTGCATCTGCTAAAAATCCAGGCGGCGGTTTCTTAAGCGGTAGTCAAGCTCAGGAAGAAAGTCTAGCAAGATCATCAGGCCTTTATCCATGTATTTCTCAAATGAAAGAAATGTATGACTATAATTGGGGCATTAAGACTTGCCTTTATTCTGATTACATGATTTACTCACCTAAAGTGCCGATTTTCAGGGATGACAATAACAAATTGCTCAATGAAGCGTCCCTTGTATCATTTATTACAGCACCTGCGGTTAATGCTGGAGTTGTACGGGAACGTGAAAAAGGAAACATAGAAAAAATTCATAGTGTAATGATTAATAGAATTAAAAAGATTCTGTTAATTGCTGCCTTAAATAATAATAGGGCCATAGTTTTAGGTGCATACGGTTGTGGGGTATTTAGGAACAAAGCAGAGGACGTTGCAGAATACTTTAGAAAGGTATTGGTTGAAGATGGCTATAAATTACTTTTTGATAAAATTGTGTTTGCAATATATGATAACTCTGCAGATAAAGCCAAGATAAGAGTATTTGAGCAGGCTTTGCTTAAATAATGTAATTCCAACGTTAGGTGTGAAGGAGTAAAGGTAATGACAATAAAAGATAGAATATTAGGCGGTTTATGGGGATTATTAATTGGTGACGCTCTGGGGGTTCCTTATGAATTCAATGAACCTGAAGATTTGCCAGAATTTGAACGAATTGAATATCAACCACCTCTGAATTTTATGAGATCACACCCTAGTGTATTACAAGGTACATGGTCAGACGATGGAGCACAAGCGCTATGCCTTCTTGACTCATTACTTTCATGTGGGAGAATGGATATAAATGATTTCGCCTCAAGACTTCTAAAATGGTACGATTGCGGATTATGGGCAGTGGATAACAAAGTTTTCGACGTAGGGAATCAAACAGCCAGATCATTAATTGCATATAGAAATGGAAAGTCTCCCTATGAATCCGGTAATATAATTCCAGAGGGAAAAGGAAATGGTTCTCTAATGAGATTTCTACCCTTGGCACTTTGGCATAAAGGTTCAGATGAAGAACTTACTGATGATGCGCATTTACAATCACTTGTTACTCACGGTCATGTATGTAATCAGGTTTGTTGTGCCTTATACTGCCTATGGGCTAGAAGGCTTTTGGAGGGATATTTAATAAGTGAAGCTTATAATTTAGCGGTTTTAAGGCTAAGGCAAATTTATGGAGAGGATTCAGAGTTCTACCGCGAGCTTGAATGGAGCATCCATTAATTAATAAGCTGATGGAATATAGTGGATAAAAATGATGTTTTTAGGAATGTTGATGACAAATGGATTATACAAGATTAAGCAAAGCGATGTCTTATGCATTAAGGCATGCGCCATGGGAATATGAGCTGGAGCTTGATGAACATGGGTGGGTAAATATTGAGCAACTACTATACTCGTTCCATGAGGAAAAGAAATGGTCTGAGTTAGATATTAAAGATATTATTTATGTGGTGGAAAACTGTGATAAGAAGAGATTTGAAGTAGAGGGCGAAAGAATAAGAGCGTTGTACGGGCATTCAATTCCTCAGAAGATAATAAAGGAACCATTGCAGCCACGTGAAGTTTTATACCATGGAACAACAAGGCGATTCTTATCAATGATTAAGGAAAAGGGATTGATTCCTAAAGGAAGGCAGTATGTTCACCTGGCTGTTGGCACAGATATGGCTCTACAAGTTGGTAAAAGGAGAGATGACCATCCTGCTTTACTTATTATAAATGCTAGGGATGCTTGGAATGAAGGAATTGAGTTTTATAAAGGAAATGAAAAAGTGTGGCTAGCTGATTTTATAGATCCCAAATATATAAAGGTTGGATAGTTAAAAAACTGTGAGATTTAGATTTTCACTTTAGGAATATATCAGAAATGGAGCTCAATTATGCAAAGAATAAAAAGGCAAAAAGCCATAGAGGGCACAAGGATTCCCGGTATTATAAAGAACGGTCAATATTACTACATTAATTTAGATGTCTATGAAGATGGAATGGTTAATTGCTGGGAGTTAGTAGATTTAAAAAGTCTTGAAGAAAAATTGCGTATAAACTGGCTTATTCCACAGATTCCAGAAGGTGAGAATATATCAATACATGGATTAGGTTGTTATAAAATCAAATCGGCAAAGTGGAAGTATGACAAAAGGACCTATTATAAATATGTTAATAACGTGATTAAGCAGCTTAATCCAAAATTAAATAACATATATAAAATATCGAACGAAGAAACAGAGCTATTAGAAAAGCGTAGGATACGTTACTCTCCTTCAGCAATTGATTTTTATGTAAAAAATGAATTCGGGTATCAAACAAAGGAAGGAAAAGGCTTTACGATATTTATAAAACGCAATGACAAAAACTACTTAGTAAACTTAGTATTATACGAAGACGGAAATATAGCCTGTTATAACTCGGAATTTGAAATTAGCTATAATTTGGAAAGTATAAAAGAATTATTTGAAGATGGAACTTTTTTTACAGGTTTTGATAACCCGACAACTATTATACTTGATAATTTTGGTGAAGTCACATTATCAGATGAATTGCAATGTCATGTGAACATTAATGAAAAGTACAAACAGCTTGTGGACTTTTACAATGAGTTAAGTGGAAATGAGACTTCTTTAGAAAAATGCAGAAATGCTTATTATCAGTACCTTATATATCCGGATGATGAAACTAGAGAGCAGCTTAAACAAGCTTATGAAGCAGTTCCAGAGCATGAGCGGATTTATTTAGGGGATATGGACACAAGAGATACAGACTATCAAAGAATAATTTATCACTCGGAAGTTAAAAGAGAAGTATGAGGGCTTAGTGCCTCAGTAAAGGAGTTATTAATGAAAAGTATTTATTTTCATGAAGATGATTATTGTCAAATAGAGATTTTACCTGTTCGGAATTACAACTACTGTAAACAAGAAATAGAAAAGATTAATGACTTTAGTGAGAAACATCAGGTAGCGGATGGGATTGGCTGGACGGATATGTACATTAGGAACGAATCTCCTATTACACTTGATGTATTGAAAATTCCCATCGAAAAGTTGTCTGCATCTCTTAAAGGTGTAGTAAGTAAATTTGATTCTGTTTACACAGGGTATAGTAGTTACAGGGAAGTTTGCAAAAGTACCTTTGCATATGGTGATACTGACGATGTGGTTGTGTTTTTTGATTTTGATAAAGAACAAAATTTCGTTAAGAATATCTGGATGACTTTAGATATCCGTAATGAAGCGCAGATAGATTCTGCAAAACAAATATTGAAGGCTCTATCTGGAATTTGTAAACTTATTTTTGTTGACTGGGGATGGGGATTTTTATCTGAATTAGACGATATTGCAGAGATAGAGAACTATCTAAATAAAAGAGAAGAAGTTTTTAAAAAAATTTAGTGAAGAAATATTTAATTAGTGAGGTTGCAGAATATGAAACTTTTTAGGCCTGTTGGAATTAAAGAACTCAATCTTATAAAGGAATCCGGAATGATTAAATTTCCACCCAGGCTTGCTGAACAACCAATTTTTTACCCAGTTCTAAATATAGAATATGCACGTCAAATAGCCCTGGAGTGGAATGTCAAAAGTCCTCCTGAATATGCTGGTTTTGTTACTGAATTTGATGTTGATGATGTATATATAACAAGGTTTGAAGTGAAAACTGTTGGTTCATCACTTCATAAAGAGTTATGGATTCCTGCAGAAGAACTAGATGAATTTAATAGGCATCTTCTTGGAGAAATCCGAGTTGTTGAAGCCCATTATGGCGAGAATTACGTTGGTGAAAAGGATTGTTAAGTGGAGTGAGTTTTTATGAATCAAAACATAGTATTTTTAAAAGGTGATGCAACTTCTCTTAATAAGGAAGGTACAAAAATAATTGCTCATATTTGCAACGATATCGGAGGATGGGGTAAGGGATTTATCCTTGCACTTTCAAAGAGGTGGCAGCAGCCCGAAAAGGAATATAGAAAATGGTTTAAGGAAGGGAAGGATTTTCACCTCGGTGGAGTTCAGTTTGTACAGGTGCGGGAGGACATCTTTGTAGCAAATACAAAACACGACCTGCTCATATTGCAGAAGTCACATAGTTGAAGTTATGTGCGAAAACAACATTCTCCCAGATGACATTGCAGAAGAATGCCAGTATGATTGCGTAGAAGAGATTAGAGATATGGCAGTAAAATATGCAGGTAAGAGGTAAAGGTGATGAAATGAAAAAGCAATTAACTGTTATCACTGCTGCGGTGGTTATCGTTGCATTCATAGTAGCATTCTTGATTTATAATGGGTACATTTGGTTCAACAACCCAAGCATAAAGGAGTTCCCAGTACGGGGCATTGATCTATCCAATCATCAGGGAGCCATAAACTGGGAGGCGCTGAAAGGTGAGACCTTAAAATTCGTGTACATCAAGGCAACCGAGGGCAATGATTATAAGGACAAGTACTTCAATGACAACTGGGTAAATGCAAAAAAGGTAGGCCTCAAAAGAGGGGCATATCACTTTTATACCTTTGGAAGCTCTGGGTTAGACCAGGCAAGTAACTTTATAAATACTGTTCCAAACGATAGAGGTGACCTTCCTCCTGTCATTGATGTTGAGTTCGGAGGAAATTCTAAAAGCGTCCCTGAAAAGGAGCCTTTTCAGAAGGAACTCAAGGTATTTATTCAGCAAATAACGGACGCTTATAAGCAAGAACCTATTTTATATGTGACTTATGAAGCGTATGAGAAGTATATTCAAGGGGATTTCAAAGAATATAAAATCTGGATTAGAGATATTTTCAAGTATCCTAAGCTACAGGGTAAGAGGGTATGGGTTATCTGGCAGTATAACAACAGGGGTAGAGTTGACGGGATAACCGGATTTGTTGATTTGAATGTCTTTAGAGGTAGTGAAAAGGACTTTGAAAGCCTGATTTTAGACAAGTAGGGAGGACTTAAATGGTGAGGGTCTCATTAAAACGGGATAAGAATATTAAACTTTTTAGAAAAATTATATTTAAAGCATTTTTTGTTTTTGGCATTATTTTTGTTCTGTCCGGTATAGTCATGGCTTTTAATAGAATATTATTTCTGAATAATGCAATTACAGTACAGGGAGAAGTCATAAGCCTACAAAAAGATATTACAAAAGACAATAATAATCATACGAGCATAATATATAAGCCTGAAGTAAAGTTTCAGACGAAAAGTGGAGAGGTCATTACTTTTGTTTCGAAAGTAGGGTCAAATCCCCCTTCATTCAGTGTTGGCAGAATTATAGAAGTAGTTTACAATCCTGAATATCCAAACGAGGTGAACCAATGGGGAAATCATATAGTGTGAAATTTTCCGGTGCTGAAATGATATACCTTCTCTTTAGAAAGAAGATATGTCCTGTTTGTGGGGAAAAAATGAAGAAAGAAAAGAAAGTAAAAAACCTAGGTGTAGGTTACTCCAGATGGGGAGGCGTGGATGGGGTATCTTATATGTATGGGAATAGGTACAAGGTAAAGTATTATTTTAACTGCGAAAAGTGCAGTAAGGCTTACTCAATAAAGGAATTGGCTGAAAGAAAATAGACATTTAATGGGTAAACTTATTCCAGATATAGATTGAAATATGAACAGAATGTGAGGTATTTTGTGAGGAAAACTAAAAGGATTATTTTATATATTTTTATCCTTGGATTTGCAGCACTGATTTACAGTTTTATTGAGCCTTTCTGGCTCCAGACTAAAGAAGTAACAATATCTAGCAAAGATATCCCGGCTTCATTCAATGATGTCAGGCTTGTATTTGTAGCTGATATTCACCATGGGCCTTATTTTTCAAGGAGCAGAGTTCATAATTTAGTTGAGAGGATTAATGCACTGAATCCTGATATAGTTCTTTTGGGTGGAGACTACGTTCATAGAGAACCAAAGTATATTGAGCCGTGCTTTGAGGAACTTAGTAACTTAAAAGCTGCCATAGGCAAATATGGAGTGCTTGGAAACCATGATCACTGGGAAAGTGCTGAGTTAACAAGGCAGTGTATGGAAAATGCAGGAATTGAAATCATGGATAACAGGGCAGCATGGATTAATAAAAGTATCGATAGAATTAAAATCGGCGGTGTTGGCGATATGTTTGAAGACAGACAGGACATCAACCCAACTATAAATGATGTAAAGGAAAATGATTTTGTAATGCTTCTGTCCCACAGTCCAGATTATGCTGAGAAGATAAAGACCAAGAAAATTGATCTGGTTCTAAGTGGACATACTCACGGTGGGCAGGTTACGTTATTTGGATTATGGGCTCCGTTAATACCGTCAAAATATGGTCAGAAATATAGAACTGGAATTATTGAGACTGATTACACAAAAGTGCTGGTGACTAATGGCGTGGGAACAATAACTCCGCCGGTCAGATTTTTCGCCAGACCAGAGATTGTTTTAATTCATCTGAAGTCAGAAGCTATTAAAGGGTTGGGAAACAAAACTGAATTCAGGAAAGATAAGCAACCATTACCGGGGAACTATACACAAAGAGAACGCTCCCAAAGTTTGATATTAAGAACAGAGATGATAGATACTTAGATTACTTTCACTCTAGCCTTAGCATTTCACCAAATAGTAGATGGATTATAGATAATGGTTGGGTTTGGCATCCTGCTGGAGTATTGTACAGATGGGATGCTAGAAAATGGCTTTCAGAGAACATATGGGAGTCGGAGAATGGGTTATCTAAGAAGGAGATTACGTGGTGTGATGGATTATGGGATAGGCCTATTTGTTGGATAAGTGATACACAGTTAATAGTGTGGGGATTTGGAAACGACGATGAAATTCCGTTTGAACCATCATTGTCTATATTTGATATAGATACTTGTAAAGAGATAAAGCGACTTAACGGGATTAGTGGATTTTTAGTATTTGATAAATACTTATTTTCTATTGTTCCTTCAAAGATTCCAGATGTTTGTGGGCTTAGGGGTTACGAAAAGCATTTTGAAAGAAGAGGAATAAGTGTTTGGGATGTATTTAATGGCCATGAGTTGTTGCATGAAGCGGAGATATCTCCAAATTTGTACCACTTCGGATCGAAAGCATTTGTTACATACTTAGGAAATGGTAGGTTCATGATAAGTAGGTTAGTGGAAAAATAGAGTGTATACCATGATTTTATTTCATCTGTGATACTGAAGGCTTAAACCAGGAAGATAGAAAAGCCTATAAAGAGTATTTTAATGAAGAATAAAAATTTTACGGGGGAGTATTATGTATTTATTTACAGTAACAATGTTTCCAAACGAGCAATATAAAAAAGATGGCTATGAAGAATTTGAAGGAGAGCAGGATTGGTACTTCGGTGCTTTATCAAAGAATGGTCAAATTCTTATTAGTAGTTGCAATACTATATTTGAAGACGATAAATATAAGACCTTCCTATTGGCTCCTGAACAGGATTCGCTAGATAGTAAGTACGCAAATAAATATGTTGACGAGTTCTATATGAAGTTGATGAACTTATGTATACGTGAGCCTGAGATAAGAATTGTAGGTAGATTAGGGTCTGTCAATAATTTTGTGCTTTTTCCTTCCATTCACCATCAAAACTGACTTGCTGAGGATTTTGGGTGGTTTTTGCCCAAAATCCTCAGCAAGTACCGCGGATGAGGGGTTTGGGGAGCCACCGCGGAGGGCTCCCCAAGGTTTATCGCAAATGCGATTTAACCTTCTCTGGGAAGAAAATTGATAGCTGTAATAGGGTGTGAATATTTTTTAGTGTAAATGGAATAATCCACCAAATTTGTGTTAATAATTTTAATGCAGCATAAATCGGGCGACGCTGAGGAGTGACCCAACGCTTGCTGCAGCTTATACGATGAATGGCGGACTTTATTGTTCGCCGTTTTTCTATTCATCGGTAAGCTCCAAGCGGATAAACCTCGG
>NZ_QPJT01000023.1:14526-74462 GCF_003337415.1 Anaerobacterium chartisolvens | reverse complement strand
CTGCCCCTACAATTTTTATAATACAATGAAAATGATTTGGCATGATAATTATTTTTCCACAATTTTATTTCAGAATATTTACATATCATTTACCGGTAGGGGCAGACCTATGTGTCTGCCCTTACGATTTTCTGGCATAAAATTTATACTCTCCTAATAAATTTATGATAAAATATAAAGGAACCGCTTAATATAGTACTATTAATTTTAAAAGGAGAGGGAATGCATGTGTCTTGCCGTGCCCGGAAGGGTGGTAAAAATAGAGGATAAAACAGCAATAGTGGATGTCATGGGTGCTTCTGCGGAGGTCTCGGTAGAATTGATAAGAAATGTGGATATAGGAGATTATGTTCTCGTACACGCTGGGTGCGCAATCCAGAGGATTGATGAGGACGAGGCGCTTGACACAATAAAGCTTTTTAAGGAACTGAAGGAACTGGTAAATGAAAAATAATATCTTAACGCTCTTAAATGAATTTAAGGATTCCGCCACAGCAAGGGACTTAGGAAGGCTTTTGGCGTCGTATGACAAAAGGCCCGTTACAATTATGGAGGTGTGCGGAACCCATACAATGTCTATTTTCAAGTATGGCATAAGAGGGCTTTTGCCCCCAAAAATAAGGCTTGTATCGGGGCCAGGTTGTCCCGTGTGCGTCACGCCCTCCTATTATATAGATGCCGCCGTCGAGCTGTCCCGTAAATCCGATGTAATAATAGCCACCTTTGGAGACATGATGAGGATTCCCGGAAGGGAAGGATCTCTTATGAAGCAAAGGGCTCACGGTGGGGATATCAGAATATTATACTCCCCTCTTGATTCGATAAAAATAGCCTCTGATAATCCGGGGAAAAAGGTGGTGTTCTTGTCTGTAGGATTTGAAACAACCACACCCGTTATTGCGCTTATGGTGTTGAAGGCAAGGGAGGAAGGAATAAAAAACCTTTCAGTTCTGACCGCCAACAAGACAATGCCTAACGCCCTGAAGGCTCTTATACAGGAGGATGCCGGGATTGACGGCTTCATTTATCCGGGGCATGTAAGTGCCATTACCGGGACGGCCTTCTATGAGGAGCTGCTTCGGACGCACGGAATTCCGGGAATTGTAACGGGATTTGAGCCGCTTGATATATTGAGGGCTGTAATTACTCTTTCCGACAACATAAGCAGCGAAAAAAAAGCTGTGGAAAACCACTATTCCAGGGTTGTAGAGAAGGAGGGAAATGCTGTTGCCAGAGCAAAGATGTATGAGGTGTTTGAGCCCTGTGATGCGGTGTGGAGAGGAATAGGCGGCATTGAAGCCTCGGGGCTGTGCGTAAAGCATAAATATAGAGATTTTGACGCGTGGAGGGTGTTCGGAATTAAACAGGGGGAATCCTTTGAGCCTGAGGGCTGTATGTGCGGAGAGGTACTCAAGGGCAAAAAGGCCCCGTGCGAGTGCCCTCTTTTTGGAGGGGTATGCACGCCGGAGAGCCCGGCAGGCGCGTGCATGGTATCCTCGGAGGGTACTTGCGCCGCATACTATAAATATACTGCGTTATAAAAGGGGAGTGCATTTTGCATGTCTGATATAATAACCCTTGCCCATGGAAGCGGGGGAAAGCTTACTCATGATCTTATACGGGATATTTTTATAAAGCATTTCTCAAACGATATTCTGACGAGAGCGGAGGATTCTGCCGTGCTGGACGTGGAGGCGGGAAGGCTTGCCTTTACTACCGACTCCTTTGTCATAACTCCTGTTTTTTTCAAAGGGGGAGACATAGGAAAGCTTGCGGTGTGCGGTACTGTAAACGATTTGGCGGCGTCGGGGGCAAGGCCGTTATACCTTGGCTGCGGGTTTATAATAGAGGAGGCGTTTCCCATAAGGCAGCTTGAGGAAATAGCGGCGTCAATGGCTGAGACTGCGGCGGGCTGCGGAGTAAAGATAGTCGCGGGAGATACAAAGGTGGTGCAG
This sequence comes from Anaerobacterium chartisolvens, assembly GCF_003337415.1. Lineage (GTDB taxonomy): Bacteria > Bacillota > Clostridia > Acetivibrionales > DSM-27016 > Anaerobacterium > Anaerobacterium chartisolvens. The sequence continues at coordinate 72,507 of NZ_QPJT01000023.1, read as the reverse complement.
AGGGGAGCTGCGGATAAAATTTTTATAAATACCTCAGGGATAGGAATTATTCCCGAGGGTATAAATATTTCCGCCTCAAATGCCAAGCCCGGAGACAGTGTTATTATAACAGGTACTATAGGGGATCACGGCTGCTCTATATTGCTTGAGAGAGAAATGTTAGGCATTAAGGCGGATATAAAGAGCGACTGTGCCGCATTAAGCGGATTGACTGGAAGCGTGCTGCCGCTTTATCCGAGGCTTCATGTAATGAGGGACCCCACTAGAGGGGGGGTTGCTGCGGCTTTAAACGAAATAGCATCGCAGAGTGGTGTATGTATAAGGCTGTATGAAAACGCCCTCCCCGTAAGAGAGGATGTTATGGGAGTGTGCGGCTTGCTCGGCATGGAACCCTTGTATATGGCCAATGAAGGTAAAATGCTGATAATAGCTCCCGCAGATATTTCCCGGGGGATTTTAGACCGGCTTAAAAAGCATGAACACGGCAAGGATTCCGCAATTATAGGAGAGGTGCTTGAAGCCCCGTCTAAAAGGGTTCTGATGACAACGTTGGCAGGTGGAGACAGGATAATTGAAATGCCCTCGGGGGATCAGCTCCCAAGAATATGCTAAAAAAGCCGGAATTATTTCCTTATATATTTAGCAATAAAGATTTTACATGGGGGATATAGTTTGATGGAAGAAATTTTTTTCACCCGTAAGGAATACATCTAAGAAAAACGCCTGATGATATACCCGTGAGACATTTCCCCGCAAGGCGTCTTTTCGTTGTAGTTAAAAATTTCTGTAAGCAATTATATCCTCCATGTTTGTAAAATCTTTATTGCATCCTATATAGGTATAGGGGAAATAAGAGTTAAACTTGCAATATTTAAGCATTGAATTAAAAAAATTAATGGTTTATTTAAAATTTCTCAATAATAGAGATTAGTTAATAGAAAGTTAATAAAAAGTTAAGATAAATGTTTTGATTAACCGACGCTATATGGTATAATTATCTAAGTGCCTCAAAAAGTGAGTAAGAATTGCTTTACATACGGGCAAAGCTTTGGGGAAGTACAAGGAGAACATATGATTATAAGAATGGAGAATTTATCAAAGACTTACAGGAACGGGAGCATACAGGTTCAGGCACTAAAGGGAGCAAATGTGTCTATTGAGAAGAATGAGTTCGTGGCTGTAATGGGTCCGTCCGGTTCCGGCAAATCAACCCTGATGAACATTCTGGGGTGTCTTGACAGGGCCACAGAGGGAGAATATGAGCTTGAGGGAGTAAATATATCCGGGCTTGACGATTCTGAAATGGCGAGGATAAGAAACTTAAAAATAGGCTTCGTTTTTCAGTCCTTCAACCTTCTTCCCAGAATAACGGCTCTTCAAAATGTAGAGCTTCCAATGATTTATGCGGGGATAGGCGCGAAGGAAAGGAAAAAAAGGGCCATGAACGCGCTGGACAGGGTTGGGCTTCTTGAAAGGATGCACCATAAGCCTAATGAAATGTCGGGGGGACAGAAGCAAAGGGTGGCAATTGCCAGATCTCTTGTAAACAGTCCCGCAATAATTCTTGCCGATGAGCCGACGGGAAATCTTGACAGTGCTTCCAGCGAGGATATAATGGAGGTATTTCAGGAATTGAACAGAGAGGGTGTGACAATTGTACTGGTTACGCATGAGCCGGACATAGCGGAGCATACCAAAAGGGTTATAAGGTTCAAGGACGGATGTATTGTAAGTGATGAGCAGGTACAAAATCCTGTTGACGCGAGAGATTTGATTTCTCTCCGAAAAGCTGAAGGAATGGGGGATTAATTTATGAGTGATTTTCAGATTAGTACAGAGGGCAGTGTGGAGATGGGGAACAAAATGGGATTCTTTCAGAGAGTTTTAGGTGTGATTGCTTCACCTTCCCGCACGATGGAGAATTTGTGCGGGAAGCCCAGAATATTGTTTCCGATACTGGCAATGATTTTTGGAATGGCGGCTTTATACGCGCTGAGATTTCCTCTTTATCAGGATACTATAAGGCCGGCCATGGAAGCGGCTATCATACAACAGGGAACACCGGTGTCGGAGGAGCAGATGGACATGATAGTGACATCAGGTGCTATTGGGGGGATGGTGGCTCTTCCGTTTACCGCACTCTTTATGTGGATAGCTATGACTGCGCTAATTTTTGCGGCTGTTAAAATATTTAAGGGGAAGGGCAGCTTCAAGCAATACTGCTCGATAACGGGGTATGCTTACGTTATAATGCTGCTGTATTTTGTCCTTACGCTGGTGGCGTCGTTTTTTACAAACAGTATACAGCTTGATACATCACTTTTAGCCTTAAAGAAGCTAGTAGCTCCCGGTGTTCTTACCGACGGTTTTGCAGGCAGCTTTGTTTCGGCGCTTTTAAAAAGCTTTGACTTTTTTGGGATATGGCAGTACGTAGTGATTTCTATCGGAGTTGCATACGCAAGCAAGATGTCAATGAAAAAATCTTATATAATTGTATTTACGCTGTTTATAGCAAGCGCATTGCTTTTTGCTGTTTATGCGGGAATTACAAATGCGGGGCAATATATTTAGAACTTGTGGAGGAACTTTATGAAAAAGAAGGTTATTATAGGTAGCGTAATAGGGGTAGTAATTGTGGCGTTTATAGTCGTCAATATTTTCAGCAGCAAGGAAGGTTCGCCTGCTTTTTCCGGGGGCAATGCAATAAGGGTAACTACTGAAAGCATCCAAAAGGGTGATATTTCGTCTTATATATCCGCAAACGGAGTTGTGGAGGAAATTGAAAAGGCAGAAGGCTATTTTGACACCGCGCTTAAGGTGGAAGCAATCCTCGTGGGAAAAAACGAGAAGATTTCCAAGGGACAAAAGATTATCGAGGTCAATCTGGACGATTTGAATTCTCAGCTTGAGCAGCTTAAGGTAAGCAAGGCTACACAAGAGCTGTCCATTAAAAAGATAAGGGCTCATGACAGTAAGGCTTCCGTGCAGACATCGGAGCGCGTAGAGCAGAATAATGTTGAAAATGCTCAGAACGCATATAATGAGGCCCTAAAGAACTACAACAGCAGTAAGGCTCTTTTAGAGGGAGGCTCTATTTCTCAGAGCGATTTTGATAATGCCGCAAAAATCCTCAATGATGCTGAGGTCGCATTGGTTAATGCAAAATTGAAGTATGAGTCGACGGTAGACAGTAATAAGTCCTCGCTAAAGAGCGAAGCACTGGATCTGGAGTCAGAGCAGCAGACATTGAAGGCTACCATGCTTAAAATAGAGGATATGGAAAAGAAAATTAAAAAAATTAATGACATGCTGCTAAGCCCTATTGACGGATTTGTAAGCGAGCTTAATGTTGAGAAGGGTTCCTATATAAATGCCTCGGGGTATGCCTATAAGGTTGTAAACCCGGATAAGCTCCGCATAAAGGCAAAGGTCAGTGAATTCAATGTTAAGAATGTCAAGCCGGGGCAGAACGCTTTTATTACGGGAGATTCAATTGATAAGGACGTGGAGGTTAAAGGTAAGGTGCTGAGTGTTTCGCCTACCGCCACCAAGATCGCTACCAGCAACGGGGAAGAAACCGTTATAGAGGTTTTGCTGTCGATTGATAATGCGGGAGGTTCTGTCAGGCCGGGAATTAATGTGACGTGCGATATTTACACAGTGGAGAAAAAGGATGTTCTTGTTGCCAACCTGAACATGATAGATCTTGACAAGGATGACAACAAGTTTGTTTATCTGGCAAACAGAGAGAACAGCACCATGAAAAGAGTGCCTGTTAAGCTGGGAATAACCTCGGATATGAGTGCTGAGATTATAGAGGGCTTAAAGGAAGGGGATGAGGTAGTGCTTGACCCTCAGCCTACCTTTAAGGACGGCTTGAAAATAACAATAACCGGCGAAGGGAAGAAATGAGGTTAGCAGTATGAATTTTTCGGAAAGTTTCAGGCAGGCGATAGACAGCCTGAGAGCAAATAAGCTTCGTTCAATACTTACAATGATAGGGATAATAATGGGAGTCTTTTCCGTAATAACCATACTGGCGGTGGGGAATGCCACTCAGGGGTACATAGACTCGCAGTTTGAAAAGCTGGGAGCAAATCTTATAACCATAAATTACAGGCCGTCCGACGGCTATAAATCCAGTGAGGCGCTCCAGTTTTCAGATATGGACGTTGTCAGGAAGGTTGCTCCTGAGATAAAGAATATAGCCACATACATACAGAATTACGGCACTGTGAGAGTCGGTTCGGAGACAAGGTCTTCATATATTTTCGGAGTTACTCCGCAGCTCAGGAATATTGATCCTAAGGAAATGGAGATTGGAAGATATATAAGCGATATGGATATATCTACTAAAGCAAAGGTTGCATTAGTGGATGCAAACTTTGCTTTGAGATATTTCAAAAGGGTTGACATAATAGGCGAAACAATTAATTTCAGAACCTCCTGGGGGGCTATGAGTCTTAAGGTGGTAGGGGTATCAAAGATAGGGGATGATTTGCTGGACAGCATGATGAGCAGTGAAAGCTTTCCTGCTCAGATATATATCCCCATAACCACCTTGCAGGAGTTTTTATTTAACGACAAGACGCTGAACAACATAATGGTTACGCTGACGGACAAGGAAAAGACAAAAAGCGTAAGCGACCGAATAGTAACTGCTTTGGAGATGAAGCATGGAGCAAAGGATGTATATTTTGCAAGCAACTCCGATGACGAGCAGAAGATATTTTCATCTATTACCGGAGTAATATCCGCGGTGCTTCTGATTATTGCTGTAATAACCCTTATTGTAGGAGGAATAGGAATAATAAACATACTTCTTGTTTCTGTGACTGAAAGAATAAGGGAAATAGGCATAAGAAAAGCCCTTGGTGCAAGAAAGAAGGATATTGTAATGCAGTTTATTACCGAGTCGATAATGATGACGGGCCTTAGCGGGCTTGTGGGAATACTTTTAGGGATGCTTGCGGGGGCCGTTATCTCATCGCAGATGAAAATACCGCAGGTGGTTGATATAAAGATTATTACAATGGCCTTCCTTGGGTCAGTTGCATTAGGGCTCATGTTCGGGGTATATCCCGCAAAAAGGGCGGCGGATCTGGACCCTATAGAATCACTGAGATATGAGTAAATGCTAAAATAGAATTATGGCTTAAATCCCCATTTTAAAGACTGAATCCTCAGCCTTTAAAATGGGGATTTTTTTATTTTAATTCGGATCTATATAGAAGATATTGTTGTGCTTTTGTGTGTAACCAACCATTATAGGAAATATCATCTTGGGAAATAAGGTAAAAAAGGTAAACAAAAGTATAGAAATGTATTATAATAGTAAAAGGTCGTTTTAATTCAGAATATTCAGATGAGAATAAAAACACTTTTACTATTTTAGGCAACAGGTGTTTTTATTATAGGAATCTATAAGTGCAATGTAAATGGACTTAAGATTCTTAAAGTATTATGAGGAAGGGGGAAATAAAAATGGCAAAGAAAACATTGGGTAAAAAAACTGTTATGCAGGATGGAACATTAGTCGCATTTTCATGTAGCTGCGATTCAATGTGTGCATCTATTCCATGCTACAACTGTACAGCAAAAACTGCATCTTCCACAGTTAATTTGCAAAACTATGCTAAAGGATTGACAACTGCAATATCAGGAAGATGGGCATTTTAATTAGGCTTAAATGAGATGCTGTAAAGTGGCACAGGAAGATGGGCAGAATTGCAACATCTTTCTGTGCCTGCTTATAAAGGGGGAACAAAAAGGGAATGATTGACATGCCGTTCATAAGGCTATTTAAAACAGTGGGATCGTGTTATGTATTTGATGTTAACACAACCTCTATAATTCGCATAGAAGCAGAATTGTATAAAGCTCTGAAAGGGTTGAATGAAGGCAGAATCGGGTGGGCACAGATTGACGATGGCTTAATGGTAAAATTACAAAAGCTCTTGATGCAGGGTTTTTTTAAGCCGTGTAACTTAAACACAGAAATTAAACATTCTGCGGCAGATCAAATAGAAGAGTATATGGAGAATAATATACATCAGTTAATTTTACAGGTAACACAAAATTGCAATCTAAGATGCAAATATTGTGTTTATTCCGGTTCATATATAAACAGAGTACATACCAAAAAAAGAATGTCCCTTGAGATGGCAAAAAAAGCTGTGGATTTTTACCATAATCATAATGGCAATTTAGAAAATGCAATAATAAGCTTTTATGGAGGAGAGCCGTTATTAGAAATAAAGCTGATTCGTGAAATTATTGCATATGCTAAGAAGGTATTTGAAGGGAAAAAGCTCAGGCTCAATATGACAACCAATGCTACTTTATTGACAGATGAAATAGTAGACCTTTTAGAACAAAATGATGTCAGTTTGACAATCAGTTTAGATGGGCCACAGAAGATACAGGACAGCAGCCGTATTTTTGCAGAAAGCGGGAGGGGTACATTTGAGGTGATAATGGACAATTTGGAGCGTATAAGGCAAAAACATCCCGAGTATATGGAAAATATAAGCTTTAACGCTGTTCTGAACGAAGAAAATGATTTTCAATGCAGCAGTAATTTTTTTACATACGACTTTGTGCATTCCGCAATTATTGGAGCTACAACCTTGAATGAAAACAGTGTAAAAGAAGAGCTCCGCTATAATGAAATATTCGATATAAATTATAGATATGAGCTTTTTAAGGCATATCTGTTTTTGATAGGCAGGTTAGAAAAAAAATATGTGTCCAAGCTAATGGAAGCTCAAATTGCAGTCATGAAAGAAAATATTCATAAAAAAATAGTTGCCAAAGGAAAAAGGGGAACAAAATATCATCCGTCAGGCGCGTGTATTGCAGGTGCAACCAGATTATTCGTTAATACGGATGGTGACCTCTTTCCCTGTGAACGGATTAATGAAAGCTGTCAGGCATTCGTTTTAGGGAACTTGGAAACAGGATTTGATATAGATAAAGTTAAAAAACTGTTAAACATTGCAGCATTGACACCAGAGGAATGCAAAACCTGCTGGGCAGGTGATTTTTGCAATGTTTGTGCGGCCGGAATGGAAAAGGGAAATGAATTGTCGGCAGAAAAACGTATTGAGCGGTGTAAAAAGGTCAAGGAGGCAAGTGAGCTGCAATTAAAAGAATACTGCACATTAAGAGAGCATGGATATCATTTTGATTAATTGAGGGAGAGGATAGAACTTGAATGGTTTTAATAAAACAAGAGTGGCGGTATATCCATACGATAACGAAATGTATCCGTACCTGAAATACAAGTCTATGTTGGAAAATATCGATATAAGAATGCTGTTGTCACCGGCTGGGTGGGCTTTAGGGTCAAAAAAAGCATGTGGGTATGAGATAAAAACCATGTTAACTGCGGACGACTATTCAGAGCTGGATGCCCTATGGATAACAGATTCCATTAACAAACTTCAGGAAGAGCATTTGTATGAAGTAATTGAAGAAATGTTAAGAAACGGCAAGCAAATAATATTATCCAGAAAAATTCATCCAGAAACTTATTACGCGATATTGGAAACATGTAAAAGATATTCAGGGGCGCTTATTGATAAATCTATTAATGTAAAAGATTTCACTAAAGAAAATATTCCGCTGTCATTACAAGAGATATATACGCCCATAGTTTGTGTGGCAGGCATAGGAGAACGAACGGATAAATTTTTAGTACAATTGGGAGTTAAGCATTGCTTTGAAAAAATGGGGTATGACGTAGCGATGGTTTCTTCAAGAACAAACAGCATATTTTTAAATAACGTTCATGCATTTCCTGCGTTTATGGAAGGGGACTTGCCTGCGGAATATAAAATTGTTTTATTTAATCATTTTATAAAGGAAATAGAGCAATTAAAAGAGCCGGAGGTAATTATTGTAGGTATACCAGAAGGAATTATGCCTATGAGCAAATTGCAAGTGGGATACTTTGGAATACATGCTTTTGAGATTTTCAATGCAATTACCCCGGACTTTTTAGCCTTGTGTTTGTATGGTAATGATATTTCCGATTTGTACCTAAGCGAGATGAAAAAAATAATACAATACAGGTTTCAAACCAATGTAGACAGCTTCTACTTAAGTAACACCATGCAGGATGTGTTTACCGTAAACAGAGCTATGCCGATAGAGTACTTTGCCAGAGAAACGGAAAATATCAGGCTGCTGGTATCCAATTTAGAAGCTGCTGCGGGAGAAAAGAATAAGATATATACTGAATTGGATATCGAAGCTATGGTACAGCAGATGGTTAAACAGCTAAATGAATATTCTGTAACCGAAGTTCTTTGATTGAGGGGAAAATAAAATGAAAAAGCAAATTGAAAATTCGTTAATGGAGATATTAAAAGATCTGCTGGGTATAGATATAAGTGCTTTGCCGGATGAGGCAAAAAAATATCCTTTGTTATCCGCAAAGTTTGGGATTGAACCTTATCAGATGATAAAATTCATGGAGGCGGTAGAGAAAAAATTTGAATTTAAGGTTTCTCAAGAGGATATTGTGGATCGTAAATTTAATACTTTTCTTGATATTGTAGAAATTATAATGAAAAGTAAAATAGAGAAGGGGTGAGGAAAATGTCCTTTGGAATTCAAAATAATTATTTGGATAAAGCCTTTGGAGCAAGTGATTTAATAAGCATCCAAAACAAAAAAATGAGCAGCATAAGTGACATATCAGCAAAGTCCGATATAGCGGTAAAAACAAAAGAAGTCGGGCAGACAAAAGCATTAATATCACAAGAAATGGAGCTTTTTAAAAAGGAATTTTTTGAAGAGCTTGCTGGAATAAACAGCCACATTACGGTAAGCGGCACGGCTATTAATATATCAGAACAAGCATTTAAAAAGATGAAAGAAAATCCTGAATACAGAGAAAAGATTTTGTCGCTCATCAAACGTGATTTGGGAGATTCGTACGCTCCGAGAAATTGCTCCGTAATGATTACTGTTGGTGGGTCTTTGAATGAATATAGAGCAGATTCATGGCCTGTTACCAATGATTCTGAGTTTAGTATGCGTTCACAAAACAGTTTTTATAAAAAAACCGTTAAGAGCAGAAAAAATGAACAAAAAGAATTATTGGAGAAATATTTGGAACACAAATCTGAACAGAAGCTATTGACAGAAAAACTATTAGTGGAAAATGAAGCAAGAAGGAAATTGCGTAAGGCAGACGCAGAGAAAGCATATAGTTCGCAAACTCTTTTTGATATTTAATTCAATTGCATGAAAAAGGAGGCCGGAGGTAATTAGTGCATAATGTAAAAATCGCGGTTGTTGACAACGGTATTGATGAAGCTCTTTTAAAAAGGCAATTGAACCACAGGGTCTATATAAACCATGATGGACAATGCATTTTTGATAATGCGGATATGAATAAAGTAAGCTTTATGCATGGTACCACATGCGCACTTATTATTGAGAAATATCTTTCCGATTTTTCTATAAGCAGTGTGCGGATATTAAGTGAAAATGGCTCAGGACTGATAGAAGCGCTTTATCAGGCGTTAGAATGGTGCTTAAAGAATGAAATAAAGGTGGTTAACCTTAGTCTGGGAACTAAGCATTTTAAGGATAAAGCTTTAGTCAGGTCGCTTATAAATCGCTGCGCCAATCAAGGAATGTGTATTATTGCAGCAACCGCAAATAGTGGATATATCACATATCCGGCTTCCTTTTCCAATGTAATAGGAGTTGCAATGGAGGGTAACGAACATTGTGAATTTATTGGCAATGAACATATTGGAATTGATGTGGCAGCGCCGTCTGGGCATGAATTGAATATTTGCGGCAGAAAAATTATTAGCCGGCAGAGCAACAGCTATGCAGCTCCGTATGTTACCGCTTTAATTGGTAAGCTGCTCTTGGAAATGGGTTTGCATAATATTGCAGAAATCAAGCAGGCATTGCGTACACACAGTGAGTATAATATGCGCTTGCTGTCGGAGTATTATGAGCCTGATTGGATTGGCACCGCATTAGTCAGAATCCGAAAAACAAAAAGTAAAGCTAACTATTATTTTAATTATGTTAATGGGACAATAAGCCAAGTACCGGATCATGCGGATACCATTATAACAGATAATTTGGCAGAGCTGGAGGAGGCGGGTGAATATAATAAAAACATTGTATATTTAGGCAAAGAAAATATTGAAAAAAATATTTCCGGCAGATTCTTCTGGAGTCCGAAGAAGCGATTAAAGCAAATATTTAATTGTGTGGGTGAAAAAAAAGAATTGAATATTCCGGTAATCCTATGCGAGTTTGACGAAAGCATGGATGAAATGTTTTTGCTTACAGAGTTAAGAAGGAATTTCAATGAGGATAATTATAATATTTATACGGCAAGCCTTGAGGCAGATAGCATATTGTACGATTTGGAATACATACCGAGGGAGTGCCTTGAGGCAGGAGATATAAAATACTTTAATAGCTTTATCTACTGGCAGACCTATTACAAGCAAAGTGACGGAATAATACTTGGAATAAAAGAAAATGTCATATTAGAGTGTGGGGAATTATTACAACAAACAGACATGCGGATAGTATTCAAACAATTGGAAGGAAAACAGGAGGCTACTGTTTGGTGTGATGGAGCAGCATATTGTAAAAAAATATTTGAAAAAACAGACTCCGGCTCTATAAAATTGCTTTATCAGAATATAAAAAGGGTGTTGACAGAGAAATAGAATGATTATGATAAAATCTTTATAAAAAATCCTAGACATCGAGATGAGGAAAATCCGATATCTAGGATTTTTTATTTCAATTCGGATCTAAATAGGACGCGATAAAGTGCTTTGAACTTAAAGCTTGCGGCATTATTCGACAAAAAAGCTTAAGAAAAAGGACTGTTATGGGGTCATCCAGAATGGACAATTGCGGATAACGGAATCAAAAACAGCCTATGGTAATGTGTTCAAAGGATTAAGCCATAATATGCGAAACAACAACCACATTTCTAGCACGGGAGAATATATAAAAAGCTCCGATGTTCACAGTGAACGTTTCCTCTGTCAAAAAAATATTCATTTTTAATGACAAAAATGCGAGAAAAGTATTTACATGTAAAATTTAAAATGATATAATGTGTAAGCAAACAGAAAATATTACATTTATATGAAAGGAGTTGAGACAAATGGCTGATACAAGCAAGGCTATCTCTGAAATCAAAATTCCTAAGGAAGTATTTGAGGAATTAAAGAAGGAAACAGCAAACGCCTCCAACGGCTGCGGTTGCGGCTGTGTTTTGGGAATAATCGTAAAGGTTGACCCATAACATCTGCTTTACGGAGGGGCCGGAATCCTAAAAAGGAATCTGGCCCGTTACCCGCCGATATTGCTATTGGCTTTATGAAAAATTCGCCAATACCCGCTAAAATTATGAATATTTTGATAAAGAGCAAGAACGACTTTTGCTTTTTTCATTCGAGCATTAGACTTTGCTTGTCCTTTTTTACTATATAGGATGCGATAAAGATTTTACAAACATAGAGGATATAATTGCTTACAGAAATTTTTAATAACAACGAAAAGATGCCTTGTGGGGAAACGTCTCCCGGGTCTGTCATCAGGCACTTTTCTTAGATGTATTCCTTATGGGTCAAAAAAATTTCTTCTATCAAGTTATATCCTCCATGTAAAATCTTTATCGCTATATATATACACTTTTGAAACAGATAAAGGAGTGCCTTATAATGGAAAATGTTTCTATGTTAACGACAAAAGAGCTGGATCTAACCAGTGACAGCGTTCTCCCTCAGATACCGGAAATTTTTATTGATGAGCGCAAAGGGCATTATCTTGTGCTCAATCCTCTGGGACCCTGGTGGTTTGTAGGCTCCAAGCTTCATGCCGATTTTGCGGCACTTTGCGACGGCAAGCGTTCATTGGGGGAAATACGGGAGCGCTTATCCGATTATGACGGCTTAACCGATGAGCATATGGTTTTGCTGGCACAGTCGCTTCAAAGGGCTAAGATTTTTACTCCCACTGAAAAGAGGGAAATGCGTCCTTTAAGTGTTATATTTTTTAATATCACAAGGCGGTGTAATCTTAGGTGCCCGTATTGCTATTACGACAGTGTTGCCGTAAAGGACGAGACATATGAGGATGAATTGGATTCAGAGACATGGATTGAGCTGGCGGGCAGGATTGCCGAAATCAACCCCAAGGCAAAAATTATGATTTCCGGGGGCGAACCCTTAATCCGGCCGGATGCGGTATCAATTATTGAAAATATTGCACAGAGGCATAATGTGGAGGTTAAGCTTATAACCAATGGAACGCTTTTTACGGATGAAATTATTGAGAGGCTTTCCAGAGTTAAAAAATTCAGTATTCAGGTCAGCATAGACAGTATGATCCCCGAGCTGAATGACAAAACCCGCGAAAAGGGGAGCCTGGATAAATCAATGGATACCGTTCGGAAGCTCAAGGCGGCCGGAATTGACTTTGTCATCTCTTCAACGGTAACCAGCATCAACATTGACAATATCCGCGGCTTCCGGGATTATTGCATCAAAAACGGCTATGGCTTCCGCTCCTCCATATTCACTCTGTCGGGCGATTTGTCCAAATCGAATAACGACTGGCTGGGACTGACCTCGGAGCAATACTTTGATGCGTGTACATATGCTCTGGAGGATTTCAAGCCGGATACTACGATGGGGCATCCTGTAGTGCCGGGAGTGCGCCGGTACGGCTGCGGAATGGGGTATGGGCAGATGGATATCAGCCCCGACGGCTCTGTGTTTCCATGCAGTCACCTCAACAAGCCGCAGTTTCTCATCGGAAATATTAAAACCTCCAGCATTCAGCAATTGATTGCCGAGGGAGAATACCGCTATGGCTATTGTGAGGTGGACAACATTTCCTATTGCACCGAGAGCAAATGTCCCGTAAGATATTTTTGCACGGGGGGCTGCAGGGCAAATACATACAATAATTTCGGAGAGATAAACGCTCGCGCCAAGTATTGCGATCAGCATAAGCAAAGCTATATAAGCGCCCTCTGGGTTTATATGATGGGGCCGGATTACTTGAAAGACTCTGGAAAAGAGGATGGCAGAGAATGAAGTCCAACGTTACCGATATCAAAAGCGATATATCTCATCAGACGGTGCTTCCTGCGCTTTGGGAGCTGTATACCGAAAAGAGGGGGGATGATTTTTTAATCCTCAATCCCCGTGGGCCATGGTGGTTTATAGGCTGCCGGATTCACGCCGACTTTTTAAGGCTTTGTGACGGCAAGCGTTCCATAAGTGACATTCATGGCATTTTGCTTCAGGATAATGAAGGGCTGCTGTGCGATGACCTTGTCCGGCTGGCCGAAGCGTTGGTCGGCATAAATTTTTTTGCTTCGGGTAAAAACAGCCCCGTCAACCGATGCAGCAGCATCCATTTTTATGTGACGCGGAGATGTAATTTGACATGTCCCTTTTGCTTTAACGACAGCACACCCGCCCGGCATGATGAGCGTTGCCGGGAGCTTACCGCCAAGGAATGGATTGACTTGGCCTCTGAAGCTGCGGAAATTAATCCCAATGCCACCGTTTCCGTTTCAGGGGGAGAGCCTCTGCTGCGTGACGATATTATGGAAATTATTGACGGAATATCCCGCAATAATCTAAAGATAAGGCTTATTACAAATGGTACGCTGGTTGATAAGTGCATAACGGAATACCTGTCCAAGGTTCCCGGCCTGAAGGTTCAGGTGAGCATAGACAGCCTTATCCCTGAGGAAAACAGGCGTACACGGGGGCACGGAAGCCTTGAGAAAGCATTGCCGGCAGTCTTAAGTATGCTTGAGGCGGGAATAGACGTGGGGATTACATCAACAATCACCAGTATAAACATGAAAAGTACCTGGAGGATGAAGGAATTTTGCAGGCAGCATGGCATAGTCTATGGAACGTCCTTCTTTTTTGAGGCGGGCAAGAGGGCCCGGAGCAACTCCGGCTGGCTGGAGGTAAAGCCCGAAGAAATTATGGAGGCCATAGATTGCGTTGCCGGTCATTCTCCGGATTCGGATGAGGGCGGCATAACACCCAAACCGGGTATACGCCGGGTACATTGCGGAATGGGCTGCGGGCAGCTTTCCATCCACCCTGACGGGTCGGTGTCTCCTTGCAGGCTTCTGCTTGATCCCGCGTTTTATCTTGGAAATATACAACAAGACCCGCTTGAACAGCTCCTCCGGCTTGGCTGCCAGAGGTTTGATTTTATCGGAGTCGATACCATGACCTGCGGCTGCAATACGTGCCCGGTGAGATACATGTGTGTCGGCGGCTGCAAGGCAATTTCCTTCTATCACGACGGAAAGCTGGACAGTCTTCCTCCAAACTGCGCTCTGCTCAAAAAGATTTATATAGAAAGCCTGTGGGCCAGTGTATAGAAGCAACCTATATAAATTAGGCTTTTGCATATCGGATAACGGAGGATGTAAAATAATATCCTCCAGAATAATTTCTACTCTAACTACAGAAGCATGTATACGTGTAGAAGACGCTTGTGACTTTAGTTAGCCTAAATTGTAGCGCGGTCACGTATTCCGGGGAAATTATCCTTCCGGAAATTATTTTACATCCTTTTTAGATAGTTTGCATCCTAATTTATATAGGAGTTTAGCTGAGATGAAAATTTAATTTGAAAGAGGTGGCTGCTGATTATGAGGGATATGGATAGCAGGGTAAAGGACATAATAGCCAAGGCTATTTTACGCCAGAAATCCGTCGGCGACGGCAAAAGCGACATACATAAGGGAACCGTCGGCCTTAACAGGCATAATTTTTATTTACATAAAAAAGTGCTGACAGACGATACCGAGCTTGGGCATTTGAAAAACGACATAGCTCTTAACAATTCGTTTTCCGACATAAATCAGGCAATTGTATTTGTAGATAAGGAGCCGCATTTAAACTGGGCGCATGAGTGCGAATACCATATGTATAACGGGGATACGGGAGAGCATATTCAGACAATACCTGCCCGGATGCCGCCGGTATCCTTTATTCTGAGCAGCGAGCAATACGAGGCTGTGGGCGATTTGGTACAGCGGCCGGACATGCCTTACGGCAATATAAAGCTGAAGCCCATTGACGGCTTAGACGGCGTGTTGAGCAAAAAAACCGGAGAGAGGTATGCCATATTGTTTTCCGGGCTGACCTACTACAGGCATCTGAACGACCTTGAATACCTGTACAGGACATTAATACATGTATATCAGTTTAATCCTGAGAATATCACTGTGCTAAGCTGTCTTGGAACTCTGGATTATTTCGTTGACCCGAATGATCCCGTATACCCCAAGGGGATTTGGCCGGGAGACAATACTCCTTACCAGTTGGTGGTAAACGGGAAGGGCTCAAAGCCTGCTTTGGCGGCTGCCTTGAAAGGATACAGCACCAAGCTTTCTGGGGACGACCTGCTTTTGATACACACCAACGGCCACGGGGACGGGCCGAAAGTGGAGGGGGAAGCGGGACTGTCCAGCCTTATGTGCATGTTTGACAGCCCCCCGCCGCAAAACGGAAGCCAGCCTGATATACCGGAATTTGATTGTGCCGAGTATGCGGACATTCTTAAAACCTTCCCGGAGTTTGACACTATGGTTGTAATGATGGAGCAGTGCCATTCGGGGGGCTTTTCAGAGCCGACAATGACAGGCAGCAAGGCAAGAAGCACTGTATTTTCGGCAGCCTGCCTGCCATGGAAGGAATCGGCGGGCGCGCAGAAGTTTGATCCATATGCCTTTTGCTGGATCAGTAAGGTGTCCCAGAGTGATGCGGTGGACGTTAACAGCGCCTACGATTATGCCAGAGAGAACACAGTCCCTTCCGACACGCCCAATGACGCCAATAAGCCTGAAAATTGCGGTGACGGTATAAGCTTGAGGTAAGGGGAGGGGAAGGCGGGCACCTTTCCTATTTGCAGGCTGTTAAATGAGCAGAGTCTATTATTTATACGAAGGAAGTATTTTTTAAGACTATGAAATATAAAGAGAAGATGGGTATTGTGGCCTGTCTTCTTTTTGTATTTTACGACATAATATAGGAAATATGGTGTTGCAAGGTGTAATTTTTTGTGATAAGCTTTACTTAAATGTAAAAATATATTACAAAACCAAATAATTGATTATGTCTACAATAATTTCTAAAGAGGTGTATCATGAAAAAAATAATCGGAACAATTCTCACCTTATTTCTATGCTTTATGGCTTGCTTCGTGAACGTCACACCCGCAACGGCAGCTACCGGAAAAATTTCAATGCAGCCAGGCAGCATGTCTATAGCAGTCGCAGATGAGGTATCTCCATCAAGAACGGCACCTCCGATGTTTAGTATTCAGGAAGGTACATATTCATTGATTCAGGTACTTGACTTAACATGTAAAACGCCGGGGGCAGACATAAGATACACTACCGATGGCACAGAGCCCAGTGCAAGCTCGGAGGTATTCAGCCAGCCAATACCCATAGCAGGCACCACTACTGTGAAGGCCTATGCCAAGGCTCTGGAGATGGAGGCTTCAGGCTGTGTTGATGCAGTATATACCATAATGCTTGATGCAGGAGATATGAATGGGGATGGAAGGATAAACAGTATAGACTATTTATACATAAGCAAATACATTATTGAACCTGAGTCAGTAGTTTTTCCTATAGCTGATTACCTGAAAGCCGGGGATTTGAACGGGGATAATTTAATCAATTCTATAGATCTTTTATTCATGAAGAAATATTTAATAGGTGATATAGAGTATTTCCCAAAGGAACTTCCTCCTCCAGCAGATGCTCAGGTTATCTCAAATTCCTCCTCCGGTATTTCAATTGCATGGCAGCCACCTTCGGAAATACAGAATATAGCACGTTACCAGATATACAGAGATGGCTTCATGGTGGGAGATACTGACGGCACACAGTATACCGACACTCTTAGGATAACACCTAATACTTATTATATATACACAATTACGGCTACTGATACCGACGGAAAGATATCACACAGAAGTCAGGATATTGAGGTAACTTCTAGTGAGGAAATACAGGAACCTCTTTTGTCCCCCGTAAATCTGAGGTGCATACAGAAAACAGACACTACGGTGACTCTGAGATGGGATGCTGCTGAAGGCAGTATCCCTGTTGCTGGCTACGATATTTATGACGGGGAGGAGCTTATAGGCTCTGTGGAGGGAGATACCGTCTATACGTCTACAGGCTTGACTCAAAATGTAATATACTCCTTTACTGTAAAAGCGCGTGACAGTGCAGGAAATACATCTGAGGCAAGCGACCCGCTGGTAATGTCCACAGGTACAATTATCAGCGGCGGGACAATAACTGCTGATACTACGTGGGAAAGCAATTTCAGTCCGTATATCCTTAACGGAAGTGTGACTGTTGCCAGTGGGGCTGTTTTGACGGTAAGCCCGGGTGTAATTGTAAAAGCAACAAGCTATAGCTATTATATAGACGTGCGGGGAAAACTTAATGCGATAGGAACATCTGATAACCCAATAGTATTTACATCATCTAAAGATCCGGAATATGGAGGAAGTGGAGTGGTAAGCGGGACCGATTATTGGTCTGGTATAAGTGTAGGAAGTAGCGGAGAGTTTACCGGGGACTATGTAAAGTTAAGATATGGAGGGTATTCTACAGGCCCGGTGTTGGTAGTATATGGGAAATTATTACTTGCTGATTCTGAAGTAAGTAATTCATATGGTCAGGGAGTATCTTTTAATTCTGCTGCTAATGTTTTAATGAAGGGCTGCACAGTAAATAATTTAAACTCATATGGAGTATACATAGACGATGCAACTACTGGCATACCAGATAATACAGTTACTGGTAATATAACGCTTGAAAATAATATTATAACTGGTTCTGGTTCCGGGGGTATATATATTAACCAATATGGAATAGGCAATTTAAATATTAAAAACAATGATATATACAACAATAGTGGACATGGCATATGTGTTTATAGGCTTGGTACAGGAAACTACATAATAGAGGATAATATAATTGCAAACAACAGTGGATATCCGGTATATGTACACCTTGGAGGACTGAGTTCATCTATATTTTCAAGTATACAAGGTAATACATATACAAATAATATATATAACGGGATTACATGCGATGGCATAGGTATATATGGGACTCTTATAAAAGATTTGACGCTTACTGCTGGCAAGTATTATCTGACAGACAATGTCATCATTCCAACAGGAAACACACTTACAGTTCAACCCGGAACAATTATTTATGGAACTAACTATAGATACTGCATAGAGGTACAGGGAAAACTGAATGCAATAGGCACATCTGATGCTCCAATAGTATTTACCTCACATAAAGATTCGGAGTATGGGGGAAGTGGAGTAGTAAGCGGGGCTGACTATTGGGGGAATATAAAAGTAGGTAATAATGGGGAGTTTAACGGGGAGCATATAAGACTAAGGTATTACGGGCATAATTATTCATATAAGGCACTAGAGGCATACGGTAAATTAACACTTACTAATTGTGAAGGAAATCTATATTTGGGTTCTGGAGTTAGTGCTTTAGTCAAGGACTGTAATTTATCCGGAGTGATGATAAATAATACAGCTACTGCTAATATATTACTTGAAGACAATATTATAACAAATGGCGTACAGGTGAATGGATTTGTAATGGGGGATTTAAACATTATAAATAATGATATAAACAATTGTTTAATGGGTATAGATATTGAAAAGTTCGGTACAGGAAACTGTAGTATAGAGAATAATATATTTAACAGTAACCAATTTGCAATATGGATAGACATTTCTGGATTGGACTCATCTATATTTTCATACATAAAGGATAACACATACATCAATAATGCTTATGGAGAGGCATCACTTGATGGTATATTTTTATACGGAGATTTAAAGACAGACATGACACTTATTGCTGATAAGTACTACATTATATATATTACTATTCCAAAGGGGATTACACTTACCGTACAGCCAGGTGCAGTCATTGTGGGAATGGAATACCTTCATTCTGGTACCTTCATAGATGTGCAGGGCAAATTGAATGCAGTAGGTACAACTGATACTCCAATAGTATTTACCTCATGTAAAGATCCAGCGTATGGAGGAACTGGAGTGACAGGCATTAAAAATGACTATTGGCGTGGTATAAATGTAGACAGTAATGGAGAGTTTATAGGCAATCATGTAAAGCTAAGATATGGAGGGCATCCACAGCCCGGAGAGGATGCAATATTAAAGGTAGACGGAAAATTATCACTTGCCAATTCGGAAGTGAGCGGGTCATACAATAGGGGAATACACTTCAACACCACAACCCAGCCCACCCTTATCTGCAATTCGATTCTGAACAATAAATACTTTGACATATATAACGCAATCCCTTCACAAATAACAATAGATGCCAGCTATAACTACTGGGGGTCGATATACGGCCCCGGAAGTATAAGCGCGGGCGTAGAGGTATACCCGTATCTGGGCTCCGAATGCACTGTAGCGTCGTACTTCGGACAGGATGGCACCTATGGAGCAACTGGCAATTACTCCCGCACCTTCACCGACATGAGCCTGAATACACCCGGCTTTACGCTGAACTTGAGCAGGACATACAACTCAAAGAACAATGAAAGCACAGTGCTTGGCAAGGGCTGGACCTTTGGCTTTGAGGGCAGCATAAAGGACTATGAAAATAATATTCCCATTAAGGTAGTCAGGCTTCCGAACGGCAGCGTAGAAGCCTTTAATACCGGCAGCGACGGCACATTCACCTCAGACGGCTCCAGAAGCACATTAGCCGCCCAGCCCGACGGGACGTATATACTCACTACAAAGGATCAGTATACCTATGGCTTTAACGCTAACGGGTGGATGACCTGGATGAAGGACAGGGACGGCAATACAATTGCCATACAGGTGGACGGAAGCTCCGGGAAGGTACAGGCAATAACCGATCAGTGCGGAAGGAGCTTTACTCTGTCGTACAACGGGCAGGGACTGCTGGACGCCATAACCGGGCCGGAGAACACTACAGTCAGCTACCGGTATGAAAACAGTCTTCTGACGAAGTCTATAGACGCTATGGGCCATATCACAAGCTATTCATACGATTCACAGGGCTTTCTTACTGAAATAAGGGATGACGGCGGCAAGCTGGTGGAATCGGTTTCATACCTTCATGACGACAGCCAAAACAAGGACAAGGTGGGGTCTACAACAGATGCTTACGGAAACACACTGACGTATGAGTATGACAACGCAAACAGGAAGTTTACCATAACCGACAGCAGCAGCAGGCGGACGGCCAAGTGGTACAACAGCTCCATGAACATCACAATAGAACAGGACGCGGAAGGCAGGCAGGCCATAACAGAGTATTACACCGATTCCAACGGTATAGACAAATACGGCGATATAAAGTCGGTAACAGACCGAAACGGAAACAAGACCCAATATGGGATAGACGGCAGCGGCAATGTGACAAAGATAACCAATCCCGATGCCAGCTTCAGGACGTATACGTATGACAGCAATAACAACATGACAAGTGAAAAGGATGAAACGGGCAGGTATATCTTCTACGTATACGACAACCGGAATTTAAAGCTGCTGAAAAAAGCCCAGCCGCTTAATGGAACCGATGTATACGCCGATGGGTGCGATGAATCAAAATTTGCTATCACCACCTATACCTATTACACCGATTCGGAAAGCCAGCAGATGGGATGTGAGGCCAAGGGGCTGCTGAAGTCGGAAGCCGACCCAGAGAACAGCATAACGGCTTATACATATGATCGGTATGGCAATACAAAAACCGTTACAGACCCGGAAGGCCGTACCACTTCTTATGATTATGACGCAATGGGGAGGGTAATCAGCCAAACCTCTCCGGGGGGATATGTCACAAGCTATACATATGACAAAAACGGAAATATGGAAAAAAAGACCCTTCACGGAGGGGAAACAGAAAGGACAGTCTATGACTCCAACGGGAGGAAAACAAAGGAAATATCACCCAATATTTATAACCCTGACCTTGACGACCTTGACAGCCATGCATACAACGGTGACTGCGGGACAAGGCATACATACTATGACAGCGGGAAGATCCGCACTGTGACCGATGCCCAAAACAATACCGTTGCATACACCTATGACCTGTACGGCAATATTCTGACTGAAACCAAGCCTAACGGTGCGGTTTACCGTTATGAGTACGATGTCATGGACAGATTGTTAAAGGTTTACTTCAGCGACGGACCCGATTCACCCGAAATACTGCTGGAGCAATATGCCTATACGATACTGTCGAACAAAAAAACACAGACTGTAAAAACCGTATTCTTAAACGATACCGGCACTGCAATAACCACCACTGTTTATGATTATGCGGGCAGACAGGTATCACAGCAGAATTCTGACGGCACGACGATTACGACAAATTACAATTCTAACGGGACAGTATACACAACCGCCGACGCGAGAGGCAGCACGACATATTACAGATATGACGGGATGAACAGGCTGTCGGAGAAATGGATCCCGGTTAATACAGGCAGGTACTCATATAAGAAAATAGCATATGACAGTGCGGGGAGGCAGAAGCAGATACAGACAGGCAGGGAGCTTGTGGCCTTGTATGATCTGCCCGTGACATTTGCGGCTGTTGATTATGACTATTATAGCGACGGCGCGCTTAAATCCGTTACCGACAGTGCAGGCAGAAGAACCGATTATGCATATGACAGCAGCGGAGTATTGTCAAAAGAGGACGTATATGTAAGCAGTACAAGCGCGGCAACGACAGAATATGTAAACAATCATCTGGGCAAGCCCGTGCAAATGAGGGTGCATGTAAAAGAGGGCGATTTATACGGGAATGACTTTGAAAGCACGGAGGATAGTGTCCTTACCACGTACTATGCATACGACAGCAACGGCAACCTTAAAACAGCCACAACGCCGGACGGAATTACAACAACATATACCTATGACAGCCTTGACAGGCAGACGGGCGTGAGCCGCCCATGCAAGGATGAGTACGGGGGCGATGCGGAGGCGGTTACAAGCACCTCCTACGATTGGCAGGGCAATATACTTACCGTTACCGACCCCAATGGCAATACCGCTTCCAACCGCTACAACGGGCGAGGGTTCCTCCACATGATAACCGACGCAGGCCAGGGAATTACGGCATACTATTACGACACCGCCGGAAGAAAGACGGCGGAGGTTTCGCCGCAGAACTATGACCCGTCCAAGGAGCTTTCCGGCATGAACAGGGTGGAATATTCATATGACAGCATGGGCAGGCTTAAAACCAGAGCCGATGTTTATAAAGACCCTTCAACCGACGAATGGACGACCATAATCACAAGGGCATATAAATATGATGCCAACGGAAATATAATAAAGGAATTGGACGCGCTTGGGTATGAAGCCGGGACGGGAGCCACCGCCGACAGCAGAATCAATACCGGCTACGGTACCGAATACACATACAATCTGGAAAACCAGCTATCCACTGTGCTTGACCCCGCGTTAAAGCAGAGGGGATATGCGTATGCTGTAAAATATGATTATGACGGCATGGGCAGAAAAGTGACGCAGACTAATGTAAATGGAGTCATAACGGGATACGGCTATGACGATGCGGGGAATGTGACAAAAACAACGGTAAGGAAGGCAGTCAATGAGCCCGAACAGGTAACAGGACAGGCGGAATATGATCTTACTGGCAATGTGACAAAGCAAACCGACGGCAACGGGAACATTACTTCATTTGAGTACAACTCACTGGGTAAGCTGCGTAGGGCATTGTATCCGGCGGATTCAACCATACCTTCAAATATAGTCAAATACCAGTATGACGGCATGGGTAACCTGAAAAAGCAGCAGGACTCAATGAACAGAGTTGATGAATATATATACGACAGCAACGGAAGGCAGACATCCATGACGCAGAAAAGCTCCGACGGAACACAGAGCATAACCACCGAAGTCAAATATGACCTTAACGGCAACAAAAGATTTGAGACAGACGCCAATAATGTGACAAAGGAAAGCACATATGACCCGCTCAACAGGCTTAAGACAACAGTCATTACAGTATCGGGAGAGGAACAGACTACCTCATATGATTATGATAAGAATGGCAATCTTCTGTCGCAGACTGACTGGAGGGGCAACACATACACCAGTGTATACGACCCTGTAGACAGGCTTATCGAGAAGCGGGACCCGTATGGCAAGGTCATACAGAGGCTTGAGTACAACCATAACGGCGTACAGATAAAGTCCTATGACGCATTGAACAATGCTACGCAGTACACATATGACAGGAGCAACAGGCTGCTTTCCACCATAGATCCTCTTAACCATACAACAAGCCAAACTTATGACAATGTGGGGAATATTTCCTCCAAAAAGGACGGCAGGAATAATTCTACCTCATATACATATGATGAATTTAACAGGCTTAAGACTGTCCTGAACGCAAAAAGTGAAGCGACTGGCTATACATATGACCTAGACGGCAACATGCTAACTCAGAAGGACGGAAAGGGTAACATTACCTCCTTCGAGTACAATGTGCGGAACAAGCTCATAAGAAAAATATACCACGGAGGCAGGACGGGGACACCCGGCAGCTATACCTATGATCCCGCAAGAACTGAAAGCTACATATATAATGCCGCAGGACAGCTTTCCCAAAAGACGGACAGGAACGGCACCGTAACTACGTATACGTATGACATACACGGCAACCTGTTATCCGAGACATCAGGCACGGTAAATATAAGCCATACCTATGACGGCAACGGCAATAAGCTCACCATGACCGATGGGACAGGGATAACCGCTAGAACATACGATGAACTGGGACGGGTGCTGACCAAGGAGGTTCCCAATATCGGTACAACCACATATGATTATGATATAATATTGGGTGTAGATGAAGGCTGTACCAAGGAAATTTCTACCGATCCCAAGGGTAACATTAGAGAAGATATTTATGACAGGGCAGGGAGGTTGTTGACTGTCACAGCCAACGGCAGGACAGCGGTATACAGCTACTATGACAATGGAAGCACGCAAAGCGTTGTTTATGATGACGGCTCAAGAGAGGACTATACCTACTATGACGACGGTCATTTATGGACCTTGACAAATAAAAAAAGTGACGGGACGGTATTGGAGGCATATACATACACCTATGACGCGTCAGAGAATCAGACATCAAAGGATGAGGTCATAAACGGTGCGGCAAAAGGCATTACGAGCTATACCTATGACGCACTGAACAGGCTTCAGACGGTGACCGAGCCGGGAGGCTCAAGAACCACTGCGTATACCTATGACGCTTCGGGAAACCGTTTAACCCAAACGGTAAATCAAAGCGGGACAACAACACTGGACACATACTCCTATGACAGCCTTAACAGGCTGACAGGAGTTGTCACAAAGGTTAACAGCCAGCTTACGGAGGCCGTTGAATACGGGTATGACAACAACGGAAACCAGCTAAGCAGGACGGTCAACGGATTGGTTGCTGCCACTAACACATATGATGAGCTGAACAGGCTGGTATCAACACAGGCGGATGGCATAACGGCTATGAACGTCTACAACGGTGAGGGAATGAGGGTGGAAAAATCCGTTGACGGCAGCCTGACCAGATACCTGTACGAATATGACAGGGTAGTGCTGGAAACCGATGAGGAAGGGGAGCAGACGGGAAGGAACATATACGGGATAAACCTTATTGAGAGGTTGGCGGACGGACAGGCCTACCAGTATATGTATAACGGCCACGGAGACGTAACCGCGCTGCTGAAAACCGATGGAACTATCGCGGTCACCTACTACTATGATGCCTTCGGAAACATAACGGATCAGACGGGGGAGGCAAGCAACATCATAACCTATGCAGGCTACCAGTATGACAGTGAAACGGGGCTGTATTACTTAAACGCCCGGATGTACGACCCGGTAACGGCAAGGTTCATGCAGGAGGACACCTATACGGGAGAGGCGAACGACCCGTTGAGCCTGAACCTGTATACATACTGTCATAATGAGCCTATAATGTACACCGATCCGACGGGGCATATAGCGTTTTCAAGCTGGCAGGACGCGGCGGCGTACTCCAAGGCAATTACGCAAATTAAGACTACAACCAAGGTTACGACCAGCAGCCAGGCGAAGGCCTATACGCAAGCCGCACAAAAGGCGGTGGATAAGTATTCCGCTCCGACTCCGGCAACGAATACCAGCACGACAAAGACTACTACTGCCAAAGCAGCTACAACTAAAGCAGTTACTGGCAATTCGGCAACAACAACCACAGCAAAGGCGTCGAACAATGTGCAGGGCAAAGCAAAGGTTACGACACTGGAGGAAGCTGTTAAGGTGTCTAAGAAGGCGGAGGCTGAGAAAGCATCTGGCACACAAGGCACTTGGTATAATAAAACTCTTAACGCAGCTAAGGATTTTACTTTAGGAACTGTAGTATCCGGGGACAACAATATGTTCTTTGGAGGTGCGCAGGCAATAACGGGGATTAGTCCTGAGTATGATACTACCGCTTTCAAATTAGGTAAAATTGCTGGCGATATTGGGTCAATATTTGCGGGAGGAGGATCAATTGCAGGCGGTATGGCAGGGGAGGCCGCAGGTGTGGCACTTGATGCCACCGGGGCAGGCGCGGCTGTGGGAGTGCCGTTAAATGTTGCAAGCGCCGGAGCCATTATCTATGGAGGAACTGTCATAATAAACAGTGCCGGAAACCTTATAAATGATGGGATAAACTTAGCATCCAGTAGTGGAGGTTCTAAAGGTGGAAGTGGCAGAGGGGCAAATAGCCTTAAATCTGACCCAGCAGCACAGGGGAATGCTCATAGTACATTTAAAACTGACCCTAAAACAGGTAAGGTTACTAACTATGAAACATATCAGCATAACCCTAGAAACCCTAATGGAGTTGATAAAGTAAAGAGATATGATGGTACAGGAGATAGCCATTATAATAAAAAGACAGGAGAAGATATTGATTCACCACATGTGCATGACCCGTCAACACCAGGGGGTATTAGAAAACCTAATCCAAATGAAATACCAAAATAGGAGGATGAAAATCATGGAAACATTAAAGTCGTTATGTGAATGGTACAGTACATATTGTGATGGTGATTGGGAACATGACAAGCGTATTAGCATAGCAACAATAGATAATCCAGGATGGAGAGTTGATATAAACATAGAAAATACTGAACTTGAGGGGAAGATATTTGAGGAACTGGTTATAGAAAAATCAGACGACGACTGGATTCACTGTAGTTTAAAAGATAACTTTTTTAAAGGCAGAGGAGGATCTGAAAATTTGGAAGATATGCTTAAAATTTTTATAGATTGGGTTACAGAAAACCAAGGGAAAAAGTAGAAATATTTAGCAAACAAGTTTAGGCGGTTGTCTATGATGACCGTCTTTTTTTCTGTTTAGGGACAAGGGGACGGCAGACCAATGTCAAATCAGAGGAGACATTCATCAAATTATTCAATTTTTGGAGGGATGCCCCATACACATGGTATGCCATTTTATCTTTAATGATTGACAGAAAGTCCTTGTATTATTGTAAGTATAATGAAAATTAGAATAGAAAACGCAAAGTATGCACTGCTTAAAACCAATGAAATTATAGAAAAAACCTTCTTCCTGTGTTTACGTGTCAAGTCTATAATAGATAGAACAAAAGATACAATAACCGATATTATAAGAATTAGCGGAGAAATAGCTGCCAATGCTACTAAAGACTCACGAAACAGCAGAGAAACGGCAATAAAAAGATATCCGAAAATCACAACAGTGAACGAGGTTATAGACAGCTTTGATATTTTGGGTGAAGCTGGCAATAGGTTAACATCTGTATTCTCCATTTTGGCCTCCTTGATATATATGATTTTTCTTTGAGTTAATATTTTAATTTTATCCTTAAGTGGCATGATGTGTCAATATTATGTTGTCATGGGCTCGGTTAGCTTAGAAAACGACTTGGGGACAAGGGGAACAAGGTCCCTTAATGATACTATCTTCATATATTAGATCAAAATATATTTATGGAGGTAGGTGCATTGAACAACTACTCTAATCCATATATCAATTCTGGCTATATGCCTGATTACACCAATAGACAAAATATCTATATGCTTCATAAAAAAACCGGAGATGTGAATGGAAGTAAAATAGCTGATACGGTTTATCTGATGGGTGAAAAAGGGGAAAATCCCTTTTATGAAAATATAAAAGTAGGAGTACAGGATGGAAGAACGTTACAGTGGTATGTTATCCCTTTGTATCCCAATTACAGCATGGCTTTTAATCCATGGCTGTTTCTTGGGAACTTCACCGGCTTAAATGTGGATGAAATTATGGTAAATCTGCCTGTGGGGGGAAGCGGGGCACTGACATATTATTATATAATATCATTCCTCAATAATAACGCAAATTATATACTTGGTCCGGAACAGCTTATGCCACTCACCAAGAGCCTGGAACTTGAAGTTATATATATGGATAATTATAAGGTACTTGTTAAAAGCAGAAAGCTTAATCAATCAATTATGCTGGATGTAAGCGATAGAAAGGATGCTTATGAGGGGACGGTTTATAACAGGGAGGGGAAGCTTATTAAGCCTCGAAAAGGATTTGTTATCGATCAGCCTCATCTGTATCCCGTCAGGTTTGACGGAAATCAGCCTTACAAGCTGGAGGCGCAGCAGGATATAGCAGGAACGTCACACGCCGACAGGCTCGGATATGCAGTAACCTATTGGAAATATTCAGCACAAGATAAATCCTGGCTTCTCGATCCTAAAATGTTTTTTGTTTTAGTATAGTAGGGGACGCTCAGTCCCTTGGCGCTTTTCCACTATTGACTAATTGACCCAATTTATGAAATAATGTATTTGTGCGCAGCCTCTTTATTCCCTGTTTTCTGCAGATATACAAGCTCTCTTCAACGCTTTTACATATATTTTAACCGATTTTACTTTTAAGGGATTTATGGGCAAAGCCCGCTTCGGATTTGGAGGCTTAGCTAAAAAAAGAAGCTTTGGAGGGATAAGTAAATGGTTAAAAATCGTATCTTGCCGCTTTTGCTGGCTACAGTAATTATTACGGGGCTGTTTTCATTTATGTCCGTGAGCAGGACAAACGCCGATACTGATTTGATGCTCACGCTTAGTGAGATCACAGGCACGGAGGCTATCGGCTCATCCAATGGACAGAATCAGATTATTGAGACGGCTAAAGCAAGGCTTATCATTCGCAATTCAGATGATGTAAGAGGAAATATTACATTACCCGCAGAAATCACTGTTGATGGGGTAAAGGTTGCCATAACATGGTCAAGCGACAGGCCTGATATTGTTAATGTGAACGGAATAGTGAATTCAGGCTATGACAATGCACCCGGCGGGATTGTTAGCAGGCCTGACACAGATACCCGCGTAACCCTGACGGCACATCTTGCCAGCGGGACGGCCGTAGACACGTCGGACATTTTAATTACCGTAAAGGCAAAACCCGCGCCTATAAGTGAAGCAGATTATAAGGGATATTTCTTTACATACTTTAAGGGTACCGACAGGCCTGACGCCGAGCAGATATATTTTGCTTCAAGCAAGGACGGGCTTCATTGGGACGAGCTGAATGAAAGCAAGCCGGTGCTTACTTCAACCGTCGGGGACAAGGGGGTGCGTGACCCTTTTATCATAAGGTCTCACGAGGGAGACAAATTCTATATGGTGGCAACAGACTTAAGGATAGCCAACGGTGCGGGCTGGAGTGCGGCCCAAAGATCCGGAAGCAGGTCGGTTGTGGTCTGGGAGTCCGAGGACCTCGTTAACTGGTCCAAAGAAAGGCTGGTTAAGGTTGCAAGAGATGACGCCGGATGTACATGGGCTCCTGAAATAGTATATGATGAAAGAACAGGAGAGTATGTCATGTTCTGGGCATCACGGGTAGGCGCGGATAACTATGCCAAACAAAGGATATATATAGCAAAGACAAGGGATTTTTATACCTTTACCCAGCCACAGGTATATATTGACAGAACGACGGATGTAATAGACACAACAATGATAAAGCATGAGGGAATATATTACAGATTTTCAAAGGATGAGGTAAATAAGAATATCCTTATAGATAAATGTGATCAATTGCTGCGTAAGGAATTTGTACCGATATCTTCAAGCAGTGTAGCAAGCCAAAAAGGGGTTGAGGGTCCGGCAATCTTCAAATTTAACGGGCAAAGCAAATGGTGCCTGCTGCTGGACAACTACGGAGGCGGGGGCTACTATCCAATGGTTTCTACAGATCTTGCTTCGGGCGTGTTTACCAAGCTCAGTTCCTCCGAGTATAAATTGCCGTCCGGGCCTCGCCACGGAACGGTAATGAGGATCACACAGCAGGAATACAATGCTGTTATGCAGAAATGGGGAGGGCAGGCCGTACCGCCTGTTGAAGATCCCAAGACAGAGCCAATCCTTGAATACAAATTTGATGAAGCAAAAACGGGAAATAAAATTTTGGATACTTCAGGCAACAACCGCACAGGTACATTGAGTGGAAATGCCGCTTATGTGACGGATGCCGGCAAGAACTCACAGGTTTTATACTTAGATGGGACGGAAGGCTCCTTTGCGGCTTTCCCGCAAGGCTTCTTTGATGGCAGGAATACCATGACTGTTTCAATGGATATTAAGCCGGTAACGGTGTCTGGCAATTTCTTCACCTTTACGCTGGGGAAGGATACAAGCAAATATATGTTCCTTAGAACACGCGATACCGAAAGCAGAAATGCAATTACGACAAGCTCCTACTCTAACGAGCAGGAGGTCAAAGCTACCACCGCTTCTGTGGCAAACAGGTGGATGAACATCAAGCTGGTAATAACCCCTTCCCGCATGGCTATTTATAAGGATGGCCTGATGTTGGGCAGAAACAATAATATATCAATATCAGTTCAGGAGCTGGGCACGGGGCTGATGGCTTATTTGGGCAAATCCTTTTATTCCGATCCGTATTTTAAGGGTTATTTTGACAATATAAGGGTATACAATCGCGCGTTAAGTGAAGCGGAAATCGCGCAGGAGGCCGGCCTCAATAATGAGCCCGTGAGAATTATAAGCGCAGAGGATGTAACGGTGACACGAAAAGCCGGGCAGGCACCTGAGCTGCCTTCAAAGGTGAAGGTAGCTTACAGCAACGGTACAACAGGTAGTGTCAATGTAAAATGGGAATCCTTTGATCCCTCCATGAATTCAAGCACGGGGGACGTAACGGTGGAGGGGCGGTTATATGACAATGAGTATGAAAACCCGCTTATATTAAACAGGGCAGACCCATGCATTTATAAGCATACCGACGGTAATTACTATTTTACCGCCTCATATACCGATGGCTCGGACGGACACAACAATGTGGGCATGTACCAGTATGACCGCATCATACTGAGAAAAGCGGCAACTATTCAGGGGCTTGCTGTGGCAGAGGAAAGGGTAATATATACAAAAAGGCCGCTTGGCGGAAACAAAAGCCCCCATGTCTGGGCGCCGGAAATACACTTTATAGACGGAAACTGGTACATTTACTATGCCACCACCATATCCGACTCGGATGTCTGGCAGATACGTCCCCATGTATTGATGTGCCCCGGAAATCTGGACCCCATGAAAAAGGAAAACTGGCAGGACAAGGGTATGATGCGGAAAATGAATTCCCAGGACATGGCTTTCAACGGTTTTTCCTTAGACGAAACAGTTTTTGAGCATAATGGAATAAGGTATATGGTGTGGGCGCAGAATGATCCCAATTCAAACCTATATATAGCAAGGATGAAGGACCCGCTTACAATTGATACCAATGCAGTCATGATAGCTTCCCCGAAGTACGATTGGGAGCTGCACGGATACAAGGTGAACGAGGGGGCAAGTGTAATTAAGAGAAACGGTAAAATATTCATCTCCTATTCGGCAAGCGGCACGGACGCGCTTTATTGCCTTGGGCTTCTGACAGCTTCGGACAAAAGCGATTTATTAAATCCCGGCTCATGGGTTAAGACTCCTTATCCGGTAATGACCTTCAGCACGGAGGCAGGCCAATATGGCCCCGGACACAACACCTTCACGGTGTCGGAGGACGGCAGCGAGGATATTCTTGTATACCATGCCCGACAGGAGGAAAGGTATATAGGCAGCGGGTATGAACCTCTTTATGATGCAGGAAGGCATACACGCGTCCAGAAATTACTCTGGAACAGCGACGGTACTCCGAATTTCGGGGCACCTTTGGCAGACGGAAAGGTACTGTCACAGGTAAAGGCTAAGGCGAAAATTGTAAATAGTGAAGTGGTGGGCGATTATAATGGAGACGGAGAGGTCAATTCGCTTGATGCCGCATTGCTCAAGAGATACCTGCTGGGTATGCTTGAAGGCTTTGAGGTAAATGACCAAATGTATGTCGGAGATTTAAACAGGGACGGCGATATAAATTCTATAGATTTTGCATTGCTCAAGAGATATCTGGTAGGACAGCTTGAACAATTGCCTTATTAGGGGGGACAGGAATGTCCCCACACAAGGTTGGGAGGGAGTTTAATGTGTTCAAAACCGGGTTTTAAAAGCTACAGGCTGATTTCGGCATTCCTTTTAATATTAATGCTGATTTGCGGGGGTATGGGCCACCCCTTGAAAAGCCGTGCGGCAGCAAATACAGCCCCATTTGTGTATGGTGACACCGATGGAAACGGTCAGGTGAATTCTTTGGATTATGCATTGGTAAAGGCATATTTATTGGAAATTGTATCCGGCTTCCCAAATCCAAATGGTGCTCAAGCAGCCGATGTAAACGGGGATGGGAGTATAAACTCCTTGGATATTGTTTTGATCAAAAGCTTTATACTGGGTATTATTAATGAATTTCCGGCACAAACCCATCCGGCTGCGGGCTCCTTTGCTAAGGGTGCTGATATAAGCTGGCTGCCTCAGATGGAGGCTAACGGTTACAAATTTTACGATGATGCAGGTGTGCAGCAGGACTGCTTAAAGATTTTAAAGGATCATGGGATTGATTCTGTGAGAATCAGAACATGGGTTAACCCTTCAGCGGATAAGTGGAACGGACATTGCAGCACCAACGAAACCATAGCACTGGCAAAACGGGCAAAAAGCATGGGCTTCAGGGTTATGATTAACTTCCATTACAGCGATTCCTGGGCGGATCCTGGGCAACAGACGAAACCTTCTGAATGGATGAATTTAGATTTTAATGCCCTCATGAAAAGGACATATGATTATACATATGATGTAATGACGCGGCTTAAAAATAACGGAGTGGAGCCTGAATGGGTACAGGTGGGGAATGAGACTAATAACGGTATGCTATGGGAGGATGGAAAAGCATCAAGTAATATGAGGAATTTTGCATGGCTTGTTAATTGCGGTTATGATGCCGTAAAAGCTGTAAGCCCGCAAACTAAGGTCATTGTGCATTTATCAAACGGGTATGACAACAGCCTGTTTAGATGGATGTTCGGCGGACTCAATTCCAACGGTGCAAAATACGATGTTATAGGCATGTCTTTATATCCCGAAACGAATAACTACTTAACGCTTGCGGCTCAGTGCCTCACTAATATGAACGACATGGTGTACAGATACGGCAAAGAAGTAATGATTTGCGAGATAGGAATGCAATATAACTATCCTTCAGACTGCAAGACATTTATCACCGACATGATAAGCAAGACCAGATCAATATCAAATAATAAGGGTCTTGGGGTATTCTATTGGGAGCCTCAAGCTTATCCCGGAATCAACCATTACAATAAGGGATGCTGGAATTCTAACGGGAGGCCTACTATAGCATTAGATGCGTTTTTAAATTAGGTCGTGGCAAGGGGATGGCAGGCTGTGTGAAAACTATTTTGAATGAAATTGTAAAGCTTTGTCCTTGCAGAAAAACAGCGGAGGAATCTTGGGGACGGATTCTTATGCTTCCGTAGCGCAGCGTAGGACTGAAAGGAAAGCAGAAGAACCGTACCCCATGATGCCGCAGCGGTGGCAAGCTGCAATTTTCCAAACAATTTTAGGGTTTTCACACAGTCTGATGGGGTTATTGACATAAAATCTTGCATATATAGTAATATATGCAAGATTTAATTTTATTCCAATATTACCAAGAGTCAGAAACAAAAGTGGAGCATACCAGAGGAATTATTCAGAGAATATAGCATGTCAACAACCCCGTCCCTCTGTCACGTGCGGGACAACCCCGTCCCCTTGTCACGCCCCCGGGAAATAATTAAAAAGACAGTTTAATAAATATCTCTGTTTATCGTTGATTTGCTGGGATTATCTCTAATCATGTCTAAACATTAAAAAATTTTCTTGAATTTATCGACAAATATTTATAAAATATAAGCAAAAATTGGTAATAAGTAAAATTATTCTATTGATTTTAGACATAAATCCTTAGTTTTGCAATCAAATTTAAGATGGTTATAAGTACGCAGGTCAAGAGATGCTTATGGTTTTCACACAGCTTCAAGCATTCATTAAGAGCATGTGCAGCATTTTTTCAGATGAGACAGAGAGAATTAATATAACAAAGGGGGCTTTTATTTGAGTACAAAGGTGTTGGGCAGAAGGGTCATTTCTCTACTTATGGTTTTTCTTATATTTCTATCTCCCATTTATGAACCGCTGGCTGTTATGGCAGAAGGAGATCCGCCGGCGGAGCTTTGGGAAGAGAGTGAGGCAACAATACCCGGGATTCCGGGAAATATTACAGCCACGGCGGTGAGCGGCAGTTCAACTCTGGTTGTGTGGGATCAGGTTGAAGGAGCCGACGGCTATGACATTGAGGCTGATGGAGAGGTCAGGGATATGGGAGCCAATACGGCTTATGTACATGAAGGACTTCTTCCCGAAAGTGTGCATGTATACAGAGTGAGGGCAAAGAACTCATTGGGAGCGGGGGACTGGAGTGAGGAAATAACCCAAATTACGCTGCCCGAGGATGAACCTGGCACTGCTCCGGGGATTCCGCAGAATATTAAGGCAGATGCTTTAAGCTCAACGGAAATCAGGATTGTGTGGGACTATGTTGACGGTGCCTCAGAGTATGAGCTTGAGGCTGACGGAGAGGTTATATATACGGGAAATGCGACTGAATATGTTCACATTGATTTAAGCCCCTTAACAACATACACCTACAGGGTAAGATCAAGGAGTTCAGACAGAGCAGGCGAATGGAGCCAGACTGTTTCGGGGGCTACGCCTTCAGAGGTGAGCGAGATAACAATACCGGGGATTCCGGGAAATATTACAACCACGGTAGTGAGCGGCGGTTCAATTCTGGTTGTGTGGGATCGGGTTGAAGGATCTGACGGCTATGACATTGAAGTGGACGGAGAAGTCAGGGATATGGGAGTCAATACGGCGTATGTGCATGAAGGGCTTCTTCCCGAAAGCATTCATATATACAGGGTGAGGGCAAAGAACTCATTGGGGGCAGGGGACTGGAGTCAGGAAGCAATCGGTACTGCGCTGCCGGAGGAGCAACCGGGTACTGCTCCCGGAATTCCGCAGAATTTGACGGCTGCTTCGGGTGAGAAAAGCATAATTTTAAGCTGGGATGAAGTACCTGAGGCAATGGGATATGATCTATGGGCCGACGGAGCGATTATTGAAAACATACAGGGTACGTGGTATGAGCATTCGGGGCTTGTGCCCAACAAGAGGTACAATTATAAAATAAAAGCAAGAAATGAAGCAGGAGAAGGAATGTGGAGTGCGGAAATTACTGCCGCCACGCTTACAGGAAATATATTCCTTACGGCATCTACCGATAAAATTACTGTTACATGGGACAAAATGGATGGAGCGCTGGGCTACAGAATAGAAGTGGACGGACTGATAGTAGACAACGGCAGCGATACAATATATGTGCATGACGGACTGAAGCCCAATACCAACCATACCTACAGAATATGCCCCAATTATCAGGACGGTGCCGGTGTGTGGAGCCTTCCGGTTACCAAGCCAACACTTCCTCTTGCACCTTCGGGAGTGAAGGCGGCAGCCCAAAGCAGTACGGCAATAGCTGTAAGCTGGGATGCTTCGGCTGGGGCCACAATAAGCTATCAGGTAGAGGTTGACGGCAAAATAATAGATGCAGGAAATACTACATCATATTTAAGCACAGGATTGAGCCCCAATACTGTCCATACCTATCGTGTAAGGATAAAAAATGCCAGCGGAGAGGGCGTCTGGTGCTCGCTATTATCGGCGTATACCATGAATACAATATCTACATATATTTATGCAATGGCCGAGGAAACACAGATTGTAGTTGCGTGGACTGCTGTTTCAGGGGCCTCGGGCTACGATATAGAGGTTGACAGCGGTATTGTAAACAATTCCTCGTCAACATCATATAAGCATACCAACCTTACAGGAGGTACGAGACATACCTACAGGGTAAGGTACAGGGACTCCAAGGGAAATATAAGCGAGTGGAGTGCGCCTTTTGTTCAAATGACCTCAAGCCCGGATTCTACAGGACAATGGGCATCCAGACAGGGCCTGTCAACGGCACGGCATGGAGCGGGAATAGCAGAGATCGACGGCAAGCTGTATGCTATAGGAGGATACAGAAGTTATGCATCGAGTGGAATTAACACGGTATATTTGTCATCAGTGGAGGAGTATGATCCTCTGACAGACAAATGGACAAGCAAAAGGAGTATGCCGACCGCCAGAGGTGAGCTGGCTATAGCCGCATATAACGGCAAAATATATGCCATAGGAGGCTATAACGGAAACGGATATCTGAATATAGTGGAAGAATATGACCCTGCCGCAGATATATGGATGACAAGAAAGGCTATGTCTACCGCCAGATACAAATTGGGTGCGGCGGAAGCGGACGGAAAGATATATGCGGTGGGAGGACAAAACGCTTCAGGATACCTGAAAACGGTAGAGCAGTATGATCCCGTACAGGATACATGGGTTTCACGGGCTGCGATGCCCACCGCAAGAGCCGGTGCGGGAGTTGCTGAAGCAAACGGGAGGATTTATGCGGCGGGAGGATTTAACGGCACATATTTAAATGCCGTAGAGGTATATGACCCTGTATATGATCAATGGATAAGAAAAACCAGCATACCCACCCCAAGGGCATACTTTGGGATAGAGTCGGCAGGTAATAAGATTTACACAATAGGAGGGTACAACGCAAGCCATCTTAATACTATGGAGGAATATGACATACCCTCCAACACATGGCTTACAAGGCCTAATATGACCACTGCGAGGGGATATGTGGGAGCGGCTGAGATAGACGGCAGAATATATGCCGTTGGAGGGGCGTAT
Organism: Anaerobacterium chartisolvens; assembly: GCF_003337415.1. Lineage (GTDB taxonomy): Bacteria > Bacillota > Clostridia > Acetivibrionales > DSM-27016 > Anaerobacterium > Anaerobacterium chartisolvens. Next base: position 36,012 of record NZ_QPJT01000023.1, on the reverse strand, counting down.
TATAACTCTTCTTATGGAGATATTTCCTACAACACTGTGCAGGCGTATGTAATGAACATACCCTCTAATATTCCTTTAACTCCTGCAAACATATATGCAACGGCAACGCAAAGCACAATAGCCCTCAATTGGGACGGTGTGGTGGATGCGACTATAGGATATGAGGTTGAGGCAGACGGAACAATTGTAAGTGTTGGATCAAGCACCTCATACAGCCACACAGGACTTTCGGGCAATACTCCGCATACATACAGGGTACGGGCAAGGAATGTTGCGGGTGCAAGCCCATGGTCACAAGCGATAGCTCAAAGCACGTCCAATCCTGCTGAATGGGCAGGGGGAGAGTGGACCACAAAAGCCTCTATGTCTTCACTGAGGAGGGGAGCAGCCTCTGCGGTTTTGGAAGGCAGGCTTTATGTGATAGGAGGAGCGGCCTCATCAAGCGGATACCTGTCTTCTGTTGAAAGCTATGATCCAGAAGGGGACAAATGGACTGCAAAGCAAAGTATGTCTGTTCAAAGGTATGGACTTGGAGCGGAGGCGGTGAATGGAAAAATATATGCCATAGGCGGCCAGAACTCAACAGGGTATCTTAAAACGGTGGAGGAGTATGACCCTCTGACGGATACCTGGACTGAAAGGTCGAGTATGCCGACAGCAAGAGCCTTTATGAACACGGCAGTTGTGAACGGCAGGATATATGCTGTGGGAGGCTCTTCGGAAGGCAGTGTTGAAGAATATGATGCTGCTACTGATGCATGGACGGTAAAAGCGTCGTTAAATCAGGCCAGAACGAATTTTGCTCTTGCGGAGGCAAACGGCAGGCTGTATGCTATCGGGGGCTACTATAACGGGAATTATGTAAAAACTGTTGAAGAGTATGATCCGGCTTTGGACAGATGGATAATAAAGGGCGGAGTTCTTACACAGAGACAGGGCCATAAAGCTGTAGAGATAAATGGAAGAATCTATGTAATAGGCGGTCAGAACAGTTCATATCTTAATTTGGTTGAGGAGTATAATCCCGGTTCTAATACGTGGCTGTCTGGAGTGGCAGCCCGCACCTCAAGGGAGTTGGCCGGTGCCCGGTACATAGACGGGAAAATATATGCCTTTGGGGGATATAGCGGAAGCTACCTCGGTACAATGGACGCATTTATACTGAATATGAACCCTAATATACCGATAACACCGGGCGGGATAATTGCCACCGCTGCGCAAGACAAAATAGATATAAAATGGGATAAGGTGAATAATGCCACAGGCTATGAGATAGAAGCGGACGGTGCTGTTATTGACAGGGGAGCTGCCACAAGCTACAGCCATACCCCATTATCACCGGGGACACAGCACAACTACCGTGTGAGGGCAAAAAATGTCAGCGGGGCAGGTGAATGGAGCCCTCTGCTTGTGCAATGGACGGCCGATCCCCAAAAGGGTCTTGGCGGTGAGTGGACACCAAAGAACTCAATGCTTTCATTAAGAAGCTGGGCATCATCGGCGGCTGCCGACGGGAAAATGTATGTGATTGGTGGCATGGATAAGGCGGGGAGCTATCTGGATTCTATGGAGGCTTATGATCCTCTGCTTGACAGGTGGACATTAAAGTCCAACATGTACACACCAAGATGCAGGCTTGGAACTGCTGAAGCTAATGGTAAAATATATGCCATAGGCGGGTATAATAACACAGGATACCTAAGGACAGTAGAGGAATATGATCCGCTGAATGATTCGTGGACAAGGAAATCCGATATGCCGACAGCAAGGGCAGATATGGCTGTAGTGTCGGTGGGGGAAAGGATATACGCTATAGGAGGGGAAACACAGGCAGGTACATATACCGGCATAGTTGAGGAGTATGATCCCGCAGCCGACATGTGGAGCAGAAAAGCATCAATGAACGGAACAAGAGGTGCTTTTGCAGCGGCATTCACAGGGGGGAAAATATATGCTTTCGGAGGAATAACGGAAAACGGTGCTTATTCCGATAAGGTGGAGGAATATGATATTCAGACCGACGTATGGTCGGTAAAGGGAGGAATGTCGGTACAAAGGCAGGGCAGTAAGGCTATAGCCGTGAATGGAAGGATTTATATAATCGGCGGGCAGAACAGCGGCTACAGTAATGTGCTGGAGGAATATGACGCTGTAAAAAACACTTGGCTTACACATGCTTCCATAACGACTGCGAGGAGTCTTTCCGGGCTGGAATACATAGACGGAAAAATATATGCGGCGGGAGGGTATAACGGGAGCTATCTCAGCTTGGTTCATGCATTCATATTGAACGTGAATCCCAATACTCCGGCAGCACCCACAGGTATACTTGTCACCGCTGCAAAGGATAGAATAGATATAGGGTGGAACAAGGTAAATAACGCCACGGGCTATGAAATAGAGGCGGACGGTGCTGTTATTGACAGGGGAGCTGCTTTAACCTACAGCCATACTCCACTGCCTTCAAATACACAGCACAACTACCGTGTGAGGGCAAAAAATGTCAGCGGGACAAGCGAGTGGAGTCCTCTGCTTGTGCAATGGACCGCCGACCCCCGGACTGAGATTGCAGGAGAATGGACTTATAAGGCGAATATGCTGTCTCCGCGGTACGCACCGGCTATGGTCGTTGTAGGAGGAAGGGCATACGCAATCGGAGGTTCTGCGAGAGCAAGCTCATATCTGAATACGTTGGAGGCCTATTACCCATTGACGGACAAATGGGTGCAAAAGACAGGCATGTCAACTGACAGGCATGGGCTTGCGGCTGTTGAGGCGCATGGCAGGATATATGCCATTGGAGGGGAAAACAGCACAGGCTTGCTAGATATTGTGGAGGAATATGACCCTGAGACTGATACATGGACAAGAAAAGCGGGAATGCGCACACCCAGAGCATTTATGGGAGCCGAGGAAGTGAACGGCAGGATATATGTCATGGGAGGCGTAACCACAGGGGGAGCTTATTTGAATACGGTGGAGGAATATGATCCCCAAACCGATATCTGGACTGTAAAAGCATCCATGCATGAGGCAAGATGGGGGCACGCAACGGCTGTGGCAAACGGCAGGATATATGCCATAGCGGGTCGAAGCGCAAGCAATGCCTATTGCTCCACAGTGGAGGAATACAATCCTGAGACTGACACATGGACAGTAAAGGGAGGGGTACTCACACAGAGATACGGGCAAAGGGCCGTGGAGGTATACGGTAAAATATACGTTCTGGGCGGATACAACTTAAATACCGTAGAAGAGTACGATCCCGTGTCCAATACATGGCTTTTGAAGTCAACCCCCATGAAATCACAAAGGAGCTTCCCCGGAGTCATATTTCTGGGTAATAAGATATATGCGGCAGGAGGAATGGGTTCAGGTAGCTCTTATATAAACACGACAGAGGCGTTCATACTTGATATGGATTCCAATATACCTGACATACCTACAGGAATCACTGTTACCGCCACGAAAAACTCAATCAATTTGGTATGGGATGCTGTAAACAATGCAACAGGGTATGAGGTAGAGGCAGACGGGGCAGTAATTGCAAGGAATTCCAACAGCTATTCCAATACAGGCTTAATCCAAGGAACGCAGCATATATACAGGGTGAGGGCGATAAATGCCGCAGGTGCCGGGAGATGGAGCGCACCTGTCGAGCAGTACACCTCTGACCCTGCCGCAACTGTTGAAGGCCAGTGGTTTTCAGAGTCCTCAATGGGTGTCCCCCGGTACGGGCTTGCCTCGGAACAGGTGGATGGTAGGATCTATGCTATAGGCGGGTATAACGGGAGTGCGTATTTTAACACCGTAGAGTCGCTTGATCCGGTAAAAAACCGCTGGACGGGTAAAACAGGCATGTCAAATCCCAGGGCATATGCAGCGTCGGCCACGCTTAATGGTAAAATATATGTTATAGGAGGCTATGACGGAAATGCACTTGCTCTTGCAGAAGAATATGATCCTGTGGCGGACAGATGGACAAGAAAACCAAGCATATCTGCACCCAGATATTATGCTGCCGCAGCAGAGGCGGGAGGCAAAATCTATGTGGCAGGAGGCTATGACGGGACTGCCTATTTAAATACACTGGAGGAATACAGCCCTGAGACAGACACATGGGCTACAAAATCCACAATGCTTGTAAATAGAGGGCAGCACACCCTGACAGGAGTCAATGGGAAGCTGTATGCCATAGGAGGATATAATCAGGACGGCTATGTAAATACCGTAGAGGAATATGACCCCGTGACAGATACATGGACAGTAAGGGGAGGAATGGATGCATCAAGGCGTTATCATTCTGCGGCTGAGGCTGGAGGCAGGATTTACATTATTGGGGGCAGCTCTTCAACGGTAAAGGAATATGACCCTGTGAGAAATACATGGCTGGATAAGGAAGGCGTCAATACGGGCTCATATGCTGCCGCAGCGGCATTTGGGGACAAGATATATGTGCTGGGGGGAACAGCAGGTACTTATAATGCGGCACGGGCATTTATACTTGCCAGGCCGTCAAATATACCTGAGCCTCCTGAAAACATATTTATGACAGCTTCCAAGGACAGTATTAAGCTTACGTGGGATCCGTCGGTGGATGCCTCGGAGTATGAGATAAAGCTGGATGGAGCTGTTATAAAGGTAGATAAAAGCAGCGGCTGCAGCTACACTCACTCACCTCTCACTCCCGGAACCGAACACCGCTATTTTGTAAGGTCTGTAAACATTGCGGGAGCAAGCCGGTGGAGCGCCGAGCTTGTGCAGACAACTTCAGATCCTGAAACAGAGGTAAAGGGAGAATGGCTGACAAGAAGGAATATGCTGTCGGGAAGGCATTCTTTTGCATCGGCGCAGATAAATGGCAAGATATATGCCTCAGGGGGCTTGAACGGCAGTTCCTTTCAGGAAAGGCTTGAGGTGTACGACTCTGTAACAGACACATGGCAGGGGCTGTCGCCTATGTCCGCTCCGCGTGAGGGACTTGTAATGGCGGAGATGGGAGGAAGGCTGTATGCCATAGGAGGAAGGAATTCAAACGGGTATGTTAATACCGTTGAGGAGTATGATATTGCGGCGGGCACATGGACAATTAAGGCAAATATGCCTACGGCAAGGGCTTACGCAGGAATTGCCGTCATAGGCTCCGATATATATGTAATAGGGGGCTATAACGGGAGCTATTTAAGCTCTGTGGAGGTGTACAGGCCATCTGACAATACATGGACATCCATGAAGGACATGCCAAACTCCAGGGCATATCACGGGGTTGGAACGGTTGACGGAAAAATATATTCCCTTGGAGGGAGAAATTCTTCGGGGTATATACCTATAATAGAGCGATATGATCCACATTACGACGCATGGATCACTATTGGCGGAATGCTTTCACCCCGTGAAAGCCCCTCAGTAAAGAATGTAAACGGCAGGCTTTACGTAATAGGGGGAAGTAGTCCGTATGTCGGTACCGTAGAAGAATATGACACTGAAAGCAATACATGGCTGGTAAAGCAGGCAATGAAAAATCCCCGATCAATGCTGGCAATAGAGCAGGTGGGAGACAGGGTATTTGCAATTGGAGGATATAACGGAAGCTCAAGCCTTGCTGTTGTGGAGGAAATGATTTTTGCGTACCCGTCAAATATACCGGAGGCACCCTCGGGGCTGCTTACCACGGCTTCCGAAAGCTCCATCACCGTTTCATGGGGAGCTTTGCGCAATGTGTCCTCATATGAAATAGAGCTGGATGGGGGAATTATAATTAATCTCACTGCGGCAAGCTATTCACATACCGGGCTGGCACCCAATACACAGCACAACTACCGGGTGAGGGCAAAAAATATTGCGGGTACAGGCCCGTGGAGTGCCGTTAAGGTACAATGGACCTCCGATCCCACATCACTGCTTAACGGGGAATGGATGGACAAGGCTTCCATGTCTTCTGCAAGATACGCTCCAGCGATCGCCGCCGTGGGCTCAAGCCTGTATGTCATGGGTGGGAGATCCGGCAGCAGCAGCTACTTAAACACGGTAGAGGAGTATGATCCTATTACTGATAAGTGGAGAGCAAGGAAAGCAATGTCGGCGGAAAGGTACGGTCTGGGAGCCGGGGCGGTTGACGGAAGGATTTATGCAATAGGCGGCTATAACAGCTCGGGTGTTGTGGATATTGTAGAGGAGTATGATCCACTGTCGGATACGTGGACGAGAAAGGCTGCAATGCCCACTCCCAGATATTTTATGGCTGTTACGGAGATAAACGGAAAAATATATGCGACAGGTGGAATTGCGGCTGATGGAAGCTATGTAAATACAGTGGAGGAATACGATCCCCGAAGCGACACATGGACAGCAAGGACACCAATGACGGAGGCGCGGTCGGGACACGCGGTGGCTGCTGTAAACGGTAAAATATATGTAATAGGAGGGATGAGCAGAAGCGGTGCCTATTCATCCACGGTAGAGGAATACGATCCTGATACCGGGGCATGGACGGTTAAGGGGGGAGTTTTCTCTCAGAGGTACGGGCACAGAGCCGTGGAGGTATACGGTAAAATATATGTACTGGGAGGATATTCCTCAAGCGGATATCTAAGCCTGACCGAGCAGTATAATCCGGAATCCAATACATGGATTACCGGTACTAAGAGCATGAAGAACCAAAGGAGCTTCCCCGGGGCTGAGCTTATCGAAAACAAGATATATGTACTGGGAGGACTAAACGGAAGCACGTACTTAAACACTGCCGAGGTATTCATACTGAATATGCAGTCGAATATTCCGGCGGTGCCTTCAGGAATTATAGCCACTGCAACCACAAGCTCCATTTCTATAAGCTGGGATGCGGTAAATAACGCATCAGGCTATGAGGTTGAGGCCGACGGCGCCGTAGTTGCGGCTGCCCAAGCATCCTTTGCAAGCAGCGGCTTGGTTGCAGCCACCCGGCATGTATACAGAGTAAGAGCTGTTAATGCGGGGGGAGCAAGCGAATGGAGTATGCCCCTTGTGCAGTATACAGCCGATCCTGCCGCATCGGTGGAGGGAGAGTGGCTTTCTGAGAGCAGTATGCCTGCATTGCGGTACGGGCATATGTCGGAGCAGGCAGATGGCAAAATATATGCCATAGGAGGGTACAGCGGCGGATATATTGGCTCGGTGGATATGTTTGACCCCAAGCTGAACTGGTGGGCCTCAAGGACTCCCATGTCTGTGCCGAGAGCGTATGGAGCGGCGGCTGAAATTGACGGAAGGATATATGCAGTAGGAGGATCAAACGGCACTGCGCTTGCCCTTACGGAGGAATATAACCCGGAGGAGGATGTGTGGACAAGAAAGGCAAGTATGCCCTCAGCAAGATACTATCTTGCGGTGGCGGCATTGAACGGCAGGCTGTACGCTGCGGGAGGCCATGACGGCAGTTCATGTGTAAATACCTTAGAGGAATATGATCCCGGTACCGATATCTGGACTCAGAGAGCCGGAATGATAAATGCAAGAGCATATCATTCGCTGACGGCGTGCGGGGGCAGGCTGTACGCAATAGGCGGATATAGCCCGGACGGCAGCTATGTGACTACGGTTGAGGAGTACAACCCCGAAGAGGATGTATGGACGGTAAGGGGCGGCATGGATGTGGCAAGGAGGCAGCACGGTGCGGCTGAAGTGGGCGGTAAGATATATATAATAGGAGGACATAACTCTGGAGGATACCTTTCGTCTATAAAGGAATATGACCCAGCAAGCAATACATGGCTGAACAAGGCGGAAATGCCAGGTGCAAAAAGATATTTGGGTGTGACGGCAATAAACGACAAGATATATGTCACAGGAGGCACCGGGTCAATTAATTACGGCAGTGTCGAGGCATTCATACTTGACAGGCCGGGAAATATACCCAAGGTGCCTGAGAATATAGTTGCCACAGCCACTGACAATCAAATTGCGCTTACGTGGAATGCATCGGCAGATGCATCGGGGTATGAGGTTGAGGCTGACGGAGGTATTATAAAAGCTCAGGGAGGCTATTCAAACAACCTGTGTACAATTTCAGCGAGAGCTTGGGCAAGCAATTCCCATAGCGGCTACCCTGCATCCAATGCCTTTGATGGAAATCAGTCAAGCCATTGGAATAGTTCTTCGGCTGTTCCTCAGTGGCTAGGGTATGACTTTGGAAGTGAGCCTAAGGTTGTTAACAAATATACAATAACGTCATATGGCACAAGTTACTACCCTCAGAGCTGGAGCTTTGAAGGAAGCATGGACGGGTCAAGCTGGCGCGTGCTGGACAGCCAGAATGCTGTAAGCTTTGAGAGCTATGAAAAAAAAGAGTTTTTGTTTTACAATCAAATAGCCTACAGGCATTACAGGATATATGTGACAGGCTCCAGCAGCAGCAGCTCCCATGTACGCATTGCGGAGCTGGAAATGATGAGCTCGCAGTGCAGCTATGCCAATCCGGGACTCAGCACCGACACCCGGCACTACTACAGGGTGAGGGCAAGGAATATAGCGGGTGCGAGCGAATGGAGCCCCGTGCTTGTGCAGTCGACCTCCGATCCCGGGACTGAGGTTAAGGGCGAGTGGATGTCAAGAGCGGGAATGCCTACCCCAAGGCACGCACTCGGCACGGCGCAGATAGACGGGAAAATATATGCGGTGGGAGGGCTTCGCGGAAGCGCATGGCAGGACAAGCTGGAGGTATATGACCCAGATTCCGGCATCTGGAGGCAAATGGCTCCGATGTCAGCACCCAGAGAGGGCCTTGTGGCGGCGGAAGCCGGAGGAAAGCTGTATGCAATCGGGGGCAGGAACAGCAACGGGTACTTAAATACTGTAGAGGAGTACGACCCGGCAACAGGCACATGGACGAGAAAAACCGGAATGCCGACGGCAAGGGCATACGCTGCAGCAGTACAGATGGATTCCAAAATATATGTAACGGGCGGAGAAAACGGAGAGGTACTTAACACTGTAGAGGTGTATGACCCCTTGACCGACACATGGATCAGGATGAACAACATGCCCTATGCCAGAACCCGTCACGGGCTGGCGGTATTAAACGGTAAAATATATGCTGTGGGCGGAATTGTTCTGAATAATTTTGTAAGCGTGGTGCAGGAGTATAGCATTGACGAGGATACATGGTCAACTGTCGGTGGGATGGCATTACCCAGAGAAAACCTTGCGGTAAAGGCGGTTAACGGCAGGATTTACACCGTGGGAGGGGGAAGTTCATATGTTGATAATGTAGACGAATATGACACTGAAAGCAACACATGGCTTGTCAAGGAGAAAATGCCTACACCGCGCGCATTACTTTCTATAGAGCAGGTGGGGGACAGGCTGTTTGCAATAGGAGGCTATAACGGCAGCTCCAGCCTCGGGACTGTGGAGGAGCTACTTTTGAATGCCGGATCAAATATGCCGACAGTTCCCCAAAACGTGATTACAACAGCCACCGGCAGCTATATCATATTGTCATGGGATGCCGTAAGCAATGCTTCCTCGTATGAGGTTGAGATAGACGGGGGCATTATAAGCGGAATAAAGGATACGCGCCGTGTTCATGAAGGGCTGTCGGCGGGAACACATCACACATACAGGGTAAGGTCTAAGAATATTGCCGGAGTGAGCGGGTGGAGTAGCCTTATTGCCCAGCAAACCTCAAATACGGGTGAGCAGATACGCGGAGAATGGACTGCCAAGACTGCCTTGCCGTCAGCGAGACAGGGAATGGCATCCGTTTCGCTGAACGGAAAGGTTTACTCAATAGGAGGAGTGAACGGAACGTCTTACAGCGATAAGGCCGATAAGTATGACGGTCAGACAAATGCGTGGGAGTCTGTTAAAACTATGTCTGTTGCGAGGGCATATCTCGGAGCTGCGGAGCTTGATGGCAAAATTTACGCTGTGGGGGGCTATAACGGCAGTGCCTACCTTACAACTGTTGAGGAATACGACCCTGATACAAACCAGTGGACGAGGAAGGCAAACATGCCTGTTCCGAGAGCTTATTTCAATATTGCGGCAGTTAACGGCAGGCTCTACGCTGTGGGAGGGTATAATTCCTCCGGCTATATGAGAACTGTGGATGAATATGACCCCGCCACAGACACATGGACGGCAAAGGCCGGTATGAATATGCCGAGATCCAATCACACCGTAACGGTGCTGAACGAAAAGGTATATGCCATAGGCGGGATGACGGCAAATAACGTATATTCTAAGCTGGTTGAGGAGTATGATCCCGCAAGTGATACATGGATTATAAGGACTCAGGTAATTTCCGAGAGAAGGAACGCGGCTACGGAAGAGATCAACGGCAGGCTTTACATATTAGGAGGAAGCAACGGCAGCGGATATTTAAACACCGTAGAGGAATACGACCCCGTAACCAATACATGGCTTTCAAACGCTCCAATGCTATCCAAGCGTGAGTATATTGCGTCGGCAAAAGTAGATAAAACCGTTTACATTATGGGCGGAGACGGCGGAAGCGTGTCAGGCGTTACGGAGGCATTTGCGCTTGATGTTCCAATTCCACAGGTGCCTGAAGACATTATAGCCACTGCGACAAAGGACAGCATTATTATTGAATGGAATGCGATAAACAATGCCGCAGGGTATGACATTGTAGTGGACGGCGCTATGATAAACACCGGGACTTCGGTAAAGTATGAGCATAAGGCGCTTTCACCCGGCACTACACATTATTATATGGTGAGAGCTAAAAATATAAGCGGCGCAAGCATGTGGAGCGATGAGCTCGCCCAGTCTACCTCCAACCCCGATCTTGAAATAAAAGGAGAATGGGTGTCTAAAACCCGTATGTCTGTGCCGGCATACGGTCATGCCATAGTGGAAATGGACGGAAGGATATACGCTTTAGGCGGGTACAGCAGCCAGTATATAAGCAGTGTGGAGCAGTATGATCCTTCAGGGAATGTATGGATCTCCAAAGCTCCTCTGACTGCCGTAAGGGCGTATCACGGAGCGGCTGAGCTTAATGGAAGGATATATGTTGCGGGAGGCTTTAACGGAGCGTACATAAGCTCTGTCGAGGAGTATGACCCGGAAACAGACAGATGGACAATAAAAACGGCTATGAAAACACCGAGGGCCTATCACACCCTTGCAGCCGCAGGAGGAAAGCTTTACGCCATCGGGGGAAGAAATTCCTCCGGGTACCTTTCGTCTGTGGAGGAATACGATCCGGCATTAAATCAATGGACGGAGAAGAGAGCCATGCCCGTTGAAAAAGCATATCATGGGTCAGTTGTAGTGGATGAGACAATATATGTGATGGGCGGCTTTAATACAGGAGGATACTTAAGAAGGGTAGAGGCGTATGACCCCAAATCCGGCACATGGAAGACAAGGGCAGGAATGCCGTCCCAAAAGGCGTACTTTGGCATGGCGAGTGTAAACGGAAGGATTATAACTGTCGGGGGAAGCAACGAAAACGGTTATCTTAAACTGGTGGAGGAATATGATGCTGCAAGCAATACATGGCTTACAAAGGAGCCTCTGCTTTCAGCCAGAAGATATGCAGCCGCAGAGGAGATAGATGGAAACGTGTATGTGGTCGGGGGAGAAAACAAAGGAAGCCTGGATATAGTAGAGGCTCTTATACTGGCACTCCCCTCCAATGTACCGCCTGCCCCTTCTAATATACTGGCAACAGCGGTGAGCGACAAAATTACATTGGACTGGGATGCCGTGGACAACGCAACCGGTTATGATATTGAAGCAGACGGAAGCATAAAATCTGTGACAGGAAGCACCTTTATATACCAGAAGCTCACTCCGGGGACTCAATACACCTTCCGGGTAAGGTCTAAGAATATAAGCGGAGCAGGTGAATGGAGTGAGGTTATTTTGCAGTCCACTTCAAATCCTGCTTCGGCAATTAAGGGAGAGTGGGTATCACAAAGCGCAATGCCCACCAGAAAATACGGAAACGGGCTGGCGGCTGCCGGAGATAAGATTTACTCTGTGGGAGGCTATGACAATTCCTCGTACTTGAATAAAACAGAGGAGTATGACCCGTTAACCGGAAAATGGACAACAAAGTCTAATTTGTCTACCGCCAGAGCATATAGCGGAGTTGTGCAGTCGGGCGGGAAGATATATGTAATCGGCGGAAAAAGTGTTATAGGGTATGTAAACACCGTGGAGGAGTATGATCCCGCGGCCGACACGTGGAAAAGAAAGACAGCGATGTCAGTACCCAGAGCTTATGCGGCGGCTGCGGTTTTGAACGGCAGGATATTTATTATGGGCGGAATAAACGATAGCGGAGTGCTGGACACGGTGGAGGAGTATGATCCTGATACAGACAAGTGGACGGTAAGAGCAGGACTGTTTAGAGCAAGAGCCTACCACGATGCTTCTGTTTCAAACGGGAAAATCTACTTAATGGGAGGGTCGGATTCAAGAGGCTATGTAAAAGCCATTGAAGAATATGATCCTCAGACAGGGGAATGGAGGCTTAAGGGAGGAGTTTATACCAGCCGCAATAATTTGTCCTTAGAAACAGTGGGCGGAAGAATTTATGCGATGGGAGGCTCGGCAGCAAGCGGATACTACTTAAACATTGTAGAAGAGTATGACCCTTCCTCGAACACGTGGCTGAACAGTGTAAGTATGCCTGCCGGAAGGTATGGAATGGGTACTGAGGCAATAGGCTGGACAATATATGCAGGCGGCGGAAATGGAAGCGCCCCTGTGAACAGGATGGATGCATTTGTACTGATACCCCCGGGAACTCCCGGCACTCCGCAAGGCTTAATCGGGATCGCTTCGGAGACTTCGGTGGCATTGTCATGGATGGAGTCTGAAAATTCGGCAAGCTATGATATGGAAATTGACGGGCAGACAATAGTTAATGTCGCAGGACTTTCATATAACAGCACTGATTTGGTACCCGGAACACAGCATACTTACAGGGTTAGAGGAAGAAATGCAGGTGGCGTTGGCGCATGGAGCAATGCCCTTGTCAGGTGGACTCTTCCCTCGGTGCCGACGGATGTGCAGGCGGTGTCCACAGCCAATTCGATAGCCATTTCATGGTCCGGTTCAATAGGAGCCACAGGCTATGAGGTAGAGGTGGACAGTGTTATAAGAAGCTGCGGCTCAAACGCATATTATAATTATACGGGATTACTGCCCGGAACACAGCACAGCTACCGTGTACGTGCTAAAAGCAGCACATCCATAGGGAACTGGAGCGGCGTTGCACATAAGTGGACAAAGCCTCTTGTGCCGTCCGGCCTTGAAGCATCTGCTACAAGCACCCGGGTTATTCTGAGGTGGAGCGCTGCTGAGGGAGCGGCAGAATATGAGATAGAAGAGGATGGAGTTATAAAAGACGCAGTGCAGGGTACTACATTTACATATACGGGATATACCCCCAACACCAGCCACACATACAGGGTGCGGGCAAAGAAGGAAGATGAGGTAAGCGATTGGAGCTATTCAAAAACCGTTTCTACTCTTCTGAGTACCCCCGGCAACGTAAAGGCCACAGCAACAGGAAGCTCTGTAGTAGTGAGGTGGGATCCGGTAAGCGGGGCTACAGGCTACGATATTGAGGTTGATGGTACGGAAAAGAGCAATGGAAGCGGTACATCTTTTACACATCAGGGGCTTTCTCCCAATACGGGGCATACATATAGGGTCAGGGCAAAGGATGCGGCAGGCGCCAGCCTTTGGAGCGAGCCGCTTGAGGTATGGACCAAGCTGGATGTGCCCTCCAATGTTGTGCTTGCTTCAACCACCTCCTCAATAACTCTTACATGGAATAGTGTAGCGGGAGCGTCCGGCTATGAAATTGAAGCTGATGGAAGAGTGATGGGCGACATTTCCGATACCGCTTATATACATAAGGGATTAGCCCCAAATACAGAGCATAAATACAGGTTAAGGTCTAAAAATTCGTCTACTGCAAGTGATTGGACATCAATGCTTACTACATTAACTGCGCCTGAAATACCGTTAAACGTTAAGGCCTCCGCCACAAGCACGGCTATTAATGTGTCATGGGACTCTGTGGCGGGAGCTGCAGGCTATGATATTGAGGTTGATGGATCGATAAAGGAGACTGTGGCAAACCCCAATTGCACACATTCAGGGTTTGCTCCCAATACGGTACACAGCTACAGGATTCGATCAAAAAACTCAGGAGGGGTCAGCGCGTGGACTGAGAGTGTGGGAATTATTACATTGCTGGAGACCCCCGGAGGAATAAAGCTTGCTTCAACAAGTGACTCCATTACAATTGAGTGGTCAAAGGTAGAGGGGGCGGAGAGCTATGAATTGGAGAAGGACGGAGTGGTTGTAAACACAGGTATTGATACTTGGTATACGCACTCAGGACTGGACGCCGGAAGCCAGCACACATACAGGATAAGGGCTTTGGGCTACAGAACGGAAAGTGCATGGACAACCGCTGTGAAGCAGTATACTGCACCGGGAGTACCCTTGGGTGTTTCAGCCGTGTCTACCAGTACAAGCGTAACAGTTACGTGGACGCCGGTGTTAGGCGCATCGGGCTATGATGTAGAAGTCGATGGAGCAGTTAAAGAGACTGTACAATCGCCTAATTGCACACATGCAGGGTTTGAGCCGGATACAGGACATACATACAGAATACGGTCAAGGAACTCAGGAGGGGTCAGTGATTGGAGCGACAAAGTAAGCATACATACATTGCTGAGTACCCCAGCAAACATAACCTGCGTTTCTGAGGGCAGCTCTATCTCTGTTAAGTGGGATGTTGTTGCAGGGGCGACAGGGTATGAAATTGAGGTAGACGGAATTATAAAGGATAACGGCTCAAACGTAATGTACGCACATACCGATTTGCTTCCTAATACACAGCATACATACAGAATTAGGGCTAAGAACAGCTTGACAGCTGGCAATTGGAGCGGATTGGTAAGCAGGCTGTCGGCACCTGCGGTGCCCTCAAGCATTAATTTAACTTCCACCGACACCACTATAACCGTTTCATGGAATTCTTCTTCGGGTGCAACAGCGTATGATGTGGAAATGAACGGAGCAGTGAAGGAGAACGTGGCAGGGACAAGCATTACATACTCTAATCTTGCTTCCAATACAATCTACATCTTTAGAATACGATCAAAGAATGCCGGGGGAGTAAGTCTTTGGAGCGATTTTGCCCAAACCTCCACGCGTCTTTCCACACCTGGAAATGTATCTGCAAAAGCATTGGGCGGTGATATTCTTGTGTCATGGGATATGGTTCCTTATGCCACTGGCTATGAAATAGAGGTAGACGGAGAGGTGATGGATAACGGGGCGGATATAACGTATATCCATAGCGGAGTTGAGAAAAATACGCAGCATGTATACAGGATAAGATCAAAAAACATTTCGGCGTTTAGCGACTGGACTGCACCGGTTACTGTGATATCTGCGTCAGGTATACCCTCCGGTATAAAAGCGGTATCTACAAGCACATCTGTCACTCTTACATGGGATGCGGTACCGGGAGCTGCCGGATATGATATAGAGATTAATGGATCAAATGTAGTTAAGAACAATGGCAGTGAAAAATATGTTCATCAAAATTTAAAGCCCAATTCTCTTTATACATACAGGTTAAGAGCGATAAATGCAGGAGGCGTAAGTAATTGGAGTGACAGTGTCAGCCGGCGGACCTTGCTTTCCCAACCTAAAAATATTGTATTTAATATTCAGGGCACAGGTATTAATGTGGAATGGAGCCCTGTTGAAGGAGCTTCCGGATATGATATAAAAGTAGATGGAGTAGAGATTGATAACGGAGTGAATACTAAATATACTCACAATGGTTTATCTCCAAACAGCCAGCATACATATTCAATCAGAGCAAAAAATGAAGATGTTACAAGCCAGTGGACCGAGACAGCGACAAAGCTGAGCGCTCCTGCCATACCGTCAGGTATTTCCGCTTCTTCGACCAGTACATCTGTAGCTTTGGCTTGGGGCATGGTAACGGGTGCTGTCTCCTATGATATTTTAATAAACGGCACCGAAGTAATCAGCAATGTTTCAGGCACAAGCTACTTACACAGCAAATTAACGCCTTCAACAATATATACATATAAAATAAGAGCGGCAAATACAGGGGGTACAAGTAATTGGAGTGAAGAGACAAGCCTGTGGACGCTTTTGGCAACTCCGAATAACGTTAAAACGATGGTTGAGGGCACTACAGTTACTGTCACATGGGATTCGGTTCCCGATGCCGCCTATTATCAGGTGGATATAAACGGAACTGTACTGAACGTCGGCTCAGGCACTGCATATATCCATACCGGTGTAAACCCTCAGACTCAATATATTTATAGAATCAAGGCAAAAAATGCTTCCACTGAAAGTGAGTACAGTGTGGCGGTCAGCCAGCTTACAGTACCTGCAATTCCTGAAATTGCGATTGCGGCGGCAACAAGCAGCTCAATAAAGATTACGTGGAATGGGGTAGAGGGAGCCATTGGATACATTCTGGAAATTGACGGGACTTCGGAAGTAAATATATCGGGGCTGAGCTATATTCACCAAGAGCTTGAGGCCAACAGTCTGCACAGCTATAGGGTGAGGTCAAAGAATTCGTCAGGAGCCAGTGACTGGAGTGAGGCGGTGTCTAAAAGAACTGCACCGAAAACTCCGCATATAGCAAGCATTATTTCAGACGATACCTCTGTAAGCTTGTCATGGGAGGAATGTGAAGGAGCGGAAGGCTATATTGTTGAAGCTGACGGAGCGGAGATTGAGAACGGTGACAGAACTGCATATGTGCATACAGGCTTAGCTTCAGGAACTCAGCATACTTACAGGATAAAGTCGTTCAATAGCGGAGGGGAAAGCGATTGGAGTGCAAAAACAGTTAAATTGACTCTTCCGAGCGTGCCTCAGATGCTGAATATTGAAAGAGACAGTAACATAGTTACGCTTGCGTGGATATCTGCCGGTGCAAGCGGGTATGATGTCTGGGTTGACGGGGTAATCAAGGATAACGGGCCAAGTACCACCTATGTACATAATGGATTGTCTCCAAATACAAAGCATACCTACAAAATAAGGTCAAAAAATTCCGAGGGTGCCAGCCAGTGGAGCAATGAGGCAAGCGTATGGACTTTACTGGATACCCCTTCAGGTATAGCCGCACAGGCTTCTGTAAATTCGATTACTGTCACATGGAATCAAGTATCAGGAGCATCAGGATATGATATTGAAGCAGATGGAGAAGTCATTGGCAATAATGGCGTAACTAATTTTGTACATGGAGGGCTGGGTACAAATACTCAGCACTATTATAGGGTAAGAGCCAAAAATGCACAGGGAACAGGCAATTGGAGTCAGAAAATTGCTCAATGGACCTCGCCGCAAATACCGGTAAACTTGAATGCAGTGTCAACCGCCGATTCAATAAGGGTTACATGGGACACTGTTGAGGGAGCATCAGGATATGATGTAAAAGTTAATAATGGAAATATAATAAATAATGGGGTTAACACAGAGTATCGGCAGTCGGGGCTTCAGCCTGATACTGAGTATAAATTCATGGTCAGATCGCGCAATGCGGGTGCTGTAAGCGAGTGGAAAAGTATTTCCATATCTACATTGCTTAGTGTACCGGCGGATATAAGCTTTTCATCGTCAAGTACGGGAATAACGGTAACATGGGGTTCTATGAACGGAGCCACAGCTTATGATGTTGAGGCTGACGGGCAGGTAATAGCAAATGGTATGGATACGAGCTTTATGCATGGAGGGCTGCTGCCTAATACCTCACATACTTACAGAGTCAGAGCGAGAAACAACTTGAGAATTGGGGAATGGAGCGGTATGGAAACCAGATATACCGCACCTCCGCCCCCTGACAATATTGATGTTGCTGCTGTTTCGGATACCGTCATTAATGTTGCATGGGATGCTGCGGAAGGCGCATCGGCATATTACATAGAAGTGGATGGAGAGGTTATATACAACGGAAGCTCAACGTCTTATGTACATGCCGGTCTGCTTCCGGGAATAAGGCATTCATACAGGATCAGATCGGCAAATGTGAACGGGATGAGTGATTGGAGTGCCATAAGCACTAATTCTACACTCCCGGCTATGCCTTTTGGAATTGTGGCAACGTCGTCAAGCAGTTCAATAACATTAAAATGGAATGAGGTCCAAGGGGCGTCGGGATATGATATATGGGTTGACGGTGAAGAAGTGGATAATGGTACGGACACGTTCTATGTCCATACGGGGCTTATCCCAAACACAAGTCATACTTACAAGGTAAGAACCTATAATGAAGTGGGAATAAGCAATTGGAGCACCGAGATTGTAAAATTTACATTGCCGCGCACACCAACCAATTTGTCTGCTGTTGCCGGAGACACTAAAATTACTGTAACATGGGGTTTGGTATCAGGTATTACAGGATATGACATTGAAGTTGACGGACGCGTAATATATAACGGCACTGCAAACTCTTATACACACACCGGACTTACTCCGGGCGTAAAGCATATTTACAGAGTCAGGGCAAAGGCCTCTGAAAATGGAGAGTGGAGTACTCCTTTAAGTATTATGACAGTGCCCTCTATGCCTGTAAATGTAAGAGCCGCTGCCAAGGACAATGAGATTATTTTGACTTGGAACGCCGCCTCAGGGACAGAGAAATATGAAGTAGAAGCGGACGGAAATATAATTAGCGGAATTGTCGATACATCCTATTCACATAAAAACCTGCTGCCCTCAACCCAGCACACCTATAGGGTCAGGGCCGGAAACTCAGGAGGATGGGGAGGATGGAGCGCAATAATTACCAAATCGACATTGCCGGGGACTCCTGCAAACCTCATTGCGGCTGCGGGAGATACGGAAATTGTATTGTCGTGGAGTGAAGCGGATGGTGCAATCGGTTATGACGTATCGGCGGATGGCGTAATAATATATAACATAGAAGAGCTTACGTATACGCACAGCCAACTGCTGCCAAACACTATCCATATATATAAGGTCAGGGCAAGAAACTCCGTAACTGTAGGAAACTGGAGCGAAGTGCTTGAGGTTACCACTTCACTTCAGGTACCTGAAAATCTAAGCGGCACAGCTTTGGAGGACAGGATAATTCTTAAATGGGATGCTGTCGAAGGGGCTGCAGGATATGTAGTGGAAGCAGACGGTATTGAGTTTGAAGGTATTACAGAGACAAGCTATATACATGCGGGCCTTGTATCGGGCACGAAGCATGCATACAGGATAAAAGCTTATAATGCCCAGGCTTCAAGCAAGTGGGGACAAGCACTGGAAAAGTGGACACTTCCAGAAGCTCCCTCGGATCTGAAGGCATCTTCTTCCAGTACGCAGGTTACTCTGTCATGGACTGAGGTAAGCGGTGCATTGGGATATGAGATTCAGGCGGACGGCTCTATAATAAACGTTGGTGCCGCAATCGGCTATGTACATAGCGGGCTTATTCCTTACACTTCTCACACCTACAGAGTAAGAGCCAAAAATCAAAGCGGATCGGGAAGCTGGAGCAATCAGATAACCTATATGACTAAAGAACCTGTAATCGAAATTGGGATTGAGCTGGAAGAACTGGAGACAGAGGTTTCGGATTTGTCCACACAGGACAAGATTAATTCTGCGCAAGTAAGACTTAATTCCATTAGAGCAAAGATTAAAGCTCTACATAACCAAGATGATATGCTTGCACTGCTGCAGAGGGCGGATGCGATACAATCGGCAATTAATCAGGCACAAATGCTGATAAATACCAAAACAGCCGTAAGTCAGGCTGAAGCCGCGGTGGCATACGCTGAAAAAAGCCGTACCCTTTCTTCAATACAGACGGCACAGGACTTGATTGATCAAGCACTGAGCAAGGTAAATGATTTGCCTTATGGAACGGAAAAGGACACACTGAAGCAAAAGTTAAGCAGCCTGCAAAACAGGCTATATATAGTAAAAATATCAGGTAATCTGACTGATATCGGAACACTGATAAGCAACATTACGACTATAGGCGAGATAAACAACATCCAGAACATAATAAATCAGACGGTAATAATCATCAACAGCCTTCCGGCTGGGGAAGAGAGGGATGCCCTGCAAAGAGAGGTCAACATAGGCCAAGCCAATGTGAACATAGCACACATAGGGATGCTTGTGCAGAATATCACGACTATAGGAGAGGTCAATAACATTCAGAGTATAATAAATCAGACGGTAATAATCATCAACAGCCTTCCGGCTGGGGAAGAGAGGGATGCTCTGCAAAGAGAGGTCAACATAGGCCAAGCCAATGTGAACATATCGCATATAGGGATGCTCGCGCAGAACATTACGACTATAGGAGAGGTAAACAATATTCAGAGCATAATAGATAAGACGGTAATAATCATCAACAGCCTTCCGGCTGGAGAAGAGAGGGATGCTCTGGAAAGAGAGATCAACATAGGCCAAGCCAATGTGAACATATCCCATATAGGGATGCTTGTGCAGAATATCACGACTATAGGCGAGGTAAACAACATCCAGAGTATAATAGATCAGACGGTAATAATTATCAACAGTCTTCCGGCTGGTGAAGAGAGAGATGCTCTGCAAAGAGAGGTCAACATAGGCCAAGCCAATGTGAACATATCGCATATAGGGATGCTTGTGCAGAACATCGCCACTATAGGAGAAGTAAACAACATTCAGAGCATAATAGACCGCACGGCAATAATCATCAACAGCCTTCCGGCTGGGGAAGAGAGGGATGCTCTGCAAAGGGAGGTCAACATAGGCCAAGCCAATGTGAACATAGGGCGTATAGGGATGCTCGCGCAGAACATTACGACTATAGGAGAAGTAAACAACATTCAGAGCATAATAGACCAGACTATAGTGATTATCAATGCGTTGCCTGAGGATGCAAGAGGGCCGCTGCTTGAGAAGGTAAATATAGGCCGGATAAATGTGAACATAGGGCATATAGGGATGCTTGTGCAGAACATCGCCACTATAGGCGAGGTAAACAATATTCAGAGTATAATAGACCGCACGGTAATAATCATCAACAGCCTTCCGGCTGGAGAAGAGAGGGATGCCCTGCAAAGAGAGGTCAACATAGGCCAAGCCAATGTGAACATAGCACATATAGGGATGCTTGTGCAGAATATCACGACTATAGGAGAAGTAAACAACATTCAGAGGATAATAGACCAGACTATAGTGATTATCAATGGCTTGCCTGAACCGGATAGAGGGCCGCTTCTTGAGAAGGTAAATATAGGCCGGATAAATGTGAACATAGGGCATATAGGGATGCTTGTGCAGAACATCGCCACTATAGGCGAGGTAAACAATATTCAGAGTATAATAGACCGCACGGTAATAATCATCAACAGCCTTCCGGCTGGAGAAGAGAGGGATGCCCTGCAAAGAGAGGTCAACATAGGCCAAGCCAATGTGAACATAGCACATATAGGG
>NZ_QPJT01000023.1:0-14427 GCF_003337415.1 Anaerobacterium chartisolvens | reverse complement strand
ATAATCATCAACAGCCTTCCGGCTGGAGAAGAGAGGGATGCCCTGCAAAGAGAGGTCAACATAGGCCAAGCCAATGTGAACATAGCACATATAGGGCTTCTTGTGCAGAATATCACGACTATAGGCGAGGTAAACAACATCCAGAGTATAATAGACCAGACAATAGTGCTGATAAACGGACTGCCGGAGGAGGCAAGGGGGCCACTGCTTGAGAAGGTGAACATAGGGCAGATAAACGTGAACATAGCGCACATAGGGCTGCTGGTGCAGAACATCACGACTATAGGTGAGGTAAACAACATCCAGAGCATAATAGACCAGACAATAGTGCTGATAAACGGATTGCCTGAGTATGCAAGAGGGCCATTGCTGGAGAAGGTATATATAGGCCAGATAAATGTGAACATAGCACACATAGGGATGCTCGTGCAGAATATCACGACTATAGGAGAGATAAACAACATCCAGAGCATAATAGACCAGACTATAGTGCTGATAAATGGCTTGCCTGAATCGGACAGAGGGCCGCTGCTTGAGAAGGTGAACATAGGGCAGATAAACGTGAACATAGCGCACATAGGGCTGCTGGTGCAGAACATCACGACTATAGGCGAGATTAACAATATCCAGAGCATAATAGACCAGACTATAGTGCTTATAAATGGACTTCCTGAGGGTGTAAGAGGGCCGCTGCTTGAGAAGGTGAATATAGGGCAGATAAACGTGAATATAGCACATATAGGGCTGCTGGTGCAGAATATTACGACTATAGGCGAGATTAACAATATCCAGAGCATAATAGACCAGACTATAGTGCTGATAAATGGCTTGCCTGAGGGTGTAAGAGGGCCGCTGCTTGAGAAGGTGAATATAGGGCAGATAAACGTAAACATAGCGCACATAGGGCTGCTTGTGCAGAACATCACGACTATAGGCGAGGTCAATAACATTCAGAGCATAATAGACCAGACTATAGTGCTGATAAACGGACTGCATGAGGATGCAAGGGGGCCGCTGCTTGAGAAGGTGAACATAGGGCAGATAAATGTGAATATAGCACACATAGGGCTTCTTGTGCAGAACA
Organism: Anaerobacterium chartisolvens; assembly: GCF_003337415.1. Lineage (GTDB taxonomy): Bacteria > Bacillota > Clostridia > Acetivibrionales > DSM-27016 > Anaerobacterium > Anaerobacterium chartisolvens. The sequence goes on along the minus strand of NZ_QPJT01000023.1, from coordinate 13,343 downwards.
TCACGACTATAGGCGAGGTCAATAACATCCAGAGCATAATAGACCAGACAATAGTGCTGATAAATGAGTTGCCTGAGGGTGTAAGGGGGCCACTGCTTGAGAAGGTGAGCATAGGGCAGATAAATGTAAACATAGCGCACATAGGGCTTCTTGTGCAGAACATCACGACTATAGGCGAGGTCAATAACATCCAGAGCATAATAGACCAGACTATAGTGCTGATAAACGGACTGCATGAGGATGCAAGGGGGCCGCTGCTTGAGAAGGTGAACATAGGGCAGATAAATGTGAATATAGCACATATAGGGCTGCTGGTGCAGAATATTACGACTATAGGCGAGATTAACAATATCCAGAGCATAATAGACCAGACTATAGTGCTGATAAATGGCTTGCCTGAGGGTGTAAGAGGGCCGCTGCTTGAGAAGGTGAATATAGGGCAGATAAACGTAAACATAGCGCACATAGGGCTGCTTGTGCAGAACATCACGACTATAGGCGAGGTCAATAACATTCAGAGTATAATAGACCAGACAATAGTGCTGATAAATGGCTTGCCTGAATCGGACAGAGGGCCACTGCTTGAGAAGGTGAATATAGGGCAGATAAACGTAAACATAGCGCACATAGGGCTGCTGGTGCAGAATATAACGACTATAGGTGAGATAAACAACATCCAGAGCATAATAGATCAGACTATAGTGCTGATAAATGGACTGCCTGAGGGTGTAAGAGGGCAACTGCTTGAGAAGGTGAATATCGGGCAGATAAACGTAAACATAGCACATATAGGGCTTCTTGTGCAGAACATCACGACTATAGGCGAGGTAAACAACATTCAGAGTATAATAGACAGTACAATAGTGCTGATAAATGCATTGCCTGAATCGGACAGAGGGCCGCTGCTTGAGAAGGTGAATATAGGGCAGATAAACGTAAACATAGCGCATATAGGGCTTCTTGTGCAGAACATCACGACTATAGGTGAGATTAACAATATCCAGAGCATAATAGACCGTACGATAGTGCTTATCAATGGCTTGCCTGAACCGGATAGAGGGCCGTTGCTTGAGAAGGTGAAGATAGGGCAGATAAATGTTAACATAGCACACATAGGGTTGCTGGTGCAGAATATCACGACTATAGGTGAGGTAAACAACATCCAGAGTATAATAGACCAGACTATAGTACTCATCAATGCATTGCCTGAAGGAGAAACAAAAGCTGCTTTGAAGACAAAATTGGAAATTCTTCAAGCTAAAGTTATGGTTGCTTATGCAGGATTTAAGGTTAAGATGCTTGAAGAAATGTCTTTAGATTTAACTACCAAAGAAAAGGTTGAAAACACTCAGGCTTTCTTGAACGAGGTACGGGATTTGGTTGAACAGCTTCTGGAAGGTAACGAAAAGAGTCTGCTTATTAAAAGGATAGATGAGGTACAAAGCAAAATTAATATTGCAATAGTGGAGGAGCCGGTAATCGGAGTAGATATTGAAGGGCCGACAAATTCAGACGTAACAGTAACCATAGATAACTGGGGGAACGCAGCAATAAAGCACTACCGTATTGATAACGGAGAATGGAAGGAGTATTTGAGCCCTATTATTATGCAGCAGAACGGACTGGTGGAAGCACAAAGCATAAGTGCGACGGGATATTTGTCGGGCATTGTTAGTATTAGGATAGATAATATAGATAAAATACCGCCTCCAATCCCTGTTATCACACCGAATACCACAGCGCCTACAAGTGTAAGCGTAACGATCGATATTACAAATTGGGGAGATGCTCAAATTAAGAAATACAGGGTAGATGGCGGAGGATGGAAGGAATACACCTCTCCTGTGGTTATTATGGATAATGGTCTAATAGAGGCGGTAGGAGTCGATGCAGCCGGAAATTCGTCGGGAATAGGTACTCTTAGAATAGATAACATAAATAAAACACCTGCATCTATCAAGATTAATGAGCCTGATGAAAAAATATTCAGAGTTGGTGCGAAGCTTCAATTGGCAGTAACTGCAACGTTCGAGAATGGAAATGTGATTTTTCCATATGAGCAAATAACATGGAAAAGCAGTAACAGCTCTATTGCAAAGGTAGATCAAAATGGAGTTGTAACAGCGCTGAAATCCGGAACAGTGACTATCTATGCTTCGGACAGCAAAAATAATAAGCTTACAAGCAGTATATCCTTAAGAATATCTCAGCTTATATCCTTATATATGGATGTGGACAAGTCCAACTTAAGGTCGGGAGAAACAGCTTCTGCTAAAGTATATGGAATATTCTTGTCGGGAAATTATATTTTTTATGAGGAGTATAATGATGTTATATGGTCAAGCAGTCACCCTGAAATAATTCAAATAGATCAGAATGGATTAATAAAAGTAAGGAATTACAATAAATCATATAGCACATACGTGACTGTTAAAGCTGTAGACCGGCATAATTCAAGTATATACTGCACTAAACAGGTAAGTGTGAGAAAGTAATATGTCAAGTGGGGACATTCCAAGGAATGTCCCCTAATATTAACTTTGTTAATTTTATGTAATAATATGGTAATATTTACGAGTGTTTGTTGCAGCGGTTCAAGCTATATGCTATATTGTTATGGAAGAAGCGATAATTACAAAATATTGGGAATAGTGAGGAGTATTATGAAACGTTTTATTTCTATCCTATCTTCTTTTGTACTCATAGCATTAATGGTTTCAGGCTGTGCAGACAGCGGAAAGCCTGCCGTATCTTCCACCTCCGGGACATTGTCGGGAGATGGCGTCTCAGGCAAGCAAATAGACAAGCTAAATGTATATTTCGTACCTTCCAGAGAACCGGAGGAAATTATTACCGCAACAGAGCCTCTCAAGGGAATGCTCAAGTCGGAGCTTGCCAAGGAGGGCTACGATGTGGGAGAAGTGGTCATTACGGTAGGAACCAACTATGAGGCCGTCGGGGAAGCACTTTCAGCGGGAACGGCCGATATCGGGCTGATTCCGGGAGGGACATATGTCCTTTACGATGACGGTGCCGAGGTTATACTTACAGCAACACGCGCAGGTCTGAGCAAGGATTCGGACAATGCAAAGGACTGGAACGACGGAACTCCCACCGAGGCTTCCGACAAGCAGGCCACATCATATCGTGCGCTGATTATTGCAGGCCCGTCTGAAAAAGGAAAAGCTTTTGCGAAAAAGGTAAACGCGGGAGAAAAGCTTACTTTTGAAGAGCTCTCGGCAGCGAGCTGGAGTGTTATGTCGTCTTCATCTCCGGCAGGCTACATTTATCCATGCCTGTGGCTCCAGAAGAATTTTCAAAAGGGAATTACGGATCTGGCAAATGTGGTACAGTCCGACTCATACGGGAGTGCGTTCGCCCGTCTTGCGTCGGGGCAGGTTGACGTACTTCTGACCTATGCGGATGCCAGACGGGATTACGTTGAAAAATGGAAGTCGGAATACGGAAGAACTGCTTCGGTATGGGACGAAACTGCAGTTATAGGTGTGACGCCTCCCATTTACAATGATACCGTAAGCGTAAGCAAAACCTCCAAAATTATGAACGATGCTTTTAAGAAGGCTGTACAGACGGCATTTATAAACATCGGCAGCACAGAAGAGGGTAAAAAGGTTATTGCAATATACAGCCATCAGGGCTACCAGGCCGCAAAATCCTCTGACTATGACAATGAGCGTGAGGCACAGAAGCTCATACAGCAGCTTACAAAAGCAGGATAATGTAAATAAAATTATGATGTGACGGGGATGGGCTGTTATAAAGCTCATTCCCTGTGCTGTCTATATGGAGAATGTAAATGATAAAATTTGACGGTGTGGGGAAGGTTTATCCCAATGGCTTAAGGGCTTTAGATGACATTTCCCTTGAGATAGATCATGGAGAGTTTGTTGCTGTGATAGGACTTTCGGGCGCGGGAAAGTCCACCATGATCCGGGCTATCAATCGCATGCACGAAATCTCCGAAGGTACGCTTACGGTAAACGGCATTGATGTAAGCACGCTGAAAGGCCGGGAGCTGCGCCGTTTTCGCCGCGGTATAGGGATGATTTTTCAATCCTTCAATCTGGTGACCAGAACAACCGTGCTTAAAAATGTGCTTTCGGCCAAGGTGCCCGATTTATCCTTGTGGAGAGTATTGCTTGGAGCTTTTCCGAGAAAGGATCATATTGCTGCGTTGGAAGCGCTTGACAAGGTTGGAATTCTGGAAAAGGCATATGTGCGCGCGGATCAGCTTTCAGGAGGCCAGCAGCAGCGTGTCGCACTGGCCAGGACTCTTGCTCAGGATCCCCGGATTATACTTGCGGATGAACCTGTTGCTTCTCTCGATCCTGTCACCGCGAGGCAGGTAATGGACGATTTCAGGCGTATTAACCGAGAATTGGGTATTACCGTAATTATTAATATTCATCATGTAGAGCTTGCATTGCAATATGCAGATCGCGTGATAGGAATCCGGGAGGGAAGAATTATATTTGACGGGCGGTCGGACAGGGTAAACGGGGATGTGCTTGAAAACATTTACGGCAGGGATACGGAGGAGGCTCTATGAGAGGATACCGGCTTCATAACGGAAAAACAGTGGTGCCTCCGCGCTCTTATATGCCCCTGATATGTGTGCTGCTGTTCTTTTTCTTATATATATCGGTTAACGTCACGGGCTTTAATGCTGCGGTTATTTGCCGCCGGGCTTACCAGTTTTTTTTCATATTGGGGCAGATGTTCCCTCCCGATATGTCATACCTGCCCGCAATTTGGAAGCCGTTATTCGATACAATTAAAATGTCTCTTCTAGGCTCGGTTATAGGTTCAGTCGCGGCAGTGCCCTTTGCGGTTATGGCTTCAACAAATATAATAAAGCAAAGGCTTATCGTATCGCTGTCCCGTCTTATATTGAGTATATTAAGAACACTTCCAACGCTTGTTACGGCACTGATTGCAACCTATGCCTTCGGACTGGGGACATTGGCGGGAACGGCAGCTATTGCGGTTTTTACCTTTTCATATATAGGCAAGGTGCTTTATGAATTGATTGAAACGGCTGAAATGGGAGCTTTTGAGGCAATGGAGTCAATGGGGGCGGATAGGCCGCGGGCCTTTATTGGAGCCGTTGTTCCGCAGATTTTGCCCGCATATTTCTCAAACTGCCTGTTCTGCTTTGAGGGAAATGTCAGATATGCTTCAATACTGGGCTATGTGGGCGCAGGAGGACTGGGCCTCATTTTGAACGAAAAAATAGGCTGGAGACAGTATCCGGCAGTTGGAATGATTTTGATTATGCTGTTTGCGGCGGTAATTGTTATTGAAGGCATAAGTCATTATATCCGCAGCAAGCTGGCTTAGTACCGATCCAAACATAAAGGAGGAACAAAAATGCAGGCACTAATACAGAAGCAACTGGAAAACGCACCGAAAAGTCCCGGCTACAGGATATTTATGCTTGCGGCGGCCGCGGCGGCTATGGCATGGTCCTGCACGGCGCTGCAAATGGATAGTGTAAAGCAGGACGGACTGCAGATTGCCGCAAATATCGTTTCAGGTATTCTGCAGCCGGATACAGAGCTACTTTTTAATCTTACCACTGCCGGAGTGCCTTATCTGCTTGTTGAAACTGTATGCATCGCATTTTTAGGAACTATAATCGGCGCAATACTTGCGGTTCCGCTTTCCTTTTTATCAGCATCGAATATTGTCCCCCTCCCGGCCGCACTTGCCGGAAGAAGCATTATTATGGCGGTACGTACCGTCCCGGCGTTTGTATACGGTTTAATGTTTATAAGGGTTACGGGTCCCGGTGCGTTTGCCGGACTGCTGACAATGTCTCTGTGTTCCATAGGTATGCTTTCAAAGATGTATATTGATGCGATTCAAGACCTGGACGTACGGATTCTGGAATCTCTGGATGCCTCGGGGTGCAATACGTTCCAAAAAATCCGATATGGCATTATTCCTCAGCTTGTTCCTAATTTTTTGTCTACCGTTATTTACAGGTTTGACATGAATCTGAGGGATGCGGCGGTTCTGGGTCTTGTTGGAGCTGGAGGGATAGGCGCCCCGCTTATTTTTGCAATGAGCTCTTATCGCTGGAATGAGGTTGGATCTATTCTTGCAGGCTTGATTATACTTGTCCTTGTTATTGAATACTTTTCAACAAAAATACGGGTTAAGCTTGCAAGAGGATAAATGGTGCTTAAAAAAAAGCAGGAAAGCTGCCGCTAAACGGCAGCTTTCCTGCTTTTCGGCTAAGTATTTAACAGGCCTACCTGCTTCCTAAATAAGTAAACGTGTCACGTTCATAACCGTCCCATTGCAGGGAAGGATCGAATGCATCGGCTCCGTTTGCATCTCCCGAGGTTACTGTGCTTTTCCTTACAAGGGTGTTGTCGCATGTGGATGTAAGTCCGCTTCCCCATTCGGTTCCGGGATTATAGCCTATTTGCCCTATTATGTCTATGTTTGAGCCGTTGCGTCTTAAAGCTATGACGTCATTTCCGTTGAATGTCATAACAGAGCTTGAGGTTGTAAGGTTTGCCTTTGACAGCAGAGTGCTGGATGCTGATGAATTTACTATTACATATTTGGCGCCTGAGGCAAGTGTCCCAGAAAGGCTGAGTGTGTAAGTTACTGATGACGAGCCGTTATTGTACTGGACAAGTGAGTACTCTGACAGGTTGACGCTGCTTTGCGTGCCGTTGTAGAGTTCAATTGCCTTGTTATTTCCGCTTCCTTCTATGTACTGGGATATGATGAGACCTTCTCCTGTTGACGGAGGTGGCTGTGTTGAATTTGGGCCGTCAGGCGCCCCATAGGAGCCGTATGCGAAGGTGTCGGTGTTCCAGGGGTCATAGCCCGGTGCTGCCCACGGCTCGGCCTGAGGGGTGTTTTTTTCAATATCGGCCATAGGGGTAGGGGTAGCAATGCCCTTTGTATGGTTTATTCCGTCAAAGCCTACGTAGCTTTCGGGAGTCGCCAGCCAGTTGACTATATTGACTGACAGGAGTGAGGCGTTATACGGATCGGTCCATCCGGGATAGGTTGATTTTGAAGATCCGTTGCTTTCTCTTTTGTATTTGGGTGTTGCATCTTCAATAGGAGAAGAATCTCCTATAAATGCTGCTTTGCCGGCGCTGGGCTTTGATATGGCCACATAAGGGCCTTCCGCCCGTCCTCCGAAATAAAGCCCCGAGTCTACCGCGCTGTTCCATTTTGAAGCGGAATCGGACGAACTGAAATATACTATGCCCTTTGCCTTGTTTATGTCTGTTATTGCAAGTGTTGAGCCTGCGGCCATTAATATGGGCCCCACACCGGCAGTTATTCCTTCGGCTTCCTGAGACGGCCTCACATCCGACACTCCGGATTTACAGTTAATGGCGTTAAATCTGAAGCGAAGGCCGAAGTTCTGCGACAGCCATCCTGAATATGCACTTCCGGGATTTCTCATGTCACCATATTCACCGCCCATGTTGTAAGAGGAGCCGGACGACCTGTTGTAGCCGTTGTAAACCTCTGTGGAATCCCATGTGTTCATGTTCCTGTCTGCGTTATAGTGATCGGATATGAAATAAATGCCTTTTCCTGAATCAACGAATTGCTTTAATGCGGCGTACTCCGAAATAGTAAATGGCCTGTTGGCTTCGGCAATAACAAAAACATCGGCATCCTTTATGCCGTCGTATGTTATAACAGCCTCATTTATTGACACATTCTGCGGCTGACGGTCGTCATAATAGCGTATGGCTCCGTCTCCGTTTTTGTCTATTCCCCTGTACTCCCTTACGGTATAGCCTTCCTGTACAAGGTCATCGGCGAAGTCTGAAAATCCTCCGTCAATTACCCAATCCGCGGCTCCTGCTGTTTGACAATGGGAATTATCAAACAAAACCAGCTTGCCGTTGCCTGAACCTCCCGAAGGCGATTTCTGAGGTATGGTATTATTCCAGGTATAGCTTGTACCTGAAGCGGCGTTGGCTGCATAGCTTATTCCTGAGAGCTGCAATATCACTGCTGCAACCGCCAGAAAAATACAGAGGCTTTTTTTACACAATATTTTGTTCATTGTCATTCTCCTTCCTAAAAAATGCTATAAAACATTTGTATTTGTAACATATATTATCAGCAGTATATTATTAGGAATTTAGGAATGAGTTAACATGTAGTTAAATACTGTAATTAAATGAAAAAAATAGAGGCGCAAGGCCTCTTCTTAAGTAGATTACCAGACTTTGATATAATTCTTACCTTTTTTCAAAAGCGTTATCGGCCCTAATGGACTCCTTTGAGCCTTCTTCTCATCCAGAAAATCGGTATCGAGGCTCATATTGCTGCCGTCGGGGCTTTCAAACTCAGCATCGACAATACGTACACGTGCCAATGTGGCTGTTGAATGTATCTCTCCGGAAATATTTTCAAAGCTGTCCGGCAGTTCACAGCAAAGATAAACCTCTTCTCCTTCATCAACAATGCTGAGCTTAGGATTAAAGCCTCTGTCAACCATATTACTGTTTTCTCTTTCAAATGCTTCGGCTCCGTTAAAGTATGCGTTGTTATTAATGTAAACAGGCTGATCGACCTCTGCAAAAGCTTCAACATCACCATGCTTTTTATGGACGCTTTCGATGTATTCCTCCAATGAGGTGGTGTAGTTTTTATAATGAGCGGTTCCAACCTCTTTTAACCCGTCTGCTCCAATATAGATATTGTTGAAGAAACGATCATCTCCGCCGTAAACAAATGCAAAGCCCGCGACCTTTGTGCTGTGCGGGAGGTGATATTGTGTGGAACGGTTTAACACCTTCTGATGATTCATCTTACCGCAGATTAGATTGTTGATATATGCACCGCCTTGTGACATATTATCTATTGCGTATTCTGAAGCCAGAATGTTGTGTTCCACGATATATGGCCCATGGCTTACTTCCACAAACAAATCACGGTTATTATGATAGAACAGGTTTTTGCCGATTCTTGTTCCCTGTGTCTGCCAATCCAGCCATATGCCTAAGGAGCAGTCGTGAATGCGGTTATGATGCATGTGGACGTCGATAGCCGCGTGGAACTTGATCCCCGCGATTTCATAGCCGTAAAATTCACGTTTCAGCGCTATGTTATAAATATGGTTATGATGAATCTCGCTGAATATGCATCCCAGATGCCCCACGATGCCATTTTGTCCGCAATCATAAATAGTATTGTTCCGAACGACATGCGAACCGATCTTTTCCTTGCTCCAGCCATTATGCCGCGCGGAAAAGACAGCTTCCAACTGGTATTGGTATCCCGGCTTGTCCCTGCGGACCGAGCGATAGTTATTTCCTGTGGAGGCTTCCTTACCGAGGCTGATGGCACTGCACTTTGCATCATGAATGATGTTGTCTTCAATAATCCAGCCCTTACTCCAATTCGCACCAAGCAACCCGGGCTGGTCAGCCGTCGGAGGTGTCCATGGCGTTGCTGCCTGTGCCATTTCAAAGCCTTTTACCGTAATATAGTCAATCCCTGTTTCTATGGGATGAAAGCAAGACCTGCGCACATTGATTTCAACATATTCCTGGTTGGGATCAGCACTCTGGAAATTTGCATAGATAGTTGTGCTGTCGGCATCCACTTCCGCAAACCAAACATATTTAGTCTGCTCTTGATTAGGGACGGCAACGATTTTTTGTGTCCAGTGATCCAATACCTCTGTTCTAATGCATGGCTCAATTAGCTGCTCAAAACTGCCGGCCTCATAAAAAGACATACCGTTTAGATAAACATCACCTAAATGCTTCGTCTCGCCGGATGCTACCAGCCAATCACCAAACACCTCCTGCTTATACGGGTTATAGTCTCCGAAAAACGTGTTGAGCAATACTGTTTTCCATATATTGCCTTGAACCTTCTGCCAATTCTGAATTCGCTCAGATCCTTTGATGACTGCTTTTTCACCCTTTGCGGCTTGATAAACAATCCTTCTTTTGTCGCTTAACCCTTTGTGCTTGGGCTTTACCCATTCACGATATACTCCTTCATGGACTGTAACGGTGTCTCCGGCTACAGCAACAGAAGCGGCCTTGTTTATTGTCAGAAACGGATGCTGCTCAGTTCCTTGAGCTTGATCACAGCCAGTTTTTGCTACATGATATTCCATCGGCTTAACCTCCTTCAAATGCTATTTATCTTAATTATAAGAAATGGCGGTTGTTAGTTCTATTCAGAATGTAGTATACTTTAAGACAATATTAGTGTTTTTTATTATATAGGATGCAATAAAGATTTTACAAACATAGAGGATATAATTGCTTACAGAAATTTTTAACTACAACGAAAAGACGCCTTGCGGGGAAATGTCTCACGGGTATGTCATCAGGCGCTTTTCTTAGATGTATTCCTTACGGGTCAAAAAAATTTCTTTCATCAAATTATATCCTCCATGTAAAATCTTTATTGCTAAATATATAGGAGAAGAATTATGATCTTTTTTGAAAAGCATGGGGTGGATCAAAAAGAATTATTTAGATTTTTTCCGTTGAAGAACTATAATTTTCCCCTTCATTTCCACCGGGCATACGAGCTGATTTATATCAACGACGGACATCTGTCGGTATCGGTTGATCAAAAGGAATATCTGCTGCAGAAAAATGATTTGGCCTTTATCTTTACCAATCAGATGCATGAATTCAAGACCGTCGAGTATTCTGATATTACAATTATTCTTTTCTCACCGGAATTAATCGGCGATTTTTATATGAATTTTAAGGGCTTTATTCCAAATGACAATGTACTGCATTTGGAGAGGGAGCTTAACCTTAAAAATGCCTGCTCGATCTATGAGCAGAAAAGCTTTCTATATGCTGTCTGCGCTGATTTGATAAATCAAAAGCAGTTTATTCCCGTTAAGCAGTCCCATAAGATACGGGTACTCTATAAAATCCTGCTTTATATAGAGCAAAATTATTCCGTCAATTGCACGTTAAAAGCTATTGCAAAGTATTTGCAGTACGATTATTCTTATATATCAAAGCTGTTTGTCAAGCTGATGAATATGACCTTCACAGATTATTTAAATAATTATCGGATTTCACAGGCGTGCTACCTGCTGAAAAATTTTCATCAGCCTATTGGCGAAGTAGCAATCAACTGCGGCTATGATAGCCTGAGGACCTTTCACCGTAATTTCAGAAAAATAATGGGCCAGTCGCCGGGGACATTCCTCAAGGAAACGCAAAAGAAAGTATGATATGATAAAAGAGAGGAGCGTCCCCAAAACCATATAAGGAAGGGGCTATTTTCAATTAAATATGGTCGAAGGAAAAGTGTAAAAAATGAAAAGAAAATTATTTTGTGAAATTTCTCCTGTAACTTATAAAATATCCGTTTACAAATGCCTGTTGATCCGGATTATAAAAAATTTATTTATCAAGGGCAAATTTGCAAAGACTTTTTTGGAGGATAAGCTTCCGTATACAATTTATAAACATAAATCCTTAATCAGGCGCAAGCTGGGTAATGTAGATATGCATTTGCAGGAAAATAAAGTCGGTAACTTGTCTTTAGCAGTTCCTAAAATAAATGGAATTTTAATATATCCCGGTAAGATTTTTTCATTTTGGGAGCTTGTTGGCAATTTGACCAGCCGGAAAGGCTATAAGGAAGGACTTGTAATATCAAATGGAAGAGCAGCCAGCGGTGTTGGAGGAGGAATGTGCCAGCTTACAAATTTGATACATTGGATGGTGCTGCATACACCAATGAAAATTATAGAGCATCACCACCACGATGATATTGATTTGTTTCAGGATTTTAATCGGCAAATTCCTTTCGGCACGGGTACGTCTATTGTGTATAACTATCTCGATTACCGGTTTATAAACAACACCCACAGAATATATCAGCTTATTACATATACTACTGACGAATATTTGTGCGGAGAGATGCGCTCTAATTCAATTCAAACTGAAAAATATCATATCTTTGTTGAGGATGAGCATTTTGAAAGAGAAGGCAACGATGTTTTTCGCTGCGGTAAGGTTTACAGAAGCCAGATAGATGTGAGAAGCGGAAGTATTATTGAAAAAGCTCTTTTGAAGAGTAATCATGCCAAGGTAATGTATGATACCAGCAATTTATAGCAGGCATAACCCGTTAGCGCAGGTGGCGGTATAAGGAATCTCCCGGTATTATAAAAAGCACTTGACAGTAATAATTATATTGTATACAATTTAATTGTGTTAAATATAACTTTGTTGAGAGGATAGAATATGAAGCTTTATGATTTAACTGTAAAGGATGCTAAAGGAAATGCTGTAAGTCTGGACGAATATAAGGGTAAAGTGCTGCTGATTGTCAACACAGCGACAGGCTGCGGACTTACGCCTCAGTATGACGGGCTGCAGGACTTATATGATAAATATAAAGACAAGGGGCTTGAAATTCTTGACTTCCCCTGCAACCAGTTTGCCAATCAAGCTCCGGGAACCAATGAGGAGATAGGCAACTTCTGCACTGGACGCTATGGAATTACCTTCAGGCAGTTTGACAAAATTGATGTCAACGGTGAAAACGAAAGCCCTCTTTATTCATGGCTCAAGGCTCAAAAAGGAGGTATAGGAGGGTCTAATATTAAATGGAATTTTACCAAATTTCTTATAAATAGAAAAGGCGAGGTAATAGCCAGATATGCTCCGACCAGATCCCCTATGGCTATCGAAAAAAGCATTGTCAAGCTTTTGGAGGAGTGAAAAGGAGGGTCAGCTGTAAAGCAAAAGGACACCTGCCTGTTAAAAATCACAATTATTGAAAGAGGAAAAGTTATGAATTATGATATGCTCCGGCTTGAGAATCAGCTTTGTTTTCCGCTATATGCATGTACAAGGGAGGTTGTTAAAAAATACAAGCCGCTTTTGGATGAGATTGGCTTGACATATACTCAATATATAGCAATGCTGGTGTTGTGGGAAAAGAAAAGCATAAATGTTAAGAGCTTAGGGCAGTGCCTATACCTTGACTCGGGGACACTTACTCCTCTGTTGAAAAAGCTGGAATCAAGCGGGCTTGTTTCGAGGACAAGATCGGCAGAGGATGAACGGAACCTTATTGTAACCATTACTGGCAAGGGAGAACAATTAAAGGATAAGGCAATAGAAATCCCGCACAAGCTTGCCTCTTGCTTGAGCCTTTCTTCCGAAGAGGCAAAGCTGCTGTATCGCTTGCTATATAAGATGCTGGGAAAAGCATAGGAGCAAGCGGGGAGCAAGTGGGGACGGTTCTTGGCTTGCCCTATTTGCAAACAAAGTTTTGTAAATGGATTGCGGCTGACGGTTTGACAGAAGTGGGATTGCCTC
>NZ_QPJT01000022.1:50707-80326 GCF_003337415.1 Anaerobacterium chartisolvens | reverse complement strand
TGCTCTCGGCATAATCATCACCTCAGAATATATTGCTTTATGAGATATATTATACCTCCTTTGTGTAATAATTGTCAAGAACAAATGTTCTAAAAGCAGGAGCGTCCCCTACTCGTTGTGGCACACCATGTCGATAACTATTGCAAGTGCCAGCGTTCCCACCTGATCATATTTGTCATCTATATCCACTCCATAGGTGTCGGAGAATGACAGGTATTGCTTTGATATCCGCGCTATCTCCTGTCCGTTTCCATACAGCCTGAATTCGTGGGCCCAGAAGTTGCCTTCCACACTGTAAGTCGCAACTCCGCTGTCAATTTCAAAATCATTCCTGAATAACGCAAATTTCTTCCGTATATTTGCCGTGTGCTGCCCTCCAATATATACGTCATATTCGGGCATAAGCTTAAATAGCTTTTGCTCAATGTAGCACAGCTCATTGTCCATAAGGTCAAAAATCCTGAGCTTTTTCCCAAAGGATAGTATCTGGCTTCTTACAATAAATATATCGCTCCCCGCTTCATTCTTTATTGTAAAACTGTCTCCCAGTGAAAATATCCTCTGCCTCACTAAATATCTCACGCTATCACCCCTCCTTTAATACTTGCCACTGCTTCCTCCGCCCCCGAAGCTTCCTCCGCCTCCTGACGATCTGCCTCCTCCGAACCCGCCGGAGCCGCCGCCCCATGACCCTCCTGAGCCTCCGCGTCCGCCTCCACGTCCTCCTCCGCGAAATATGTTGCTCCAAAAGATTAATTTTATAAGTGCAGATGTAATCCTGAATCTGAAAAAGATCCCATCAAGTATAATAAGTCCGATAATTAAAAATGGTGTAAGCTTTTTTGCAGCAGAATCAGCCGGAATGCTCTGCCCTGAGTGTCTCGTCTGAGGATAGGAATAATCGGAATCCAGTTCAATGTTATACTCTGCGGCTACATCGCCTATCAGAGCCATAAATCCATTAGTAATTCCGCTGTCATAATCCCCCTCCTTTAAATAGGGTATTATAATCTTGTCTATTATTTCCTTTGCCCTTATGTCAGGGATAGCCCCTTCAAGCCCATAGCCTACCTCTATATCCACCTCTCTTTCATTTACAGCATTTAAGAGCAGCACTCCATTGTCCTCACCCTTTTGTCCTATGCCCCACTTTCTGCCTAATTCCAATGCGTAGCTCTCTATGTCCTTGCCTTCAAGTGAGCTCACTGTTACAACAACCACCTGCGCTCCCGTTTTATTTTCCAATTGCTTTCCCACACTTGCAATTAAGTCCTCGGTGGACTTTTGCAGCACACCGGCATAATCATTTACAAAAAACTCAGCCGTGGGGGATGGGTAGTTGTCCCCCGCGTGAGCAGTTAAGGAAAATGCAAGCACCGCTATAACTATCAAAAATATCCTTAGACACTTTCCCATTCCTTTAACCCCCTGTTTTAAAATTTGACTTCAGGCGCCTTCTGAGCATCAGGGGAAGCTTTAAAGTATTCCTTTTCTGAAAACCCCGTCATTCTCGCAAAGATACTTCCCGGAAACCTTGTAATCTTAAGGTTATAAGCCTCTACCGATTCAATGAAATCCTTTCTTGCAATGCTTACCCTGTTTTCGCTCCTTTCAATTTCCATCTGAAGGTTGGCAAATTGCTCGCTTGCCTTCAAATCAGGGTAATTCTCAACCAGCAACAGCACGCTCCGGGCTGCCTCCGATATGGCTCTGTCTGCCTCCAGCTTGCTTTCCACATCAGCAGACCCATTCATAAGCACCGATCTGGCGCTTGCTATATCGCCAAACACCTTCTCCTCATGCTTGGCATACCCCTTTACTGTTTCCACAAGATTGTTTATTACATCCGCCCTTCTCTGCATGACATTTTCTACCTGGCTCCATTTGCTTTTAACCCTTTGATCCGCAGAAACCAAGCCATTATGAACGGCAACGGCATTTCCCGCTATAATTACAATAATAAGCAAAAGAACTCCCCACTTTATCCACCTTCCCCATGGATATGCATCGTACCTGTAGCCCATAATAAAATTCTCCTCCCATAAAATAAATACATATATGCATCAGTGCAATAAACCTGCGTTGACTATATAAGTCTATTTACGTTGTCACTTATAAATTATACCTCCTTTTTGGCTTAAGCAGCTAAAAATTTTTTAATAAGTATATGTAACAGAATTATGGCTTAAGCCTATTTAATATGTATATCTTAGATTGATACTCTATATTATATATTACTCTTATCTATATTGTTATGCAAGTACAAAAAAAGCAGGGGCTATTTGATAATCCCCCGCTTCTTGTATATTTATACTGATTTCTGCCTGTCTCTTAATTTCTCTTGAATTATCTTTTATTCTCTTAAGAGCAGTTACTTCTTCATTTGTATCGACTGCTTTGCTTTTTGGACTATGTTTTCAGCAGTTAAGCCATACATTTCCATCAATTTATCAGGCTTTCCCGACTTGCCAAACTTATCCTCTATTCCAACCATTTTTAGAGGCACGGGGTAATTCTGAACCAAAACCTCTGCAACAGCACCGCCCAGTCCTCCAACTACGTTGTGCTCCTCTGCCGTAACTATCGCCCCTGTCTCCTTTGCAGCCTTTATAATGATATCGCTGTCTATAGGCTTTATAGTGTGAATGTCGATTATTCTGGCCTTAATGCCTTGCTGCTCCAGAAGCTTTCCTGCTTCAACGGCAGTATGCACCATTAAACCCGTCGCTATTATTGTAACATCCGATCCGTCGGATATCATATTGCCCTTGCCCAGCTCAAACCTGTAGCTTGCCTCATCGTAAAGCACAGGCACAGATAAACGCCCCAGCCTTAAGTACACAGGCCCGTCATGCTCTATAGCCGCTTTTACTGCACATCTCGTTTCCACTGCGTCGGCAGGACTGAGCACCACCATATTGGGAAGAGCCCTCATTATTGCTATGTCTTCAATACACTGATGCGAAGCCCCATCCTCGCCTACAGATATTCCCGCATGAGTCGCGCCTATTTTAACATTCAGCTTTGGGTAGCACGCAGAATTTCTGATCTGCTCGCAGCTTCTCTCAGACGCAAATATGGCAAAGGTGCTTGCAAAAACCACCTTTCCACAGGTAGCTATTCCCGCTGCCGTAGACATCATATTGCCTTCGGCTATTCCCATATTTATAAACCTCTCAGGATATTTCTTCTTAAAGGTATCCGTTTTTGTTGATTTTGACAGGTCGGCATCCAGCACCACTATCCTGCTGTCGCTTCCGAACTCCGCCAATGCGCTTCCATACGCTTCTCTGGTGGCAATTTTCTGTGTCATATTATTCTACCTCCAATGCTGACAAAATATCATTCAACTCCGCTATGGCCTGATCCCTTTGTTCCTTATTCGGGGCTGTCCCATGCCAACCCGCATTATTCTCCATAAATGAAACGCCTTTGCCTTTAACAGTAGCGCAAACAATCATTGTCGGTTTGCCTTTAGTATTTTTAGCCTTGTCAATTGCTTCTGTTATCTGTGTTAAATCATGTCCGTCTATATTTATAACATTCCATCCAAAGGCCTCAAATTTGTTAGCCACCGGCTCAGGAGACATAACATCCGTAATGTTTCCGTCTATCTGAAGACCATTATGGTCAAGGAATGCAGTAAGGTTATCAAGCTTATAATGAGCGGCTGCCATGCTGGCCTCCCATACCTGGCCCTCCTGAAGCTCGCCGTCGCCCAGTATTGCATATACCCTGTAATCCTTGTTATCAAGCTTTCCTGCAATGCCCATTCCTACAGCCGCTGAAATTCCCTGCCCCAGAGACCCTGTAGACATGTCCACTCCGGTAACATACCTCATGCTGGGATGTCCTTCAAGATAGCTGTCTGCGCTTCTGAATTTTACAAGATCCTCTTTTGGGAAAAAACCTTTTTCAGCCAGAGCGGCATAAAGAGCGGGAGCGCAGTGACCCTTAGAAAGCACAAACCTGTCGCGATCCTCCCACTGTGGGTTCTTCACATCCACTCTCATTTCATTAAAATATAAAGCAGTTAAAATATCGGTACACGAAAGTGAGCCTCCCGGATGTCCCGACGCAGCGCTGTATACCTCATCAATAATATGCTTTCTAATCAAAACAGCCTGCTTCTTTAGTTCCTTCAATTTATGTATTTCCATCTGTTACATCTCCTTTTGCCTGAATTTCTTAATTCATAGTATACTATACCATATATGATAAGTCCATATAATGTTAGTTATTTACTATCATAATGTTATATTTTTTCATGCAAATCATCGTAGGGAACACCAGACTGTGTGAAAACCCTAAAATTGTTTGGAAAATTGCAGCTTGCCACCGCTGCGACATCATGGGGTACGGTTCTTCTGCTTTCCTTTCAGTCCTACGCTGCGCTACGGAAGCATAAGAATCCGTCCCCAAGATTCCTCCGCTGTTTTTCTGCAAGGACAAAGCTTTACAATTTCATTCAAAATAGTTTTCACACAGCCTGACGCCCCCCGTGGTGTTCCGCACCCCGTTACATTGTATACGTTTTAAACCCCTCTCCCAGCACCTCCCTTATATCTGCCAGTATAATAAACGCCTTTTCGTCCTCCATTGCCGCAATTTCCTTAAGCTGCTCAAGCTGTCCTCTGTGCAGCACACACATCAGCACCTTTTTATGTGACCCGGTATACATACCTGTCCCGTTAAGCGCCGTAACCCCTCTGTCCAGCTCGTCAAGAATTCTCTGCGCTATTTTATCAGACTTGTCCGAAATTATAAATACCGCCTTTGCAAAATTTATCCCTTCTAAAATAGCATCTATAACCTTTGAAGAAACATACAGTGCAACTATGGCATACAGTGCAATAATAAAGCTTTTAAAGGCTACTGCCGCAAATATAATAACACTGGTGTCCACCACAAGCAATATTTGTCCCATGGTTAAATTGGGCCTGAAATGGTTTACTATTCTTGCAGCGAGATCACTGCCTCCCGTGGTGGCCCCATATTTAAACACCAGCCCCAGCCCAACTCCCATCATTCCTCCTCCGAAGATGGCATAAAGCAGCAGATCGGGAGTCGAATATACCTGCTCGGGGCTTGCTAAATATTTATCTACAAAAATTTGTGTAAAGGGCTCGGTAAAGTCCACTATTACAGAAAGCAGCACCGTGCTGAGCAGCGTCCTGACTATAAACCTTCTTCCTACAAGCCTTATTCCCGCAATAAACAGCGGCAGATTAAGAGCCAGCATTGTCGCTCCCACAGGCAGCCTGTACTGGCTCAGGTAATATACCACAGTAGCCAGTCCGCTCACTCCTCCGGGAGCAATTTTATACGGTACAAGAAAAATGTTTATGGATGCAGCGGTAATAATCGACCCTATTATTATCCACATATAGTCCTTCCACGCCTTATTTATGCTCTTTGCAATGCTCATAATATACCTCAAGAACAGCTTTGGATTGTTTTTATAATGATATATTGCCCACATATATAAAAAAAATCCCATCGTGTCAGACTGTGTGAAAACCCTAAAATTGTTTGGGAAATTGCAGCTTGCCACCGCTGCGGCATCATGGGGTACGGTTCTTCTGCTTTCCTTTCAGTCCTACGCTGCGCTACGGAAGCATAAGAATCCGTCCCCAAGATTCCTCCGCTGTTTTTCTGCAAGGACAAAGCTTTACAATTTCATTCAAAATAGTTTTCACACAGCCTGGTGTCCCCTTGACACGAGTTGCTAGCTAAATATAAAGATGATAAAATTACACATATAAAAAGCTTGTACATTAACAACACAATTTTAAGGGAGCTGTAATAATTTGAACAGAGCGCTGATTACAGATGTGCATTACCGTATGAGTCTGGCTGTTATACGTTCGCTGGGCAGAAGGAAAATTCCTGTTACCGCTGTGGAATATGAAAATATACCCGTTAAATCGGCTTTAGGCTTTTACTCAAAATATACCTCTCAACGAAAGCTTATTCCGTGTGCCTCAAGCGATAGAGACACGTTTATAAGCTCAGTGCTGGAGCTGTCAAAGCAGGCCGCCCAAGACAGCGGCAGCCTGCCGGTACTTATTCCGGTAGGGCTTGGCAGCCTTATGGCGATATCCCTGAACAGGGAGCTTTTAAAGCCGCATACGCATTTTATTGTGCCGCCACATGAAAGCATTGAGACGGCCAATGACACCGGTAGGCTTATTAAGCTTGCGGACTCCATAGGTATACCCTGTCCGTCCACCACTACCCTGCTTGAAAATGAATCCATAGAGTCGCTGTCTTTAAGGATTTCATATCCCGCTGTTATCAAGTACAGGGAGGGCGAACTCCTGAAGCTTGGGCCCGAAAAGAGATACCGCATAGTCAAATCCCCCTCGGATTTTGCAGCCGAGTTTGCTTTCATGCACGCACAGCAGCCCTATCCCATAGTCCAAAGCTATGTAAAAGGCTCCGGATACGGTGTTTCAGCAGTATTTGATAATAACGGGGAACCGCTTGAAATATTCTGCCACAGGAGAATACGTGAATATCCCGTGACGGGAGGCCCAAGCTGCCTTTGTGAAAGCATATGGAACGACAGGCTTGCAGATTATGCCGTAAGGCTTTTAAAAGCACTTAACTGGCGTGGAGTCGCAATGGTAGAGTTTAAGGGCGACCTCCAAGGGGAAATATGTCTTATGGAAATAAATCCGCGCTTTTGGGGAAGCCTATCACTGTCTGTTGCGGCGGGCTGCGATATACCCTTCGCCGTATACAGGGCGGCTCTGGGGGAAACTGCCCCAAGCCCGTCATATGGCTGGAACGAAGGACGGTATAGACTCAATATTAAAATGAGGTTTATTTTGCAGGATCTCTTATCGCTGCGGGGATACCTGAAAGCCTCAAGGAATAAGCCTGAATTTTTGCTGGAGTACATAAAGGACTTATTGAATCCATTCATTTGCGACGGGGTAATTGATCTCAGGGATTTAAGTCCGTCCTTGCGCTATTTGCTTCAGGCCTTTAAGAAACATATTGGTTAGGAAGGATGTATACTGTTTTGAAATTTGATCTTCATATTCACTCAAGGTACTCTCCCGATTCCCGGAGCAGGGTGTCCGATATAATTGAAAAGGCGAGAAAAGCCGGCCTCTACGGCATTTCAATAACCGATCACAACTGCTTTGACGGAAGCATGGAGGCTTTAGAGCTTTCTCCGGCAGATATTATGATTATTCCGGGAGCGGAGTATTCAACCGATCAGGGGCATTTTTTAGTGTATTTTTTAAAGCAGGGCCTTGAAAAATGCGGGCTTTTAAGAGACTCTCTCATGCGCTTTTACTGGCGTGAGCTTTTAGATGCAGCTCACAGCCAGGATGCTCTGGTTTTTATTGCCCACCCCTTCAGAAATCCCATTGCTTATCACAAGGATGTGCTTGAGCTGGTGGATGGCATTGAGATATACAACAGCAGGGCTTCGCTGTGCAGGAATATGCAGGCAAATTTACAGGCCCAACAGGCAGCCATAAGGCATAATAAGGCTTTTTGCGCCGGAAGCGATGCCCACTGGCTTGGAGAAATAGGACATTCCTTCTGGGAATACATACCCGTTGTCGCAAACAGCAGCATGAGCGCGGAGGCGGGTATATACGCCGCCTTAAGGTCTGGAAGCGGGAGGGTATGGGGTTCGGCTACCTCAAGAGTATACCAGCCAGCCAGCCAGATACTCAAAAGCTTTAAGACCTCATCATATACCAAGGCCTGTAAGCCCATAATAAAGATGGCCTATTCTGTGGCAATGGAATGTGCAAGGCTTTCGGGAATAGGGCCTAAGCCGTTAGAGGGATGGGCCGGCTTACAATACGAGAAGGGTGGAGAATAATGTTCATTTACGATGCCGCACGAAAAATAAATTCTTACAGGAAAATCCGTAAAAAATCCATAGCCGGGCAGCATTTGAGCCCCGTAAGAAGAATAGAAAGAACCGCACCCTTAAAGGGTGTACGGTATGTCGCTATGACCTTTGACGACGGCCCGTGCGCCGTTGCTCCGAGCCCATGGGACAGCAGTACTGATCAAAGAAAGCTCACGGAGGTAATTCTGGATGCACTGAACAAGTACAATGCCAGAGCTACCTTTAATGTAATAGGTACAACGGAGGATAACTATCCCGACAAAAGGGGAAGCCTCAATTCCTTTTCATGGGGAGGCTTGCGCTTTGATCACTATCCCGACTTTCAAAAGGACTCACTGGCGGGAGTTAAAAACCAGTTGGGCCTTGCGTCAAGGATGATAGCAGAAGGACACGAATTGTCAAACCACGGCTACAGGCATATTCTTTTTGGGCCAATGAGACTGGTATACCGGCAAAGAGAATATTTTAAAAAGCTGCAGGAGGTAATAGACGATTTATGGAAGCTTCACAGCCTTGTGTTGAAGGAGTTGAATTATACCATAAGGCTTGCAAGGCCCCCGCACTACATAGATAAAATACCCGACAACCACAGTGCCTATGACGCATTCAGCCATATGGGGTATCAGTATATCGCAGCAAGCTATGACGGGGGAGGCTGGAAGGCGACCTGCGGAAGCTACCAAAAGGACGTGGAGGATATGGTCAGGCCATTGGAGGAGGCACTTCTCAGAGATCCCTCCTGCTTAAACGGTCAGATTATATTTCACAAGGATGGCTGCAATATGTCAAAGCAGACCCCTGTTGCACATTCCCTTGAAAAGCAGCTTAAGCTTTTGTCGGAGGCGGGCTATAAGGTGCTTACCGCATCGGAGCTTATAGCACTTTCTCCCTTTGAGGATATAGACGACAGCGACCCTGTGTTTGAAAGCGCCAGGTATCTTGCAGGCAGGGGTTTTTGCATAGGCTATAGGAACAACACCTTTCAAGCTGACAGGGTGCTTACAAAGGGTGAGCTTGCAATTATGCTCACTCCTCACAACGTAAGCGGCCATGTTAAGGGAAGTGCGGAATGGGCGCTGCTTCAGCCGTGGTTTAAGGTGTTTTTGGACTCAAAGCATCGCTTCAATCCCGATGAGCCGGTATCTGCAAAGGAGTTTGAAAGCTTTCTGGATAAGGCGTGCGAAGGCAAAAATATAAGTTGGAGCCGAAATGACAATAAAGGCTTGGGAATGGGGGCCATAAACCCTGCAAGGCTCCGACGGAGGGATGTCATAGATGCACTGTGCCTTATTGACAAACAAAACTCTATAAAATAAACTATACTAAAACAGGAGTGGAGCAATTTAAAAATGAATAAGTATCTTATAACGGGAGGCGCCGGCTTTATAGGCTCAAATATTGCGGAGAGGCTTTTAAAGGAAGGCCACAGTGTAAGAATTTTAGACAACCTCTCTACAGGAAGATTTGAAAATATAAAGGGCTTTGCTGAGGACATAGATTTTATATGCGGAGATTTATCGGATTACAGTACGGCACGCAAGGCGACCGAGGGCATGGACTACATTCTGCACCATGCGGCTCTCCCGTCTGTTGAGCTGTCGGTAAAGGATCCGTGCGCCGTTAATGAGAGTATTGTCAACTCTACGGTGAACCTTTTTAAAGCCGCAGTGGACTGCGGAAGCGTCAAGAGAATAGTACAGGCAGTATCGGCAGCAGCCTACGGAAACGATCCCACTCTGCCCAAGACAGAGGATATGCCCCCTAAGCCTGAGTCTCCCTATGCTGTGGCAAAGCTTGCACAGGAATATTATGCAAGGGCCTTTTATAATGTTTACGGGCTTCAGGTGCTGTCGCTCAGGTATTTTAATGTGTTTGGCCCAAAGCAGGACCCCTCTTCATTTTATTCAGGGGTTATTTCCATATTCTCCTCTCTTATGCTTAAAGGCAAATCCCCCGTCATTTTTGGAGACGGACTGTCAAGCCGTGATTTTGTATACATAGACAATGTTGTGGATGCCAACCTAAAGGCTTGCGCCTGTCCATGGACAGGCTCCTCGGAGATAATAAACATAGGCGGCGGCCAAAGTATGACTTTAAATGAATTGGTAGAAATACTGAATAAAATTTTAGGGACAGATATTGTCCCAGGCTACAAGCCTCCCAGAGCAGGGGATGTAAAGCACTCAATGGCCGATATATCAAAAGCTTCCGCATTACTCGGATATGAGCCAAGGATTACTGTTTCCGAAGGACTTCAAAGCTTGATTGCATGGTATAGAAATAATGACTTAGTTTAAAAGGAGATTTCCATGAAAGTTATACATTTGACCGGCGGCGGGGATATCGGAGGCGCAAAAACCCATGTCGTTTCCCTTATTAAAAACCTCGGAAAAAACATAGATGTAAAGCTTATAAGTCTGCGCGCAGGTGATTTTGCAGATGAGGCAAGGGCTGCCGGCATTGACACGCAGGTTGTATATTCAGGGAATATCATTTTGGATATACTTCGTGTGATTAAAATCATAAACTCGGGAAATTATGATATTATTCACTCGCACGGCGCAAAGGCCAATATGTTTGCCGTTATATCCAAAATATTCACCGGCCTCCCCATAGTAACCACTGTTCATAGTGATTACAGGCTTGATTATATGCACAGCATCCCTAAGAAATACTCCTTTGGAGTCATCAATTCCATTGCGCTTCGTCTGATAGACAATTACATATGTGTTTCAAGTGATTTAAGAGAAAAGCTTATTGACAGAGGCTTTATGCCCAACAAGCTTTTTACTATACCTAACGGAATAGACTTCAATATAGATGTAAAAATTCACGGCAGAGAGGAATTTGCCAAAAAATATAATGTTCCCTTACAGTCCGGCGATGTAGTGGTGGGAATTCTGGCCAGACTTACTCCTGTTAAGGGTATAGGAACATTTATAAAAGCCGCTGGAGTTGTGGCGGACAAAAACCCCTCGGTAAAATTCCTTATAGCGGGTGACGGAGAGGATCGCAGCTCGCTGGAGCAGATGGCGGCCTCGCTTGGTTTACAGGATAATGTATATTTTCTGGGATGGGTGAGCGAAATTTTTGAGTTCTTAAGTGTGATAGATATAAATGTGCTGTCCTCGCTGAGTGAGGGCTTCCCGTATTCAATACTTGAGGGCGCGCTTCTTAAGAAAGCTACAATAAGCACCAATGTGGGAGGCATACCCGACTTAATAGAAAGCGGCATTAATGGGTATCTTTTCAATCCCGGCGACCACGAAAGCCTTGGGAGGCATATAATCGAGCTTTCGGACAACACCTCCAAAAGGCTTGAAATTGGAGATATGCTGTACTCTAAGGCCAAGCTGCACTATTCTCTTGACAGTATGCGCAAAACCCAGCTTGAAATATACGGCACTCTGCTTGCCAGAAGCCGAAGCAGGCATTTATACGATATAATTCTTTCAGGCTATTACGGGTTTAAAAACAGCGGAGACGATGCCATACTGATGGCAATTATAAATGATATACGCACATATAAAAAGGATGTAAAAATAATGGTTCTGTCCCATAATCCCATGGAAACCAAGAAAAGCCATAACGTCGATTCCACTAACAGGCTTAATATTATAAGCATTACAAAGGCCATGAGAAGATCCAAGCTGTTTATAAACGGAGGAGGAAATCTCATGCAGGATGATACAAGCACGCGCTCGCTCATATATTATCTCGGAGCCACATGGCTTGCCAAAAAAATGGGAGCTAAGGTTATGGTATATGCAAACGGGATAGGCCCAATAAATAAAAGCTTTAACAGAAAACTCACAAGAATAGTTCTGAATCAGGTTGATGTAATTACCTTAAGGGAGGAATTTTCACGCCGGGAGGTTTCCAATCTGGGCATAAACAGCCCTGAGATTCTTGTTACCGCCGACCCGTCCCTCACCGTGGTTCCGATAAGCTCAAAAAACGCCGATGATATTCTGTCTGCGGAAGGCATTGATTTATCACATTCCTTTATAGGCTTCTCGGCAAGGTCATGTGAGAATAGCTCTGTTTACGACCACACTGTGATAGCACGCGCCGCCGATTATGTTATCGACAGGTATGGTTCAATCCCTGTTTTTATACCTATGCAGCCCTCCGACACTGAAATTATCCGACGTATTGTATCACAAATGAAGGGCAAGGGCTATATTCTGACTGGACAGTATCAGGTAAGTGAGATATTGGGCATAATCAGCAGGATGGAAATGCTTATAGGCATGAGGCTCCATTCCCTTATATATGCGGCAAATCTCGGTATACCCGTTATAGGTCTTGTCTATGACCCCAAGGTTGAGGCTTTTCTTGAATACTTTCATCAGGCTTCGGCAGGCAGCATAGAAGACTTAAATTACGACAGGCTGGTTGTAATAATAGATGATGTTTGGCTCAATAAAAGCAAAATAAAGGGTCAGTTGAACAAAATCACCTCACAGTTAAAGGAAAAAGCTTTGCAGAATGCTCAAATTGCAGTAAGGCTTATAGAGGAAAAGGAAGGCTAAGGAGGCTTTTATGTCGGATAAATCAAATATAACGGGAGTATATGTAGATCACATTACAATGCGGCAGGCCCTTCGCCAGTTAAGAATTTTTTTGGAGGAAGGCGGCGTTCATACCATATTCACTCCTAATGCTGAGATTATGATGGATGCGCATACCGATCACAGCTTAAAAAGCATACTGAACGGATCGGATATGGTCATCGCAGACGGCGCAGGAGTGGTTCTGGCTTCAAAAATACTGGGAGTAAGCCTTCCTGAAAAGGTTTCCGGTATTGACCTTGTACGGAACTCCTTTTCAATTTCTATGAATCCCAAAATAAGGTATTTCCTTTTCGGGAGCAAGCCGGGAGTAGCAGAGCAGGCAGCCAAAAACATTCTCTTGCGGTACCCTGATGTAGAAATTGCAGGCTGCAGGAACGGATATTTCCGGGAAGAGGATAATGAGGCTATAATAGATGAAATAAACTCTTCAAATGCCGACATTCTGCTGGTGGCTCTGGGCGCACCCAAGCAGGAAAAGTGGATTTACTCCAACAAGAGCAGTCTTAAGGTAAAGGTATGCATAGGAGTTGGAGGAAGCCTTGACGTTTTTGCCGGCACAGTGCGCCTTGCGCCGGAGTTTTTTAGAAAAAACGGTCTTGAATGGCTCTACAGGCTTTACAAGGAGCCGTGGCGTTTTAAAAGGATGCTTAAGCTTCCCAGATATATTTTACTCGCGTTATTTACCAGAATAAAGGGAGGCTAAGAATATCAGCTCAGTATTCCCTTGCCGGTATATTCCCTTATGGCATAATCCGCAAGGTAGAATACGTCTTCTATTTTAAGTATACCCTCATCTGACAGTCTGGAGTTCATAAAGCCGTCTATGTACCCTTTATCACGTGCCTTCTCATAGGCAGCACCACCTTCCGCCGCTTCATTATGCAATGAAAGCAGTATTGCCGCCGCCATCTCTCCCGTAAGCTTGCTTTCAGAAGCATAGCGTCTTAAGAGCGAGTCAAGCTCCAATGAGTACCTGTCCGGCGCAAGCCTGAAAATACCGTTAATTAACAATGTCACAAGCTCATTCTGTGTCGCGTCCTTTTGCAGCAGGTAATTATTTGCCTCTCCCCCCGAGATAAGTCCAAGGCTTGCAAGCTGTATTATTGACGGGTATGCCCACGAGGACTTAAGAGGATTTTCCTCCTTGATATCCGGCAGATATGCCCCTTCCGCTCTGAGTATGCCCTGAAGCTCGCTTACCTTGTCAGCATCTTTCTCATTTGCCACCTCTCTGGGAGTATAATTATTTATTATTGAATATACCGAAACTATTCCAGCCGACTGCCCCGCCGAGATTCCCGCCGCAAAGCCTCCCGCACTGGAGGAGGCCAGTGATGAATAGGACGCCTTTCTTCCCACCATCATGAGATTGTCCGTTTTCAGAGGAACAAGGCTTCCCAAGGGCACAGAGTATTGCACAGGCTTTCCCACTACGTATGTGCCTTTTCCGGCAAATTTCCCCGCATCCACAGGCCTTGAGCAAACAAAGCCTTTATTGGGAAAATCCCTGTTTTCTAAAATATCCTTTACCTCAAGCACATACTCTCCCATAAAATGCACAGACTCCTTTACAAGCAGCTCCCGCGCCGGTGCTTCAAACTCTATGCCCTTAAGCTCTGGGGTTTCTTCCTTTAAAAACCGTGTGAGGCTTACCGCCTCCTGTACAGCGCCGTCATATGCGACCTTAAGAGCTTCCGGGTCGGATACGTCAACATTTAAAACCCGTATTCCCTCCATAACCGCTCTCCCGCCCCCTTGCGGAATTATGGCTATATTCCGTACATCAGAGTCTATATACGACAGCCTGTAGCGGCTCACTATAGAATTAATCCTATTTTGTATTTGAGGCACGCCTTCCGCCTCCACCCCTCTAAGCATGAAATTAAGCCGTACCGGCATATAGCTGTCAGGCATATTTAAGTCCTCAGAGCCCTTAAAGCAGGGGACATTGCACATTTTAAGCAGTATCCCGTCCACCGTTGCGTCTATAAACCGTTTTCCATAGAAGCTCCTTTCCTCACCGTCTAACTTTATATTCACTCCCTTTATTGCCATTCCTTCAAATATCGGAGACACGATCCCGGCACTATAAATCACATCAAGGCTTTTTTGCTTTTTAACAATATCCTCTACTGTTCTTATGTAATTATCAATAACGAAGGGAGTCCCTATCCTTCTGCTGATTTCTCCGTAGAAGCCTTTGTTCAGGGCTTCACCCCCGGGTCCATAGCTGGCCTCCATATCAACGGCAAGGCTTTTTGAAACGCTTCCTCCGAGGCCCTTGCCCTCAGCCACCAGAAGCGTTCTTGCACCTGCTCTGGCGGAAGCCGTCGCGGCAGATATACCCTCAGGCTCTTCTCCAACCACTATAACATCATAAATTCCGTTATCACTCACAAGCCCCTTTGTCCAATCCCTTGCCGACTCTCTTGTTATGGGCACTATCCCGAATCTGTATAAAAGTATTGCAATTATGGCCAGAGCAAACAGCCTTACAACAAAATCCCTCTTCATGAAACCTCCCCGGCATCCTGCAGCATAATATATCTCCGGTAAGCACAGCACCAACCGAATGCAGTAAACAACTTCTTATAATATAATTAACAATAAAGATTTTACATGGAGTATATAATTTGATGGAAGAAATTTTTTTGACCCGTAAGGAATACATCTAAGAAAAGCGCCTGATGACATACCCGTGAGACATTTCCCCGCAAGGCGTCTTTTCGTTGTAGTTAAAAATTTCTGTAAGCAATTATATCCTCCATGTTTGTAAAATCTTTATTGTATCCTATATAATATAATTCGGATTTTTACGGTGTTTTGATTACAGTATTAGTGCAAATTTAAAGGAGGCCACATCCCCTCTCGAAACGGACCCCCAGTTATAATTCAATTTAAATCACAGTCTATATAAGCTTGTACAATATGTATTAAAAAATTTTTAATGGTGTGGTTAAAGCTATATCATTAAAGCTTGTTTATACACTCTCTAATCCAAAGCTCACACTCAGCGCCTCATTAATTCTTTCCATAAGCTCTCCGTCCAGATGCCCTATTCTCTCCCTAAGCCTCTGCTTGTCTATAGTCCTTATCTGTTCTAAAAGTATGACCGAATCCTTCATGAGCCCATACTCCTGAGCGCTTATTTCTATATGTGTAGGCAGCTTAGCTTTATTTATCTGTGATGTGATCGCGGCCGCTATAACTGTAGGGCTGTATTTGTTGCCGGTATCATTCTGCACTATTAAAACCGGTCTTATTCCGCCCTGCTCCGACCCTACTACCGGGCTTAAGTCCGCATAAAAAATATCTCCACGTTTTATTACCACTATCTATCCAACTCCCCAAGCCTTTCTTCATATTTTCTTTGCTGATCATTATCCGCTTCAATGCACATTTCGGCTAGTCTGATGTTTATTTCAGCCATCTCCTGATAGCCTCTTTTCATCCTATCCCTCATTTCTATCTTCTTTATTTCCCTGATATACAGCTTCATTGCTTCCCGAACAAATTCGCTCCTGTTACTCTTTGCCTCAGACACTATACAGTCTACTTCCTTCAGTAAATTATCAGGAAGGCTGATAATTATTTTTCTTAATTCCGCCAAAATAATACCCCCCATTTCTATATTCGGGCTGCAAAATAAAATAAATTAAATCCTCGCAGTAATATGCTTCTCAATAAAGAGGATAAAAATGTATAAGCATAAAATAAATGCCTCTATATAAATATATGCTTCAAATGCACATTTGTAGAATTACTGTTCAAAATACTATAAAAAATTACGAAGATGTATATAATATATTATATTACCAGTTCAATGGCAGGTCAAATTAAAAATTTGTTACTGCTTTATTGGAACTGGTTTCTGTAAGGCTCTAACGATTATATATATGACGGGATACATGCGCTCATATCAGATAGTTAAGGACATTTAAAATTTTTCCTCCCTGAAAATAAAATCTTGGAACTCTTTTTCCTATCAGGCACACAACCTCATAATTTATAGTGCCCGCCATGGATGCGATGTCCTCGACTCTTATATTTCTTTCTCCCTGACCCCCGAAAAGCACCACCTCATCCCCTACCGACACGTTATTGCTTAAATCAGTGACATCAACCATGCACTGATCCATGCATACTCTTCCTATAATGGGGGCAGACTCACCATTTATCAATACACTGGCCCTGTTTCCAAGCATTCTTGTATACCCGTCGGCATAACCTATGGGAATAGTAGCTATTATGCTTTCCCTGTCTGTTATGAAAATTCTCCCATAGCTTACTGCCGTTCCGGCCTCCACCCTCTTTACAAGTATTACATTGGACTTAAGAGTCATTGCGGGCTTTAAGTGAATTTTGGATTTATCAACCTCCTGAGAGGGGTACATTCCATACAGTATAATTCCCGGTCTTACCATATCCAGATGCATTTCGGGGAATTCCATAACTGCCGCGCTGTTGGCCACATGCCTGACAGGTATGTGTATGCCTATGCGGGTCAGCTCACTGCATATGCTCATAAATCTCTCGAATTGCATATATGTATAGCTCTTATCCGCCTCATCCGCCGATGCAAAATGCGTAAACAGCCCCTCAATTATAATGCCGGGAAGCTTGCTTATTTCGATCACTTCCTTAACAGCGCTGTATCCCGGCATGAAGCCCACCCTTGTCATTCCGGTATCTATTTTTATGTGTATGCGCACACTCCTGCCAAGCCTGACTGCCGCAGATGAAAGCGCATCGGCAAGCTCCCTGCTGAACACCGTCTGGGTAACGTCGTTTTCTATAATCTCCTCTGCCCTTACAGGATCGGTATAGCTAAGTATAAGTATGGGCACATCTATGCCGTTTTTCCTGAGCTGTATGGCCTCGTCCAGCATAGACACGGCCAAACGGCCTACCCCATTGTCCAAAAGAGTTCTGGTCACCTCCATTACTCCGTGTCCATAGGCATCAGCCTTTACCACACCCATTATTTCTGTTCTTTTATTCGTAATTTTTCTTATTTCAAGTGTATTATGGGCGATGTTGTCCAAATTAACCTCTGCCCATGATCTGTTAAATTTATAGTCCATGTCCCCTCATCCTTATAGGTAATCATCTAATTTTGATTTGACTAATTGCTTTAAGGCTCCAGGTAAATGCCTTACTAAATCTCCTGCGATAAGCCCGTGCTGTCCCTTTACACGAGCCGCCCTGTCGCCTGCAAGCCCGTGCAGGTAAGTCCCCAGCACCGCGGCATCCTCTAATGGAACACCCTGGCCTGACAGAGACGCAATGACCCCTGTAAGTACATCTCCACTGCCTCCTGTTGCCATACCGGCATTGCCTGTAGTATTTATATATATCTCTCCTCCTGGAAGAGCCGTTACCGTCCGCGCACCCTTCAGCACTACGGTTACACCCCACTTAAGCGCAAACTGCCGCGCAGTTTCTATTCTGTCGCTTTGAACCTCCTCTATGCTTATCCCGCATAGCCTCGACATTTCTCCCGGGTGCGGAGTTAAAACCGCTTTAGTATTCAAAGCCTCCAAAATGCTCATATCCGACGCTATTGCATTTATGGCATCCGCAT
Source organism: Anaerobacterium chartisolvens (assembly GCF_003337415.1). Lineage (GTDB taxonomy): Bacteria > Bacillota > Clostridia > Acetivibrionales > DSM-27016 > Anaerobacterium > Anaerobacterium chartisolvens. Next base: position 62,280 of record NZ_QPJT01000022.1, on the reverse strand, counting down.
CTATTATCAGAGGCTTGCGGGCAAACCGCGCAGTATGCCTGACTACCGCAGAAACACCGGCACCGCCTGACAGCCCCGGGCCTATGGCAACAGCCGACATTCGTTCCATAAGCTCCTCCAGTTTGCCGGTGCAGCCCGGTGAAAGCACTCCTGTACCCATATCCTCAAGGGGAATTGTAACAGCCTCTGCCAGCATCACGTCATAAATTGATGAAAGAGCCGCCGGGACACCCAGATAGACCAGCCCCGCACCCGTCCTCAGTGCAGCTTCTCCGGCTAGATAGCCGGCTCCTGTCATACCCTGTGAGCCGCTTATTATCAAAACCCTTCCGAAATCTCCCTTATTTCCGTCGCTGCGCCTTTGGGGAAGCATAGAGGAGGCAAGCCCCATATCTGTAATATTTGTTTTTATATGCAGTCCCTCAATTACTCCGGTGGGAATGCTTATATCCGCCACGACAAGCTCTCCCGCATGTTCGCACCCCGGATGAAGCAAAAGCCCAAGCTTTGGAAGCCCGAAGGTCACTGTTTTAGCTGCTGTGATGCAAGTGCCCAACACCCTTCCCGAGTTTCCGCATATCCCGGAGGGTATATCTATGGAAATAACGGGTTTGCGGCTTTCATTAACCAATTCGATAACCGCGCGCGGCAAGCCTGCTACCTCCCCCTTAAGTCCCGTACCGAAAATCCCGTCCACGACAAGACTTGATACGCTCAAATGGTGCTTCAGCGCATCCGGCACCGAAGGCTGCACCAGCTCAATAATTTCCACGCCCATGTTGCGCAGTATATTCATATTGGCCGCTGCATCCCCTGTAATGCCTCTGCTGTCTGCCACAAGATAAACGCTGACGCTGGCACCGCAATTGTACATATGTCTTGCCGCCGCGAAAGCATCCCCCCCGTTATTGCCCTTCCCTGCCACAACCAAAATTTTCTTTCTCCCGAGGCCTCCGATAAGCTTTGAAGCTTCCCTCACAACCGCAAGGGCGGCATTCTCCATAAGAACCATTCCGGGTATTCCTATGCTGCTTATTGTAAGCCTGTCTATCTCATTCATCTGCTTAGGAGTAACAATTTTCATAAGTTTCAATCTATCCCATCTTTAAAAAATTCCCTGTCCAGCTTCTCCAGCTCTTCTCCTCCCAAAAGGTCATGAAAGTAGCTGTAGATATCGGCATCATACTCCGCCAGTGTTCCCTTCTCATCAATATACTCCTTGAGCCTGGCATGAGCCTCCTCTATCAATTCCTCCAGTTCTTTTACTCTCTTCTGGTTTGCACGCATTTTAAAATAAACCGCATTAACAGTATACTCTAAAAGCTGTATATTTGCCGTCCTGATTTGCGCCGGAATATTATCAAGAAGCTCTTCTATTTCTTTAAATCTCTCATTTATCCTTTTTATCTCCCTTTCACAATCCCTCATGCTGTTTTTTGCCTCTTCGTTATTATTGTCATAAACCTCAGTTGTTAGCTTAAGTATTTTATCCATACAGCTTTTCTTGAGAGTGCCTATTTCCTTCGATTCAGTCATGAGTCTTGCCTGTTCCTTAAGAAGCTCTTTTAGCTCCTCCTCGCATTTTATTATCTCAGGGGTTTTTTCGGTATATGCAAAAAGAGCGTTCCATCTCTCGTCAAGAATAAGGAGCGATATATCATTTTTTCTCAATACCTTTTTATCAAACTGTGCTTTTTCGGGCTGCTTTTTAAAAAACTTAAACATATTTACCCCCATGCTTATTATCATTAAAAAAATTCACATTTCCTATATCATTATATCGTCAAAGCAGGCAAGTATTATAACATACTCCCCTCCCTCAAACCACTTTGTTGACACAAAATTTTACGGGTGCTAAACTATAATTGCGGTATTTTAAGCCATTCCGAGAATTTATGGTTTGAAAAGTCATAAATAAGGCTGCTTTAATAATTTATTAATGGATTTTGTGCCTAGGATAAGTTATTATTTTATAAGGCAATACTAAAATTTAAGGATGGGAGGCATAGATAAAAAGAACTTTCAATACATACTGCAAGACACTGTTAAAAAGTAACCAAAACTAAGGAGTGGAAGTTAATGAAAATAGTAAATGAAAAAGGAAAGCTTTTTGGAATAATCAATATAATAGATCTTTGTGTAATACTTGCGGTAATTTTAGTCGCTGTAGTGCTTGGAAGCAAGATGTTCGATACCAAAATAGGCCCTATCCCGCGCAGCTCCGAGGGTAAGGAGGTAATTGTGACAGTGAAATGCACCGTCCGAAATGAAGTCGTGGCCTCCTCCCTAAAGGAAGGCAGCCAGTTGATTTCCTTGCTGAACCCCGAGCCCAACGCCTATGTAAAATCGGTTTCATATACGGCACTTGAGGCCATGAGCAGCAATGATGCTGGCCAAATAGTGTACTCGCAGGATGCCAAAAGAAAGGAAATGACTATTGATTTTACAATGAAGACATCCTCCGGAAACGGAATTATAAAGCTGGGCTCACAGGATGTGGCCATCAACAAGGAATTCATAGTCAAGACCCATACCTTCGAAGCTAAAGGCGTAATAGAGGGCATAGAAATAAAATAGGGGGAATTGATGTGAAATCTATTTTAGACGGAAGTATTCTGTTCGGTATCCTTCACAGTATCACTGTAAAATTAGAAAAGCTGTACAGAGCGAGCGTGCTGTACAGAGCCTTGAGAACCTTGGGCTTATGGTGTTCGCAAAGCGTAATTGGCACATTGGTTGATAAATACATGAAAAAAAGCTCAAAAGCTAAAAGCTCTGTTACCTATAGGGTTTTGAGATTTATTGGCATTAAGCTCGATTATTTTGCAGGACTGATTCATAATTTATTTATAAAAGCCTTTGGACATAGCCTGACAGGAGGCCTTACAGCAGCAATCAAAGAAGAATGCAAAAGCAGCATGTACAAGGTGGGAGCATCCTTAATACTCCCCTTTGCAGCCGGATTTGCGGCAGTAACTACTATCCGCGGAACATGGAGCATGATGAAGACGGGCTATATGCTGATGCTTTTTATACTTCTCCTTGCCTCCTTTATTTCTATAAGCAGATGGAAATCATGGATTAAAGGCAGCGTAGTCTATAAATTATGCCACTCTATATGGGAATGAGATGTGATGTGTTATGAATAAAAAAGTTTTATATATATTAATAGGTTTGGCAGGGCTTTTGCTTGGAGCTGTTTCAGCCTTTATTCCTTTAGGGCTTTTCATTGCTCTGGCAGGAGGCATTGCTTTTGTTGTATTTATACTTAGGGATTACCAGAGAGTGGCATATGTTGCGGCTTTGTATCCCATACTCTACCATATAACAAACAATGTTTTGAAAATACCCTTTTTAGCAGGTGCCTGGGATGAGCTTCTGCTTGTCTTCTGCATAATGGTATGGGTATACAAATGGGTGTCGGACAGAAAAGAAAAAGCCTATAAATGGACCCCTATGGAATTTCCCTTTATTCTTATGTTTTTTGTCGGCATATTCCTTCTGTTTATGAATTCGCCGGACTTTAAGCTGGGTATGGACGGGCTCAGGGCAGTTATAGAGTACATGCTTTTCTTCTTTGTAATAGTTCAGCTTTTAAAATCGGAAACGGCAGCCAGAAAGGTGCTGTACACATTGATGTTCTCCGGCGCGTATATGGGGCTGGTAGGAATTTTTCAATATATTTTCAGGGTTGAAACCCCCACAAACTGGATGGACAAGGTAGAGGTAAAATCAGCTCCCAGAGTTTTTTCCATCATAGGAAACCCAAATGCTCTGGGAACGCTTCTGGTTCTCTTGATCCCCATTGCCGTTGCTCTGATTTTATCGGAGAACAGCCCGCTTAAGAAAATAGCCTTCTCGCTATGTGCCGCGTCAATGACGGCATGTCTTATATTTACCGGCTCAAGATCCTCATGGATAAGCTTTGGAGTGGCAATGGTGATATACGCCTTTCTGAATAAAAACAAGAGATTAATAGTAGGGCTTGTGGCTGTGGCATTGCTTGCGTACTTGTTTGTGCCCTCCGTGCAAAACCGGATAGGGTATATGCTAAATCCTGAATTCATTACAAGCAGCTTAAGAGACGGCCGGTACAGCAGATGGCCCAAAGCCTTTGAGCTCTTCCGGGAAAACCTGATGTATGGTGTGGGCTTAGGGCGGTTCGGGGGTGCTGTTGCAGCTATAAATAAAATTCCCGGCACCTTCTATATTGACAACTACTATCTTAAAATTGCAGTGGAAATGGGGCTCTGGGGAATTACAGCCTTCCTTATTCTTTTATACAATGCGCTTGTCTGGAGCCTAAGAGCACTTAAAACTGCCGGAAGCAGCTATAATAAAAATATTATACAGAGCTGCTTTTCGGGTATGTGCGGAGTGCTTATTACCAACTTAAGCCTTAATAATTTTGATGCCCCTTCTGTAACCACTTATTTCTGGATTGTAGCAGCAGTGGCAATATACCTTGGATATGCAAACAGTAAAAGCCGCTATTTATTAAAAACCTAGAAAAATAATGCCGGAGAAAATATTTTCTCCGGCATTATTTTTTTTGTTAAAACTTATATAATAAAGAGCACATTGTGTATCCTGCCCCCACCGAGCACATAATTACCTTGGAGCCCTCATTGACCTTGCCTTCCCTTATAGCTTTCCTCAACCCGAATATGGGGCTTGTCGTCCCCGTATAGCCGAACTGGTCTCCTACATAAGAGTAGTTAGTGCAATCTACCTCCAGCTTTTGCAGAGTTTCAATTGTATCGGGCTTTGAAAACTGAGAAAATACAAAATGATCCACCTCTGCGGGCTTAAGATTGTTTTTTTGCAAGGTATGCTGAATAATCTTACTCCAGTTATCGGATAAGAAGCTGAAGTCAAACGGCGTCCAGCTCCACCTTTTGCTGTCCTCGTCAAGCTTTTCATCGTACATCTTTGCAAAGCCGCATAAGGGCATTACAATTGAATCATGGTAATTTGCATCGGTAAAAAATTCGGCGGTGCCTATAAAACCGCGTTCCTCTTCCTCAACAGCCATTTCCAGCAGCACAGCGGCGGCTGAATCGGCAAAATTGGAGTATGTAACGGGATCATTCTTGCTGACAACAGAGCTTATCAGCATACTTCCCACAACCAGAACATTTTTTAGTGTTTTTTTCATTTTCATATAGCTGCTTACCTGATCCAGAGCAGTCAGCATCCCTATGCAGTTATTATTAAGGTCATACACCACATGGGCATTTTTTGCACCCAGTAAATGGTTCAGCTTCAGAGCATTGCTCGGAGCCGTATATTCCGGGGTGTCTGAGGTAAAGACTATCATGTCTATGCTTTCGGCATCGGTGCCCGAATACCTTAAGACCTTACGGCATGCCTCAAATGCCATAGAAAGAGAGGTTTCATTTTCGTCGGCCAAATATCTTTTTTCTCTTCCAAGATGATTCATTAATCCTTCTACATTGACTGTTTCAAAATGCTCAATAAAATATTCATTCCCGACAGCTTTTTCAGGATAGTATACAGCTATGTCTTTAATTTTAACGTTGTGGTAGCTCATGGCTCTCCTCCCCCCAAAATGATTAACAGCTTAAAGCTTGCTTAAAGCTTCCTCTTTAGTGGAAACAAACGTAAGCTTTTTGTCAAAGTCAGGTATGCTCTTAGCCAGCCTCATGATTTGCGACTGCGCTATTGCAGAAGATAGCCTTGTCATGAATCTTTTTTTAAAAACAAAATCGTCAGACACATACAAGGACAGCGCATTTACAAGTGCTGTCTGAACTTCAGGTGATGAGGGCTTGACATCCTTAACATCTACAATCAGCGTATATTCGTTCTGGTTGGGTATGCCTTTGGCGCTACTTATAAACTCATTGCAAAAGCTTCCTCCCTGCTGGAGATCGAACAGCCCCTCCGCAAAGGCCACAAAGATTTTAGACTCTTTGTCAACCGTCATTTTATAGGTTCCTGAACCTTCACCCATAAATTGTATACCTCCTTATTTATATTTTATTTTATTGCTTATGAAGCTGAATAGTCTTCAATAATACGCATCATTTCCTCCGCCATATTATTGAGCTCCTGAATTTTCAGAACCACGCTTTGTATGTAAGATACCTGCTCGTCAATAGTGCTTGAAACCTGCTGAGTTGAAGCAGCAGTCTGCTCGGACACCGCACTTATGCTTTCAAAAAGAAATTGGACATCCCTTATATTATTCTCAAGACTCTTATTTTCTTCTAAAATATGATTAATATCGGTGTCTATATGAATTACAGACTTGCTGATTATATCGAAGGAGCTAACTACCTTGGTGACAACCTCGTTTTGAACATCAACAAAGCCTTTAGAGGTCTCGATTTCAGAATGGGTAATTTCAATGGCATTATTTATATCGGAAATAATACTGTCAATCTCCATTGACTGCTTCTTGGAGTCATCCGCAAGCTTTCTGATTTCTCCCGCCACCACAGCAAACCCGTTCCCGTGGCTTCCCACTCTTGCCGCCTCAATAGAGGCATTTATTGACAACAGGTTTGTCTGCCTTGCTATGGCATCCAGCATCTTTGTTATGCCTTTTATTTTTATAGCCTTTTGCCTGACATTTTCCATAGATACAACCATCTTTTCAACAATCTCACGGTTTTTATCTATTGTTGCCCTCTGCTTCTCAATCATCAGGTTTCCTTCTTCAATGGCGTGATTAACCTGACTTACCATCTCGGCAGACACCATGAGATCGCCTGAAATTTTTCCCGCGCTTTCAACAATGCTTCTGCTTGAGCAATTTGCCTGCTCTATGGAATAGCAATTGTCTACCGCTCCTTTTGCAAGCCCCGAGGTTGCAATGGAAACCTGATCCATTCCCTCCCTAATAGCCCCTATTTCCTTTAAAACTTCAGTTGAAGATGAGAATATAAAATCATTGATTTCTTTAGTACATGTTACAAATGATTCCACTTTTTCCGTACCTGCCGGATTGACTTCAATCAAAGAAGACTCGGATAGATTAGCTTTTCTTTTAATACCGCTTATTTTTACGAATTTGCTCCAAACGACGTTCTCTGTCTGCCTCATTCTTTATTTCCTCCTAAATTATAAGCAATGAAATGGTATTATGCTAAAAACAGGAAAATAATGTTGCTTTTTTGGGCAAGTTATGAAATTTATGTATACATAAGAAGTATATTATAATTTATCCTTATCTGACGTATATTATGTAATTTATCCTTATCTAACAAATATTTTATCGCTAATTGGCGTTTTTTGCAAGTAAAATTTACTAAGTTTTGTAATTATTTTTGTCGTAAATGTTATTTTTTTGTAAACTATTAAAACCCATACATTATTTCTTACACTTTTTATGTATTTTTTATGCGGATTTTGTCGTTCCCAGTTTAAGCTTGAACATTATTTATTCCTCATAAAATATGATAAATAAATGGAATAAAGGGTTCCCTGATATTCTTAAAAAATAATATTTGTGTTATTATTTTATTGTAATTTGTGTATGGCGAATAAGACTCAGAGCTTAAAAAGATAAAATAGAAAGGGTGGATAATAATGAAAAAGAATTTTTTACTTTTGTTGTATCTGTCTGTATTCACTTTAACCATATCAGGTTGTCAGCAATCATTAATGAAAGCTGATGATCCTGCTGACGCAAAAAAAGTCGATAATACAGTAGAAATAGTAATTGGATATGGTACTAATAGCTATGCTGCCGTAATAAACAGCCCAGAGGAAATAGAACAGCTTGAGGACCTATTTAATGAAGCGGAGCTTGATAAATGTGATATAGACATACATCAGCCTTATCTAAGCATATCGTTTCGCAGCAGTGATGCTTCCACTTTATTTTTAATTGACGATAATGATGTAATTAAATTAGCGGACGGTACCTGCAAAAAATCCAAGCAAATAAGCTTTAAAAATTTATACTCTGTATTTGATGAATATGCATCCCAAAAAAAGTAGCATATAAATCTGTACCCTACTTCCTTCTTAGAAAAAATGCCGCCTGATCGCCTTGGCGTTGACTGTTCAGCAGAGCGGCCTGCTTTCTGTATTCCCTGACCCTGCCGTAGTGGAGCAGCCTGTAAGTGATGTTGCTGGGGAACTGGAGCATTCCAAGCCCCTTCATATGCCTTTCGCTTCCTATGAACTGGCTTTCGCTGGAATCCCATACTGTATTTTCAATTTGAAAGCCGCTCTTATCACAGAGAATTTCCATGCTGTCCACCGAATGCAGGAAAAAATGCCTGGGCGCCTCAATATGGCACCAGTGGACACCGTACTTCTGCCATGCATAGCAGGATACAAGGGGTATCCTTACGAGGCAGATCCCGCCGGGAGATAGCCTTGCACGGGCCGCCTCAAGCGATTCCCTCTGCTCAAATATATGCTCTAAGGAGTGGTTGAACATTATGAAGTCATAAGTGCCCTCTATCTTCTGGATTGTTGACTTGATAAGCTTAACGCCATTGGCGCACTCACAGCTCTTCGCTATATACGGGTCAACTCCTGTGAGATTTTTAAAGCCTATGTGCGCAAGAGAGCTTAAAACGCTTCCATCACCCGATCCCACATCAAGTATGCCGCTGTCAAAGGTAATCTCCCCCTTTGACAAGGCGTGCGACAAAAAATTGTAGATAGCTCCCTTCCCTCCCGGAAATACAACGCTTATAATTTGTCCCGCAAGTCCCCTGCCATAGAATTGGTACCTGCTCTGAAGCCTTTTTGCCCTTTCCGAGACGGAAGAGCTTTTAAAGGAGTAATACCCCGGAGGGTAGAACCTGTCCATGTTGTCAGGCACGGCTTCAATCTGCAGGCAGCCGCAGGCGGAGCATTTATAGTAGTTAAACCTGTCCCCTGTCCCAAACATGGTTTCACTTATATCATAGGTTGTATTGCCTTCAGCGTTTCCGCATATCCTGCATTGTGATACACTTCCCATTTTGTTCAACGATTACCTCCAAATTTATTTCGCCTTATCCTTTTTATTCAGTTCCTCAATATACGCCTTCAATATGCCCAGCTCCTGAGTGAGGGTTTTAACCCTGTTTGCGTTTCTCGAAAGCGACAACGTCAGGGTAAATACAATAATCAAAAGAAAAAACAGTATGGACAAAAACAATGTGTTGACGGGCTCCTTTATATGCAGGACATACGATATGAACGTCAGGATTCCGGGAAAAAGAGACAGTATTATAAAGCTAAAGCTGGTAAGAATCCATACAAGGGCATACTTAAGCTCAAGCCTTTTATTTCTGACCATATTAAAAATAAACATAAAAAACAGAATTGACGCAGTTGCCAGTATGATCTGCAATATCCTGTTCATAGCTCCGTTACCTCCCGCCTTTTGAGATTGCCGCGGTTATTACCGCAAGGCTGACCTTTATCATATAATACACCGACTTAAGGCTTGTTATGGAGGACTTGCCCCCCTTGCGCTCATTCATTATTACAGGAATTTCTGAAATTATCAGCTTGTTTCGGTTGGCTGAAACCAGGGTTTCAGGCTCGGGGTAATCCCTTGGATAATCTCTGGAAAAGTACTCTATAGCTTTTCTGTCGCAGGCACGAAAGCCCGAGGTTGGATCTGTCATATTCCGTCCTGTAATCAGCTTTATCAGTGTACAAAAATATTTTATTCCCACTCTCCTGCTAAAGGTGGACTGAAAGCCCTCCTTTTCAATGAACCTTGAGCCTATGCAGAGGTTGCTTCCCTTTTCCAGCTGGGAGACAAGCTCGCCTATATATTCGGGATTATGCTGTCCGTCTCCGTCTACCTGTACGGCGGCGTCATAGCCGTTGTAGAGGGCATACCTGTAGCCCGCCTGTACCGCTCCTCCTATCCCTAAATTCACCGGTAAATCCACAACCTTCACCCCGCAGGCTCTGCACACAGCGGAGGTATTGTCGGAAGAGCAGTCATTAACCACCAGAACGTCATACTGCGGGCAGTTTTGAGATATACCTTTAAGCAGCCCCGGCAGGCTCTTTTCTTCATTGTATGCCGGAATTATAATTAAAACCTTCATATACATACACAGCTCCATTATATTATGTTTTCCCTAAAAGCCTTTTCCCAATCACATCACGCATTAAGCAAAGCAAATATGAGGCTCCCATTATTAAAAAGAATATGAGCTGATACGCATATCTGTTTTCAGGCACAAACATTAAGTAAAGCCCAAGGAAAAGCACTGCATAAATAACAACGACACGCCCCGTTACACTCCTCACAAAAGCGGCGGCACCTCCTATAACACCCAATGCAAGTATAAAATAATGTATAAAAACATCATGCATCCTAAGTGTTGAAATGCCCGGCAGCCATGGAAGCTTAAACATAAACTGGATTTTCCCCACGGTATACCACTTAAAATACAGCAGTGGCTGGGTTGTAAAGCCCTCTATTATACGTTTTTTTGCAAACTCCGTCTGAAGATCGGAGTTTCCCTTTATGCTGTCGGGAGCATCCTTTGCCACGTCCCTCATATATGGATAGGTTCCCGACAACAATGGATTCCCCGCAGCCTCGGCAGTCAGCACCACCCTGTTTAAGGTTACATAATTTCTTACCCACCATGGAAGCATAACCACTGTAAAGCCTATGACGCTAAGCACAAATATTTTTACGACAGCCCGCCTGTCCCTCTTAAACCATGTAAACCACCCGTAAATAAACGGTATCACAAAAAGGGGCAGCATTGCCGGCCTTACAAGTATCTGCACAGCAAATGCCCCTCCCGCAAGCAGGTGGGCATATGTCTTTTTTTCTTTAAAGCCCAATGCAGTAAAGTAAAAATAAAGAAGCATTGTGGCAAGAGAAATTACCTCTGTAAGAATCTGAGTGGTGGAGTAAATATACGAGGGGTATATTGCTACAAAAAACGCGGCGATAACAGCCCCGTCGTCACGGCCTGAAAGCTTCCGCATTAGAAGAAAAGCCAGCAGAGGAGATATAATTCCTCCCGTCAGAGCCTGAATGATGCGAACGGCAGTTATTTGCCTGTACGGATCATTAAAGATGGCGTATACCGAGCTTAAGAACAATGGATATGTAGGCGTAACCCTGGCATTGGATATTCCGGGGCTGCCTCCGTAGGGCAGGCCGTCATACCAGTACCCGTATATTCCGTCATCCACAAGCTGCCTTGACATAAGAAGGTAATTCCTTGCGTCTCCGCCTATTTTAAAGTCATGGAGCTTGTACAAAACAAATGAAAATCTCAATACAAGAGCTAAGGCTATTATTATAAATAAAGCAACTGCCGTCCCTTTTTTTAAATAAACTTTTCTCACTGTTTCCTCCGTCAAGCAATATTCTTCACGTAAATTACATGTGCCCATGGCACTGTGTATGTATATAAAAAATCACTAGAAAAAGTATACCATATATATTAATAAACCAACAATTTTTTTAATTATAAAAGCATTGATTCTAAAGAATCTGTTTAAAATTTATTAGACGTACTGATTGTAATAATCATTTTTCTATAATTTTATTTCAATATATTTATATATTATTTGCTGTAGGGGCAGACCTGCGTGTCTGCCCTAAATTCCTG
>NZ_QPJT01000022.1:0-50609 GCF_003337415.1 Anaerobacterium chartisolvens | reverse complement strand
TACTGATTGTAATAATCATTTTTCTATAATTTTATTTCAATATATTTATATATTATTTGCTGTAGGGGCAGACCTGCGTGTCTGCCCTAAATTCCTGCGTGTTCCACGATTTTAGGCAATTTCGGGCAGACACATAGGTCTGCCCCTACCACGATGTTCGCACCAACAATTCTTTTAATTATAAAAGCATTGATTCTAAAGAAATCTGTTTAAAATTTATCAGACGTACTGATTGTAATAATCATTTTTCTATAATTTTATTTCAATATCGAAATATTTATATATTATTTGCTGTAGGGGCAGACCTGCGTGTCTGCCCTGAATCCCTGCGTGTTCCACGTTTTTAGGCAATTTCGGGCAGACACATAGGTCTGCCCCTACCACGATGTCCGCACCTGCAATTTTTTAATTATATATGCATTGATTCTAAGAATCTGTTTAAAATTTATTAGACATACTGATTGTAATAATCATTTTTCTATAATTTTATTTCAATATCGAAATATTTATATATTATTTGCTGTAGGGGCAGACACATAGGTCTGCCCCTACCACGATGTTCGCACCAACAATTTTTTTAATTATAAAAACATTGATTCTAAAGAAATCTGTTTAAAATTTATTAAACGTACTGATTGTAATAATCATTTTTCTATAATTTTATTTCAATATATTTATATATTATTTGCTGTAGGGGCAGACCTGCGTGTCTGCCCTGAATTCCTGCGTATTCCGCGTTTTTAGGCAATTTCGGGCAGACACATAGGTCTGCCCCTACCACGATGTCCGCACCTGCAATTTTTTAATTATAAAAACATTGATTCTAAAGAAATCTGTTTAAAATTTATTAGACATACTGATTGTAATAATCATTTTTCTATAATTTTATTTCAATATATTTATATATTATTTGCTGTAGGGGCAGACCTGCGTGTCTGCCCTAAATTCCTGCGTGTCCCACGATTTCCGCACCTGCGATTTCTATTATGCAATTAAAATAATTTGGCATAATGATATTAGCATCATGGGATTATAAAAAATTTTAAAAATTCAAATTTAAGCATCTAAAAATAAGATAACTGTACATAGAAAGGTTGAATCTAAGAAACAGAATACACCTAATAAAGCCGCATATCGAAATGGTATCCCCGGCTGAATTTGAAAATCACAGGGCTTTTTCTTGACAGCCCTCATCCGGCATATCATTTTTTTTGAGCTGCTTTTGATAATAATCCACAATCATTATATCAATTTCCATACTCATAAGCAAAATAAATCCGTGAGTAAGATTGTCACAAGAAACTTCCTCGTTAAGAATCTCCTTAAGCTTGTCCATATCCTTAGTATTCATTTGAACTCATCCCCTTATTACTAATTTTACATTTATTTGTAATAATTAGTATTATATACTAATTATATGACGCAATATGTGCTCTGTCAATTTGCCAAGAAATAATTTCCCAATCTCTAAGTGCCAAAAGACATTGCAAATATGGGATGAGCTGTATGTAAAGCTTGAAATGTAAAAAGTCAATAATTAGCCAAATAAAATATTATTTTAAATATTTTTACCTGAAGCAGCGTTTTTAAGCCATTTTGCAAGCTCCTCCACGCCTTCTCCCGTACGGCAGGAAACCTCAAACAAGGGGGCTTTCTCATTAAGCGATCTCAGTCCCTTATAAAAGCTCTCACTGTCAAAATCAATATATGGTATGAGATCCGTCTTATTGAGTATAACAACATCCGCGCCCTCAAACATGGATATGTATTTATACGGCTTGTCATGCCCCTCAGGAACACTGGCGATCACCATGCGCATACCCTCTCCAAGGTCAAAGGACGATGGGCATACAAGATTTCCCACGTTTTCAATAAATATTATGGAGTCGTGACCCGGCCTTAAGTCATCAACAGCAGCCTTAATCATGTTTGCGTCAAGGTGGCAGCCCCCGCCTGTATTTATTTGCACCACAGGGATACCAAGGCCGTCTATCTTGTCGGCATCAATACTGGAGGCAATATCTCCTTCAATAACACTTATCCCGATATCGTTCCCCAAGGCTTCGATGATTTTTAGAATTATACTGGTTTTTCCCGCTCCAGGAGAAGCCATTACATTTATTGCCGTTATTTTTCTGTCCTTAAAAAAACTCCTGTTTTTCTCGGCCAGGCTGTTGTTTGCATCAAGTATATTTTTCATGACCTTTATTTCCATGGGCTACCTCCGTTATTTATATTTAATTATAAAGTGAAGTTTTCTATTCCGCCTCAATGCTTTCTATGTAAAACTCCTTACCCACGCCCGTGGGCACGCCATAGTGGCCGCATAACGGGCAGGTAAAGCCCTGCCGGGGTTTATTGAATCTATGCCCGCAGGCCTTGCAGCAAAGCTCGGCAGGAACTCTTTTAAAAATAAGTCTGGCTCCGTTGGCAATCGTTCCTTCGCTTATTATATCAAAATACATCTGCACAGACTCATCCACAATGGTAGATAAATCCCCTATAACAAGCTTTATGTCTGTAATTTTAGAGGCCCCCGCCTTGCGGGCCTCCTGAACCGCTATGCTTATGAGGCTTTTTGTAACGGCATATTCATGCATTTAATCATTCCTATCGACTAAGGTACGGGGACGCACCGTCTAAGGTACGGGGACACTCCTCTCCTGTGTCGAGGAATGTCCCCGGCTTTTGAGGAATGTCCCCGGGGTGTCCCGGGGTGTTACGCGCTTACCTTTCCGGGTTCCTCTTCAGCAGGCTTGGGCTGCTGAACAAATTTGTTCTTCCCCTTGCTGTATGCAGACGCACTGTACTGCTCATCCATAAACAGGCATTTCTTAGGGCATACCTCGGCGCATACACCGCATACCACACATTTAAAGGGATCTATCTCCCATGATTTGCTGTTTCTGTCCACTGCTATGGCATCCGAAGGACACTTTCTTGCACATATTCCGCAAAAAATACATGTGTCTATGTCAACTCCCTTAACACTGCCCCTGCTGTCCTTAAATGTCTCCCTCTTTTCAAAAGGGTATTTTCTGGTAGCGGGCTTTGAACTTAAGTTTTTAAATATATTGCTTATCATATCAAACATAATTCTACCTCCATTTGTATTACCTCTCGGTACAACTAATGCATGGATCAATTGTCAAAATCAGAACAGGCACATCCGCCAATTGGCTTCCCGGAAGCATTTGAAGCAATGCAGGAATATTGGCAAATGTCGGTGTTCTGACCCTCAGCCTATCCAGATTCTTTGTGCCGTTGCCTCTCATGTAATACAGCACCTCTCCCCTTGGCTGCTCAACTCTGGAAACAACCTCCCCTTTTGGAAAGCCCTTTACGGGAACGCTGATCTCGCCTTCCGGTATGATGGAGGCCGCCTGCTTTATAAGCTCTATCGACTGGTATACCTCCTTCAGCCTCACCATTGTCCTTGCATAGCAATCCCCGTCGGTTTCGACTATCGGCTCAAAATCAAGCTCGCCATAAGCAGCATATCCTGTCATCCTTAAATCCTGCCTTATTCCGCTGCCTCTTGCCATAGGCCCGGCAGCACCCAAAACATAAGCCTTTTCGCGCTCCAACACTCCCACACCCACAAGCCTGTGCTTTACGGTATAGTCATTAAAGAACACCGGCTCAACCCTTTTTAAGTCATCACGTATCTCATCCGCTACAGAAGATATTTTTACAAGCATTTCGGAGGATATATCCCTTCTTGTACCACCTATGGTGTTCCCCGATATAATAACCCTGCTTCCGCAGGTTTCCTCCATTATGTCCATTACCTTCTCCCTGTTCCTCCAGCACTGCATGAACAGGCTTTCAAATCCAAACGCATCCGCCAGCAGGCCCAGCCACAGCAAATGGCTGTGAATCCTGTGAAGCTCGGCCCATATAACCCTTAAAAACCTTGCTCTTGGAGGAACCTCTACCCCCATCAGGCTCTCTATTCCCTGACAATAAGTCAAGGCATGCATAAAGCTGCATATTCCGCATATTCTTTCTACTATATAAACATTTTGTGTAAATTCCTTGGTTTCAGTTAATTTCTCAAGCCCTCTATGAACATACCCTATTGCAGGGATAGCTTCTACAATGGTTTCATCCTGCATAACCAGCTTCAAATGAAGAGGCTCGGGCAAGACAGGATGCTGTGGTCCAAAGGGAATTATCGTTTTAGGCATATTATTTATCTCCCTTCCTCTCTATTGTTATCTGCTGTCTAAGCATGGGAGATTCCAGATCATCATCGGAAAGAAGCATATGCCCTCCGTAGTCAATGGCTATATTGGTTATATTTATTCCAAACAGCTCCTTCATTTCGTTTTCAACCAGCAAGGCA
The DNA here is from genome assembly GCF_003337415.1 of Anaerobacterium chartisolvens. GTDB lineage: Bacteria > Bacillota > Clostridia > Acetivibrionales > DSM-27016 > Anaerobacterium > Anaerobacterium chartisolvens. The sequence goes on along the minus strand of NZ_QPJT01000022.1, from coordinate 46,261 downwards.
CAAAAATAAATCTTCGATATGCTGGGTACCTCTGCTCCCTTTTGCACCCTTATCTTAAAATTTTTCATTTCAAGATCCTTGTCAAAGTGATATATAACATCCAGAGTTTCATCCCCATTGTCCACACAGGTGGCAGTAATAAATCTATAGTCGTCGAACAGCATATTGTGCGCTTCCGTCAGAAGCTGTTCCACAGAAATATCGGTTAAATTTTCTATCATGTAATCCCCCCATGCCGTTATACAGGCAAAAAGATTTTTTGTTTCTTAATCGAAGCTATGCGTTAAGCCTCATTTTGGCAGGCTTTAATGTCTGAATGAAGCTTTTTCATGTCCCGCGCCTTCTCCTCCAGCTTATCCATTGCAAGCACAATCCCGTCAATAATTGCCTCGGGCTTGGCACAGCAGCCTGCGACATATACATCTACGGGAAGCACCTTATCTACTCCCCCAAGCACATTATAGCACTCCTTGAATATTCCTCCCGTGCATGCACATGCCCCCACGGCTACAACTGCCTTAGGCTCAGGCATCTGATTATATATGTTTTTAAGCACCCTTACATTTCTCTTATTTACAGATCCGGTAACCACAAGTATATCGGCATGTTTTGGGTTTCCTACGTTAATAATTCCAAAGCGTTCAACGTCGTACATAGGCGTAAGACACGCCAAGGTTTCTATATCGCAGCCATTGCAGCTTGTACAGTCGTAATGCATTATCCAGGGCGATTTTTTTGTTGACTTACTTATAATACCCATTTGCAACACCCTCCTATACTTTCAGATAGAGCCATATTATGTTTGTAGCAGCGGCTCCTATACCTATCAGCCAGGTTGCCTTAAGCATCCATTTCCACGTCATTCTGGCGCTTATATTGTCTATGACCATTTCCAGAAAAAAGCTCCCAAGAGCTATTAATATTCCTACCCATATCGGATTTGCAAAAAACAATGCAATCATTCCCAGCAGAAGCACCAAATCATACCAGTGGGTCAATTCTATTATTGCCAGTTGAATCCCTGAAAATTCTGTAGTCAGCCCCTTTATAAGCTCCTGATGCCCATGGTGGGAGGTGGAGAAATCAAAAGGCGATTTTCTGAGCTTTATTGTAAGAACATACAGAAACGCCATAAACACGAGCGGCAGACTGTAAATCAAAGGAGTCCCGTGATCAAATATGCTCTGTATCATAAAGCTTTTTGTGGTAAGATATATGCCTACAACCATAAGCAGCAGCACCGGCTCATACGCCATCATCTGCAGTATTTCTCTCTGAGCACCTATTTTGCTGTATGGAGAGCGCACACTCATGGCTCCTATTATTAATGATATTCCCGAAAAGGCCAGTATAAATATAAGCATGAGAAGATCACTTTTTAAAACCAGCATTACAATACTGGCCACCGCAAAAAACAGATGTCCCAGTACATATACCATTTGCGTCTGATTAACCGTAATGCTTTCCTTTCCCAAGAGCTTAAAAAAATCATAAAACGGCTGCAGCAACGGAGGCCCATATCTGTTCTGCATTCTGGCACTGACTTTTCTGTCTATGCCCGTCAGAAGCCCTCCAATGACAGGCGCCGCTATTATGGCTATAACAGCCGTCAGTATACTTGCTAAGCTTATCATTTTATCACCACCCCAAACATTATGATTATAATGGCAGAGGCTACAAGATTAGTCCACAGCGTAAGATTTTTTTCTCCAAAAAAGCCTGCCATATAGTAGTTGTGCACAACAACCTCTTCCACCTTGTCTCCCGGACTGATAAACTCAAGCCCTCTTATGTCGTTATTCATGTTCTCACCGCACAGGTATGGAGGCTTAACGCTTTCAGCCTTTGTCTTCCTTAAGAAATAAGGTATTGTAACCATAAGCACAAATACTACGGCAAAAAACAATATAGAGGCAAATCCCCCTATAATGGAAGCGTCGGCTGAATGCATAATTACACCCAGTCCCCTTCCCTCAAGCTCCGGCCCGCCTGAAATACTTAATGTTGTAAGATACGGTTTTATAAGGCCGTTAAACATAGGCACTATCAGTATGCTTGCCGCCAGCACTGCCGAAATAAGGATCACCAGCGAGCCCCTTACCCATAAGGAAAGCCTCTCGACGATGTATTTGGGCTTATAGGACATTGTAAGTATAATTCCTATCCACTTAGACCAGAATACCACCGTAAATGCGCTGCCAAGTATAATCGCCAGCAAAACCAAAGGAGAATTTACAGAGGACTCAATAGCAAGCCATTTTGTTATCAAAACCCCAAACGGCGGAAGCAGCATGGATATCATCCCTATTACCGTTATTACCGTCGTAAAAGGCATTTTTTTCATCAGCCCCTGCATATCCTCTATATCCCTGCTTCCAATTCCATTTTCTATAGTACCGATGCAGAGGAACAGCAGTCCCTTTGAAACGGCATGGAATATCATAAGCATAACGGCGGCTCCTATGGCAGCGTACGACCCCATTCCGGCACAGCATATTATAAGTCCCAGATTGGCAATTGTGGAATACGCAAGCACCCTTTTACCGTTCCTCTGGCTTATTGCTATGGCTGATGCCGCAAGGAAGGTAAACCCTCCCACCATCGCTACAACGTTTGCCAGAACAGTTCCACTGTATGCGGGCGCCATCCTTACCACAAGATAAACACCTGCTTTAACCATGGTGCTTGAGTGAAGCAGTGCCGATACGGGGGTAGGAGCCACCATGGCCCCAAGCAGCCAGCTCTGAAACGGAAACTGAGCGGATTTTGTAAAGCCTGCAAAGCACAAAAGCCCTAAGCCTATAGGAAACATTCCTATAAAAGCCTCTCCCGCATTCCTTGATTGAGATATTTCTTCAATGGATAGCGTGCCCTTTGCTTTATATATGAGCACTATTGCACATATAAAGGCAAGCCCTCCCAGAGAATTTATCCACAAGGCTCTGGAAGCATTATTTACAGCCTGTTCATTACCGTCATGCGATATCAGAAGGAATGAGCAAAGCGTGGTTATCTCCCAGAATAGGTACATCCACGATAAATTGTCCGTCATAACCATGGCATTCATAGCAGCCAGAAAAATAAACAATACCAAGAAGAATCTGGGCTGTCTTGATGTCTTTAATGCTAGATGGTGCTCATGCTCCTTCATATAGCCTATTGCAAACAATGTAATTACGGGCCCTATTATACACACCAGAAGTATCATAACAAGGGACAAATAATCAATAACAAACGCAAAGTGTGGCTCCTTTACCGGGCCAAACACGTGAAACACCTCAAAAAGCAAAAAGGGTATGGCCTGCAGCGCAGAAAGCACCAATATAATGTGCTTTTTAAGTCTTATGCCCAGATACGCTATATAGCAAAGCAGAAGCATATCAATGCCCTTTATAGCCCAATTCAAGTCAATATGCATATCCTCAAGGCTTACAGCTATCCTTCCGCCACCTGCAATTAACAGCCTTGCAAGCTCTATTGCCACACCAAAAAGTATCACAGCGGAAATTGCAACTATAAATTTGCGCACTGTGTCCCTTCGCATAATGTAGCACAATACGGCACTTAAACCGGGCAGTAAAATAGCTATAGCCAACAATAAGCCTGTTTCCAAAATCATCTGCTCCTTTCAAAAATAATTATGTCTGAAATTAACTATATAGGACACGATAAAGATTTTACAAGCATAGAGGATATAATTGCTTACAGAAATTTTTAACTACAACGAAAAGACGCCTTGCGGGGAAATGTCTCACAAGTATGTCATCAGGCGCTTTTCTTAGATGTATTCCTTACGGGTCAAAAAAATTTCTTCCATCAAATTATATCCTCCATGTAAAATCTTTATCGCTACATATTATAGCGAGCTTATAAAACACAATCAAATCCCCTTTATAAAACTCAAATTACAGGCATTATCCCATATAAATTATAGTTAGCGCAATATTATAAGTCAATTTTATAAAATATATAAATTCAAGCTTAATAACTGTTTAAGCTGCTTTATCTCTTTTAATAGTATTTTATATAAGGTTTTCTCGCATTATTAAAATGACATGATGCGAAACATGCTTAAATAGGCCATTTCGGTGGATTTGCAATGAACTTTGTATACAATTTTAATCAAAAAAAAATCTTTTATTAACAATTTGTACGGGCCTTTCCGGTAACTACCCTGTTGATTCCCGAGAGATCTTTAATAATGCAAATGTCATAATAATTATTCTTCATCATTTTTTCAACCTCTTCAGCCTGTCCATACCCTACTTCAAATGCCAAAAGTCCGTCAGCCTTTAAAAAGCCGCAAGCTTCCGTAATTATTTTCCTGTAAAAATCCAGACCGTCAGCTCCTCCATAAAGAGCGGAAGCAGGCTCATAATCCCTTACCTCAGCTTGAAGCCCTTTCATTTCATGCAAGGATATATACGGTGGATTAGATACTATAATATCAAACAGCTCCTTATCTCCTGCCGGCGCACACAGACTGCCGAAAAGATCGCTGTGTATAAAGCTGATGCTGCTGTCCACTCCCGACAGCCTTGCGTTATGGGCCGCAATTTCCAGAGCCTCACAGGATATATCCACAGCTACCACAAAAGCATCTCTTATATAATACGCAAGGCTTACCGCAATGCACCCCGAGCCGGTTCCGATGTCGAGTATCCGTACTCCGGCCTTAAGACCCTTAGAATATCGGGTCACTTCTTCCACCAGTATTTCTGTGTCCTGTCTGGGTATCAAAACCTTGGGCCCCACCGTAAAGCCAAGAGACATAAATTCCTGACGGCCCGTTATATATTGAACCGGCATTCCTTTTGCCCTCAGCTCTATTTTGTCAAAATAGCGTTCGGCATCCTCCCTTGCGACAATGGCATCACCGTGAACATATAAAAAGCTTTTATCACATCCTATGACATCACAAAGTATAACCCCGGCTTCAACAGCCGGGGCCTCAATATGCGCAGCCTTCAAAATCTGAATTCCTTTTGTCAAAGCATCCTGTACATTCATAAAATCACCATTTATCCGCAGTTTTATCGGTAACCCTTACATTATTGAATGCTTCAATAGCCACTTCAATCTGAGAATCATCCGGTTCCCTTGTGGTAAATACCTGAAAAAACATCCCCGGGGCATTTATTATCTTCATTATCTTCCACTCACTGCGGCCGGCAAACTTGAGCACTTCATATGACAGCCCCGCAACAACAGGCACAAACGCAAGTCTTATCAATGCGTTAAACAGCACTCCGCCGACAGGCAGAAGAGAAAATATCAATATGCTTATAACCATGACAAGAAACATAAAGGATGTGCCGCACCGAGGATGCTTTGTAGTATACTTCCTGACGTTTTCAACAGTCAGCTCCTCCTCGTGCTCATAGCAGTGAATGGTTTTATGCTCCGCACCATGATATTGCCACACCCTTTGTATATCCTTCATAAGTGATGAAAGCGAAAGATATGCAAAAAACAGTATTATCCTTATCAGTCCTTCAAAAAGGTTATATGCCACTGAGTTTTTAGACACTACTACTAAAGTTGCGATCAAATTGGGAAGTAATATAAAAAGTCCTATGCTAAATGCAATAGACACTATAACCGCAAAGTAAATTACCGCATCCTTAAGCTTGTCTCCAAATACCCTCTCCAAAAATGCATCTATCTTTGAAGGCTTTACATCACCCTCTTCCTCTATATCAACAAATTCCGCCGAATACATCATTGCCTTCATAGTAAGCACAATTTGACGGAAAAATCCGAACACACCTCTAACTACCGGTATCTTTGTAAATATGTCCTTTTTGGGAAGCGGCCTTTTGTCAATTACAATTTCACCATCAGATTTTCTAATGGCTATAGCCGCATTTTCAGGACCTATCATCATTAATCCCTCAATTAAAGCACTACCCCCTATAGAAGTCTTTTTCATAACTATCTCCTTTTCTAAAATTTTGTAAAGAGATCTTATAATACAAAACACATAAAAAAACTAGAGGCCAAGATATCCCTTTAGCCTCTAGTTTAACATTTTTATCTTACCTTTTCAAACTTATTCTTTTAAATACTGTAGATTATTGGTTGTCAACAATCCCAAACTTCTTCTTAAACTTCTCAACACGGCCTCCGACATCAACAAGCTTCTGCTTGCCTGTATAGAAAGGGTGGCATTTTGAGCATACGTCCACACGCAGATTTTTCTTTGTTGAGCCGGTGGTAAATGATTCACCGCAGGCGCACTTTACTACCACTTCATCATATTGAGGATGAATTCCTTCTTTCATTCCTAACTCACCTTCTTTCAGTATGTAAAAACAGACATCCCATTTTTACTTGTATAATTATATAAATCAAAAATATTTTAACTATTTTTAAGACAAAGAATATTGTAGCACAAAAACACTTCCGCCGCAATAACTATTTTTCAACAAACGCAACATTTATAGTGTTGACAAAGTCGTCGTTTGTTTTTGTCTGTGTAAACCTGTTTATGAGCATCTCGGTGACCTCACCCGTGCCCATATTCCCCATAGCCTTTCTTATAGCCCAGACGCTCTCAATCTCCTTCTGGGATAACAAAAGCTCTTCTCTTCTCGTACCCGATTTATTTATGTCAATAGCGGGGAAAATACGCCTTTCCGACAGCTTCCTGTCAAGATGCAGCTCCATATTGCCTGTCCCCTTAAATTCCTCAAAAATCACATCATCCATTCTGCTCCCTGTTTCAATTAATGCAGTGGCCATAATTGTGAGGCTGCCTCCGAATTCAATATTTCTGGCTGCTCCAAAAAATCTCTTCGGCTTATGAAGCGCACCGGGGTCTAAGCCCCCCGACAATGTTCTTCCGGTAGGAGGAATGGTAAGGTTATAAGCTCTGGCAAGCCTTGTAATGCTGTCTAAGAGAATAACCACATCCCTTTTTTGCTCAACAAGCCTCTGCGCCCTCTCCAACACCATTTCAGCAACCTTTATATGGTGCTCCGGCACCTCGTCAAAGGTTGAATATATAACTTCACCCTTTATTGACCTCTGCATGTCGGTTACTTCCTCAGGCCTCTCATCTATGAGCAGGACTATAAGGTCAATATCAGGATAGTTTGCGGTTATACTGTTTGCGATTTTCTTTAAAAGAATAGTCTTTCCCGCCTTCGGAGGAGAAACAATCATTCCTCTCTGTCCCTTTCCGATTGGGGCAATTAAATCTATCAGCCTTGTAGACATCTCTCTTGGCGAGGTTTCAAGGGTTATTCTTTTATCAGGATATATAGGCGTAAGATTTTCAAAGGATATTCTTTTTGACGCTACATCCGGCAAATCTCCATTTACGGTCTGTACATATAAAAGAGCCTGAAATTTTTCGCCTTCCTTAGGTATTCTTCCCTTTCCTTTAACCTTGTCCCCTGTCCTTAAGCCAAACCGCCTTATTTGCGAGGGTGACACATAAACATCCTTCGGGCCGGACAAGTAATTGTCGCTTCTTAAAAATCCATATCCGTCGGGTAGAACTTCCAGTACGCCCTCTACGGGATCGTCGCTTTCAATTTTTTCAAAGCCGTTACTGCCGTTGCCGTTATAATTATCTCTTCTCTGCTCAAAACGCCTTTGTACGGGACGGATCTCCTGCTTTTCAATTTCTTCTTTGGGAGCTTCCGATACCTTAAGCTCAGGTGCGGGAGCGGGAATCGAAGTCTGTTCATAATTACGGACAATAGACGGCTGTACAGCAGCAATACTTCTATCAGGCACAGGAACCGGGGTAATCACCCTGTCCTTGTTTTGTGCATTGTCCTTGCCTTGTATAGTATCTTTGCCATATGCGCTGTCTTTGCTTTCTATATCTTTTTTTACTTCTTCTTGCTTTTTAATTTCTCTTTCAGCCACTATCCGCTTTCTGGGAAGGATTTTTTTCACTTCGGGCTTTATTTCGCGTTCAGGGCGGTTATGCTGTTTATCCTGTTCCATTGCCGGAGGCTCTATACTGTCATTTTGCTGTGCATCCTCAGAAATACTTCTCTGGGCCTCAGGCTGTGCTTCGGAAATACCGCTTTGTCCCTTTGACGATTTGGCAGGTCTTCCCCGCTTAGATTTTCTAAGAACAACCACTTCCTCCTCTGCACCTTGAGGCTTCTTCTCTGATTGCAGAGTCCTATTTAACATGTCTGTCATCTTTTTTTCATCGGAGGCTTCTCCCCTCCGTTTCTCTTCGTTTGCTGATTTTTTTATTTTTTTTGCCGTGCCCTCTTCATTTCCCTCAGTTATTATTTCAGCATCTCTGCTTCCATCTTCAGATGCTTTTTCTTTACCTGCCTCAATTATTTTTTTCATAAGTTCTTCTCTTTTACATCTGGATACTCCTTTAATGTTCATCATTTTAGCTATATAACGCAAGTCTTCCAGCGTTTTGCGTTCCAGATTTATTTCCTCCATACTCCACCACCTTATTAATACCTAATTATATTTATTGCCATTTTATTGGGAAATCATTCAAGTAGACACTTGCAACAAACTCCTAGGGAAGCCTATCCTATGCCTGATATGCTTTAAGCAGCTAATTTTTTCCAGCTAGCTTTTGCAAAGTGTAATTCCAAAACGGAAAACGCCAGATCTCAAACAGAACTAACAAATTTTCGGCAGCTAAAATCTGAGATTAAATATATTTTCCTATAAAACTACTTTCTATGCAAATATTTAGGAAGGACATTCGAATACTATTGGGAGAATTATAGCATTAAAGATGATATTTGTCAACCTGAAACAGCATAAATTTTTACCCAAAAAATAGTTTTATCAGCTTGTTAAGAGCATTTTGCCAATTTACAAAAACATTTTTGCGGTTACTTTCCGCATTTAAGAAGGGTTCTGATTGCCGCAATCCTTAAGCTTAGCCTTTAAAATGATCTTTTTTGCCGACAAAACATTTTTAAGATCCTCATTGGAAGAAGCCTGTATAGTTATAAAGCCTGAGCATTTTTTGCAGCTTAAGGATATTTTATCCGAAAGCAAGTTGAGCTCTATATCCTTATTTCCGCATTCACAGCCTAAGTTCCCCGATTCCGCTATGTCATGTATCAGGTTTAACGAATCGAGCATGACACGGGTATTTTCAAAATAGTCGTCATACCCCAGCTTATCTATTAAGCTGTCATATTCCCTTTCAACACTGTCAACCTTATTTCTTACAGATTCATCATTTCCTATAAAGCATATCTGTATGCCGGTATGCGGACAATAAAAAACATTTAATTTGTTTTTTAAAAGCTCTCTCCTTTTAAGCTCCAGAGCATGATCCATTCCGCATCCTATACAGCCCAGCTTTATTTTATAATTATTCTGTCCCAAATTCTCATGAGTGATTGTTATGCCTGATTTACCGCACCGACAGGCAGCATGGTAATGCCTGTCACCAAACAGCTTAAACAACGGCAGGTAAAAGAACTCAAAGCTGCCGCAGCTTGAACATCTATAAGCAATGGTTATACTTGTTTCAATCAACATATTACCCACCTCTAAAACATTATCTAACAATGTCTAAGAACTGTTAAAAAACACTGCATCCTATAATAATACAATTCGCCATGCGAGTAAAAAATCCTGCTTTAAAGCCCGGCATAAACGTTTTTTCTGTTAATCAATCTCGAAGGCTTATTTTTTCAAGCAGATAATACAATATCTTTTTTGTCCTTGTGATAACCTGCGCTTCGCAGGTCATACCCACTCTGATTTCAGCCATTTTACCCTTATAGCTGTACAGAGGTCTGTTTTCAATAGCCGCATCTACTATATAGTAGCTGACTCCGCCTGTCTGATCAATCTTTGCATCGGTGCCGATATTTTCTATAACCCCCGTCAGCTCCCCATACTCTCTGTACGGAAGTGCCGAAAGGTGGTACTTAATTTGCTGACCCTTTTGAATGTTTGCTATGTCGGAATCCTTCACATATATCTGCACCTTGTACTTTGAATCGGCCGGAGGTACAATGGCTGCCACCTCCGCTCCCGCCTGAAGTAAATCCCCTGTATTAATTTCGTCATATATATTTATTACTCCGTCTATGGGGGCTGTGATACTGCAATCTCTAATTCTCATCTCTATGCTTTCAATGCTGTCCTCCAGCTTTTCTATGCTCTTCTCAAGTAAGGCGGTATCGCTGTCTAGCTGCACCAGAGCATCTATCCTGTACTTTTGCAGATCTATTCCCCCCGTGCCGTGTTCCGTGCTTTTGATGCCTATCTCCAGCTTCTGCAGCAGCTTGGAATTTTCATCAATGTCAATGTCAATGCCCAGTAAAAACTCTCTCTTATACTTTTCCACATCCATCTCGGCACTTTTTAAAGCCTTTAAAGCATTATCAATTTCCATTCTGCTGGAAGCCCCCGATTCGTACAGAACCTCGACATTATCATAGTCTGCCCTTTTCTGTACTATAACATCCTCCAGCCTCTCGATATTCAGGAGATAGCTCTTATACTTTGTATAATATATACTATCCCTCTCGGCAAAAAGATCCCTGTTCTGCTTTACACACTCTCTAAGTGTATTGAGTCCGTTATTTTGGTCCAAAATGCCTTTTACGCTACTGCTGTCAATGTTGGCCTGCTTGGTCTGAACCTCCAGATCGGTTATGTATTTTAAATACCTGTTGTAGTAGGTCTTTTCTTCTTGCAAGTCAGGATTAAAATAGTTTTTTTCATCCACAATACTCTTCTTTAGCTTTATTGTATTCTTAAGCTCTTCCCTTGCCTTATCAAGCTCCTTTACGGCGGTATTCCTTTCCAGCTCTAAGCTCATATATTCGATTGTAAACAGGATATCCCCCTTTTTAACGCTTTTTCCCTCCTCAAGAAAATTTTTATCCACCTTTCCGTCTACCTTATTTTTTATACTGCTTATTTTTTCATTTGGCCTTATGACTCCATTTGCTTTGACATAATCGTCTATTTCTCCAAAATATGCCCATATCGCAGCCCCGACAATTATTGCTATGAAAATGTATATGAAGCCGTTCACAAAAGGATGCGGCCCAGACTCCATGAGCTCCCTGCTCTCCGTTATATCACTTATTTCCTGTATAACCGTTTTCATTGCCCATCCTCTCCCCCTTCCCTCGATGCGGCAGCCTCTCCCCTTGCAATGTCAGGAAGCTGCTCCTTCCACAGGTTGTAGTATATTCCCTTTTTATTCATAAGATAATCATGGCTTCCGCTCTCTGAAAATTCCCCCTTGTCCATAACATATATTTTATCGCAACGCATAATGGTGCTGAGCCTGTGAGCTATTATAAAGGTTGTAATTCCATCGGTAAACTCATTTATTGTCTTTTCTATGGCCTTTTCGGTAATAGAGTCCAAATTGCTGGTTGCCTCGTCCATTATGAGTATGTCAGGCTTCCTTAGTATTGCCCTGGTAATAGCCAGCCTTTGCTTCTGCCCTCCCGACAGGTTTGCACCGTTTTCTTCAAGCATTGTGTTATACCTTAGGGGAAGGTCATTTATAAAATCATGAGCCTTAGCCATTTTTGCCGCGTCTATTATCTCCTCCATAGAGACATTTTCAGTGCCCAGACAAAGGTTATCTCTTATTGTCCCGCTGAAAAGAAAGATGTCCTGAGATATGTATGCTATTCTGTCTCTTAAGCTTTCAATATTTATATCTTTAATATTATAGCCGTTTATTAATATATCTCCCTTTTCCCAGGGATAAAAATTCATTATCAGCTTGACAAGCGTGGTCTTGCCGGAGCCGCTTTCTCCCACAAGCGCGATCTTATCACCCTGCGCCACATTGAGGCTTATGTTCTTTAGGACAAGCTGCCTTGTGCCGTACCTGAAATCTACGTTTTTAAATTCGACAGCTCCCTTTAATGATGAGGGGTTGACCTTTCCGTCCTCATTCCCTGTTTTCTCAAGCTCAAGGTCAAGTATCTCCCCCAGCCTGTCGGATGCCACTATAGCAGTCTGCATCATAGGCTGAAGGTTTATAAGGTTTTGAAGAGGATCAAGAAAATAGGCCAGCAGGGCGTTAAATGTAAGGAGCTGCCCCACCGATATTTCCCCCTTCATAACATTATACGTCCCCGCCCATAGTATTATTATTCCTCCAACTGACGCAATAAAGCCGGTAAGTGAGGATTGAAAATTTCCTATCCATCCCCCCTTGAATACCGACCTCAACAGCTTGATAAATTTCTTTTCAGTGTTTATATTGACCTCACCCTCAGCATTAAACGCCTTTACCGTTTCAATTCCATTGAGGGATTCCACCAGATATGAGGTAAGCTGAGAATTATCTTCCATCTGCTCCCTGTTAATGTCTCTTATGGGCTTGTTGAAGGCAAATACGATAATGGCATACATAACCACCATAACCACGGTAATACCGAAAAGCACAGGGCTTTGCGCATATAGCATAACTCCTGCGGCAACCGCCATAAGCGTGTCTATCATGATAGTCAAGGTGGCTCCCGATATTGCTTCTCTTACTTTGGAGGCATCCATAAATCTGGAAATAATCTCTCCTACCTTTCTGGTTCCGAAAAAGCTCATGGGCAGCTCAAGCACGTGCCGGTAGTATCCAAGAATTAAGGATATGTCAAGCTTCTGGCTAAGGTACAAAAGAAGGTGCGCCCTGAAGGCATTGAGTATTATCTTAAACAGGTTTAAAGCCACTACCCCTATAGATATCACCAGCAGGCTTTTTCCCAAATTGTACGGAAGTATGTCGTCCATTAAAAACTTGAAGTAAAACGAGCCCAATATTCCAAGCACAGTATAAACCAAAGAAGCCAGAAAAATATTAAAAACCAGTTTTTTCTGGGGCCTCAGCAGCCCAAAGAATCTGGAAAATATACCCTTGGTTTCATCTCCCTTTTCAAATTGTGCGCCGGGAACCATCAAAATCAGTACTCCTGTCCACATTTTAAAGAATTCTTCAGGCGTATACCTTACCAAGCCCTTCCCCGGATCTGCAACAAGTATTTGCTTTTTATCAATCCTATGCAGCACAACATAGTGCAGAAGTGAGCCGTCAACCACCACATGTGCAATGGCAGGGAGGGGAAACTCACTGAAAAAGTTTTCCTGCGTTCCCTTTACTCCCTTGGCGGTAAAGCCCAGCTTTTGAGCGGCCTTTATCAAGCCATAGGCATTTGTGCCCATCTTATCAGTTCCCGCCACCTCGCGTATTTTGGTTATGGGAATTTTAAGCCCGTACTGCTTTGATATTGTAGCAAGGCACGCCGCCCCGCAATCGGTAATGTCATGCTGCCTGATGCAGATATATTTTTTAAATATGCCTTTAATCATTAGTACCCATCCTCCGGTGCTTTACGGAAAACTTTCAGATGAGAATTTTGCCATAAAGATAATTTTAAAAATCGCCACAATAACTGAATAAATTATCCAGCTTCATAATTTCCTACATTTTATTCTATATATTACCTGAATCATAGTCAATATAATTTTTAAGGTATAGGCTTTTTCATTGTTCTTCAAGCAGTCTGATATATTTAAGCTGCCAAAAACATTAAAACAAATGCCGCAGACCAAAAACATCTGCGGCATTTGTTTTAAATTATGCAGTTGTTGAGTTAAACATTAACACCTTGTTTGCAGGAAGCTACTCTTTGGTTACAGGCCGCTAGCCATGCTTTATGTAATAGACAAATCTTCCTATTGAGTCTCCTATTTTTAAAGCAATCAACAGCTCAATAGAAAACGCTATTACTATTAATGAAACCTTAAAAAACGGATACTCGTTTATAAATCCAATTATTGCATTCATATTATTTCGCAGCATTTCTTTTTGCCTCATTGTATCCTACTATAGCCCCTACGACAAGACCTCCGACAAATACTGCTCCTACAACTACTCCTGCAACAACCAAAGGCGCAACGCCTCCCTGCACATCTAATTGCTCGCCCTCAGTCAATTCTGAGAACCCTTTTACTTCTATTAAATTCATTGTAACAAAACCTCCTTTAAATTAAAAACTAAATGAGTAGAATAATAGATAGCTTTACTTGTGAGTAGCATAGTAAATAGCCTTACCTATGTACTCTCCACACTGGCAGCCCAGATAAAATACTCCTCCTACCGCTGCAACAGCCCCTGCCGCTGCAAGTATGGGAATTACCCCCCCGTTTACGTCGCACAGTTCTTCATCTCTAAGCTCTATAAAACCTGTCATTTTTACACCTCCTCTCTCTTTTAGATTTTTTGAAGGAAATCCTTACGCTTAATGCCTTACATAGTAAACCAATTCAGCTATAATACTGCCTATGCCTTTACCTGCCGAATAAATTAATGCAATGGAAAATATTATAATTATTACGTAAAATACCGGATACTCGTTTAAAAATTTAATAACTCCGTTCAAAAGCCTATGCACCTCTTTATATTACCTATAAATAACACCTCAAATTTCTGTATATAATTATATTTTTTGTATCGTTTTATGTTTATTATATATATTCCCCTAATTAATTTCAATGTTATTTGTTTTGTTTATATGTAAAATTATTGTAAGGCCTAGCTGTGAAAAGTACAAAAAAACGGCCTTCCTTTATATAGGTGAGGCCGTTTTTTATTTATCGTTTTATATTACATCAAGCCATCAGGTAGTTATAAATCATTACGGCTGCCTGTGCTCTTGTGAGGAGCCCCTTAGGCCCGAAATTTCCGTCGCTTCCTTTCGCTATCCCCATTCCTTCAGCTATGGCAATATACCCGATAAGATCTGCGCTTGCCTTATCAATGTCTTTAAAGCTGCTCTTGAATATTCCCTTAAGCTCTGCTACCCTGTCATATTTCATGGCCCTTATTATATACTTTACGCCATCCTCTTTGGAAACGGCAGACTTAGGAGCCTTTTCAGACTTCTTCAGCACTCCTTCCCTTATCAGGAAGCTGTACATGGCATCAATGTCGGCACTGCTGCTGTCACTGGTTACATTAGCTCCATGGTAATTCAACGTCTTGCAAAGCAGCGTCATAAAATCCAGCTGTGTAATGCTGCTGTCCGGCTTAAACTCAGGGCCCTGCAGCGACACTCCATATTCACTAAGCACCATGATTTCCTTTTTATTTGCGTGCGTATCTATATCTGTGTATTCCACAGGCTTGTTTTCCTTGAACTTTTTGCCGTCATAGTCCAGTATATCGCCGGTACGTGAATCCAGATACTGCGGCTTGCCCAGCTTAAGTGAATAAATCAGCTTAACCTCAGCGTTGGTATTCCTCGGCATGCTGCTCTTTAAATAATCTACTTCGGAGTATTGTGCCTTATACTGCAATTCAAGGCCTATATCAGCAAACAGCCTTTCATATGCCTTGTCAGTTGAAAGCACGTTGCTTACACCGGGGAAATCCGAATTTGCCCCGAACCAGCTCATATTAAATCTTGTAATTTCTCCGTTTACTGCATCATATCCCGCGCTTATGGAATTGTCCGGGATTTGAATTCCGTTTACCTTTCTTGTATAGCTAAAGCTAAATTCCTTAGCGTCATTGTCTGCTTCCTTGTACACAGGGTAATATATTTCGCTGTCCTCATTATACTCAGTCTGCTTAAATTTTTCAGGCGCAAGCTCTCCCAAAAATTTTTCCACAGCCTTCTTTGCATCATCCTTGCTGTATTTCGCTTTATCAGCTTCATTATAAGGCACATTCCTGTCAAAGCTTATTATTTCACCTGTTTTCGCATTTATCGAAGCCGACGCATAATAATACCTCTCATTGCCCTTTTCAGAATTTTTTGTAAATTTAAGGTACCATATGTATTGCTGCCTGTCTGGCCAGCTTTTAGAGAGGTTGGCATTTGTGAGCTTGTATTCGTCAGTCAGCTTTAAAGGCTTTATTCCCTTTGCCGTCTCAACCGCTTTTTCCTGACTTATAAGTCCCGACATGTCCTGCACCGCGTTAATTTCATCCGGGGTAAGCTGTACCTCCCCTGCAACCATTGCAGCTTCTTTGGTTGCTGTATCATATTCGCCTCCTCTTCCAAATGCTCCGTAATACATGTCGTTAAGCTGTATCTTCTCTCCTGTGAACGCGTCAATAGCAAAGATATCACTGTATTTAGGAGTGTATACCGAGTAAAACTTGAGCTTTTCACCCTCTGAGGTATACCTGTAGACAAGTTTTAGCCCCAGCTTATCAACGTAAGCCTTTTTAGCAGCATCCATATCTATCTTTTTGCCCGCACCGGGGAAAGCAAGCTCATCCGACCAATTGATATAATAGCTTCTTACCTCTCCCGTATCTGTATCCACACTTAAGTTTACATTATTTTGGTAAAATGGTATTCCCTTTACAGTCCTCACATAATTAAAATAATAAGAATACTCCTTAAAAGAGCTATAATTGTTTTCCTGAAGCTTAAGCTGCGAAAGTACCGAAGGGTTTACATTCTTTATAAACTCTTCCGCCTTTACCTCCGCCTCCTGCCTGCTTAGCTTGGGAAACCTCCTCTTTGAGTGATCCACAGGCACGTATTTGTCATAGCCTAAAATGGCACCATCCTCACTGACAGTTACGCTTATTCTTCCGTCTTCTCCTGTCTTGCTGCTCCAATTGAGGTTCCACACTTTTTTGCCGTTATCTATGTAGCTCTCGGGTGTAAAAATATAGTTTGCAGGAATACTGAATTTTTCTCTCGCGGCAGTAATAGCCTTCTCAAGTCCTTTATCCTCTGCTGCAAAAGCCTGTAGCGGTATCATGGCCGCAAACAGCATAATAACCGTCAATAGCAAAGCAATTTTTTTCTTCAACGTATTACACCTCTTTCTTAGTTTAATTTGGTTTGTAATTAATTAGACTTATGTTTATGCTTAAAGTTCCTCAAAAATTAACACAGTGTGAAATTTTTTCATTATTTACGCAAAAAAGCACTGTCCCTGTGTATTTCGCGGACAGTGCTTACGCTTGCGATTGTATTTTACTTTTCTGCCTAAAGGCCTCCCCGGCCTATATTCTTATATATTTCGATTCTCTGATTAATCTTGGGATATTTTTCTATCGTCTGAGCGGAAAACATACCGTTTTCCAGTGCTTCGGCAGCCGCTCTTTCATGCCCTATCAAAGCCCAGGTGGAATCTATAAGATTTTTAAATTCCTCATTTCTTAACGCACTGCATACGAACGACTGTCTGGGAGAATTAATATCCTCTCCGCTTATCTCAAAAAAGCCGAATTCTCCGCACAATTTTTTCAGCCTTTTAAGCTGAACTATGGTGTTCCTTGAAGGCATATACGTCACCGCATGGAATCCAAGCTCCTTTATAACCTTAAAAAGCAGCTCCAGGTACTCATCCTCAAACCTCTGGCTCTTTTTATCCCCCGTTACCGAATCCCCCACATCGCCAAGATATGCATATGCCGCAATTGCCCCTATTCTGTTGCACAGTGCGATTACTTCTTCCACAGGAGGGCATTCCAAAGCAGCGTCTATATAAAAGTGTGACACAAGCTCTCCCTTAAGCAGCCCCAGCAAATCATAATCATAATAAGGATTATTTCCGTCAGTCAAAAGCCCCAATATCTTAGAGCTTATTTCCAGCTTCAATTTATCCTTTAAAAAGGCCGTCAGTCTCTCACCCTTCCCAAACAGCTCTATAAGCTTTTTAGAAAGACCGAAGAGAATATGTCTTTCAGTTATGCTTCCCCCTTCGCTGCTTTTGGACAGGGGTATTATATCCTCTTCAAAGCTTAATTTAATGTCAAAGTCCCGCAGATAAGAATTAATCCTTTCAAGCATCAAAGCATTACGCTTGTTTCTCTCCCTTGCAAAGGGGGCAAAGAAATCCTTTACCACACCAATCTGTGTGTGCGGAATGCCATGAATGGCCATATATGCTATCGAGGTCTGGTCGGGGTTGTTAATCCTTCTGCCCTTTAAGGGAGTGCCGGAGAAGTCAACCCTGCACTCTGCTCCTATGGTAGTTGCCATTCCTGCAATACTTCCGGCCTCTATAAATTCCTCCGCACCGCTTATTGAATCATGATCCATAATTCCCACCGTTGTAAGCCCTGCGTTAAATGCCATCCATATTGCCTTTGAGGGAGAATATGGGGAAAAGGAATAAATTGTGTGTATATGATTATTTACATCATTTCCTTTTACAGGCCGAGGCAGTTCTCCCATATTAACGGCATCTATAAGATTTTTGAGGCTCGACAGCCTTACATTGACATTGTTATCATTCAAAAGCTCAATATCCCGCAAATATCTATCACTCATAGCGTCCTCCAAAGAATATTCCGTATGCTATCTCATTTCCTGCCCGCCTGTTACGTTAATGGCCTGCCCTGTCATATAGGAGGCCTGATCCGATGCCAGAAACACCATTGCATTGGAAATGTCCTCATACTCACAGCTTCTTCCTAACGGAACCTGACTTAAATACTTTTGCCTTACCTGTTCCTCTGTTATTCCCTGATTGGCCGCATATTGCTTGAAAAGACTGTTGGGTCCGGAATTCCAGAGAGGTGAATTTAAGAGATTTCCCGGGCAAATTGCGTTGACTCTTATTCCGTATTCCGCAAGCTCAAGCGCCAAACTCTGTGTGAGGCCTATGCCCCCGAATTTTGCCGCGGCGTATGCAGAATTTTTATACGAGCCCTTTTTGCCCGATTTGCTGTTTATCTGTATAATATTGCCCTTCTTATTGGGAATCATTGCATTGGCTGCCGCCTTTGCACAAAGGAAATATCCCACAAGGTTTACATCCATCATTTTGCGCCACTGCTCATGTGGAAACTCAACTGCCGGCTTTGCGATAAGTATTGCCGCATTTGACACAAGCAAATCAAGCCTGCCGTATTTTTGAACCGCAGCATCTGTCATTGCCTGCACCTGATCCTCGTCGCATACATCCACCCTCACGGCTGTTGCATCGCAAAGCCCGTCCGCAACTTTTTGCGCCGCATCCAGATTTATGTCAGCCACAACAACCTTGCAGCCTTCGGCATCAAGCCTCTGAGCCAGAGCCTCCCCAAGCCCCTGAGCTCCGCCTGTGACAATTGCGACCTGCCCTTTTAGCCTACCACCAGTCTGACACATATAATACCTCCTAAATATCTTGATATCTTGATATATTGATATCTTGGTAATTTGCTTTTTATTAACTGCATAAACTGCTCTGAATATTTAAACAATTTCTATCCTGAATTTCTTTGTCTCCTCCTCCAATTCAGCCGAAAGAGGCTTATCACACACCCACATGTTCAGATCCTCAAGCCCGGCATACGTAAAGGGCAGATCCTTATTAATCTTACTGCTGTCCATCAGCATTATAACCTTTTTTGCCCGCCTTACCACTTTCCTTTTGAGCTCGCATTCATAGATATTTGAAATTGTAAAGCCGCTGTCTATTGAAAAGCCCGATGCAGACATAAACGCAAGGTCGATATTTATTGTGCCCAGCAAATCCATAGCATTAGGCCCTGAAACCGACAGCGTATTCCTGTTTACCAGCCCACCAAGCGTAACCACAGAGATCCTGCTCTTTTTCACAAGCTCAAGTGAGATGTTTATACCGCTGGTCAATATGGAAAAATTGTCATCCTTAATCATTTGGGCCAGACACATAAGCGTGCTGCCAGAATCAAAATAGACAGATCTCCCCTTTTCAACCATTCCGCAGGCCTTTTCGGCAATCCTCATTTTGGCCTCCATGTTTTCAGCAGCCCTTCTTGAGTAAGCATCCTCCTCACCGCTTATTCCCGACAGCTTTTTCTTGCTGACAGCTCCCCCGTGTGTTCGAATAAGGTACCCGTCACCCTCAAGGCTTATTAAATCTCTCCTTAAGGTCATCATTGATATAGCCGGAAAGATGATCTTCAACTGCTGAAGCTGGATTTCTCCTTTGTTTTCAAGTATCTGCAATATCTGCTGCTGCCGCTCATTAACCACGCAATCACACTCCATAATATTAACCGTCTATGCCATGGGTTTATGCCGGAATAAAGGCTTTAAGGCAAGATTAAGGTCAATATAATCTAATTTATTCCATATAATATGTTAACATTACTTAACCCGAATCTCAACCTTAATATTCAAAATACGCCCGATAAGCCAAAGCAAGGCAAAAACATTTTTGGTGCGGAGTCTGTTTAAAGCATTAAGCTATATCCCTGCTTTGCTTATTCTCATCTGCTCATTTACAGTAAAATTATTTTTTGCAGTATGTCCCTTTAAAGGTACAATTTTTTCATGTATCGCGTCAATTATCCACTCTGGCTGCGGAAAGAAATGCTCCTCAAGCTCATGAGCAGGAGTAATCCAGTTTTTTGCCCCCACTACAACCGGAGGTGCGTCTAAGTGATCAAATGCCATCTCACTTATGTTTTGCGCTATGTCCTTCAAATGCGAGCCTCTTTCACACGCATCGCTGGACAGCACAATTCTTCCCGTTTTTTTCACCGACTCAATAACCTTTTCATAGTTAAAGGGCACTATTGATCTTGCGTCTATAACCTCGGCGGACATGCCGTACTTTTCCTCAAGTATCTTGGCGGCGTTCATGGCAGTGTAAAGGGTAGCGCCTATTGTAAGTATGGTAATGTCGCTGCCCTGCTTTTTAATATCAGGCTCTCCAATAGGTATCTCGTAATAGCCCTCGGGCACCCCTTCTGAGTGGAACATCTCTCCTATGTCGTAAAGCCTCTGGCTTTCAAAGAATATTACAGGGTCCGTCCCCATAAGCGCGCTGTTCATAAGCCCCTTTGCATCATACGGAGTGACGGGGAATACAACCTTCAGCCCCGGTATATGCGCGCACAGCGATGTCCAGTCCTGTGAATGCTGGGCCCCGTATTTGGAGCCTACCGAAACCCTTACGACGGCAGGCATTTTCAGCACGCCAGCGCTCATCGACTGCCATTTGGAAAGCTGGTTGAATATCTCATCTCCCGCTCTTCCCAAAAAGTCGCAGTACATCAGCTCGACAACCACTCTCCCTCCACACAGAGCATACCCTACAGCCGATCCTACAATAGCCGCCTCTGAAATGGGAGAATTAAAAAGCCTGTGATAGGGAAGCGCTTCGGTGAGCCCCCTGTATACCGCAAAGGCTCCTCCCCAGTCCCTGTTCTCCTCTCCATATGCTATCAGCGTGGGGTCTGTGTAGAACTTGTCAAGCATTGCTTCAAAAACAGCATCTCTGAACTGGTAAACCCTGTTCTTGGAAACAGGCTTTCCGTTTTCAATGCCCACCCTGATTTTTTTCTTTATCTGCTGTACCCTTGGGTTTTCTTCCTTGGAGATCAACACATCACATTCCCTGTCCTCCATTTTTTCAACACGCTGGTTTGAAAACATCAGCCCCGAAATGCTGTCCGGCCTTTTCATGAGATCCATTCTTGGAGAAACACTGTCATCCACCGCAAGCTTGCATACTTTAGTCATAAGCTCTCTTACATTTTCCCCAATGGCGTCAAATTCCTCTTTGGCCGCAACCCCTGCTTTAATGAGCTTATTCATATACTCTTCCAGAGAATCGTTCCCGGCCCACAGCTCGATTTCCTCCTTGCTCCTGTAGCTTGACGCATCCGAAGGGGAATGTCCTGTGGTTCTATAGGTGAGGGTATCCAGCATTACCGGCCCATTCTTTTCTTCCAGTATCTTTTTCTTTCTCTTTATTGCATCTATAACAGCCAGAGGGTTGTACCCGTCTATTCTTTCAGAATGCATCTGTTCCGGGTTTACTCCCGCTCCCACTCTTGCAAGCATGTTGTAGCCCATAGTCTCTCCTGTCGTCTGCCCGCCCATGCCATACTGGTTATTGAAGAAGTTCAGTATAAATGGAAGTCCTCCTTTATGCTCACCCTCCCAAAGCAGCTTATACTGGTCCATCGCAGCCATGCAAAGAGCTTCCCACACCGGCCCGCAGCCCATTGAGGCATCGCCTATGTTAGCAATTACTATTCCCTTTTTGCGGTTTACCTTCTTGTACAGCGCGGCTCCCACAGATATGTCGGCCGAGCCGCCTACTATGGCGTTGTTGGGATAAATTCCGAAGGGGGTGAAGAAGGCGTGCATAGATCCCCCCAGACCTTTATGAAAGCCCGTTTCACGTGCAAAAATTTCAGCCAGGGTACCGTATACAAGGAAATCTATCGCAAGCTCCTTTACGCTGCCCTTGTTCTTTTGTTTTCCTTCAACAACTCTTAATATTGCCCCGTCGAAAAAGCTTTCCATTATTTCAAGCAATTCTTTGTCGCTAAGCTTTTCAATGGCCGAAAGCCCCTTTGCAAGAATTTCTCCGTGGCTTCTGTGCGATCCGAATATATAATCGTCCTTGTCAAGCAAATATGCCTGTCCTACCGAAGAGGCCTCCTGCCCTGTTGATAAGTGTGCAGGCCCGGGATGGTTGTATTGAATGCCATTATATTCGTTTGTAGTTTTTATGGCGTTCAGCATGGTCTCAAATTCCCTGATAACAGCCATATCCCTGTAAATTCTTAAAAAATCCTCAGTAGAAAAATTCTCCTTTTCCTGATCTATGGTTTTTTCATACTGGTTTACGGGGATATCCTTAAATATAATCTTTCCGCTTTTCCTCACTTCACTGGGGTCAATAAACTGCGACTTTGGCATAATGAAAACCTCACTTTAATAATTATATAGTTAAAGCTCAAATATTCCTTCTCTTATAACCTCACAGACAGTCGGGTGAGGGAATACCACTTCCTTTATATCCTTCACCATCATCTCTGTTTCTATCATAATACCTGCTCCGTAAATAATTTCGGAGGCATAGCTCCCTATCATATGGACACCAATAAGCTTTTTATGCTTTTTGTCCACTATAATCTTGCATATTCCGTCTCCGCCGTCATTTTCAGCGACATACCTTCCGCTGTACATCATTGAGATTTTAGCGGCCTCGTACTCAATTCCCTTTTGCTTTGCAGTCTCCTCCGTCTCACCCACGCAGCCCACCTCGGGGTTTGTGTATATGACCGATGGAATGGCATTATATCTCATGATATCCTTTTTGCCCAGGATATTGTTTATACAAACCTCTGCCTCACGGTATGCGGTATGCGCCAGCATAGAGCGTCCGTTTACGTCCCCTGCCGCATAGACCTCGGGAATATTGGTTTTGCCCCTTTCATCGGTTTTTATGCCTCCCATTTCAAGCTCTACACCTATTGTCTCAAGCCCAAGGCCCTCGGTTACAGGCCTTCTTCCTATACTCATAAGCACCCGTTCGGCAGGGGAAGACAGCCTTTCGCCGTTGCACTCGTATACCACCGAGCCGTCCTTTACCTCAACCACCCTGCAGCCCAGCTTGAATTCAATTCCCTTCTTCTCGTAATTCTTCATGAGAATTTCGGAAATCTCCCTGTCTGTATAGCCTCCTATGCGGTCAAGCATTTCAATTATTGTTACTCGGCTTCCCGCCGAGTTGAAATAAGAGGCCATTTCCAGCCCTATTACTCCCCCTCCTACAATTACGAGAGATGATGGCACCTCGTTGATGTCCAGTATTTCTCTGTTGGTCATAACGGTGCCCTTTTCCATACCCTCCCTTACCCCCGGAATGGAAGGTATTACAGGCATGGAGCCTGTTGCAACAAGAAGCCTTTTCCCTGTGTATAATTGGTCATTCACCTTTAGCTGGTAGCCCTCGGGGCTCTTGCCGCAAATACTTCCATTTCCCTCAACAACGGTAACCTTATTCTTTTTAAGCTTGCTCTTAATTCCCGATACAAGAGTTTTTACAACCTTGTTCTTCCTTGCAATAACAGCTTCATGGTTAAAAACTACGTTTTGAGCCGTAACACCATATTTCTCGCCGTGCCTGGCATAATCCAGCACCTTCGCGGAATACAAGAGGGCCTTTGAAGGTATGCAGCCCTCGTTAAGGCACACCCCCCCCACAAATCTTTTTTCAACCAGAAGGGTATTGAGCCCCGCATGTCCGGCTCTTTCAGCCGCCAGATATCCTGCGGGGCCGCCGCCTATCACAATCAAGTCATATACCATAATATTCTCCCCTTATTTTGCAAGCAAAATGCTGAAATTTTCAAGGCCCGCCTTCAAATCCTGAAGGAACCTTGCTGCCGGTGCTCCGTCAAGCGCCCTGTGGTCAAAGGTCAGGGATAATCCCATTGCGGGATAGTATACATACTCTCCCTTTACCTCTCTCGCCCTCTGTATAATGGTGTTGATGCCTAAAATACCTGTCTGAGGTGCATTGAGCACAGGAGTGAACGACTCTATATCCATGGTTCCCAGATTCGTTATGGTAAAGCTGCCTCCCTTAAGAAGGTCGGGGTTTACAGTGCCCTTCTGGCACTCCTCGGCTATTCTTTTGACCTCTGAAGATATTTCATTCAACGATTTTAAGTTTGCATTAAACACTGTCGGAACCATAAGACCTCTCTCGGTATCAACAGCCACTCCCAAATTAACATTATTGAAATAGAGCATCCTGTCATCTAAGAAATGTGCATTCAAATCCCTGTGCCTTAAGATTGTCCTCGATACGGTATAGAGTATTATGTCATTTAAGGTTATATTTTCAAGCTTAAGCCTATCCCTGCCTTCCTTAAGCTTTTTTCTGTATGCAAGTATTTCGGTTGCGTCAAAGGAAGTATTCAAGGTTAACTGGCAGGTCGAGCTTATAGAATGGTGCATTGCCTTTGCAATCACTTTTCTTATATTAGTCAACTTTACTTCCTCATAATCAGGCCTTGCCTCACTGCTCCGCACAGGCGCTCCCGCCGCGGCATGTGCCGGAGCGCTTAAGTCTGCCGTAGTAATCCTTCCCCCCAGCCCCGTACCTGACGGAAGCTGCACTCCCTCCGTATTCATGTACTCATTTCTGGCAGCAGAGGTTAAAACAGGGCCATTTTCTCTTAGGTAAACAATATCCCTCTCAATAATCCTTCCCTGAGGGCCCGTCCCGCCGGCAAGCCTGTAGTCAACCCCCGCCCTTTGGGCCATATTTCTGGCTCTGGGAGAAATTTTCAGCTCCCTGTCCCCATTAGGTACAGCCCCAGTATTTAGGTCAGGCACTTCCTCACCCTCATACTCTTTTTTTACCTCCGCACTATCCTTCTTGTCTTCCTCCTGTCCCGGCTGTCCGGCATTTGGATTAAACTCATCAACGCTTTCTCCTTCATTTCCTATTACACATACATTAACAAGGCACGGAACATCATCGCCCTCTTCAAAAAAGAGCTCCAGCAGAGTCCCTCCTATCTTGGCCTCTTCGTCAAAGGTGGCCTTGTCTGTCTCATACGTGAACAGAATGTCTCCCGGCTGCACCTTATCACCCTTTTTTTTGTACCACTTAGCTATAATACAGCTTTCTACCGATTGCCCCTGTCTTGGCATAATTACTGGTGTTGCCATATTTACCCCCTTCTTGCGGCTGCATATTTCAATTGTTATTTTTAACAAACAACCATTTAAATATGTAGATTAGCTCTTTAAAAATGTCATAATATAAATACAGACGTTAGTTTCGTGATAAAATGTAACATTTTATAGTTAAATATTATCATTGTGTGTCTGTTATGTCAACATTAAATTAATGCCGTGCATGTAATAAGCATCATATGGCTTTTGCATTGCTCAAAAGATACTTTTCCGCTTCGGCACACCATAGCCCATTATTTCCGGCTACTATTTCATTCAAGCCCGCAAGCAGGGGGTCGCTCTTTCCTTTTTCCGCAAAATCCGCTATAGCGGTTAACGGCATATCTATGTTGGTATATATGAGCTTTTTGCCTCCGGGTATTTTAGGGAGGTTTAGCGTTGTCTCAACCACAGAATTAAGGCCCCCGATATGAGTAATCATTGACGACGGGTTAATGCTTCCCCCTGCCATCATGTCCAGCGATTCTATCATATCCTGAGTGTTTCCCCCGCTGGTACCTACAACATGGGTGGAATTGTAGTGTACATTGTAAAAATTGAACTCTGCCGAAAATGCCGTATTGCTTGGGCCTGCAAAGAAATTCAGACACCCGTCATGACCAAGTATTTTATCCCCCATTTCCACAACAGGCTTCACCGGGGCAAATACCATAACATCATCGTATCCCTTCCCTCCCGTAAGCGAAAGCAAGTACTCTTCAGGGTTATTAGAAGATACGGTATTTACATATATAAGCTCTACCCCATTCTTTTTTGCATCCTCCACGGTGTATATGGAGCCCGCCCTTTCCAGCCTGGCAGCATCAATGTCGGTTACCACAAGCAGCCCGGGCTTCCTGTCGCAGTGCAGGGCATAGTCTATTGCCCCCAGCCCCATAGGCCCCACACCCGCAAGTATGGCCATATTTCCGCCTTCCTTTATACCCATGTTATGAACATAGCTCCCCCCCGTGGTGTGGTAATTGGCATGGAAAGTACCCACTATGCATGACATAGGCTCTGATAAAGAGCCGTAAAAGTATGCATCCCCCTTATAGTTCAGCAGACATCCCAGCTCCATTACTTCATTGGGTATAACGATATAGGTAGCACTCCCTCCTATATATTTAAAAGAATATCCCGGTGCTGCGTATGGGTCATCCTTTTTATTCATGGCAGGCTGTATTGAAAACTTGTCGCCCGCCTTAAACTGTTCCTTCCACTTTGCCCCCACCTCCACAATCTCTCCGCAAAACTCATGTCCTATAATAATGGGATTGCGGTCAATATCGTTCGGAACCCTCTTGTGATCGCTTCCCTGTATAGAGGCCTTATAAGAGGACATACAAATGCTGTCGGAAATAATGTGCGCCAGTATCTCATCTTCCTTTATCGGAGGAAGCTCAAATTCCTCCAGCCTTAAATCATTTTTTCCGTATAATCTTACCGCTTTTGTTTTCATTTTTATAACTCCTCCCAAATAAACTGCCTACATTATAATGCTGATTTTATAAGTGTAGTATACTTAATAAAGATGATGTGAAAAACGTTGTGTCATATGTTCTATTATAACATATTCGCGATAGCTTTTGTCATTATTTTTATAAAATAACACAACAGATAGAGCAGAAAAAATATGGGTGAATTTTCATTGACAATTAAAAGAATACATGTAAAATTAATATAACGGGCAGAATGTGAATATACATACTAAAGGAGGCTTGAAATAAATGAAATATTTAAAGATGTCGGCCTTTATACTGCTTTATCTGGGAGTCTACTTTATACTTCAAAGCTATCTTGGAGGTATGGCAGGCTTGTTCTACAGCATAAAGGCAATTATCCAGAATCCGTTAAATATTAATCCTAACGAAATACTTGAGCCTGTACTAAAGAATACGGTATTTATACTTATCTTAGCTTCCGCGGCTTCTTTCTTTATATACTGGGGTGCATTCAAGCTCAGAAAGGAGAACTTTTTCGCATTTTGCGGCTTTTCTGGCATAAGTAAGAAAAATATATTCTATAGCTTACTGCTGGGATTGTCTCTGGTTCTTCCGGTAAATTTTTTTGTATCCTTGTTGTCTATAGATAAGCTCTCTCCTGACGTACAGAATATGTTCAAAATAATTTTTGAGGACAACTCTGCATTTATGCTTTTACTTGGAATAGGAATCGCTGGTCCTGTTATTGAGGAAATAATTTTCAGAGGACTTATCCTTAAGGAATTGTCCAAAAACATGTCCGCTGTCCCTGCTGTCATAATTCAAGCGTTGCTTTTCGGGATATACCACCTAAACCTCACTCAGGCAATATATGCGTCGGTTCTTGGAATAATACTGGGGGTGGTATGCTTATGGACCCGTTCAATATGGAGCGCGATACTTATACATGTATTCTACAACAGCTCAAGCGTTATACTGAGCAAAGTACCCGGTCTTGAAGCCTACTCGTTAGGTCATGCACTTCCCATAGTGGCAAGCTCTGTCATTGCACTGGCAGCACTTTCCACCGTATTTATAAACAGAAGAAACCCTATCACTCCTAACTCTTAATTTTTTGTTAACTATGTGTCAAGCCTTCTATATCGCCTTGACACGCAATATATATTTTGATAACATTACTGTACTGTCAAGGCACGGGAGGCCTGTCAGACTGCATGGTCTGCCAGAACAATACTTTTGTTTGATAAAGGAATTAATTTAGCTATGGGTGAATTAAAATTTTTTTTCAAGAAACATTTAAAGCTGATTTTAATGATTGTTTGCGGAGCCGTAGGAATTTTAATATTATATAAGCTGCTGCCCTATTTTGCCCCGTTTATTGCGGCACTGATTTTTTCCTTTCTCATGGAGCCGTTAATATCATTATTAATGAAGAGGCTGCGCCTAAAGAGAAAGGTGGCGGCATCCTTAAGCCTCTTGGTGATGATCGTAGGTATCGCATTCATAGTTTATGGAATTATAATAAATCTCATCAAAGAAGTAAAGGGTCTGCTCAACAGCTTGCCTGGATTGGCAAATGACCTTACAAACAATATTAATCCCCTGATAGACAGTCTTAATGAAATTCTTCTGTGGATACCTAAAGAGCTTTCTACAAACCTCTATGACATACTTAAGCAACTCACAAGCTCAATATCAGTCATGCTCGAAGCTATTGTGAAGGGCGTGTACTCCACTGCGGCATCTCTTCCGCAGATACTGATTTTTGTTATAATTACAATTCTGGCCACCTTCTTTTTTGCCAGCGATAAGGATAAAATTTCCTCGTTTATACGTTCTTTTTTACCGGGAGATTGGATAAACAAATTCATCACATTTAAAAATGATATGCTAGCCTCTGTCTTTAAGCTTTTGCAGGCTTATATAATAATTCTTCTCATTACAATGACGGAGCTGTGGATCGGCCTGTCAATCATAGGGATTAATTATTCGCTTCTGCTTGCAGTTGCAATCGGAATTATAGACATTCTCCCCGTGCTTGGCACAGGCACGGTGCTTATACCTTGGAGTATTTACTCTTTCGTGTCTGGGGATGTTCGGACGGGAGCCTCACTCATTATTCTTTACTTTATAATACTTATTGTACGCCAGATACTGGAACCCAAAATAATAGGTCAGCAAATAGGAGTACACCCTCTGGTCACTCTTATGTTTATGTATGTAGGGCTGCAGCTGGCGGGCGTTGCAGGGCTTCTTTTAGGTCCTATTGTGCTTCTCATGATTAAAATCATACTGCCCGGCATATTCACCGGCCAGAGTCTCCGGCAGGCTTTCTCTTCAAAAATAAAGCCTAAAGATGCGGAAGATTGACATACAATTCATTAATTTACTTAAGATATTCAAAGGCGGGAGAACCCAATGGGAGGAATTCTTTTTATTTCGTCATATAATACCGGCTATGGACACATAAGCATTACGGAGTCTGTTCGGGAGCAGCTCACGCTCCTCAGCCCATCTACAGAAGTACACGAGGCGGATGCTTTTATGCTCGGAGGAAGGGTTTCATACACAATGAGCAGGCTATATAACAAGGTGGCCGTCAATGCCCCGTTATTATGGAAAATATTCTATGGCTTAGGCAATATATTTCCTTCATTAGTAAAATATTTTTCCGCACAGAGCATAAAAAAGAAATTTACAGAGCTTATTAACAAAACCTCCCCCAGGCTAATAGTGGTAGTACACCCCGCATACGTCGGGTCTGTTATGGATCTTGTGGAGGATATGGGCATAAAAGCACCGGTTGTGTCCATGGTGGCGGATTTGGATAACATCTCACACCTGTGGGCCGATCGCAGGTGCTCGTACACCCTATGCCCTACAGAAGCTTCCAGAAGCACCTTGCTCAAGCTTTCAATCGCGGATGAAAAAATTAAGGTTTTTGGATTCCCTGTAAGAGACAGGTTTAACCATTTTGACCCTTCTGGCAGCTCCGAAGCTTTAAGAGGCATTTCGCACAAGGAAGGACTGACGTTTCTTATCATGAACGGAAGTCAGGGCTTAAAAAGTGTAGAGAAAATATCCAGAATTCTTCTGCGGTTCTTTACCTGCAGGGTTATTATTCTTTCGGGCAACAATGCAAAGGTCAAAAACTCTCTGGAAAAATCCCTGCTGCCTGAGTTTGGCGGCAGAATAACAATTCATGGCTTTGTTAAAAATGTAGAATACTATATGTCAATTTCGGATATTCTTATCATACGTGCAAGCCCCAATGTCCTTATGGAAGCTGTAAATTTGTGTAAGCCCGTCATCGTCACCGGTTCATTAACAGGCCAGGAGGAAAAGAACCCTGATTTTGTGGAAGACAACAACCTTGGAGTAGTATGCCGCGATATCAATACACTTCCCGACATCGTAAACGGGCTGCTTTGCAACAACGGAAGCAGGCTGAACGAAATTTACAGACACCAGATAAGCTTCAGGAAGACATGCGCCGCCAAGGATATTGCCCAATTCCTTCTAAGTATAGCTGAATAAAGCAACTCAATAGCAACCGAATGCCTTACCTCTCATTCACGGCGCAAAATTGAGTTACATTATCCATATGCTTTATAATTTGCAGTATTCGGGGTCTGTTGTACCTCTGAATTATGATATACGGCAAATTTAACACAACGGCAACCAACAGCATCGTAAAAAATGTATTAAAGTCATTAAATACCCAGAACAGAAAAGTGGAAAAAATGATTGTCCAGTGTGCCAGCTCCGACTTGCAGCATTCCGCCAGGTACCTTGACAAATATTCCTTTGAATATTCAGGTATATGCTTTTTAGGGAAAACAGACTTTATAAAGTCATTCAACTCAATCAAATATTTTTTCCAGCTCTTTACCTTCAGCAGCCGCTGATAGATCAGGCCTTTTTTTTCCCATTTTCTTTCACGCAAAAGCCAGTTCTTACAGCTATACATCTCTTTTGGGATTTTTTCGCATATATATGTTATAACAATAGACATAAGAAAAAAAATAACAATATTAGCAAAAAAATTTTTTAAATATACCCACTTAAAAATTTTCATATTTTGACTCCTATAATTTATGCTATATATTATGTATAGATACACTATATTATGAGGTATATATTTAGGACAGGTATTTTATAAGACAGCGCACGCACGTCTGTTTTTCACGCCCTTAAGTAATTTTTTTGCTTTGAAAATCTATTTCCTTTTTAATGTCATTGTACGGATCTGTCCAGCCCGCGGGTTTAATTGTCTTTCCCTGCTCATTATAGTGAGGCTTACCGTCAGGCCACAGCTTTCTCATGTTTGCACTGTGAACAATATCAAACACATTTTCAGGCTTAACTCCCATTTCAACCATCGTGCCTACCGCAAAATAAATCAAGTCAATCATTGCATCAGCCTGATCATAAATATTATCCGATTCCTTAAACTCATTTATTTCCTCAAGCATCCAGTCATATCTCTTTCCCACCCGATCCTCATTCAGCAGAACAGGCTTCTCAGAGACAGGATGTCCAAATTTCTCGTGAAACTCTCTCACCTTTATCCAAGTGTCATCCAAGCTCATTTTTCGACTCCCTATTAAATAATTTTTCATTTTTCAGCTACCTACAATGTAATCCTTAACATAGATTATATATAAAAACCGGCACTATGTCATTATTTTATTTATTGATTATTTGCTCCCGTCTTATATTTATCCGCCTGAAGGTTGAACAGATAAGCATAATGCCCCATTGTCATAAGCTCTGTAAAATTTTTGCTTGATAGAGGCTTTGGTAGTATTGCTTGTGGCCTGATATAAAAACAAAGCACCAAGAGCTTTTATTCTTGATGCTTCCAAGGCTTAAATTTAGATGTGATTTTTATGATTAACATGCCTGAAGTACAGCCTGCCTTATGCAAAATTCAACCTTCCTTTGGGGTCTGGAATTTGCCTGCCTAAAAGCTTTGCAGTTTCTATCCATTCTTCTATGACTGTTTCTATATTTCTTAAAGCTTCAAAATAGGTCCTGCCGTCGGAAGCACAGCCTGCCAATTCAGGTGCTTCAGCAATATATGCTTCATCATCTTCGCTCCAATAAATAATAATTTCATATTTATGCATCTATGGCTCCTCCCATCTTATATTTTAAAATTATATGTCGTACTTGTTTAACCTGATATGGCTTAGCCCTCGAGCCATCCGGCTGAATATTAATTATTTCAGCTATCCCGTCTTTATAAAAAATATGGTGGCTTCCCTTAGTTCTTACTTTAAACTCAAAGCTTTTCAAAACCTTGCAAAGATCATTAAAATCTATATAATTATCCTTCGTCCCACATAATATTTTTATTAATATCTTTTCAAATTGACCCATTTTGTTGAGCCTCCCACAATTATTATATCATCTATTGATAAAGTATAAAATATGATTTTGACTCTTTGCAGTAAAATTTTTATACCTATTCTCCCGAAAGCAAAAAGCCCCTCAAAACTTTTATTTTGAAGGGCTTTGGAGCTGGTGGACGGAATCGAACCCCCGACCTATTGATTACAAGTCAATTGCTCTACCTGCTGAGCTACACCAGCACAAATTCAAACTGTTAAATTATAATAAAAATTGCCTTTTTTAATAACATAAAAGCAGTTCTGCTTCCGACACTATGATAGTATAACAGGTGCCATGGGCTGTGTCAATATTTAAATTTAAGAATTGCTGCCTGATTTTATTAATTTTTTTGAGCCCTCACAGTGCATTCAAATCCAATAACAAAAATAAAGAACCCAAGGCTATATTCCTTGAGTTCTCTTGTCTATGGTGGGCACTATAGGGCTCGAACCTATGACCCCCTGCTTGTAAGGCAGGTGCTCCCCCAGCTGAGCTAAGCGCCCCCAACACAAATTTTATGTCTGGGTTATATTATAATACTTATTTCATGTACAAGTCAACTGTTTTTTTAATCAAAAATTTAACTTTGATAAAAACATATATTTTGAGAAAAATATTTTTGAAGTAAAAAATTATTATGAGGAGGTTACGTAAATGAGGTTCAAAAATATGGGTTCCAGCATCTTTACAATAGGTACGGTGATGATGGCATTGGCACTAACCGGTTGCAATATGACAGGTACAACACCTGCAAACCCCAATTCGGCAAATAGGATGGGACAGATAGCCGGTACAGACCAGCGCCCCTATAATGGCACAGGTGCTAATGGCATAGGTACTAATGGCATAGGTGCCAATAATACAGGTACTATTGGAGGCATAGGTGCCAATAGGAGGATTACTCAAACACCAGGAAACAACGCATTCATTGACACCAATCCGGGTTCAGGCATAGGCACAAGGACAGGTCTGAGAAACAACACCAACAATACGGGCCTTGGCGCAGGAATGCTCAACGGTAATACAGGCACAGGAAGAAATATGAACAATACACAAACAACCTCCTTTGATCAGGCAAAGGCTACCGGCATATGCAACCAATTGGAAA
Organism: Anaerobacterium chartisolvens; assembly: GCF_003337415.1. Classification (GTDB taxonomy): domain Bacteria; phylum Bacillota; class Clostridia; order Acetivibrionales; family DSM-27016; genus Anaerobacterium; species Anaerobacterium chartisolvens. Next base: position 12,941 of record NZ_QPJT01000022.1, on the reverse strand, counting down.
AAATGAATGGAATAAGGGATGCAAATGCAGTAGTAAATGGAGATACCGCAATTGTAAGCTGCAAGGCCAGTAATCCCTATACTGATATAAATGCCATGAGAGACACCATTGTAAATAGGGTAAAGCAATTTGACAGCAGTATAAGAAATGTAGTATTGACTGACGAAACAGACGCTGGTACAAAAATTCAGCAGCTTGCAAATGATATAACAAACAATAGGCCTGTCAACGATCTAAGGGCTAGATTCAACCAGATGATGCAGGAAATGGGCAGGGCAACAAGGTAAATCAAAAAGAGGCCGTGAGCCTTCAAGCAGGGCTGCAGGCCTCTTTTCTAATACTGTACTTCCGGTCTTTGGTTCTGTTTAAGCTCATCTTTGTTAAAAACTGTTGAAAACCCGACGCATTTGTGGTAGAATCACAGAAACAAGTATCTAAATACAATGAACGGGAATAGTAAAAGGAGTTAGGAGTTTTACAGAAAGCCGGAAATGATGAAAGCCGGTAATTCCATACCTTTGAACTCGCCCGGGAGTAGCTGCCCGACATATTTGAAAGGGTGAGCCGGATTTCCCCGTTAAAGGAATGTGCGGCATTTGTGCCGTCAGAGGTGGATTCCTTTATATAAGGGATCAAGCAGAGTGGTACCGCGGATTATCCCGTCTCTTTATCAAGAGGCGGGTTTTTAATATGCCGCAGTATTTTTTTAGATATATATTTAGCAATAAAGATTTTACATGGAGGATATAATTTGATGTAAGAAATTTTTTTGACCCGTAAGGAATACATCTAAGAAAAGCGCCTGATGGCAGACCCTAGAGACATTTCCCCGCAAGGCGTCTTGAAGACTCTTAGAGTCTTACGTTGTAGTTAAAAATTTCTGTAAGCAATTATATCCTCTATGTTTGTAAAATCTTTATTGCACCCTATATAGCAATATGTAAATCGGAAATAATTGTTTATAAATTAAAAAAGGAGTGATTATATGCCATACTCAACAGATATTGATAAAAAATGGCAGGAAAAATGGGAACAGACGGGATTATATAAATTTAACAGGGAAAATGCAGATAAAAAATTGTATTGCCTTGAAATGTTCTCCTATCCCTCGGGTGCCAACCTGCATGTAGGGCACTGGTATAATTATGGGCCGAGTGATTCCTGGGCACGGATGAAAAGGATGCAGGGCTACGAGGTATTTCAGCCTATGGGCTTTGATGCCTTCGGTCTCCCCGCCGAAAACTATGCCATAAAGACAGGAATTCATCCTCAGGACTCCACTCTGAAAAACATAGAAACCATGGAAAGACAGCTAAGTGAAATGGGCGCAACCTTTGACTGGGATTATGAGCTGAAAACCTGCACTCCCGATTATTATAAGTGGACTCAGTGGCTGTTTCTCAAGCTCTATGAATCAGGGCTTGCCTACAGAAAAAATGCTCCTGTAAACTGGTGCCCCAAATGCAAAACCGTTCTGGCAAATGAGCAGGTTGTAGAGGGCTCCTGCGAAAGATGCTCCACCGAGGTCACAAAGAGAGATTTGACACAGTGGTTCTTTAAAATAACGGCGTATGCCGAGGAATTGATAGAGAAGCTTAACGGTCTGGATTGGCCTGAAAAAACCAAAAAGATACAGATTAACTGGATTGGGAAATCAGAAGGTGCCGAGATCGAGTTTAAGCTTGCCGATTGTGATATATCCTTTAAAGTATTCACTACAAGAGCAGATACTCTTTATGGGGTAACCTATGTGGTGCTGGCACCTGAAAACCCCATTGTAGACGTGATTACCACTCCCGAGTGCAAGAAGGCCGTTGAGGAATATAAGGAAATGGCAAAAAAGCAGACCGAGATTGAAAGGATGTCTACCGTAAGGGAGAAGACAGGAGTATTTACAGGCTGCTATGCGGTACACCCCATAACGGGAGATAAGGTTCCCGTATGGGTAGCGGACTACGTTCTGGCAGGGTATGGAACGGGCTGTGTAATGGCTGTTCCCGCCCATGACGAAAGAGATTTTGAATTTGCACAGAAATATCAGCTCCCCATAAAGCGGGTTATAAAGGCGCAGAAAGGTGCCGATGGCCAGCTCCCCTTTATTGAATACGGTGTTTTGGTAGACAGTGCCGAATTTTCCGGCAGTCTTTCTCAGGATGCAAAAATCGGCATAGTAAGGAAGCTGGAAGAGAATCAAAAAGGGTCTTTAAAAATAAACTACAGGCTGAGGGATTGGCTGGTGTCAAGGCAAAGATACTGGGGTGCTCCCATTCCCGTCATACACTGCGAGCACTGCGGCATAGTTCCCGTACCTGAGAGCGATTTGCCTGTTATGCTTCCATACAACGTTGAATTTACTCCCGACGGAGAATCTCCTTTGAAAAAAAGCTCCGAGTTTATGGATGTTGTATGCCCAAAATGCGGCAAACCTTCCCATAGGGACCCTGATACCCTTGACACCTTTGTTTGCTCCTCATGGTACTATCTCAGGTATCCCGATAATAAAAACAGCGAAAAGGCATTTGACACCGACTGGATAAATAAAATGCTCCCTGTAGACAAGTATATAGGAGGGCCTGAGCATGCTGCCATGCATCTTTTATACGCCAGATTCATAACAAAAGCGCTTCGTGACTTGGGTTATCTGAAATTTGACGAGCCATTCACCTCTCTTGTACATCAGGGTATAATTTTAGGGCCTGACGGAAACAGAATGAGCAAATCCAGAGGAAACATAATTTCTCCCGACAGCTATGTCAGAAAGCACGGCTCGGATATATTCCGTCTCTATCTTATGTTCGGGTTTGCATATACCGATGGAGGCCCGTGGAATGATGACGGGATAAAAGCCATTTCAAGGTTTGCCTCAAGAATTGAAAGGCTTGTAGAAGGCCTTAGTGAGGTTAAAAAAGGGAGGAGCACAAATGAAACGGGCAAGGATGAAAAGGAGCTTAATTATGCCAGGCACTTTGCCATCAGGGGTGTAAGCGAGGACGCTGAAAAATTCCAGTTTAACACCTCTATATCCAGACTTATGGAGCTGGTTAATACCTTGTATAAATACGAAGCAGAGACCGAGGTAAAAAACATAGAACTGTATGAGGAAACCATAGCTGATCTTCTCAGACTGCTTGCACCGTTTGCCCCGCACTTTTCAGAGGAAATGTGGGAAATGCTGGGCTATGAGTATTCCATATTCAATCAGGCATGGCCCAAGTGGGATAAAAACGCACTGGTAAAAGACACCGTTGAAATAGCGGTTCAAATAAACGGGGTTGTGAGAAGCAGACTTAGCATACCGTCAGGTGCGGATGATGCTGAAGTTACAGAAATAGCCTTTTGTGACAGCATAGTGAAGTCATATACCGAAGGCAAGGATATAAAAAAGGTTATTGTTGTAAAGAACAGGCTTGTTAACATAGTTGCAAAGTAAAATAATAAAAAAGCTGCGCACAAATTACTTTAGTGCCGCAGCTTTTTTTATTATTTTTACTGCTCCATTTGCTTTCCAAGAAAGCCTGCCGCTGTTTGAGCAAGCTTAGTCTCAACCTCACCCATTCTTGCATTGGGATCTGTTGACAAGAACATAACAGCACCTATAGGATCTCCTTCAGATATTATAGGAGATACAACCTGTGATGAATATTTTCTGTCTCCGTTTTCATCGGCTATTATGGATATCACTTTTTCATCAGGAGATTTAACTACCAGCGTGGTTTTTTCTTCTATTATTTTCTCAAGATCCTGACTTAAGTGCTTTTCAAGAAACTCCTTTTTTGTAGTTCCCGATACGGCTATTATTGTATCCCTGTCGGCAATGCATATAATATGTCCGCTGTTTTTATGCAAGGAATCGGCATACTGCGAAGCAAAATCGCCTAGCTCTCCGATAGGTGAGTATTTCTTTAAAATCACTTCACCTTCTTTATCAGTAAATATTTCGAGAGGATCTCCTTCCCTGATTCTGAGCGTCCTCCTAATCTCCTTGGGGATTACTACTCTCCCTAAATCGTCTATTCTCCTAACTATTCCGGTCGCCTTCAATTACTGTTACCTCCTTAATAATAAATTGTTATGCTGTGAACTGTACAGTCCCAAGCCAGTGATTTAAGAACCCGTCTGTCCCCTAAATAGAATGTTTCCTAAATCTTTATTTATTGGCTTTAAGTTCTTTAACCTTAGTATTAATTTTTTGCCTGAGTTTTATACATAATGTGTTATAAACTAGTACCCTGTAACAGAATTCATATCTGGCGATCGGGTCACTTTCTTGCGGTAAACAGCATAAGTCCTTAGCTTTTATTTTTGAAGGCATTTTTATTATTTATTGTCAGAGCCTTTTTTAATATGCTCATGATCCCTTAAATGAACCATGCAGTATTCATAATCTCCCTCGCAATCCATGCAATACCTGAATTCCATATCCTTGTCATCCTTTTCGGTTATCCCGCATATCACGCATTTATGAAAATATTTCTTTTCAGCACTTGCAACCTTTGCAGAAAAGGAGCTCCTGTGCAAATACGCCCTTCCGTTATTTTTAAGACCCAAAACTATATCCTTTCCAAAAAACAGTATAAAATTAAGCACTGCCGCAGCTATCGCCAGCTTTGTGCCAAGACCTCCCGCTACAAAGGACAGCCCCAAAAACAGGGCGTTAAACCAGGCAAGATACTTTACTTTTATAGGAAGTATAAAAAACAGAAGGATCTGATAATTGGGGTATATATACGCAAAGGCAAGGAATAATGACAAATTCAGATAAAATGCAGAAGTCCCTCCCCCTGATATAAACGCAGACAATATAGTCCCCAATACTCCTATGAGATAATATATGTTGAATTTGAAGCTTCCCCATGCCTGCTCCAGACCCGTACCCACAAGGTAGTAAAAGTACAACGTAAACAGTATCCATAAAACAGACGTCTGTGGAGGCACAAAAATAAACGTTAAAAGCCTCCACACCTCCCCCCTCAAAACCATCCCGGGATAAAGCATCAGCTTACCCGTAAGAGTTCCCGTTGGGTCGACATACATTAGCAGGTATACAGCAAGATTCAGTGATACGATATACAGCATCAAGCCCTTGATTGCAAATTTACCGAACTTTCTTTCCATTTTGTCTAAAAGTTTCATAGCTTTATATCCTTTCAAAATATAGCTTAACAATATTGCAAAACTATTTTTTTTTGATTATATCACAAATATCAATAATTAAGTTACAGCTTTTTGCAGCGGCACAGAAGTACAGACTGTAATGCACAACATAGGCCAAGTATACCAAATGGCATTATATATGTGAATAAGAAATGCACATTTGATAAAATAGAAATAGCGGCTCTCGATATATTTTTACAAGCTGTGAAAAATTTTAACCATTACAATCGTATTATATATGAAAGGAGTTGAATTGATGTATTTATTAGGTACCGATGAATACATAAAGCGTGTTGTAAAGCAATACAGCCAGCTTTTGCTGCGTATTGCGTTTTTAAGACTAAGATCCACCGCTGATGCCGAAGACGCGGTTCAGGAAGTATTTCTGCGGCTAATGACCAAACGCCCTCGGTTTCGCAATGATGATCATGAAAAAGCATGGCTGATTCGCACAGTTATCAATTTATCTTGTGATATGCTAAAGTCGTCAGCCAGAAAAAATGTCCCTCTGGACGAAGGTCTTACATTGCCTCAGGATGAATACTGTCAGCTTCTTTCAGCTGTGCAGTCATTACCGGAAAAGTATGTTACCGTGGTCCATTTATACTATTATGAGGATTATTCCATAAAGGAAATTGCAAAAATTCTTGAACTGCCTGCGGCAACGGTCGGCACCCGCCTGTCACGTGCCAGAGTGCTGTTAAAGCCAATTCTGGAGAGAGAGGAGTTACTATATGAATAAAGACAAATACAAAGCCGCTGTCGATTCGGTAAAATTCAGGGAAAGCTTCGAACAGGATACTATTGAGCTTATGCGTCGTGCCGCAGAATACAAAACACAAAAAAAGGAGAATGATAAAATGAAAACTCGTAAAATAATAAAAGTATCTGTTATTACCGCTGCGCTTATTGCAGCGCTTACAGGGACAGCATTTGCGCTGTCGGCATTATTATCGCCCCCGGAGGTGGCTTTGAAAGCTGGAAACAATGCACTGGCAAGTGCCTTCGAATCTAAAGATTCAATAACAATTAACCAGTCCAGAAAGGCCGGGGACTATACTATTACGCTGAATGGCATAGTCAGCGGCAAGGGACTCACAGAATATGACAAAGAGGCGGAAGCAGACAAAAGCTATATTGTTGCATCAATTGCCCATACTGACGAGAGTAAAATAAACGAGGCAGGAGAAACAGGCATTTCGTTCTCTCCTCTGATATCAGGCTACAAGCCGTGGCAGGTGAATGCATGGACTCTAGGCGGAGGTTATTCGTCATTTATACATGACGGCGTAAACTATTACATTTTTGAATGCAAGAATCTTGAAATATTCGCTGACCGTACAGTTTACCTTGCAGCCTACGAGGGCACGGCTCCCAGCGCAGATATTTTCACTATAAGCCAAAACGGCGATATCTCTTTTGCAGAGGGCTTCACCAAGCCACACGCAATGTTCACTCTTCCGCTCGACCCCCAAAAGGCAGATCCCGGTGCGGCAAGCAAGCTGCTTGAGTCCACCGGCATTATAACAGACTAAACAGCACCTGGGAAAAATGCCCTGACTTAAAGCTATATAGGACGCGATAAAGATTTTACAAACATAGAGGATATAATTGCTTACAGGCCAAAAAAATTTCTTCCATCAAGTTATATCCTCCATGTAAAATCTTTATCGCTACATATATAAATAATAGTATAAAAAGGACTTAATCTGTTATGGTTAGTCCTTTTTATACGTAACCGTCATCTTTCTTCCGGCAAATTTACCGATTATATAGAAAAGCTGCCCAAAAAGCTTTTTGTATAGGGGAACATGGACAGAGCTGTCATATACACTGTTTTTTCTGTGGTCCTCCGCCCAATGAACGCCATCCTGAGTTTCAAATTCCGACCCTTTTGCATATGAAATGGACATGCCCCTGAAAAGATTATAAGGGATAAGAAGCAAGCAGGAAGGGCTGTGCAGCTTCCCTGACAAAACATCCTTGCAAAACCTGCCGGTAACATTGCTCAGCCTTAATCCGGTTTTTTCGTTTATTTTATAATCATTCCAGCTATAAGAGGCGGTACTGAACAAATAACACCGATTAAAGCCTATTGATTTCAAAAATGACGAAATCCCTTTAGCAGCCTGTCCTCCCCCCACACCCCCTGTAGTGGTAATAATAAGCGCCTTGCTCTTAAAAAAATGGGGACGGTGCGTCATAAAGCATAGATGATCAAATAAATTTTTCAATACTGACGTCTCCCGCATGAAATAAGTAGTGGAAGCAATAATTATTCCATCCGCACGCTCCATGGACGTTATTATTTCTATTATTTTTACGCTGTGCGGACATTTTTCATGCCCCAGGCGAAAACAGGCGCTGCACCCACAGCAAAACGGCAGGCCTTCTTTGATTAAATGAATTTCATCGAATGTTGCCGAGCTATCCACTCTCCGTATATTGTCCTTGGCAGCCACAACCAGCTTCCAGGTATTCCCCTTACGAGGACTGCCATTAATAATCAAGTACTTCATTTGCCGCAGACCTTTCTTTTATTATATTTTAAGTAAAGCATCTTTTGCTCATCGGTCCCGTTAATACCTGTTGTCAAACACGCGCGTTGACTTCTTTTCACTGCGAGGCAGCTCTCCCATACCGACAGCCTTTGCCTTGGGAATAATCCCGATCCTGTCCTTAAACTCATGCTCGACGGTCTTTACAAGCTTTTCGGATGCATCGCCTATTTCAAGAGACGTTTCAAAAAACAATGTCAGAATGTCCTTGCCGTTTAAGTGGTCAATCATTATTTGATACTCACTGCTGACACCGTCTATTGTCGCAAGAAGCTCATCCACTCTGCTTGGGTAAATAATAGCTCCTCTAACCTTTACCATATCATCGGAACGCCCAATCAGAGTATCAATCCTTGGATAGTCAAGCCCACACTGGCATGTGCCGGGAATAAATCTTGTCAGGTCATGCGTACGGTATCGGATAAGCGGTGCGCCTTCCTTGCACAGTGTTGTAATTACAAGCTCACCAATTTCGCCGTCGGGCAAAATCTCACCTGTCTTTGGGTTAATAATCTCAAAATAAAGATAGTCGGTCCATATGTGCATACCGCACTCATATTTACAGCTCATGCCTATACCTGGACCATAGATTTCAGTCAGTCCGTAAATGTCATAAAGCTCAACTCCAAGCTCCCCTGCAATGCGCCGGCGCATTTTTTCTCCCCAGCGCTCCGAGCCTATCACACCCTTTTTCAGATGAATTTTATCGCCAACTCCGCGCTTTGCAATTTCTTCAGCAAGAAGAAGTGCATATGAGGAGGTTGCGCAAAGCACGGTGGACTTCATATCCATCATCATCTGAATTTGCTTGTCGGTATTACCCGGTCCCATAGGAATGCACATTGCCCCCAGCAGCTCCGCACCTGTTTGAAATCCTATTCCTGCCGTCCATAATCCATAGCCCGGCGTGATGTGTATGCGATCTAAATTTGTGATTTGAGCGGTTTCATAACAGCGCTTAAACATAATCGCCCAGTCGTCAACATCCTTTTTTGTATAGGGAATGATTACAGGAGTACCTGTAGTGCCTGATGAAGAGTGAATACGGACAATCTTATCATCGGGAACAGCCTGAAGCCCAAGAGGGTAAGCACGCCGTAAATCCTCCTTGTCTGTGAATGGAAGCTTTTTGAAATCCTCCTCAGAATTGATATCGTTTATATCTATTCCTGAAAAATGATCTCTGTAGAACTCACTCTTGACTGCGTTTTTCATAGACTGCTTAATCTTTTCCAATATTTCACACTTCATTATACATTCTCCTTCCAATTTCAAATGAAGCAATATTCATTTCCCAAAAATGCTGCGGCAGCATTTCCTTTATGGCGCGTTTCAGCTCCTCCGCGCCAAACGGCAGTATTCCGCTCTGCACTGCCGTCCCCAAAAGTGCTACATTCAACGCTTTTGCATTACCGCATTGCGCTAAAAGCTTCTCCCCGCTTACAGGTACAAGCCTTGCCGCATAAGTCTTAAGGTAATCCAACATAACAGACGCCTGATAGGTGTCACCGATAAGCGAGCTTGTAACAGGCTTAACCGCAGTATCACATACTATAAGCACCCCATCGTCGGCAAGATACGGCAATATCCGCACTGCCTCAGCAGGCTCAAATGCTATTGCCGCGTGAACTCCTTTAAGCGGTATCAATGGTGAATAAATGCTTCTGCCGATGCGTATATGACTTACCACACAGCCCCCGCGCTGCGCCATACCGATTGTCTCTGTTGTGCGGACATTAAGACCCTTATTCATTGCCGCAGCCGCAATAAGCTTTGAGGCAAGTACCGTTCCCTGTCCGCCAACACCCGCTATCATACAATTAATCATAACCCTTCACCTCGCATGGCCCCTATCCCACATACATTTGCACATACACCGCAGCCGGTGCAAAGGATCGGGTTGATTTTTGCCTTTCCCATGTCAATTTCTATTGCCGGACATCCGAGCTTATTGATGCAAACCTTGCAGCCGCTGCATTTCAAATTGTCAACAGAATACCTGCCCTTACCCTTAGAAACAGCAATGCAGGGTGCTTCAAATATAATAACGCGCACGCCCTTTTCTTTTATAACAGAAGCTACCGCCTCTTTTGCTTGTTTTAAGTCAAATGGGTTTACACGGATAATTTTTGAAACGTTAAGTGCTGCTACAACGTTATAAATGCTGATTTTATCGGAAATGCTGCCCATCATAGTCCTTCCCAAACCCGGATGCGGCTGGTTGCCTGTCATGGCCGTTGTAGAGTTGTCAAGCACGGCTACTATTATGTCTGATTGATTGTAAACAGCATTTATAATGCCCGGTATTCCCGTGTGAAAAAACGTTGAATCTCCCACAAAGGCAAAATTTATTCTGTCCGGCTCCACCCTGTTAAGCCCTTGCGCGACGGTAATACCTCCGCCCATGCACAAGCAGGTATCGACCATATCAAGCGGCATCGCGTTACCCAGCGTATAGCAGCCGATATCGCCGGAAAAAACAGCGTTTAAGCCCTTTGTCGCCTCCTTTACCGCAAAGAAGGAGGCTCTGTGCGGACAGCCGGCGCAAAGCACCGGCGGGCGTACGGGAAGCGGGGGCAGCTCCGGGGCAGGCATGTCCTGAACATCCTCGCCGAGGAAGGCCCTGATTGCCGAAGATACGCTGTCAACGGTATTCTCCCCGGCATTTTTAATATGTCCTGTACGCTTACCCTTTATCTCAACTTTTATGTTGTTTAGCCCGCAAAGAGCTATCAGCTCATCCTCAATTACAGGGTCCAGCTCCTCGACAACAAGCACCTCGTCAAGCCCGTGGAGAAATTCCAACGCCAGCTTTTGCGGAAAAGGCATTGCGGAAACCTTTAAAAGCTTGCAGCCGGCGGGAGAATCCCCAATCGCCTCGCAGGTGTATGCATAGCTGACGCCTCCTGTTGCTATGCCTCTGCTGCCGCTGCCGATGAGGATGTTGTTTTGGTACTGCGAAAAATCATCACTCATGGCCTTGAGATTATCCTCAATTTTAATATGGTTGGCATAGGCAAGCCTTGGGAAAATCACCCACCTGCTGTCCTTGACAAACCCTTCAGGTGTTTTTCTGGGGATGCCTTCAAGCATCTCAACATCGGCACAGCTATGACAGACACGCGTAGTAGGGCGGAACAACACAGGTGCGCCATACTTCTCCGAATAGTCAAACGCGTCGGCAATCATTGTATATGCCTCTTCGGGGGTAGACGGGTCAAACACCGCGAGCTTTGCAAACTTGCCAAAGTGACGTGTGTCCTGCTCTGTTTGAGATGAAATCGGCCCGGGATCATCGGCTACAACAATAACCATGCCTCCCTTTACCCCCACATAATTAAGGCTCATAAGAGGATCAGACGCTACATTAAGGCCCACCTGCTTCATAGTAACCATGACTCGAGCACCGGCGTATGCACCTCCCGCCGCCACTTCAAGAGCAACCTTCTCATTGACCGACCACTCCACATAAATACTGCCGTCATTATGCTTCGCCACAGTTTCCAGCACTTCTGTAGACGGCGTCCCGGGGTAGCCTGTTACAATACTTACGCCCGCCCGCATTGCACCTAAAGCAATGGCTTCATTCCCCATTAGTAGTTTTTTAGACATGCCAGCATCTCCTATTGTTTTTTATTTGACCGCATAAGCAGGATAACCAATATCGCTCCAACCACAGCGAAAGAAGCTAAGATGATAAATTTTGCCGTAACGTCCCCTACATGATTTAAAATCATAGGGAATACAAGCGCAGATATTGCAAAGCCCACCATTACCGCCCCATAATTTGAACCGACGTTTTTAATACCGAAATAGTCCGCTGTGATAACGGGATAAATGCCGGAATATCCTCCGTAACAAAATGCAATAACTACAATTGTCGCAATAAATATAAACCCTTGTACAAAGCACAAAAGCAGAGCGCAAAGCCCGGTGGCAACAATAATGGAAAGAGCGGCCTTTTCACGTCCTATTTTATCCGATAAAAATGGCACTCCCAAACGCCCCAGAGCATTTGCGACACCTGTCAGCATAACAACCACCGTCCCCATTGCCGGGTCAAGTCCCCTTTCAATGGCAAACGTCTTAAATGATGGGTTAAGAATAAAAAATGCGGCAGTTGCCAGCATAAGCGAAAGGGTTATAAAGTAAAACTCCTTTGTTTTTAATATTTCTGTCACCGTATATTGCCTTTTTGAAAGCAGCGCCGTGGAAGCCGCATTGCCGGTTACGCTCTCATCGGGCATTTTAATAAAGCTAAACAGTGCTAATACGACGATAAAGAATCCGACAGAAAGTATTAAAAACGTATTTTGCAGACCGTATTGCTTAATAAGCGTTTCAATCAGAGGAGCAAATACTACCGTTGAAAACCCAAATGCGCATACGCTGATACCTGTTGCAAAGCCCCGGTTTTTCGGAAACCATTTTTGAGCTGCCGATATGACGGTGATATACCCAACACCTACCCCAAAGCCCCCGATAATGCCATACGTAACGTAAACCAACCATGCGTAAGCCTGAGGTATGAATGCTGTGGCAAACATGCCCGCCGAAAGCAGCAGCCCGCCTAAAAGAACAGACCTTGTAGAGCCTATTTTTACTTGCAGATTCCCTCCAATCAATATTCCCACCACAAAAAAGCTCAGCATGTAGGAAGTCGTCAGCTTAACACTGGAGACATCCCATCCATAAAACTGGCTTACCGGCATTACAAAAACGCTCCATACATATACAATACCTAAAAACAACTGCAGCACCGATCCGGCAATTAACACCTTTAGCCCCTGTTTATTTTGCGCAATTCCGGGCATCAAAAACTCCTCCTCTTTACAAATAATAATTTTTACAAATAAAAACACCCGCCCAATAGACACTAATGCCAAGGACGAGTGTAATAGACCCGTTATACCACCTGTGAGCGCATAGCGCATTTTTATCTCCACGTCAACGGTTTAATTAGACAATATTTATTTCGCTAATACTATAACATATTATTGAAATAAAGTAAATGTATTTTTTTTCAAATTAGGCCGAAACCGCTTTTATTTTGCATATTGACAAAACAGGTTTATTGCTATAAACTTATACCAAGGTCTATTCCCGTCTTTAGACTTTAACACCATAATTTTTTAGGAGAAACCAGCATACAAAACTCAGGAAATCGGCGCAAATACGCGCTTTTTTTATTCCAAAAACACTTGAAAAAATAATATTTTTAGTGTATAA